>NZ_NFKT01000001.1 GCF_002160525.1 Lachnoclostridium sp. An169
CATGGCTTGCTTTCCTCAGTGTGGACGAACCGGAAGTGATTGTAAAGCTGATCGGGGAGTATCCGCAGTTTAAGAAATATTATGAGGAAATCTATACACTGTGCCGGAATATGGAGAAGGTGATGAATATGTTTTCCAAGGAACTGCAGGAACTGGACCGGAATACCGTACAGTATATGATCGATGAGATGCAGAATGAGATTGATGCTTTAAAGTTGGAAAAGGACAGTGCGTTGGCGGAGAAGGAGGCTGTCATTTCAGAAAAGGACAGTGTGTTGGCAGAGAAGGAGGCTGCTCTCTCTGAAAAAGACAGGGAGATTGCAGAATTAAAAGCACAGCTTGCCAGGCTTTCTTCTGGCGGCAATTAATTCCTGCGATTGGTAAGATCAGCTGCTTTTACGATCGGGGGAAGATATTGATAAATCAGCCGGAGTAAATCCCGGCACACAGAGAAGGAAGAAAAAAACGGGGAAGTGCCAGGGGAATTTTATCACCAGGTAGTTCCCCGTTCTTTCTGCTTGACATTCTCGAATATCGAGAATATACTGAAAGTAAGAAAACTCGAATATCGAGAATGAACTTATACCTGTATATTCAGAAGGGGGTGACGCCCATGCCAAGAGCGAAGTTTCAGACACTGACCGAGCAGATGTTCTACATTCTTCTCTGCCTGAAAGAAGAATGCTACGGGATGGATATTCTGGACCGGGTGCCCGCCATGACGGAGAACCGTGTCAGCGTGGGATCGGGGACACTTTACAATCTGCTGGAGCAGTTTCTGAACGAAGGTTTTATCCGTGAGACAAAAGTGGAGGGACGGCGGAGAAGCTATATCCTGACGGAGAAAGGGCGGGAGATCCTGAAGAAGGAATATGACCGTATCTGCGCCCAGGCTGTGGATTACCGCCGGATCTTTGGAGAGGAGGAGGGACAATGAGAGAGACAAAGCGAAGAATGGAGCTGTTTTCATCTTATGACCGCAGAGGGATGGAACTCCATATGGAGCGGATGGCTGCGGAGGGATGGCTGATCGAAGAGATATCGACCTTTACATGGAAATACAGAAGGATCGAGCCGAAGAAACTGCATTTCTGTGTGACGTTTCATCCGGATGCTTCTGAGTTTGAGCCGGAACCATCAGAGAATGAACTGGAATTTGAAGAATTCTGCAGGCATACGGGATGGGTTCTGGCGATGAAGCGGGCTTCCATGCTTGTCTTTTACAATGAGCGGGAGAATCCCACGCCCATTGAGACGGAGCCGGAAGTGGAGATCGACGCCATCCATACAGGCATGGTGAAAACGGTCCTTGTGCCGTACCTGGTTCTTGCCGTGATGGCTCTTGTGGCGGGCGGCGTCTGTCTGTTTTTCATACTGCAGAATCCAGCCGTACAACTGGCAAATGCGGGAGCAGCAGCGAGTGTGTTGGAAATGGGGGCGCTGCTTCTGCTCTGCATGGTTGAGATCGGCGGGTATTACCTGTGGCGGTTCCGTGCGCGAAGGGCAGCGGTACACGGAGAATTTCTGGAATCCGGGAGATGGGCAACCCTGTTTCAGAGGATTCTTGTTATCTTTGTTATTCTTGTATTTGCCGGAATGCTTGTCAGCCTGGCAGTACAGTCCGGATCTGCGGCGGCTCGGGTACTGCTGACGACACTCGTCTATGCAGTGGGAGCTGTACTGATCAACGGAGTGAGAAATGCCCTGAGAAAGAGAAAAGCGTCCCCCGGAGTGAACAAAGTCGTTTCCTTCCTTGTCGGTTTCCTCTTCCTTTTCACTCTCCTTATGGTGGTCAACATCGGGATGATGGTGCTCAATGACACGGTATTTGCCGATTCCGATGAGGAGAGTTATGAATATGAGGGGAATACGTTTACTGCTTATCACGATGAACTCCCCCTGACTCTGGAGGAGCTGCTTGGTATTCCTTCAGACGGATACAGTATGCGGCGCTGGTATGAAGGATCATTTCTTGTACAGCGCTCGGAGATGTCTCAGTACCCCAGGTTTGACGCGGAAGATTTCCGGGAAATGCCGGATATGTCCTATACGGTCACGCATATTTCCGTACCTGCACTGTATGGAATCTGCCGGGAAGATCTCCTGAATGACGCGCAGAATACAGTCAGTGACGGAGAGGTTATTTACCGGGACTTTTATGAACCGGTGGACCCTGTGCCGTGGGGGGCAAAAGAAGCTTACAGAAGATACCATCTGGAAAGCTATACGAATCAATATCTGCTATTCTACAGCGACCGGATCATAGAGATCCGCTTTTCCTGGGAGCCGGATGAGCAGCAGATGCAGACCGCCGCAGAAAAACTCCTGGCTGGTCAGTGAAGCTCTCTGTACAGGGAAAATTTCCATTCGGAACCCTCTGCCTGTAATTAAAAATCCTCTGCTTGTATCAGAGGGAAACATTCGCTATAATGGGAAAAGAACATAAAAGCAGGGGGACAGAATTTTGAAAGAGAAGATTGTCGGAGTGATCATGTTTATCCTGTTTCTCGCCGCAGGCGGCGCGGGCGGGTATGCGCTTGCCGCCTGGGCTGACCGGGTGGAACTGGATGCCGGGGAGTTTGTGTTTTATGCGGCGTTTCTGCTTGTCAGTATTTATATTGCATATTTTATCCAGACTATTCTCCATGAGGGAGGACATCTGATCTTCGGACTGCTGAGCGGCTATACATTCTGCTCTTTCCGCATCGGAAGTTTTCTGTGGATGAGAGAAAATGGCAGGATTGTCCGGAAACGTTACGCCCTGGCGGGTACGGGAGGACAGTGTCTGATGGCGCCGCCGGATATGCAGGACGGGAAGGTTCTCTATGTGCTCTACAACCTGGGCGGAGTCCTGGTCAATCTGATTACCGGTGCATTCTTTCTGGCAGCTGCTCTGCTTTTAAGCGGTGCTGTTCTGCCGCAGATCTTTTTTGGATGCCTTGCTGTACTGGGATTTCTGGCCGCACTGACAAACGGGATTCCCATGAAAGCAGCACTTATAAATAACGACGGACAGAATATCGTGGATATCGGAAAAAGCCGGGAAGCCATGAATTCTTTCTGGGTTATGATGAAGATCGGAGAATTGCAGACAAAAGGCATGATGCTCAGGGAGATGCCGGAAGAATGGTTCCGGGTTCCGGATGAAAATGAGACGGGAAATCCGATCACTGTCTCACGGGCGATTTTCGTGGAAAACAGACTGGTGGAGGAACGCCGTTTTGAGGAGGCTTCCAGACTTTGTGACAGGCTTCTTTCCATGGAGTCGGCGGCAATAATCGGCGTATACCGGACGGTTCTGGTCTGCGACAGGATTTATTTCGAGCTGATTGGAACACAGGATGAAGCTGTGCTGTCGCAGTGGACAGAGAAGAGACATCAGAAAATGCTCAGGCAGATGAAAAATAATCTTACGGTGCTCCGGACAGAGTACGCCTGGACGCTGCTTTACAGGGGTGGGAACGGAGCCGGTAAAGAAGCAGAAACCGGAAAAGGAACGGAGCAGGCTCTAAAGCTCCGTACCCGGTTTGAAAAGTGTGCGGCTTCTTACCCTTATCCTGCGGATGCGGCAAATGAACGGGCACTGATGGAGCTGGCGGAGAAACGCTGTGAGGAACGGAAGACAAAGGGAGAAATATCAGGAAATCAGGAGGTGAGTGCATGAGAAAGGTTGTCCTTTATATTGCCATGAGTCTTGACGGCTGTATCGCAGATACAGACGGAGGCGTGGACTGGCTGAACAGCACGGCGGATGTCCCCGGGAATGAGAAGGAAGAATCCTCATACGATGCGTTCATCCGGGACGTGGACACCGTCATCATGGGGTGGAACACTTATCACCAGATCGTGACGGAACTCTCTCCCGACCGGTGGGTATATGAGGGGATTCCCTGCTATGTACTCACCCACAGAGAGATGGAGGATACAGAGGAAATCACATTTATCGATACGCCGGTATGTGATCTTGTAAAAATTCTGCGCAGGGAAGAAGGGAAAAATATCTGGATCTGCGGGGGCGCGCAGGTGGCGGAGGCTCTGATGCACGAAGATCTGATCGACCGCTACCAGATCACCGTTGCCCCGGTGATTCTCGGGGAAGGAATCCGTCTTTTCCCGGAACTTCCCGGGGAGAAGCACCTCAGGCTTACAGATGTCAGGCAGTACGGCGGTTTTGCGGAACTGACCTTTGAGCGCCGGGAGGAGTGGAACGTGTATTACGGCGAGAGCTTCTGGACAGAAGGAATCGGAAAAAGACCGGGCAGGGAGCGGAAGATCAACCGGGATTTTGAATGGGAAGGCGATACATTCCGTCTGCTCTCCCTGTATGTCTGCGACGAGGGACTGGTTCTTGACCTCTGCAAAAAAGTGGAACAGGAGCAGATCGAGGCATACGAAAAGAAATGGCGGGAAATGCTGAACCATCCCGGGGATATGACGGAATCGGAGTTGGATCGGTGCATGGCAGAGAGCCCCATGGACCTGAAATGCCGGATACGGCTGAAAGCTGACGGGGAGGAACTGATGTCCGCAGAGGTCCGGGGAATGGGATGGAGACCGGACAATCCGGAACAGTCCGACCGGGAGGCGGAGGACTTCCTGAAGCACTATGATCTGGATGCGGAACAGTACTGGACTATGGAACGGCACAGCTTTTCCTGGATAAAATCCCGCGGAAGAGAAGCAGTTGGAGAAAACTATCCGAAAAAACTGGATCTTCATTTCCAGGCGGTTCCGGAAAGCGTGACCGCAGCGGAGTTTGAAATATGGGAAACCGGGCAGAAGATACCGTTTACCCATCCGGAAACGGGAAAGAAACATGTGATGCAGATCTGCTACCGGGAGCAGAGAAATATGGCGGAAGAGCTGTCCCGGGCGGAGGACGAAGCGGGAAAAATGTGGGAGGACTACCGGATGCCCCAGTGGTATGAGGTGATCGGCTATACCATGACGCCGGACCTTCCGGAATCATCTTATACGATCCGCTGCCGGGTGCAGGGGGAACAGCCGGTTCCTGTCAGAAAGAAATCTGCGGCAGATGCGGAGAAATATACAGGGATGGCTGCAACGACTTATAACGGTACAGATGACCCGGATGCGGGAACGGCAGCAGGGACAGACATGCAGATCATCGGCGGTGCTTCCGGTCCCACGGCTATTTTTATGGCAGGAAAGATCAGGGATAAAGAATGTACACAGCCGGAAGTCCACGAGGCCTTTTCCGCGGCTTTCTTTGAACCGGCAGTGGTAAAGGAGTGGGAGATTGTTTTTCAGGTAAGGAAGAAGGAGGAATTTCATGTGCTTTACACATTTTGACGAGAACGGCAGGGCGGTCATGGTGGATGTGACGGATAAGCAGGACACCGTGCGCCAGGCTGAGGCGGCGGGCACGATCTTTGTCAGCCGGGAAGTATTCCGGGCAGTCCGGGAGGGCACTGTGGCAAAAGGCGATGTGCTGGGCGTGGCGGCGACAGCGGGGATCATGGCGGCAAAGAGGACGTTTGAACTGATTCCCATGTGCCATATCCTGCCCATCACCAACTGCCGGGTGAATTTTGACCTGGACGAGAAAGAATGTGCCATCCGCTGCAGATGCACGGTGAAAGTCACGGGAAAGACAGGCGTGGAAATGGAGGCGCTCACCGGTGTCAGCACAGCTCTTCTGACGGTCTACGACATGTGCAAAGCCATGGATAAGACCATGGAGATCGGAGAGATCTATCTTGTGCAGAAGAGCGGCGGAAAGAGCGGCGATGTCCGGAACGACCGCCCGGGTACGAGAGAGGAAACCGGAAGAAAGAAGGTGCGGCAATAATGGAAACGGGAAAATGGCGGGCTGCTGTAGTGACACTCAGCGACAAGGGATACCGGGGAGAGCGTGAGGACAAAAGCGGACCTTTGGTCCGGGAACTGCTCGCACAGGCGGGATATTCGGTGGAAAAGGAAGTGCTTCTTCCGGATGAACAGAAAGAGATTGAAGACTGCCTGCGCCGCCTGTGTGATGAGGATGGATTTGATCTGGTGGTCACAACCGGCGGCACCGGATTTGCGCCCCGGGACTGTACGCCGGAGGCGACTCTCGCCGTTGCCACAAGAAATGCGCCCGGCATTGCGGAGGCCATGCGCCTGGCATCTCTGAAGGTTACGCCGCGGGCGATGTTAAGCCGGGGCGCTTCGGTGATCCGGGGCGCGTCACTGATTATCAATCTTCCGGGAAGCCCGAAAGGGGCGAAAGAAAATCTGGAAGCGGTCCTGCCTTCCCTGGATCACGGCCTGGCGATCCTCACCGGAAATGCAGGCGAGTGCGCGAGACCCTGACGGACGATGGAAAAAGGAATGCAGGTGCGGTGCGGGAAAGGATGAGCAGAAGATGAAAGACCAGTATGGCAGGAAAATTGAATACATGAGGGTATCTGTCACAGACCGGTGCAATCTGCGCTGCATCTACTGCATGCCGGAAACGGGGATCTGCTGCGTGAGCCATGAGGAGATCCTGCGTTTTGACGAGATTGAGAGAGTCTGCCGGATTGCAGCGGGGCTTGGGATCTCGAGGATTAAGCTGACCGGAGGCGAACCCCTGGTGCGCAGAGGACTGCCGTCACTTCTGGGAATGCTGAAAAAGATTCCCGGAATCGAACAGGTGACGCTGACCACCAACGGCATCCTCCTGAAGGAGCATATGGCGGAACTGGCGGCGAACGGACTGGATGCCGTCAATATCAGTATTGACACACTGGATGAAGAGAAGTACAGGAGAGTGACACGGGGCGGGGATCTGCGGAGAGCTCTTGAGGGGCTGGAGGCGGCGCTTGCCTGTCCCGGTCTGCGGGTGAAGATCAACTGCGTCCCCCTTGCGGACGCCGATCCTTCCGACTGGATCAGTCTGGCAGAACTTGCGGAAAAACGCTCTGTTGACGTGCGGTTTATCGAGATGATGCCTGTCGGGCTGGGACGGCAGTTCGCGGGAACAGAAAGAGGGCAGATCATTGACACTCTGGAAGGAAAATTCGGGGCGGCTCGGATATACCGGGGAGAGCGGCCGGGCAACGGGCCGGCAGAATATCTGACATTTCCGGGCTTTGCGGGGAAAATCGGGTTTATCAGCGCCATGACGCACAAGTTCTGCAGTACCTGCAACCGGATACGTCTGACGCCGGAAGGATATTTAAAGGCATGCCTGCAGTACGATACCGGCGCGGATCTGCGCAAAATGCTGCGGGGAGGATCCACGGATGAAGAGCTGCGAAGTGTGATGGAGAAAGTGATATACGAAAAGCCGGCGTGCCATCATTTTGAAGAACAGGGGAGGGAAGAAGAGGAAGACTCCCATATTGAGAAAAAAGAGATGGCAAGGATCGGCGGATGACATGGAGGTAATATCAGTATGGGAAAGGTAATCGCAGTCTGCACAAGCCTGGAGAAGGGTACGCAGAAGACGAACATCGGCGAAGGAAATTTTATCGAGGATTACGGGATCGAGGGAGATGCCCATGCGGGAAAATGGCACCGCCAGGTCAGCCTCCTCTCCTATGATAAAATCGAAGAGTTCCGGAAAAAAGGGGCGGAAGTGGCGGATGGTGCCTTCGGAGAGAATCTTGCAGTGGCGGGCATTGACTTCCGGACCCTGCCGGTGGGAACAAGGCTTCGCTGCAATGATGTGGTCCTGGAGATCACCCAGATCGGCAAGGAGTGCCATCACGGGTGCCAGATTTTTCAGAAGATGGGAGACTGCATCATGCCCAGGGAGGGCGTGTTTGCCCGGGTGATCCATGGAGGCAAAATCTGCGTCGGCGACGAGATGGAGACTGTTCCGGCTCAGGAGTGAAAGAAACCGCAGAGGCAGAGAAGTATGAGAATTTCTCTTGCAAGAATCACGGATTCGTTATATCCTAGGATGGTAGCACATGAGGTGCCATCAAAATAACAGCCCTGTACCGCGTGCGGGGCTGGCGGCGGAGTATTTATGAAAAAAAGCAAGATTTTGTCCCTGATCCTGGGATGCGCCCTGCTGACAACTGCCTGTCAGGTCAGAGGCGGAGAAAATGCCGGGGAAGACACAGGCGATGTATCAGGGATTACGATAGAAGAGAAGGACGGAACCAGGTATTTCCATTTTCAGGATGTGGAGGAGAATGAATACGAAGCAGAGCTTCTTGAGACGGTTCCGGAATGCACTTATAATTTTGAATATCTTTTCACTGATGATGAGACAGGATACAAGTCCTTTGCGGATGCCGAAGACGGCGTCACGGCAGAAATGGGAATTGATGTCTCGGAGTTTCAGGGCGAGGAGATCGACTGGAAACAGGTGAAAAAGGCGGGTGTGGAATTTGTCATTGTCCGTCTGGGCTACCGTGCTTACGGGGAGAGCGGCGATCTGGTGCTGGACGCCATGTTTGAACGGAATGTTCAGGGAGCGCTGGATGCCGGGCTGGATGTGGGGGTCTATTTCTTCTCCCAGGCGATTACGGCGTCGGAGGCTGTCGAGGAGGCGGAGTATGTACTGGGACATATCCGTCCCTATGACATTGACGGCCCGGTTGTATATGATACGGAGGATATCAAATGGGATACCGCCCGCACCGATGAGAATACGGACACCGACTTCACCAATTTCTGCAAGGTTTTCTGTGATATCATTGAGAGCGAGGGGTACGACTCCATGATCTATGCCAATCTCCCGTGGATGGCATTTACGCTGAAGATGGACCAGCTTGCCGGGTATGATTTCTGGTATGCGGACTATCACGAACTGCCCCAGTGCCCTTATGATTATAAGATCTGGCAGTACAGCGAGAACGGGAAAGTCCCGGGAATAAAGGGCAATGTGGATTTGAATCTATGGTTTCAGGAGGATGAGAAAGAATGAAATGGAATAAATTCCGGTTGAAGACAACGACAGAGGCGGAGGATATCGTCAGCAGCATGCTGATGGATCTGGGAATTCAGGGCGTGGAGATCGAGGACAGGATTCCTCTGACCCAGTCGGACAAGGAACAGATGTTTGTGGATATCCTGCCGGAGATCGAACCGGACGACGGGGTGGCGTACTTAAGCTTTTATCTGGAGGAAGAGGATGACAAAGATACGATTCTGGCGGACGTCATGCGTGAGCTTAAGGAGATGTCTTCCTATGTGAATGTGGGAGACTGTACGATAGAAGAGTCCCAGACTGAGGATGTGGACTGGGTCAATAACTGGAAGCAGTATTTCCACCAGTTCTATGTGGACGATATCCTGATCATCCCGTCCTGGGAGGAAGTGCAGCCGGAAGATAAAGACAAGATGATCATTCATATTGATCCCGGCACCGCCTTCGGCACGGGCATGCATGAGACGACACAGCTTTGTATCCGTCAGATCCGCAAATATGTGACGGAGGATACAAGGATACTTGATGTGGGGTGCGGCAGCGGAATTCTGGGGATGCTGGCTCTGAAATTCGGCGCCGCCTATTCGGTGGGAACAGATCTGGATCCCTGTGCAATCGATGCCACCAAAGAGAATATGGAAGTAAACGGAATCAGTCAGGACCGCTATGAGGTGATGATCGGAAACATTATTGATGATAAGGCGATTCAGGACAAAGTCGGCTATGAGAAGTATGACATTGTTGTGGCGAATATCCTTGCCCCGGTTCTTGTGGAGCTGACTCCGGTGATCACATCCCAGCTGAAAAAAGGCGGGATCTACATTACAAGCGGTATTATCGATGACAAGGAACAGACGGTAAGAGACGCGGTGACAGCGGCAGGCATGGAGATCCTGGATGTGACGTACCAGGGCGAGTGGGTCTGCATTACGGCGAGGAAGAGATAATGCAGCAGTTTTTTGTGAAACCTTCGGATGTAAAAGAAAATAAGATTCTCATGCAGGGACCGGATGTGAACCACATCAAAAATGTCCTTCGGATCCGTCCGGGGGAGGACCTGCGGGTCAGCGACGGCGAGGGACATTCCTGGCTGTGCTGCGTGGATCATTACGGCGAGAAAACCGCTGTCCTGGATATCCTGAAAAGCCTGGATCAGGATACGGAGCTCCCCTCAGAACTCTGGCTGTTCCAGGGGCTCCCAAAGGGGGACAAGATGGAGCTTATTGTCCAGAAGGCGGTGGAACTGGGGGTGTACCGCGTGGTTCCCTTTGCGGCAAAGCGCTCGGTTGTACGCCTGGATGAGAAGAAAGGGCAGAAGAAACAGGCAAGGTGGCAGCTGATTGCCAAAGGTGCGGCGGAGCAGTCCGGGAGAGGAAGGATCCCCGGAGTATCCGAACCGGTTTCCTTTGCAGAAGCTCTGGCGGAGGCAGAGAAACTGGATGTAATCCTGATCCCTTATGAACTGGAGGAGGGAATGGAAGAGACCGCCCGGATTATCGAAAGTATACGCCCCGGACAGTCGGTGGGAATCTTTATCGGCCCGGAGGGCGGATTTGAGGAGGAAGAAGTGATTCGCGCCCGGGAGGCAGGCGCACAGCCGGTTACTCTGGGTAGGAGAATCCTGCGGACTGAGACGGCGGGGCTTGCGGCTCTGTCAATCCTGATGTATCATCTGGAGAGCGGGGAACATAATTTAATAGTAAGAAAAGAGTAAAGGAAAGGAACAATGGAAGTATATTTGGACAATTCCGCCACAACCATGTGTTATCCGGAAGTGGGGGAACTGGTATATAAAGTGATGTGTCAGGATTACGGGAATCCCTCTTCCATGCACCGGAAAGGTGTGGAGGCGGAACATTATATCCGGAACGCGAAAGAGACTCTGGCGCGGATCCTCAAGGTGAACGCCAGAGAGATCGTCTTTACTTCCGGGGGGACAGAGAGCGATAATCTGGCACTGATCGGATGCGCAAGGGCAAACCGGAGAGCGGGAAATCACCTGATCACCTCCTCCATCGAACATCCGGCAATTCTGAACACCATGCGGTATCTGGAGGAGGAAGAAGGATTCCGGGTGACTTATCTGCCGGTGGATTCTTTTGGGAGGATCAAGCTGGACGCTTTAAAGGAAGCGCTCTGTCCGGAGACGATTCTCGTATCTGTCATGTATGTGAACAATGAAGTGGGAACCGTCCAGCCCATTCAGGAGGCGGTGCGGATTGTGAAGAGCTATAAGCCCTCCATTCTGTTCCACACGGATGCGGTGCAGGGATTCGGAAAATACCACATTTATCCGAAACGGATGGGAATCGATCTGCTTACGGCGAGCGGGCATAAGATCCACGGCCCCAAGGGGATCGGGTTTCTCTATATCGACAGCCGGGTGAAGATCAGGCCTATCGTATTCGGCGGCGAGCAGCAGAAGAATATCCGTTCCGGTACGGAGAATGTGCCGGGAATCGCAGGGCTGGGACTTGCGGCAAAGATGATCTACCGGGATCTGGATATGAAGACAGCGCTGATGCGGGAACTGAAGGGGCATTTTCTGGACGGAATTGCGAAGATTGAGAATACTACCGTCCACGGGATGACCGATGAGGGAAGTGCGCCTCACATTATCAGCGTCGGGGTTGCGGGCGTCCGCAGCGAGGTGCTGCTCCATACGCTGGAAGAAAAGGGCATCTACGTCTCTTCCGGCTCAGCCTGTTCCTCGAACCATCCGGCGGTCAGCGGGGTGCTCAAAGGCATCGGAGCGGCACGGGAGTACCTGGATGCCACGCTTCGGTTCAGTATGTCGGAGTTTACCACGAAAGAAGAAATTGACTATACACTGGAAACACTATATAATTGTATACCGGTGCTTCGGAGATTTACGAGGCGGTAGTACAGTGAGTTTACAGAGTTCCGGCATCAGTGCCGGAGCGGAAAAGATTGGGAGAGAACTATGAGATTTCATTCATTTTTGATCAAGTACGGGGAGATCGGGATCAAGGGGAAGAACCGGTATATGTTCGAGGATGCCCTGGTCCGTCAGATCCGCTATGCGCTTCAGGACGTGGACGGGAAGTTCTATGTCCACAAATGCCACGGGAGAGTCTATGTGGACTGCGACGGGGAGTATGATTTCGATGAGACAGTGGAAAGCCTGCAGAAGGTATTCGGCATTGTCGGCATCTGCCCGGTGGTCCGCACGGCGGTTAAGGAACTGGAAGAGCTGAAAAAGGACGTTGTCGCTTATGTCGGAGAGGTATATCCGGAAGGAAACCAGACGTTTAAGGTAGAGGCAAGAAGAGCAAACAAAAGTTATCCCGGGAATTCCATGGAAATCAACTGTGCCCTGGGAGAGGCGGTTCTGGATGCATTCCCCGGGATGAAGGTGGATGTGCACAACCCGGATATCCGACTGAATGTGGAGATCCGCGAGGAGGTCTATATCTACTCCCGGATTATCCCCGGACCGGGCGGAATGCCGGTGGGAACAAACGGCAGCGCCATGCTTCTGCTTTCCGGCGGCATTGACAGCCCGGTTGCCGGATATATGATCGCAAAGAGAGGCGTTGAGATCGAGGCAGTCTATTTCCACGCGCCGCCGTATACGAGCGAGAGGGCAAAGGAGAAAGTGATTGACCTGGCGCGTCTTGTCTCGGAGTATTCCGGTCCCATCAAACTGCATGTCGTGAACTTTACGGACATTCAGCTCTATATTTACGAGAAATGCCCGCATGAAGAACTGACCATCATCATGCGCCGCTATATGATGCGGATTGCGGAACATTTTGCAAAGAAAGACGGATGTCTGGGCCTGGTGACGGGAGAGAGTATCGGTCAGGTGGCAAGCCAGACCATGCAGAGCCTTGCGGCGACGAACGCAGTCTGCACGCTGCCGGTTTACCGTCCGCTGATCGGGTTTGACAAGCGGGAGATCGTGGAGATCTCGGAGAAGATCGGAACGTATGAAGTGTCGATTCAACCCTTCGAGGACTGCTGCACCATCTTTGTGGCAAAGCATCCGGTGACCAAACCCAATGTGGAGTGGATCGAGAAATCGGAGAAGAATCTGGATGAGAAGATCGACGAACTGATGCAGGCTGCCCTGGAGAGCGCCGAGGTGATCACGGTGAAGAAACGGGGAGCAGAGGAGTAGGAGAAGAGAAATGAAAAAGCTGTCTCCTTGCGGGACAGCTTTTTTATTTCGTTACAATTGTTCAATCGATCAATTATTTGATGATGTACGGATCAAGGGCAGCCAGAATCTCGCTTACATCGCCGTCAGCGTGAATGTTGAGGTCGATCGGCTTGGAAAGATCAAGACTGAAAATTCCCATGATTGATTTGGCATCTATAACATATCTCCCGGATACTAAATCGAAGTCATTGTCATACTTTGTAATTTCGTTTACAAATGATTTTACTTTGTCGATTGAGTTTAATGAAATCTGTACTGTTTTCATTTTAAAGTCCCTCCTTGAATTATACAATAAAAGTACGGCCTCAGAGCCTATGTATATTCTACGGGATAGGGCGTAAAAAGTCAAGAAACAATAGAGGAAAAATGAGGTAAATCGTTATGAAAAAAGCAGCGCTGCACAATCTTGGATGCAAAGTGAACGCCTACGAGACCGAGGCAATGCAGGAGATGCTCGAGAAGGCGGGATACGAAATCGTGCCCTTTCAGGAGGGGGCGGATGTCTACATTATCAATACCTGTACCGTGACCAATATTGCCGACCGCAAATCAAGACAGATGCTCCACCGGGCGCGGAAGATGAATCCGGATGCCATCGTGGTGGCAGCAGGCTGCTATGTGCAGGCACAGGAGGGAAAACAGGAGACGGATCCCTGCATTGACATTGTGATCGGGAACAACCACAAGAAAGATCTTGTCAGAATTCTTGAGGAATATGAACAGAAGAAGGGGCAGGGAAAGGATGGAGAGGATGCGCTCCGGGATATCGAGGATATCAGCCGCACCCGGGAATACGAAGATCTGCATCTGGGGAAACCGGGGGACCACACCCGGGCTTACATCAAGGTTCAGGACGGGTGCAATCAGTTCTGCACCTACTGTATCATCCCCTATGCCCGGGGAAGAGTCAGAAGCCGGAGTATGGACGATGTGGTGCGCGAGGTGGAAGACCTTGCAGAAAACGGGTATAAGGAGGTCGTTCTCACGGGAATCCACCTAAGTTCCTATGGAATCGATTTTGACGGGGAGCGCCATCTGCTCCCCCTGATCCGGGCTGTCCACGCTGTGGACGGGATTGAACGCATACGTCTGGGCTCTCTGGAACCGAATATTATCACGGAAGAGTTTGCCCGGGAGATTTCCCGGATGCCGAAGATGTGCCCCCATTTTCATCTCTCTCTTCAGAGCGGGTGCGACGCTACGCTCAAACGGATGAACCGGCGGTATACCAGTGCGGAGTACTATGAGAAATGCTGCATACTCCGGAAATATTTTGAAAATCCTGCCCTTACCACGGATGTGATCGTGGGCTTTCCGGGGGAGACGCAGGAAGAATTCGAAGAGTCCCTTGCCTTTGTGGACCGGGTGAACTTCTATGAGACCCATATATTCAAATACTCCAGAAGAGAGGGGACGAAAGCTGCCGTCATGCCGGATCAGATCGATGAGAAGGTAAAGGCGCAGCGCAGCGCGCGCATGATTGCCCTGGGAGAGCAGAAACAGCGGGCGTATGAGCAGAGCTTCATCGGAAAAGAGGTGGAAGTGCTCATTGAGGAGGACGCCCTCATCGATGGAAAAATGATGCAGACGGGACACACAAAGGAGTATATGAAAATTGCACTAGAGAAAAAAGAAAATTTGAAAAATTGTGTCATAAAAGTTCAAATTGATAGTGATTTACAAATTATTCATTGAATTTTAAAAGTTCTTATATTAGAATTGTAAATAGGGTATTCAGGCTATTTTATACTGATTAGACGCAACTTACACGAAAAGGAGGAGAAAAAATGAGTGATTTAAGCAACACTCAGTTCTTTCAGGTTGAGCCGGGACCGCAGATCTCAGCAAAGGATATCCTTGAGATCGTATTCAAGGCGCTGAAAGAAAAAGGATATAATCCGGTGAATCAGATTGTCGGATATATCATGTCGGGAGATCCGACCTACATCACCAGCTATAACGGAGCGAGAAGCCTTGTAATGAAGGTGGAGAGGGACGAACTGGTGGAAGAACTGTTGAAGTCGTATATCCAGAACAATTTGTGGGAATAATCTGTTATGAGGATTCTTGGACTTGATTACGGTTCAAAGACTGTGGGGGTCGCTCTGAGCGATCCGCTTGGGATTACAGCCCAGGCAGTTGAGACGATCGAGCGCAGGGAGGAGAACAAGCTCCGGCGGACCTGTGCCAGGATCGAGGAACTGATTAAAGAATACGGCGTAGAGAAGATTGTGCTTGGCTTTCCGAAGCATATGAACAATGATGTGGGGGAGCGCGCCCTCCGGACACTGGAATTTCGCGATATGCTCACACGGCGGACCGGACTTGAGGTTGTCATGTGGGACGAGCGTCTGACGACTGTCTCAGCGGAGCGCATATTGATCGAGAGCAGCATAAGACGGGAAGAACGCAAAAAATATGTGGATAAAGTTGCTGCTGTGTTTATTCTGCAGGGATATCTTGACTCTCTGAGCATGAAACAGGGGCAGGAAGCGGAATAGGACGCATATAAGGGGATAATATTGAATGGAAAAAGTAAGGTTTACTTTCAGTGACGGAAACGGAGAAGACGAATTTTTTGTCCTTGAGGAGACGAAGATCGGCGGGACTGCATACATACTTGTGACAGATTCCCAGGATGATGATGCCGAGTGCCTGATTCTTAAGGAGATCCCACAGGAAGGGACAAAGGAAAGCGTCTATGAGATCGTGGAAGATGAGACAGAACTTCTGGCGGTATCGAAAGTATTCGAGGAGCTGTTGGAAGATGTGAGTATCGAAATGTAAAATCTTCGGATGTTTACAATAGATTTATTTACTGCAGGGAGACAGAAAGGACACGGATGGAACAGAAAAAAACAGAGGAACTGCTCAAGGAGAGACTGAGGGAAAAGGGGCTGAAGGTGACTCGTCAGAGAATCCTGGTTCTGTCAGTACTCGAGCAGAATGCCGGCAGGCACATGACTGCCGAGGATGTCTATGATCTGGTATCGGAGGATTATCCTGAGATCGGGCTTGCTACAGTGTACCGCACACTGCAGCTTCTCTGGGATATGCAGCTTGTAGACAGGATCAGTCTGGATGACGGGTGTGTGCGGTACGAGATCGGGCATCTGTTTAAGGGGGATGCGAAGCATAACCACCATCATCTGATATGCAGGATATGCAATAAGGTCATTCCCTTCGGGGGCGATCTGCTTGACGAACTGGAGCAGCAGATCGAGGACGAGACCGGTTTTCATGTCCTTGACCATGAGCTGAAGTTCTATGGCGTTTGCAGAGAGTGTCTGAAAAAGGGAAGATGACTTTGTAAAAGCAGCCGGCCATACTGCTGTTCTTTTTGCGCCCAAAAGTAAATTAACAGTTTTATCCGTCCAGGAAAAACGTACATAATTTATGATGGAGGTGCTTGTTTTTTGAAAAAAGAGAAAAAAGGAAAACTGCGTATCATACCGCTCGGGGGACTGGAGCAGATCGGTATGAATATCACTGCCTTCGAGTATGAAGACAGTATTGTTGTAGTAGACTGCGGGCTTGCATTCCCGGAGGACGACATGCTCGGAATCGATCTGGTGATTCCGGATGTCACATATTTAAAAGACAATATATCGAAAGTAAAAGGATTCGTGATTACCCATGGACATGAGGATCATATCGGAGCGCTGCCCTATGTGCTCAAGGAGATCAACATTCCCATCTACACGACAAAGCTTACCATGGGAATCATCGAGAATAAGCTGAAGGAACACAACCTGCTGCGTTCTACAAAGCGCAAAGTGGTAAGGCACGGACAGTCTATCAATCTGGGGCAGTTCCGGATTGAGTTTATCAAGACAAACCACAGTATTCAGGATGCGTCCGCCCTGGCGATTTACTCTCCGGCCGGTGTGGTTGTCCACACAGGAGACTTCAAGGTGGATTACACACCGGTGTTCGGCGATGCCATCGATCTGCAGCGTTTTGCGGAGATCGGGAAGAAGGGCGTACTCGCCCTGATGTCGGACAGCACGAATGCGGAGAGAAGAGGGTTTACCCAGTCTGAGCGGACGGTTGGAATCACTTTTGACCATATATTTGCGGAGCATCAGAATACCAGGCTGATCATCGCCACATTTGCATCTAACGTGGACCGTGTTCAGCAGATTATCAACTCGGCGTACAAGTATGGAAGAAAAGTAGTCGTTGAGGGGCGGAGCATGGTGAATATCATTTCCATCGCCTCGGAACTGGGATATCTGAATCTGCCGGAGAATACGCTGATCGAGATCGATGAGATGAAGAATTATCCGCCGGAGAAGATGGTGCTGATCACTACAGGAAGCCAGGGAGAGTCCATGGCGGCGCTGTCCCGTATGGCGGCTGACGTGCACCGCAAGGTGACGATCCAGCCAAACGATACCATTATATTCAGTTCCAACCCGATCCCGGGCAACGAGAAGTCCGTGTCCCGCGTGATCAATGAGCTCTCCTCGAAAGGGGCGGAGGTTATTTTCCAGGATGCCCATGTGTCCGGACATGCCTGTCAGGAGGAGCTGAAGCTGATCTATTCTCTGGTGAAGCCGAAATATGCGATTCCGGTACACGGCGAGTACCGGCACCTGAAAGCGAATGCAGAGGTGGCAAAATCTCTGGGTATTCCGAAAGAAAATGTATTTATCATTCAGTCCGGAGATGTGGTGGAGCTTGATTCCGAGTCCTGCAAAGTGGTGGACAAGGTGCATACCGGAGCCATTCTCGTGGACGGTCTGGGAGTCGGAGATGTGGGAAATATCGTGCTCCGCGACAGACAGCATCTGGCAGAGGACGGCATTATTATCGTCGTGCTGACACTGGAGAGAAGGACGAACCGTCTCCTTGCCGGTCCGGATATCGTCTCCCGCGGTTTCGTCTATGTAAGAGAGTCGGAGCAGCTCATGGGCGATGCGAAAAAAGCAGTGTCCGATGCCCTGGATAAATGTCTTTCCGGAAGGCATACGGACTGGAACAAGATCAAGCTGACGATCCGCGATGCGATGAACGACTATATCTGGAAGAAGACAAAGAGGAAACCTATGGTTATCCCGATTATTATGGATGTGGATGTGTAACATATGATAGTAGATGAACGTGTTGTTACATTCATCAATTCCCTGGATACAGAGAACATTGAAATACTTGAGGAGATCGAGCGGGAAGCCCGTGCATCTTCTGTCCCGGTGATCCGGCGGGAGATGCAGAGCTTCCTCAAAGCTCTTCTCCTGATCAAAAAACCTATGCGCGTCCTGGAAGTCGGGACTGCCGTAGGTTTCTCTGCGTTATTGATGAGTGAATATGTGCCGGAAGGGTGCAGGATTACAACGATTGAGAATTATGAGAAAAGGATTCCCATTGCCAGGGAGAATTTCCGGCGGGCGGGAAAGGAAGAGATGATCACCCTGATTGAGGGGGATGCATCCGAGGTGCTCCGGGATCTGGAAGGCCCCTATGACTTTATCTTTATGGACGCTGCCAAGGGACAGTATATCCATTATCTCCCGGACGTGCTGCGCCTGCTGGAGGATGGCGGCTGCCTTGTCTCGGACAATGTCATGCAGGACGGGGAGATCTTTGAGTCCCGCTTTGCAGTGGAGCGGCGGAGCCGGACCATCCATGCGAGGATGCGGGAGTATCTCTATGAACTGAAACACAATAAGGAGCTTACCACTTCCATCATTCCCCTTGGGGACGGAGTGGCGTTGAGCGTGAAAGGAAAATACAATGAGCAGACATCCTGAATTACTGATCCCGGCGAGCAGCCTGGAAGTATTGAAGACCGCAGTAGTTTTCGGGGCAGATGCCGTCTATATCGGCGGGGAGGCCTACGGACTGCGGGCAAAGGCGAAGAATTTCTCCATGGAGGATATGAAGGAGGGAATCGCATTCGCCCATGAGCATGGAGTAAAAGTATATGTGACGGCAAATATCATCGCCCACAACGCCGATCTGGCAGGTGTGCGCGAGTATTTCCGGGAGCTTAGGGAACTGCGCCCCGACGCGCTGATTATCGCGGATCCGGGAGTGTTTGACATAGCAAAAGAAGTTTGCCCGGAGATTGAACGCCATATCAGTACACAGGCAAACAACACCAATTACGGGACATATAATTTCTGGTACCGTCTGGGGGCCAGCCGTGTCGTCTCCGCCAGGGAGCTCTCTCTCAGAGAGATCAAAGAGCTCCGCGCTAATATTCCGGAGGACCTGGAGATTGAGACTTTTGTCCACGGAGCCATGTGTATCTCCTATTCGGGACGCTGCCTGCTGAGCAGCTATTTTACCGGACGGGACGCCAACCGGGGGGCATGCACCCATCCCTGCCGCTGGAAATATGCGGTGGTGGAGGAGACACGGCCCGGGGAATATATGCCGGTCTACGAGAATGAGCGGGGCACCTATATCTTCAACTCGAAGGATCTGTGTATGATTGAACATATTCCGGAACTGATCGATGCGGGCATTGACAGCTTTAAGATCGAGGGACGCATGAAGACCGCTCTGTACGTGGCAACAGTGGCGCGGACATACCGGAAGGCCATCGATGATTATCAGAAAGACCCGAAGCTGTACGAGCAGAATATGCCCTGGTATCTGGATCAGATATCCAACTGTACCTACCGGAAGTTTACCACGGGATTCTTCTTCGGGAAACCGGATGAGGACTCCCAGATCTATGACAGCAACACCTATGTGAAAGACTATACCTATCTGGGTATCGCCGGGGAGATCCGGGACGGTATGTGCCGGATTGAGCAGCGCAACAAGTTCTCTGTGGGGGAGACCATCGAGATTATGAAGCCCGACGGCAGGAATGTGGAGGTGAAGGTGGAGCGCATCCTCAATGGAGAGGGAGAAGACCAGGAGAGTGCGCCCCACTCAAAGCAGGTGCTCTTCGTTCAGCTCAGTGAATGTCCGGAGAAGTACGATCTTCTGCGGAGAAGGGAAGAAGAACAGCCGGACGGCGGCAGCGCGGCGTCCTGACCGCTATTCTTTTGCCTCCTCCCCGAAAAATTTCCGGAGTTTGAGGATGGCGCTTTTTTCAATCCGTGAGACGTAAGAGCGGGAAATGCCGAGCTGTCTGGCGATTTCCCGCTGCGTGTACTCCTCACCGTTATAAAGGCCGTAGCGCATTTTTAAAACGAGCTTTTCTCTTGAGGAAAGCTCGTTTTCCACTTTTTCATAGAGTTTCTGTATGTTTGCTTTCAGACTGACCCGCTCGGGAATGTCGTCTTCATCGGCTTCGATGATGTCGTAAAGCTTGATTTCGTTTCCTTCCCGGTCGGTTCCGATCGGTTCGTAGAGGGAGATCTCCTTCCCGTTTTTCTTCCTGGCGCGCAGATGCATGAGAATCTCATTTGCTATCCTCTCCCCAATGAGTTTTTGAACCGTCAACGGTTTCGTCTTCATAAGCTACATCGCTGAACCGTTCCAGTTCTTCCAGGTCGTCTTCTGTGCTGTCTGTTTCATCTGTTTGATAGGAAAGCGGAGGATATTCAATCTCATCGTCCTGCACGCCGAAGAGGATGATATGGGCGTTGACACCGTCCCATACAACTTTCCGGACAAGAGTGCGGATTGCCGCACGTTTCTGTTCTATGCTCATTTCATCAATGCTGGTTTTGAAGACTGACAGCAGTTGGCGCATAACGTCAAATTCGATATCGCTGAAAGTGTGCTGGGAAGTCAGTGCTTCCAGTTCATGGATCCGGGTGTCTGTTTCCTCACATTTCTGATTCAGCTGTTCAATGCGTCGTGCCACCTGATTCCTAACCGTGCTGTCACCCAAATCGGCTAGGGAATCAACCAGACCTTCAATTTTCTTTTCCAGTTCTTCTTTCTCATGACGGATAGAAGCCAGCTGATCTTCATAGGCTGCACGGTTGCCGGTATAGAATTTCCGGCTTTGTTCCAGCTGGTCAATGAAGAAACCTTTGTCATCTTCCAGCAGCTTGATCTGCTCGATCACAGCCAGATCCAGTGTGTTCCCATTGGCATTTTTACTGTTGCACATGGAACGTTTGCTGCGCTCTTTTAATTTGCATACATAAGTGTATATCGGCTTCCCGTCAGCAGTTTTTCGCTTGCTGATCTTCGGATACATACGGCTGCCGCAGGTGCAGTATAAAAGACCGGTCAGGAGTGCTTCGTTATTCCGAGGCTTTCGGTATGCCTTACTTTTATTCCGATCCAGAGACTCCTGTACAGAAATCCAGACTTTGCCCGGAACAATGCCCTGATGCAGACCTACCGCAACAATCCATTCATCGGGCGGAAGATAGGTGACGGCTTTCCCTTTTTCCTGTTTGGTGCGGTTATATACCATCATGCCATGGACGCTGTCGAATTCATCTTTGGCAGAATTAAGATCTGCGTTCTCTTTTACAAAAAAGTTATATGCGTTTACATCCGCGATCATGTAAACCGGATTCTGTAAGATAGACTTGATTGAAAAACGGGTAAAGAGTTTATTGTTTTTTGTTTTAAGTCCCCGCTTTATTAATTCTGCTTCTACAGAAGTCAGAGAATCGTGTTCGATATACAGGCTGTAGATCAGACGGACAATTTCTGATTCTTCCGGTATCAGTTTCAGCTTGCAGGCCTTTTTTGCTTTCCCGTCTATGGTAACTTTCTGTACCGATTCTGAGGCATATCCTGTGGGAGTTGTTCCCCCAAGCCATCGTCCGGTTTTCGCCAGTTCATGCATATTATCTCTGATACGCTCGGCTATGGTTTCACGCTCCAGCTGGGAAAAAACAGAAGCTATATACATCATGGCCCGTCCCATGGGAGTTCCGGTATCAAACTGTTCTCGGATAGATATGAAAGCAATGTCCAGTCTTGACAATTCTTCAATAAGGTTGGAAAAGTCACTGATATTCCGGCTGATTCGGTCCAGGCGGTAGACAATGATCGCTTTGAACTTACGCTGCCTTGCAGCTTCCATCATTTTTTTAAAGTCCGGTCGGTTGAGATTACCGCCGGAAAAGCCTTCATCCTCATACACTAAAATATGATCCTGTGGAATTTCAGTATAATGTGCCTGGATATATTCTTTGCAGAGTTCAACCTGATTGCCGATGCTTTCACCTTTGCCGGTGAATTTTGACTTTCGGGAATAGATGGCAATATAATTCTCATTTTCTTTCATTATGTTTCTCCTTATTATACGATATATGACTTAAGCTATTATATCATATAGTATAAAACGGGTAAATGGTAATAGAGACATATATGCGTATAAAAGTAAAGTATGAATAACTTTCAAATCTTGAAATTAATATCAGTCAAAAAGCTCTTTCCTCAACAAATTTCATCCGTGTTCTTGGAAAAATTTTTGTACTGACGTGGTGAACATCCATACATTTTACAGAAAAGAGATGAGAATGTACTTGTATTGGAAAATGATAGAAGCTTTGCAATGTCGGCTCCGATCATCATATTTTAGATAAAATGTTTTGTATAGTTCTACAGGTTGGCTGGAGCTGAGAAAATAATTTTGAAATATTGTACAAAAATAAAAAAGAAAATTGTAATATATGATGAAAATGAATATAGCTATGGACAAATGCACTGAGAACTGTTAAAATATATATAAATTAAGTTTGTTATTACGTAATGGTAAGCAAGACTGTTTATAATACTGATTGGGATAATAGTATTATGGACAGTTTTTTTATATTAGAATTGCTTCGGATGTTTGCTAGAGGGGGCAGGAATAGGTGAAGATCGTCAGGGTTCTGAATACAAATGCAGTTGTATCGTTGGATTCGTACGGCCGGGAAATCATCATTACCGGTGCCGGGATTGGTTTTAAAAAGAAAAAAGGCGAAGAGCTGGACAAGTCCTGCGTGGAGAAAATTTATTGCCTGAAGAGTGCGGAAGATAATTACAGGTTGCAGCAGGTGGTGAGGGAAATCTCGGAAAAATATCTGGAGATTGCCGGCAAGGTGGTCACTGCTTCCAGAGAAGAAGGACTGAAGGTGAGAGATACCCTCTATGTCACGTTGACAGATCACATCAATTCCGCTGTGGAGAGATACCAGAGCGGAATCAGCCTCAAGAATTTGATGCGACACGAGATTCGGAAATTTTATCCCCAGGAATACAGGGTGGCCCAGGAGGCCATTGAGTGGATTCGGAAGATGACAGATATTGATCTGGGAGAAGACGAGGCGGGATTTATTGCCATGCATATTATATCCTCAGAGTTTGAGAGCAATGAGGTTTCAGATGTGCAAAAGATGACAGAGCTGATCAATGCCATTATCAAGATTGTAAAAATGCATTTCAGGATTGAATTTGATGAGGATTCTGTGTCCTATCAGAGATTTTTGACACATTTAAAATTCTTCTCGGCCAGAGTGCTGGATGGTGAGGTTTACCAGGACAGCATGGAGGAGATATACCATGCAATGGTGGCACAAAACGGGCATGCCTATACGGGTGTGGAAAAGGTGGCCCAGTTCATTGAAAAGCAGTACGGATACCGGCTTAGCATAGATGAAGAGCTATATCTGCTGATTCATATAAAGAGAATACTGGACGAACAGCATCGCTAGTTCACAGGTTTGTTATTATTCAGTTAAGCAAGACCTGGTCCTGAAGGGCACATTTCCCGGGAAAATGCGCTCTTTGAGGCCAGGTCTTTCTTTTTCCGGAGACTTCCGGGATGCATAAATTTATTTTAATGAGGTGAAGATATGGATTACGCAAGTGTTGCAAAGAAAATCCTGCAGCGTGTAGGAGGAAAAGAAAATGTAATCAGCCTTGTACACTGTATGACCAGACTGAGATTCACGCTGAAAGACGAGTCCATTGTGGACGACGAGGCAGTGAAAAAGACAAAAGGCGTTATGGGAGTAATGAAGAAGGCTGGACAGTACCAGATCATCATAGGCAATGACGTGGCCAATGTCTTTGCAGAGCTGAATAAGCTCGGTAACTTCTCAAACGAGACGCCGAAGAGCACACCCCAGAAGCAGGAAAAGAAAGGAATCATCTCCATGCTGATGGACACGATTTCCGGCATTATGGCGCCAGTTATTCCAGCGCTCATCGGAGCAGCTATGATCAAGGTGCTTTTGACGCTGCTGCCCATGATAGGCGTGCTTGATACAGAAGGGAATACCTATAACCTGTTAAGTGTTATGGGAGACGGAGCCTTTTTCTTTATGCCTGTTTTGATTGCCATCTCTGCATCAAAGAAATTCGGGACAAATATGTACTATGCGGCCAGCATTGCGCTTATCATGCTCCATCCTAATTTTATTTCTCTGATGAGCAATGCAAATGAGGCAGGGGAGGTGGTAAAATTCCTCGGCTTTATTCCGGTTACCTATGCTTCCTATTCCTACTCGGTTATCCCGATCATCCTGGCAGTATGGTCCCTAAAGTATGTGGAGAAGCTGGCAGATAAGATTACACCCGTGGTGACTAAGAACTTCCTGCGTCCCATGCTGGTGGTGCTGATCGAGGCACCGATTGCCCTGATCGTGCTGGGACCTTTGGGGGCAATCCTCGGCAATGTCCTGTCAGATATCGTATACTTTATCCATGACCAGCTCGGTTTTATCGCCATCGGACTGGTGGCCGGTATTTATCCGTTTGTTGTCATGGCTGGTATGCACCATGCATTTACCCCGATAAAGCTTGGTATGATTGCCACAACCGGGTATGAGAATTTTATCTGTATCGGTGAGCTCTGCGCCAACATGGCACAAGGTGCTGCTTCTCTTGCTGTATCCTTAAAGAGCAAAAATAAAGATTTTAAACAGGTGGCAGGCTCTTCCGCATTCTCCGCACTTGTGGCAGGTATTACAGAGCCCGCTCTCTACGGTGTGACACTGAGACTGAAAAGACCAATGCTGGGAGCCTGCATCGGAGCCGTTGCAGGCGGACTCTTTGGTGGATTTTTCCAGATGAAATGCTTTGGTATCGCAACACCGGCAATCGTGACGATTGTTCAGTATGTGGAGGAGGACAGAGCGGCCAGCCTTCTGATAGCAGCCCTTACCATTGTCATAACAATCATTGTGGCATTTATCGCCACTATGCTGATCGGCTTTGAAGACATTGTGGACGAGGATGATGAGGATATTCTGGCAGAAGAAGCCAAGCCTGCAGCCGCTCCCCTTCCGGAGGGAAGAGAAATCCGTATTTCGAGCCCTATCCAGGGAGAGTGCATCCCGCTGGATCAGGTGAAGGACGCTACATTTTCACAGGGAATCCTGGGAAAAGGCGCCGCTGTCATCCCGGAGAAGGGAGAAGTGGTAGCCCCCTTTGACGGAAAAATAGATATGATGTTTGAGACCGGTCATGCAGTCGGAATGACCAGCAATGATGGTGTGGAATTGCTGATACATGTAGGTATGGACACGGTAAATCTGGAAGGAAAATATTTCTATCCGAAAAAGGCTTCCGGAGATACAGTCAAGAAGGGAGAAGTTATCCTGGAGTTTGACAAGGATGAGATCCTGAAGGCGGGATATGACATCACGACTCCGGTTATCGTATCCAACACGGATGCATTTGCGGATGTCTCTGCCACCTCCTCCGGACTGGTGAAGGAACTGGATGAGATACTGATAGTACGTTAATCGAAAATAAAAGGAGGAAGAGACATGGAACAGATGAGAGCAGCAGGATTTCCGGAGGGATTTCTCTGGGGAAGTGCTTCTGCCGCCTATCAGATTGAAGGCGGATGGAAGGAAGGAGGAAAAGGGATGACGAACTGGGATGCGTTTGTGCGCATCCCGGGCAAGACTTACAAAGCTACTACAGGGGATGTGGCAGTGGATCACTATCACAGATACAAAGAAGATATCGCACTGATGGCGGAGATGGGACTGAATACATACCGCTTCTCTGTCTCCTGGGCCAGGATCTTCCCTGAGGGGACCGGGGAGGTCAACGAGGAGGGAATAGCTTTTTACCAGGATATCATTGACGAGTGCCTGAAATACAACATAGAGCCCATGGTGACTATTTACCACTGGGATCTGCCCCAGGCCCTTGTCGATGAGTATCAGGGGTGGGAGAGCCCCCGCATCATCGATGATTATGTACATTATGCAAAAACGCTGTTTTCTAGGTTTGACGGCAAGGTGAAGTACTGGATCACTCTGAACGAGCAGAATATATTTACTTCGCTGGGATGGCTGACAGCCCAGCATCCGCCGGGTAAATTTGATGACCAGAAAATGTTCTACCAGGTCAATCATCATGCGTTTATGGCTCATGCAAAGGCGGTGTTGGCCTACCGGCAGATGGGAGGAAAGGGACAGATAGGGGCGAGCTTTGCCTACACCCCCTCCTATGCCCTGGACTGCAAGCCTATCAACGCTATGGCAAAAGCCAACTACGATGACCTGAAAAACTACTGGTGGATGGATGTATATGCATACGGGCGTTATCCTGTTGCGGCGATGACATATCTGAAGAAAAAGGGGATTGCGCCGGACATAGCTGATGGAGACAAGGAGATTCTCAGACAGGCGGCATCACAAATCACGTTTATGGGCGTGAACTATTACCAGAGCTGTGTGTGCGAGTACAATCCCATGGATGGAGTCACTCCCTACGGGACTATGAACACGACCGGTGTTAAGGGCTCTGCCCAGGAGCTGGGGATGCCAGGGATTTACAAAAATCCGGCCAATCCGTATCTGATGACCACAGACTGGGACTGGAGTATCGATCCTTCGGGACTTCAGTTCTGCTGCAGAGAGATTACGAGCCGCTATGCGCTGCCCATAGTCATCTCTGAGAACGGACTGGGAGCATTTGACAAGAAGACTGAGGACGATCAGATACATGACGAGTACAGGATCTGCTACCTGAAAGAGCATATCAAGGCGCTGGGAGAAGCTGTGGAGGAGGGCTGCCAGGTACTGGCCTACTGTACCTGGTCCTTCACTGACCTTTTGAGCTGGCTGAATGGATATCAGAAGCGATATGGTTTCGTTTATGTGGACCGGGAAGAAGAGGAGGGTGGCACACTGAACCGCTTCAAAAAGGACAGCTTTTACTGGTACAAAAAAGTTATTGAAACAAATGGGAAAGAAATCTTTGAAGAGGAGTAAAATACAGAAGATTTATTCTTGACAGGACCGCTAGACAGGTGTGAGACCTCGATAAAAGTCTATTATTATAAATTAATCATGTAATAGAGTAACAGGCGGTATTTAGTTCCACCTGTTACCGTTCATGATTATGCACTTTTTTCTTCAGTCGGACAGGCTGCTCTTTCCTGCGTTCCATTTCCCGTGCAATTCGTTTTTGATAAGTACGGTCATGAAAAGCTTCTGGATCTTCACCGAGCCGATCGTCTATGTCACTGACAGACTCATGAAACAGGGAAGCATCGAATTTCTGTCCCATCGTGGCATATAATTTCTGATAAACCTGATCCCTGATCATATCTCTTTCGTCAACTCTTGCATCGAACAGCTCCGCAGATTTTTCGGGACTGACATCTGCTTTGATTTCCTGATACTTTTTTTGATTTTCTGTCAGCTGATCAGATAAGTTGTCATACTGGGCATCCAGTTTCTTTAAAAAGTCTTTCTGATTTTTAAGAGCGATTTCACTCGTCTTTATTTCGGATTCATTGTGAAAGTAATTATCACAGATAAGCCGTTCTTTCTGCGACAGCAATTCTTCAATATCCTCAGTAAGAGTTGTGATCTTCTGGCTGATCTGATAGTACTGTACCGGCTGCAAAAAGCTGAGTTTCTTTTTCTGTGCCTGAAGAGACTTCTTTTCTGTCTGCTTTGTCCGGATTGTCTTTGTGATAGCTTTGTATTTCTTCAAAACCGGTGTAATCATAGAAATCCATTCTCTGGTGGAGGATGCCTGCATACGGTTATGGAACAGATAGTAACGGATCATGATCATAGTGCCCCGGAGCTGCTCCAATCGTTTTGCGACGGAATGGATATTTTCGCTGACTGTCTTTGTTAGTTTCTCTACCTGCCGTTTTAATTCCCGGAAGAGTCGATTGTCTTTCCGAATCTGGCGGTTGATCTCACAGCGGTCGGAAATCAATCCTTTCTTCTCCATATCTCTTGCATGGTATCCCTCATGGATGGTAGGCTGTTCATCACGTCCCTGATCAGCAAAACTACGGTGATCTATCCGGGTGTCGATCTGATGTTCCTGTAAAGTATGGTTGACTGCATCTGCCCATGCTTTCCGCCATTCTCGAAGCTGTGCTTCGCTGTTCCACTGTTCTGAAACAGGATTCTGTCTGCCGAAACGGGTGCTTTTCGGATGTTTGTCTGCTCGGATATAACCATGTTCCTGGGCTGCTGAAGGTGCCATATATACCTTTTTTTTTCCGACTTTATAAGGATATTGCTTTTCCCACCCCTTTGTCTGAGCATCTTTAAATTCGGAGGCAGTAAAGCCTTTTTCTTCCCCATTCCTGATGCAGAGGTATTCTTTCTGTGTTTTATACTGCCAGGTTCCGTCAGTTTCCAGCGGGCGGACGGTTAGCAGGATATGGGCGTGGGGATTATGACCGTCTGTGTCGTGGATCGCAAAGTCAGCACACATTCCCATATCGACAAAATTATTTTGGATGAAATCACGGAGTAATGAGATTTGTGCCTTCCTTGGCAGTTCAATGGGAAGTGCTACAACAAATTCTCTGGCAAGCCTGCTGTCTTTGGTTTTCTCGGCTCGTTCCACGGCATTCCAGAGCTGCTCCCGATCTTTCCATTCTGGTGAAGCCTTTGGAGGGAGAAGGACTTCCTGAAAAATAAGTCCCTGTTTCCGGGTATAATCATGCTGGACACCATCGTAATCATTATACATGCGACTGCAACTAAGATAGGCAGAAGCAGCAACGGCGGAACGGCCTGCGCCACGGCTGACCACTTTTGCCGACATATGGTAAATTGCGATAACGATCATCTCCTTCCTGTGAATATCGCTGTACTATAAAGGAGCATGGTTGTTTCCATGTTTTTCTACAGAAAAGCTGCCGGTGGCAGGTTTTCTCAGACAGCCATCTCCGGCTGGAGGATCCTGCCGGAAAATTTGCCGGTGTTCTTCCGGCAGGTGTATCCGCCGGAGTCTGGCGGATGGATGGCTGCATAGCCGGTGCTGCCTGCCAGCAGCGGATAGCCCTCGGCAGAGCGCACGAGCCCGACCAGCGGGAGGGATACCACCGCTTCACGGGGACCCCGCAAAGCCTGCTTTGTGGGGAGAGGAGGAGCAAGGTGGCGTCCGTAGTTTCCGCCGGAGGCGAAAACGGAGGAAAGCGGACTTTGCGACGACGAAGTGGTGAGTAAGTGCGCCCTTCGGGAATAAAAACATGCAGAGCTATTGCTGCTTAAGAATGTTTCTGTAAATGGAGCAGAAGAAAATGCCGAAGCTCCTCCGTTGTCATCTCCCGGACTTCCGGTACAACACGTTCCAGTTCCGCTCCTTCCAGGATCAGACGCCTTGTCCGGGCGCTCCGCTCTTTTTTCCGGTCTCTGGCCTGGGCAGCCTCCATCCGGTGTTTTGCCTGCAGTAACTGCTTTTTTGTTTCTTCTGTTGATAATTTTTCCATAAAAGTTCCTTTCCGGTATCTGTCCGGTACCGGCTGTGCCGTGTTCCGGTACTGATACCTGTGTGCGTGTGAGGTCTTGATCTGACCGGTATGGTTTTCCTGTTCTTCTGGTATGCTATTTCCTGTCCACGGTGTCAGATTGGAACAGTTTCCGTACTGCTTTCAGGTTAGAAGCGGCATTCATCTCCCGTATATTCTGACGGCTGATCTTCACGGGAATACAGCGCTCCAGTATGCGGTCATAAATTCTGGCGTGTGCCAGATCCTGCGGTTTTTTCAGCTCTTCCAGAGTCAGATTTGTTGTGATGATTATGGGTTTCCTGCTCCGGTAACGGCTGTCGATGACACTGAATACCTGCTCCAGGGCAAACTCAGAACTGCGTTCTACGCCAAGGTCATCGATGATCAGCAGGCTGTATTGATTGAAGCTTTCAATGAACCGGTTCCGGTCATCGGAGTACATCCCGGTCAAGGTGTTCAGGATGCGGGCAAAATTGGTCATCAGAACCGGCACGCCCTGTTCCAACAGTGCGTTAGCGATACATCCGGCAAAAAAGGATTTCCCTGTTCCTACATCTCCCCAGAGCAGAAGCCCCAGAGACTTTTCTTTCATCTCCTTCCAGTGGGCGACATACTCATGTGCTTTCCGGATTTCCGGATTATAGCCTTTGTCATTGGAAAAGTTATAATCCTGCAGCGCTTTGTCCTGCAGGCCGCTGGCTTTGAGCCGTGAGATATGCTCCAGGAATTCCCGCTGTTTCCGTTCTTTCTCCTGCTGTTCGTATGCGTCCTGCTGACAGCGGCACCGTATGGCCGGACGGAATTCTTTCCCGCCAAGCTGGACTCTGCACTGCCGCGGCGTATGGCATTTGGAACAGTAAATGAGCCCGTCCGCTTCGTTTAAATATTCGTCCTCTTTTAAGGTCATAGGCTTTCCTCCTCCTTGCATTCATATTTCCGGTCGGAACCGGGGCCGTAAGGAATGCGGTTTCCCCGATCCCATCGGTTTCTCTCTTGATATTTGTTCTTCTTATTTTTACTACCGGACAGATTCCTGTCTTTCTGACAGACAAGATCCTGTCTCTCTGACAGACAGTTTTCTGTCTCCCTGATGGACAGTTTTCTGTCTGTGGACGGCAGGGCATCCGGATACTTTACATAGATGCGGTTAGGACGTCCGATCCCCTGACGCTTTCGATAAATGAGCTGTTTTTCTTCCAGTGCTTTCAGCGCCGTTTTGATGGTCATTTCGCTCTTATGCATGGCGTCTGCCAGAGAGGGTATGGTGAAGAAGAGGTATACATGGCCATTTTCATCCGTCCATCTGTCATTCTTCTGTGACAGCCTTGCCCGGTCGAGCAGGATCATGTAAAGGATCTTTGCTGTCTCATTCAGATCATCTATTTCCAGTAAAAATTTTGGGAATACCAGATAGTTCAGGATCTGGCTGCCCGGCGTGAGAAACTGTGTCATGTGCTTCCTCCCCTCATATGACAGGTTCAGGGACTACTCGCCCAGAAAATCCCAGTCCACATCGGCGTCAGGGTCAGTCGCCGGAGATTCTGCAGGGGGAACGGCTGCATTGGACTTTGACAGCCCGGCCATGCAGCCGGCCAGAAAGGCTGGAAGTGCTTTTTCCATAGACTTCTCCACCGCAGAGACGATCTGCTGTACAAACTGTTCTTCCCGCTCCCGAGTTTCCAGATAGGGATCTTCCCGGCTTTTGTAATAGCGGTCAAAGTAATCTACCAGAGCGGCGGCGATCACCTGACTGTAGGATTTGAATCCCTGCCTGTCCATAGTCTGGAGATACTGCCATGCCTGGGCAGGGATCTCCTTGTCCAGGTTAAACCGGACATTGGTGCTTCGGATTCTGTCTGTCATGGGCGCTCCTTCCTGCGGAGAGCGGCAAGCGCAAGAGCTTCATATCCTTTTGCCGTGGCACAGATATCATCAATGATCGTTACCCGGCTTTCCTCATACCGCCCGAAGTTTCGGATCAGACAGCCACCGCCGCCCACAATATACAGCCGCATGAGATCCGGATTGTATTCATACCGGCGCAGGGTGGTAAAAATATCTGCCACATACTGCCTTGCCGCAGAGGTGATACAGTCCAGATAAGGTTTCCCGATATCAGCAGTACCGTGGCGGAATACCTGTTCAATCGTTGCTTCATTGATCCTGACACCGAAGGTATCCATGACTGCATTTCGTGCTGCGGTCATGCACTGGCTGACACCGAACTTTTCTGTCCAGCAACGGCTCTCCACGGCCTTTTTGTTGTTGATATACAAAATGTTCATAGTACCGTTCCCGATATCTGCCAGAAGATTTGTCCCTCTGAAATCTTTGAGACGGCTGACAACGGCAGGGTATCCCTGGGGATACAGGCTGCATCCGGCCAAGCGGATGTGATACTCTTTTTTGTTGAACCGATAGGTTACTTCCGGATTACGGAGCAGATAGCTTCGGAATTCTTCCCGCTGTCTGCGGATCCATGTGAGTGGAAGTCCGGCCGCAAGATGAACGTCTGCTTCCCGGATGCCGTACAGGTTCAGCTCCCTTGCCACAGCCATCAGCGTGAGCAGGTAATAGTCCTCATCCGCAGCTTTGTCCGGGATAAATTCCTTGTGGCAGTCCCCAATCCGATAGTACATCCCGCCGTATTCCAGGATGTTGCCGGAGAAGATCGGTTCGGTCTCATAGGCTGTCACGCTGCTTTTTGTGACAGTACCGGCGGTCTTAATATTGCCGTAGCCGTGATCCACGCCGATGATCATGAGATTTTTAAATTCTTTCATGCGTCTTTGCACCTCCCTGATTTGTCTTTTTGCTCATAAAATAAATCCTCCTTTCTGCAGATTTGTCTGGAAAGCAGCACCGGTTTTAAAGAAATGGTGCTGTATTCACTGCAAGTTCATTCTACTGAAAGAAGGCTATAAGAACATTGAGAGGGGATTGAGCGGAAATTGAGCAAAAGAAAAGCACCGGTTTTCAGAACCGATGCCATGTGATTTCGCCGGGATAATCCGCGGATTTATTGTGAGCATAATTGAAGATCACTGTTTTAAATGGTCCTGATCCATGTCTGAGGTGCCAGCGGGAATAATAGAGATTCATTTCAAGGGAGGTCGGCGTGCCGTTGATCCGGTTATGTTCCTGTTCGATGGCTTTGACCGTATCATCTATATCATGATATTTGTAAATCACAACTTTTATTTCCGTCTCCCGGGTATTTTCACTGCTAAATGACATACTGTTTACAACAACGTAGTCAGGCAGGCTGATATAATAACAGGCTGCCGATAATAGAATGACGGAAATAAGTAGAATGATCATTTTTCGCTTCATTTTGTCAACCTCGCTTTTTAATAGGGAATAACTATATAGTACCTTACTATATAGTGAATTACTACATAAAGAATTATCAAATATACTTTGTATTGAGGTGAGGCGAATGAATTATGGTCATCTGGAAATGCGAATAGAAGAATTGTTGAAAGAAAAGGGAATCAGCAAGAATACGATCTGCCGTGACTTGGATATTCCAAGAGCAAATTTTAACAGATATTGCAGAAATGAATTCCAACGGATAGATGCAAATCTGGTCTGTAAATTATGCAGTTATCTGGACTGTGAGATTGGAGAACTGATCGTATATGTAAAAGAATAAAAAGCCTGACGGATTTCCTGCTTTTTTGTCTCAATCATATCCGGTTCCCCATTATATACCCCTTCATAGATAGCCAGTGCTTTTTTAAAATGAGAGGTAGCCTGTTTGACTTCACCTGTAATCAGGCAGATACCGCCCATTGTTTCCTGAACTGTGGCGTAATCCAAGGTCTGGTCAGAGTTCAAGTCCCGGATCATCCGGGATAGTTTTTTCAGAGCGGAGAGCCCTATTTCCGGCTGCCCCATTTCAGTAAGGAGAACGGCATAGTTCGCAGTCTGGGCAATACTGTCATGGTAGTAAAGAAGATCATACTGTTCCAGAATCCGAAGCCCCTGCTCCATAGACTGCTGTGCCAGATCCCGTTTCCCTGCTTCTTTGTAAAGCCCGCCCAGATTGGAGCAGAGATTGGAAACAAGGTGAGCATTTTCTTCTGAGATCTCCGGGAACAGGGCGATGGCTTCCTTTTCCAGTTTAATGGCTTTTTCTGTTTTATCTTCACAGGCTGCACGATAATCCAGAAGAAGCGCCCGGTCTGTGCTGCGTCCGACAGTTTCGTCCGTAAGTAGCCCGGATAATTTGCCGATGACTAATTCCATCCCGGCTGTATAGTGGTATTTTTCCATGTAGGGAAATACATCTTCCAGAAAACTCAAATAAGCCGGCGTATTGTCATCTGCAATCTCCCGGATGATGTTCTCGATGGTCAGAAACAGCGGTTTGTGCCAGGTGACGTCACGTCCATGGAATAGACAGATGGTCTGCAGGCTGTTAAGCAGTACAGCACTGTTATTCATTGACGGTCTGGTCTCGTCAACTGCCACTTCCTGTATCATAGGATGAAGAGAAATCTGTCTTGCGGACTGTGTCTGTACAAAGCCTTTTTCAATCAGGTCATTGATTCTGTTCATGTCCGGGAGTTTCATCCAGTTCGCATACAGCCGTCCGCTGATTCCACTGACGGGAGTAAAAATCAGTCCCCGCATAATATCAAGTTCTTCTTCGGAGAGGCGATACAGAGAAAACAACGTATGTATATGGTCATAATAGGTAGCTTTCCGACTTTGCCCGTCTTTTACGATATCAATGGTATCTGTTGCGCCAAGGGCAGATTTTTCAATCTGTAGCCGCGCCAGTAATTCCTGTGGCTCCAGGATGCCCGTTTCCAACAGCCGTGCGGATAATTCTACCGCCAGTGTATGGCTGTGAACGGCCTGAATAATCTGCTCCAGGATAAACTGTTCCCTCTCTGCATCTGAGTAGAAATATCCCATTAGTGACAATAAAGCATCAGGATCAGATATTTCTCCAAGATTGAAAGATGCATAGTTGTCAAAACGGCTTCGGGTAGTAAATAGGATACGGCAGCGGTATTTTAACAGTACGGAGAAGAAGGCGTCTTTTCCGGCTGTAGTATTAAAGTTGTCTATGATAAGCAAAGTATCTTCTTTTAGTGACCGCAGGAAACGGTTGTGTTTGCGGAAACGGTCTTCTTCCGTGTCCTCCGGCAGATCATCCACAAAGTCCAGATCAATGATATCCTGCCGCAGATCACCGCTGTAGGTCAGATACAAAATATTTGTATAGTCTTTTCTGTAAGCTCTTGCATATGCTTTGGCAAGCTCGCTTTTCCCGATACCGGCAATCCCCTGCAGAAAAATGATCCGCTTTTCTGAAATTAATTCGTGAAGTGTGGAAAGCTCTTGATTCCTTCCGCAGAAATGAGCACACGCCTTGGGAACTTCTCCGTTATAAACAAAATCACTGATTACCGGAGACAGTGTTCCGGCAGCAAGCAGTTTTTTGGTGGCAGCGTTCCTTTTAACAAATGTCCGTTCCATTCCAAAGCAAAGAACAGACGCAAGAAAAGCAGCCTGTTCTTCAGAAGTATGACACGGGTAATCCTGAGTAAGCTGTTCTTTTTTCTGATCGGAAATAGTTCCATCCTGTATCAGGATCTTGTAGATTTCCTGTATTGCCATTGCGCTGTCACACATTAGCGGCAGAATATTTGTTTCTATATCATCAGCCAGACGGTTCCTGTTGTCTGTATGGAGATAATATCCGGAGATGCGGGGGCTGATCCGTGCCTGTCCGTTAAACCAGCGGCAGACAAGACCGTTGTCAAAATCAAAGTCCTGTGAAGATTCCTCTTCAAGAAAACCTTCAAACAATTCATAAAGCAGATCAATCTGATTCATTCCTCTGTCATCGCCGATATATTTGCGAACCGTGGTAATGATTGAACTGAAATCGCAGCGTTCCATATATTTCCTCCTGATCCTGGTCAATTTATGCTCAAACTGCGCTCAATGAGCTTTTGCAAACTCCCTGATAAGATGGTATCACAAAGAAGTTTTAATGCGTTTCTTCTATATATTATAACATCAAATTTAATGTGATGATGCAGAAAAAGGAAACAGTCTCCGGAAGAATAGCGGACAACTTCTCGTTCATAAACTGAAATACCGGGGAGGTGCGTGGTATCGCAAGGAAAAGTGCTCCGATCCATGTGATCGTTCATTATCCGAAAACAGAAGAGGGCAGACATGAGCTGGCAGTCCGGGCGGCAGGCGTCCACGCTGATATGGTCGGTCAGTATATCAACAGGTTGAATTGCCCCTCTGAACAGAAAATACAGTTGATTGATGAGATCATCCATTCAGCTGTCAAAGAAAAAACAGACTGACGATCTGGGTTCAAGATGGTCAGTCTGTCGAAGTATGACTTCAATTATTCAAATGTTATTCTGATTTGATGCATTCTGGTTGGCTAAGAGCACTTCACGAAAATATTTTTCCCAGGTAAGCTTAAACATTCTTTTTTTATCTGATTCCCAGTTCCGGTAAGTATTTGGATTCACATGCAGCATTCTCGCAAAGGGTTTCTTCTTTAACCCCATTTTTTCCCGGCACTCTTTTAGCATTTTCCCCTGACCTTTATATAAGAAAAGATTGTATTCATCCAGAAGGTCTTCAACCGGGATATGATAGAAGTCTGCCAGCCTGTCCACCACTTCTTTCGGGTAGTAATCTACATATCCTACTTCATAATCTATATAGTGCCCTTTGGAGATCCCGATCTGTTCTGCAACCTCTTTCTGCATCAGCCCCATATGATGGCGGCACCAGCGCAGACGGTCAGGAACGTTTTGTATTTCTTCATAACTGTGATACTGCTGATTAAACTGCTGGGCTTCCCGGAGCTTGCGGGGAGCGATCAGCCGGAATGTATGGATGCACAGAGGCGCGTACTGTACAATGCCGTCTTCTGTTCTGCACATGAGATAATTTTCATCTGAAAACTTTGTAAATACCTTCCAATGTGACTGCAATCCTTGCTGGGGGATTTTTCCCGGGAGTAAAACCGCATTGGCGATAGGATAGCATTTTCCACACAGCGGGAGGCATAGGCGGCCAGACGGTTTCCTTTATCCGGATTGAAAGTGACGACTGCTTTGATCAGTCCGATCGTTCCGATGGAGATCAGATCCTCAGGATCCTCCTCAAGGTTCTGATACTTCTTGATGACATGGGCTACAAGCCGGAGATTTCGTTCGATCAGGATGTGCTTTGCCTCGAGGTCTCCCTCAGTATATCTCTGGATGTAATACTTTTCTTCCGCAGGAGTGAGGGGATTGGGAAATGATTTCAAGACGGCACCTCTTAGCACATTTGATATAGTTTATGTAAAAGTGTCGGAAATTGTGCTTTTCCAACAAAAATGTCCCTTTGGAGAAAAAAAGATTGACAGTACGCTCTGCGTGGAGTATGATAACAGTACATTTCCGGGTGAGTCTTACCCGGCGATCATTTCCGGCTGGTTCAGCCAAGTTTTCAGAAGCTGGTTTGCCGTAAGGTTTATTGACGACTGAAAAAGCGGTTGTGGTGGACTGCATTTACTTTTGCTACGGAACAGGAAACTCATGGAAAGGAGTGCAGGATGAGTTTCAGCACAGTTTTATCCGCGGCTGTGGACGGGCTTGCGGTGGAGTTTGTACACGTGGAGACAGATGTGTCCAACGGGCTTCCGGTATTTCACATGGTAGGATATCTGTCATCAGAGGTAAAGGAAGCGGGGGAGAGAGTACGCACGGCGGTAAAGAATACGGGGCTCGCTTTCCCGCCGAGGAGGATGGTAGTAAACCTTTCGCCTGCCACAGTGCGCAAGAGAGGGGCGTCCTTTGATCTGCCGATTGCGGTGTCGGTTCTCATGGCGCTAGGAGAGATTGATCCGCTGCGCGCGGAGGGATGTCTCATCATAGGAGAACTGGGACTGGACGGGAGCGTGAGGAAGGTGCCGGGGGTCCTGCCTGTTGTCATGGAGGCAAAAAAGCGGGGAATCCTCTGCTTCATCCTCCCCGGTGACAATGCGGCGGAAGGCGCCCTTGTGGACGGAGTCAGCATTATCGGCGTCCGGACCCTTATGGAGGTAGTCGGCTGCCTTCGGGACACGGCGCCCTTAGAGGCTATTGCCGGGCGGCAGCGGGAAGAGAAGGAAAGAAGGGGGCGGAAAGCAGGCAGTGGCTCACAGGAGGCGGATAACCAGTCCCCGGCGCCGGACGGACAGGGTGCGGAGGCGGATTTCTCACAGGTACGGGGGCAGGAGAATGTGCGCAGAGCAGCGGAGATTGCAGTGTCCGGCGGGCATAACCTGCTTCTCATCGGACCTCCGGGAAGCGGAAAGTCTCTCACGGCCCGGTGCATCGCGGGCATTCTTCCGCCGCTGACCATGGAGGAGAGCATGGAGATCACAAAGATATACAGCGTCATGGGGATGCTGGATGAAGAACAGCCCCTGATCCGCCACAGGCCTTTCCGGGAAGTGCATCACACGGCGACCAGGGCAGCGATGATCGGCGGCGGAATGGTGCCAAGACCCGGGGAGATCAGTCTCGCAAGCGGCGGAATTCTCTTCCTCGACGAACTTGCGGAATTTCGCAAAAGCGTGCTGGAGGTTCTGCGGCAGCCCCTGGAGAACCGGGAAATCCAGATCTCGAGGACTTACGGAAAGTACACCTTCCCGGCAGATTTCATCCTTGTGGCAGCCATGAATCCCTGTCCGTGCGGATGCTATCCGGATCTGGACAGGTGCACCTGCACTCCCTTCCAGATTCAGAATTACTTAAGCCGCATCAGCCAGCCTTTCCTGGACCGCATCGACCTGTGTGCGGAGGCGGCAAAGGTAAAGTACGGCGATCTGACCGGTGGAAAGCCTTCGGAAAGCTCGGCGGAAATCCGCAGGCGGGTCTGTGCGGCCAGAGAGGTGCAGAAAGAACGGTACCGGGGAAGCAGAATCCGGACAAACGCCATGCTGAGAGGTGCGATGCTGGAGAAATACTGCGAACTGGGCGAAAAAGAAAAAAGGGTAATGGAACAGGCATATGAGGTGCTGGGACTGACCGCCAGGGCATACCACCGGATACTGAGGACTGCGCGCACTATCGCGGATATGGACGGAGAGGAGAAGATCCGGGAGGAGCATCTCTGCGAGGCAGTGGGATACAGAACTGTGGACAGAAAATACTGGGGAGGCAGACTGTGATGGAAGAGAAAGAGAACAGAGGGACAGAGACAAAGATCGCACCGGAGGAGTACTGGCTTGCAGGGATCCGGAAGCTTCCGGGAAGAAAAAAATATCTCCTCAGGCAGCAGTTTAAAAATGCAGAGAATGTTTATTATATAGAAGAAACAGAATTATCGAAAATTCAGTTCTTGACAGAGGCGGAGCGCAATACAATATTGCAGGCGAAGAAGGACAGGGGATATGCCGGAGAATATGAAAAGATGAAGGAGAAAGGCATCCGGTTCATCCCGTATTTTTCGCCGGAATATCCGGATAAACTCCGGGAGATTCCCGACTTCCCCTATGCCCTCTATGTCAGGGGAACCCTGCCGGACTGCAATTCGAGGAAGGCGGCGGTGATCGGGGCGAGGCAGTGCAGTCCCTACGGAGAAAAATATGCCGTGGAATTTGCAAGGCAGCTTGCGGCGGGAGGTGTGGAGATTATCAGCGGCCTGGCACGCGGGATTGACGGAATGGGACAGCGGGGCGCTCTTATGGGAGGAGGCAGGACATATGCTGTGCTTGGATGCGGGGTGGACATCTGTTATCCGAGAGAGCATATCGGGCTGTATGTGGATATTCTGGAGCAGGGCGGAGGCATCCTGTCGGAACTGCCTCCCGGTTCCCCGCCCCTTCCGCAGAATTTCCCCGCCCGCAACCGGATCATCAGCGGACTTTCCGATGCGGTCCTGATCATGGAGGCAAGGGAGAAAAGCGGGTCGCTGATCACGGCGGACATGGCGCTGGAACAGGGGAGAGATGTTTACGCCCTGCCGGGACCGGTAAACAGCGCCTTAAGCTGCGGCTGCAACCGGCTGATTCAGCAGGGCGCGGGGATTTTACTGTCCCCGGAAGCACTTCTGGAGGAGTGGGGGATTTCCGGAGGCAGGAAAGGGAAAATGAACGACAAAAATCAAAAAGTGCTTGAAAGTACAGAAAATTTGGTGTATAGTTGTCTCGGTTTGTTTCCGAAGAGCGTGGACCAGCTGTCTGCAGAGACAAAGCTTGGGGTAAAGGAGCTTATGCGGATACTGGTTTCCCTGGAACTGCGGGGATATATCAGAGAAATATCAAAGAATAATTACGTATCCGTGTGAAAATTTCCGCACGGATATATAGAAAAGGCAGCAGGGCTGCCGGATGGAGGAGTAAGGTATATGGCACACTATCTGGTTATCGTGGAGTCGCCTGCAAAGGTAAAGACGATTAAGAAATTTCTGGGAAATAATTATACGGTAGCAGCTTCCCAGGGGCATGTCCGCGACCTGCCAAAGAGTTCGCTGGGAATCGACATCGAGCATGATTACGAGCCCAAATACATCACGATACGGGGAAAAGGAGACATCCTTGCAAATCTGAGAAAAGAGGCAAAAAAATCAGACAAAGTGTATCTTGCAACCGACCCTGACCGGGAAGGAGAGGCAATTTCGTGGCATCTTGCAGCGGCGCTGAAACTGGATGAGAAGAAGATGCGCCGGATCACATTTAACGAGATCACGAAGAATGCGGTAAAAGCTTCGCTGAAGAATCCAAGGGACCTGGACATGGATCTTGTGGATGCCCAGCAGGCGCGGCGTGTCCTGGACCGTATGGTGGGATATATGATCAGCCCGATCCTCTGGGCAAAGGTAAAGCGCGGCTTAAGTGCGGGAAGAGTCCAGTCTGTCGCCCTGCGGCTGATTGCGGACCGGGAGGATGAGATCAATGCGTTCATTCCGGAAGAGTACTGGACGCTGGATGTGATCCTCAGAGTGAAGGGGGAAAAGCGCCCTCTTACTGCCAGATTCTACGGCACGGAGAAAGAAAAGATGACGATCCGTTCCAGGGAAGAACTGGATCAGATCATGAAAGCAGTGGAAAACGCACAGTTTTCCATCGCGGATATTAAAACCAGTGAGCGGATCAGAAAGGCGCCTCTGCCGTTTACTACCAGTACGCTTCAGCAGGAGGCGTCCAAGGCGCTGAATTTCGGAACCCAGAAGACCATGCGCATCGCGCAGCAGCTCTATGAAGGCGTGGATATCAAGGGAAACGGCACGGTCGGTGTCATTACCTATCTGCGTACCGATTCCACGAGAATTGCCGAGGAGGCGGATGCGGCTGCGAGAGAGTACATTGCTTCCACTTACGGGGAGAATTATGTGGCGGCAGGCAGCGGCACAAAAAGTACCGGAAAGAAGATCCAGGATGCCCATGAGGCGATCCGTCCCACGGACATCACGAGGACGCCGGCTTCTCTGAAAGATTCTCTTACAAGGGATCAGTTCCGGCTGTATCAGCTGATCTGGAAGCGTTTTGCGGCCAGCAGGATGCAGCCTGCCCGCTATGAGTCCACGGCGGTGAAAATCGGTGCCGGCGGATACTTCTTTACGGTTTCCACGTCGCGGCTTGTCTTCGACGGATTCCGTTCGGTCTATACCGAGGCAGAGGAAGAGAAGGAAGAGAGCAATGTGCTTGTAGGCCATCTGAACAGGGATTCTGTCCTGACGAAAGAAGAACTGGAGTCAAAACAGCATTTCACACAGCCGCCGGCGCACTATACGGAGGCGACTCTGGTGAAGACGCTTGAGGAGCTGGGAATCGGGCGCCCGAGTACCTACGCGCCCACTATCTCCATCATCCTGGGGCGCCGTTATGTGACGAAAGAGGCGAAGAATCTCTACATTACGGAGATCGGCGAAGTTGTAAACAATATGATGAAGCAGTCTTTCCCGAGCATTGTGGATGTGAATTTCACCGCCAATATGGAGGGGCTTCTCGATATGGTCGAGGAGGGGAAGGTGCCCTGGAAAGAGGTAATCCGCAATTTCTACCCGGATCTTGAGGAAGCGGTGAAAAAGGCGGAAAAAGAACTGGAGACGGTCAAGATCGAGGATGAAGTGACCGATGTGATCTGCGAAGAGTGCGGGCGCAACATGGTGATCAAATACGGTCCCCACGGGAAATTCCTCGCCTGCCCGGGCTTCCCGGAATGCCGCAACACCAAGCCCTATCTGGAAAAGATCGGCGTCAAGTGTCCGGTCTGCGGAAAAGACATTGTGATCCGCAAGACGAAGAAGGGCAGAAGATATTACGGGTGCGAGAACAATCCGGAATGTGATTTCATGTCATGGCAGAAGCCGTCTGACCAGAAATGTCCGGAGTGCGGCAGTTATATGGTTGAGAAGGGAAGCCGTCTTGTTTGCGCGAACGAGCAGTGCGGATATGTGACTGCTTTGCCGAAAGAGAAAGAGTAATTGTATTGATTATTTGCGAATTGTATGATAATATATGAATATCTGACGATTTGTCGCAAATTTTATACACAATTTTTCAAATATACCAAAAAATGGAGGAAATGATGAGCGTACAACTATTGGATAAAACGAGAAAAATCAATAAGCTGCTGCACAACAACAATTCCAGCAAGGTTGTCTTTAATGATATCTGTGCTGTCCTGACGGAGATACTGGATTCGAATGTCCTTGTGGTAAGCAGGAAAGGAAAGATCCTGGGAGTGAGCAAGTGCAGCAGGGTGAAGGAGATCCATGAGCTGATTACCGAGTCGGTGGGATCCCATATCGACAGTATGCTCAACGAACGCCTCCTCAGCATTTTGTCCACGAAGGAAAATGTCAACCTTGAGACCCTGGGATTTTCTCCGGATTCTGTGGAGGGATACCAGGCGATCATTACGCCGATCGACATCGCGGGGGAGAGGCTTGGCACACTGTTTATCTACAAGCAGGACGCGACCTATTCCATCGACGATATCATCCTGAGCGAATACGGAACCGCCGTGGTCGGTCTGGAGATGCTCCGCTCCGTAAATGAAGAGAATGCGGAGGAGACGCGGAAAGAACATATTGTCCAGTCGGCGATCAGCACGCTTTCGTTCTCGGAACTGGAAGCGATTATACATATTTTTGATGAGCTGGGCGGCAGCGAGGGAATCCTGGTGGCCAGCAAGATTGCAGACCGGGTGGGAATCACAAGATCTGTTATTGTGAATGCGCTTCGCAAGTTCGAGAGTGCGGGAGTGATCGAATCCCGCTCCTCGGGAATGAAGGGAACTTACATTAAGGTGCTCAATGATTATGTGTTTACCGAGTTAGAGCGGATCAAGAAAGAACGGATGTAGGCAGGAGGAAAAGCATATGTATGAAGGCAATCCCGTAGACCTGCAAATGGAAAAAGTGATTTCGGCGGACGGGATCTTTGACGATTCCACCCGCAAATGCCAGGTATACAAATACGAAGTGGAAGAGGACTACATCTATCTGGAACTGAAGGAAGACGACCTGACGGCCATCTCTCTGGATGCCAGATACCGCTGCTATATTTCCACCAGAACCGAGCTGCTGTACTGCACGGGAGTGGTGAAGGAGAGATACCGCTGCGAGGACCGGAATCTTCTGAAATTCCGGATTAAAAACGGTTTTTATAACGTCACGGAAGAAAGACGGGGAAAAGAGCGTGCTTTTTAAGTGCGCTCTTTTAAAATACAAAAAAACAGGAAACTGTTTGTAAAAAAAATTTAAACTGTGTTGACAAATGGAATCCGGAGTGCTATTTTATATTCATGAGGTTTAGCACTCGATTGAAATGAGTGCTAATAAACAAATTTCAAGGAGGAATTACAATGAAGTTAGTACCATTGGGTGACAAAATTGTTTTAAAACAGTTAGAAGCAGAAGAGACAACAAAATCCGGCATCGTTTTACCGGGACAGGCAAAAGAGAAACCGCAGGAAGCTGAAGTTATCGCAGTAGGCCCGGGCGGAAATATAGATGGCAAAGAAGTTGTTATGCAGGTTAAAGTGGGAGATAAGGTAATTTACTCCAAATATGCAGGAACAGATGTAGAGCTTGACGAGGAAGAATATATTATCGTAAAACAGAGCGATATTCTGGCAATCGTTGAGGATTAATAAATTTAAAATAGGAGATGTATAGAGATGGCAAAGGAAATTAAATACGGAGCTGAGGCAAGAGCAGCTCTTGAAAAAGGTGTAAACCAGCTTGCAGATACGGTTAAGGTAACACTTGGACCGAAAGGAAGAAATGTAGTTCTTGATAAATCATTCGGCGCACCGCTGATCACAAACGACGGTGTTACAATCGCAAAAGAGATCGAGCTTGCAGACGGATTTGAGAACATGGGAGCACAGCTGATCAGAGAAGTGGCTTCCAAGACAAACGACGTGGCCGGCGACGGTACAACGACAGCTACCGTTCTCGCTCAGGCAATGGTACATGAGGGTATGAAGAACCTGGAAGCAGGAGCTAACCCGATCGTCCTGAGAAAAGGTATGAAGAAAGCAACAGACAAGGCTGTTGAGGCAATCCAGAACATGAGCAGCAAAGTCAAAGGAAAAGAGCAGATCGCCAGAGTAGCGGCTGTATCTTCCGGAGATGAAGCAGTAGGCGAGATGGTTGCAGACGCTATGGAGAAGGTTTCCAATGATGGCGTTATCACAATCGAGGAATCCAAGACAATGCAGACAGAACTGGATCTGGTAGAAGGTATGCAGTTCGACCGCGGATACATTTCCGCATATATGGCAACTGATATGGAGAAGATGGAAGCTGTTCTGGAAGATCCGTACATCCTGATCACAGACAAGAAGATCTCCAATATTCAGGATATTCTTCCGCTGCTTGAGCAGATCGTACAGTCCGGAGCAAGACTGCTGATCATCGCTGAGGATGTAGAGGGCGAGGCTCTTACAACTCTGATTGTCAACAAACTGCGCGGAACATTCAACGTAGTTGCTGTAAAGGCACCTGGATATGGCGACAGAAGAAAAGAGATGCTTCAGGATATCGCTATCCTGACAGGCGGACAGGTAATTTCCGAGGAACTCGGACTTGACCTGAAAGAGACAACAATGGAGCAGCTCGGACGTGCAAAATCCGTTAAAGTTCAGAAGGAGAACACAGTGATCGTTGACGGCTGCGGAGACAAGGGCGCAATCAACGACAGAATTGCACAGATCAAGAAGGCAATCGAGGAGACAACTTCTGATTTCGACAGAGAGAAACTGCAGGAGAGACTTGCAAAACTGGCAGGCGGCGTAGCAGTAATCCGTGTAGGAGCAGCTACAGAGACTGAGATGAAAGAAGCAAAACTCCGTATGGAGGATGCTCTGAACGCTACAAGAGCTGCTGTTGAGGAAGGTATCATCGCAGGAGGCGGCTCCGCATATATCCATGCTGCAAAAGAGGTTGCAAAACTGACAGACGAGCTGGAAGGAGACGAGAAGACAGGTGCGAAGATCATCCTGAAAGCTCTTGAGGCTCCGCTGTATCAGATCGCTGCAAACGCAGGACTTGAGGGTGCGGTTATCGTAAATAAAGTAAGAGAGTCAGAGCCGGGTATCGGATTTGACGCTTACAAGGAAGAGTACGTAGATATGGTAGAGAATGGAATCCTTGATCCTGCCAAAGTTACAAGAAGTGCTCTTCAGAACGCTACCAGCGTTGCTTCCACACTGCTTACAACAGAGGCTGTAGTCTCCACTATCAAAGAGGAAGCTCCGGCAGCTGCAGCAGGCGGCGCAGGCGGAATGGGAATGATGTAATTCATTCGGCGATGTCCGCAGGCGAATGTCATAAACATTAATATTATAAAATCCGGGTACATCCCTTTCGCGGGGAATACCCGGATTTTTTTGTCCGGATTCGGGCGGACCGGGGCTGGGGCTGCGCGGGGACGGAGAAAGCCTTCTGTTTTACGTTTTGCTTCTTAAAAAAGCTGATTTATAAGCACAGCTTAAAAATAAGGTTTAAAATAAATCAGGACAGGAGAGGCATGCGAATCTGGAAAAGTCTTGACATATCCGGGGATTTTCTGTAGTATATCAGTTAAATATTTACATATTTATATTGATTTCCAAGAAAGAGAGGTAGAGATGGATATGGGAAAAATTATTGGCGAAGGAATTACGTTTGACGACGTTCTGCTCGTTCCTGCGTATTCGGAAGTGATCCCCAATCAGGTGGATCTGTCAACATATCTTACGAAAAAAATAAAACTGAACATTCCGATGATGAGTGCCGGAATGGATACGGTTACGGAGCACCGCATGGCGATTGCGATGGCGCGTCAGGGCGGTATCGGTATTATTCATAAGAACATGTCGATAGAGGAGCAGGCCGAGGAAGTAGATAAGGTAAAAAGGTCGGAGAACGGAGTCATCACAGATCCCTTCTATCTCTCTCCTGAAAATACACTGGAAGATGCAAACAATCTGATGGCGAAGTTCAGGATCTCCGGAGTGCCGATCACAGAAGGCCGCAGGCTGGTGGGCATCATCACCAACCGTGACCTGAAGTTTGAGGAGGATTTCTCCAAGAAGATCAAGGAATCCATGACTTCAGAGGGACTGATTACGGCAAAAGAGGGAATTACTCTGGAAGAGGCGAAGAAGATCCTGGCAAAGGCGAGAAAGGAGAAACTGCCGATCGTTGACGACGAGGGCAATCTGAAAGGCCTGATCACCATCAAGGATATCGAGAAGCAGATCAAGTATCCGCTCTCCGCAAAGGACTCCCAGGGAAGACTGCTCTGCGGAGCGGCAATCGGAATTACGGCGAACTGCCTGGATCGTGTGGCAGAGCTGGTTAAGGCGAAAGTGGACGTGGTTGTTATGGATTCTGCCCACGGACATTCCGCCAACGTTCTGAGAACTGTCCGCATGGTGAAGGACAAGTTCCCGGAGCTTCAGGTTATTGCGGGAAATGTGGCTACAGGTGAAGCGACAAAAGCTCTGATTGAGGCCGGAGCGGACGCTGTTAAGGTCGGAATCGGACCGGGATCCATCTGTACGACCCGTGTGGTTGCCGGAATCGGTGTTCCGCAGATCACGGCGGTTATGGACTGCTACGCTGCGGCGAAAGAGTACGGCATCCCGATTATCGCGGACGGAGGAATCAAATACTCCGGAGACATGACAAAGGCGATCGCAGCAGGCGCCAACGTCTGCATGATGGGAAGCATCTTTGCAGGCTGTGACGAGAGCCCGGGAACATTCGAACTCTATCAGGGAAGAAAATATAAGGTATACCGTGGCATGGGATCCATCGCTGCCATGGAAAACGGAAGCAAGGACCGCTATTTCCAGGAGAATGCAAAGAAACTCGTTCCTGAGGGTGTGGAAGGCCGTGTGGCATACAAGGGTACTGTTGAGGATACAGTATTCCAGCTTATGGGCGGACTCCGCTCCGGTATGGGATACTGCGGCACACCGGATATCGAGTCGCTGAAGGCGAACGGACGCTTTATCAAGATTTCTGCGGCGTCACTCAAGGAGAGCCATCCGCATGACATCCATATCACAAAAGAGGCGCCGAACTACAGCGTGGACGAGTAAAATACAGGATAAAAAACGGTTACGTTTATAAAATCATAAGATTTTTTTCACAATCCCTTATAAAATCTGTGTTATCATGAAAAAAGTTACAGAAGAACAGTGAGGCGTACGTATGAGTGATAACAGGGGAAACAGCAGGGGAAACGGAAGAAGAAGTTCACAGGGCAGCAGAAAAAGCCCCGGAAATGGCAGGAGGAGCGGAAAGAAGAAAAGGCAGGCAGGATACCGGCTGGCTAATGTCAACCGGGGACTTGTCATCCTGATTATTATCGCAGTGATCCTCGGGATATACTCCTGTGCCGTGCGGGGGGACAGGGAAATTGTAAATGTGGATGCATCGGAGCCCAATATTGATGTGCAGCTGCTTGATGTGAACCCGTATTCCAGACCGGGGACCCAGGTGAACCAGATCAACGGGATTGTGGTGCATTACACGGCGAATCCGGGCAGCACCGCCCAGCAGAACCGGGATTATTTCAACGGACTTAAGGACAGCCATGAGACCGAGGCGAGCAGCAATTTCATTGTGGGTCTGGACGGAGAGATCATCCAGTGCGTGCCCACATGGGAGATGGCGTATGCGTCCAATGAGCGGAATGCGGACACGGTTTCCATTGAGTGCTGCCATCCGGATGAGAGCGGACGTTTTACCGATGATACATACCGCTCTCTTGTACAGCTGACGGCCTGGCTGTGCGTGAAGTTCAATCTGACGCAGGACGACGTGATCCGGCACTATGACGTGACCGGAAAGGACTGTCCGAAATATTTTGTGGAGAACCCGGAAGAGTGGGAGATCTTTAAGGAAAATGTGGGAAAAGCCATTGAGAAAAGCTCTGCAGAGTAAATCTGCAGGCTTTTCTTGCCTTTACACGGGAAAGTTGTTATAATATGTTGTATTGTGTAGAGAAAGTGTGGAGGAAGAAGATGAACGACCTGGAGATGTACCGCGAGCAGCTCGCCATCTGCGACGACAGGATTATCGACGCGCTGGTGGAGCGGAATGCGATCGTGGAGAAGATCATGGCATATAAGGAAAAATACGGCATGGCGATCCTGCAGCCTGCCCAGGAAGCCAAGCAGGAGAGACGGCTTGAGGAAAAGCTGAAAGACAATAAATACAGGGAAGAGATCCGGGATGTGTTCCAGCGCATTCTGAGGAACAGCAAACGGATACAGGCGAGAAAGCTCTTCTCCTATAATATTGTTCTGATCGGTTTCATGGGGGCGGGAAAATCGACGATTTCCGATTACCTGAGCACTATGTTTGACATGAGGCTCGTTGAGATGGATCAGGAGATTTCCGAGCGGGAGGAGATGAGTATCCCGGATATTTTTGCGACTTATGGAGAAGAATATTTCCGAAACCTTGAGACGAAGCTTTTGAAAGAGATGCAGTCGGAGAAAAACTGTATTATATCCTGCGGCGGAGGCGTGGCGCTCCGCGAGGAGAACGTTGTCGAGATGAAGAAGAACGGGAGGGTTGTCCTCCTTACAGCGAGCCCGGAGACCATATATGAACGGGTGAAAGACAGTGATGACCGACCGATTCTGAACGGGAACAATAATGTGGAGTTTATTGCAGAACTGATGGAGAAGCGCAGGGAGAAGTATGAGGCTGCCGCAGATGTGGTGATTCAGACGGACAACAAGACGATTCTGCAGATCTGCGAAGAGCTGATTACAAAGCTGATGGAGTTGGATGGCAGGTAATGTTTGAAAGATTTTTCCCGGACGACTATGTGGCGTCCACTTATGTGATTCCTTTCGAAAAACTGTATAAAGACGGGTACAGGGGCGTAATATTTGATATTGACAATACCCTCGTGCCGCATGGGGCGCCGGCGGATGAGAGGGCGGAAAAGCTGTTCCGGCGGCTTGGAGAGATCGGCTTTTCGTCCTGCCTGATCTCCAATAACCAGGAAGCAAGGGTGAAGATGTTCAACAGGAATATCGGGACCCACTATATTTACAACGCCCATAAGCCATCCACGAAGAATTATCTGAAAGCCATGGAGATTATGGGGACGGACAGAAGCAATACCGTCTTTGTGGGGGATCAGCTCTTTACCGATGTGTGGGGGGCGAAGCGCGCCGGAATCCGCAGTATTCTGGTGAAGCCGATCCATCCGAAGGAGGAGATCCAGATCGTTCTGAAGCGATATCTGGAAAAGATCGTGCTGCATTTCTACAAAAAACAGCGCAAACAGGCGGATATTTGACAGAAATCCGCACAAAAGACAGATTGTGGGCCCTAATACAGCAAAAAAATATTGAAAAATAAGGAAAACTATTATAGAATTAATAAATGGAATGCCGATAAGAGGCGTATGATTGAAGGAGGATTGTAAATGGTTTCAGCAGGAGATTTTAAGAACGGCCTTACCATTGAGATGGATGGGAACATTTATCAGATTCTGGAGTTCCAGCATGTAAAACCTGGAAAAGGTGCGGCGTTCGTAAGAACAAAATTAAAAAATATCATCAGCGGCGGTGTGGTTGAGAAAACGTTCCGTCCGACTGAGAAATTTGAGAATGCGCATATTGACAGAAAAGATATGCAGTATCTTTACAAAGACGGTGATCTGTACAACTTCATGGATGTGGAGACATATGACCAGATCGCTCTGAACTCCGACGTTGTAGGCGATGCGCTGAAGTTTGTAAAGGAGAATGAGACAGTAAAGATCTGCTCACACAAGGGAAATGTATTTTCTGTTGAGCCGCCGCTGTTTGTCGAGCTGGCGATCACAGAGACAGAGCCGGGCTTCAAGGGAGATACCGCTCAGGGAGCTACAAAGCCGGCTACAGTGGAGACAGGCGCAACCGTTATGGTTCCGCTGTTCGTAGAAGTAGGCGATGTGCTGAAGATCGACACTCGTACAGGAGAGTACCTCTCCAGAGTATAAGTCCGTGTTTTCAGAACGCCTTTCGAGAAGGTTGTTTGCAGGGGATGTTCCGCATTGCGGGACATCCCTTTTTGTGAAAAATTCCCTATTGCATTTCGGGACAGATTCTTCTATAATCAAGATTACATAATATTGTTCTATTTATTTTTTATCAGTTTCAAAATGATACGATTCGTATCGGTTTTCTCGTTAATTTTGTATGAACCGCGGCAGAAAGGAGAAAAATGAATTACAGAGAATTTGTAGGCGCGGTAGAGGAAAGACTGAATCAGAAGATGGAAGGCGGTGTGACGGTAAGTACATACAGAGCGGTGAAGAACAACGGAAAAGAGAGAGTAGGGGTGCTTCTCGAGACTCCGGGAGTCAACATTTCACCGACGATTTACCTGGAGGAATACTATGAAGGCTATCTGGCGGGGAAGCCGGTAGATCTGATTGTGGATGGTATCCTTGAGTTTTATGAGAATGTGAGAAGAAGAGAGTCCTGGGATTATGAAAAGGTTCTGAGCTTTGAAGGGGTAAAAGACAGAATTGTTTTCAAGCTCATTAACACGGAGAAAAACCGCGATCTTCTGGAGCGGGTGCCTCATATGGAGCTTCTGGACCTCTCTATTGTGTTCTATGCGCTTCTCGAGGTGACAGACGAGGGAACAGCGGCTATGCTGATTGAGAACAGTCATGCGGGCAAATGGAAGGTGACAACGGATACCCTCTGGGAAATGGGAAAGGAAAACGTAAGGAAACTTCTTCCGGCAGAATTCTTCACCATGAACTATGCTCTGAGAGAGCTGGTGAAAGGCAGGGTGAAGAGCAGCGCAGAGCCGGAAAATCTGCTGACTGACAGCGATGCGGATCGCGACGGAATGTATGTGCTGTCAAACCAGATCCGCAATTACGGGGCCGCATGTATCGCATATCCCTATATCCTGCGGATGATCGGGCAGATTCTTGGAGAGGACTACTACGTTCTGCCAAGCAGCGTGCATGAGGTGATTATCATCCCCTGTTCCATGAGCCTGCGTGCAAGTGAGATGGATGCCATGATACGCGAGATCAATATGACCCAGGTGGCGGAAGAGGAGATTTTAAGCGATCACTCATATCTATATGTGCGCAGTACGGAAAGCCTGATGATGGGAACCCGGAGGAGCCGCAGGAGCATGTTCTAGTTCCAGGCGGTGAAAAACAGGAGAAAAATGCCGGCGGCGGCATTTTTCTCTTTACAATCGGAAAAAATTGTGTTAGGATAATTAAGGTCGCTTGAAAGAGCCGGAAGTTCCCGGAGGAACAGAAAGCCTGAAAAGAGACTGGAATGCGTCTGTAGCTCAGTGGATAGAGCGATGCCCTCCGGAGGCATGTGCGGCGGTTCGACTCCGCTCAGACGCTTAAAAAAACCGGGAACTGCTGTAATTTCAAAAACTACAGCAGTTCCCGGTTTTTTGCTTTCTTATATCAGATTTATCTTTTTCTTCATAATAAAATGCATGACAGCATACTGGACAGCTGCAATGGCAAACATCAGCAGAATACTTCCCCAGAGCCCTTCAAACAGATAGCCGACTACACTACGGCCTTCTCCTGCGGTTACCCCGGCAAAATAGTCGGATGAAAAATGTCCGCTCGCAGCCAGAATAAGCATGGTCAGCACCTGCACACATGCCGATGTTATGAAGTATACGGCTACAGCCCCGATTACCCGGTGGGAGGGAAAGAGCTGTCCCGCGGCTACGCAGAAGTAGGAAGAAATCACTGCGCAGATCCCGGACAGGAAGGAAAGAACGAACATGTATATCCCGAATGTGGAAATCGGCATTCCGAATTCCGCAGTTACCTCGGCGGCAACCGCAGCGTAGGCGTCGGTCACATTCTGCCCGGTCACAAGAAGGACAATGCCTGCCGACAGGACGATGACATCCACTGCATACAGAATCCATCCGGAGATGATCTTTGCCCACAGATGCTGCACGCCGGAAGCCGGGAGCGTCCAGGTGAGGTATCCTTCCTTGCTGAAAAGGTTCCGGTAAAAACGGACGGTAAAAAGCAGCCATGTGCCGGAGTTTACCAGAACGAACAGAATGAGCATGGCTGAGGAAAATACAATGATCTGCGCAAGCAGCAGATCCTTATCTCCGTTGAAGTCCAGGCGGTCCATGAACAGGAACCTGGAGGCAAGGCAGATAATAAAATAAACGATATGCAGCAGAAGAAAAACTTTTGCTGTAGCCTTCAGGTCATATTTGATTAATTTTCCTAGCATCGGAACACCTCCCGGAATAAAGTGTCAACAGATTTCCCGTACTCGGTCCGTATCTCATCAACGGTGGCGTTGAGGCTGATCTGGCCGTTCTGCAGAAAAATGACCCGGTCCAGGACATTTTCGATTTCAGCGATCAGATGGGTTGAGATCAGTACGGAAGCGTTTTCGCTGTAGTTTGTAAGGATCGTCTGCAGAATGTAATCCCTTGCGGCCGGATCCACGCCTCCGATGGGCTCATCGAGCACGTAGAGTTCAGCGTCCCGGCTCATGACGAGGATGAGCTGCACCTTTTCCGCGGTTCCCTTGGAGAGAGTATGGAGCCTTGCGCGGCGGTCAATCTCCAGGGCGTCCAGCATTTTCGAAGCGCGCTCCATGCTGAAATTATCATAAAAATCTACATAGAAAGAGAGAAGCTCCTCCACCCGCATGGAAGAATTGAGATAATTCCGGTCCGGCAGATAGGAGACAATCCGCTTGGATTCCACTCCCGGCGCCATTCCGTTTATCATGATATGTCCTTCGCTGGGGACGAGCAGTCCGTTGATCAGTTTGATCAGAGTGGTCTTTCCGCTCCCGTTGGGACCGAGAAGTCCGATAATCTGACCCCGGTCAAGTGCAATGTTCAAGTTGGAGAGGGCAAAAAAGTTCCCGTATTTTTTTGTAAGCTGCTGACATTCAAGTATTGGTCGCATTGTTATTCCCCCTTATCGTTTCCTGTATCATCTCCAGAGTCTCACCGTCTGAAAATCCGAGATGGTGCATCTGGTCAAAGAAATGCCGGATGTGCTCCGAGGCAAGTTCCATTTTCATTTTTTTGATCATTTTCTCGTCCTCAGTAATGAATCGTCCGCTCGTCCTCTGAGAGTAGACGAGACCGGCGCGCTCCAGTTCGGAGAGAGCTTTCTGCATCGTATTCGGATTCACGGCGGCATCAAGAGCCAGATCGCGGACGGAAGGGATCTTGTCGCCCGGTTTGTAGACGCCGGAGATGATGTCATGCTGAATCCGTTCCATCAGCTGCAGGTAGATCGGGCGGTCATCATCCAGATTCCATGGCATCAAATCACCTCTTTTTTAAATTGTATTATTTGCTTAGTACAATCTTACGCTGAAAGGTAAGGATTGTCAAGAGTGTGTTAAAAATCTTTACAGATTATCCCGGATAATCCGTTCTTTCATCTGACTGTCAAAGACTCCGCTGCGAAGCATTTCGATCTCGTATCTGTAGGGGGCGAAGGACTTTTTCGGATTCTCCGGAGACGGGATATAGGGGGTCTCCAGGATCTTCGGGACATCCTCAAAGTCCGGGTGATGGACAATGTAGTTCAAGGCGTCGAAACCGATACTTCCGAAACCGATGTTTTCATGCCGGTCTTTCGCCGCGCCGGGTGCATTCTTGCTGTCGTTGATGTGGAAGACGGCGATCTGGTCTTTCCCGAGAATCCGGTCAAATTCCCCGATGACATCGTCAAAGTGGTGGATAATGTCATAGCCGCTGTCACTGGTGTGGCAGGTGTCAAAGCAGACGCGGAGCCGGTCGTTGTGGACCACACCGTCGTAGATTGCTGCAAGTTCCTCAAAAGTGCGCCCGATCTCGGATCCTTTTCCCGCCATGGCCTCCAGTGCGATATAACAGCCGGTGTCGGCAGTCAGCACCTCGTTGAGCCCCTTGACAATCTGGCGGATTCCCGTCTCGACTCCCTCTCCGACATGGGCGCCGGGATGGAGAATGAGAATATGGCTTCTGCAGCTTACGGTGCGTTCGATCTCCTTTGCCAGAAACTCTGTGGCAAGGGAAAAAGTCTCCGGTTTTACTGCATTGCCGAGATTGATAATATACGGGGCGTGGACGATGATCTCATCGATGCCGTGCTCCTTCATGTATTCCCATGCAGGGTCAATATTGAGTTCGCTGATTTCCTTCCTGCGGGTGTTCTGGGGCGCTCCGGTGTAGAACATAAAGGTGTCAGCCCCGTATGATACGGCTTCTTTTGCTGATCCGAGAAGCATCTCCTTCCCGCTCATACCTACGTGTGAACCAATTTTCATAATATGTTTTCCTTTCTGTAAAAAAAATCCGGGGGCATAAACCGGCGACACAGCCGGTAAAGTCCGTCATATCATAAACCGGTCATGCAGCCGGCAGAATCCGGCAGCTTTCAAAGCGGCGCCGGTCAGTCTCTTATTATAACGGTAAAACAGGGGAGGTGCAACCGGTATTGCGGGATGCCAGTGAAAAGTTATAGGGCTGCCGCAGCCGGTTGGTAAGATCAGCACACGACAAACCAACCGGGGCGGCAGCCCCATTTCTTCTCTAATATTAATATTATTACATATTCGCAGGAATCTGCCGGGTGATTATTCCTGAATCTTCACGTATGGCTGTGAAATCATCTCTCCGTCCTCTGAGAGTGCTCCGATACTGCGGAAGAAGCTCAGATAGGAGGAGTCAATACAGTCGTCATCCACTACGTAGACCGACGTACAGGTAAGAGTTTCCCCGCTTTCCACATCGGCAAAGAAGAAAACGCAGAAAGGATGCACGGGAAATGCATAAAAATAAAAAAATCCGTATCTGCAGCTACTGGATATTCCCCCTGCACTCTGTTAAAATATTGCCTATAGAGAAAATGTGCCTGAGAAGCAGGAAAACAGGAGGAGTTCTGAATATGAGAGTCATCGATTTTAAGGATGCGAAATGCCGCCACTGTTACAAGTGTGTGCGGCACTGTGCCGTGAAGGCGATCTCGGTCAGGGATGAGCAGGCGCGTATTATGGTGGACCACTGTATCAACTGCGGGCGCTGCCTGGAGGTCTGTCCCCAGAATGCGAAGACGTTTGCCAGTGACCTGGATCGGGTGAAGGGGTATCTGCACCAGGGGGCGAAGACAATTATTTCCATCGCCCCGTCCTATGCGGGAGTCCTGGAGTTCGACACTCCGGGACAGGTGGTGGACGCCCTGCAGAAGCTGGGATTCTATGAAGTGCGGGAGACGGCGGAGGGGGCTGCCATGGTGACGAACGAGTACAAGAAACTTGTCCGCGCGGGAGAGATGCCCAATATCATCACCACATGCTGTCCCAGTGTGAATGACCTGATCGAGAAGTACTATCCGGACTGTGCGAAACTGATGGCGCCTGTCGTATCCCCTATGGTGGCGCACGGGCGGTATATCAAAAAGATCTACGGACCGGACGTAAAAGTAGTGTTCCTGGGACCATGCATCGCCAAGAAGCAGGAGGCTATCGGAGACGAGCGGGTGAGGGGAGCCATCGACGCCATCCTGACATTTGAAGAACTGGCGGACTGGTTCAAAGAGGCGGGGATCGACCTGCACGCCTGCGAGGATAAGCCAATGGGCAACCCGGATCCGAAGATCAACCGGCTTTATCCGGTCAGCGGCGGCGTGATTCAGTCCGTCATCACGGAAGAGGAGGCGGACGGGTATCACAAGGTATTTGTGGACGGTCTGGAGAACTGTATGGAGATGCTGGAATGTCTGCGGAAAGGGGAACTGGACCACTGCTTTATCGAGGCAAATGTCTGCGAGGGCGGATGCGCAAAGGGACCTGCGTCGGCACACTGGAATACTTCCTATGTGAAGACAAAGGTGAAGATCGAAAATGTGGTTTCCTACAAGGCGGCCCGGGATCTGCCGGATATGACCACAGAAGAGCTGGCGAAGCAGTTCGGAGACCGCAGGGTGGCTGATCCTCTGCCGTCGGAGGAACAGATCCGGAGAATTCTGCGCTCCACGGGGAAATATTCCCCGGCGGACGAGCTCAACTGCGGCGCCTGCGGGTACTCCACCTGCCGGGAGAAAGCCATCGCGGTATTCCAGGGGAAGGCGGAGCTCTCCATGTGTATGCCTTACGCCTTAAATCAGGCGGAATCCATGTCGAATGTGGTGATGGATGTGACGCCGAATATGATTTTCGTCATCGCAAATGATATGAAGATCATGGACTGCAACAAGAAGGGACAGGATCTTCTGGGCGTGGGACGGGAAGAAGCGGTACAGAGGTACATATTCGAGTTTATCGAGGCGGACGATATCGAGACAGCTCTTCTGACGAGAGAACCGGTGCTGCACAAGAAGGTACAGCTTGAGAACGGAAGGATGACGGCGGAGGAGACCATCGTCTACATCGAGAATCTGGATGCGGTCCTTGTCACTTTCCAGGATATCACGAGAGAGGAGAAGATCCGGGAGCAGCACTATAATCTGAAGGTGGAGACCGTGGAGATGGCGCAGAAAGTCATTGAGAAACAGATGATGGTTGCCCAGGAGATCGCAGGTCTTCTCGGGGAGACCACTGCGGAGACAAAGGTCACATTGTCCAGGCTGAGGGATTCCATTCTGAACGAGGAGGAGTAGCCCATGAGTGTGAGTATTGACGTGGCATGGAGAAGCCTCAACAAACACCACGAGGAACTCTGCGGCGACAAGGTGGAGATTATCAAGAGGGATGACTCGGATATCGTGATTCTGGCGGACGGCATGGGAAGCGGCGTGAAGGCGAACATCCTCGCCACGCTGACTTCCAAGATTCTGGGGACCATGCTCTTTGAAGGCGCCGGGATCGAATCCTGTGTGGAGACCATTGCCAGAACCCTTCCCATCTGCAAAGTGAGAAAAGTGGCCTATGCCACATTCAGCATCCTCCAGATTTTCCACAGCGGGGAGGCATATCTGGCAGAATTTGACAATCCTTCCTGCGTGTTCATCCGGGACGGGAAAATTGTCAGTTATCCGTACGAAGTGAGAGAGATCGAGAACAAGAAGATTCATGAGTGCCGTTTTCAGGTGAAGAAAAACGACTGCTTTGTGCTGATGAGCGACGGCGTGATCTACGCGGGAGCGGGCTCCATCCTGAACCTTCAGGGATGGACCTGGGAGGCCATGGCGGAGTATACGCTGAAATGCACGAAAAAGACCCTCTCGGCTTCCCGGCTGGCGGTTATGTTGAGCCAGGCATGTGAAGAGCTTTACGAGGAAAAGCCGGGGGATGATACAACGGTGGCGGTAGCCCGGGTGATTGACCGCAAGGTGCTCAATATTTTTACCGGCCCGCCGGCGTCCAAAGAGGATGATGAGCGCCTGATGCATGAGTTCATGCACATGGAAGGAAAGAAAGTGGTGGCAGGAGGCACGACGGCGAATATCGCCGCCCGGGTGCTGGGCAGGGAGATCCGCACGGAAATCGACACCTGCAATCCGGACGTACCGCCCATGGCAGTGATCGACGGCATCGACCTGGTGACCGAGGGTGTGCTGACGCTGGGAAAATGTCTGAAGCTGCTGAAAAAATATGAGAGGGACGAATTTGACGCAGAATTTTTCGATGAGCTGGACCAGAATAACGGTGCGTCCCGACTGGCAAAGATGATACTGGAAGAATGTACCGAACTGAATCTCTTTGTGGGAAAAGCAGTAAACGAGGCCCATGCCGACTCAGAACTGGATTTTGATCTGAGTATGCGGATGAACCTCGTTGACCAGCTGATTCACACGGCAGAAAAGATCGGAAAGACCGTGAAAGTAAAATATTATTGATTATCTGAGGAATCAGGCGGCTGTCACTGCAGATGATAATTGCAGGTACGGCCGCTTTTGTATGTGAGTTCCACGCTGTCCGAGTTCTCCCAGCGCTGTCCTGCGATACCGGGAGTGTCCCAGGAAATGCGTCCGGCCAGGAGTCTGATCTGTTCCCGGTCCGAGAGAAGCAGTCCGTTGGAAACCGCCTCTTCTGCCTCTGTCTGCGAAAGTGAAAGTTCCTGAAGCAGACTGTCGAAGATTCCCGCATTGTAAGACTCCTGCGTGAGGAAAAGGCGGGCTTCGGAAATGGTATCTTCCGGTATGGAGCTGCTCAGGACACAGCCGTATTCTTCCAGGAGCGCAAGCGTGTTTTCATATTCCGGATAAATATAGAAATACCGGATGATTTCCGTGTTCGGATAGTAGGTCGGATAAAGCGTTTCTGTCGGGAAAATCATTTCCGGGTCCGGCTTGTCTCCGGACATGATCCAGTATGGAAGCGTAAACAGCAGCTCGCCGACGGGCGCGCGGTTCTGAAGCGTATCCACGCTGACAGCAAGAACATCCTCCCTGTAGGCATTTATCAGTGCATCCCGCTGCTTTGCGGTAAGGTTGAGAGCGTTCTCTTCCCCTGAGATATCGCACGTACTGACGGCGAGAATATCTTTCGGATTAATATGAAAAATGGGAAACAGATCTCTGCGGTAATCTTCATTTTGACAGAGGGTTTCCAGTGTGGCCAGAATGTCCTCCTGACGGAGTACATACCGGCGCGCCACCGTTCGCCCGCTTTTCAGGCGGTACTGGAAAATGGCGCTGACATAGCCGGAAGCTTCCTCATAAGATTCCCCGTTAATATATTTCGGCGTGATGCCGGCCTCCAGATTATCGATCCCTTTCTGTGCAAGTTCAAGAAGCATCCCGGTGTCTTCCGGGGGCGCAAAGATCCGCAGTTCCGGCGCCTCGGCGGAATACTGGCCCGGATAGGTGAAATAGCTGTAAAAAGAATCCGGGGTAAATCCTACGCTCGCGGTCCGGGACTCATCCGGCAGATATGTGTCGTAGCCGGTCAGGTCAAATCGCATCACGACGAGAACCAGGAGCACTCCGCCTATGGCGATGAGGGAGGAGCGCCAGTTCTTCAGGAGCAGACGGAGATCCTGCTGATAGAGATACTCGATCAGTCCGCAGAGCAGCACGGCGAACAGGATGCTTAAGAGAAATACCCAGTCCGGTTCCACCACTCCGGCCAGTGTGCAGGCGAGGAACCCGGCACACATGGCAGTGGGGATACAGATAAATATCTTGAAAAACGGAGCAGTCACCGGAAAGGCCAGTGCATTTCCCGCTGCCTCCGAGGGGTAGAACAGGCAGAGGATATAAGCTGCCGCTGCGAGAATAGCAAGGACAATCAGACAGGCGGGAAGGGAGGCTGTCAGATCTGCTGTTGCCGAGTCGTGAAGGAGCCGGTCAAAAAGTTCGATGGGGCTGACCAGATCGGTAAGGCGCTCCGGGAGGCTTACAATCACTGAGCAGCTGGTCTCATAAAATGTCTCCTTCAGAGTTGTAAAGAGGGAGAGTACAATCTCCGGATATACGCAGAGGACTAAGAACGCCGCGGTCTGCGCGATGATGGTGCCGGTCAGGACCGCTGCCAGAATCCCCGCCTGGTAGACCAGAAGGAATGCAGCGATTCCGCCCAGGATGGAGGTGGCGCAGGAGAGGGCGTTTTCCTCTGTTATGATTCCGCCTGCAGATCCCGCCGCCAGGGAGAGAAAAGCGCAGATCAGGTAGGGAATGAGGAAGGAAAGAAACCCTCCCATATAGGAGATAAGGAACGACTGACCTCTCCGGAGGGGAAGGCTGTGGTAGAAATCCAGTTTCTCCCGTGAGTGAAGATAAGAGAATCCGGAAGCGGCAGCCAGCAGTGCCAGGATAAAAATGGCAACAGCAAGAGGAAAGAAGCTGTTCCCGTTGAGAAGACCGGAAAAGACAGAAAAGATCCAGTCGTCCTCAGCCAGAATTCCCGAATCCGGATAAGTGCTGTCAATATACATCAGAGAATAGACCGGCATAAGCAGAAAGAGACTGATAGAGCTTAAAACCGGAAGCCATGCTCTGTGCCGGATGTCGGAAAGGATGAATTTAATATATGAAATCTTTGATGTCATAGCCTGCCACCTCCGTTTCGCTGATAAAGATTTCTTCCAGGGTAAGGGGGAGAACCTCTGCAAAGAGCGGTTCGCTCGCCTCTGCTGTCCTTAAAACTTCCCCGCGGTCCCCGCGTACAGTCAGGGTGAGAAGGGAACCGGAACGCTCCAGCTTCAGAATATGGAGGGAGCGGATTAACTGCTGTTCACGGGAACGGTCCGGAATCACACACTGCAGTTTGCATATCGTACATTTGATCTGGTCCAGATCACGGGTCAGGAGAAATTTCCCTTTGTGCAGCAGCCCCACGCTGTCGCAGATATCCTCCAGTTCCCGGAGATTGTGGGATGAGATGACGGGAGTGAAATCCCGCTTCATCATCTCCGAGGCAAAGAGGCTTTTGACTGCCTGCCGGACAACCGGATCCAGTCCGTCGAAAGTCTCGTCGCAGAGCAGATACCGGGTCTGGCTGCACAGACCGAGAAGGAGGGAGAGCTGCTTCTTCATGCCCTTGGAAAATGTGCTGATCTTCCGGTTCGGTTCCAGCCGGAACTTCTTGATCAGGCTGTCAAAGAGCCTGCGGTCAAAATTGGGATAGCACATGGCATAGTATTCCCGCATGCGGATGGTGTCCGCTGTGGAAAAGAAATAAGGGGAGTCCGAGAGAAAACAGATCTCCGACTTGACCGGCCCGTTCTCGTAGACCGGCTGCTCATCCACAAGGACCTCCCCGCTGTCCGGTCTTAAGATTCCGCTGATCAGCCGCATCAGCGTGCTTTTCCCGGCGCCGTTCGATCCCACAAGACCGAACACCATCCCGCTCTGGATCTGGGCGGTGACGTGGTCGACTGCGTGGATGTGCCGGAATGTTTTGTCCAGATTCTTTAGTTCAATCATGAGAATCCCCCTTTTCGTAAATGCAGCGGATGACTTCCTCATACTCCTGCTCAATGATGCCGAGTTCCCTGCCGTAAGACACCAGGCGGCGGAACTGCTCCATCAGCGTCCGTTTTTTCTGTTCCGCCAGGCCGGTGCTCTCGGCGACAAAATTCCCTTTTCCTTTTACCGAATAAATATAACCCTCCTGCTCCAGGGTGGAGAAAGCCTTCTGGATCGTGTTGGGATTGATCGACAGCTCCATGGCGAGGGAGCGCACCGAGGGCATCTGGCTTCCCGGCGGCAGGGCGCCGCTTAAGATCAGTGTCTGAAAGCGTTGGACGATCTGTTCGTAAAGCGGCAGTTTGCTCTGATAGTCGATCGAGATCATGGCGGACTCCTTTCTGAAAGCAGTTGGGATAAAATGTCAGTTGCTCAAGAACAGTATGAAGTGTACTAGTTCAACTGGTACACTAAACGTAACATACGGGGGCGGGAATGTCAAGCATGGTAATCTTCCACAAAATGATTTCCCTTCAATAATAAAGAAAAATATGCTATAATTCTTGGTTAATATAGGAAAATATTTGGATAATTATATTATACAATATATCAGATTCGGTGGAGTTGGGCGTGAGATTATATAAAAATAATCGATTAAAGGCAGGAGCTGTCAGGCATTGTTTTATGCGGATCTAAATAAATTATGAGAAACCAGTACTCATAAAGGGAAGAAGTGGTTCCGGCTGTTTTGCCCAGAGGCTCGAGGAGGAAATACGATGAAGAAGAAAAAGAACTTGTTTCGACAGATAAAGCATAGCTTTCAAGTGAAAGTACTGATTTCTATTTTATTTCCAGTTATTATCATATGTATTGTGTCAAATCTGGTGATCAGCGGTGTTTTAGGATTTCAGCTTTTAAAGAAAAAGGAAGCTATAGAAAAAGAATATATTTCTGTGATTGAGGCCTACATGGAAGATGCACAAAAAAATTTAAATATTCTCGCTCTTTTAGCTGATAATAATTCAAGTGTACAGTGGGTGATGAAGCGAGCATATATGGATAGTGTGGAAACTAAAAAATATGCTCTGGATGCACAGGAAAGTCTTCAGGATTCACTGAATGCAAATCCGATGAGTGGATATGTAAAAAATCTATTTCTGGTCAATAGTTCGGGAATGCTGATTTCTGTGGTGTCTCAACAATCTGCGGTGCGGTCAGAACAAATTTTTCTCAGTCCGCTTTTCGAAGAACGAGAAGACAGTAGAACTGCAGTGTCCAGAGTGACGGATTCTGTGATCGGAGCAGACAGGATCCTCGCGTATGTGTACCCGTTAGATGCAGGTCAGGATGCTTTCATGTACATAGAGGTGGATACAAAGTATTTTAAGGAATTGCTGGAGCCGTACCAGGATTCGGCAAATGTGTTAATTCGGAGTCTTGGAAGCAATGGGGATATCTGGTATTCCTCACAGAAGTTTGAGGCAGAGTATCTACGTTATGGAGAAAAACGGTATATTGCGGATTCGGTTCCATTTGTTCCATTTGATATTGAAATCAGCACTATGCTTGAGCGTAATATTTATACGGCGGATAATCTGCTCGTACTTTATGTATTTTTAGCAGCAGCTGCTACGGTAATCTGTGTCGGTTTCACAGTTTCGAGAATGATTTCACGAAGAATAACAGGTCCGCTCAGACAGGTCAGTAACCATATCGGCGCAATGATAGATCAGGATCATCTTTTTACAGATGAAACGATTGAAATGGGGGAAGATGAAATTGCGGAAATCGGGAGAGCATTCAATCGTCTGGTGCGCCATATTAATGATCTGATTTTCAGGCAGAAAGTAATGTATGAGCAAAAACAGCGATTGGAGATGAACGCGCTTCAGGCGCAGATTAATCCGCATTTCCTTTACAATACACTGGATTCCATCCGTTGGATGGCCATCATTCAAAATGCACATAATATCGAAGGAACGGTAATGTCCCTGGAAAATCTGCTTCGAAATATGGCAAAAGGAACTGGTGATAAAATAACTCTGCGGGAGGAACTTTCTCTGGCACAGGACTATGTGAATCTTCAACAGGTACGATATATGGAAATTTTTGACTATATCTGCAAAATTCCGGATGAGTATATGGATTACACTATTGTAAAAATGACGATGCAGCCGGTGATTGAAAATGCGATCTTTCATGGAATTGAACCTACGGGGACTTACGGGGAGATTCGCGTTGCAGTTTGCTCTGAAGGGGAAGATCTTTTCATTTCGATTGAGGATAATGGAATAGGAATGGATGAAGCTGAGTTGAGGGATATTCTGAAGAAAAAACCAGGGAAGAATTCGATGAGTGGAATTGGTATTAGTAATGTGAATGAACGTCTTAAGATGACTTATGGTTCAAAATATGGTCTGATATATGAAGCAAAAAAAGGGTGTTTTACAAGGGTGATTATTCATATACCAAAAGAAAGAAAAGGAGAAGAGGGCGCTAATGTATAAAGTGATGATAGTGGATGATGAGACGATTATATTGTCGGGAATAAAATTCCTGACAAACTGGGAAAAGCACGACTGTGTGATAGCAGCGACTGCGAGAAACGGGGCTGATGCGTTGGAACAGATTCGAGATATTCAACCAGATTTGGTGCTTGCTGACCTGAACATGCCAGTTATGGATGGCATAACTTTGATGGAGAAAACAAAGGAGGAATTCCCATATATTGTGTTTATTGTGCTTACAAATTTGGAAGAGTTTGATTTAGTCAGAGAAGCATTGAGGCTGCAGGCTGTAGATTATCTTGTGAAAAGCAGACTGGAACCAGCTGTATTAGATGACGTTTTGGAACGCGCAAAAAAGAAACGGGACGAAAGGGGGCGTCTGATGACCGTAGGAGCGGCGGATTATTTTGAGAGACATAAGCAGATGGAAGTGTTAAATAAGGCACTTCAGGAGGTTGTGTTTGCAAATCGGAGTACGCTCGATGAGAAAATGGGACAATTTCTGGCAGAATCGGGAGTAATGAAGTGGTATGGCTTTTTTTATCTGCCGTTTGATTTTGCTGCTATTTCAACTGGAGAACTGCCAAGGAAAGAAGAGCGGGTAAAGCTTATGAACTGGATGAGAGAACTGGTGTTAAAAACAGCAGATAACGTTTTCCGGGAGAATTATATGTTGGTGGATATGGGGGAAACCAGTGCATTGACACTTTTTGTACATCACTTGTCTCAGGGATGGGGAGATCTTGCTGAAATGTTTTCAAGAAAGATAAAAAGCACAGTCAAGATGATTACGCAGGCGGAGTGTCAGGTATTTCATACACATATATATAACGGATATGAAGATGCGGGAAAGTGTGCAGAAGAGTATTGGAATCTTCAGGAACAGTACTATCTGGGGCAGCCGGAGGTAATGCTTGAGAGAGGGGAAAATACTGTGGCTGAATATGAACCTTTGGGACTCAGAGGAATAGGTAGTCTGCTATACTCAGAAATCACACGTAGAAATTTAAAGGGGATTCAATCTGTTATGGATAGTGCCCGGATGAGAATTTGTCAGACCGTTCATCAGAAGAGTCAGGCAATCTGGCTCTTGAATGAACTGAATCGGGAGTCATCTGCCGCATTGTCAGAAATAGGAATTATGGATAATGTATCAAAAGAAAAATTGAGCAGTGTGGAGACAATTGAAAATATTCATACGAGAAGTCAGGTTCTGGAGCAACTCGAACTTCTCAGAAATACACTTGCGGATGCGGTAGATAACTATGGCACATCCCAGAATGCAATTGCAGTGAAGGCTAGAAGATTTGTGCTAGACCATATGGAGTCCCATGTAAGTTTAGGCGAAGCCGCTGCGTTTGCTGGTGTTACAGCTGGATATTTGTCTATGGTATTTAAAAGGGAATACCATCAGAGTTTTACAGACTTTGCAAACAGCAGCCGAATTGAGTATGCCTGCCATCTTCTTAAAACTGAAAATCTGCTGATCTCTGAGATTGCATGCCGCTTGGGGTATGAGAACACGTACTATTTTTCGAAAGTATTTCGTAAATACATGGGGATGTCTCCTACGGATTATCAAAAGCACATAAAAAAAGAGGAGAGAGATGAAAAAAGTGCAGATAGTGTAAAAAAGTAACAATTCAGATGAGGATATAATAAAAAAATACAAACAGTCTGAGAAATTCTCGATTCCTTTTACTGCACAAAACTTTTATAATCTAATCATAGATCAGATACAGTACTGTAAATAGATAAAACTGAAACGTAAAAGGAGGAAAAAATGAGAAAGAAGACTGTGAAATCTATTGCGCTTGGGCTTACGGCAGTGACACTTGCCGCAACTGTACTTTCAGGATGTGGCTCATCAAAAGATAGTGCGGAAAGCGGAAAAAATGGTGGAGAGGAAGAAGTAACACTGACTTTCCCGGTATGGGATCTGGCTACAAATGGATATTTGAAAAATATTGTGGATGGATTCCAGAAAGAGCATCCGAACATTAAAATTAATATGGTTGATACTGCGGGATCCGAATATATGAATAAGCTTACAATTATGTTAAATGGCGGAACGGACTGTGACATTGTATATGTGAAAGATCCAGACACAACGGCATCCTATATGAAAAAAGGGCAGCTTGAAGATCTGACTTCCTATATTGAAAAGGATGGAATAGATACCTCCAAGTACATTTCGTATGATAGCTTTAATTTGGAGGGAAAGCAGGCGGCTTTACCATTTAAGACCGATTACTATGTACTGTTCTATAACAAAGATATTTTTGATGACGCAGGTGTTCAATATCCGTCAAACGACATGACATGGACAGAGTGGGAAGAGATGTGCAGCAAGCTTACAAGTGGCGAGGGCGCCAATAAGATTTATGGAGGATTCCTGCACACCTGGCAGGCTTGTGTGCAGAACTGGGCAATTCAAGACGGTAAAAATACAATTCTCGGTCCAGATTACACATTTATGAAGCCGTATTACGAGATGGCGCTCAGAATGCAGGATGCGGGAACAATTATGGATTATTCCACACTTAAAACCGGAAATATTGCCTATGCTTCTGTATTCCAACAGGGAACTGTTGCCACGGTTCCAATGGGAACATGGCTTGTTCAGCAGATGATTGCAAAAAAAGCCGCCGGCGAAACAGATGTGAACTGGGGAATTGCAACGATTCCGCATCCCGATGGAGTGGAAGCCGGAAGTACGGTTGGATCTACAACTCCGATGGCAATCAATGCGAACTCCAAGTATAAAGAAGAGGCCTGGGAGTTTATCAAATATGCATGCGGTGAAAAAGGTTCCTCTTACTTGATTTCTGCGGGAGGATTTCCATCTTATCAGGATGACACGACAATTGGAGAAATCTGCAAAGCAGACGGTATGCCGGAAGGTGCAGCAGAAGCGCTTCAGACGACATCGATTGTACTTGATAGACCAATCAACATCAATTCCGCTGAAGTAAACCAGATGCTTGGTGAAGAACACTCGTTAATTATGATTAAAGAGAAGTCTATAGATGATGGACTCAAGGAAATGGGCGAGAGAGCAAAAGAAATTGAAAATAGTTAGGATATATAGCGATGCAGTTTCGCAAATTATATTTGTCTGAAAAAATGGGCGGCAGTAAACTGCCGCCCGTTTTTAAGTGGACTGCTGAATAGAGAATGTATTCTAATGGCTTTGTCAAAGCAAGTAAGGAGGCACTATGAAAAGAAAGTCAAATAAAACAAGTAGAGGAATGACTCTGACGTTTAGGCAGAACCTGATAGGATATTCGTTTATTCTTCCGAATCTGATAGGGTTTCTGATTTTCATTTTTATTCCCGTAATCTTCTCGTTAATTTTAAGCTTTTCCCGATGGGATGGGTTTAACCCGATGGAATTTGCAGGGTTACAGAATTTTATCGATATTTTTCACGATGAGGTCTTTGTCGGAGCAATCTGGAAGACAGCGTATTTTTCGTTCTTTACAGTAATTTTATCCATGGCGGCTTCTTTAGGTCTTGCGTTGCTTCTCAACCAGAAGATTAAAGCCAGAGGATTTTTTCGCTGCGCGTTGTTCTTCCCGTATGTAGCCTCAATTGTAGCTGTGTCTGTTGTATTTAACGCTATGCTTCAGCCGGATTATGGTCCTGTAAATGAATTTCTGAAATTTATTGGTGTCTCTAATCCACCGGGATGGCTGGCTTCAACTACATGGGTTATTCCGGGACTGATTATTGTAAATGTATGGAGGAATATGGGATATTTTATGATTATTTATCTGGCTGGACTTCAAAACATTGACCAGAGCCTCTATGAGGCAGCAGAGATCGATGGAGCAAAGGGGTGGGCTTTGTTTAGCAGGATTACCTGGCCGCTTCTAAGCCCAAGTACTTTCTTTGTAGTTATGATGTTGGTGATCAACTCCTTTAAAGTGTTTGACCTGGTGTACCTGATGACTCAGGGAGGACCGGGAAATGCATCTACTATGCTTTCACAATACATTTATAACAAAGCGTTTATCTCGTGGGACTATGGAAAAGCTTCCGCAGCAGCTATGATTCTGTTTATTATCGTGGGGCTTTTGACCGCATTCCAGTTCCAGGCTGAAAAGAAGTTGGTTAATTACTAGAAAGGAGACAAAATGGTTAAAAAGAAAAATCCTTTAAAAAGAGTTTTAATTTATCTTTTACTATTAGGTCTGACTATACTTACATTGACCCCTCTTCTGTGGATGGTATCATCTTCCTTAAAGTTGGACAGCGAAGTGTTTTCTATACCGATTAAATGGATTCCGGAAAATCCGCAGTGGAGCAACTATGTGAAAATTTGGGAGAAGATACCGCTTCTTACATTTACTTTTAACACGATTAAACTGACTGTAATCATTACGATTATACAAGTGGTTACATCCAGTTTTGCGGCGTATGGGTTTGCTAAATGCAGATTCAAGGGGAGAAATGTCCTTTTCCTTCTTTATGTGGCTACAATGGCTATTCCGTGGCAGGTGTATATGCTGCCCCAGTATTCGATTATGAATATGTTTCACTTGGTTGACAGCCATATTGGCTATATTTTGATGCAGAGCTTTACGGCCTTTGGGGTGTTTCTGATGAGACAGGCATTTATCTCGATTCCGGACGAACTTCTTGAAGCGGCAAGGATCGACGGACTTTCCGAGTATGGAATCTATGCAAAAATCGCGCTGCCTCTGAGCAAAGCATCTATTACTACGTTGGTTATTTTTACCTTTGTAACGATTTGGAATGATTATATGGGACCGATGATATATCTCAATACGGAATCTAAGAAAACACTACAGCTTGGAGTTAAGATGTTTGTGGGGCAGTATGCAACAGAATATGGTCTCGTGATGGCAGTATCTGTATTGGCATTAATTCCGGTATTGATCATTTTTCTGGCTGGACAGAAACAGTTTGTACAAGGCGTTGCAAGTAGCGGGATCAAAGGTTAGAAAGAAGAAGGGAGGAATATTATGTTATACCCTGAGACAACACGAAGCAGAATGGTATTTGATCTAAGCGGCATATGGGATTTCCGTCTTCTTAATGAAGGGGAAAGAGAGAAAACAGATGCGGGAAAACGCCTTTTGAAAGGATACCCTATGCCGGTACCTTCGGCATATAATGAAATATATCCAGGCCGGGAGTTCGCAGATCATGTGGGGGACATGGTTTACCAGAGAAGCTTTATGGTAACAAAGGAAATGATGACACATAATAGACTGACTCTTCGGTTCGGAAGCGCAGCGCACCGTGCAGACGTATGGCTAAATGGCGTATTCCTTGGAAACCATAAAGGCGGTTTTCTGCCGTTTGAATTTGATATAAGTGAAGTTGTAAAGACGGGAGAAAACCTTCTGACAGTATTTGTGAACAATATTGTTGATTATTCCACTCTTCCGTGCGGAAGGATGGAGGTGCAGCATTTTCCCGGAAGTCCTGATAAAAGGGTAAATCTGCCGAATTTTGATTTCTATAATTATACCGGGCTTCTGCGTCCGGTATGGCTATGTATTATACCCTTGGTGTATATTGATGATATTGAGATAAGTGGGCATATGAATGGAGAGTTTATATGGAATGTAAAGATTGCAGGAAATGTCGAAGAAGTGGAAAGCATAGAAGTAGATGTAAGTCTGCTGGATGAGAATGGAAAATGTGTGTACAGCGGAAACGGGATATCTGGACGGGGAAAACTCTCTGAAGTGCATCTGTGGTCTCCGGAGGATCCCTGTCTGTATCAATTATACGTTAGAATGAGAATAATTGATGAGAATATGCTGGAAGATGAGTATAGAGAAACGTTCGGTTTCCGTGATGTAGAAATAAAAGATTGCCATATCCTGTTAAATGGAAAAGCTGTATACCTGAAAGGATTTGGAAAACATGAGGAAGGGAGTATTCGCGGACGTGGGACAGACCTTGCACTTATGACAAAGGATATCGGATTACTGAAATGGATTAATGCAAATTCTTTCCGTACGAGCCATTACCCAAATAGTGAAGAAATGATGCGGATTTGTGACCGGATGGGGATACTGGTAATTGATGAGGCACCTGCGGTTGGTCTTAACACTGGATTTACGGCAACAGGACTTTTGGGCGGAGATGCAAAGGGAACCTGGAAAACATTGACCACCTTGGAACATCACAAAAAAGTGATGGAAGAATTGGTGGCAAGGGACAAAAATCATCCCTGTGTGATTGCGTGGTCTGTCGCCAATGAACCAGCCAGTCAGGAAGAAGGAGCAAAGGAATATTTCGAACCCCTTATTGAGATTACAAAACGGCACGACCCTCAGAAACGTCCGGTTACAATAGTAACATACGAAGGTGCAGGAGCAGATACATGTCGTGTATCCGGTATGTGTGATTTTCTAATGCTGAATCGATATCGTGGCTGGTATGATACAGAGGGAAATTTGCAAGGGGCCGCTGCAAAATTAAGAGCTGAGCTGGAAGATTTTCACAGGCGATACCCGGAGAAACCGATTATGCTTGGAGAGTATGGGGCGGATACGATTGCAGGGCTACATGATCTAAACGCCAGACTCTTCACGGAAGAGTATCAGACTGAATTTATGAAAACTTATGGAAAAGTTTTTGATTCTTTGAATTTTATTACAGGAGAGCATGTCTGGGTGTTTGCAGATTTTGCGACTGCTGAAAATATTAAGAGAGTAGATGGAAATAAAAAAGGGATTTTCACAAGGGACAGACGTCCTAAACAGGCGGCATTTTTTCTGAAAGAGAGATGGAAGGAGAAGTAAAATGGGGGAAAAAAGAAAAAATGTATTGTTGATCTGTACGGATCACTGGCCAGGGTATCTGCTTGGATGTGCCGGTCATCCAGTGGTTATGACTCCGACATTGGATCAGTTGGCGGTAGACGGGATTCGTTTTGACAGATGCTACAGTACATGCCCGGTGTGTATACCAGCAAGGAGAAGTCTAATGACTGGAACATTTCCGGCTACTCATGGAGATCGGGTGTATTCTGAGAAAATGACAATGCCGGAGGTAAAAACTCTTGCCCAGGCATTTCGTGATGCGGGATATCAGGCGTACGCTGTAGGAAAACTGCATGTTTATCCTCAGCGAAACAGAATAGGCTTTGATGATGTGATTCTTGAGGAAGAAGGACGAACAGAATTCGGAGTAACAGATGATTATGAGATATGGCTTGGGGAAAACGGATGTGTAGGACAAGAGTTTGCTCATTCTATGGGGAATAACTGCTATTATACACGCCCATGGCATTTACCAGAAAGAATGCATCCTACAGCGTGGGCAACAAGGGAAATGATTCGGCAGATACGGAGAAAAGATCCTACTCGTCCGGCGTTTTATTATCTGTCATATTCGTTTCCTCATCCTCCGTTGGTACCCATTAAGGATTATTTGGAACTATATGATCTGGAGGAGATTGATGCTCCACAAATGGCAGATGACTGGGACGATAACCGTGTGATCTGGAAATTCCTGAAAGAAAAGTCAAAGTCATATTCAAAGAAAGAAATATACCTTGCACGTCGGGCTTTTTACGCACAATGTACGTATATTGATCATCAGATTCGCAGTGTAATTGGAACACTCAAGGAAGAAGGACTGTTAAAGAATACAGTAATTGTTTTTTTCAGCGATCATGGAGATACATTATTCGACCATGGATTGGCGGGAAAACGAACCTTTTATGAAGGGGCTGCGAATGTTCCAATGATCTTTTCTGGAGAAGCTGTTGGAAAATACAGAGGAACTGTAGATAGTAGAGTGACGTGTCTTGAAGATGTAATGCCCACATTGCTAACCCTGTGTGGAATTTCGGTACCGGATACGGTAGAAGGAATGTCGATGTTTTCAGAAAAGAAAAGAAAACTTCTCTATGGTGAAATTGGTGAGGATATCAGGGCTACACGTATGGTGACGGACGGTAAGAGGAAGCTGATATATTATCCGTGTGGAAATGTATTTCAGTTCTTCGACTTAGAAAAGGATCCAAAAGAACAGCATGATCTTCACGAAGTTTTTGAATGGAAGGATACGGAAAAAATGATGATAGAATATCTGATTGCGCATCTCCATGGAAAGGATTGCGAGTGGATGAAGGATGGGAAGCTTGTAGGATTCCCGGAGCCGGAATATTATGCTTCTCCGGATTACACACTTTTTAATCAGAGGGGGATCCATTGGCCACCGCCGGGACAAGGACAGTGAGAGGATGAAAAAAGTACTGTTTTTATTTAGGGTAGTAGGATTTAGTCTTATATTTTGCTTTATTATTACAGGCTGTGAAGTTGAGAAAGAAGATCCGGATATGAAACAGTCAGAAAATATACAAGCAGAGCTGTCCCAGAAGGATGAATATTACGAAAGGAAGTACTGAATATGTGACGTTTGTTAATAATATTGTTAATGTAAAAGACGGAGTAAGCAATTTGAAATTCTCTAAATCAAACAAGGGAATTGCAGCTTCCTCTATAATACAGAATAATCTGTTTACCAGTCAGGAGAATTTTGGACTTTATGAAAACGGGTGGAAGGATAACTATTACGGGAATGCGGATCTGGTAAATCCCGAATCTTATACAGAACACGGGGAGGGCTTCGCAAACGGGGAAAGAACCCTGGCATCTGTGGAAAAATTGAAACAAGATCCGCTGTCTGTGCTTAGAGAGCATGTTTCAAATTATATACCTCAAAATTCAGAATTGATAGTGGAAAAGGGGATTGATGTGAATCAGTTGGGGTTCACTATGGAATTGACAGAGGATATGATGGGAACTCCACTGAAAAACGCAGATGCGCCTACCTTAGGAGCTCTTGAAGTGATGGTGAAGGAAGAGGCGGAGAAGCCAGAAGAGCCTGAAAAATCGAGATGACACTAACAACAATCAAAATTCACTAAAGCTAAACATACAATCTGTTCCTGAAAAAGGTGACAGGAAAAGGCAATATCTTTGATTGGAGTATTGATTTTATCAGCCGTTGTGATGGGCTTCTGGATTCGCTAATAATTGAGTGAATAAAAACGTTTGAAAGTAATGAGCTAATAGATCAGCAAGCTGTCGTATCAAAAGATTAGAAAATCATCTGGATGCGACAGCATCTTTTTGATATTTACAATATAAAATCAAGTGCTTTGTTTGAATGAAAATTAACAACTGCCTTCTTTTTTGTCAGAAATTAGTAATGGAGTTTACTTATCTTATAGTTGGTTAACCGTAAGTGAGTACAGGAGAAAATTACGCAAGGATATCCTATAGAAACTTTCTCTTGTGAGATTCCACATTTGGTGCTATTATAATAGACGTTCTGTCCGCAGGAGAGAAGCCGCGCCGTGAATCGGCGGCTGGACGCCTCGTTGACGCGGGGCAGTACGGACAGGGAAAGGAAACAAAAGAAACGTGACCTATAAAGAAGCAAGGGTATATTTGGACGAAATGTCGAAATACGGAAGTGTACTTGGCTTGGATACGATTCGGGGTCTGTTGCGGGAACTTGGAGATCCACAGAAGGATCTGAAGTTCATTCATATCGCAGGAACAAACGGAAAGGGATCTGTGCTCGCATACATTTCCACAATATTAAGCAGGGCAGGATACCGGACCGGGCGGTATGTCTCCCCCACAGTCGTTTCCTATCTGGAGCGGATCCAGATTGACGGTGCCTGGATACCGGAAGAGAGATTCGCGGAACTGACAGAGAAAGTAAGAGATGCTATTGCCCGGATGGAAGCTGCGGGGGAGATGCTCCCCACGGTTTTCGAGACAGAGACGGCAATAGCTTTTTTATATTTTAAGGAGAGCGGCTGCGACTTTGTTGTACTGGAAGCAGGGCTCGGCGGGGCGATGGACGCCACGAATATCGTGGAGCAGACGGTCTGCGCCGTATTTGCCAGTATCAGCATGGACCATGTGGGCGTAATCGGAAATACGTTGGAAGAGATTGCAGAGAACAAGGCGGGGATCATCAAGCCGGGATGTGCAGTGGTGTCGGCCGGTCAGAAGCCGGAAGTAAGAGACATACTGAAAAGGCGTGCGGCAGAGCTTGGCTGTTCTTTTGCAGAGGCAGACCCGGAACAGATCCGTCTGTTGGAAGAAGATTATCACGGCAGCAGGTTCTCCTACCGGGATTTCGCAGACCTGTATACTCCCCTGGCCGGGCGGAATCAGACCGGCAACGCAGCGGCGGCGCTGGAGGCGGTGGCCGCGTTGAGAGAGAGGGGATACCGGATCGGTGACGGCGCGGTAAGGCAGGGATTTGCCGGCACATACTGGCCCGGGCGTTTTGAGTGCATTTCGGAACATCCGGTTTTCCTCCTTGACGGGGCGCACAACGAGGACGCGGCGCTGCGGCTGAGGGAAAATGTGGAGCAGTTTTTCCCGGAGCGGAAGCTCATTTTCATCATGGGCGTGTTCCAGGACAAGGATTACAGAAAAATCGCAGAGATCATGTGCCCCCTGGCCTCATCCGTCCATACGGTGGATCTGCCGGACAAAAAGCGGACGCTTCCGGCGGAAGTGCTTGCCCGGACTGCAGCAGATTTCTGTGAAAATGTGACGGCGGAGCCGGGGATTGACAAAGCGGTGGAATCGGCTCTCCGGGAAGCGGGAGAGGACGGAGTGATTCTGGCTTTCGGCTCGCTGTCTTATCTGGAACGGGTACGCCGTTTCGCATACAACCATATTAACCCGCCTGCCAGGCGCGAGGGAGGAGAAAAAGATGATCGATCATGAGAAGATAGAACAGGCGGTGCGTCTGCTTCTGGAAGGAATCGGGGAAGATGTTTCCCGGGAGGGGCTAAAAGACACTCCGGAGCGAATCGCCCGGATGTATGAGGAGATATACGGCGGGATGGAAGAGGATGCGGGAACTCATCTGGCAAAGACATTTTCTGTGGACAGCAGCGAGATGGTGATTGAGCGGGATATCACGTTCTATTCCACCTGTGAACACCACCTCCTTCCCTTCTACGGGAAAGCCCACATCGCCTATATTCCGGATGGAAAAGTCGTGGGACTGAGCAAACTGGCGCGGACCGTGGAGGTATTTGCCAGACGGCTGCAGCTTCAGGAGCAGCTTACCGGGCAGATTGCCGACGCGCTGATGGAGCATATGCAGCCAAAAGGCGCCCTGGTCATGATCGAGGCAGAGCATATGTGCATGACTATGCGGGGAATCAAAAAGCCCGGGAGCCAGACCGTGACGTTGGCGAGAAGAGGCGTGTTTGAGGAGGATCCGGCTTTGGAGGAGCGCTTTTTCCGGATGCTGGGACGATGACGGAGCGGATAGCGGAGGAGATGAAAGGACAGATGACAGAGCGGATAACGGGGCAGAAGCCAGGGCAGATGAAGCGGGTAAACGCGCTCCGGGCCCACCCTCTTTATCAGAAATATTACCGGGAACTGGAAGAACTGGAGAAAGACCGGATTTTCTGCAGACACCAGATGCCCCATCTGCTCGATGTGGCGCGGATCGCCTGGATACTGAATCTGGAGAGGGGGCTCGGCTTTGACCGGGAAGTAGTCTACGCCGCGGCGGTGCTCCACGATATCGGGAAAGCGCTCCAGTACACGGAGAAGATCCCCCATGAGAAAGCAGGAGAGGAGATCGCTGCACAGATTCTCGGAGACCTCCCGGAAGAACTGGCATTTTCAGAGGAGGAAAAGCAGATGATCCTCCGGGCGATCGCGGGACACCGCAGATGGCGGGAGGACATGGAGCTCCTGGAAAGCCTGCTCTATGAGAGTGACAAGCGCTCAAGGCAGTGCTTTGCCTGTCCGGCAGAGAGCGAATGTGACTGGAGCCCGGAGAAGAAGAATCTGGAGATAGATATTTAGAATCAGAACAGAATGTGAATCAGAACAGAATGTGAATCAGACAGGAGAATGGCATGATTATCGGAGGCAGAAATTTTGACACAGAACATAACACATACATTATGGGAATTCTCAATGTAACTCCCGACTCTTTTTCCGACGGGGGACATTACAACCGTCTGGACCGGGCGCTGGCCCATGCAGAGCAGATGGCCAGAGAGGGCGCGGACCTGATCGACGTGGGCGGCGAGTCTACAAGACCCGGACATGTCCGGATTTCCGATGAGGAGGAGATTGATCGCATCGTGCCGGTGGTGGAGGCGCTGAAACGGGAGTTTGACCTGCCGGTTTCCATCGACACGTACAAAAGCCGGGTGGCGGAGGCTGCCATCCGTGCAGGCGCGGATCTGGTCAACGACATCTGGGGGTTGAAGTACGACAAAGAGATGGGGGCGCTCATCGCACGGAGCGGCACGGCGTGCTGTCTGATGCACAACCGGAAGGATGACCGGTACGTGGATTTTCTTGCAGATTTCCTGGAAGATATGCGTGAGACGGTGAGGATTGCCCGGAAAGCAGGAATCCCGGATGACAGGATTATCCTGGATCCGGGAGTTGGATTTGCCAAGAGTTACGAGCAGAACCTGGAGATTATCAGCCGTCTGGAGATAATGGGAGAACTGGGATATCCGGTTCTTCTGGGAACGTCGCGGAAATCCGTAATCGGACTGACCCTGGACCTGCCGGCGGACCAGAGAGAAGAGGGGACGGTTGTCACCACCGTGTACGGCGTGCAGAAGGGCTGCGCCTTTGTGCGGGTTCACGACGTGGAGAAGAACAGGAGAGCCATACAGATGACCCGTGCCCTGATGAGAAGACATGCGGTATAAGGAAAGGCGGAAGAAGATGACATTTGAATCAATGAAACCGGATGAGATCCGGATTGAAGATCTGGAAGTATTTGCGAACCACGGGGTGTTCCCGGAGGAGAATACCCTGGGACAGAAGTTCCTTGTCTCTGCGGTGCTCTATACAGACACGAGAAATGCGGGAAAGACGGACGACCTGACCGCCTCCATCCACTACGGGGAGGCAAGCGTGTTTATGGAAAATTTCCTGCGCACCCATACATTCCGGCTGCTGGAACGGGCGGCGGAAGCGCTTGCAGAGGAGATGCTTCTGGGAATTCCCCTGCTTGAGAAGGTTTCTCTGGAGATCAAAAAGCCGTGGGCGCCCATCGGCCTGCCCCTGAAGACGGTGAGCGTGAAGATTGAGAGAGAATGGCACACCGCATATATTGCCCTGGGTTCCAACATGGGGGACCGGGAGAGGTATCTCTCGGACGCCGTGGACGCCCTGGGAGAGATCAGAGGGTGCAGGGTGGAGAAGGTTTCATCTTTTATTGAGACGCCTCCTTACGGGGTGACGGACCAGGCGGATTTTCTGAACGGCTGCCTGGAGCTTCGGACTCTTCTGTATCCCCGGGAGCTTCTCGATGAGCTCCACCGGATTGAAGCGCAGGCGGGAAGAGAGCGGATTGTCCACTGGGGTCCCCGGACTCTGGATCTGGATATTATCTTTTATGATGACCTGGTAATCCAGGAGGAAGACTTCTGCGTACCCCATGTGGAGATGCAGAAGCGGGAGTTCGTGCTCGCGCCTCTCTCTGAGATTGCGCCTTATAAGCGCCATCCGGTATACGGGAAGACAGTAAAAGAACTGCTGGCGGATCTTACGCGCAGCAGTTCCTGAGAAGCAGGGCGGTTAAAGCAGTTCTTCAAATGTGTCGTAGAAAGTGGGGTAAGACACATCCACACAGTGGCTGTCCAGAATCTTTGTGTTGCCCTCCGCAACCAGGGCGGCGATGCTGAATGCCATGGCGATCCGGTGGTCCAGCAGGGTGTGGATGGACGCCCCTTTTAATTTTCCTCCGGTGATGATCATGCCGTCGGAAGTGGGCTCTGCCTTGCAGCCCATGGCTTTCAGGTTATCGGTCACAGTCTCGATCCGGTCCGTCTCCTTGACCTTGAGCTCGGCAGCGTCGCGGATGACCGTCTGTCCCTCCGCCACTGCCGCCATGACGGCGATGACCGGAATCTCGTCGATGAGGGTGGGAATGATGTCGCCCTCGATGGTGGTGCCGTGGAGCCGGCTTGTCCGCACGAGAATGTCGGCGATCTTTTCCCCGCCTTCCGTTCTTTGATTCAGAAGGGTGATGTCTCCGCCCATATCTTCACAGACTCTTAAGATTCCCGCACGGGTCGGATTAATCCCCACATTTTCAATGAGAATCTCCGAATCCGGGACGATCAGCCCGGCTGCGATAAAGTAAGCCGCAGAGGAGATGTCACCGGGAACGGTGATCTTCTGGCCGTACAGCTCCTTTCCGGGACGGATGGAGGCTGTTGCCTTTGTACTGTTCAGATCGTGGGTGGTGCGGATGTCCGCCCCGAATTCCCGGAGCATCAGTTCGGTGTGGTTCCGGGAGAGGCTTGGTTCCGTCACGGAAGTCTCCCCTTCTGCATAGAGTCCCGCCAGCAGGATGCAGGATTTGACCTGGGCGCTGGCCACCGGGGAATCGTAGTGGATGCCGTGCAGTTTCCCCGGGGTAATGTACAGCGGGGCGCAGCCGTTTCTCAGAATGCTGGAAATGTTGGCGCCCATCTGGGTCAGGGGTGTCATGATCCGCTTCATGGGCCGGGAGTTGAGAGATTCATCCCCGGACAGTTTGGAGTCAAAAGGCTGCCCGGCAAGGATACCGGAGAGCAGGCGGGTAGTTGTGCCGCTGTTCCCCACGTCCAGAATGTCTGTGGGGGCATTCAGACCGTGAAGTCCTTTCCCGTGGATGGTGACGGTGTTCCCTTCCTCCTCGATGTCGATGCCCAGCGTCCGGAAGCACCGGATGGTGGCGAGGCAGTCAGCCCCGTTCAGAAAATTGTCCGCTACCGTGGTGCCGCTGGCGATGGAGCCGAACATGACACAGCGGTGGGAGATGGATTTATCTCCGGGGATGCGGACCTTTCCTTTTAATCCTGTTATACTGCATAATTCCATGGCAAGTGATCCTTTCTCGTGTAAAATATGATGACTACTCTTTTATTTCTGTTTCTTCCGGAGACGCCTGCGTCAGATTTCGTAGACGATATACCGGTATTTCCTCAGGAGAGCGGCAGCTTTCACAGAGGAAGATTCATCGTAGAATTCAATGCGCAGTACGCCTTCCTCGAATTCCCGGTTGTGGATGATTCCGATATTTTTAATGCTGATGCCGCTGCTCGCCAGGATAGTGGCGATAGTAGCGATCCCGCCCGCTTCGTCAATGATATCGCAGTAGAGGGCGAACTGTTTCTTGATCGGGCCGGCGGAGCTGTTGGGCATGGAATCCCGGTAGTCTTTGGATTCCTCAAACATGGTGTAGAGCCCTTCCTCGCTTCCGGAATCGATCAGCGATTTCGCCCGCCCGAGAGCATCGATGTAGTTCCCGAGAATCCGGGAAATATTGTCCCGGTTTTTCAGACAGATCTGCTGCCACATGACCGGAGAGGAGGAAGCGATTCTCGTGATGTCCTTGAATCCCCCGGCAGCCAGCGCCTTCATGAGTTCGTCTTCCGTGTCCGTATCGTGGACGAAGTTGACAAGCACGGAGGCGATGATATGGGGGAGATGGCTGATGGTACCGGTGATCCGGTCATGCTCCCGGTAGTCCAGGATGACGGGGAGCGCCTTTAAAGCCTCCACAAAATTTCTGTATTTTTCCACCTTTTCATCTGACACCTTTGCGGAAGGTGTGAGGATATAGTAGGCGTTTTCGATCAGATGGGCTTTGGAATTGACAAAGCCGCTTTTCTCCGAACCCGCCATGGGGTGGCCGCCGATAAAGTTCTCCTCCATGCCGAGAGCGATAACCTCCTCGTGGATGGAGGTCTTCACGCTGCCCACGTCGGTCAGAATACAGTCCTGGTCAATCATGTTTTTCAACTGTGAGAGATAGGCTGTATTATAGGAAACCGGGGCGCACAGGAAAATGTAGTCACATCCCCGGAAATTGTCGTCGATGGAAGAGCATGCGGTGTGGATCGTTCCCTCCTGAACGGCCAGTGCCAGCGTCTCCCTGTTTTTGTCGAATGCAAGTATCTCATAGTCGGGAAAATACCGGCGGACCGCCTTGGCGATGGAACCGCCGATGAGCCCCAGACCGATAAATCCGATTTTTCTGTTACCCATAATCTGTCTTTTGTTCCTTTCCTGCCCTGCCCTGTGGCAGGACTTTGTACCCAGAAGTATTTTAGCATTGCAGATTATAAAAGTAAACACCAACAAAATATATAAAATGGTTGTAATTCTGACGGAATTTTAGTACAATATACCCATGGTGCGCATGTTCTTTTTTATAGAATGTGTACAGATTAACTACATATCAAGGAGGCAGCAGCATGAAGGTTTACAGAACAGACGAAATCAGAAACGTGGTATTGCTCGGACATGGCGGAAGCGGAAAGACCAGCCTGGTCGAGGCAATGCTGTATGTATCAGGAGCAACCAGCCGCATGGGGAAGGTCTCAGAGTCCAACACAGTGAGCGATTTTGATAAAGAGGAGCAGAAACGCGGATTCTCAATCAGCACAAGCCTGGTGCCGATCGAGTGGGAGAAGGCAAAGATTAATGTTCTGGATACGCCGGGATATTTCGACTTTGTCGGAGAGGTGGAAGAGGCGGTCAGCGCCGCTGACGCTGCCGTTATCGTCGTTTCCGGAAAGGCGGGCGTCCAGGTGGGAACGGAGAAGGCATGGGAACTCTGCGACAAATATCATCTTCCGAGAATGGTCTATGTGACGGAGATGGATGTGGACGATGCCAGCTTCCGCCAGGTGGTGGAGGATCTGACAGCCAGATACGGCAAGAAGATCGCGCCTCATTTCCAGCCTATCCGTGAGAACGAGAAACTGGTAGGATATATCAACGTTATCAAGAATGCAGGCCGCAGGTATACGGGCATCGGTCAGAGAGAAGAGTGCGAGATCCCGGATTACTGTCTGCCGAACCTGCAGATCTTAAGGGACTCCCTGATGGAAGCCGTAGCTGAGACAAGCGAGGAGTTCATGGAGCGCTACTTCAACGGAGAAGAGTTCTCGGTGGAGGAGATCCGTGCAGCGATGCGTACCGAAGTGATGGACGGCGACATCGTTCCGGTGGCGATGGGCTCCAATATTCAGGCGCAGGGCGTTGCCAATCTTCTTTCAGATATCGTAAGATTTTTCCCAAGCCCGGACAAGAGACCGTGCGCAGGGCTGAACCGGACGACAAACGAGATCTTTGAGGCGAACTACGATTTCTCAAAGGCAAAGAGCGCATATGTATTTAAGACCATGGTGGACCCGTTTATCGGAAAATATTCCTTTATTAAGGTGTGCTCCGGTGTTCTCAAAGGGGATGATGTCCTCTACAATGCAGATACGGACGCAGAGGAGAAGCCGGGCAAGCTCTACACCATGTGCGGAAACAAGCCGTCCGAAGTATCCGAGCTCTTTGCGGGAGATATCGGGGCTGTGGCGAAGCTTGCCAACACCCGTACAGGAGATACGCTCTCCACAAAGGCAACGCAGATCTCCTATGCGAGAACGGATTATTCGGTTCCGTATACCTATATGAGATACCGTGTGAAGAACAAGGGGGACGAGGATAAGGTTTCCCAGGCACTGGCAAGGATGACGGCGGAGGATATGACGCTTAAGGCGGTCAATGACAGTGAGAACCGCCAGACGCTGCTCTACGGCATGGGCGACCAGCATCTGGAGATTACAGCCAGCAAGATTGCGGCAAGATATAAGGTGGAAATTACCCTGGAGACGCCGAAGGTGGCGTTCCGTGAGACGATCCGCAAGAATTCGGATGTGGACAGCAAGTATAAGAAACAGTCCGGCGGACACGGACAGTACGGCCATGTGAAGATGCGCTTCGAGCCATCCGGAGATCTTGAGACTCCGTTTGTATTCGAAGAGTGCGTTGTGGGCGGCGCGGTTCCGAAGAACTACTTCCCGGCAGTGGAGAAGGGGCTTCAGGAATCTGTGGTGAAAGGACCTCTGGCAGGATATCCGGTTGTGGGCGTGAAGGCAACACTGTACGACGGCTCCTACCATCCGGTAGATTCCTCGGAGATGGCGTTCAAGACCGCTACGATCCAGGCGTTCAAGAAGGGATTCATGGAGGCGTCACCGGTTCTCCTCGAGCCAATCGCTTCCCTGAAAGTCACTGTGCCGGACGATTATACCGGTGATGTCATGGGAGATCTGAACAAGAGACGGGGGCGTGTGCTCGGCATGACTCCGGTGGCAGGCGGCAGACAGGTGATCGAGGCGGATATCCCGATGACCGGACTGTTCGGATACTGTACGGTTCTCCGCTCCATGACCGGCGGCCGGGGCACCTACGAGTACAAGTTCGCAAGATACGAGCAGGCTCCGTCTGACGTACAGGAAAAAGAGATCGCGGCAAGGGCGGCAGAAGAGTAAATTAACATCAGAAGAGCAGGGGCGGCACAGCCGGATAAGCCCCTGCTTTCTTTGTGCTAAGATAGTGTAAAGACTGTTGAGGTTTGCATATAAAGGTGCTATAATTGCTCTGCCGTTCCATGGCGGCGAATATACTATCAAGACGACACAGAGGGAAAAAAGATGAAAATTGTTATTATTGGAGACGGAAAGGTGGGCTATAAACTTGCCCGGCAGCTTTCCGTCGAAAATTATGAGGTGGTAATGATCGATAACAATGAGAAGAAACTGAGATTTGCCGTAGACAGGCTGGATATCGCCTGCGTGCCCGGCGACGGCGTGGACGCCGAGGTACAGAAACAGGCGGATGTTCCCCACGCAGACCTGGTCATTGCCTGTACATCAGCGGATGAGTGCAATATGCTGAGCTGCCTGATTGCCAGAAGGCTTGGGGCGAGACATACCATAGCGCGTGTCCGCAATCCGATCTACTTTAGACAGATCGGTCTTCTTAAGGAAGATCTGCATCTGAGCATGGCGGTGAATCCGGAGCTGATTGTGGCAGATGAGATCAGCAGGATTCTCCTTTTCCCGGATGCAAGCAAGATCGAGACGTTTGTCAAAGGACGGGTGGAACTGCTTGAGTTCCCTATTCCGAAAGGAAGCCGCCTGGTGGGAACTTCCCTGGCGGAACTGTACCGCCGTTACCAGATACAGGTGCTTGTCTGCGCGGTAGAACATGGCGATGACGTCCTGATTCCGGACGGATATTATGTGCTCCGGGAGGGGGACCGTCTTCATATTGCAGCGTCCCACCGGGATGTGAAACCGTTCTTCAAGATGTTCGGAAACCACAGGGAGAAGATCCGCAACGTTATCATATGCGGCGGAGGAAGAGTGGGGTATTACCTGGCGGCACAGCTCTGCTCTCTGGGTATGGTTGTGAAAGTTGTGGAAAAAAACGAGGCCAGATGTGAAGAACTTTCCGAGCTCCTTCCGAAGGCGGACATTATCAACGGGGATGCCACGGACCATGACCTGCTGATCGAGGAAGGAATCGAGGAGGCGGACGCGTTTGTTGCCCTGACCGGTATGGACGAGGAGAATATCATTGTCTCCCTTTTCGCAAAGAAACAGGGAGTGGGAAAGATTATAACCAAGGTAAACGAGGACAGACGGGTTTCCATGGTGGAAGAATTCGGACTGGACAGTATTGTTTCTGCAAAGGCTGCTACGGCGGACGCAATTTTGAGCTATGTCAGGGCGCGGAACAATTCCCGGGGAAGTGCAAATGTGGAGACCATGTACCAGCTTGTGGATGACAAGGTGGAGGCTCTCGAGTTTATTGTGAAGTCGGAGACGGACTACACCGGTATCCCGCTGAAAGATCTTCCGCTGAGATCCAATAACCTGATCGCCTGCATTGCACGGAAGCACAAAATCATCATCCCCAATGGTGATGACAGTATCCAGGTGGGCGACAGTGTGATCGTGGTTACCATGGAAAAGCAGATCGAGGATATCGAAGATATTTTGATGCAGGGACGGGATAACAGATGAATAAGAGAATGATAGTCTACATTTTGGGAAAGATGCTTGGCGTGGAGGGGGCTCTGCTCCTGATTCCGGCGCTGGTGTCTTTCATTTACGGGGAGCGGAGCGGAATCTCCTTCCTCATTGTGGCGGCCGTTCTGGGTGTGATTTTTCTCCTGTTCGGAAGAAAAAGACCGGAGGGCAAACGGATCTACGGCAAGGAAGGATTTGTCATTGTAGGGCTTGCCTGGATCCTCTGGTCGCTGTTCGGCGCACTGCCGTTTTTTATCTCCGGGAGCATTCCGGACTATGTGGACGCGTTTTTTGAGACCGTGTCCGGATTTACGACCACCGGTTCCACGATCCTTCAGGATATCGAGGCCCTGCCCATGGGCATGAATTTCTGGCGGTGTCTGACCCACTGGATCGGCGGAATGGGGGTTCTCGTGTTCGTCCTGATGATCACCTCCCTGGACGATGAGTATTCCATGCCGCTGATGCGTGCGGAGGTGCCGGGACCGGAGGCGGATAAACTGGTGCCGAAGGCAAGGCATACGGCAAAGATTCTCTATGAGATGTATTTCGTGCTCACCGCAGTGGAGGTGGTGCTGCTGATGTTCGGCGGGATGAATCTTTATGACGCCCTCGTCCACTCCTTCAGTACAGCGGGAACGGGAGGATTTTCCAACCGGAACGCCAGCGTCAGCTTCTATGACAGCGCCTACATAGACGGAGTGATCACGGTATTCATGATTCTCTTCGGCGTGAATTTCAATCTCTATTTCCTGATCCTGATCAAGGACTGGAAGAGTGCGCTGAAGAACGAGGAACTGCGGGCCTATCTGGGGATTATCGCCGCCTCGATTGCGGTGATTACCGTCAATATCCTCAGTATATACGGAAACGTCCTCCATGCTTTCCGGTATGCCTCCTTCCAGGTGGCGTCGGTTATTACGACTACCGGTTTCTACACGGCGGACTATGAACTCTGGCCGGAGCTTTCGAAGACGGTCCTGCTTGTGATTATGTTTATCGGGACCTGTGCGGGATCGACCGGAGGCGGTATCAAAGTGTGCAGATTTGTGATCCTCTGCAAGACCATCCGCCAGGAGGTGAAGAAGATCCTTCACCCGAATCTGGTTACCGTTGTGAAAATGAACGGGAAAAAAGTCAGCAGGGAGACTCTGCAGGGAGTAAATGTCTATTTTGCGGCATATATTTTCATTCTTGCCGCATCCGTGCTCCTGGTTTCACTGGATAATTTTGATTTTGCCACATCTTTCAGCGGTGTCCTGACAACAATAAATAACGTGGGACCGGGAATTTCGAAAGTTGGACCGGTGGAGAACTTCCATATGTTCTCCAATCTGTCAAAGATCGTGTTCAGCTTTGATATGCTGGCGGGACGACTGGAGATCATCCCGTATCTGCTTCTGCTCTCACCGGATCTTTGGAGAAGGAGATTTTAATTGATGAGAAAACTGAAAATGAAGATTCTGGCTGCCCTGATTGTTCTTGCGGTACTGGGCATCTACTACTATGTGGCTCTGCCTGCGCTGAATATCCATTCCACGCAGTTCTGGGTATTCCTGATCGTGGTGATCGTTCTGGCGGCAGCCCTGTTTATCAAGAAAAAGGACTTAAGCCCCAGTGAGCTGAAACAGTCCACGGGACTTAAGGTCATTCTGGGAATTCTGGCAGTTGTTGTGGTTGTGTACCTGGGAGGAACGCTTCTGTCATCTCCTGTTGTGAACGCGGATAAATATCAGAAATTAATGACAGTGGAGAACGGGGAGTTTGCCGAGGATATCGAGGAGCTTTCCTTTGACCAGATTCCTCTTCTGGACCGGGATTCTGCTACGCTTCTGGGAAACAGGGAGATGGGGAGCATGGTGGATATGGTATCCCAGTTCGAAGTGGATGAGCTGTACTCCCAGATCAATTACCAGAACCGTCCGGTAAGGGTCTCTCCTCTGAAATACGCCAGCCTGATCAAGTGGTTTACCAATCAGGGAGAGGGAATCCCGGCATATATCAAGATCGATATGGCCACTCAGGATACAGAGCTGGTCAAACTGGATGAAGGAATGAAATATACGGCGAGCGACCATTTTAACCGCAATATTTACCGGCATCTCAGATTCCGCTATCCCACCTACATTTTTAATGATTTGAGTTTCGAGGTGGATGACGAGGGGACGCCATACTGGATCTGCCCGGTGAAGAAGTTCAATATCGGGCTGTTCGGCGGTGTGACCATCGGGCGGGTGGTGCTCTGCAACGCCATTACCGGCGAGACGACAGACTATGCCATTGAGGATGCGCCCCAGTGGATTGACCGGGCGTATTCGGCAGATCTACTTGTGGAACTCTATGATTATTACGGTGCTCTCAAACACGGGTTCCTGAACAGCGTGCTGGGGCAGAAGGACTGCCTGCAGACAACGGAAGGATACAATTACCTTGCCATTGATGATGATGTGTGGGTGTATACCGGCGTGACGTCCATCACGGCAGACCAGTCCAATGTGGGATTTGTCCTGATGAACCAGAGAACCATGGAGACGAAGTTCTACGAGGTGGAAGGTGCTACGGAGGCGTCCGCCATGTCCTCGGCAGAGGGGCAGGTGCAGCATCTGCACTATACGGCTACATTCCCCCTGCTTCTGAATATCTCCGGAGAGCCCACATACTTTATTGCCCTCAAGGATGACGCCGGCCTGGTGAAGATGTACGCCATGGTCAATGTACAGAAATACCAGATTGTTGCAGTCGGTGACACAGTGAGCGCATGCGAGGCTTCCTACACGAATCTGATGTACGAGAACGGCATCCAGGAAGTGGAGGAGGATACCAGAGAGGTGCAGACGGTAACGGGAGCTGTGACAAAGATTGCCCAGAGCGTCGTGGACGGCAATTCCCATTTCTATCTCATGGTGGAAGGTTCCGATGATATCTTTGATGTCCCGGTGACGGAGTTTATCGACATTATCCGCTATGATGTGGGCGATGTGCTGACGATTGAGTACAGAAAAGGCGAGCAGACCAACACAGTTGTCTCTGTGAAGCCGGGAACTGTGCAGACGGAATAAGAAAAGAAGGGTGCGCCGCGCGGAGGAAAAACCTGCGTGCGGCGCACCCTTCTTTTTTCGCTGTTCTGCAGCCTGTGTTATCCGGCTGTTCCTGTTCGGACAGATTCAGACAGAAAGCAGAGACTCTCAGCTGATAACGTTGTAAACACCGGAGTCTATATCGGGAATATCTTTCTTTTCAGCGCTGATGCTGAGGAAGAAATCAATATTGTTTTCGGTGGAAATTTTGTTCAGCTTCTGGAGGAAAACAGGAAGGCTCTCAAGAGTGATATTTGCCTGTTTTAATACGCTGTCGATAAATACGGCTTCGATATCGTGGTTGCCGGCTGCCATGCCGTAAAGAAATCCTATGAATTCCTCAAGAGTGAGGATGTCCGGGTAATCAGCCATACGGATGACGCGGATATTAAAATCTACCGTGTATGTATCCTTGTGGCTCTTTTTGATAAATACGACGTTTCCGTTGGAAGTTTTCACCTTCTCGTTAGCAAGATCGATCATCTGCTGTGTTTTTCTGCTGCCTCTCGGGCCTGTGATTAAATTTACCATGGCGAATCTCTCCTTTATGTAAGTATTGTTTGAGACTTTCACCTCTCAAATGTCTTTAATCCATTATACACTAAAGTCTGTTGGGGAACAACTAAAAAAAGGATAAAAAAGAGGTTGAAGAGGAGAAAAAATAAAAATGAGAAATGTTATCAAAAAGATTGTTGAAAAGGAAAGGCGGGTGTGGTAGTATTGAAGCAATTGAAAATCATTCTCAAAATAAAGGAGGGGAGAAGATGCCTGCAGAAGTGCTGACTTATTTTCTGAAAAATGACGACAGGAAACTCCGGCTCGGGTTCCAGATTGCCCTGCAGTGCGCTCCGTTTTTAAAAGGGCTGAAAGTATCCTGTGTGATTACGGTGGAGGAGGAACTTTTCTCCGCCCTGCCCGAGGTCCTAAGCGGCATGGATGTCTCGTGGCAGAGACTCTCCGGTTCGGAAGGAAAATGCCTTGTCCTGTTTTACCGTCCCGATGAACTGCGGGAGTATCTGAAAGACCCTCAGATTGGCCGCCTGATCGGTGAGTACGGTTACGGCGGCATGGATCTGCCCGGCATGCTCCGGCGTCTGGGCGAACGGGTCCGGAACTGTGCAGAAAGAGGCATGGGATTCCCTCATGAGATCGGCGCTTTTCTCGGCTATCCGGCCGGGGATGTGCGGGGCTTTATCGAGAACGGCGGCCGGGACTTTCTTCTGACCGGATACTGGAAAGTTTATCAGGATCCGGTGGGCGCCCGGATGATCTTCAAGGAATATGACCGTGCAAAGACTTGTGCGGTAAATGAATTTTTAAACGGCAGGAGCATCCGCGAGATTGCCCTGCAGATGTAAGGAGGAGAAAAGATGAGTATATCAGTTGTGTACTGGAGCGGAACCGGAAACACCCGGGCCATGGCGGAAGCAGTGGCGGAGGGAATCGTATCGGCGGGTGCTGAGGCAGACGTAAAAGAAGTGGGAAATGCAGACCCGGCGGCGCTGGCAGCGGAGAATGCCTTTGCACTGGGCTGCCCGTCCATGGGAGCGGAGCAGCTGGAAGAGTCGGAGATGGAGCCTTTCGTGGAGGCACTGGAGCCTCTCGTATCGGGGAAGACCATCCTTCTGTTCGGATCCTACGGCTGGGGTGACGGCGAGTGGATGCGCGACTGGGCGGAGCGCATGAAGAACGCCGGCGCTGTCCTGATCCGCGAAGAGGGAATCATTGCCAATGACGCGCCGGACGATGAGGCCCTCGGGGAATGCCGCGCCGCGGGGAAAAAACTGGCAGAAAAAGCATAGCCGGACCCGTTGACAAATTTTTTCCCGGTGCATATGATAAGATATCGGTAAAAATTTGTTGACAGTGTCCCTGCTGCGGCGGGGACACAGCGGGGAGAGAGGATTATGAACGAAAATGTACTGCTTGGAATACTGATACCATTTGCCGGGACCACACTTGGCGCAGCTATGGTATTTTTCATGAGAAAGGAGATGAACGAGCGCCTGCAGAAGCTGCTTCTGGGGTTTGCATCCGGCGTGATGATTGCCGCTTCGGTGTGGTCGCTTCTGATCCCTGCCATTGACATGGCGGAACAGGAGGGCGGAACGGCGTGGGTTCCCGCGGCGGCAGGCTTTCTGCTTGGAATGGGTTTTCTGCTTGTCCTGGACACGGTTACGCCCCATCTTCATTTTACGGAGGAGAATCCGGAAGGTATGCCGGCACATTTAAAAAAAACGACCATGCTTGTCCTGGCTGTGACCCTTCATAATATTCCGGAGGGAATGGCGGTTGGCGTGACCTTTGCCGGTGTTCTGGCGGAGAATTCCATGATGACGCTGGCCGGTGCCTTTGCCCTGTCTGTGGGAATTGCCATCCAGAATTTCCCGGAAGGCGCGATCATCTCCATGCCGCTTAAGGGCCAGGGGCTTTCCAAAAGCCGGGCGTTTGTCTACGGAGCTCTCTCGGGTATCGTGGAGCCGGTGGCGGCTTTCCTCACGATCCTTCTGACTTCGTTTGTTCTGCCGCTGCTTCCGTATCTTCTCGCTTTTGCGGCGGGAGCCATGATCTATGTGGTGGTGGAGGAGCTGATCCCGGAGGCGCAGAGCGGAAACCACTCCAACATCAGCACCATCGGTGTGGCGTTGGGATTTACCCTGATGATGATCCTGGATGTGGCGCTGGGATAAAAAAGGGTTGCTAATTCTTTTATACAGTGATATTCTATATTTTGCTGTGTTAATCTGAAAATGCAGCGGAACTCAGGAGAGTCTCTTTCTGTTTCGACTTCAGGATTCCTGAAACAGAAAGAGCGCCGAAGGTGTAAGCAGACGGCTGTCCATATCCTTATACAGCCGCTGCGAGTCTCTCAGGCAAAAGGATGGAGGTATAAAGGAATGTTTGCACAAATTAATCGTTTCATTGAGTGGGCTGACAATGCAGTCTGGGGTCTGCCGCTGATCTGTCTGATCATGGCGACCGGTATTTTTCTCACAGTCCGGCTCGGGCTTTTACAGGTCCGGCATCTCGGAAAAGCTTTCCGTTTCATGTTGAAAAATGAAGAAGACGGCCATGGGGAAGTGACCAGTTTCGGGGCATTGTGTACGGCGCTGTCCGCGACCATCGGAACCGGCAATATTACCGGCGTGGCAACGGCAATCGCTCTGGGAGGGCCGGGGGCTCTTTTCTGGATGGTTGTGGCTGCGTTTTTCGGAATGGCGACAAAGTATGCGGAAGGGCTTCTGGCCATCAAATACCGTACAATCGACAAAGAGGGCCACGTCCTTGGCGGACCTTTCTACTATATCGAGAACGGTATGGGAAAGAACTGGAGATGGCTGGCGAAGATCTTTGCCTTTTTCGGGGCATGCGTTGGCCTTCTGGGAATCGGTACGTTCACCCAGGTGAACAGTATTGCTTCCGCGGTAAAGAGCTTTTTTGACCCGGATACGGCGCTTGCGGTCAATCTGTTCGGGAATACCTATTCCTGGGCTACGGTGATCACCTGTCTGATCCTGACCGTATGTGTGGGACTGGTTGTGATCGGAGGAATCCAAAGGATCGCAAAAGTGTCCGAGTTCGTGGTTCCGTTTATGGCGGTGCTCTACGTGGGATTCGGGCTGATTATCATTCTTACGAATATTACGGCGGTTCCGGCAGCGATCGTATCGATTGTGAAGTCCGCGTTTACAGGAAGCGCGCTGGCAGGAGGTGCAGTGGGAACCATGTTTGTGGCGATGCAGAAAGGTGTGGCAAGGGGAATTTTCTCCAACGAGTCCGGCCTGGGAAGCGCGCCTATCGCAGCTGCTGCGGCGCAGACAAAGGAACCTGCGCGCCAGGGGCTTGTGTCCATGACAGGAACGTTTATCGACACTATTGTAATCTGTACCATGACGGGACTTTCCATTGTCATCGCGGGTTCCTGGCTTGATCCGGAACTGGAAGGCGTGGAGATTACAATGGCCGCATTTCAGGAGGGGCTTCCCTTCCCCGCGGAAGTGGGCGCTTTCGTGCTGATGATCTGTCTGGTATTCTTTGCTTTTACCACGATTCTGGGATGGAATTACTATGGCGAGCGCTGTGTGGAGTACCTTTTTGACCGCAACAGGACGGTGGTGAAGACATACCGCTGGCTGTACATACTGGCAGTGTTTATCGGCCCTTACATGACGGTCGCTGCGGTGTGGATGATCGCGGATATTTTCAACGCACTGATGGCGATCCCCAACCTGATCGCCCTTCTGGCACTCAACGGAGTGATTGTGCGGGAGTCGAAAGACTATTTCAGGAGGCTGAAAAACAGCGGAGAATAACCATATGATATCAGGGTCTGTATCTGTACTGAAGAAATAAAGTGCAGGTACAGGCCTTTTTTTGGTTCTATGGGTGGAGCAGGGTGGAAGTGACTGAAAATTTTGTGCAGTTGTTTCTGTTGTGTAAAAAAATAATAAAATATAATCATTTACATGAAAAAGTTTATGCAGGACGTATGTTGTTCTGAAAATACATGATCATGTGTTTTGGGGATTGCAATATACTATATTTTGTATTAGAATAGTTTTCAGACGGATTGAAGCAGGTTAGTGAAAAGACCGTTGAATATAGAAAAATCAGAGGAGAAGGAAACGATGAAGATTATCAAAAGAAACGGCTCGGAAGAAGTATTTGACAACAGAAAGATCGTCATCGCCGTAACAAAGGCAGATACATCTGACGGCGGCAGAAGTCTGACGGATTCACAGATTGAGGATATCGCGGAGTATGTGGAGTTCAAGTGCAACAAGCTGGGACGCGCGGTGTCGGTGGAAGAGATACAGGATATGGTGGAGAATCAGATCATGGCTACCGGAGCCTTTGATCTTGCCAGAAGGTATGTGAGATACCGCTACAAGAGATCACTGGTGAGAAAGGCAAATACCACGGACAACCGGATCCTCTCTCTGATCGAATGTAACAATGAGGATGTAAAACAGGAGAATTCCAATAAGAATCCGGCGGTTAACAGTGTCCAGAGAGATTATATGGCGGGAGAGGTCAGCAGGGATCTGACCCAGAGGATGCTGCTTCCGGAGGATATTGTGGAGGCCGATAAAGAAGGAATCATTCATTTCCATGATTCCGATTACTATGCGCAGCACATGCACAACTGTGATCTGGTGAACCTGGAGGATATGCTCCAGAACGGCACCGTGATCAGCGGCACCATGATAGAGAAGCCCCACAGCTTTTCCACGGCATGTAATATTGCCACCCAGATCATTGCACAGGTTGCCAGCAACCAGTACGGCGGACAGAGTATTTCTCTCGCTCATCTGGCTCCTTTTGTACAGGTGTCCAGGGACAAGATCCGCGCGGAAGTCACGGAAGAGATGAAACTGGTGGGGATTGAGTATCCGAAGGAAATTCTGGATGAGATTGTGGAGGGACGCCTGAAAAAAGAGATTACCAAAGGTGTCCAGACCATCGAGTACCAGGTGATTACACTGATGACAACCAACGGACAGGCACCGTTCCTGACCGTGTTCATGTACCTCAACGAGGCGAAAAGCGAGGCGGAGAAGAAAAACCTTGCCATGATTATCGAGGAGACCCTGAAACAGCGCTACCAGGGCGTGAAGAACGAGGCGGGCGTATGGGTGACGCCGGCGTTCCCGAAGCTGATCTACGTTCTGGAAGAGGACAACATCGAGGAAGGACAGCCCTACTACTACCTGACGGAGCTGGCTGCGAAATGTACGGCAAAACGTCTTGTGCCGGATTACATTTCCGAGAAGAAGATGAAAGAGCTCAAGGAGGGCAACTGTTTCCCTGTAATGGGATGCAGAAGCGCCTTAAGCCCGTGGAAGGACGAGAACGGAAATTACAAGTTCTACGGAAGATTCAACCAGGGTGTTGTGACCATCAATCTGGTGGATGTGGCTCTCTCCTCAGGCGGGGACAGGGAGAAATTTTGGAAGATCTTCGATGAGAGGCTGAATCTGTGCTACCGCGCCCTGATGTGCAGGCACAACCGCCTGAAGGGAACACTTTCCGACGCGGCCCCGATCCTCTGGCAGTACGGTGCCCTGGCGCGCCTGAAAAAGGGAGAGACCATTGACAAACTGCTCTATGGCGGCTACTCTACGATCTCCCTGGGATATGCGGGACTGTATGAATGTGTGAAATACATGACCGGTAAATCCCATACCGATCCGGAGGCAACACCTTTTGCCCTGGAAGTAATGCAGCATATGAACGACGCCTGCGACAAATGGAAGGAAGAGACGAACATCGGATTCAGCATCTACGGTTCTCCGATTGAGAGTACCACATACAAATTTGCGAAATGTCTGCAGAGACGTTTCGGTATCGTGCCGGGCGTGACGGACAAGAGCTATATTACAAACAGCTACCATGTGTTTGTGGGAGAGGAGATCGATGCGTTCTCCAAGCTGAAATTCGAATCCCAGTTCCAGGCGCTTTCCACAGGCGGAGCAATCAGCTACGTGGAAGTACCGGATATGAAGGACAATATTCCGGCGGTGCTTCAGGTGATCCGCTTTATCTATGACAATATCATGTATGCGGAGCTGAATACAAAGAGCGACTACTGCCAGAAATGCGGATATGACGGGGAGATCCAGATCGTCACAGGAGAGGACGGAAAGCTTGTGTGGGAGTGCCCGCACTGCGGCAACCGTGACGAGAATACCCTGAATGTGGCAAGACGGACATGCGGCTATATCGGCACCCAGTTCTGGAACCAGGGAAGGACCCAGGAGATCAAGGAGAGAGTGCTGCATCTGTAGGAGGACAGGTATGTTTTACGGTGAGATCAAAAAGTGTGATATTGCGAATGGAGAGGGCGTGAGAGTCTCGCTTTTTGTATCCGGATGTACGCATCACTGTCCGGGATGTTTCAATGAGGCCACCTGGGACTTCTGTTATGGAAAAGAATTTACCGAAGAGACGGAAGAGGAGATCTTAAAGGCTCTGGAACCGGGATATATCAACGGGCTTTCCCTGCTGGGCGGGGAGCCCTTCGAGCCCCGGAACCAGGAGGCGCTTGTGCCTTTTCTGAGAAGAGTCAGAGAGAGGTATCCGGAGAAAAATATCTGGTGCTACAGCGGATATCTCTATGACAGGGAGCTTTTGAGCGAGAGCCGGGCAAGATGTGAATATACGGACGAAATGCTGTCCATGCTGGATGTGCTTGTGGATGGAAGGTTCGTGGAGAGCCTGAAGGATATCACCCTGGTTTTCCGGGGATCGTCAAACCAGCGGATCATCGATGTGAAGAAGAGCCTGGACCGGGGAGAAATTGTCCTGTGGGAGCCGAAGGTGAAGCGGGGAATGTGACAAAACGGAAAATGTAAAATTGAGCGAGTTTTCCCTTGACTTATTTTAATGCAGTTCATATAATAAATGAGTATATTGCAAAGACAAGGAAGAGGAGTAGTAGGAGTTTGGCTGTCGTTTCTCCGGAACTGACAGTTATGCCGCTTGCAGAGAACTGCCGGGAGGTGCGAGGCAGCAGGGCAGGCTCTGAACTGACCTTGGAGTCCTTCTGCTGAATCCGGTCGTGATCTGGTCAGGCAGGAGCGGGAGTTCCCGTTATAGAATGAATGAGTGCATCTGCCCGGTTCGGAACAGAAGAAGATCAATGTTTACACAGGATTTTTCCGCAACGCAGGAGCAGATGAATAAGAGTGGTACCGCGGAAATGAAGCCTTTTCGTCTCTTGGATATTGGAGAAGAAAAGGCTTGTTTTATGTTTTGATGTGCAGAAAAACGGACTGCAGACTGGAAGAAGCGGTCAAAGAAAGAGAGGAATCGTACATGGGTACAAAGATTGTGTATAACCACAGAGCCATTGAGAAAAAGTGGCGCGAGAGATGGGAAGAGAAACCGGTCAATCCGAAGGTGGATGACAATGGAAAGAAGAAACCGAAATATTACTGCCTGGATATGTTTCCGTATCCGTCGGGAAACGGACTTCATGTAGGACACTGGAGAGGATATGTGATCTCTGATGTGTGGAGCCGCTACAAGCTGCAGCAGGGATACTATATCATCCATCCGATGGGATGGGATGCCTTCGGGCTTCCGGCGGAGAACTATGCCATTAAGATGGGTGTTCACCCGGCAAAGTCAACAGCCGAAAATGTGGCTAATATCAAAAGGCAGATCAACGATATCGCAGCGCTTTACGACTGGGATATGGAAGTGAACACGACAGACCCGAGTTTCTACAAATGGACTCAGTGGATCTTTGTGAAGATGTTCAAGGCAGGGCTTGCTTATGAGAAGGAGTTCCCCATTAACTGGTGCCCCTCCTGTAAGACGGGTCTTGCAAACGAGGAGGTCGTAAACGGCAAATGCGAGCGCTGCGGTTCTGAGGTGACGAAGAAGAACCTGCGTCAGTGGATGCTCCGCATTACCAAATATGCGGACCGCCTGTTAAACGACCTGGACAAGCTGGACTGGCCGGAGAAGGTAAAGAAAATGCAGACAGACTGGATCGGCAAGTCCTACGGAGCAGAGGTTGATTTCCCGGTGGAAGGAAGAGACGAGAAGATCACTGTCTATACGACCAGACCGGATACTCTGTACGGTGCGACGTTTATGGTGCTTGCGCCGGAGCATGAACTGGCGGCATCCCTGGCTACGCCGGAGACGAAAGAGGCGGTGGAGAAATATATCTACGAATCCTCCATGAAATCAAACGTAGACCGTATGCAGGATAAGGAAAAGACCGGTGTGTTTACGGGAAGTTATGCCATCAATCCGTTAAACGGGGCGAAGACGCCGATCTGGCTGTCCGACTATGTACTGGCAGATTACGGAACCGGAGCGATCATGTGCGTTCCGGCACATGACGACCGTGACTTTGAGTTTGCAAAGAAGTTCAATATCCCGATTATTCAGGTTATTGCAAAAGACGGAAAAGAGATCGAGAATATGACGGAAGCCTATACGGAGGCAGCAGGAACAATGATCAACTCCGGAGAGTGGAACGGCATGGAGTCTGCAGTACTCAAGAAGGAAGCTCCGCATATCATCGAGGAAAAGGGAATCGGACGTGCGACAGTGAATTACAAACTGCGTGACTGGGTGTTCTCCCGTCAGCGTTACTGGGGCGAGCCGATCCCGATCGTACACTGCCCGGACTGCGGCTGTGTGCCGGTGCCTGAAGAGGAACTGCCGCTGCGCCTGCCGGATGTAGAGTCCTACGAGCCTACCGGAACCGGCGAGTCGCCTCTTGCCGCTATTGACGAGTGGGTGAACTGCAAGTGCCCGGTGTGCGGAAAACCGGCAAAGAGAGAGACAAACACAATGCCTCAGTGGGCAGGGTCTTCCTGGTATTTCCTGCGCTATGTGGACAATCACAATGATAAGGAACTGGTTTCCCGCGAGAAAGCAGATGAGCTTCTTCCGGTAGATATGTACATCGGTGGTGTGGAGCACGCGGTTCTTCATCTTCTGTACTCCAGATTCTACACGAAGTTCCTGTGTGATATCGGCGTGATCGACTTTGACGAGCCTTTCCAGAAGCTGTTCAACCAGGGAATGATCACCGGAAAGAACGGGATCAAGATGAGCAAGTCCAAGGGAAATGTCGTCTCACCGGACGATCTGGTTCGCGACTACGGATGCGATTCCCTGAGAATGTATGAGCTCTTTGTGGGACCGCCGGAGTTGGACGCAGAGTGGGATGACAGAGGAATTGACGGCGTCAACCGTTTCCTGAAACGTCTCTGGAATCTGCTTATGGACAGCAAGGATCAGGATATCCAGGCAACGAAAGAGATGATCCGTCTCCGCCACAAGATGGTGTACGACATTACCACACGTCTGGAGAGCTTCAGCCTGAATACAGTTATCTCCGGTTTCATGGAGTATAACAACAAGTTTATCGATCTGGCGAAGAAGACCGGAGGAATCGATAAGGAGACTCTGGAGACCATCGCAGTGCTGATCTCACCGTTTGCGCCTCATTTCGCAGAGGAAATGTGGGAGCAGCTCGGACATACGGAGACTGTCTTCGAGGCGGGATGGCCGTCCTATGACGAGAATGAGATGAAGGATGACGAGATCGAGATCCCGGTACAGATCAACGGCAAGACAAGAGCTGTGATCAGCATCTCTGCAGAGATTTCCAAAGAGGATGCGATTGCGGCAGGAAAGGAAGCCCTCGGGGATAAACTTTCCGGAAATGTGATCAAGGAGATCTATGTGCCGAAGAAGATTATTAATATTGTGATGAAATAATAGAAAAATGCTCTGAGCGGCTTTTCTCCATCGCTTTGTGCCGGTGGTCAGTTGGCCGCTCGGAGCATTTTGATTGTGCCGGTTTTTTGATCGTATCCCAAAATTCTGTGAAATGTGATATACTTGGAGAAAAATATTATTGGAAGAAAAGAAATCTGAAGACAGAATAAGGAGGTTTTGAGTATGTTGGAAGAACAGTTAAAGGCGCTGCTTGCAGAGTTTGGGCTGCCAGATGAGCACGCAGTCACATTCGGTCATCCGAAGATGAAGATGAAATGGGTGTTGCCACTGCCGGGGGTGAGCGTTTACTCATTTGAGCAGTTCCAGCCGTTTTTTATCTATTTCGACAGTGAGGGAATATCCTTCTTCCCGCTGAATGAGAAAAACTATGCCATGGGCAGATCTTTTATCGCCTGGGGAGATATCAAAGAGTTCCGGTTTAAAAAGGGGCTTGTGATGGAGGACGAAATCCGGGTGCAGGGGGATGGTTTCAGGATTGAGATGAAGATCCCGAAGGCAAAGGCCATGAATCCATGGGTAAAGGAAAATAATGCATATCTGAGTGAAAAAAATTATTTTTACAGACAGGAATAGAAAAAGGGTTATTAAGCAAAATCAAACCGTATGCTTTTACGGAATTTGCCAGAAGGTATGGAGAGGAATATCTTCTGGACTGCCTTGAGAGGAATGAAAAGGAGGGGATTGTTTATCACCGGGAAGGTATAAACGGAGACTATGATGATTTTGATGATCTGGAAGATCTGATTGAATTCATAAAGACAGGACCTGCAAAGAGGTCCTGATGCGGTAAAAGCAATGGAAATTCTGACCTGGGGAGAAGAGGATATGTTTGAAAATATAAAGGGCAGCGGTGACTGGAAAACAGTATTCCGTATTGTATCGGTCAGATAGACGCTTATTTTAATGATCAGATTCCGGAGGATTTCTGGATCACACTTGCGGTTTATGTGGCGCATGCGTCTCTGTATTCTATCAAGTGGGCGGAACGGTTCGGTCGGAAAGAGATCGATGGCATGACGGAACGGTGCCGGAGGGCATTTGAGGACTACGATTATTTCCGGACATATTTGCCAAAGTGGTATACAGATAAGTATAGATAAAGTGTTTTGGAAAAAAGAGTGCGGTATGCTCCATATCCCGCTCAGGAGATTCCGGAGCGGGATATGGATGTATAATGGGCAGCGGGAGAGCTCTCAAGGATCTCTTCGATATAGCGGTTCAGGGACATCTGATGGGCTGTGGCGTAAATAACCAGACGCTTATGGAGCTCAGGAGAAATTCGAACATTAAAACTGCCTTTGTAAGCAACTTCGGGCTTTTTCCCTTCTGTCTGACACATTTCCAGATAATCGTCAACAGCGTTGTGAAAATCGCTCAGAAGATCATGGGCATTTTCTCCTTCATATGAAATTAAACTGCGGATTCCCATAACTTTTCCGTAAAAAATGCCATCCTCTTCCGAAAATTCGACACTTCCAACATAACCTTTATACTCGATTGTATTGTTCATATAAGTCCCTCCTGTTCGAGAAATTCTTTCAACTGGTATACGTCCGTGCGCCGGTGTTTCAGCACCGGAATCTGCTCCCTTACCCGGTCTGTCTCTTCCAGGTCGATTTCGGTAATCTGCATAGCTTCCTTTTCGTCCATCCGGCTGATCACATTTCCCCATGGATCTGCGATCAGGCTGTGTCCCCACGAGACATAATCTGCCTCCGGGTTTCGGGCAGGCGCAGTCCCGGCGATAAATACCTGATTGCCCACAGCCTGGGAACGGAAGAGAAGTTCCCAGTGCATGGGGCCTGTGGTCATATTAAACGCGGCGGGAACCAGGATGAACCGGGCGTCTTTTAAAGCCATCAGGCGGAACAGCTCAAAAAAGCGGATGTCATAACATATGGCAAGCCCGAAAGTGCCGAATTCCGTATCAAATGTAGTAATAGAATTGCCGGCGGAGAGAATGTCCGACTCGCGGAAATGCTGTCCGCCCTCCACGTCGATATCAAAAAGATGCATCTTCCGGTGCTTTGCCGCCTGATTTCCATTCCGGTCAAAGATGTAGGCGGTGTTGAAAATATTTCCCTTTTCGTCGATCTCCGGCATGGTCCCCGGAGAAAACCAGATCTGATATTTTTCCGCAATGGCGGAACAGGCGCTCCAGAGAGAACCTCCCTGGGGCTGGGCATACTGCGGGAAGGCTGCGGTGCTGTACGGGCAGGAGAACATTTCCGGCAGAGCAAGAAGATCCGCCCCTGCAGCCCGGCAGCGGGAGGCTGCGCTTTCCAGATAATCAAGGCAGGCTTTTCTGTCTGTGATCACAGGCATCTGCACCTGCGCAATCTTAAATTTCTTCAATGTCATTTCCTCCTTTTACCGGTGCGGTGGAATTTCGGACCATAAGTTTGGCATGAAGCAGAACGGTGCCGATAGATACTCCGTTTCTCAAACTGTCCAGTGCATAGTAGCCGCATTTCCCGATTTCCGTCCGGTCCTGCCGGATCGTGGTAAGCGGCGGCGAAGTGTACGGACAGACCGGAAGATCATCAAAGCCGATTATGCTGACGTCCTCCGGCACGCGGTATCCGAGCTGCTGACACTGAAACATGGCGGCCTGTGCGATGGTGTCCTGGCAGCAGATGATGGCAGTCATCCCGAGATCGATCAGACGGGGGAGATGTTTTTCCATGCACTCGGTAAGGTAATAGGAGTGTGCTGCCTGCGCCGGAGAAGCTTCCAGACCGTGGCGGTGCATTGCCTGGAAGAATGCCCGGTGCCTTACCTGCATGATGTGAGAGCCGAGAGCGCTGCTTAAGTAACCGATCTTTTTGTGTCCCATTTTTTTTAAGTGGGCAACTGCCAGATCCATTCCTTCGTCGTTGTCAATACCCACATAAGCGGTGGCAGGATTGCCGATGATATGGTTGTCGTAAAGGACCGCCGGAGTATGGCTTGTCTTAAAATCCTGCATCCACGGGTCGTTCAGGGCGAAGCCGATGGCAAAAGAAGCCAGATAGCCGTTCTGGAGCATGAAAACATCATATCCCGTGCTGCGCTGTGTCTGTACGTTTACCGGGACGATATCCACTTCGAACCCGGCGGGCTCTGCCATCTGCCGGAATCCCATGACGATATCATGGCCGAAGTGATGGGGCTCCTCATATTGGATGTTGTCGCTCTGCGCCAGGATACAGATTTTCTGTGATGCTTTTTTATAACGGCGCAGTCTTGTATAACCGAGTTCCACAGCGGTCTCGAGAATTTGTTTTTGTAATGTTTCGCTGATATCGGGTGCATCGTTGAGCGCCTTCGACACCGTACCTTTTGAGATCCCGAGTTTGTCAGCTATATCTTGAATGGTGGTCATTCGGGCACCTTCTTTCCTGTATGAAAATCACTTGAAAACATTATAATGAAAATAGAACAAGAAATCAATGAAAAAACTATGTGGTTTAGAAAAGTTTCGTAAAGCACGAAAATAAATATGCACAAAAACGTGGGCAATAAAATATGCAGATTATACAAAGTGTATGCAAAAACGGCGAAACAGGATTGACGTTTCCGAAAAACAGGTATATAGTAAAACATAACGAAACAAAACGAAACTTTTAGAAGATGGAGGAAGTGCATTATGAAGAAAAGAGCAGTGTCGCTGACATTCGGTCTTGCTGCGGGCGGACTGACCGGCTGCGGCAGCGGTTCCGAAGACGGGGCGGTTGAAAAGGTTCGTCTTATGGTGTGGTCGCCTACAGCAGATCAGTCAAAGGACAACGGAGAATGGCTGCAGACCTGCTGCGAAGCGTTTGCAGATGAACATCCCGAGTGGGATATTACGTTCGTATACGGGATCATGGATGAGGCGAGCGCTTCAAGCCAGGTGGGACAGGATCCGGATGCCAGCGCGGATGTGTTTCTGTACTCCAACGACGGTATTGCATGGCTGACGGATTCCAAGGCAGCAGCAAAGTTCGGCGGAAAGTACAGAGAGGAGATCGAGGCTACGAACTCTCCGGAGATTCTGCAGTCGCTTATGCTCGGGGATGACCTGTACGGCGTTCCCTATACGACAAATACCTGGTACATGTTCTATGACAAATCTGTATTTTCGGAGGAGGATGTAAAGAATCTGGACACCATGCTGGAAAAAGGAGTGGTATCTTTCCCGTTTACGAACTCCTGGTATCTGCCGGCGTTCTATGTAGGCAACGGCTGTACGCTCTTCGGGGACGGTACAGACGAGGAGGCAGGCGTTGACTTTACCGGGCAGAAGGCAGTCGATGTGACCAACTACCTGATCGATCTGGAGAGCAACCCGAACTTCCGGATCGATGCGGACGGTTCCGGTATCGCGGGGCTCCGTGACGGAAGCATCAACGCCATGTTCACCGGTTCCTGGGACGCCAATGCAATCAAGGAGATTCTGGGGGACAACATGGGCGTAACGTCCCTTCCGACCTTTACGCTCAACGGCGAGGAAGTTCAGATGAAAGCCTATGCGGGCTCCAAGGCGGTGGGTGTCAATTCCCACAGCAAATATATGGAGCAGGCGGTTGCGCTTGCGGTTTATCTGGGATCTGCCGAAGTGCAGCGCCTCCACTATGAACTGTTAAATGTAATTCCCTGCAATACGGAACTTCTGGAGGATCCGGAGATCGCTTCCGACCAGCTTGTCATTGCACAGAATGATACCTTCAACTATACGTCAATCCTGCAGCCTTTTGTCTCCCAGATGAATAACTGCTGGACTCCGGTCGAGAACCTGGGCAAGGGAATCCGCAACGGAAGTGTGACTCATGACAATGCGGAAGAGCAGACAGAAGCAATGAATGACGCGATGAACAGCGACGGTATATCATAAGGAGGCAAATGAGGATGGGTATTTTAAAAAAGAGAGTAAATGAATTTCCTACGCCGTATACCTGCATGAATGCGATCAGGAAAGGCGGGATTGAGACGAAGTTATCCATGGTTCTCATGGGATTTGGAAATGTTGTCCACGGGCAGCTGATCAAGGGGCTGCTTTATCTGGCTCTGGAAGTCGCGTACATTGTATTTATGGTGATGTCCGGTGTACACTGTCTGGCAATGCTTCCATCTCTGGGCTCTGTGGAACAGCAGGAGTACTGGGACGAGGCAAAACAGGTCTATATGTACACGAAAGGCGACCAGTCGGTGCTGATCCTTCTCTACGGTGTCGCCACGGTACTGATCACAGTCCTGATGGTGCTTATGTGGAGAGGGACACTCAGAAGCGCCTACAAGGCTGAGTGCCTTGCAAAAGCAGGAAAACATGTAAACAATTTTGTTGAAGACCTGAAAACGCTTCTTCACGAAAACCTGCAGAAGCTCCTGATGACGCCGCCGATGGTGTTCATTTCCCTGTTTACGATCCTGCCGCTGATCTTCATGATCTGTATGGCGTTTACAAACTACAGCAAGATCGGCGACCACCTGATGCTCTTTGACTGGGTGGGGCTGGAAAACTTCGCGGCGCTGTTTGACTCAAGCAGTATTCTCGGAAGTACCTTCTGGTCCGTGCTCGGATGGACGCTGATCTGGGCGTTCTTCGCAACCTTCTCCAACTACATTTTCGGTATGATCGTCTCCCTTCTGATCAATCGGAAGGGGACGCGGGCAAAGGGATTCTGGAGATTCTGTTTCGTGCTCTCCTGCGCAATGCCGATGTTCGTATCCCTGCTGATCATGAGGACCATGCTTCAGCCGGAGGGCGCGGTGAACGTGCTTTTGAGAAATCTGGGACTGATCGCGTCAGACGCAAGTCTTCCGTTTTTTACAGATCCGATGTGGGCGAGAGTGACGGTTATCGTAATCAACATCTGGGTCGGCGTACCCTACACGCTGCTTCAGCTCACCGGAGTGCTTCAGAATATTCCGGAAGATCTCTACGAGGCGGCAAAGGTGGACGGCGCCAATGCAGTGCAGATCTTCTTCAAGATTACACTCCCGTACATGCTGTACGTGACGACACCGTATCTGATTACGACCTTTACGGGAAATGTCAACAACTTCAACGTCATCTACCTGCTTTCGGGAGGAGATCCGGTTACGGATCTTGGCGCTACGGCGGGTAAGACGGATCTGCTTGTAACCTGGCTGTATAAGCTGACGATCGATAAGCAGTACTACAATATCGGTGCGGTTATCGGTATCCTGACATTTATCATTCTTGCCATCGGCGCGCTGATTACATACCATAACAGCAGATCATACAAAGAAGAAGGAGGGTTCTAAACATGGCTGGACAGAAAATGCATTCCGCAAAGAGAAAAAGGTTCATTACAAACAGCGTTGTCCACGTAGTTCTCGGGATTCTGGCGGTAATCTGGGTGTTCCCGATTATCTGGGTCATCCTCACAAGTTTCCGCGTCGAGCAGGGCTCCTATGTATCTACATTCCTGCCCCAGTCCTACACACTGGACAATTATATCCGGCTGTTTACGGATACTTCCATCCTGAACTTCCCGCAGATGTTCATGAACACCCTGTTCATCGCGATCTGCTCCTGCATCCTGTCAACGTTCTACGTACTGTCCGCATCTTACTGTCTGTCAAGGCTGCGTTTTAAGATGAGAAAACCGTATATGAACATGGCGATGATACTGGGGCTGTTCCCGGGATTTATGTCCATGGTTGCCGTGTATTTTATTCTGAAGGCTCTGGGACTGTCCGAGGGAAATATGATTAAACTGGCGCTGATTCTTGTGTACTCCGGCGGAGCTGCCTTAAGTTTCCAGATCGCCAAGGGGTTCTTCGATACGATCCCGTTTGCAGTGGATGAGGCGGCGATTCTGGACGGATGTACGAGATGGCAGATCTTTACGAAGATCACACTTCCGCTGAGTAAACCGATCGTTGTCTATACGACACTGACTTCCTTCATGGGACCGTGGGTAGATTTCATCTTTGCAAAGGTTATCTGCCGTGCCAATGCGGATCAGTATACGATCGCAATCGGTCTTTGGAGGATGCTTGAAAAGGAATACATCGACAGCTGGTATACCTGCTTTGCGGCGGGGGCGGTGCTCATCTCGATACCGATCGCGGCACTGTTCCTGTATATGCAGAGGTATTACGTGGATGGACTGTCCGGAGCGGTCAAAGGGTAAATGCTGCGACTGGTCCACGAAGCTGTAACGAATCTAAGATGGGTACAGAGAGCAGTGCCCATCTTAGATTCGAACATCTTCGGGACGGATTCTCCGCCCCGTCCGCTTAACTTCCGCTCCTGACACGGATGTCTCAGCTCTTGTCTCATCCGGTCGGAGGAGAGAGAAGCGGAAGGGGCATCTGGTTGTGAGGAGAGAGCAGAGAAAACAGGAGTATGATGAGAAAAACTGGCAATAGAAGAGAGGCATGATATATGAAGACAGCACTGGAATGGAAGAAGTATTATTCGAGCCCGGGGTTTCGGGACAATTTTATTTACAGAGAAAATGATCTTGGGGTGAGCTGCACGGAGAAGGGAACCTCTTTCAAATTATGGAGTCCTTCAGCTGACAGTGTCACCCTGAATCTGTATAGAGAAGGAACCGGGGACTGCCTTCTGGGAAGGGTTTCCATGCAGAGGGAAGACCGGGGCGTATGGTCCTGGAAGACGGAGGAAAATCTGCACGGGGTCTACTATGATTTTGAACTGGAGATAGAAGGAGAACGGATTTTCTCTGCGGATCCCCGGGCAAAGGCATGCGGGCTGAACGGACAGAGGAGTATGGCAGTGGATCTCGGAAAGACGGACCCGGAAGGGTGGGAGAAGGATCAGGCGCCTGCTCCGGGAACGGAGCGGATTATCTACGAACTTCATGTGAAAGAATTTTCCTGGGATCCGTCCGGCGGCTTTCCGGAAGAGTACAGGGGAAAATACAAGGCGTTTACCTGTGCAGATACAACTCTCTTTGGAGACGGCGTTCACGCCACGGGGATAAAGTATCTGCAGGAACTGGGCGTTACCCATGTACAGATCATGCCGTCCTACGACTACGGCTCGGTTAACGAGGCGGGGGAGGAAACAGAATTTAACTGGGGCTATGACCCGGTCAATTATAATGTTCCCGAGGGGTCCTATTCTACGGATCCGGCTCACGGGGAAGTACGTATCCGGGAAATGAAGGAGATGATCCAGGCACTTCACCGGGCAGGGTTCCGTGTGATTATGGATGTGGTTTACAATCATACCTATTCTCTGGATTCCTGGTTCCAGAGAACGGCGCCCTGGTATTTCTACCGGGTATTTGATGACGGCAGGATTTCCAACGGTTCCGCCTGCGGCAATGATGTGGCGAGCGAGCGGGAGATGTGCGCGGATTATATTCTCAATTCCGTGCTGTACTGGACTGAGGAATATCACATCGACGGCTTCCGTTTTGACCTGATGGGGCTTCTCGATGTGGAACTGATGAACCGGATCCGCCGGGAACTGGATCTCCGTTATGGCAAGGGGGAAAAGATCCTTTTCGGGGAACCCTGGTCTGCCGATGTGACTGCCATGGAGGGCGGAGCCCTTCCTGCTTCCAAGAAAAATATTGCGCTTCTGGATGAGAATATCGGAATTTTCTGCGACGACACCAGGGACGCCATCAAAGGATCGGCACTGAAAACCCATCTGCCCGGATTCGTAAACGGGGCGGAAGGAAAAGAAGAGGCAATCCTGGAGAGCGCCGGAGCATGGTGCCGGGATCCGGGCGAAGGAAGAGAGATCTTTGCCGGGGAGGAGGCAAGCGAGATTGCGGGAAAGGTGAAAGCACCGTCCCAGATCATTTCCTATGTCTCCGCCCACGACAATCAGACGCTCTGGGACAAACTGGACGAGACGGCACCGGACCAGGACCGGATGCGGCTGAACCGGATGGCGGCAGCCATGTACATGACCTGCCAGGGAAGCCTGTTTTTCCTGTCCGGGGAAGAGTTTGCCCGGACAAAGGACGGTCATGACAATACCTTCGATGCCCCCATTTCCCTGAACCGGCTGGACTGGAAAAAGGCGTGGGAGGAGAGCGCGCTTGTGGAGTATTATAAAGGGCTCATCGGTCTGCGCAAAAAGCTGCCGGGGCTCTGCGACAAATCATCAGAAGCCCGGAAGAGAATCTTCCATATGAGAGAAGAGGCAGGGCTTGTGAGCTTCATGGTGGATAACCGGAAGAAGAGGGACAGCCTGCGAAAGGCCGGGGAGAACGGCGCCGGTCAAACGGAAGACGGAAACGGGGCGGGCGTGCCGGGATGGCAGACTCTGATGGTGATTTACAACCGAAGGGAGAGTCCGGCTGTGTTTGAACTTCCGGGAGAAGGCTGGGAAATCCTCTGCGACGGGGAGAACAGCTGTCTCTGGCAGGAGAAGCGGCCTGTGGAGAAAACCGTCACGGCAATGCCACAGAGCGTAACCGTACTGGGCTGCCTGGATGCGGGAAAGAATGTGGGAATCGCCATGGAGGATATGGACGATGGCGGCAGGAACGGACGGGGAAACAGAAGAAAGGTCCGGAAGGCGGCAGAATACGGAGAAAGACAGGAGAGGAGACGCGCAGTATGAAATGGGTGTACGGAAAACAGGACTGGAAGACGCTGGAGAGAGGACAGGAGAACTGTTATCTGATGACGAACGGGCTGGGAGGATTCTCCTCCCTTACCATGACCGGATCGGCGGCGAGAAATGACCATGCTTTTCTGATGGCGTGTACACATGCCCCGAACCACCGCTATAATATGGTGCACCGGCTGTCGGAACAGATAACAGAGCTGTCTTCGGACAGGGAGGTTTCCTGGATGCTCTCCAGCCAGGAGTTCGCAGATGGAAGCTGTGAGGAAGGATACCGCGCTCTCTCGGAATTTTCTTATGAAGATACCCCTGTCTGGCTGTTTCAGAACCGGGGAGTACAGGTGGAAAAGGAAGCGGTTCTGGTACAGGGGGAGAATACGGCGGCAGTGTGCTACCGGATTGAGAACCGTTCAGGCCGGGCGGTACGCCTGTCCGTAACGCCCTTTTTCCAGTTTGTACCCAAGGGGATGGAGGCAGAGGAAGATCAGGTGTTTGAGCGGAGCGGAAACCGGATTACGAGCAGAGGGCTTTCCCTGGATCTCTTCACTAACGGCAGTCTGGAAGATACTGGGGAAATGATGGAGAACTGTTTCTATGCCTGGGATGTCTGCGATGGAAGAAGAGCCACGGGAAGGGCAAAAGCACTGGTACGCATCTGTGCGGATGTGAATCCGGGAGAGAAAAAGAGCATGGCTGTGATCTTTCGGATGCCGGATGAAAGTCCTGCTAAGGAGGCACCCGAAAAATCGGGGGATTGGGAAATGTCTTCCGCTGAGGCAGCATCCGCAGCTGCGTCGGCGTATGAAACAGACAGGGATATTGTGAGATGGGCGGAGGATATGATTGCAGAGCGGAAGGCATACCGGAAAAAGCTGGAGCGGGAGGCGGATTTTCACTCGGAAATGGCGTCCTTTCTGGCAAAGAGCGCGGAGCAGTTTATTTCGCTCCGGGAGTCCACAGGAGGAGAGACGATCCTTGCCGGATTTCCGTTTTTTGAAGACTGGGGAAGGGATACGATGATTGCCCTGCCGGGGGTGTGTATTTCCACACGCCGGTTTGAAAATGCGGCATCTATTCTGCGGACGTTTGCCCGGTATGAGAAGGACGGGCTGATGCCGAACCTTTTCCCGGAGGGGGAAAATGAACCCCGTTATAATACGGCGGACGCGGCGCTCCTTTTTATCAACTGTGTCTGGCTGTACTGCGGGGCGGCGGAGGATGAATCGTTTGCTGTGGAGATGTATCCGGTGATGGAAAGGATCATAGACGGATACCGCAATGGCACAGGGTTTGGGATACATATGGATGATGACGGTCTGATGATGGCAGGGGAAGATCTGGATCAGGTCACATGGATGGATGTGCGCGTGGGAGAGATCCTTCCGACGCCCCGACATGGGAAACCGGTGGAGATCAATGCATACTGGTATAATGCGCTCTGCATTATGGAGCGGTTTGCGGGAATCGCCGGAAAACAGGGGAAAGCAGAGGAGTACCATGCTATGGCAGAGCAGGTGAAAACCTCCTTCTGCGAGAAGTTCTGGAATCCGGAAAAACACTGTCTGAAAGATGTGCTCTCCGGTACGAAGGCGGATGATCAGATCCGCTGCAACCAGATCTGGGCGGTGTCCATGCCGTTTACCATGCTGGAGCGGGAACAGGAAAAGCAGATTGTTGATACGGTGTTTGAAAAACTTTATACGCCTTACGGGCTGCGGACCCTGGATCCGGAAGATCCGGAATTTTGCGGATTCTACGGCGGGGAGATGCTGGAACGGGATCTTGCCTATCATCAGGGAACAACATGGACGTATCCTCTGGGAGGATATTATCTTGCGTATCTGAAGGTGAACGATTACAATGAAGAGGCAGTCAGATGTGTGAGACGCCAGGTGGAAGTTTTGGAGAGCGCCATGCGTGAGGGATGTATCGGACAGCTTCCGGAGATCTATGACGGGGAGAATCCGGTCTCGTCGAAAGGATGTTTCGCCCAGGCCTGGAGCGTGGGGGAGATGCTCCGGGTGTATGAGGCGCTGGAACGCGGGAAAAAAGACAGATAAAGGAGATGGCAATATGGCAGTGAATAATCAGAAATGGTGGAAGGATGCGGTAATCTATCAGATTTACCCGAAAAGTTTTCAGGACAGCAACGGAGACGGAATCGGAGACATCCCGGGAATCATAAGCAGACTGGATTATCTGAAGGATCTGGGAATCGACGCGGTATGGCTCTCTCCGGTATATTGTTCTCCCCAGGATGACAACGGATATGACATTTCCGATTACCAGGATATTGACCCTATGTTCGGAACGCTGGAGGACATGGAGCGTCTGATCCGCGAGGCGAAGGAGAGGGGGATCCGGATCATCATGGACCTGGTGCTCAACCATACTTCCGATGAGCACCGGTGGTTCCGGGAGGCGAAGAAGGGAAAGGATAATCCCTATCACGATTACTATGTCTGGCGGGACGGGGAAGAGGGGGTACTGCCCAACGATATGAAAGCTTCTTTCGGCGGTCCGGCGTGGGAGTGGGTTCCGGAACTGAAACAGTACTATTTTCATCAGTTTTCCGTAAAGCAGCCCGATCTCAACTGGGAGAATCCGAAGGTGCGCCGGGAGCTCTACGATATGATTCTCTGGTGGATGGACAAGGGCGTGGGAGGTTTCCGGCTGGATGTGATCGACCAGGTCGCCAAGGAACCGGACCGGAAGATTACCAGTAACGGTCCCAGGCTCCATGAGTTCATTCGGGAGATGAGCCGGGAGACGTTCCAGAAGGGAGACCTGATTACAGTCGGAGAGGCGTGGGGCGCCAACACGGAAAATGCGAAGCTCTACAGCAACCCGGACGGCAGCGAATTTTCCATGGTGTTCCAGTTCGAACACAGCATGATGGACCAGCAGGAAGGAAAGGAAAAATGGGATCTGGCGCCTCTTCCTTTTGTGAAGTTGAAGAAATGTCTGGCAAAATGGCAGAACAGCCTTTATCAGACGGGATGGAACAGCCTGTTCTGGGATAATCATGACCTGCCGAGAATCGTGTCCCGCTGGGGAGACGACGGAAAGTACCGGAAGGAATCGGCAAAAATGCTGGCAGCAGTACTCCATGGAATGCAGGGGACTCCCTATATTTACCAGGGGGAAGAACTGGGAATGACCAATATCAGGTTCACAGACATCAGTGAGTACCGGGATATTGAGACGCTCAACGTCTACCGTGAACGTCTGGAAGAAGGATATCCGAAAGACGAAGTGATGCGGTCTGTCTACGCAAAGAGCCGGGATAACGCCCGTACGCCCATGCAGTGGAACGGGGAGAAGAATGCAGGATTTACCGATGGCACGCCCTGGATTGCCGTCAATCCGAACTATGTGGAGATTAACGCGGCCAAGGAACAGAAGGATCCGGATTCCGTTTACTGTTTCTACCGCGCCCTGACGCACCTGAGAAAAGAGCATCCCGTTTTTGTGGACGGAAAATTCCAGCTTCTTCTGCCCGAGGATGAACATATCTTTGCCTATACCCGGACGGATGATGATTCGGAAATGCTTGTCTGCGCCAACTTTACCGGAGAGGCGGCAGCGTGTCCGCTGGACGGAAAATGGAAGGACGCGCAGATGCTTCTTCATAATTATAAGGAAGAGCTGGGGGAAGTGCTTAAGCCTTACGAGGCGGCGATACTGATCCGGAGAAGGGAGCTCTGACAGAGCAGAGGACAGTTGCGGAGGCTGTTTATGGATAAAGAAATGATTGCAGATAAAGGGATAAAGTCTGAAGAAAAAAGAACATATATCGTAAGAGAGGCAGTTGTCATGGGGAATGTCTCTCTGGGGGAGGACGTCACGGTTCTCTTTCATGCGGTCCTGCGGGGAGATGAGGAGAAGATTACAGTCGGAAAGGCGAGCAATATCCAGGACAACTGCACCGTCCACGCGGATAAAGGGTTCCCGGTGGTAATCGGAGAACATGTCACTGTGGGACATAATGCGGTGATCCATGGCTGCACCATCGGGGACGGCAGCCTGATCGGCATGGGCTCGATTATCTTAAACGGCGCCCGGATCGGGAAAGAGTGTCTCATCGGGGCGGGCAGCCTGGTTCTGGAGGGGCAGGAGATCCCGGACGGGAGCCTGGCAGTGGGAAGCCCGGCAAAGGTGAAGCGGATGCTTACCCGGGAGGAGAGACAGAAGCTTTACGAGAGCAGCCGGGCGTACGTGGAAACAGGGAGAAAACTCGGGCAGCAGGGATACCTGAAAGACTTTCCCGCTTCTTCTGCCGGGGAATGACGGCAAAAGTGAAAAGTTATAGTTAAGATTTGGAAAAGCAGGCTGACAGGGGCATATCTTTTGTGTATACTTCAAGTAAACACCTGAAAATCCGGACGACGGACAGAAAAAGAAAGAGGAGGGCACAAACTATGTATTACATCAGAAATTTTATGGACAATGACGACATTAAGGTGACAGATTCCCTGGGGGCTTTTTCCGTGCTTGAGTACCAGAGAGACTTAAGCGTGATGCCGGAAACTGCAATGGCAGCTTACTATGCAAGCCAGATGAACGTGAGGAAAAGGCAGGTTGTCTGTGATTTGTCCAAGTCGAAAGTCACCATCCAGGCGGGAGCGATGCAGTGGATGGCAGGAGATGTCAAGGCAACGACAGGCATCAAGGGAGTGGGAGACTTCTTCGGAAAGGCAGTGCGCGGTTCCGTGACCGGCGAGTCCGCGATCAAGCCGGAGTATACGGGAAGCGGAACTCTGGTCCTGGAGCCCACATACAAGTATATCCTGCTTGTAGACCTGAAAGACTGGAATGGCTCTATTGTGCTTGACGACGGATTGTTCCTTGCCTGCGAGTCTTCGCTGAAACACAAAGCAGTGGCGCGCTCCAACTTTTCTTCCGCAGTAGCGGGAAATGAAGGGCTGTTCAACTTGGGCATCCAGGGAAACGGCGTCGTGTGTCTGGAGTCTCTGTGTCCGAAAGAGGAACTGGTGGAGATTACCCTGGAAAATGACGTGCTGAAAGTGGACGGAAACTTTGCCATCGCATGGAGCGGAAGCCTCGACTTCACAGTGGAGCGCTCCGGAAAGAGCCTGATCGGATCCGCAGCTTCCGGAGAGGGGCTGGTGAATGTTTACAGAGGAACCGGAAAAGTTCTGTTGGCGCCGGTTCGTTAAGTCATCTGAACCGGATACAAATCAGACAGAAAACAGAAAAATAAAAGAAGGAGGGAGTACTTCGGCGTGCCTCAGGGCTGTCAGGTAAACGCCCTCCTTCTTTCTACCAGCTGCATCTTCCGCAATTGGTGCAGTGGATACAGCTCTTTTTACCAGTCTGCGGCTTCCATGGAAGAATTCGGACTTTTTCTCCGGACTTCCACCATGTCTCGCGGTTGATATCCTGAATCCGTGCTCGCTTTCTGTCCGCAGACAGCGTTACCACAAGCGGGATGAGCGTCTTTTCTTCCGGTTTCATGCAGTTCTGGTAGAAAACCGGGGCATAGATCTCACTGCCGATCTCGATCTGCTGTTCTGCCGTGACAATACGTACACTTCCGTCTTCCTCCTCAAAGATTCCCGTCTTTGTCCTGCACGGCCAACTCAGAAACCCGTCCCCGTGCAAAGTAAAACATCCGATTTCCGTATCAAATTTCTTAAGATCCGTTTCTGCTGTCATTTTACATATCCGCTCCTTTTATCAAAAAATCAGAGTATTACTCTGTCTATTGTATAACGATTCTGAGTTGGAAACAAGGCGTTGACGCCCCGGATTGTCACGAAGACCCGTAGTGGATTACTTTTTATACCTCCTCCAGATTACAGCCGAATGGACCGGCACAACCGGAATTTCCTGTAAATTTGCCGGGCCTGCCTTGACAATACGGGTGGCTCTGCGGTAGAATAGGCGTTGAAAAGACAAAGCGTTGATGGGGAGAGTAAGCTTCCGGCACATCCCAGAGAGGGATCGTTTGGTGTGAGTATCCTGTTGTGCGGCTGACTGAAGACCACCCCGGAGCGGCCCTAATACGGCACGGTGATTCCGTTATCATCATTTGAATTAAGAGGTTTTCTGTATGGCAGCCTGCCGGATACGGGCAGGAGGGCAGATGATATACATGGAAAACAAGCAGGGTGGAACCGCGGATATCTGATCCGTCCCTGTGAGGAGTGTTTCCGCGCTGCTTTTGTCGGGAAAAGCCTTTTTTTGAAAGCGTTGAGGATAAGAGGAGACATTTCTGCGGGAATGTCTCTTTTTTTACAGAAACGTGCTTTTTACAGAAATGTGCTTTTTGCAGAAATGCGCGGGAAGCAGTCCGGATGGAAACATCCGGAAGCTTCGTAAAAACAGAAGCGTATGGAAACAGTCTGCCGGAAAAGGAAAAAGAAGAAAAAACCAGAAAGGAAGAAAAAAGTATGAAGATTACATTGAAAGACGGCTCTTCAAAAGAGTATCAGCAGCCGATGAGTGTGTATGATATCGCCCTTGACATCAGCGAGGGTCTGGCGCGTGTGGCAACATCCGGGGAGATTGACGGGGAAGTTGTCGATCTGCGGACCATTGTGGACAAGGACTGTGAACTCAGTATTCTGACATTTAATGACGAGAAGGGAAAGGGGGCATTCCGCCATACTGCATCCCATATTATGGCGCAGGCGATCAAACGGCTTTATCCGGATACAAAGCTTGCTATCGGTCCTTCCATTGCGGACGGGTTTTACTATGATGTGGACAGAGACACTCCGCTGACCGCCGAGGATCTGGAGAAGATCGAGGCGGAGATGAAGAAGATTGTCAAAGAGAATCTGGAGATTAAACAGTACACAATGCCGAGAAACGAGGCCATTGCCTATTTCAAGGAGAAAAATGAACCGTACAAGGTGGAGCTTATCGAGGATCTTCCGGAAGATGAGACAATCAGTTTCTACTCTCAGGGAGAGTTCACAGATCTTTGCGCAGGTCCCCACCTTATGACAACAAAGCCGGTGAAGGCTTTCAAACTGACAAGCCTTGCAGGCGCTTACTGGAGAGGCAGCGAGAAGAACAAGATGCTCCAGAGAATCTACGGAACCGCATTCCCGAAGAAAGCGGAACTGGATGAATACCTGACTATGATGGAAGAGGCGAAGAAAAGGGACCACAGAAAACTCGGAAAAGAGCTGGGACTCTTTATGATGCGCGAGGAGGGACCGGGATTCCCGTTCTTCCTGCCGAATGGAATGGTGCTCAAAAACACGCTTCTTGACTACTGGAGAGAGATCCACAGAAAGGCGGGCTATGTGGAGATTTCTACCCCGATTATGCTGAGCCGCCATCTCTGGGAGACTTCCGGACACTGGGATCACTATAAAGAAAACATGTATACAACAGTGATCGACGATGAGGATTTTGCCATCAAACCGATGAACTGCCCGGGCGGAATTCTTGTCTACGAATCTGAGCCGAGATCCTACCGTGATCTTCCCATCCGCATGGGAGAGCTGGGACTGGTTCACCGCCATGAGAAATCCGGTCAGCTTCACGGTCTCATGAGAGTGCGCTGCTTTACTCAGGATGATGCCCATATCTTTATGACTCCGGAACAGATCCGCGAGGAGATCAAGGGCGTTGTCAGACTGATCGATGAGGTGTACAGCCTGTTCGGCTTTAAATATCATGTAGAGCTTTCCACACGTCCGGAGGACAGCATGGGAAGCGATGAGGACTGGGAGATGGCGACAGATGCCCTGAGAAATGCGCTGGATGATATCGGACTGCCGTATGTGGTAAATGAAGGGGACGGCGCGTTCTACGGTCCGAAGATCGACTTCCACCTGGAGGATTCTATCGGAAGAACCTGGCAGTGCGGAACGATTCAGCTTGACTTCCAGCTCCCGCTGCGGTTCGATCTGGAGTATACAGGCGCAGATGGAGAGAAGCACAGACCGATCATGATCCACCGCGTTGTGTTTGGATCCATCGAGCGTTTTATCGGTATCCTGATCGAGCACTTTGCAGGGGCATTCCCGACATGGCTTGCTCCGGTTCAGGTAAAGGTCCTGCCGATCTCTGACAAACATGCGGATTATGCTGCGAAAGTTCTGGATGAGCTGAACGCTGCGGGAATCCGTGCCGAGATTGACCAGCGCGCGGAGAAGATCGGTTATAAGATCCGCGAGGCGCAGCTCAAAAAGATTCCGTATATGCTCGTCGTAGGAGCAAAAGAAGAGGAAGAGGGCAAAGTCTCCGTCAGAAGCAGATTTGAGGGCGATGAGGGCTCAAAAGAGCTTTCTGCATTTATCGCGGAAATCAAAGAGGAGATCGCGTTAAAGAGCCTGAGAGAGACAAAGGTCCGGGAAGATAAGAAGAATGATAAATAAATGGTAAGATACCAGAAAGACAAAAATAATAAGAAATAAGGAAAAACAAATGAGAAAAAAGAGACGCTTTTTCAGAAACTGGCGGCTGTGTATTCCGGTTATCTTCATTTATATGGAGACGGTGTTCCATCTTTATATGGGACTGGATATGAAGTATACCGCGCTATTTGTACTGTTTGATCTTGCTGTCGGACTGCTCCTTGCGGGCATTCTGTATTTTCTGAAGGAGCGTCCTGCGAGAATCGCGGGGGCAGTCCTTACAGCAGGACTGTCCCTGCTGTTTGTGGCGGAATGTATCTGCAGAGATATCCTTCAGCAGTACTATCAGTTTTTCAGTGCTGTGGAGACCGCGGCGGGAAATCATCTGACAGATTACCTCCCTGCGGTGGTGCAGTCGATTGTCCGCCATATTCCGGGAATTTTTCTGCTTATGGTGATCCCCCTGGGATTCTATGCTGTCTGCGTGATTCTTCCCGGTCGGCGGAACAGAATGCGTGCCCGGGACAGCACTGCATCTGTGCGGAAAACGCCGGGAAATCACAGGAGTCCCCGGATCTTAATCGAGATCCTTGTCGAGAAGGCGGGATATTTCCTGAGAAAGAGGAGGATGAGAAAGGGGCTGGCATGTATCCTGCTTGCGTGTTTTATTCAGGTGGTGGGGCTTGGAATTATGAATCTGTTTCCCTGGAGCGGTGATTTCACTCCGGATATGCTGTATCAGGTGGATACCAATGCGGAGGATCAGGTGGAACAGCTCGGACTGGTTACCATGCTCCGCCTTGATATGGTACATTTTCTGCATGGAGGAGCAGACGTGACGCTTCCGGAAATTAACCGGGATGCCGCCCTTGCGGTATCCGGAGAGGATGTCTCAGACAGCGGTGACGGAAAGGAATCCGATGAAACCGGTGATGGTGCGGAGGAAAGCGGAGGGAAAAATGGAACCGGTAATGCCGGAGAAAAAGGAGAGGACGGCGGGAAAAAGGATAGGGTTTATCCCTACAATGCTCTGGACATTGATTTTGAGGCGCTGAAAGCTTCTGCACCGAATGAAGACTCCGCATGGCTTGACGAGTATTTTGAGAGTGTGGTTCCCACCAGACAGAATAAGTATACCGGAATGTTTGAAGGATATAATGTCATATTTATTACTGCAGAAGGATTCAGCGGCTATATGATCGATCCGGAGATTACGCCTACTCTCTACAGACTATCCCATGAAGGTTTCGTGTTTGAAAATTTTTATTCCACACTGCATTTTACCAGTACTTCAGGGGGAGAGTTTCAGAACCTTACCGGTCTGTATCCCAAAGCGGGATTCCCGGTGAGCATGTCGGAGACGGGAAAACAGGGGACAAGCCTTCCGTTTAACCTTGCATCCCAGCTCAACCGGCTGGGATATACCTCCATCGGTTATCATTATAATCAGAATATGTATGGGCGGGAGCTATCTCATCCGAATCTGGGATATAACTGGCGGCAGTTTACAAATTGCGCCGAGCCCTTAAGCCCGGAGACAAACTCCAACGGATATGTCTACTGGCCCCAGTCGGACGACTATATGATTGAGCAGACTTTTTCGGAATATGCGGACCGGCAGCCCTTCAATATCTATTACCTGACAATCAGCGGGCATCTCCCGTACGGATTTTCCGACAGCCAGATGTCTGCCAGGAATGAAGACGCCGTTCAGTCCCTTCCCTATTCGGAAAAGACAAAAGCATATATTGCGGCAAATCTGGAACTGGAAAAAGGACTGACCCGTCTGGTGAACTATCTGGAGGATGCGGGGATTGCAGATAAAACTGTGATCGTGATGGCACCGGACCATATCCCGTATTCTGATCTGGATGTACTGGAAGAACTCTCCGGACAGTCTTTTAATTCGGAGACACTGGAAAACCTGAATGAAAAGAATTTGAATGTAAATGTATACAAGAATACATGGATACTATGGTCCGCATCCATGGAAGAACCGGTAGTTGTTGACAAACCCTGCAGCCAGGTGGATATCCTGCCTACCGTGTCCAATCTCCTGGGGCTTCAATATGACTCGCGGATGCTTGCGGGAACGGATGTGCTCTCAACAAGCGATCCGGTGGTGATTTTCTACTCTCATTCCTGGCTTACGGAGAAAGGAATGTATGACCGGTATTCCGGTACATTTACTCCGGCGCAGGGAGTGGAGATGAGCCAGGAAGAACAGAATGTGTATGTGGAAAATACGAAGTATATAGTAGAAAGCAGGCTGAAGCTCGGACAGCTGATTATCGAAAATGACTATTACCGTCAGGCGGTTCCGTGGTGATGCGGTTTCCGGCGCCGGGGCTGAAAAGCTGCTTGACAGGTCCGTGCCGGGATAGTAAGATTTTTATGTTGGCCGGATATTAAGCTGTCCGGATGCGATGAGACCGGAATTTATGCCGCTCCGGCATTCTGAGTGGTGGAAAGAAATAGTTTTTGAAAAATACGGACTGGAAAGAGAGGTACTGACAATGGCGAATGACCATGGAGAACAGATAAGAATTGTGCAGGAGACTGTGGCGGGAAAAGAGATTACATTTGCACATGTAATGGGCGGCCCGGCTCCGATTATATATCAGAAGCTGGGACTGAATCCCCAGCTGGATTACCGTTCCTCGGCGATCGGGATTATGAACATGACTCCGCCGGAGTCTGCGGTGATCGCCTCCGATATCGCGGTGAAGAGCGGTAATGTATATCTCGGGTTTGCAGACAGGTTTACGGGTACCCTGATTATTACGGGAGAGATCTCGGACGTTACTTCGGCCCTGACGGAAATCGTGGACTACTTCCGGGATTCCCTTGGATATGTAGTGTGCGATATCACGAAGAGATAGAAGTGGGGAGTGCGGCGTATGGCTCGAATGACGAAAGAGGAACTGCTGGAGAAGCTGTTCCACGATGATTATGAACATCTGAAGGGAAAGAAACTTCGTATGACCCGGGTGCGTGTCCCGGGAAAAGAGGTCTGCCTGGCTCATGTGATCACTCCTGACCAGACCTGCATTTATCAGAACCTTGCCCTCCACATCGGGGTGCATGAAGGAGAGGACCACACGGGTGAATCCATCGGACTGATCCGTTTTACTCCGTGGGAATCGGTTGTGGTGGCAGCGGATGTGGCAGTGAAAAGCGCAAATGTACAGATCGGTTTTATGGACCGGTTCTGCGGTTCCCTGATCCTCACCGGCGGTCTGGCGGAGGTGCAGACTGCAGTGGAAGAAGTGGTAAAATTTTTCGACAGGGTTCTTGGCTTTAAAGTCTGTGAGATCCACAAAAGCTGAGAGAGACAGGTGGCAGAATGAAAAAGATATTTCTGATGGGAAGAAGCGAGGCGGGGAAGACCTCGCTGACCCAGGCGTTAAAAGGTGAAGAACTTCATTATATTAAGACACAATATACGAATACCCAGGACGATATGATTGACTCTCCGGGAGAGTATGCCGAATCCAAGCGGTTCAGCGTAGGGCTTGCCTGCTTTTCCTTTGAGGCGGACGTGGTGGCCATTGTCCAGGCCGCAGACGAGCCTTTCAATCTGTTCGGCGACAGCAGCAGGGCCTTTATTCAGCGGCCTCTGATCGGCATTATTACCAAGATTGACTCGCCTTATGCCAATATCCCCATGGTCAGACAGTGGATGCTCAATGCGGGATGTGAGCGAATCTTTCAGGTGGATAATGTGACGAGGGAAGGAATCGATGAACTGTTGGATTATCTGCGGGATGATCTTCCCCATCTGACGATGGAGCAGGCAATGTTCAAGCAGAGTCTGGGATTGAATGAGTGGGATCCGCTTCCGGAGGGAGTGGAATATCCAGAGGAGCCGTCCGGCGTTCCGGTTTGACCGGAGGATGCCGGACGGTTTTTAATATGGCGGATAATGGCGGATAATGTCAGCAACGGGAATTGACACAGGGAAGGATATAGGATACAATAGCGGGAGAACATTTGTTCTTTTGGTAAATCTGCAATAATCCGAACCGATGGGAGGGATGGGATGTGAAAAAGAAAAAGAGGCGGGGCGCTGTGGCCTGTGCCGGAATTGCTTCCTGTATTTTTATTGCCACCGCGGGTTACCTGGCCCTGCATTATCAGAATACATCCCCAGAGCGGCTGCCAGACAGGTTCGGGAAGAGGATAGAAGCAGTATACAGTTCTGTGGATAAAGATAATGACGGATATGACGTGTGAGAAACCTGCAGGTTTATTTTGAGCATACTGCGGTAAAGCTTACTACAGATATATCCGACACAGAACAGTGGCAGGGAGGGGATATTGTGGTATTTCACAATCATATCGGGATTGTCTCAGACAGAAGAAATGAAAACGGAGTTCCTTATGTTATCCATCATAACAGTCCCTGGCAGAAAAGATATGAGGAGGATATTCTGGAAAAGAGGAAGGATATCGAGGGGCATTATCGGGTGACATAAGGCGATTCGGAGCCTGATATCGAGCATCTCAAAAGTCACAAAGGATTACCCTGCGGTATACTGTTATATACTGAAAAGACGGGCAAAGCTGAGGAGAAGATTTTATATGGATCATTTTGAATTAGTATCAGAATACAAACCCACCGGCGACCAGCCACAGGCCATCGAGCAGCTGGTCAAAGGTTTCAAGGAAGGCAACCAGTGCCAGACCCTGCTGGGCGTCACCGGCTCCGGTAAGACCTTCACGATGGCAAACGTCATCCAGCAATTAAATAAACCGACATTGATTATCGCTCACAACAAGACTCTGGCGGCACAGCTCTACGGCGAGTTCAAGGAATTCTTCCCGAACAATGCTGTAGAGTACTTTGTGTCCTACTACGACTACTACCAGCCCGAGGCCTACGTCCCCTCCTCGGACACTTACATCGCCAAGGACTCCGCTATCAATGAAGAAATCGATAAACTCCGTCTCTCCGCCACTATGGCGCTGACAGAGAGGAGAGATGTAATCATTGTTGCCAGTGTGTCGTGTATCTACGGTCTGGGAAACCCGGTGGACTATCAGAATATGGTGATTTCCCTGCGCCCGGGCATGATCAAGGACCGGGATGAAGTGATGGCAAAATTGATCGAGATCCAGTATGACCGCAATGATATGGATTTTCACAGGGGAACTTTCCGGGTGCGCGGGGATGTGCTCGAGATTATACCTGCATACGAGAGTGAGACGGCGATCCGGATTGAGTTCTTCGGAGATGAGGTAGACCGGATCACGGAGATCGATATCCTGACGGGAGAGGTGAAGGACGAACTGAAACATGTTGCTATTTTCCCGGCATCGCACTATGTTGTGGATAAGGAGAATATAAAGAGAGCGGTTCATGATATTGAAGAAGAACTGGATGAGCGGGTGAAAGAGTTCAAGCGTCAGGACAAGCTCCTTGAGGCGCAGAGGATTGCGGAGCGGACGAACTTTGATATTGAGATGCTCAAAGAGACCGGTTTCTGTTCCGGCATTGAGAACTATTCCAGGCATCTTGCAGGTCTGGCGCCGGGACAGCCTCCGTATACACTGATCGATTATTTCCCGGATGATTTTATTATGATGATCGACGAGTCCCACAAGACGATCCCGCAGATCGGAGGAATGTACCATGGCGATCAGTCGAGAAAATCAACGCTGGTGGATTACGGATTCCGACTCCCCTCAGCGAAGGACAACCGCCCCTTGAATTTTGAAGAATTTGAGAGTAAAATCAATCAGGTGCTGTTCGTATCGGCAACGCCCGGACCCTATGAGGAGGAGCATGAGCTTCTGAGGGCTGAACAGGTGATCCGCCCCACCGGACTTCTTGATCCGGAGGTCAGTGTGCGTCCGGTGGAAGGACAGATCGATGATCTGATCGGCGAGATTAATAAGGAAGTGGCGAACAAGAACAAGGTTCTTGTTACCACCCTGACGAAACGGATGGCTGAAGACCTTACAGACTATATGCGCGAAGTGGGGATTCGGGTGAAATATCTCCACTCGGATGTGGATACACTGGAACGGACGGAGATTATCCGGGACATGCGTCTGGATGTCTTTGATGTGCTGGTGGGAATCAACCTCTTAAGAGAAGGTCTGGACATTCCGGAGATCACTCTGGTAGCGATTCTTGATGCGGACAAGGAAGGGTTCCTTCGTTCGGAGACGTCTCTGATTCAGACCATCGGACGTGCGGCGAGAAATGCCGAGGGCCATGTCATCATGTATGCGGACACCGTTACAGAGTCCATGCAGAAGGCGATCGACGAGACACGCCGGCGCCGTGAGATTCAGATGAAATATAATGAAGAACACGGGATCACGCCGCAGACGATTCAGAAGTCTGTCCGCGATCTGATCAGCATCTCGAAGAAGGTTGCTGCGGAAGAACTTCGTATGGAGAAGGATCCGGAATCCATGAGTAGAAAGGAACTGGAGAAACTGATCTCCGATTTGACAAAACAGATGAAGAAAGCGGCGGCAGAACTGAATTTCGAGTCAGCGGCAGAACTGCGTGACAAACTGGTGGACCTGAAGAAGATGCTGAATGACCTCGAATGAATCACGTGAAAATACAAGGAAGGATATACAATGGCAAAGAAAATGGACGCCCGGCAGTACATCAGGATCCGTGGCGCAAATGAAAATAATCTGAAAAATATCGATGTAGACATCCCGAGAAACGAGCTGGTCGTACTGACGGGGTTAAGCGGATCGGGAAAGTCCTCGTTGGCATTTGACACCATCTATGCGGAGGGGCAGAGAAGGTACATGGAGTCACTCTCCTCCTACGCAAGACAGTTCCTCGGACAGATGGAAAAACCGGATGTGGAGAGCATCGAAGGACTCTCTCCGGCAATCTCCATTGACCAGAAATCAACGAACCATAATCCCCGTTCAACAGTGGGGACAGTGACGGAGATCTATGACTATTTCCGTCTGCTCTATGCCAGGGTGGGAATCCCCCATTGTCCGAAGTGCGGACGGGAGATTGCAAAACAGACGGTGGATCAGATGGTGGATCAGATCATGGCACTGCCGGAGCGGACGAAGATTCAGCTTCTTGCGCCGGTCGTGCGCGGACGCAAGGGAACCCATGCGAAGCTGCTGGAGCAGGCGAAGAAAAGCGGTTATGTCCGGGTGCGGGTAGATGGGAATATGTATGAGCTGTCCGAGGAGATCCGCCTGGAAAAAAATATCAAGCACAATATTGAGATTATTGTGGACCGACTTGTGGTAAAACCGGGAATTGAAAAACGTCTGACGGATTCGGTTGAAAGCGTGCTTCATCTGGCGGAAGGGCTTCTGATCGTAGATGTGATCGACGGAGAACCGATGAATTTCAGCCAGAGTTTTTCCTGCCCGGACTGCGGGATCAGTATTGACGAAATCGAGCCGAGAAGTTTTTCCTTCAATAATCCCTTCGGCGCGTGCCCGGAGTGTTTCGGACTCGGTTACAAGATGGAATTCGCAGAGGAACTTATGATACCCGATCCCTCTCTTTCCATCAACGAAGGTGCGATTGCCGTGATGGGATGGCAGTCGTGTGCGGACAAAGGCAGCTTTACGAATGCCATTCTGCGTGCGCTGTGCGAGGAATATCACTTTGATCTGGATACTCCGTTTGAAAAATATCCCAAAAAGATTCACGACATTCTGATTTACGGAACCAACGGGAAAAGTGTGAAGGTACACTACCGCGGACAGAGAGGGGAAGGTGTCTACGACGTTGCGTTTGAGGGCCTGATCAAAAATGTTGAGCGCAGATACCGGGAGACGGGATCCGAGAGCGTGAAGGCGGAATATGAGACATTCATGAATATTACTCCCTGTTCGGCGTGCGGAGGCCAGAGACTGAAACCCGGCGCTCTTGCCGTTACAGTGGGGGATAAAAACATTGCCGAGGTAACGGCGCTGTCCATCGATAAACTTCAGATGTTCCTGGAAAAACTGGAACTGACGAAGACGCAGATGATGATTGGCGGCCAGATTTTAAAGGAAATCCGCGCAAGGATCCAGTTCCTCATGGATGTGGGGCTGGACTATCTTACCCTGGCGCGCGCCACGGCATCTCTTTCCGGCGGGGAGGCGCAGAGAATCCGTCTGGCTACCCAGATCGGTTCCGGCCTTGTGGGAGTGGCGTACATTCTGGATGAACCAAGTATCGGGCTTCATCAGAGAGACAATGACAAGCTGCTTGCCACACTGAAGCATCTCCGGGATCTCGGCAACAGCCTGATTGTTGTGGAGCATGATGAGGACACCATGTTTGCCGCGGACTATATCGTAGATATCGGCCCGGGCGCCGGCGAGCATGGCGGTGAGGTGGTCGCAGTAGGGACCGCCGAAGAAATTATGAAAAACGAGAATTCCATTACCGGGGCATATTTAAGCGGGAAAATCCGGATTCCTATTCCGGAGGAACGCAGAAAGCCGAACGGATTTCTGGAGGTTGTCGGCGCACAGGAAAATAATCTGAAAAACATTAATGTGAAGTTCCCGCTTGGTGTGATGACCTGCGTGACCGGTGTTTCCGGTTCCGGGAAGAGTTCTCTTGTCAATGAGATTCTTTATAAACGGCTTGCCCATGACCTGAATCATGCCAGAACAATACCGGGAAAGCATAAAGCGGTGAAGGGGCTGGAACAGGTTGACAAAGTGATTGCCATTGACCAGTCACCTATCGGGCGGACGCCCAGATCGAATCCTGCTACCTATACCGGTGTATTTGATCTGATCCGGGATCTGTTTGCGGCTACGCCGGATGCAAAGGCACGGGGATACAAGAAGGGCAGATTCAGCTTCAATGTGAAGGGAGGCCGCTGCGAGGCGTGCGCGGGAGACGGTATATTAAAGATTGAGATGCATTTTCTCCCCGATGTTTACGTGCCCTGCGAGGTCTGCGGCGGAAAGCGCTACAACCGTGAGACTCTTGAGGTGAAATATAAGGGAAAGACGATCTATGACGTGCTGAATATGACGGTCGAGGAAGCGCTAGAGTTCTTTGCCCACATTCCCAGTATCCGCAGGAAGATGGAGACTTTAAATGATGTGGGATTATCCTATATCCGTCTGGGACAGCCCTCCACGGAACTCTCCGGAGGCGAGGCGCAGAGAATCAAGCTGGCATCAGAGCTGAGCAGGAGAAGCACGGGCAAGACGGTTTATATTCTGGACGAGCCCACCACAGGACTGCATTTTGCGGATGTGCACAAACTGACGGATATTCTGAGACGGCTTGCCGGCGATGGAAATACGGTGATTGTCATTGAACACAATCTGGATGTGATTAAGACTGCGGATTATATTATCGATATCGGGCCGGAAGGCGGAGACAAAGGCGGCACGGTTGTGGCATGCGGTACGCCGGAAGAGATTGCGGAAAATGAAAAATCATATACCGGAAAATATCTGAAAGGAATCCTTAAGAAAAAATAAAAATACAAAAAGGTCTTTCCATTTTTTGAAAAGTCTATTATACTAGTGGTGCGGATGGACAACAGCAGCAGAAAATGTCCGTCCGGATTTACACGAAAGAGTGCCCCGCGTTTCGGGGAATATACGTTTCCGGTACCGGCAGTGATGCTGTGCCGGAAACGAGTGGTTTAAAGATTACAAAATGTATGTCCGGAGCGGGCCGGGTATATTTGAGAAAAAGGTTTATGCGAGGAACGCAAAGGGAGAAGAGTATAAAGAATTTTGGAAGGGAGAGTCATTATGTCGGTAGATCTTGGAATAGATTTAGGAACAGCCAGCGTACTGGTGTATGTGAAGGGAAAAGGTGTTGTGCTCAAAGAGCCTTCGGTTGTCGCTTTTGACAGAGATACGAATGTGATCAAGGCCATCGGCGAGGAAGCGCGCCTGATGCTTGGAAGGACACCGGGCAATATCGTGGCGGTGCGCCCTCTCAGACAGGGAGTTATCTCGGACTATACGGTGACGGAGAAGATGATCAAGTATTTTGTCCAGAAAGCTCTCGGAAAGCGCACCTTCAAGAAACCGCGCATCAGCATCTGTGTCCCCAGCGGCGTTACTGAGGTGGAGAAGAAAGCGGTGGAGGAAGCTACGTTTGCAGCCGGAGCCAGGGAAGTGCATCTGATCGAGGAGCCGGTGGCAGCAGCCATAGGAGCAGGGATTGACATATCGAAACCATGCGGAAACATGATTGTTGATATCGGGGGAGGTACATCCGATATCGCGGTGATTTCTCTGGGTGGAACTGTTGTCAATACATCCATAAAGATTGCCGGGGATGATTTTGACGAGGCCATAGTCCGCTATATGAGAAAGAAGCACAATCTTCTGATCGGTGAACGGACCGCTGAGGATATCAAGATCAAGATCGGTACCACCTATCCGCTCGTGGAGGAGGAGACTATGGAAGTGCGGGGAAGAAACCTTGTTACAGGGCTTCCCAAGACAGTGACTGTGACTTCTTCCGAGACAGAGGAGGCATTGAGAGAGTCTACAAGCCAGATCGTGGAAGCAGTCATTGCAGTTCTCGAACAGACGCCTCCGGAACTGTCGGCGGATATTCTGGACCGGGGAATTGTCCTCACGGGTGGCGGCTCGCTGCTTCGCGGGCTGGAAGAGCTGATTGAGGAAAAGACGGGAATCAATACCATGACTGCGGAGGATCCGATGAAGGTTGTGGCAATCGGTACCGGACAGTTTGTGGAGTTTATGAGCGGACGAAAGGATTTTTAGAGAAAAGCGGGAATGGGGTGTGCGTGAAGACTGCACCCCTTTTCTGCGTATTTGCGGGAAAAAGCAAGTGAATCTGTACGTGAGAGAGGGATAAAATGTGGAAGTAGTGACAGGCTATGTGGGGCATATCGTATTCCGCAACGAGGAAAACGGCTACACGGTATTCCATCTGGAGAACGATGACGGGGAAGTAACCTGTGTGGGAAATTTTAATTTTATAAATGAGGGGGAGCTCATGGAGCTTTCCGGAGAATATGTCAATCACAGTGTTTACGGAACTCAGCTGAAGGTGGCTTCCCACACGGTGAAAGAACCGGAGGATCTCGTTTCCATTGAGCGGTATCTCGGTTCCGGAGCCATCCGCGGAGTGGGGGCAGCACTGGCCGGCAGAATTGTCAAAAAGTTCCGGGAGGATACATTCCGGATTATTGAGGAAGAGCCGGAGCGCCTTGCTGAGATCAAGGGGATCAGCGAGCGGAAGGCGAGAGAGATCGCGGAGCAGGTGGAAGAGAAAAAAGACATGCGCAAGGCGATGATCTATCTTCAGAAGTACGGAATCTCCACAAAACTTGCTGCAAAAATATACCAGTATTACGGTATACGTGTATACAAAGTTCTGGAAGAGAATCCCTATCAGCTTGCAGACAATATAGAAGGCGTGGGGTTCCGGACAGCAGATGAGATTGCCGCCAAGATCGGTATTCACACCGATTCGGATTACCGGATCCGCAGCGGACTTTTCTATACGCTTCAGCAGGCCGTGGGCGAAGGACATATCTACCTTCCCCAGGATGTGCTTCTGAAACGTGCGGCGGCACTTCTGGAGATTGAGATTCCCAATATTGAGAAATATGTGATGGATCTCTGTATTGAACACAAGACCGTTATGAAAGAAACGGACGGGGAGATCCGGGTCTATCCGGCACATTATTACTATCTCGAGCTGAATACCGCCAAGATGCTCCATGATCTTGACATCGACTGCGAGATGCCGGAGGAGATGATGGAGAAGCGTCTGCGGAAAGTGGAAGAAAACGAGAAGATTCAGCTGGATCCCATGCAGCACAGGGCGGTGATCGAGTCGATCAAGCACGGACTTCTTGTTCTCACCGGAGGACCGGGAACGGGAAAGACTACGACGATCAATACGATGATCCGGTTCTTTGACAACGAGGGCATGAGTATTCTTCTTGCGGCGCCTACCGGACGCGCAGCGAAGCGGATGACAGAGGCTACGGGTTATGAAGCCCAGACGATTCACAGACTTCTTGAGGTAAACGGCAACCCGGAGGAAGAGGGAAATTCCGGCGGTTTTATGCGGAACCGGCAGAATCCCCTGGAAGCGGATGTGATTATCATCGATGAGATGTCCATGGTGGATCTTCCGTTGATGCACGCACTGCTGTCGGCGGTAGTGCCGGGGACACGTCTTGTCCTTGTGGGAGATGTGGATCAGCTCCCGTCCGTGGGACCCGGGAGCGTACTGAAAGATATCATTGCATCTCAGAGATTCCCGGTGGTTACGCTGACCCGGATTTTCCGGCAGGCAGGGGAGAGCGATATTATTGTCAACGCCCATAAAATCAACAATGGCGAGATGGTTGTTCTGGATAATAAAAGCCGGGATTTCTTCTTCCTGAAAAGACAGGATGCAGATGTGATTATCAGCGTGGTAATCACGCTGATTCTGAAGAAACTGCCGAAATATGTGGGGGCTTCGCCCAATGAGATCCAGGTGATGACTCCGACCCGGAAAGGACTTCTCGGGGTGGAACGGCTGAACACGATTCTGCAGAGATATCTGAACCCGCCTGATGCGAAGAAGACGGAAAGGGAGATCAACGGCAGACTGTTCCGGGAAGGGGACAAGGTCATGCAGATCAGGAACAACTATCAGCTTGAGTGGGAAGTGTGTACAAAATTCGGCCTGACTGTGGATAAAGGAATGGGAATTTTCAATGGCGATATGGGGATCGTTACGGAGATTAACGAATATACCGAGACAGTGGAAGTTGAGTTTGATGAATCGCGGAAGGTAAAGTACAGCTTTGATATGACGGAAGAACTGGAACTGGCATATGCCATCACGGTACATAAGTCCCAGGGCAGTGAGTATCCGGCGGTTGTCATCCCGCTTCTGCCCGGGCCGCGGCTTCTGTACAACCGGAATCTTCTGTACACGGCAGTGACAAGGGCAAAAAGATGTCTCACGATAGTTGGGAGTGATCAGACATTTCAGGAAATGATACAAAACAAAAACGAACAGTCCAGATATACCAGCCTGGCGGAACGCATCAGGGAATTCTGATCCGGGGATTCCTGAATCTCCTTTATCCGCCGGTCTGTCCTTTCTGCGGGGAGATTTCGCAAAACGGCATCTGCCCGGCCTGCAGGAAGAAGATTGTCCCCGTGGGCGGCGTGTGCTGCATGCACTGCGGAAAGCCGCTGGAAGACGAGACGGAGGAATACTGCTCAGACTGCAGGAAGAGGAAGTCTTATATTACCCAGGGAAAGGCCCTCTGGCTGCACAGGGATCCGGTGCCGGCGGCTGTTTACCGGTTCAAGTATAAAAACAGGCGCAGTTACGGAAAAGTATTTGCCCGGGAAATGATGGAACAATATGAGAAGCAGATCGGGCGCTGGCGGGTCCGGGAGATTATTCCGGTTCCTCTGCACCGCTCAAAAAGGCGGGAAAGAGGGTATAACCAGGCGGAGATACTGGCAGAAGAAATCGGTGCCCTGACCGGAATTCCTGTGAGAAAAGATGTGCTGTTCCGGATTCGGAAGACGGTTCCCCAGAAAAAACTGGATACAGAAGGAAGAAAGAAAAACCTGCAGGGCGCCTTCGCTGTTTCCGGAAAGTGGAGACCTGTGAAAAATGTTCTTCTGGTGGATGATATTTACACCACAGGGAGCACAGTCGAACATGCGGCAAAGGTGCTGAGAAAGGCAGGAGCCGAAAATGTCTATTTTTTGACCATAAGCATTGGACAAGGTATCTGAGTATATGATATACTAAAACATAATGGACTGAAATAAATGAGCGTCCGGACGGATGCGTGAAGGGTGTACGGTGATCGTTATGCTTGATAAAAGAAGAATAAGGCTGATGACAAAGGCTGCTGTTTATGAGAAGGAACACGCCGAAGAAGATGTAAAGATCAGCAGCTATTATAAAAAAGATTATGCAAGCCTTAATACCTGGATTACACTGATCTGGGTGACGGTGGGCTATATCCTTGCAGGGGGGCTGGCAGTAATCTGTACGGCAGACACACTGATGGAAGACCTTACGATCTTCAAGCTGATTATCCTGGCTGCAACAGCGGTGTGTGCATATCTGGCACTGTTCATTATCTATGGGATCGGAGCAGGAAAGTTCTATAAAAAGAAACATACCCGGGCCAAGCAGCGGGTGAAAAAATACTACCGGGATCTCTCCCGGATTGAAAAGATGTATGAAAAGGAGAACAACAGATCATGAGTACATTACTTGTCTGGAGAGAAAGGCTGCAGAAAGTGTATGCCGCTTATTCCATCTATATTTTAAAAGGACTTCAGTTTATTCTGGGGCTTCTGGTGTTCGGACTGATCAATGCCAACGTGGGATATATGGAGATGGCGTCGTCGGTTTTCTGTACGCTGGGACTTGCGGTATTCTGTACATTTTTCCCGATGATTGTGATGGTACTTGCGGCAGCGGCACTGATTCTGGTGCATTTTTACGCACTGTCGATTCCGATCACGATCGTTTCCCTGCTGATTTTTCTTCTGATGTACATATTTTATTTTCGGTTTACTCCGAAAAAGGCATGGCTTCTGCTGGCTTCTGCACTGGCATTTGCCCTCCATATCCCGTTTGTCCTGCCGATTGTATTCGGACTTCTGGGGACTCCGGTGTGGATTGTGCCTGCGGCCTGCGGAATTATTACATATTACATGGCGGCTTTTGTTAAGACTTCCACAACCGTGCTTCAGGGAGCGGATGCAGACGGGATGGTTACGGGCCTGATGAATTTTGCCAGACAGGTAGTTACAAACCGGGAGATGTGGCTGATGGTCCTTTCGGTTTCTCTCGGGATTCTTGTGGTGAATCTGATCCGCACCAGACCGGTTGAGCATGCATGGAAGATTGCTTCCGCAGCGGGAGCGTGCGTGTGTGTGATTGTGACTGCAGCGGGGAATATAGCGCTGGGAACACATGTATCCTATGTGAGTACAATCGTTAGCTCCGTGCTGGGAGCTTTCGTCGGAATTGTCCTGGAGTTCTTCTTTTTCTCCGTGGACTATTCCAGGACGGAGAATATACAGTTTGAGGATGACGAATACTACTATTATGTAAAAGCTGTTCCGAAGGTTGGAGTTCCTGTGCCGGAAAAGAAAGTCAAGCACATTACGGAACAGAGTGGAAAAGAGACACCGGCAGGTGTGAAAAAAGAAGAGCCTGACGATGCGGACAGTGAAAAAAATACAGAGGAGATCCTTCTGACGAGAAGTCTGAGCAAAGAACTGGGACTGGATCAGAATCAGGATCTCCGGGAATAACAGAGGCGGTGAAGCAGCAGTATGATGGACTGGATCAGGACATTCCTTAAAAATTACACATATTATTTTCCCAACATTCACATCAAGGATGTAATTGAAATCCTGATTGTGACAGTCATTGTATATGAGATCATACTGTGGATCAAAAATACAAAGGCGTGGATGCTGCTCAGAGGGATTATTACACTTGCGGTTTTTATTCTTATCGCATTCCTCTTCGAGATGAATACGATTCTCTTTCTTGCAAGAGAGTCGATCAATGTACTGGCTGTTGCGGCTGTTGTTGTGTTCCAGCCGGAACTCAGGCGCGCCCTGGAAAAGCTCGGCGAGAAGAAGATTCTGAGTACGATCAATCCCTTTGACCGGGGGAAGGAAGATCAGCGGTTTTCCGATGAGACGGCGGATAGTATTGTCCGGGCCTGTTTTGAGATGGGGAGCGTCTGTACGGGGGCACTGATTGTGGTTGAACAGGCGATTCAGCTGACAGAATATGAGATGACCGGAATTGAACTGGACTGTAAAGTGTCGTCCCAGGTGCTGATCAATATTTTTGAGCACAATACACCTCTTCACGACGGCGCTGTAATTATCCGGGGCGACCGGATTACATCCGCAACCTGCTACCTTCCGCTTTCGGATAACATGTCAATCAGCAAGGAACTCGGTACAAGGCACCGGGCGGCTCTTGGCATGAGTGAGGTGTGCGATGCCCTTGTGATTGTCGTGTCGGAGGAAACCGGTCTTGTATCGACGGCACTGGAAGGAAACTTAAACCGCGGCGTGACCCAGGAAGAACTGCGGAAGTGCCTGGAGAAAATCCAGTACAGGAATTCCGAGCCGAAGAAGTTTACGATACGGAAAGGATGGCGCAGAACATGAATAAGTACAAGCTTACAAGAAATCTGGGCCTGAAAATCGTGGCATTTATCTTTGCGTTCTTCCTCTGGTTTATTGTAGCGAATGTGGACAACCCGATTTCGAGAACGACCTTCTCCAATATCCAGGTGAATATAGCAAACGATGATATCATTCTCCAGGGAGGGAATGTGTACCGGGTAGTGGGGAGCCAGACGGCCAGCGTTGTGGTTTCCGCCAAACGTTCGGTTCTGGAGAGCATTGAGCCATCTGACATTGTGGCTACAGCAGATATTTCGGAGATGGATTCATCTACCGGGCTTGTTCCCATCGAGATTACGATACAGGGTTTTGAGGGAGATTACGAGAGTGCGGAGGCTGTTCCGAGAAATCTGCAGATTGTGACGGAAAAGACGAACACGAAAGTATTTACCCTTACAGTTACCACAGTCGGGACGCCGAGAGACGGATTTGAACTTGGGGATATGACTGTGAATCCGGAGCGGGTTACGATAGCCGGACCGCAGTCGACCATTGATCAGATCAGCCGGGCATCCGCCAGCATCTCCGTTTCGGGGATTTCAGAAAGCCAGGAAATCAAAGCGGATCTGGTGCTTTATGATGATGATGGGAATTCCATGGATCAGAACCAGCTCAGCAATAATCTGGGTGATGACGGGATTACCGTGAATGTGGAAGTGTTGAAGAAGAAGAGCGTTCCCATGACGTTCAGCGTTTCGGGAACACCGGCTGGCGGATACGAATACAAAGGCTGTTCCAGTGAACCGGAGCAGGTGGAAATCTGCGGAAATCCGGATGTGGTGAATGGCGTGGATTCGATCGATATACCCGCCGCGGCGCTGAGCATAGAAGGCGCTACGGAGAATGTGGTGCAGACGATTGATATCCGCCCCTATCTTCCCGACGGTGTAGAACTTGTCGAGGAGAGCGCAGGGGATGTTATTGTAACGGCGCTGATCGAACAGGATGGAACGAGAACGATTGATGTACTGGTAAGTTCGATCAGAATTAACAATCTGTCCGAAGACCTTGAGGTGTCCTATCAGGTGGACGCAAAAGTGTCGCTCAGGTTTGAGGGAGAACAGTCCAGGCTGGACGTACTGGATATCAGCAATGCTGTTTCCGTAGACCTTTCTCCCTATACGAGACCGGGAACTTATACAGTTCCGGTCCTGGTGGATGTGCCGGAGGGAATTACCCTGATTGATGAGGCGAGTGTTCAGCTGACCCTTCAGGAGAAGGAGTCAGAACCGCAGACGGATGCGGAAGAAAAGCCGTCAGACACTACGGCAGAAGAATAACGGCGCTTTTTGCCCGTATGAATGAATACAAGGAGTTGATACAGGATGGTTAGCGATAAAGTGGCAATCAAGAATCCGACCGGTCTTCATCTGCGGCCGGCGGGGCTGTTCTGCAAAACTGCCATGCAGTTCAAAAGTAGGATTACCGTGCAGAAGAGAACAAGACATGAAGATGTGACGGCGAACGCAAAGAGCGTACTCAGCGTGCTGGGGGCGTGCATTAAGAGCGGAGACGAGATTACGATTATCTGCGAGGGGGAAGACGAGCAGAAAGCACTGGACAAGATGCTGCAGATTGTAAAAGACGGACTCGGCGAGTGAGAAAACAGCGGAAAAGTGGACAGCTTCCGCAATTGACAAATACCTGAAATACTGCTAGAATACGGTTTTGTATGACTGATACGGGAATGGGATATATTAAGCAGCAAATAAGTTGTATTCAGAGATGGGAACCGGTCGTCGGGGAGACGGGTTCTTGAATAAACGAAAAGGAATTTTGTTATGTCAAAGAAGCAGAGAACATCCGATAAGACAGGACGAAGGAGCAAACAGAGAGGAAGGTCGAGAAGAAATCAGAATAATAACAGGTTCGGAGCGTTCTGCATTATACTGCAGACCATATTGAGCCTGGCATTTATGGCGGTTCTGATGATGATCAATATACTGCCGCTGAAATATCTTTCTCTGATTGCGATGGTGCTGGTTTTCCTCTGGTGTATTACACTGAATACCCAGATTGCCAGAAAAAGGCGGGGGATTGCCGGTAAAGTGTTCAGTCTTGTCCTGGTCGGCTGCCTGTCGATGGGAACGTTCTATATTGCACAGGCAAACGGCGTGCTGGGGATGATTACAGATGGAAATTTCCAGGTGAATAATATGGTGGTGGCTGTTCTGGCAGACGATCCCGCTGAGAGCATAGAGGGAGCGGCAGATTACAACTTCGGCGTTCAGTTTGAACGGGGCGGAGATAATATGCAGGCTGCAATTACAGATATCCAGGAGGAACTGGGGCGCGACATTAATATGACGGAATTTGATTCTGTCCAGGACCAGGCGACGGCTCTCCATGACGGAAAGGTAGAAGCGATCCTCTATAATGATGCGTATACCGATCTTCTGGAGGAAGCTTTTCCGGGATACAAAGACAGCGTGAAGATTATTTACCAGCATTCGATCCGTGTGGAACTCAATCTGGGAAATTCCTCTTCCGATGACAGTCTGACGAAAAAGCCGTTTACGGTGTATATCAGCGGTATTGATGTCTATGGTGATATTTCACAGACAAGCCGGAGCGATGTAAATATTATTGCGGTAGTGAATCCGACGACCCATCAGGTGCTTCTGGTTACTACTCCGAGAGATTATTATGTGGAGATCCCGGGGATATCAAAGGGAGAAAAAGATAAGCTGACTCATGCAGGTATTTACGGAGTGGATGCTTCCATGGATACGCTGGCAGAGCTGTATGAGACGGAGATTAATTATTACGTCCGTCTGAACTTTACATCCATGATTGATATCGTAGATATTCTCGGCGGAGTGGATGTGTATTCCGAGTATGAGTTTACGACAAGCAAGGATTCGGGATATGTGATGGATGTTAAGAAAGGAATCAACCATTTTAACGGCGAACAGGCGTTGGCGTTCAGCCGTGAAAGACAGAATGTTCCGGATGGTGATAATACAAGAGGAAAAGATCAGCAGGCTGTTATCACTGCCATGCTGAAGAAGATGCTTTCCCCGACTATGCTTCTTAAAGCGGGAAGCGTTATGAATCAGGTAAGCCAGAATGTGGATACGAATGTCTCTCAGGCTCAGCTTACAGGACTCATACGTAATCAGTTGGGAACAAATGCAACATGGACGATTAAATCTGTTGCGGCTGAAGGAACCGGGGCAAAGGATGTCTGTTATTCGTCCGGAAAACAGCAGCTCTATGTTACAAAACCGGATAGGAACAGCATTGATTCGATTATAGAAGAGGTGAATATAGTTGAAGAAGGCGGCATATTAGAAGATGCAGAACCGCTTAACTGATTTTGAGGTCTGGAATTTTCATAAAAAATGAAAATTCCAGACTTTTTATATAGATTATTTTTGTCTTTTGCATTAAAATAGTAAAGTATTCATGAAAAATGAAATAGGAGGGGCAATAAGATAATGAAGAAAAAGTTTTTGTATCTGCTTCTGGCGGCAAGTATGATCACTGTTAATCTTGGTTCTGTAGCAATGGCAGCAGATGGCGAAACTACATCACAGATAGCGGCGGAAGCAGAGAATGAAAATGCAGCCGATAACAACGCAAGTGAAAGTACGGTACCTGATGAAAATGTGGCGCAGGATGTGAAAGAGAACATCGAATCCACCGGGGACGATGTGGAGGAAGATAACGCTGCTGTTTCCGAAGAAGATGGTGGAGAAAAAGCGTCTTCCGAAGAAAACGCTGCGTCGGATTTGGAAACTCCGGATATCGATTCAGCAGAAAATACTGTTGCGGAGCAAGAGGATGAAAGTGTATCAGAAGATGCATCCATAAATGAGGAGCCGGATGTTCAGAAAACGGAAAGCCCGATGGTTGAAAATAGCTGGCGTTATACGGACGGAGTCTGGACGCCTTCAGAAATCATGACGTTCAGTGACGATCCCAATGCCTGGGGTAAAGTAGATGGATATTTTGTTAACAATCTGGGAGACAAGATTGAAGGAGCAGTTGCAAGGGGAATTGATGTATCTCATCATCAGGGAGAAATCGACTGGGAAAAAGTAAAAGATTCGGATATTGACTTTGTAATTATCCGTTGTGGCTATGGTGGAAATGATTCATCACAGGATGACAAATACTGGGAAAGAAATGTTTCGGAGTGCGAAAGACTCGGTATTCCATATGGCGTGTATATTTATTCATATGCGATGAATGTGGAATCTGCAAAAAGTGAGGCGGATCATGTCCTTCGCCTTCTGAAAGGGCATAATCCGGACTATCCGGTTTATTATGACCTGGAAAACGAGGGGACAGGTTATGATCAGTCAAAACTCGGAGCCAAGACCCTTGGGGATATGGCAGAAGCGTTTTGCAATAAGATCACTGCAGCAGGTTATGATGTCGGTATCTATGCAAACAAGAACTGGTTTACCAATATACTTACAGACTCCAGATTTGCCCAGTGGGATAAATGGGTGGCGCAGTATAACCCGAAGTGTACATATGAGGGAGAATATGTAATGTGGCAGGCAACCGCTTCGGGTCGGATTGACGGCATAGACGGTCCGGTTGATATTAATTTTGAATTTGAAAACTGGCAGGTGAATACGATCAAGACGGATATAGCTTCTCCGCAGACTGCGGGAAAGGATATCACATTATCTGCTGATGTGTCCGGAGCGACGTCAGGTCTGGAGTACAAATTTGTGTGGATGAAAGATAACTGGCAGTCCTGGGATGTGATTCAGGCGTTTTCAAAGAAAAGTACAGCAGTGTGGACTCCGAAAGAAGACGGCGATTATACATTATATATGGATGTGCAGAATCAATGGGGAAAGATTGTTACGGTAACTATTCCTTATAAGATACAAAGCTGGCATCATGGAGGCGTGACCACGAATATTGCAGCACCGCAGGTGAAAAATCAGGGTATTACTGTAAAAGGAAATGTTGAAGGTAATTCGGATGGACTGGAATATAAATTCGTCTGGATGAAAAATAACTGGCAGTCCTGGAATGTAATACAGGATTTCTCGAAAAAGAATACGGCAGTATGGACGCCGAAAGAGTCCGGAAAGTATACACTTTATGTGGATATCAGAGACAAGAACGGAGTGATAGAAACCAAGACGGTGGATTTTGAAATACTGGACAGGAATTGGAAACTTTCCGATATTCAGCTCTCTACTACAGGTAATGCAGAGGTGGGGAAAGGTATTCAGATTATTCCACAGATTACACAGGTATCACAAAATGCCGGAAACGCTGATCTTGAATTTAAATATGTATGGATGAAAAACGGATGGAATGCCTGGGGAGTGATTCAGGATTTCTCAGACAGTAAGTCTGTGACGTGGATACCTACCGAGACAGGAGATTATTATTTCTATGTTGATGCACAGGATCAGAATGGTTACAAGGAAACTGTCTATGTACATATGAAAGTGTCTGCACAGAGTTGGAGTTATAATTCTGTGAAAGCGAATGTTTCTTCGCCACAGGTTAAAGAAACCAGGATTACGGTTACTCCACAGCTGAGCGGAAACCTGTATGGTCTGCAGTATAAGTTTGTATGGGAGAAAGACAATTGGAATAAGTGGGGTGTATTCCAGCAGTTTTCGAACAAGAATTCTGCTGTCTGGCAGCCTGATGAACCCGGAAATTACACAATCTATGTCGATGTCAGGGATATAGCCGGGAACATTATCACAAAGACCATGGATTTCGAGGTGTGGGACAAGGAATGGAAGATTGAAAGTATCAATTTCTCGCCTGAATCATCACAGACGTATGGAGAGTCGTTTGTGATAACACCGGTTGTAAAATGGATTGACGAAAGTAAACAGTCAGCACTGGAGTATAAATATGTCTGGATGACGGACGGATGGAAGAAATGGGATGTTCTTGCCCAGTTTTCCGGAAGAACCAGTATGGAATGGATGGCAGCAGAGCCGGCAGAATATGGAATCTATGTGGACGTCCGGGACAGTGAAGGAAATATGGAAACTATGAGTGCTGATTATACAGTAGCACAGGGTGAGTGGAAATATGAAGACCTTGTAATCAGCCAGGTGGGAAATGACGCCCAGGTAAAGATCGCTCCTCAGATTTCCGGTAATACATATGGTCTGGAGTACAAATATGTCTGGATGAAAGACGGATGGCAGAAGTGGGGCGTAATCAAATCTTTTTCGGATCAGTCAAGTATTAACTGGACAACAGATCCGGGCGAATATGAGATTTATGTAGATGTGATGGACAAGACAGGAAGCATAGTTACTTTGCATAAAGAATTTACAGTGAATTGACGGGAGGTGGACAGATATATGAAAAAAGGAAGAGTGTTGAGTATAATTCTGGCTTTTGCTCTTTTCAGCAGTGCTTTTCCGGTCAATGCCGCTGAAAACAGCCAGAGTATAGAAATTCAGGCAGACGAGACACAAGAAGTGCTGCCCGAAGAAAGTTCAGTTTCAGAAATAGGAAACAGTATAGCTGATGATGACGAGCAGTATAATGCAGAGGTGCAGAAAGAGGAAAAAACGGATTCTGTAGAAACCCGGGAAGAGGAAAATGATGGGGCTGCAGAGCCGGACCAGAACAACATAGAAGAATATTCCAAGGCTCAGACCGCATGGAATTTTGAAAAGGTCACTACAGATCTGAAAAGTCCTCAGCCGGCGAATACAGATGGAATTACAATTTCACCCGAAATTTCCGGTGCGCCGGAAGGGCTTCAATATAAGTTTGTCTGGATGAAGAACAACTGGAAGGAATGGGGCGTGATTCAGCCTTTTTCAAAAGCATCAGAGGCGGTCTGGAAACCCCGGCAGACAGGGAAGTATTCTTTATACGTGGATGTAAAAGATGCTACAGGAAAAACTGTGACGAAGACGCTTGAATACCAGATCTCGGATGTCAACTGGAAGTATGAAGGGCAGGATGTTGTTCCTGTAAATGCACAGAATCCCGGAGAAGAGATAGATGTAACTGTCAATGTCAGCGGTAATACGAAAGGAATGCAGTATAAATTTGTGTGGATGAAGGATAACTGGGAAAAATGGGGAGTCCTTCAGGCTTTCTCAAGCAAGAATACTGCAAAATTTACTTTATCAGAGCCGGGAGATTATAAAATTTATGTGGACATAAAAGACTGGAAAGGTGAAATTACCACAAAGATCTTTGACTATAAAATTATGACCCACATATGGTCGTTTGACAGTATATCGACGGATTTGCCGACCCCCCAGGAAAAATATACGGTTCCCATTACGATAACCCCACAGGTTTCCGGTGATACAGAAGGCTTGAAATACAAGTTTGTATGGGAAAAAGATAACTGGAAAAAATGGGGTGTCATACAGAAGTTTTCGTCGAAAGCCTCTGCTGCATGGTCTCCCGATGAAGAGGGAAACTACAATCTATATGTAGATATTCAGGATGTGGATGGCAGAATTATTACAAAACATATTCCATATCAGATAACAAAAGTTAACTGGAAATATGAAGGCATTGAGACGACTCCGGAAGATGTCCAGAAAAAAGGAAATAAAGTAACGATTAAGGGAATCGCTTCAGGAAACACGGAAGGACTCCAGTATAAATTTGTCTGGGAGAAAGATAACTGGAAAGAGTGGGGCGTAATCCGAAAATTCTCCGACAGTTCTGAATGTACATGGAATACTCCGAAAAAAAGTGGAGAGTATAAGATATATGTAGATATAAAGGACAGAGATGGAGAAATACGGACGCAGTATATTGACTATTATGTGGCAACGCAAATCTGGAAACATGAAGGGGTTGATGTCAATGGAGGTGTCTCTGAACAGGTTTATACGAATATTCCGATTACAGCATCAGCATCCGGAGAAACAAAGAATCTGAAATACAAATTTGTCTGGATGAAAGATAACTGGAAAGAATGGGGGGTAATTCAGGATTTCAGTACAAAAAATACTGCAACATGGTATCCGAAGGAAGCAGGAACTTACGAGATCTATTCAGATATAAAAGATGTTGACGGACGAATTGTTACGCTTACTCAGAAATATGTCGTGAATAAAGCGCCCTGGAGTATGAAGAGTCTGGAGAAAGAAGGCACGGGATCCTATTTTGTAGGAGATACCGCTACAGTAACAGCAGTGACTAGCGGGCAGACGAATGGACTCAAATTTAAGTTTGTCCAAAAAAATGGAGAAAGCTGGGATGACTGGAAGGTTCTGAGAGATTTCAGTACCAATAATAGCGTAAATGTTAAAATTAACAAGTCAGGAAACACCTATATTTATGTTGATGTAAAAGATCAGCGCGGGGTAATATTCGATCCTTTTGTCATCAAACTTACAGGGCTTAACTATAGCTCTGCCAGCGTGTCTTCCAGTAAAATTTCACTGGGCAAATCAGTTCAGGTATATCCTAATATTTATGGAGGGTCAGCGCCTGGACTTGAATGTAAATATGTCTGGATGAAGGATAATTGGAGCAGTTGGAATGTAATTAAGGATTTTTCGGGTTCAAAAAGCGTGACCTGGACACCGAGTGAAGAAGGAACGTATTACATTTATATTGATGCGCGACTGAATGGAGTTGTGAAAACGAAAACAGTTAAAGTTGTTGTCGAGAAGCAGAAAAATGGCTGGTATTATGAAGGCGGTTATAAATTCTATTATATTAATGGAGTTAAACAGCTTGATCTGGATGGAATACTTCCGAAACAGTCCAGCTACTATATAAAAGTAAACAGGACAACATGCTCGGTAACTGTTTATGCAAAGGATGGAAGCAATGGTTATATAATCCCGGTGAAAAGGTTTGCTTGTTCGGTCGGACTTCCGTCAACGCCAACACCTGCAGGAACGTATTACACTTCCAACAAATACAGATGGCATACTTTGATAGGTCCGTCATATGGACAATATTGCACAAGAATTGTCGGCGGTGTTCTCTTCCATTCTGTGGCAGGAAGAAATATGACCAGTTACAATTTGAATGCGCGTGATTATAATAAACTTGGTTCTCCTGCATCACATGGATGTGTTCGATTATGTGTGCGTGATGCAAAATGGATCTATGACAACTGCAGTCTTGGAACAAAGGTTACGATATATGACAGTTCTGATCCGGGACCGCTGGGGAAACCCGCTACCATAAAGATACCGTCTGGACAGACCTGGGATCCCACAGATCCTAATATTTAACAATTATTGTTTACGCCTCTGCCTACATTAAATCAATGCAGGCAGAGGCGTATTTGTCAAAAATGTGAAAGGATTGTGTGCGGCAGAAGGAATATGGTTGTATTTGGAGAGCAGATGTACTATAATATTCAGCGAATGTATTCTTGTAATAATGTGGATATTCTGGTATTATAAAGCGTATGTTAATAAAATGTTAAATTTTGAAACAAAGAGGACATAATTTATGAAGAAGTTGATTAATTTTAGAAATTCAAGAACAAGAATGATTTTACTCTGCCTCGTAGATATACTTACTCTTACAGTGCATCCTTTTCTGGCAATTATTATGCGATATGAGATGCATTATTCGTGGGTGCCTGCGGATTATCTGCACAGTATAAGGTCGTATTTAATTATTAATATTGCCACTACGCTGATTATTTTTCTGATTTTGAATCTGTATAACAGTATCTGGAGTTTTGCAGGGATGAATGAGCTTGCGCTGATAGTGATCGCCTGCGGGTTGTCAACTGTAATACAGGCATTTGGCATGCAGATACTGGCTCTCAGTGTTCCGCGAAGTTTTCATGTGTTTTATTTTTTCCTTTTGACAATGACTACAACCATTACCAGGTTCTCTTATAAAGCCCTTCGTGCCATAAAGAGCAGTTGGAAGAAGCAGAGCGGACATGTGTATCAGACTCTTGTGATCGGTGCGGGAGAGGCTGGCAGCATGATTATCCAGGAATTGAAATTCAGTTCTCATCTGAACAGCAGAGTTGTCGGAGTGATCGATGATAATCCGTCGAAAAAGGGAAAATATATTCATGGCGTAAAGGTGCTTGGAAACAGGGATATGATCATTCCGGTGGTGGAAAAATACGGCGTGGATGAAATTATCCTTGCCATTCCTTCAGCAAGTCCGAAGACAACAAGAGAGATCCTTGAAATCTGCAATCAGACATCGTGTAAATTGAAGATTCTTCCCGGAATGTATCAGTTCATTACGGAAGAAGTGAATGTCTCAAAACTGCGTGAGGTTTCCATAGAAGATCTGTTGGGAAGAGACCCGATTAAGATTGATATGGACAGCGTAAAGGGATATATAGAAAATAAAACAATCCTTGTAACCGGAGGCGGCGGTTCAATCGGAAGCGAACTTTGCAGACAGGTTGCAAAATGTAACCCTCGGAGACTGATTATCTTTGATATCTATGAGAATAATGCATATGACATTCAGCAGGAATTGAAACATGATTATCCGCATCTTGACCTTGTTGTACTGATCGGCTCAGTTCGTAATACAAAGAGAATAGAATCCGTAATGGAATCATACAGACCAGATGTAGTATATCATGCTGCTGCACATAAACATGTGCCTTTAATGGAAGACAGTCCAAATGAAGCGATTAAAAATAACGTGTTTGGAACGTATAAGACTGCCCGTGCAGCAGATAAGTTCGGCGTGCGGAGATTTGTTCTTATATCCACAGATAAGGCAGTGAATCCGACGAATATCATGGGCGCATCAAAACGAATTTGCGAGATGGTGATACAGACTTTTAATCGCTATTCGAAAACAGAGTATGTGGCAGTGAGATTCGGAAATGTGCTGGGAAGTAATGGAAGCGTAATTCCGCTGTTCAAAAAGCAGATGGCAGCAGGTGGACCGGTTACGGTAACTCATCCGGACATTATACGTTATTTTATGACTATTCCGGAAGCTGTTTCTCTGGTAATGCAGGCAGGAGCGTATGCAAAAGGCGGAGAGATATTTATTCTTGATATGGGAAAACCGGTTAAGATAGCAGATCTGGCAAAAAATTTGATCAGGCTTTCCGGGTATACTCTTGGCGTTGACATGGAAATAAAGTATACTGGTCTCAGACCGGGAGAAAAACTGTACGAGGAATTGCTTACAAAAGAAGAAGGAATTACAAAAACGGACAATGATCTTATCTTTATAGGGAAACCGCTTGTGTTTGATGAAGTTCATTTCCTGAGCGAACTGAAAAAACTTGAGAAGGAAGCGGCAGATGAAAGTCCCTATGTCAAGCAGATTGTATCCAATATTGTTCCTACCTATCATATCAGGCAGGAAGATAAAGAACGCGATGCAAGAATATATAAAGAGCTTCATGAACTGGGAGAAGACAGCCAGGAGAAGCCGGTTATGGAATAGAGGTGTTTGATAAAATGAAAAATATGCATATTGCATTTTCACCTCCGGATATTACGGAGAAGGAAATAAATGAAGTGGTTGATACTCTGAAAAGCGGTTGGATTACTACTGGACCAAAGACAAAAGAATTTGAAAGAAGGCTGGCGGCTTTTATAGGGACGTCCAGGGTCGCCTGTCTGAATTCTGCTACAGCGTGCGCCGAGATGATACTCAGAATTCTTGGTATCGGAGAGGGAGATGAAGTGATAACTTCAGCGTATACCTATACTGCATCAGCGAGTGTTATCGCACATGTAGGCGCTAAGATTGTATTAGTCGATACGGCTGAAGATTCTTATGAAATGGACTACAACAAGCTTGAAGAAGCTATTAACGAGCGCACAAAAGCAATTATTTGTGTTGATATTGGCGGAACAGTATGCGATTATGACAGAGTGTTTGAAATTGTAGAACAAAAAAAAGCTTTGTTTAAGGCTTCCACAGATATTCAGAAGAAAATAGGACGTGTTGCTGTTCTGGCAGATGGCGCGCACGCACTTGGAGCAGAGAGAGATGGTGTTCGCTGTGGGAAAATCGCTGACTTTACGAGCTTTTCATTCCATGCGGTTAAAAATCTGACTACAGCTGAGGGCGGCGCTGCAACCTGGAAAGACATCGAAGGGGTTGATAATGATGAGCTGTATAAACAGTTCATGCTGCTGTCTCTTCATGGACAGTCAAAAGATGCACTTGCAAAGACACAGCTTGGCGCATGGGAATATGATGTTGTGGCGCCTTATTTCAAATGTAATATGACTGATATTATGGCAGCGATAGGTCTGGCTCAGCTTGAGAGATACCCGGGAATGCTTGCAAGAAGAAAACAGATTATTGAGCGTTACAATGACGGTTTTAAGGACCTGGATATAAGTGTGTTAGACCATTATCATGACCATATGGTGTCGAGTGGACATCTTTATCTTGTTCGGGTGAATGGGTGCGATCGTACAGCAGCTAACAGAATTATTGAAAAGATGGCAGAAGCTGGGATTGCAACGAATGTCCATTATAAACCGCTGCCGCTTTTGACAGCGTACAAAAATCTGGGATTTAGGATTGAAGACTATCCGAACGCCTATCACATGTTTGAAAATGAGATTACTTTACCACTTCATACAAAGCTTACAGATGAAGAGGTAGATTATATTATTTATTATTTCAGAAAAATAGTATTGGAACAGGTAGCAAAATGAAACCTTGGAGTGAACTTCCCGAAAACATGCAAAATGATGCAGTGCGGAAATATTATCAGATACTGGAAAAACATCGAAAAGGCCTTGTCATAAAACGCCTGTTTGATATTTGTGTATCTCTGATTTTGATAATTATTCTTTCCCCGATATTGCTTATTTTGAGTTTGATGATAAAATTAGACTCAAAAGGACCGGTTTTATTCAGGCAGGTGAGAGTTACTCAGTATGGAAAAGAATTCCGAATCTGCAAATTCCGCACGATGGTAAATGATGCGGAGAAGAAGGGAACACAGGTGACGACAAAGAATGATTCCCGTGTAACCCGTGTGGGTAAAATGTTAAGAGGATGCCGGCTGGATGAGCTTCCGCAGCTTTTTAATGTGTTGAAAGGCGAGATGACTTTTGTCGGTACAAGACCGGAAGTGGTTAAATATGTAAATTGTTATACCGAAGAAATGCTGGCAACTCTTTTACTTCCTGCGGGGATTACATCACAGGCAAGTATTGAATATAAGGATGAAGAAAAATTACTGGAAAATGCTGAAAACGCAGATGAAGTGTACGTGGAGAAGGTTCTCCCGGATAAAATGAAGTATAATTTGAAATCGTTGGAGGAATTTAGCGTACTAAATGATTTAAAAACAATGATTCTTACAGTTATTGCTGTGGTGAAATGATTGTACAGGAGTGGATATGATAGTTTCAGTTTGCGTCATTGCATACAATGAAGAAGAATATCTTGGAAATATTTTAGAAAATATAAAAGAACAGACTTTTCCTCATGATCAGATGGAGATTGTCCTTGTTGACAGTATGTCCAAAGATGGAACAAAAGCGATTATGGAAAAGTTTCAGAAAGAAGAAAAAGACTTCAAATCGGTTATTGTTTTGGATAATCCAGGCAGGCGGCTCCCTGCCGGCTGGAATGTGGCATTAAAAAACTACACAGGAGACATTATTTTAAGAGTTGACGCGCATTCTATGATTCCAAAAGATTTTGTGGCAAAGAATGTCGCTGTTTTAGAAAGCGGGGAATATGTTTCCGGAGGAATACGGCCTAATATTATTCAGGGGAGTACTCCTTGGAAGGAGACACTCCTGATGGCGGAACAGTCTATGTTTGGAAGCAGCATTGCTTCTTATCGGCGCAGCGGAAAAAAAGGGTATGTGAAGACTCTGTTTCATGGAGCTTATCGGCGCGAAGTGTTTGAAAAAGCCGGTGAATTCAATGAAAAACTCGGCAGGACAGAGGATAATGAAATGAATTACAGAATCAGAAAAGCCGGGTATAAACTTTGCTATTCACCCGAAATCATTTCTTATCAGTATACCAGAAGTTCTCTAAAAGCCATGCTGAAGCAGAAGTTTGGAAACGGATACTGGGTTGCGCTTACACTTAAAGTATGCCCGGGCTGTCTGTCTTTATACCATTTTATTCCAGCAGCATTTGTATTTGGTATATTGATTACTACTTTATTGGGAATTTTGGGGTATCCCCAATTTGCTGCAGTTATGTGGGGACTGTACTGGCTTATGGCTATTATTATGTCAATACAGGCAGTTATCGGCCATCGTAAGTTCTGGCAGGAATTACTTCTGCCTATCCTTTTCTTCCTGCTTCACATCAGCTATGGAATCGGAAGCTTCGCCGGACTTATTAAACTGCCGTTTTGGAAGGCAAAATAGATAAGGAGAGAAAGATGGAAATTTTGTCCGAACAGGAACTGAAAAAACTGCAGAAGATAAGCATTGATATGGCAAAATGTTTTGCTGATTTCTGCAGGAAACATGGACTTACCTGCTATCTCTGTGGCGGCGGATGTATCGGCACAATCCGTCATGGAGGAATGATTCCATGGGACGATGATCTTGATTTTTTTATGCCGCGTGACGATTATGAAAAAGCATGGCGTTTATGGAAAAAGGAAATGAAGGACAGCAGGTATGTATTGGAAAAATCCGATGCCTCCCATGTTGATCACAATTTATTTTTTACACTGAGGGATAAAGAGACGACTTTGATCAAGCCATATCAGAAAGATCTGGATATTACACACGGAGTTGCACTCGATGTGCTTCCTTTAGACGGGTATCCGGATAAGAAATGGCAGAGAAGGCTGCAGTGTTTCTGGGCACTGATCTATTCGCTTTACTGTGCGCAGCTTGTGCCGGTAAATCATGGGAAAAAAGTCGAAATGCTTGGGAAAATCGCTCTGGCAGTGGTCCCCTCCAGAAAAATACGTTATTGTATCTGGAGAATGGCAGAAAAGAAGATGACAAAATATAAAATTAAGGAATGTAAAGGTATTACAGAACTTTGTTCTGGCCCGGGATACATGAAGAACTGGTATCCAAGAGAAGCATTTGCAAAAGCTGTTTATCGGCCGTTCGAAGACACCCAGATGCCGATTCCGGTGGGATATGACGACTATTTGAAAATTGCCTTTGGAGATTATATGCAGATGCCTCCGGAAGAAAAACGGGTCGGACATCATGAGGCACTGTTTATGGATCTGGATAATAGTTATGTGAAATACAGGGGAAAGTATTATGCACAAAATTAGTGTTATTGTACCGGTTTATAACGTTGAAAAATATCTGGAAAAATGTGTAGAGTCTATTATTGCACAGACGTACAGCAATCTGGAAATTATTCTGGTAGATGACGGAGCTACAGACAGTTCAGGGGTGATCTGTGACAGATACGCAGAAAATGATAAAAGGATAAAAGTGATCCATAAAGAAAACGGAGGTCTGAGCTCTGCAAGAAATGCCGGAATTGTTGCGGCAGAAGGTGAGTATATCGGGTTTGTGGACAGTGATGACTATATTGAAAAAAATATGATAGAGCTTCTGGCAGAAGAGCTTATCTCAAATGATGCCGATATGTCTGTGTGTGGGGTTTATAATGTTTATCAGGAAAGAAAAATACCCCAGTGCAGTAAAATTGAACGGTTTGTATGTGGGGGAGAGGAAGCATATAAACTGTTGATGATAGGAGAAAAAATTCCGGGAACAGTGTGCAATAAATTATTTAAAAGAAAAATGATTCAGCAGCTGCGTTTCCCGGAGGGAAAGCTTTATGAAGATGCATTCTTTCATATCAATCTTATGCCGTTAATAAAAAAAGTTGCTGTTAATACCACGCCGATGTATTTTTATGTACACAGAAAAGGCAGTATAACTACAGCAAAGTTTAACAGTAGAGGTATGGATGTAATTGAAGCATACGAAAAGAATTATCTGTCAGTTAAGCAGAATTACCCTGCAATTATTGATGTGGCAGAATTTCGGGTCGAGTGGGCTTATTTTGTTGTAATGGACCGCATGATGGAATGTGACCATTACTGGACCATACCGGAATATAAAAAAGTAAAGAGGTTTTTAAAGAAAAAAGCACCTGCTATACTGACAAGCAGATACTTTAGGAAATCAAGACGAATCGGGGCATTAGCGTTGATGCTTAATATAAAATTATATTGTTTGTTATCCAGGATTAACAGGGCTCAAAGAGAAAAACTTGCATAAGAGGTTAATGTGTCGATGAGAATATGTTTTGTTGATTATGATATTACTGTAACAGGCGGAGCAGAGCAGGTCAGTGTCTCTCTGGCGAATGAACTGTGCAAAAGCCACAAAATATATATTTATTCTATTAATGCTGAAAACGATTCTATTCCATATACGCTTGACAAAAGCGTTTTATGTGTGTGGGGGCCAAAAGGGAAGAAACGTTTAAATGAAATGATCAAGGCCAATTTTTCTCCTTTTATAAAATTTGTGAAACGGGAAAAAATCGATATTGTACTGTCAATGGGAAACTATCCTGCATTAATCGTATCGCTTACCCGCTTTTTTAATAAGGCAAAGTATGTTTTCTGTGATCATGGAGCGTTGATTAATCAGTGGAAGCAGAAAGATGTCACAGCTATTCGGTTTTGGGATATGCTTCTCGCTGACAGAGTGGTTGTACTGACGGAAAGAACAAGGGATGATTACTGCAGGCTGTTTTATTGTCCAAAGAAAAAAGTCAGATGTATATATAACTGGAATGACGTCTTGCCGGCAGCAAAAGACTACGATGCTGATAGTAAAAAAATTATTTCGGTTGGCAGATTCGGAAAGGAAAAAGGGTATGATATGCTTCCGGATATTGCTGAAAAGATTTTTCGAAAGCATCCGGAATGGGAATGGGATGTATATGGTGACGGGGAGACCTTTTTATCAGTGAAGGAAGCGATTAAGGAAAGAGGAATAGATGACAGAGTACATTTGCGCGGAAACCAGAAAAATGTGAAAAGTCTGTATCAGGACTACGCTTTTCTGATCCTTCCCTCATATAGAGAAGGAATGCCTCTTGTTCTGCTAGAGGCAAAGGCAAACCGGCTTCCCCTGCTCAGTTTTGACATTTTAACCGGTCCGAGAGAAATCATAAGAGATGGGATCGATGGTTATCTGATTCCGCCGTATAATGTAGAGAAAATGGCCGAGAAAGCCGTGAGGCTGATAGAAGATAAAGAATTAAGGAAGAGAATGTCGGATAATTCCCAGGATAATCTGGATAAATTCAGTAAGGAAGAAATTGAAAAGAAGTGGATGGCACTGTTTGCGGAACTCAAGAAAAAATAATAGTTGGAATTAAAACAAAAGGAGAATGAAAATGATTTTTGGAGCTATTTTGGCCGGTGGAAAAGGTACAAGGATGGGAATTGATAAGCCGAAGCAGTTTTTGATGCTTGGAAATAAGCCGATTATTATTCATACGATAGAGAAGTTTCTGGTTTGCGACAGAATTGATAAAGTTTTTGTTGGAGTACATCCCGACTGGGTTGATTATACAGAGGATTTAATCGGGAGATATATCCATACGGATAAAGCATTGTCAATTGTTCCGGGAGGAAAGGACAGAAATGGAACGATTTTTAATATTGTAGATCAAATTGAAAGTGAATATGGAGAAAACGACAGTCACATTATTGTCACTCACGATTCGGTAAGACCTTTTGTGACGTTGCGAATTATCGAAGAAAATATAGATGCGGCTTTACAGTATGGTGCCTGCGATACAGTTGTCAATGCCGTAGATACTATTGTTGCATCAGATGATGGAAATATGATTTCTGAAATCCCAGACAGAAGAACAATGTTTCAGGGGCAGACACCACAGTCATTTAATATGAGTCTGCTGAAAAAAATGTATCTCGACTTAAATGATGGAGAAAAGGAGATTCTTACAGATGCCTGTAAGATCTGCGTGGTGAGAGATATTCCAGTTAAACTTGTGCGGGGCGAGACTTCGAATATTAAAATAACTACAATTGATGATATGAAAATTGCAAAAGCGATGATATAGGGAGTTTCATATGTTAAATTATGTATATCAGTTGATCAATCCGAAAACAATCAGTGTAAAATATGAAGAGATTGACTGTGACAGCCGGGTAATTGTAAAGCCTGAGTACATGGCGGTATGCCATGCGGATCAGCGCTATTATCAGGGAAAACGCGATGTGAAGATTTTGAGGAAAAAGCTGCCGATGGCATTGATCCATGAAGCATGCGGAAAGGTGCTCCACGATCCGACCGGTACATTTAAGCCGGGAGAGAATGTGGTTATGATTCCGAATGTTCCGGGTGAGAATTTCAATGGAGAAGTGTATGAGAATTATACAGGCGGTGGTTTCCTCAGCAGTGGTAAGGATGGGTTCATGAGAGAGCTGGTTGATCTGCCACCGGATCGACTGGTCAGATATGGAGAGATTGACAAAAGAATTGCGGCAATCACAGAGTTTGTCAGTGTAGGAATGCATGCTGTCTCAAGATTTGAATTATTGGCCAGAAAATCAAAAGAGAGAATTGGTATCTGGGGAGATGGAAGCCTTGCATTTATTGTGAGCAGTATTTTAAAAAGGAAGTATCCGGAGAGTAAAATTTGCGTAATCGGTCGAAATATCAATAAACTTCATCAGTTTTCTTTTGCAGACGAGCTTTTTCTGGTAGATGAGCTGAATGAGAAGTTTACGATTGACCATGGTTTCGAGTGCGCCGGAGGGGATGGAAGTTATTATGCCATTGATGATATGATTCGGTATATAAATCCACAGGGGACTGTGGTTTTAATGGGAGTATCAGAGAGCAAAGTTCCTATAAATACCAGAGATATACTGGAGAAGGGCCTGATTTTTGTAGGATGCAGCAGGTCGGGACGTGAAGATTTTGAGAATGCGGTGTCTTTTTTGCAGGATAAAAAGATTCAGCGCAGACTGAGAACAATTATTTATGAAACTGAGGCTGTAAAGGATATTGCAGATATACACCGTGTGTTCAGTGTGGATATGGACACAGATTTTAAAACCGTTTTTCGATGGGAAATTTAGAAATATATGGAGGATCGTATGAGAAAAAGCAGAGTTATAGCTGTAGCGTTGGCGATGGGAATTGGCTTGGCAGGCTGTTCTCCTACAACTCGAACAGTTGCAGAAATACCGGAGACAGAATATACACAGGCAGGATATTCCGTAAAAGCAGAAGTTGAAGAAGATGGTACTGTAAAAATCACTTACGGATTGATTGGTGTAAAAGATGATAAAATAAAATATATTTATTTGGATCAGATTGAAGAAAATCCGGCCGAGGACAGATTTTTGATGACAAATAAAGAAATGGAAAATGCATATGGCCTGTCGTACATTTCTGATCATGGAGAGTGGAGTACCCAGGTGCGGGCTCTTGAAAATTATATTGCAGGACATACAATGACCATAGAAGAAGTAAATGCGATACCGACATATGAAAAAGATGAAGATAATCTGAATGTACCAACAGAAGGATCTGACCTGGAGGCCGGATGTGAGTTAGATATTACGGATTTTCTTGACGTGATTAATGATGCGTACGATAATCTCGAAGATACCAATGCGACAAGGCTCGGAATTGGCGAAGATGTTCGAATTCATAATGCGGACAATCGTATTGATGTGACATTTTCATTTGTGGGAACAGACTATAGATATAAGATTTGTTATGAACATTTAGATACTTATTCAGTATATGGAGAACCGGGGGCAGATATCCGGTCTCAGAAGGAAAAGGCGGAAGAACAGCCTGAGCTTTTCGAGTGGCGGAAGGGGATTGAAGGCTTCGAAGAGTACATTATGGGGCTGAATATGACGGAAGCTTATGGTGTTGAGACATATGATCCGGGAAACGGCATAGAAACTGCACTTCCAAAAGCGGGGACGGACCTGGCAGAGGTATGCAATATAGATTTGGATAAATTCATTATTACTTTACGTGAAGCGGCAGGCAGATTATAAGAAGAAAATTTTAGAGGATTAATAATGATAAATAAGTTTTTTTTACAATTTAGTAAAAAGGAAGCGGCAGGCTACCTTTTTGGTGCAGTATGGAGCGTTCTTTCACTTGTAGTGGTTAACTGTGCAAGTGCATATGGTCAGTATAATCTTATGTTAGTGGGAATGTTGCTTCTGTTTGTGGGAATGGCTGCATTTTGTCTGCTTGAAATTAAGCGGAGAATAATGTTTTTTCTATTTTATCTTGCAATGTTTCTTTTTTTGATAGGAAGGATTTTGATTCCTGCGTTGCAGGGATCTGCGTGGTGGAACAATTATTCGGTCAGTGCCAATGTTTTTGCAGTACGGGCAATAAGTTATTCAATGGTGGCAATTGCGGGCGGAGCTGTATTGACAGAAATAATAGTTCGACTGTTTAATAATAAAGAAAAGGTGAGCAAAGTTCAAAAGAAGCACTTTGTGAGTCATGAGTCTTTGATTTTTGTCCTTCGTATTATTCTACTAATATGTATGATATGCTTTTTTATAAGAGAGGCAGATAAACTGCTTTTTATGCGGGGGAAAGCTTATGAAGATTATTTTTCTTTATATCATACAAGAATGCCATTTTTTGTTACATTTCCTGCAAGTTGCATGCAATTTTTTCTGTGTATGTTTCTGGCACTAAAGCCATCTAAAAAAGAATCATTTCTTTGGCTTTTTGTTTATATTCTTTCTGCTGTTCCAATGTTACTTATTGGAGTTCGTAATAACATTATTCTTAATTGCCTTTTTGCATTTGTTTATTATTTTTTACGCGATGCAATAAGGGGGCGGCAGGAAAAGCCGTGGATTGGCAGAGTAGAAAAAGGAATTGTTATTTGTGCGATCCCTGTTATGGTATTGTTCCTGGGAGCATATAATTATATCCGTGATGACAAGGCAGTAACACTTTCACCGGTTAATTTAATTGTAGATTTTGTGTATAAACAGGGGACCACTTATGACACGGTTCTACAGGGATATGTTTATCAGAATCAATTACCATGGCGGGAAAATCAGGTGTATACTTTAGGAGCTGTTACGGATTCATTTTTTTACAGCTCGTTGGGAAAAGAAATTTTTGACCTTGAAGATATAGGAGAGGGGAATGGATTGCGTCAGGTTTATAATGGACATACTTTTACACATGCGATTTCTTATGTTGTTTTAGGCAAATATTATATAGGAGGAGAAGGCAGAGGATCTTCGTATATTATTGAAAATTATCTGGATTGGGGGTATCCGGGTGTTGTCTTTTTCAGTATGCTTATAGGAGTGATTTGTTCGGTTATTCCGCAGTCGTTTGGCAAAAAGTGGTTGTGGTCGACGATCTGTCTTAATATTGCTTTAAATATCTTTTTTACACCAAGAGCGGAATCGACTGCCTTTATCACGTTTATTTTTTCGTATAGATTTTGGGTATGTATTGCGGGCTGTGTTTTTGCGGCAAAACTGTGGGAATTATATTTCAGTAAACTTAAGATATTTAGAAAATGGGTGAAGTAGAGTGGCTTTTACAAATTTAATTTTTTTCTTTGTGTTTTTTCCATGCTGTCTTGCGGGATACTATGTAATTGAAGCAGTATCCCGCAAATGGAAATTTTTAGAAAGAGCACGGGTCAGGGATATATTTCTTTTGGCTGCAAGTATTGCTTTTTATGTATGGGCAGGACTGGACAATATATTTTTTATACTCGGGTATATCCTGTTGGTGTTTGTGGCAGGCTGGCTTGTATATATGCGGGATGTTACCAGATCTCACCGGTTCTGGATTGTAATATCACTGTTTACACTTGTGGCAATACTTTTTATATACAAATATACGGGATTTGTATATGAAATTTTTACGAGGGGTGAGGCTCAGTTCAGTATTACGGCACCGTTGGGACTTTCCTTTATTACTTTTTCAGCGATATCTTATCTGGTGGATGTTTACAGAAAAGACGCTGAAGCAGGAAACATACTTGATGTAGCACTGTATCTTACATTTTTCCCAAAAGTGAGCTCTGGTCCCATACAGCTCTGGAAGGATTTCAAGCCGCAGATAGAAAGAAAGAATCCGGATCTTGAGCGTGCAGTGAACTGTGTTAACCGGATTATAATAGGCATGTCTAAAAAGCTGATTCTTGCTGATACATTCGGAAGTGTGGTCTCTGATATTTAGGGAAATGTAGTGTATGGTATTGATACATGGACCGCGTGGGGCGGTGCATTTCTTTACATGCTTCAGATATATTATGATTTTGCAGGGTATTCGGATACTGCCATTGGTCTGGCAGGACTCTTTGGATTTCAGGTAAAAGATAATTTCAATTTCCCTTATGTTTCAAAGTCGATTTCAGAGTTTTGGAGAAGGTGGCATATTTCTCTCGGTACCTGGTTCCGGGAATATATCTATATACCTCTCGGAGGAAACCGCAAAGGAATGTTGAAAACACTTTGCAATTTGTTTACGGTATTCCTTCTGACAGGCATATGGCACGGCGCAGGTTGGAATTACATATTGTGGGGTGTGCTGAATGGTGTTTGCGTTGTTGTGGAACGCTGTGTCCGTGAAAAAACGTGGTATATAAAAATACCTGGAGTCATTAAATGGGCAGTTACAATGTTTGTCGTATATATCAGCTGGGTATTCTTCCGTTTGACCAGTCTTTTGGATATTAAACAATATTTTAAGATTATGCTGGGAATGGTGAGCTTTGAATATATCGACCTGTCATTTTCATATTTTTTTGAGTTTAAAATTGTAATACTGATGATAATTGCTGTATTAGGCGCTACAGTGTTTTCTGCTAAAAAATTGAAAAAGGCTGCTGAGATGGCGAATCAACAACCTGTACTTTTTGTTATTCAGGAAGCGTTTCTGATGATTTTATGCGTGGTTAACATAATGTGTATGGTCAATGCAACTTATAGTCCGTTTTTGTATTTTCAGTACTAGAAAGAGAGATGTTGTTACTAATGAAAAAAATCAGAATAGCAGTTCTCGTTTTGTTTTTTGCCATTATTCTGATCCCTGTCGCTGCATTTAACCGGGAAGAAAATGTCGTCTCTGAAATTGACAACAGAGCTTTGATGAATAACCCGTTCGGAGAAAACTATAATACAGAGGGAGAAGACAGAGACCTTACAGACGATCTGGAAACATATGTCCAGGATCGAATTGGTTTCCGGGATGATATGATTTTGGGATACACATTGCTTAATGATAAACTTTTCCATAAAATGGTTCATCCCACATATGACTATGGAAAGGATGGATATGTTTTCTTTAAGACCGGAAGAAATACTCGTTTCGGAGAATTCCATTATGCCTTTGCCCAGTTTATTAAAAAGGTGCAGGATTACTGTGATGAGAGAGGGGTGCCATTTGTCTTTGTTTTCAACCCGGCAAAAACTACGGTTTTGTCAGATGAGCTTAGAGAAGGAATTAATTATGATGCAGAATGGGTTCAACAGTTTTTGGAATGTCTGGATGAACTTGGAGTGAATTATATCGATAATACTCCTCTGATGGAAGAAAAAACGGAAGAGGGAGAAGCGGTTTATAATAAGGTGTATAATGCGGGACACTGGAATGATCTTGGCGCATTTTACGGATGTAATGCTATTCTCGAATATTTTACGCAGTTCTTTCCGGATTTGCATATTAATTCGAAAGAAGATTTTACAATTGAAGAACATTTAAACACCTCGCTGATGGTTTCGGAATTTCCGATTTATGAGTATGAGCCTGTATTTGAACCGATTGATCAGGTAGAGAACATTGCCGATCAGTATGTGGACGAGCTTGAAATGGATAGCCAATACAGAACGTTTGCTTATTATTTAAATCCGAAAAGAATATCAGAAGGAGCTCCAAAGGTATTATCATTTCAGGGAAGTTACATGAATGGTATGGGATATAAGTTTCTGGAAAATAGTTTTGGCGAGTATATTGTTGTCCATGATTACCAGAATACTTTAAATCTGGATTACTATTTTAATATTTTCCAGCCGGATTGTGTTATATTTGAGACTGCTGAGTATACATTGACGTCCGGTTATTATAACTTGGAAAATATGGTAGAGGTTTCTTTTAATGAAGGACTTTCAGAGGAAAGTTATTCAGAGGCCCGCTCTGAGCAGATGCCTGCGAATATGATTGAATTTGTACAAGGAAACCGCCTGACAGAAATCCATGTTTCGGGACTCCCTGAAAACACCAGGTATGCGTATGTTTCAAATGGTTCGCAAATTTTTGATCTCATCAGAGATGAATCGTCATATACGGCTACTGTGGAGAAGGCAAATGTAGACGAGAATGAAATACAGATTATTGTTATTCTGGACACAGGAGAAAGGATTTGCTATACTGAGTAGAATCTTTTAAGAGAATTGGGAAAACAGCTTCATGCAAAGGGGTTACTATGGAAAAACATGCGTATTTAATAATTGCCCACCATCAGTTAGAACTCTTAAAAAAACTTCTGGCACTTTTGGACGACAGAAGAAATGACATATATATCCATTTGGGAAAAAATATGTGGGACGATAAAGATATACTGCAGGATACGGTAAAAGAGTCTGCGTTGTATTTTGTGTCTCCAATGCAAGTGAATTGGGGCGGATACAGTCAGATAGAATGTGAATTACGACTTTTTTCGGAGGCTTCAAAAAGGAAATATAGTTATTATCATCTTTTGAGTGGAGTGGATCTGCCCTTGAAGACACAGGACGAGATACATGATTTCTTTCAAAAGCATAACGGAAAAGAATTTATATATTTCTGTCCCCAGTCGTTCTGTAGAAAATCGCTGTTTAAGTGCGCACAATACCACTTCCTTCAGGAAAAGATTGGAAGAAGACAAAAGGGCATTCTGTATCTGATTGAAAAAGTGTTACTGACAGTACAGAAGAAATTAAGAATATCCAGGTTAAAGGAAAATATTGAATATGCGATGGGAGCAAATTGGGTCAGTATAACACATGAGCTGGTGTGCTATATTCTAGATAAGCAAAAAGATATCTATGAAATGTTTCATGCGACGCTTTGCTGTGATGAATTTTTTATTCAGACATTGGTGTGGAATTCGCCATACTTTAAGGCCCGGGTGTTTTCTTTGGAGGATGACTATTTTGCATGTCTGAGGTTAATAGACTGGTCACGGGGGAAGCCGTATATTTGGAGAAAGAGTGATTACGAACAATTGATTCGAGCTCCGCATCTGTTTGCAAGAAAATTTGATGAGGAGACCGATTCGGAGATAATTGATTGTATATACGATTTTGTCGGAAAAGACAAAATAAAAGGTGATGGTATATGAGGAGCAAATTAGCTTTTAGCAATATGGCAGCAAGCTTGCTGCTTCAGATAACAGTATTTATTTCAGGCATTATTCTGCCGAGATTTATCCTTGAAGCGTATGGTTCTACAGTAAATGGAATGATTACTTCGATTAACCAGTTTTTAACGTATCTCGGACTGGCAGAAGCAGGTGTGGGAACTGCAACAGTGGTTGCGCTTTATACCCCATTGGCTATGAAAAGAACCGGCGAGGTGAACTCAATTTTGTCAGCATGCCGGCGGTTTTATAATCGATCGGGTATGATATTTCTTGTTTTAGTACTCGCCCTGGTATATGTTTATCCGTTTTTTATCTCGAATCAGTTGGACACCAGCCTGGTTCGCTGGATGGTAATTGTTCTGGCAGGAAGTACTTTGGTGGATTATTTCTTTCTGGGGAAATACAGAGTACTGTTGAATGCTAATCAGGAAGGGTATGTTGTCGCTTTGGTTCAGGCCGCAGGAACGATAGTCAATATGGCGGTTTCCATTCTGCTGATTTATGTTGGAGCAAGCGTATTGATCGTAAAGTCTGTTGCAACAGGTGTATATATGTTGCGGCTGCTTCTCATAAAAAGTTACGTAAAAAAGAAGTATCCTGATCTGGATTTGCATGCTGAACCGAATAATGGGGCATTAAAGCAGAGAAACGCAGCTCTTTTACATCAGGTTGTCGGGATTATTACAAATAATACCGACACAACAATTTTGACGATTTGCCTGGGAGCACGATCTTTGCTGGAGGTCAGCGTATACGGGACATATATGCTGGTAGTAAATGCGGTAAACCAGCTTCTTACTGCATTTTCAAACGGATTAACAGCCGGATTTGGGGAAGTAATAGCGAGAAAGGAAGATGATGTATTATTAAAGAGCTATTCTTCCTATGAGTATATGTATATGGTTATTCTTTTCATAGCGGTAGCCTGTATGTCTGTACTGATTCTTCCGTTTATTATGGTGTATACGATTAATCTGGAAGATGTGAATTATGTTCGCCCGATACTGGCAGTATTGTTTACGCTGGTTGTATTGATGCAGAATATCAGAATCCCAAGTCTGACAATTATTTGTGCCGCAGGACATTATAAAGAAACACGTTACCAGGCAATTCTGGAAGCTGTGATCAATTTGGTTGTTTCCCTTTCGCTGGTGTGGAAATTCGGAATATCAGGCGTACTTTTTGGAACGGTGTGTTCTTATGGTTATCGCTCGTGTGAAATGTTTTTATATAATAACAGGCATTTGTTAAAAGGTACTATCAAGACTTCCTTTATCCGTATCCTCCGCAATCTTATTGCCGTGGCTGTGCTGATTGCTGCCGGGCTGTGGATCATACCCCAGACGATGGATTCCTTTGTCACATGGTTTATCTATGCAATGGGAATGGGAATTGTAAGCTGTGCAGTGATTGTGGCGGTTAATTATGTTGCCGAGCCGGAAGAATTTAGAAGCCTCTGGGAGAGAGTGAAGGGAATTCTGGGAAGATAATGACAATATTCTGGACATTTCTACACAAAACGTGTATGATAATAAACGAGTGGCGCGCTGGTATTTTATTCCGCGCCGGAAAACGAAAAGAAATCACAAAAGAAGGGGTAGTTACATGAAAGCATTAAGAAAATTGTCTGCCGTTCTGCTGGCTGTTTTTCTGGCGGTTCCGATGTTCGGTATGATCGCCAGCGCGGCGGACGGGCGTCTGCTGTTTACAGATCCGCAGACGCAGGTCGGAGAAAATTTTGAAGTTGAACTGGTGATCCGAAGCGGTGAAGGAGATGTCGGTGATGCGGAAGTCACGATGAGCTATGACACATCCTACCTGGAGTTTGTCAGCGGTGACGGGTTTACTGCGGATGGTTCCGGCAGCCTGACTTTTTCCGGAAATGCGGATGATCAGGGAAGGGTTGGCACCGCGTCGGGATTTCGTGAAATCCATGCAACAATGCAGATGAGAGCTCTCCAGGCAGGCAGTACAAAGATTTCTGTGGAAGACAGCTCGGCGTCAATGGCTTCCGGAGACACGATCAACATGGAAGTCGGTTCCTCAGCTGTGACCATCAGTGCTGCAGCAGACGGAAGTACAACGGCGGAGCCTTCGCAGACGACACAGACCTCCGGCTCTGTGACGGACATTGTTGTTTCGGTAAACGGTACGGATTACAATTTCTCAGAAGCCTTTACAAGCGCGGATATCCCCAGCGGTTATGCGGAGACGACTGTGAATTTCAATGGCGCAGACCACAGATTTGTGGCGAATGACGCGGGAATTTATCTGGGATATCTGGTTGATGCGGAGGGAGCAGGGCGCTTCTTCCTGTACAATACAGATAACAGTACATTTGAGCCGTATGTGGAGATCAGCATTTCCGGTACGACTTCCATCATTCCGCTCAATGAGCCGGATCAGGTGACGCTTCCGGAATCGTATCAGGAAGTGGGACTTACCGTTCTGGACCAGGAGTATCCGGCATGGTCAGACCCGTCGGAAGACAGATACTGTCTGATCTATGCGCAGAACACAAATTCCGGCGAGAAGCAGCTGTACCGCTATGATATGCAGGATGGAACATACCAGAGCTTTGCTGTGGCAGCGGAAAAGGATAATACTTCTGAAAGCAGCCTTCCGGGACAGCTCGGAGCGTTTGTCACCGGGCACATCCTCGTAGTCCTGACAGCGGCAGCTTTAGTGATCCTGATCCTTCTGATTCTCATGATCGTTTTCGCGGTGAAACTCGTGCATCGCAACCAGGAACTGGATGACCTCTATGATGAGTATGATATTCCTTACGATGATGAGGAAGAGGAGGAGGAAGAAGAGCCTGCTCCGCAGAAGAAGGAGAAACGCGGATTCTTCGGGCGTCGTGCGAAGAAGGAAGAGGAAGAAGAAAACGAGTACGACGAAGAAGAGTACGAAGATGATGACTACGATGAAGACGACGAGTATGATGAAGATGACGGCTATGAAGACGAAGAAGATGACGAAGACGACGTTGAGGATGACCGTCATGGAAAGACGAAAAATGTCAGAAAGTCGAAGAAGTCATCGGATGAAGAGGATGACTACGAGATAGATTTCATCGATCTGTAGAAATATGTGGCAAATAACAGTTTGCCGCCGTGAAAATTCTGATTAAGACAACATGCGAACCGCAGCGGGGGAAACCTGGCTGCGGTTTTCAATATTTGTTAATCGATTGAACACACATTTATCACAATGGGAAGGTATTATATAACCATAAAATAAACGAGAAAGCAGGTAATCTTTATGGAGAATCAATATAATTATTATAATCCGGAAGGATCAAACGGAAATTATCAATACGGAGGACCTCAGATGAACCAGAGCTATGAGCCTCCCAAAAAGGAGAAAAAGCCTCATAAAAAAATGCCGAAGGCTGTAGCTGTTACAGGACTGGCGCTGCTCTTCGGCGTAGTTTCCAGTGCGACTTTCCTTACTTCCAATATTATAGGAAGCAGAATCCTTGGCCTGGAAACTTCATCCGGCTCTTCCGAACCGGCTAAAACAGTGAGCAATGGCACAGCCCTTTCCACATCGACCAGTGTTGTTACCTCCGATGTATCTGACATTGTCGAAAAAGTGATGCCGTCTATCGTTTCGATTACGAATATGAGTGTGGAAGAGGTACAGAGCTTTTTCGGCGGTGTGACGCAGCAGAAGAGCGAGAGTGCCGGAACCGGAATTATTATCGGGCAGAATGACACAGAACTCCTGATTGTGACAAACAACCATGTGGTTGAGGGAAGTGATACACTGACTGTTACATTTGATGACGGCAACAGTCTGGAGGCGAATATCAAGGGTACGGATTCCGAATATGATGTGGCGGTGATTGCAGTGCCTCTGGATTCGATTTCAGATGATACAATGGATGCGATTACCATTGCTACATTAGGCGATTCTTCGGCACTGAAAGTCGGTGAACCGGCGATCGCTATCGGAAACGCACTGGGATACGGACAGTCTGTCACAACGGGTGTGATCAGCGCCCTGAACCGTTCCGTTTCGGAAAAGGACGGACTGACAGGCGAGACTGTTGAGAGCGATGCAAAACTGATCCAGACCGATGCTGCAATTAATCCCGGAAACAGCGGCGGGGCACTTGTGAATGCAAGCGGAGAAGTCATTGGTATCAATTCATCCAAACTTGTGGGCGAGACAGTGGAAGGAGTCGGCTATGCGATCCCGATCAGCGATGTATCTGATCTGATCCAGAATCTGATGAATCAGGAGACAAAGACAAGAGTGCCCGAAGCACAGCAGGGAGCGCTTGGCATTACAGGCGTCAATACGGATGATGTAATCTCCCAGCAGCTTGATGTCCCGCAGGGTGTCTATGTATATGAGGTTACGCCGGGCGGCGGGGCAGCGGCTGCAGGTATGACCAGAGGCTGCATTATCACCGCGATTAACGGCAGCAGAGTGGATTCCATGGATGCTCTGCAGGAACAGCTTGAGTATTATGCAGTGGGAGATACCGTTACTTTGACGATTCAGATCCCGCAGACGAATGGAGAATATAAGGAAACCACCCTTGATGTGACGCTGGGGGTAAAACAGGCGGATTGACGAAATAAGAAAGCCCGGAGCAGGAATGTCCTGTTCCGGGTTTTGTTATCAGTCGGGCGTACCGGATCCGGAGAAACCGTGCAGGATTCGCAGAATCCGGATTATCTGTGCGGAATTCAGCCGTTCTGGCAGCCGCAGGGGTTGTCGAATTCCGGGTTGAGTGCATAGAAGTTCCTGCTGTCCAGTTTATCCTGTACGATCCGGAGGCTTTCCCCGAATCTCTGGTAGTGGACGATTTCCCTTTCACGGAGGAAGCGGATCGGCTCGCAGACTTCCGGGTCTTTTACAAGACGCAGGATGTTATCGTAGGTGGTGCGGGCTTTCTGTTCTGCAGCCATGTCTTCATGGAGATCTGTGATGGGATCGCCCTTGGACTGGAAGACGGTGGCTGTCCACGGCATTCCGCTTGCAGCCTGGGGCCAGAGGGCGAGCGTGTGGTCCACGTAGTAGGGAGCGAAGCCGGAGCGCTCGATCTCCTCCGGGGTCAGGTCTTTGGTGAGCTGGTAGACGATAGCGCAGATCATCTCCATGTGGGCGAGTTCTTCCGTGCCGATATCCGTCAGTGTTCCGGTCACTTCTTTGTAGGGCATTGTGTACCGCTGCGACAGATACCGCATGGACGCCGCCAGTTCTCCGTCCGGACCGCCGAACTGGGAGATGATGATCTGGGCGATTTTCGGGTTGGTCTGGCTTATCTTTATGGGGTACTGGAGTCTTTTTTCATAATTCCACATAAATCAGCAGCCTCCTTCCTGCCAGGGCCATGGCTCGTTAATCCAGTTCCAGCGCTCCGTACATGACTCGGAGGCTGTGTCAATGGTGAGAGGACCGTAAGCGCGGGCGTACTCATTTAACGCCTCGTTCCGTTTCCGGCTGTACTCGTGAAAGTAGACGAGAGCCTCCTGGTCGCAGGGATGGGTGTCGAGATAGAGTTTTACCTCATCAACGGCGAAGCTGACCTGGTTGATATGGTTCAAAAGTTCCTTGCGATTCATCTGTCCGGTCATCGGCAGCGCCCTCCTTTCCAGAGAAACGGTTTGTCGAGATCCTGAAAAATAGTTCCGCTGTGGAAAGCTTTGTCTGTATTATAGATGTTCTGCCATTTCTGCCATGGTACATATGCCATGGCGGGAGGCATCTGGGAGAGCGGATCTCTTCCGGTACATGGGCAGCCGTCCATTCTCCGCGGGGCGGGTACAGAAGTCTGCGGCGGCATGGACGGCATCGGAGAAGGGCGTCTCCCACAGCGCATATTATTCTGACAATTTGCCATTTTTTTGCGTGCTCCTTTCCTTAAATTGATACATAATTATAGTATGGAAAAAATTTAAAAATGTTCTGCTTTACATTTGGACAAAAATTATATATAATATATGAGTCGGCGGGGTGTGGCTCAGTTTGGTTAGAGCGCACGGCTGGGGGCCGTGAGGTCGCAGGTTCGAATCCTGTCACCCCGATTTTTGTCAGACAGAGCAGCCGGATACATATTTTGTGTCCGGCAGCAGTACATAACAGAGACTGTGATGGGACAGCAGGCGCAGAGACATGGATGAGGATAAGGGATCAGACCGGGTACGTTTTCCCGGAGACTGGTTCCTTCTGTTTTATAGGGAAATATTACAACTGCTGTACAGAAAGGGGATATCTGTCCCCGATGATCTGACAGGATTAAGCAAAAAAGGTGGTCGCATATGAGAAGCAGAACAGTGCAGCCGATTAAGCAGAAGAAGCCGGACAGAAGGAGAGGGCGGGAAAATGGGAGAGGAAACGGGAGAAGGCGTCCCGGTGATGAGACTCAGCCCATGCGCCCGGTGGAGGCTGAAGAGAGGCGTTACGGGAGACCGGGGCCGTCCGGGATCCGCTCCGGTTATGAACGGTACCAGAGGACAATCGACCGGCGGCAGCGTGTGGTCCGTACCCCGGCGCCCGAACGGGCAAGGAGACCGGGAAAGGTCCGCAGGTCAGCATTCGCTGAGCTGATTATCCGGCTGAGGAGGAAGAACGCGGAGAAGGCACAGTATTTTGACTATGACATGCTCTTCATCATTATATTTCTGATGTGCTTTGGCCTGGTCATGCTCTACAGTACCAGTTCCTACACGGCGCAGACAGAGCTGGGGGACGGCATGTATTATTTTTCCAAACAGGCGCTGATCGGTCTTCTGGGCTTTGCAGCGATGTTTATCGTATCCAGGATCGATTATCATCTGTACGGGGCATTTGCAGTCGAGATATACATTTTTTCCCTGATTATGATGGCTCTTGTGCAGACGCCTCTTGGGATTACCCTGAACGGTGCCCGCAGGTGGATCCGCCTTCCGGGCAACATGACTCTGCAGCCTGCGGAGATCACGAAGATTGCAGTGATTCTTTTTATCGCCTATGAGCTCTGCCGCCTGGGGAAAAAGGCATATACCTGGGAGGGAATGGTGCGGGTGTTCGGCCTTGGAGCGATTGCATCTGCCGGAGTTCTCTTTCTGACAGACAACCTGAGTACGGCGATTATCGTCATGGCGATCACCTGTATCCTGATTTTCATGATCCATCCGAAGACGAAACCGTTTATCCTGTTCCTTGTGATTGCGGCAGCAGTGGCGGCAGTCGGGATTATGATTCTGGCGAACATCGCCGCGGACAGCGACAATTTCCGCCTCCAGAGGATCATTTCCTGGCTGAATCCGGAGGCAACGGCGGATGACGGAAGCTATCAGGTTATGCAGGGGCTTTACGCCATCGGTGCGGGCGGGCTCTTTGGCAAAGGCCTGGGAAACAGCACCCAGAAGATGGTGATTCCCGAAGCCCAGAACGATATGATCCTTGTAGTGATCTGTGAGGAGCTGGGGATTTTCGGTGTGATTGTGATTCTCATCCTCTTCGGGCTTCTTCTCTACCGGCTGATGTTTATTGCGAGGAATGCGCCGGATCTGTACGGTTCGCTGATCGCATCCGGAATCTTTGCCCATATAGCGCTGCAGGTTGTTCTGAATATTGCGGTTGTCACGGGGATGCTTCCCACCACCGGAATCACACTCCCCTTTATCAGTTACGGGGGCACGGCAGTGGTGTTCCTCATGACGGAGATGGGGATAGCTCTTGGAATTTCAAGAAAAATCCGTCTGGAAGATTAAAAAAAGGTTTCCATTCATGGAAAAGTATGTTATATTTTAATGTAGTATTCAAAACTATGTTTGATAGAATAATAAAATATACGATAAAACATGGAGGGAACATCATGAGTTATAAAATAATTGTTGACAGCTGCGGAGAGCTTACGCCGGAGATGAAGGAGAGCGGAGTGTTTCAGACTGCATCGCTGAGCATGCAGGTGGGCGGCGTAACAATTGTGGATGATGAGGCTTTTGATCAGGCGGATTTCCTGAAGCGGGTTGCCGCCTGCCCGGAATGTCCGAAGTCATCATGCCCTTCCCCGGAAGAATATATGAAGCTGTATGACTGCGGGGCTGAGCGCGTCTACGCGGTGACGCTGTCATCGGAGCTGAGCGGCTCCTACAACAGCGCGCAGCTTGGGCGCAAGCTCTATGAGGAGGAGAAAGGTTCTGCGAAAATCTACGTGTTCAACTCCCGCTCCGCTTCCGTGGGTGAGACTCTGATCGCCCTGAAGATCCGGGAGTGTGAGGAGAACGGGATGAGCTTCGAGGAGACGGTTGCTGCGGTGGAGTCATATATTGCCGGCCAGAATACTTATTTCGTCCTGGAGAATCTTGACACGCTGCGCAAGAACGGCAGACTCACGGGAATCAAGTCTTTTGTGGCAAGCGCCCTGAATATCAAACCGGTTATGGGATCGACCCCGCAGGGGACGATCTGCCAGCTCGGGCAGGCAAGAGGGATTAAGAGGGCACTCGCAAAGATGGTGGATTACATTGCAGGAGATGCGGAGAATCCGGAGGGAAAGGTGCTGGCGATCTCTCACTGTAACTGCCTGGAACGCGCCAGGGAAGTGGAGAGGATGCTGCTCGAAAAGCTCAATGTGAAAGCAAGTTTCATCGTGGACACAGCGGGAATCAGCTCCATGTATGCCAATGACGGCGGAGTGATCGTTGTGCTGTGAGATTGTTCCGGGATTTTGGGATGAAGCTTGCCAACGGCCGTGTATTGTGTTAAACTGGCGGTAGTGCAGTGAAAGGAGCTGGAAAGATAAGATGAGTCAGGAAAAGGTTGACCGTTATAAAAAGGAAAAGGCGAACAGAAAGCAGATCATGAGGAAACAGCGGATCATGAGCGTTGTGCGCAAATGTGTGCTTGCCGTTGTGGCGGTGGCTCTGGTGGGGTGGCTTGCCTTTTCAGCCTATGATATCCATGAGTCCAATCGGGAGAGAGTGGTTGCAGAGGTCAATTACGATGCAATTACCGACTACTTGAACAGTTTATCGGAAAATGCGGAATAAAAAATAAATATTGTTTCTGCCACAAGATGTGGGGTACGGGATTTTTCCCGTACCCCACATTTTTTGCTTTTCAGGGAAATTTTCTGCTTTGAGTGCGGGTGAGGAAGCTTTTTCCATCCTGAAAAAAAGAAAAAAAGGGGTTGAAAAAGGGGGGAGTGTGGTTTACAATGGAGTCAAGTGGTGAGAAGTGGTGAGTAGTGGTGTAAAGTGGGGAGAGATGTGGAGGCTCACTTTAAGAGAAAGGGTTCCAGATGTTACTAGGAGAGTTTAACCATAGCATTGATGAAAAGGGAAGACTCATCATCCCGGCAAAGCTAAGGGATGATCTGGGTGACAGTTTCGTTATCTGTAACGGACTGGAAGGATGCCTCTTTGTCTACTCCATGGAAGAATGGAAGAAATTCGTCGCCGAACTCGAGACTTTACCACGGATGAACAAGGATGCCAGAATTTTCAAAAGGTATTTCTTTGGAAGCGCTTCCGAGGGCAGCTTTGACAAGCAGGGGAGAGTTCTTGTACCGCCGTCTCTTCGGAAGGCAGCACACCTGGAGAAAGATGTGGTCCTGGTGGGAGTCCAGGATCGTGTGGAGATCTGGGACAAGGCACTCTGGGAAGAGAGAAGCCAGGTCAGCGAAGAAGATCTGGATGCGATCGCAGAGCGCATGGAAGCCATCGGAATACGGATTTAGGATTTTGGATTAAGAGGAGGAAGTTATGGCATTCTCACATACATCCGTTCTGCTGCACGAGACAGTGGACGGGCTTAATGTCAGGCCGGACGGCATATACGTGGACGCCACTCTTGGCGGGGGCGGTCATGCCTATGAGGTATGCACAAGGCTTGGCGAAAAGGGGAGATTAATCGGTATAGACCAGGACGCCGATGCGATAGAAGCGGCAGGAAAGCGCCTGGAAGGCTTCGGGGAGAAGGTCACGATAATCCGGAGCAATTATCGTGATATGAAGCCAAGGCTCCGCGAAATCGGGATTGACAGGGTTGACGGGATCACTCTTGACCTGGGAGTTTCCTCCTATCAGCTTGACACTGCAGAACGCGGTTTTTCGTACCGCGTGGATGCACCGCTTGATATGAGGATGGACAGGCGTCAGAAGATGACCGCCAGAGATATTGTCAATACCTACAGTGAGGCGGAACTTTTCCGCGTGATCCGTGACTATGGGGAAGATCGCTTTGCGAAGAACATTGCAAAGCATATTGTCGCGGAGAGGCAGAGAAGTCCGATTGAGACGACAGGACAGCTTAATGAGATTATCCGGCATGCCATTCCCATGAAGATCCAGAAGACGTCGGGACATCCGTCGAAGAGGACGTTCCAGGCGATACGGATCGAACTGAATCATGAGCTTGACGTGCTCAGGGACTCACTGGATGAGATGATCGACATGCTCACTCCGGGAGGGCGGATCTGCATTATCACATTTCATTCGCTGGAAGACCGGATTGTGAAAAGTGCATTCCGCAAAAATGAAAATCCGTGTACCTGTCCGAGTTACTTTCCCGTATGTACCTGTGGAAAGGAATCCAGGGGGAAAGTAATCACAAGGAAACCGATCCTTCCGTCGGAGGAGGAGATGGAATCCAACAGCCGTTCAAAAAGTGCCAAGCTGCGCATTTTTGAACACATTTAAGCAGCAGGGAGTATTTTTAAATATGATCCGTACACCATGCGGCAGGCTGGGGGAGCAGTGCCGCAGGGCAGTGCGGAAAAACGAAACATGTCCGGGAGGGAAGGGGAGAGCCCGAACGGACAGCAGGAAATGAAAGGAGCTTTTGCATAATGGCAGCAGGAAGAAGAGCGACAGCTTACAGACAGCAGAGAAACGGTGGGAACAGAGGACAGTTTTATGTATATGGGAACACTGTACGCCAGGCGGAGGCTCTGCCGGAGAGAGCGCCGAAGCGCCGGCCGGCACAGGTGGAGAGACCGAAGCGCCAGACAGGGACAAGCCAGCAGGTAAAGAGAAACAGGAACCGCGCCATGACGATCAGTCCGGTATATGCGGGATTTCTTTCAGTGGCGGCTGTCTGTGCGGTTGTGGTCTGTACGATGTACTTGAGCCTCCAGGCAGAGGTGGTAAGCCGTTCGGAGAATATTTCAGCGCTTCAGGAGCAGCTCGCAGAACTGACTGAGGCGAACGACACGGCATACAATGCAGCGGTCAATTCCGTGAATCTGGAGACCGTGCGCAACAGAGCCATGAATGAGATGGGAATGGTTTATGAAGCGCAGGGAACGGTGATTGAGTACGACAGCCCCACCAGTGATTATGTGAAGCAGTACAGCGATATTCCGGAGAGCGGAGTGCTGGCGAAATCTGCGGATGTTTCTGAATAAAACGGGAAAGCCCGGAAAATCAGACAGGTATAATTAAATAATAAGGAATAATGATGACTGGAAGAAAGAAAAAGAGAAACAGATTTGAATTTTTGACAAGGCGGTTTCCGGTCAGAATGCAGCGAAAACTGGTAATGATATTTTTGGCGGTCTTACTGGTTTTTGTTGTTTTAATCGGAAGAATTGCATATATCAATATCGCCCGGGGAGAAGATTATTCGAAAACAGTTCTCGACCAGCAGAACTACGGAAGCCGGGCGATCCCCTACAAAAGAGGGGATATCGTAGACCGGAACGGCACCAGGCTTGCCACCAGCGAGCGCGTGTACAATGTGATCCTGGATGTGGTTGTCCTGACCGAGAAGGAAGCTTATCTTGAGCCCACGAAAGAAGTCCTTCAGGAGTGCTTTGGAATCGATCCGGATACGGTGGACCAGGTGATTGAAAAACGTCCCAACAGCCGGTATGTCATCCTGGAACAGGATGTGGACTATGAAACGGCACAGAAGTTTGAAGCCATTGATGAGGATAATGAGAATTATCCCAATGTGAAGGGCGTGTGGCTGGAGGATGATTACATCCGGACATACCCCTACGGCAGCCTTGCAAGCGACGTGGTGGGATTTACCTACTCCGGAAATGTAGGGGCGATCGGGCTGGAGAGCGCCTACAACAGTGTGCTCAACGGCACGGACGGCAGGGAGTACGGATATTTTGACGATAATGCCACCATGGAGCGCACGGTAAAAGCCGCAAAGAACGGCAGTACCGTTGTTTCTACCATTGACGTTACCCTGCAGAGCATTGTGGAAAAATATATCCGCGAGTTTAACGAGGCCCATGCCGGTGAGGCAAGGGAAGGGGAGCTTGGGAGCAGCAATACGGCTGTGATTATGATGGATCCCAATACGGGAGAGATTCTGGCCGAGGCTTCCTATCCAAATTTTGACCTGAACAATCCGCGGGACCTGTCCCTTCTCTACTCTGAGGAAGAGTGGAATTCCATGGACGAGGAGGCGCAGCTTGACGCCATGAACAACCTGTGGAGAAACTTCTGCGTCAGCGATGCCTACGAGCCTGGTTCCACGTTCAAGCCCTTTACCATTGCGGCGGGACTGGAGACAGGCGCTCTCACGGGAGATGAGACTTATTACTGCTCCGGATCCCTGCACATTGCGGATTATGACATCGGCTGTCATCTGAGATCCGGACACAAATATGAGACCGTGCAGGATGTGCTGGCGAATTCCTGCAATGTAGGTCTGATGGAGATGGCGGAAGCCATCGGAATCGATAATTTTATCCGTTACCAGCATGTATTCGGTTTCGGAGAGTATACGGGAATTGACCTTCCGGCGGAGGCGTCCACATCGGCGCTGCTCTATACGGCGGACCGCATGACGGAGATTGACCTTGCCACCAACTCATTCGGACAGAACTTCAATGTGACAATGACCCAGATGGTTTCAGCGTTCGCCTCCCTGATTAACGGCGGGTACTATTATGAACCCCATGTGGTAAGGCAGATCCAGGATGAGGACGGAAATGTGATTGAGACGAAAGACCCGGTCCTTCTGAGAAAAACAGTTTCCCGGGAGACATCGGATCAGGTGAAACAGTACATGAAAGCGGTACTGGATTACGGAACCGGTCAGAATGCCCAGGTGGAGGGGTACGATATCGGAGGAAAGACGGGAACGGCAGAAAAGCTGCCCCGCGGAAACGGCAACTATCTGATCTCCTTTATCGGATATGCACCTCAGGAGAATCCGGAGATCCTGATCTATGTGCTGATTGATGAGCCGAACGTGGCAAGCCAGAGCAACAGTGCTCTTGTCCTTGAACTGGCGAAAAATATTATGTCAGAGGCTTTCCCCTACCTCGGGATTACGACGATCGCCGAGAGCGGGGAGACGCAGACGGCAGAAGGACAGAATTTCGGGAACACAGAGTATACGGATTACGATGAGAATTATGAGGACACCTACGATAATCCGGACGGAGAATACGTGGATGAATCCTACGACCCGGATCTTGATGACTGGGCGACCGGAGATGCTTCAGAATAAGAGACTTTGTAAGAAAATTCCCCGGCACGGCAGTGATAAGACAGTAAAATAAGAAAAAGATATACGAATAACCCTGCAGAAGATGTAATAAGCTGTAAAAACATCTTTTGCAGGGTATTTATTTCCCATGAAAAACAAAACATATAATAAGAAGAAAATACTTGTGGTATTTCTCTGCGCGGTCGCGGTCATTATCGGGCTGATCGGCAGGCTCGTCTACCTGATGGTTTTTGATGCCGAGTACTACCAGGAACTGGCCCAGGATCTCCATGAGAGGGAGCGGGAGATCAAGGCCGCCAGAGGAGAGATTGTGGACCGCAACGGAGTGGTGCTTGCCACCAACGAGACGGTGTGTACCATATCCGTCATACACAGCCAGGTGGAGGATCCGCAGACCGTGATCCGTATCCTCGCCGAGGAACTGGAGCTGGAGGAGAGCACGGTCAGAAAGAAAGTGGAGAAAGTCTCTTCCATGGAGCGGATCCGGACGAATGTGGACAAAGAGACAGGAGACCGCATCCGCAGTTATGATCTGGCCGGCGTGAAAGTGGACGAAGATTACAAGCGGTACTACCCGTTTGACGAACTGGCGTCAAAGGTACTCGGCTTTACCGGGGCGGATAATCAGGGCATCATCGGCCTGGAAGTAAAATACGAGGATTACCTGAAGGGACAGAACGGAACGATCCTGACAGTGACAGACGCCCGGGGCATTGAACTGGAGGGGGTGGCGGAGGACCGGATCGAACCTGTGGCAGGGGAGACGCTTCAGGTCAGCCTGGACTACAATATTCAGGCGTACTGCGAGCAGGCGGCGCTGAAGGTGCTGGAAGAAAAGCAGGCGCAGAGTGTCTCGATTATTCTGATGAACCCGCAGAACGGCGAGATTTACGCCATGGTAAATGCTCCGGAATTCAACCTGAACGAGCCTTACGAGCTCAATGACGGAACCGATACTTCCGGTCTTTCCGACGAGGAACTCCAGGATGCCCTGAACCGGATGTGGCGCAACGGCTGTATCAACGACACTTATGAGCCGGGATCCACCTTCAAGATTATCACGGCGTCCGCCTGTCTGGAGGAAGGCGTTGTATCTCTGGACGATACATTTGTCTGCCCGGGCTACCGGATTGTCGAGGACCGGAAGATCCGGTGCCATAAAGTGGGAGGACACGGGACGGAGACGTTTGTGGAAGGAATACAGAATTCCTGCAACCCGGTATTTATCGATATCGGACTGCGGCTGGGGGCGGAGCGGTTCTATGACTATTTCAAAAAATTCGGGCTCTTCTCCCTGACCGGCATCGATCTGCCGGGCGAGGCGGGGACGATCATGCACCGGGTGGAAGATATCGGTACGGTGGAACTTGCCACCATGTCTTTCGGACAGTCCTTCCAGGTGACGCCCATCCAGCTTATGACCACTGTAAGTTCGATCATCAACGGGGGCAGGAGAGTTACGCCTCATCTGGGCGTGGCGGTTCTCTCGAAGGAGGGGGATCTGATCGAGGAATTTGACTATGAGGAGGAGAAGAAAATTGTCTCGGAGGAGACCTCGGAGACAATGCGGATGCTTCTCGAGAACGTGGTATCAGAAGGTTCGGGAAAGAATGCGTATATCGAGGGGTATTCCATCGGCGGAAAAACCGCCACCTCCCAGACGCTGCCAAGAAGCGCGAACCGGTATATCTCTTCCTTTATCGGTTTCGCTCCGGCGGAAGATCCGCAGGTGATCGGCATCGTCCTGATCAACGATCCCCAGGGGGTCTACTACGGAGGAACGATCGCTGCGCCGGTCCTGAGAGATATTTACGACAATGTGCTGCCCTATCTCGGGATTGAAAAAAACTAGGTGATGGGTTATACTGTATAGGATGCTGCGGGAGGGGCCTGCCCGGTTTCTCCCGCCGAGACAAAAGAGATGAAGAGGTGTGTTTATGAGCAGTCATGTAGTGATTCCGGTGCTGATTTCCTTTGCGGTCAGTCTGGTGCTGGGACCGGTGGTTATTCCTTTTTTAAGGAAACTGAAAATGAGACAGACAGAGCGTGTGGAAGGAGTTCAGTCGCATCTGAAGAAAGCCGGAACGCCGACCATGGGAGGCATTATCATTCTTGCTTCCGTGATTGTTACTTCGCTGTTTTACGTGAAAGATTACCCGAAGATCATCCCGGTGCTTTTCCTGACCGTGGCATTCGGGCTGATCGGTTTTCTTGACGATTATCTGAAGGTTGTGCTGAAGCGCTCCGACGGACTGATGCCCATGCAGAAGATGGCTCTGCAGATTGTGGTCACAGCCATCTTTGCCTATTATATTGTGGAGGTGGCAGACATTCCGCTGACGCTTTTGATCCCCTTCTCCGGCGGATATTACTGGGATATCGGCTGGCTTGCCGTTCCGGTGCTGTTCTTCGCGGTGATCGGCACGGTCAACGGGACGAACTTTACGGATGGTCTGGACGGGCTGGCTTCCAGTGTCACCGTCCTGGTGGCAACGTTCTTCACTGTGGTTGCAGTGGGGACAAACAGCGGGATCGAGCCGATCACCTGCGCGGTGGTGGGAGCCCTGCTCGGTTTTCTGCTCTTTAATGTCTATCCCGCCAGCGTATTTATGGGGGATACGGGATCCCTTGCCCTTGGCGGCTTTGTGGCCGGGACGGCATATATGATGCAGATGCCGCTTTTTATCATTATTGTGGGATTCATTTATCTCGTGGAGGTGGCTTCGGTCATTATCCAGGTTGCATATTTTAAGAAGACCGGCGGAAAAAGAATCTTTAAGATGGCGCCGATCCATCATCACTTTGAACTCTGCGGATGGTCGGAGACGAGAGTGGTGGCAGTATTCTCGATCATCACGGCACTGCTGTGCCTGATCGCATTAATGGGGGTATAGGACAATGGAGTTAAACGGGAAAAAAGTACTGGTATTCGGTTCGGGAATCAGCGGGGAGGCTGCTGCGCGCCTGCTTCTTGGGGAGGGGGCACAGGTAGTCCTCTACGATGGAAATGACAAGCTGGACCGGAAGGAAATCCTTGGGAAAACCGGTGCTGCAGAGGAAGGCAGAGAGATGCAGGTCATTCTTGGCACGCTGGATGAGGAACATGCCCGGGACATGCTTTCCGGTGTGGAACTGGCGGTTTTAAGTCCCGGGGTTCCCACGGATCTGCCCCTTGTGGAGATGATGAAAGAGATGGGAATCCCGGTGTGGGGCGAGATCGAACTGGCATACACCACAGGGCGGGGAGATGTCCTTGCCATTACGGGAACCAACGGGAAGACCACCACTACCACACTGCTCGGTGAGATTATGAAAAACTATAATGAGAGCACCTTTGTGGTGGGAAATATCGGTAATCCCTATACCAGTATTGTGACGCAGACTACGGATCACTCGGTGATTGTCGCGGAGATGAGCAGTTTCCAGCTGGAGACCATACATAGTTTCCGCCCGAAGGTGAGCGCCATTTTAAATATTACGCCGGACCATCTGAACCGGCACCACACCATGGAGGCGTACATTGCCGCCAAGGAGCGGATCGCGGAAAACCAGACAGAAGAGGATACCTGCGTACTCAATTACGAGGATGAAGTGCTGCGCGTATTTGCGGAAAATGTGAAGGCAGATGTTCTATATTTCAGCAGCCGGCGTAAACTGAAAAGAGGGCTTTATCTGGAAGACGGGGAGATTGTCTGTGATCTGGGAGAGCGGATGGTGCTCTGCCGCACGGATGAACTTAAGATTCTGGGAACCCACAATTATGAGAATGTGATGGCTGCCGCGGCAATGGCTCTCGCTTACGGTGTTCCGGCGGACGTTGTCCGCAGCACGGTGAAGGAGTTCCAGGGAGTTGCCCACAGGATTGAATTCATTGCAGAGAAAAACGGCGTTGCCTATTACAACGATTCCAAGGGAACCAATCCGGATGCTGCAATCCGGGGAATACGCGCCATGAACCGCCCTACGGTCCTGATCGGCGGGGGATATGACAAAGATTCCACCTATGACGAGTGGATTGAAGCTTTCGACGGAAAAGTGAAGAAGCTCGTCCTGCTGGGCGCCACCCGTGATAAGATTGCAGAGTGCGCCAGAAAACACGGATTTACGGAGATAGAGATGGCAGACAGTTTCGAGGAGGCATTTGAGAAATGCGTGGAGTGCGCCTCCCCCGGGGATGCGGTTCTCCTCTCGCCGGCATGCGCAAGCTGGGGTATGTTCAGGAATTACGAAGAACGGGGAGATAAATTCAGAGAACTTGTAAATCAGTTGTAGGGAGTGGATATCTTGGAGCGTTCCGGGAAGAAACGTACATTTGACGACACCCTGTTTGTCGTTGTCCTCATTCTTGTGGGCGTGGGGCTTGTGCTGCTCTACAGTACGAGCGCCTACAACGGCAGGGTGAAATTCCACGATTCGCTTTACTATCTGAAAAAGCAGGGCTTTGCAGCCCTGATCGGGATTACGGGGATGCTTGTCATCGCACGCATCGATTACCATAAATGGGTGCCCTTTGCGATTCCCGGCTATATCACCGCAATCCTGCTCTCGATTGCTGTCATGCTCTTCGGAGACGAATATAACGGGTCCAAAAGATGGCTGTCTTTGGGCCCCTTCTCTTTTCAGCCCTCGGAGTTTGCCAAGGTGGCGGTCATCCTGTTCCTGGCATGTCTGGTAAGCTGGAATGTGAAGCGGATGGGGAGGTTCCGGATGCTTATCCTGACCCTTCTGACGGTTCTGCCCATTGTGGCCCTTGTGGGAGCCAGCAACCTGAGTACGGCAGTCATTATCCTGGGGATCGCCGTGGTGCTGATTTTCGCCGCCAGTCCCAAATATTCGCCCTTTATCTGGATGGGCGGGGCGGGAGTGGCGTTTCTGGGGATCTTTCTCGCCCTGGAGAGCTACCGCCTGGAGAGGATCGCCATCTGGAGGAATCCGGAGAAATACGAGAAGGGTTATCAGACCCTTCAGGGGCTCTATGCCATCGGAAGCGGCGGCCTTTTCGGAAGAGGGCTGGGGAACAGCGTGCAGAAGCTGGGATTTCTCCCCGAGGCCCAGAATGACATGATCTTCTCGATCATCTGCGAGGAACTGGGACTGGTGGGAGCCTCCCTGATTATCCTGCTCTTCCTTATCCTGATCTGGCGCTTCTTCGTGATCGCCACAAAGGCGAAGGATCTTCTCGGGGCGCTGATCGCTGCGGGAGCCATGGCTCATATGATGATTCAGGTGATCTTAAATATCGCCGTGGTTACGAACACCATACCGAATACCGGGATCACCCTGCCCTTCATCAGCTACGGAGGCACATCCATCGTTTTTCTGCTTCTGGAAATGGGGCTTGTCTTAAGTGTGTCCAATCTGATAGAATAGGGCATAAGGAGGAATTGGATGAAGAAAGCAAAGCACAGAAGGAAAAGAATATGGCCGGCAGTGCTCACTGTCCTGGGTGCCATCGTCCTCGCGGGACTGATCGTCGTCTTCGGGTTCCGGACCCGGGACTTCGAGGTGGAGGGAAACAGCTATTACGGCGAGACGTCCATCACCACATGGCTCCAGAAGGATGAACTCTCGGTCAACACGCTGTACATTCTGTTGAAATATAATTTTACGAAACCGGAGCTTCCCGCTGCGGTGGAGAGCATGGACGTATCCCTTAAGAATCCCTGGACCATCCATGTGAAGGTGAAAGAGAAAGAAATGGCCGGATATGTGGACTATGACGGCGCCTACCTCTATTTTGACGGGGAGGGCACCGCGACGGTGAGGACGAGCCAGGTGATCGAGGGCGCACCCTATATTGAGGGTCTGGAGTTTGATGCCTCGAAGGTGGTGATCGGAGAGCGGCTTCCGGTGGAGGATGACAGTATCTTCGGAAAGATTGTGGAAGTGTCCCGCTACCTGAAAAAGTACAGTCTTGCCCCGGACCGGATGTCCTGCGCGGGGGGAGATGTCCAGGTTTACTTCGGAAATGTGGAGGTCCTGCTCGGAAGCGGAAACTACGACGACCGTCTTGCCCAGGTGGAACCGATTCTGGAGAAACTTGCCGAACGGTATCCGGATACGCCGGGAACACTGCACCTGGAGAATTATGACTCGGCGTCAACATCCATACGCTTTGTGCCTTCTGCATAAACAGTATAAAAAATTCAGAAAAATAAGAAAAAATCTATTGATTATTTGCCAAAAAGACTTTATTATATACTTATTGAATTATAGCGTTCAATCTTAATAAGGGATGTATAAGAAATTAATAGGACGACAAAGGAGGAAATACTCTTGTTAGAAATTAAAACCAACGAATCGGAAGCAGCCGCTAGAATAATCGTTGTCGGGGTAGGCGGAGGCGGAAACAACGCCGTGAACCGCATGATCGACGAGCAGATTGCGGGTGTGGAATTTATCGCAGTGAATACAGATAAGCAGGCACTGCAGCTTTGCAAGGCGCCGACACTGATGCAGATCGGCGAGAAACTCACAAAGGGACTGGGCGCAGGCGCGCAGCCGGAAGTGGGAGAGAAAGCGGCAGAGGAGAGTTCAGAAGAGATTTCGGCAGCGCTCAAAGGTGCGGACATGGTGTTCGTTACCTGTGGTATGGGCGGCGGTACAGGAACCGGTGCGGCTCCGGTTATCGCCCGGATCGCAAAAGAGCAGGGCGCTCTTACCGTCGGAGTTGTGACAAAGCCGTTCCGTTTTGAATCCAAGACGAGAATGCAGAACGCTCTGGCCGGAATTGACAAGCTGAAAGAAAATGTGGATACGATCATCGTCATCCCGAATGACAAGCTGTTGGAGGTTGTGGACAGACGCACAACCATGCCGGAGGCCCTCAAGAAAGCGGATGAAGTGCTTCAGCAGGGTATCCAGGGTATTACGGACCTGATCAATGTTCCGTCCCTGATCAACCTGGATTTCGCAGATATCCAGACCGTTATGAAGGACAAGGGTATTGCCCATATCGGAATCGGTTCCGGGCGCGGAGACGACAAGGCTCTCGAGGCGACAAAGGAAGCCGTTGCCAGCCCGCTGCTTGAGACAACTATCCAGGGCGCATCCAACGTCATTGTCAATGTATCCGGTGATATCACCCTTATGGATGCATCGGATGCGGCAGATTATGTACAGGAACTGGCAGGAGAGAATGCAAGCATTATCTTCGGTGCCATGTATGATGATACGAAGTCTGACGAATGTACAATCACAGTTATCGCTACAGGCTTACATAATGTAGGCGGAAGCGCGTCGAAGCTGAAGGCGAGACTGGAAGGCCAGCAGAAACCGGGATCCATTCTTCCGCAGGGAGATTCTCCGGTGAGGAACCGCCTTGACAGCGAGAGAAAGACAGGCACGGCGGCGAGACCGCAGGGAGGCACGATGCCGACACTGCAGCCGAGAACTCCGTCCAGCCATGTGAAAGAACAGCAGATCAAGATTCCGGATTTCTTCAAGAAATAAAGCGGATCTGAGACTTTTATAAGAATACGGAAAGAAGAATGCAGGGCTCCTGCAGACGGGAAATATCAGTTTCCCTGTCTGCGGGGGCCCGTTTTTGTGCGCTTCAGAACCGGTTTCGCCGCTTCGAAACGTTGTTTTTCGGCGGAATATAATGTCGAAATATATTTCTTTTTATCTCCCATCATCTGACAAATTCCATTCTGTTCCCGGACTATAATAAACCACGTACCGATACAAAGGAGAAAGAAGGTGAGTCATGTATTATGAACTATACATAGATTTGTTTTTCCTTGAAAACTTTATGATGGACAGTCTGATCCTTCTTGCGGTAAACCGTATTATGAAATGCGGGGCAGGGTTCGGGCGTGTCCTTCTGGGCGGAGCGTCCGCAAGTGCGCTGACCTGTCTCGTAACAGCCGTGCCGTTTCCGGCAGTCATAAAACTGTTTCTCTTCCATATTGTCATCAGCGGATTCATGCTGGCAGCAGGACTGGGGATCCGAAATACCGGACAGTTTGTGAAGGCGTTTGTCCTTCTCTGGTTTTCTGCGGTCTGCATGGGAGGAATGATGCAGATCCTGCGGCCGCATATGAGATACATGAGTGTTTTTTATGCGGCAGCGGTGATCAGCTGGTTTGCTTTTACACGGCTGTGGAGGGCGGCGGTCTGTATACGTCGCCGGGAAGAGACGGTACTGGAAGTGGAACTCTATACCCGGACGAGAACAATCAGGGCGAAAGCTCTGTGGGATACGGGGAACCGGCTTGTGGACGGACTTACGGGAAGTCCGGTAAATGTACTGGACCCGGCGTTTGCCAGGGAGGCATTTGAGCCGGAAGAGAGGAAAAGAGGAATCCGCTATATTCCGTTCCGGTGTGTGGGCGGAGAGAGCGCGATGCAGATCTTCCGTGTCGAAAAGATGTGTATTCACATGGAGGGGGAGTATTGGATCATGAATCCGGTGTTGGGGATCAGCGGGGAGTCGTTCTCCTGTGAGGGGGAATATCAGATGATCCTGAGTCCGGGTGTGCTTGATCAGTAGTAGAAAATCAGACCAGGAGGAAGACAAAAATGTTTGTAAAAGTAGCAGTAGGGCAGCAGTTCAGACTGCGTGTCATGCCGGATATCAAAAGTCTCATATTCGGCGGAGGAAAAGAGGTCCACTATATCGGAGGGACCGAGGTGCTGCCTCCGCCGCTGGAGGGGAGCCGGGAGACGGAGATGATCCGGAAACTCGGGACGGAGTGTGACGAGGAGGCTAAGAAAACGCTTATCGAGCACAATCTCCGCCTTGTGGTGTATATTGCCAAGAAGTTTGACAATACAGGAGTGGGGGTGGAGGACCTGATTTCCATTGGGACAATCGGTCTGATCAAATCCATCAACACCTTTAATCCGAATAAAAAAATCAAGCTTGCCACCTATGCGTCCCGGTGCATTGAAAATGAGATTCTGATGTACCTGCGCCGCAACAGCAAGACGAAAATGGAAGTTTCCATAGACGAGCCCCTCAATGTGGACTGGGACGGCAACGAACTGCTCCTGTCGGATATCCTCGGGACAGAGGAGGATACCATATACAGGGATCTTGAGAACGAGGCGGAGCGCAGGCTCCTCATCAAGGCGCTGGGAAAGCTCTCCGGCAGGGAAAAACTGATCGTACGGATGCGGTTCGGACTGGACGACCCGGAAGGGAAGGAGAAGACACAGAAGGAAGTGGCAGACCTTCTGGGGATTTCACAGTCCTACATATCCAGGCTGGAGAAGAAGATCATGCAGCGCCTGAAGCGCGAGATGGTCAGATATGAATAAGTTAAGAGCTTTTTAAATGTCCGCCGGGGGACCGGCTCGGCCGCCCTGTATTGCCACGAAGGTCCGTAGAGGCAATACAGGGCGGTTCAGCCTGGTCGGCGGCAGGCATATGAAAAAGCTGCCTGCGCCTTACTCTCCCAGGAGGTACTGGCGCATGGTTTTCAGGGCGTTTTTCTCCAGGCGGCTTACCTGGGCCTGGGAGATGCCGATCTGATCTGCCACTTCCATCTGGGTCTTGCCCTCGAAAAAGCGGAGGGTTATGATATAGCGCTCCCGTTCGTTGAGCCGTTCCATGGCAGCTTCCAGGGAGAGTTCTTCCACCCAGTTTTCTTCTTTGTTCTTTTTGTCGCTTACCTGATCCATCACATAGAGCGTATCCCCTCCGTCATTGTAAACCGGTTCGTGCAGGCTCATGGGCGCCTGGATCGCATCCAGGGCAAAGACTACATCTTCCTTGGCGATGCCGATCTCATCGGCGATCTCCTGGACGGTGGGTTCCTTCATATACTGGCGGATATAACCTTCCCGGGCATAGATCGCCTTGTAGGCGGTGTCCCGCAGGGAACGGCTTACCCGGATGGAGCTGTTGTCCCGCAGATATCTCCGGATCTCTCCGATGATCATAGGGACGGCATATGTGGAGAAGCGGACCATCCGGTTCGGATCGAAATGGTCCACTGCCTTCATCAGCCCGACACACCCGATCTGAAACAGATCGTCCGCATTTTCACTGCTTCCCTCAAAGCGGCGGATCACGCTTAAGACAAGCCTTAAGTTCCCTTTGATATATTTCTCACGCGCTTCTTCGTCCCCGGCCTTGATCCGGGAGAAGAGCTCTTCTTTCTCCTCTTCTTTGAGCAGGGGAAGCTTCGATGTATTTACCCCGCACAGTTCAACCTTGTTCATCGTCATTGCAAGAATCCTCCTAAGCCATTTTCTACTTAGAATGATTCTCACTCCGGAACGAAGATATTCGGAACCGCCGGAAATTTTATAAACTTTTAGACCTTGACAAAACGGGCTGCCTGCAGGGAAACTCCGCGTCAGGCATCCGGGCTGCCGGCTGGTCAGTCATCCCACTTGTCGGCCAGGTTGTTGATCTGGCTTTCGAATTTCGCCTTGTCTTTGTTGGACAGTCCCTCGTGGCTGTAGATTACTTCAAGCAGCCGTTTTCCTGCCGCCACAAGACGGTCGAAAGCGGTATCCGCCTTTCTCTGTGCCGCCTTCTTCGCCTTTACCGGGATCCGCACGCCCTCGGCCGTGATCTCGTTTGTGATCAGGTCCGCCTCGCACTGGGGATAAGGCGCCCAGGTCTGATAGCCGAATTTCTCGGTTATGGTGCGGGCGAATTCTTCCGTCACCTCATCTTCCCCGTGGACGACAAAGACCCGGGAGATGGGAGAGTGGAATGCTCCGATCCACTGGAGGAGTCCGTTCATGTCCGCGTGTCCGCTGACCCCGTGGAGGCTCTCGATTCTGGCGTGTACCTCAATGGGTTCGCCGAACAGTTTTACATTTTTTTCTCCCTCAAGAAGCCTTCGCCCGAGGGTTCCGGCAGCCTGGTACCCGACGAAGAGAATGGTACATTCCGGCCGCCACAGATTGTGCTTCAGATGATGGCGGATCCGGCCTGCATCGCACATGCCGGAGGCGGAGATGATGACCTTGGGTTTCTCGATAAAATTGATCATCTTCGAGTCATCGCTTGTGGTTGATGTGTGGAGTCCGGGAAATACGAGGGGATTGATCCCTGCCCGGACCAGTTCCATGGCCTCCTCGTCAAAACAGTCCCGCATGTTCAGGCTGAACACCTTTGTCGCCTCGATGGCAAGAGGGCTGTCGAGATATACGTCGAAATCCGGATATTCCGGAAGCAGGTTCTTCTCCTTGATCTCCCGGATGAAGTAGAGCATCTCCTGGGTTCTGCCCACCGCAAAGGAGGGAATGACAACGTTGCCTCCCCGTTGGAATGTCTCTTTCAGAATCCGGGTGAATTCTCCGATGTAATCCGGTTTTTCCGCGGTGTGGATCCGGTTTCCGTAAGTGGATTCCACGACCACGTAGTCGGCGGATGTGGTGTAGGCGGGATCTTTTATGATGGGCTGGTCCGTGTTGCCCACATCGCCGGAGAAGACGATCTTTTTCGTCACGCCGTCCTCTGTCGCCCACACTTCAATGCTGGCGGATCCCAGCAGGTGCCCCACGTCTGTAAAGCGGATCTGGATGCCGTCGCAGATGGAGATTCTCTCACCGTACTGGCAGGGGACAAGGAGCTCGATGGCGTCCAGGGCATCCTGCATGGTATAGACCGGTTCGTATTCCGGCTTCCCGGCACGTTTTCCCTTGCGGTTGCGCCACTCTGCCTCGAATTCCTGGATGTGGGCGCTGTCGCGGAGCATGATGTTGCACAGGTCCACAGTGGCGAAGGTGGCGAAGATGTGCCCCCGGAATCCCCTTTTTGCCAGCCTGGGCAGCATGCCGGAGTGATCGATGTGTGCGTGAGTCAGAAAGACGAAATCAACGTCCTTTTCCGGGATGGGAAGACCGGGATTCTCGTACAGGTCCGGCCCCTGTTCCATCCCGCAGTCTATGAGGATGTTCTTTCCCGCTGCCCGGAGATAGTGGCAGCTACCCGTAACTTCGTGGGCTGCTCCGATAAACGTAAGTTTCATTAGTCAATCAACCCCTTTTTTCTTTTTTCTATATTGTAACATTTCCGGAGAAAATATACATCTTTTTTGTGCAGAATTCCCATACTTTTTCGGGCGGGAAGGGATTGAAATTTATACGGTATCATACTATGATAAAGGGGAAATCATTCTGCCGTGCAACAGGCGGGGCAAAAAAACAAGAGAGTAGGGAGGAAACCATGTATAGAGCATGCATATTTGACCTGGATGGAACTTTGACGAATACACTGGATTCTCTGACTTATTCCGTGAATGCAGCGATGCGGGAACTGGGAATGCCCGAGATTACAAGGGAGCAGTGCAGACTGTTTGTCGGAAACGGATCGAGAGTTCTTCTCGAGAAGACGCTTGCGGCGGGAGGAGATGAAAAGCTCGAGAAGCTGCCCGCTGCGATGGAGGCTTACGGAAGGATTTTCGACGAGAACTGCACGTACCGGGTGACTCCTTATGAGGGAGTGCCGCAGATGATTGAGGAGCTCAAGCTTAAGGGACTCAGGCTTGCGGTCCTGTCCAACAAGCCGGACAGGCAGGCGGTACATGTGGTGGAGGAGATTTTCGGGAAAGGGAAGTTTGACCTGATCCGCGGACAGCGGGAGGGCGTGCCGAGAAAACCGGATCCGACGGCTGCGCTCGCCATAGCGTCGGCGCTGGGTGTTACCCCCGGGGAGACCCTCTATATCGGGGATTCCGAGGTGGATGCGGCCACCGGGAAAGCGGCGGGCATGCGGACCGTGCTCGTGTCCTGGGGATTCCGCAGCATGGACGTCTTAAAGGCGGCAGGAGTGAAAGATATTGTGGATTCTGCCCGCGATATCGTGCGGATCGCAGAAGGCGAAAAAGAATGACAGGAGGGAAAGTATGGGAGATTACAGTGAGGAATGTCTGCTTACATTTCTGAAGAACCAGAAAAAACTTTTCGATGAGCCCGTTGCCGGGACGATGGAGGAGGCAGAGGCGTTTCTGGAGGACTGCATGGCAGCCGTTGTGGAATCGATCGAGGAAGTCAGAGAGTATTTCGAGGAGAGCGGAGCCGATGTGGACGGGATGAGCGACGAGGAGCTTGAGGACGCATCTGAGGTGTTCGCCCTTCCGGACGGGACTTATCTGATAGTGGAAGGATAGCAGAAAAAAGCCGCAGTTTCAGTTGACTGTGGCTTTTTCTACGGCTTCCTTTACCGCGTCCAGTATAAGCTGGGACGTATATGGAGTGTCCTGCGGCAGAACAACATCGTCCAGAGACTGGGTCTGGCAGACCTGGTCGGCAATCTCTTCAATTGCGGGCTGGATCAGCGGGAACATGGCGGTTACGGTTTCATCCAGATTGGAGAAGCGGATGGAGTTGATTCGGGATTCATCTACGGATACTTCGACCTCCAGATTCCTGTTTCCCAGCGTGATGGCGGATGTGTAGATGCCGGGGGTGTACTGCCGGCCGCCCGCAGCGCTGCCGTCATCTTCCCTGCGTCCGAACATGACGACGAGGAGAACGATGAGGAGTATGCCAAGAGCAGCGAAAATGGCTGTATAAATGATCTCCTTCATGTGCAGGACGATGATCTTTGTTCTGGAACCCATAGAGATACCTCCCAATACATTCGGCTGCCGGAAAATGCCCGGTCAGCTCTTTTTTTATTAATTGTATGACCGGGAAAGAAAAAATATTCACGTCTTTTGCGTGACAAACCCTGCGCCATGCGGTACAATAGACAGCGGCGCCGGGAGCGGGAAACCGTTTTCACCCGGCAAAGACGGGAAAGGAAAGATGAAACATGTTTATCATAGCAGGGCTTGGAAACCCTACAAAGGAGTATGAAGGCACGAGGCACAATGTGGGCTTCGAGGTCATAGACAGGATTGCGGAAAAATATAATATATCTGTGGACACAAAGAAGCACCGCGCACTGCTGGGGAAGGGGATTATCTCCGGCCGGAAGGTTATTCTTGCAAAACCGCAGACTTATATGAACTTAAGCGGTGAGAGCATCCGCAGTCTTATCGACTACTATAAAGCAGATGAAGAGCATGAGCTTCTCGTGATCTACGACGATATCAGCCTGGATGTGGGGCAGTTGCGGATCCGGGCAAAGGGAAGCGCAGGCGGACACAACGGGATCAAGAATATCATCGCCTGCCTCGGGACCCAGGTGTTCCCGAGGATCAAGATCGGGGTGGGCGAGAAGCCCCGCGGATATGATCTGGCGGACTATGTTCTCGGACATTTTTCGAAGGCAGAGCAGGAGAAGATGGAAGAAGGATACCGGGAGGCAGTTCAGGCGGCGGAGATGATCGTCTCCGGGGAACTTGAGGCCGCCATGAACGAGTACAACCGCAGAAAGAAAGAATAGAGAAATCAGAAAGAAAGCCCCCGGCGGGCAAAAGAAGGGAAGAAAAGAGTCATGCAGGCGTTACTGGCTCCGCTTACGGAACTTGCGGACTATCAGGAGATTTTAAGAGACAGAGGAAAAGAGAACGGATTTATTCAGATTGCAGGGTGCGTCAATTCCCAGAAGACCCATCTGATGTATGCACTGGGCGATGGCTGTGAATACAGAGTCATCGCTTTTTCCAGTGAGGAAAAGGCAAAGAAGGCCTTTGAGGAATACCGTTTCCTCACCGAGGATGTGTGGCTTTATCCGGCGAGAGATCTGCTGTTTTATCATGCGGATATCAAAGGGAAAGTGCTCACCGGGCAGAGGATGGAAGTCCTGCGGGTACTGACAGAGCAGAGGGAGGAATCCTCTGTGACGGTGATTACCACCATGGATGCCTTCCTGGACGGTCTGCCTTCTCCGGAAGAGTTGAAGCGGGCGCGCACGGTGCTCGCTCCCGGGGATGCCCTGGATTTCTCTGAATTCCAGAGCTATCTCGTCTCTGTAGGGTATGAGCGGGAGCCGCAGATCGAGGGACCCGGGCAGTTTGCAGTCCGGGGCGGGATTCTGGATGTGTTCCCCCTCACGGAAGAGCTTCCGGTGCGCATTGAGATGTGGGGGGACGAGATTGATTCCATCCGCAGTTTTGATGTGGACAGCCAGCGGTCCGTGGAGAACCTGGATTCGGTGAGTATCTATCCGGCCTCGGAAAACTGGGATGACACGATGAAAACGGTCTCCTTTCTGGAATATTTCCCCCGGGAAAAGAGTCTTCTCTTTCTGGATGAACCCCCGCGGCTTCAGGAGTCGTCCCAGGTGGTGGAGGAAGAGTTCTTCCACAGCCGTGAGAGCCGCGCCCTGGCGGGAGTGGAAGAAGAGGAGGAGGGAAAAGTGCCGGTCGTCTACGAGACGAAGGGTGTCATCGAGAAGATGAACCGGTACAGCGGGTTTGCATTTACCACCCTGGAGTCAAAATGCGGACTGTTCCGGATCCGCAGGACTTACAGTATCCAGGCAAAAAGCGTGAACCCATACAATAACAGCTTTGAACTTCTGACTAGGGATCTGAAGAGACTGAAGCGCAGCGGTTACCGCACAGTTCTCCTTTCCGGATCCAGAACAAGGGCAAAGCGTCTGGCGGAGGATCTCCGGGATTATGACCTGAGCAGCTTTTACAGCGAGGACATGGAACGGCGGGTGAGCCCGGGGGAGATCATGGTCACATACGGACATGTTTCGGAAGGGTACGAGTATCCGATGCTGAAATTCGTGGTGATCTCCGAGTCGGATATTTTCGGGAGAAAAAAGAAGAAAAAGCACAGGAAGAAGTACGAAGGCCAGAAGATTCAGGATTTCGCGGAGTTAAAGCCCGGAGATTACGTGGTTCATGAGAATCACGGAATCGGTATCTACCAGGGGATCGAGAAGATCGAAGTGGACAAAGTGACCAAAGATTATATGAAGATCTCCTATGCGGACAACGGTGTTCTCTATATCCCCGCCGCACAGATGAACCTGATCCAGAAATATGCCGGCGCGGACGCGAAAAAGCCGAGGATCAACAAGCTTGGAACTGCCCAGTGGGGGAAGACAAGAAACCAGGTGAAAAAGGCGGTTCAGGCGGTGGCGGAAGATCTGGTGAAGCTCTATGCCGTCCGCCAGAAATCCCAGGGCTATGTGTACGGGCCGGACACGGTGTGGCAGAAGGAATTCGAGGAGATGTTCCCCTTTGAGGAGACGGAAGACCAGATTCAGGCCATCGAGGATACCAAGCATGACATGGAGAGCACGAAGATCATGGACCGTCTGATCTGCGGCGATGTGGGATACGGGAAGACGGAGATTGCCATCCGCGCGGCATTCAAGGCCGTGCAGGAGGGAAAGCAGGTGGTCTATCTGGTGCCCACCACCATCCTTGCCCAGCAGCACTACAATACGTTTGTACAGCGTCTCAAGGACTTTCCGGTGAGAATCGATCTGCTCTGCCGGTTCCGGACCGCTGCGGAACAGAAAAAGACCGTGGAGGATCTGAAGAAGGGGCTGGTCGATATTGTCATCGGAACCCACCGGGTTCTGTCAAAGGACGTGGGGTATAAGGACCTCGGGCTTCTGATCATTGATGAGGAACAGCGGTTCGGCGTGACCCATAAAGAGAAGATCAAAAAGCTCAGGGAGAATATCGACGTCCTCACCCTTACCGCCACCCCGATTCCCAGGACGCTTCATATGAGCCTGATCGGAATCCGGGATATGAGCGTTCTCGAGGAGGCGCCCATGGACCGGATGCCCATCCAGACGTATGTGATGGAATACAATGACGAGATGGTGCGGGAGGCCATCGAGAGGGAGCTGTCCCGTGACGGCCAGGTGTACTATGTGTACAACCGGGTCGGAGACATCGCAGATGTGGCGGAGCGGATACAGAAGCTGGTGCCGGAGGCGAATGTCTCCTTTGCCCACGGGCAGATGAATGAGCGGCAGCTTGAGGATATCATGTATGACTTCATCAACGGGGATATTGATGTCCTGGTCTCCACGACGATTATCGAGACCGGTCTGGATATTTCCAATGCCAATACCATGATCATCCAGGACGCGGACCGCTTCGGACTCTCCCAGCTCTATCAGCTCCGGGGAAGAGTAGGGCGTTCCAACCGGATGGCGTACGCCTTCCTTCTGTACCGCAGGGATAAGCTCTTAAAGGAAGTGGCGGAGAAGCGTCTCGCCGCTATCCGGGAATTTACCGATCTGGGTTCGGGCATCAAGATCGCCATGCGGGATCTTGAGATCCGGGGCGCGGGCAATCTTCTCGGGGAGGCCCAGAGCGGCCATATGGAGGCGGTGGGATACGATCTGTACTGCAAGATGTTAAACGAGGCGGTGCGCCGCTTAAAAGGCGGGGAAGAGGAGGAGATCTACTCCACCACCCTGGACATCAATGTGGATGCATACATTCCGGAGTCCTACATCAGAAACGAATACCAGAAGCTGGATGTCTATAAACGGATCGCTGCAATTGAGAGCGAGGAGGAGATCGATGACATGACGGAAGAGCTCATCGACCGCTTCGGGGACATCCCCAGGAAAGTGCAGCAGCTGCTTCATATTGCGGCGCTGAAGAATCTGGCTCACAGCGCCTATGTGACGGCGGTTGAGCAGAAAGGGGAGGACTTCCGTTTTACCATGTACGAGCGGGCGAAGATCGATCCTTCCAGGATTCAGCCTCTTGTGCAGGCATATGCGGGGAAACTTGTATTTAAGGCGGAGGAGCCTCCGTATTTCCTCTATCAGAAACGAAACCGGGCGGTGAAAGAGACCGGGGAGGACATCCTCCGGCTGCTGCGGAAGATTCTGGAGGATATCCGGGGACTGCGTCTGGAAGGATGACAGGATGAAGATTTTGTGTTTTCTACTTGTTAGAAGGGGAAAAACGGAGTATAATAGTCGGGAATGCGGATCGGAAGAAGGCAGAAAGCCGGAACAGACGGGCTGCATCCCGGTCCGGGAAAAGTTACTTAGGAGGCTGTTATGATACGATTTGGAAAAAAAGCAGCGGCCGTCGCAGCGTTTTCCGTCATGGCGTCCATGGCGTTTACCGGCTGCAGCGGTTCGATTAATTCAGATGAAGTCGTGGCGACTGTAGGTGGGGAGGAGATGACTCTCGGAGTAGCGAATTTCTATGCGAGATTCACCCAGGGGCAGTATGAGACTTATCTTGCCGGCATGATGGGAACTACGGCGGAAGAGATGTGGGCGCAGGATGCCGGGGACGGTTCGACCTATGAGGAGTCCACAAAGGACGGTATTATGGAGAACCTGGAAAATATGTATCTGATTTCCCAGCATGCGGGAGAGTACGGCGTCTCCCTGACCGATGAGGATGAGGAGGCCATTGCAGCCGCTGCAGAACAGTTTGACGCGGATAATTCCGAAGAGGTGAAAGAGACTGTATCCGGCTACCGCAAGGATGTGGAGAAGGTTCTTGAGCTTCTGACGATTCAGAGCAAGATGTATGATCCCATGAGAGAGGGAGTTGATGAGGAAGTTTCCGATGAGGAGGCGGCGCAGAAGAGCATGCAGTATGTGTTCTTCTCCTACACGACAACCGATGATTCCGGAGCCAGCGTGCAGCTGACTGACGAGGAAAAAGAAGCGCTGCTCTCCACAGCACAGTCATTTTCTGACCGGGCGGCAGCAGGGGAAGACATGGAAGCACTTGCATCGGAGATGGGAGTTGAGGTGCAGACCGGAACCTTTGATTCGGACAGTACAACTCCGAATGCCGATCTGATTGCGGCGGCGGATGCGCTGACAGCGGAAGGAGAGGTTACGGCTCCGGTTGAGACCGACAACGGAATCTATGTGGCAAAACTGACAAGCCTTCTTGACCGGGAGGCGACTGACGCGGAGAAGGAAACCATAGTAGAACAGCGCCGGAGCGATCAGTACAATTCCCTTCTGGAAGAGTGGAGGGATGCTGCGGATATCAAGGTGAAGGAAAGAGTCTGGAAGAAGGTGGACTTCACCTACCAGGGAATCACCATCACCACTCCGTCAGAGGAGGATACGTCGTCGGATAGTGGCACAGACGGTGCTGCGGACAACAGTACAGACGGGACAGCAGAAGAATAAAAAAACAGCCTGGCATCTTCGATGAGATGCCGGGCTGTTTTTTTAGAATATTCTGAATCCGGATATTTTAAATATATTCCAGTTTTTCAAAATAGTGCATGAGGATATCCGCACAGTTCTCCACGCCGAGCTGGGACGTGTCAATGATCATGTGATAGTCGTTCACATCCCCCCAGGTCTTCCCGGTGTGCTCGTAATAGTAGGAAGCTCTCTCTTCATCAGTCTTTTCCACTTTTTCCTTCGCCTCGTCATAGCTCAGGCTGTCCTTCTCCATGATCCTGCGGATCCGGTCCTCCTTGTCCGCGCACACGAAGATATTCAGTACGTTCATCCGGTCTTTGAGGATGTCGGATGCGCACCGGCCAAGGATGATACAGGGCTTCTCCGCCAGTTTGCGGATGGCTTCCGCCTCGCTCTCATACATGTGGTCCGAGAGCTGCTCCTCGATATACGCTTTGTCATATACAGGGATGTCAAGCCGTTCGGAAAGCTCTTTTGCGATAATGCTGGCGCCCGTTCCGAAACGGCGGCTCATCGTGATAACTAATTTCATAAGAACTCCTCCTTCGTAGATGTAAAATCACTGAACTTCCGGTGTCCGGCAGAAAAGAAAGCCGGACAATCCGTTCGGTGCAGAGTATCTTTATTATAACACTTCCTGGGCGATTTGTCTGCTGAGAGATTTCAATTCTTCCATCTGTGCGTCCTTCAGGGAAGACTTGACCGTAACAGCGCCGTCCAGGACTGTCATTCCCTTCATCTCCCCGAGTTTGGATGTGATCAGCTTCGTGGACTGGGGAGCCCAGGAGCCGTTGCCGAGAACTGCCACCGTGCGGTTCTTAAGAGCCAGGGCCTTCATATCTTCCAGGAAATTATCCATCAGAGGATAGATGCCGTTGTTGTATGTAGGAGCTGCAAGAACGATGTGGCTGTACTTGAAGCTGTCGGAGATCAGTTCGGACACATGGGTTTTGGAGATGTTGTGCATGCAGATGTTCTTCACTCCTGCCTCGGAGAGCATCATGGCAAATACTTCCGCCATATTCTCCGTGTTGCCGTACATGGAAGCGTATGCGATCATGACGCCTTTTTCCTCCGGCTCGTATTTGCTCCAGATATCGTATTTCCCGATGATGTAGTCCAGATTGTTTCTCCAGATCACGCCGTGAAGCGGGCAGATGATCTGAATGTCAAGGGAAGCGGCTTTCTTCAACACATTCTGTACCTGCATTCCGTATTTTCCTACGATGTTTGTATAATAGCGGCGCGCTTCGTCCAGCCAGTCGCGGTCAAAGTCTACCTCGTCGTTGAAGATTCCGCCGTTTAACGCCTTGAAGGAGCCGAAACCGTCGGCAGAGAAGAGCACCTTGTCCGTCTCGTCATAGGTCATCATGACTTCCGGCCAGTGTACCATGGGCGCCATGACGAAATGCAGGGTGTGCTTTCCGGTGGAGAATGTGTCTCCTTCTTTGACGGTAACCATCTTTCCCTCCAGGTCAAAATCAAAGAACTGGCTGATCATGGGGAACGTCTTGGCGTTTCCGATCAGCTTCATATCCGGGTAGCGCAGAACCAGGTCGCCGATCATGGCACAGTGGTCCGGCTCCATATGGTTTACAACGAGGTAGTCCAGTGTGCGTCCGCCGAGAACGGCCTGTACATTCTCAAGGAACTGTCTTCCCACAGCATAGTCCGCCGCGTCAAAGAGAACAGTCTTCTCATCCATCAGCAGATAGGAGTTGTAGGAGACGCCGTCCCTTAACGGAAAGATATTCTCGAACAGCTCCAACCGGCGGTCGTTGGCGCCGACCCAGTACAGAGCATCGGTTACTTTTCTAAAACAATACATCAGATATTCCTCCTTTGGATTCCATTATGTATGGTGAATACTATTTCGACGTATCTATTCTATACACAAAAGTAAATTTTGGCAAGTTAAGACTTGATTTTTCCCGGAAATGCCTTGTTTTTTTCTCTGTACAGAAGCAAAATAATCTAGTATGCTTGTAGGGAAGCAAATGATTCAGAAGAAAAATCTGAAAAGTCTGTCTTTAAAAACATCGGAATAAAAACAGGAAATGGAGGAGATTACACATGTTGTTTATCTGTTATCCCAGATGCAGTACGTGCAAAAAGGCGCAGAAGTGGCTGGATGAAAAGGAAATCAGCTATGAGCTGCGCGATATCAAACAGGAGAACCCGTCAGCGGAGGAGATCAGTGCCTGGCATGAGAAAAGCGCTCTGCCGCTGAAAAAATTTTTCAATACCAGCGGGAATCTCTACAAAGAGATGAAATTAAAGGACCGTCTTCCGCAGATGAGCGAGGAGGAGCAGCTGCAGCTGCTCGGCACGGACGGGATGCTTGTGAAGCGCCCGCTGCTCATCGACGGAGATACGGTCCTGGTGGGATTCAGGGAAAAAGAGTGGGAGGAGAGGCTCCTTTGACGGGAGTTACTGGTCCCCGATACTGATATTCCCGTATTCTGTTGTAAATGTAATCGATTTTCCGGAGGACTCTTCTCTCTCGAAGAAGGGTTCTCCGTCTTCGTCCCGGAGAATGCGTCCCGGAACGCTCACGGGGAGGGAGATATCCCCGTACTCGGTGGAAAGACGGTAGGAATAGTCTGCCGCGCCGTCGGAGAGAATCAGGGAGATGTCCCCGTATTCGCTGGTCCCGTTTAATGTCTGAAGCCCGGAAGCCTCCAGGTCAAAATTCCCATACTCCAGCTCGATGTCCGCGTCTTTCACGGTCATCTTCCTGAGCGTGCAGTTTCCGTATTCACTGGAAAGAACCAGGGTATCTGCGGTGGTTTCCCGGATATCTGTATCACCGGATCCGAGATCCAGGGAAAGGGTTCCGAAGGTGGATCCGCTTAAGGTGAGATCCCCGTAATCCATATGGATGTCTGCAGCTTTCGCCGAGAGGGCGCTGCAGGAAAAATCACCGTAACTGCTTGTGATCTCCAGGTCGGAAAGAACGCTTCCTTCCGGCAGATAGAGGCGGACGCGGGGATTCGCATCTCTGGAGAAGATATCGGTGCCGAAGAGGAACACACCGCCGCGGGAGCGGGACTGCTGCGTCAGGACCAGTCTGCCGCCGGACACCTCCCAGGAAGGTTCCTGCCCGGACCCGTCCAGGAGATATTCCAGATAACAGTTTCCGTCATCCGAGGAAAGAATCTGGATGTCGGCAGAGCAGGACAGATCCATCTCTGCCGCAGAGAAGGGATCGATCTGTGTTTTCTCAAGAATATACGGTTCTTCCGAGCGGGAGGCAGGCTGAAATCCTTCGGATGAGATGAGGATGCCCGGGACGCCTCCGCAGAGCGCGCCCGCTCCGGCGAGGAGCAGCCCGGCTCCCATACAGGAGAGAGATACGGTAAGGATCAATTTACTTCTGAGCTTCATTTTGGCGGCCTCCTTTCGTGATTCTGCCTAAGAGTACGGAAAGCTTCCGGATAATCCAGCGGAACAGGGCGACTGCTCCCCAGGTCAGAAGAATGCCTGCGCCCAGGAAGAAGAGCCCGAATCCGATATTGCACAGTCCGTCGGCAAAAGATGTAAAGAGGAGAACCCCGCCTCCGACAACCGAGAGGACTGCTCCTGCCACGATGGAAGCCGCTGCGATGACAAGAGAGAGCACGACGGCAAGTGCGGTAATTCCCAGGACTGCTGTGACGATCACGAGAACCAGCGCCAGGGGAAGGACGATGGGGGAGGCACACACGCCGAGGATGCCGATCCAGACGGCGGACAGTCCCCGCTTTACGGTTTTCGGAGGTTCGGATACGGTCTGTTCGGCCAGATCCATGACAAGACCGCGGGCTGCCTCCTGGGGCGGGCCCAGATCCTGAATGGCCTGCTGTTCGTTTTCCGCACCTGCATCTTCAAAATATTCTTCGAAATACTCCATGGCTTTTTTGTAGTCTTCTTTCGGGAGCCTTCGCAGTTCCCGGGAAAGTTCGCTCATGTATTCAGTTCTGTTCAATGCTGTCCCCTCCTTTTACAATGTCATCGATGATAAATTTGTATTCTTCCCATTCCCTGAGAAGCTCCTGCTGTCTTGCGCACCCTGTTTCGGTGATCCGGTAATATCTGCGGTTCCTGCCCTGGTACTGTTCGTCGTAAGTGACGACCAGGCCCTGTTCCTGGAGGCGCCTGAGCACCGGGTAGAGAGTGGAGTCCCTGGCGGACGCCGCCCGCCTGATGATCTGGCTGATCTGGTAGCCGTAGGCGTCTCCCTCAGCGATAACAGAAAGCACGAGAAAGTCCAGCATGGGGCCGTTGAGTGTGAATGTCATGGTCTTCATCCTTTCTGCAGCATCAGATAGATAAAATTGCTGTATATGTGTTTCTTAAACATATTATATTTTATATAATATGTATTGTCAACATATATGTGGGGAAATTATGTATCGGTGCCGGTTTTATTACCTGTCCTGCCGTGGCAGCCGGATACTGATTCGGGTATCTGTTTAATTTCTTCCCCGCAACCCTGGAAAACATGATAAAATGTGAGTGTCCGGATCCTGGACGGGAGATGGAACCGCGGGAATGGCAACGGAACTGCGGGAATGGCAACGGAACCATGAGAACGGCAATGGAACAGGTGACGTGACGGAAAGGCAGGATGGTTGATTCAGGAGGGTGATATTTATATGGAAGAAAGATACAGTGCGCAGAAGGTAATTGACGAGGTGGAGAAGGCGGTTGTCGGAAAGACTGACGTGCTCACAAAGATTATGATGGCAGTGCTGGCAGGAGGCCATGTGCTGATTGAAGATATACCGGGAACGGGAAAGACGACGATGGCTCTGGCCTTTTCCAAAGCCATGCAGCTGGAGGAGAAGCGGGTGCAGTTTACCCCGGATGTGCTTCCGGCGGATCTCACCGGATTTACCGTGTACCAGAAGGAGACCGGGGAGTTTGCCTATCAGCCGGGAGCGGTTATGTGCAACCTGCTTCTGGCGGATGAGATCAACCGGACGTCTCCAAAGACCCAGTCTGCCCTGCTCGAGGTAATGGAGGAACAGCAGGTTACGGTGGACGGCGTCACAAGGCGGACAGGCAGGCCGTTCATCGTGATCGCTACGGAGAACCCGGCGGGATCGGCGGGAACCCAGCTCCTCCCGGAGTCCCAGCTGGACCGGTTTATGATCTGTGTCAGCATGGGATATCCCACGGTGGAGGAAGAGATGGAGATCCTGAAGAGGAATCAGAACGGAAGGACCGATGAGGAGGTCTATCCGGTGATCAATGCCCAAATGCTTCTGGAGATGCAGAGAGAGGTGAGGGGAATCTTCGTGCATGAGAGGATTTTCCGGTATATTGCCGAACTGGCGAAAGCCACCCGGGAGAATGAGTGGACGGAGCTGGGGTTAAGTCCCAGGGGAACGGTGGCGCTGACTGCCATGGCGAAGGCGTGCGCTTACCTGAAAGGACGGCAGTTTGTAATCCCTGCAGATGTAGCCGAGGTATTTCCCTGTGTGGCAACCCACAGGCTGTTTCTGACCATGAAAGCAAAAGTGGGGCATATCCAGGTCTCCGAGCTGGTCCGCCGGATACTGGAAGACGTGCCGGTCCCGTCGGACAGGACAAGGCGGCAGTGACATGGCGGGGCGGATTGCGGGGTACGTTCTTGTACTCCTTTTGACGGGATATCTTTTCTTTATGTACAATGATACCGTGCTCTCGGGCATTCTCATTTTCATCGTCCTCTATCTGCCGCTCTCCCTGGGCTATCTTCTGGCGATACAAAGGAAGATGGAGGTTCATGCCTCGAGAGTCCCTGCCATGGGAGAACAGGGAAAACAGATCCGGGCGGGAATCACGGTGAAAAACCGGGGCAGGTTTTCCGGGGCACGCTACTGCATTTCTGTGGTGGTCAGAAATACACGGACCGGGAGAAAGGAAACATGCCGGTTCCGGGGGAGCGTCGGCGCGGGATGCGAGGAGACTGTATGGTGCGGCTTTTCCTCAAAGTACTGCGGAAATATGGAAATAACGGTGAAGAGTGTCTGTATTTATGATTTTCTCGGTATCTTCTGTATCCGGAAAAAGCTGAAAGAAAAGGCAACGGTGAAGATTATGCCGTCCTTTGAGATCATGCCTCTGGAGATCACGAAAAAGACCCGGGATTTCCAGGCGGATGCGGATGAGTATTCCGGGGAGAAAAAGGGAGACGATCCCGCCGAGATCTACCAGGTGAGGGAATACCGGCTGCATGACTCCATGCGTGACGTGCACTGGAAATTAAGCGCCAAGGAAGATGAACTGATGGTGAAAGAGCGGGGGTTCCCGCTGGGATGCGTGGTGCTGGTGTGGATTGATCTGGCGGAAAAGGACAGCTCTCCGGAAGGCTTTTCCAGAGCCCTTGAGACGGCTGCATCTCTGTCGGTTACTCTGGCGGAGGAGAAGTGTATCCACCTGGCGGCATGGTATGAGGAAAAGGAGATGCGGGTGGTCAGCAGGAGAGTCCGGGATGAGGAGAGCGCCTATGAGATGATCTGGCGCCTGATGGAGGCAAAGCCCTACAGGGACGCGGAAAAGAAGCAGATCTGTTTTGAGGAGGCGTTTAAAGGACACAATTTCAGCAGCGTGGTAACCATTGACGGAAAAGGAGTTCTCAGAAAAGACGGGGAAATTCCGGAACTGTTAAGGCTGTAAGGGGGACAAAGATGAGCAGAAAATCCGGCATTAAAATCGAGAAAGACAGCGGCAGAAAAAAGAGGAAGAGCGGGAGCGTGCTCCTGGGACTGCTCCGGTTTCTGTGCGTGCTTCTGGCAGCTTTTGCCTGGTGGAATGCCTTTCTGTCAGTATTCCCTGCGGGAATCGGGAAAGTTTCACTTTTCACAGCTCTGACAGGGGTCATCCTGGTCCTTATTGCGCTGAATCTTCTGAAATGGAAATGGAGAATTCCGGCGATGCTAGTCCTTCTGTGGGCGGCAGCTTTCCCGGGAAGAGCGCTTTTTTCCGACCTGGCTGTACAGATTGCCTCGGAAGTCTCTTTCGCCGTGTCTTCCGGCACTGCAGGAGTGACGGGAAGCTTCTACCGGGAGGGGGATTCCGTGAGAATGGGGATAGCTGCGGCTTTGGCCTTTGCCCCTGTCCTGGAACTGTGGATTCTGGCGCAGAAAAGCGGAAGAGGAAAGATCCTTTCGGGGATTCTGATGACAGTGCCCTTTCTTGCGGCTGCATGTGCAGGTTTTTTCCCGGAGCCGGCCGCGTCCTGGCTGCTCCTTCTTGCAGAAGGGGGATACTTTGCCTGCAGGACGGATGACAGGACAGCAGGAACGGCTGTTGCGAAGACAGCCGTGACGGGAAAACCTGGGGCAAAGGCATCAGCGGCAGGGACAGCGTGGATGATGGCAGCGGGCGCTCTTGTGCTCCTCGGAGCGGCTGCCCTTCTGTCATCCCGGATGGGAGCTCTGCTCGACCGGAATCGGGAAGTGCCGGGCGGATATTACCAGACAGCAAGAACATTCCTTACAACGGAACTGGTGGGGGCAGTGGAAGAGATGCTGTACGGTCCGGAAGAACAGCGGCAGGAGCAGCAGACCGAACCGGAGCCGGAAGAGGAGGAGCCGACCCCGGAAGAGGAACAGCCGGATCCGGCGGATGCTTTGCAGCAGGAACCGGAGACCGCGGATGAGGGGGAAGATCTGCCCTCTACGGATTTTACCGGGCAGAGCAGTACTTCCGGGAGCAGTATGGAGCATCTCAGGGACCTGAAGGAATATGTGCCTTCTGACGCGGTTCTCCCCATCGAAATTACTATGGAAGAAAGACCTGCGGAAACGGTGTATTACCCTGTACGTTACGGTCTGGAGTACCGTGGGGACTCCTGGGAGGAGATTACAGAGGAAGATCTCAGCTTAAGACCCTCTTCCTCTGCGTGGGGCGCGTATCTGGACAGGTGCCGTACTGAGCCGGAAGGGCTGGATCAGCTTTCCGCTCTCTGTGAAGGATGGAGGGGGCTGTCTGCAGATGAAGTGTCCTCCCGGATAGACCGGGCATTTTCAGAACTGGCAGTATATGACACCCGTCCCGGTGCTGTGCCGGACGGTCAGGATTTTGTGGAATATTTCCTCTTTGAAAACCACCGGGGATTCTGTGTACACTTTGCCTCCGCGGCCACCCTGCTCTACCGGATGAGCGGATATACCGCAGCATACGTGGAAGGGTATGCGGTGCCGCCCTCGGCCTTTGCGCCTGCGGAGGACGGCACCGGGTATACGGCGCGGGTGGACGGGACCATGGGGCACGCCTGGTGTCAGACCTTTGATGAAAATACTTCGGAGTGGACCGTGCGGGAGCACACCCCGGCATCTTCCGACGCCCCGGCGGGAACAGACCGACAGGGGAACGGGGCAGTTGCAGCCGCTCTTTGCAGCCGGGTGGAAGAGATCCTGCCGGCTGTGGGAACTGCCGTGGCAGCAGTTCTTGTACTTGCCGCAGCAGTGGCGCTTCAGGCTGCGTTTCGCAGAAAGAGAAAAGACCGGATCTTCCGTGGAAAAAATGCGGAAAAAGGCATTGCGGCCATGTATCGGGACATCTGCCGGACAGCCGTCCGGCAGGGCATGGCTCCGGCAGATCCATACGGGGAAGAAGCGCCTGCCCTCCTTGCCGGTTCTTTCCCTATCCTTAGTGCGGAGGAATGGGAATGGCTCTGCAGCTGTGCGGTGAGAGATCTGTTCTATCATCTGGAAGACCCCTTTTCGGACCGCACGGAGATGTACCGCCTGTACACCCGCTTCATCCGGGATATATACGCCGGCCTCACTCCCTGGAAGCGCTTCCTGTATAAATATATCTATATAGAATAGAAATGTATACGTGTATACAACTCGAAAATTAAATTCTTTGATTCCCCATTGAACAAGGAAAGCAATAATGCTATAATTCATAGTAGCGTCTTTTTGCCTTTTCTGGCAGGGACAAGTATTTTGAGTAGGTGACGGACTTTGAAGAATAAGATCAAGCGTTTTGCAAAAGGAGATTTTCATATCCCCCAGCCGGAGATCATTTTTCCGGAAACGCATATCACCATGCGGGTCGGGGAGGGAGAAGAATACAGAGGAAGCTTTTCGCTTCAGAATCAGGGGGAGGGCACGATCCGCGGTCTGGTCTATCCCTCGTCTTACCGTGTACACTGTGATGAGCAGGGGTTTGACGGCAACCCGGTGAATATCTACTATACATATGACGGCACCGGGCTGGTTCCCGGACATGTGGAGCACGGAAAGTTTACCATTGTCTGCAACGGCGGGGAATTTGACATCGCCTTTACGGCTGTTATCGAGAAGCCTTATGTCATGACCAGCTACGGAAAAGTTCAGAGCCTGGAAGATTTCAAGAAGCTTTCTTTCCGGGACGGGGCAGAGGGAGTCAAGCTTTTCCGCTCCAGAGATTTCTACGAGATATTAAAATATGAAGATAAACGGATCCAGGCGCTCTACGACAACATGCGCAAGTGGGAACTGGACCAGCATGCCCTTGAGGAATTCCTTGTGGGATGCAAGCAGAAGGAAAAGATATTCCTCACGTTGGAGGAGGAGAGCCGGGCTTTCATGTCGCTTACGGAGGCCCGCAAAGAGACTTTTACGATCAAGAAGAACACCTGGGGGTATCTGGAGATCGACGTGCGCACGGAGGGCGATTTTCTCACTGTGGAGCACACGCGGATTACCACCGAGGAATTTATCGGCAATTCCTACCGCCTGGAATATTTTATCACTGTAGAAAAGCTGCACAGGGGCAGTAATTTCGGGCAGATCATTCTGGAGACTCCATATGAGACACTGACCTATGAGGTGGTCGTGGAGAAGGATGTGAACCGGGATGAAGACCACAGTGCCAACGACCGGGAATTTGCCGGAATTATCAGAAATTATCTGAAATATGAAGGCGGAAAGATGGATCTGCAGTCCTGGACCGAGGAGGCGCTGCGGCGGATTACCCATCTGCGGGAGGCGGATGAGAACAATGAGTATTATCTGCTTGTCCACGCCCACATCTGCCTGATCGGCGGACGGATGGAGGAGGCAAAGTGGATCCTCGAGTCCTATAATTACAACCGTTTTGCTATCGGCAAAGACGTGGAGCTGAGTTCCTACTATCTCTATCTGACCACACTCCTGAGCAACGATACGATCGGGCAGCGCAGGGTTGCCGAGGAACTTTCCCGCTCCTTTATGAAGCATCCGGACAGCTGGAGAATCCTCTGTATGCTGGTGGAAGTGGATTCGGAGTACAAGATCTACAGCGAGAGGCTGCGCGCTCTGGAGAAACAGTTCTATGAGGACCGCTCCAGAAGTATCTGGTTCTATCTGCAGGCATTCCGCTGCTTTAGGGAGAAGAGTTCTTCCCTGAAAAAACTGGGAATGTTCGAGGTGCGGGTTCTGCTTTTTGCCGTGAAATACAAGCTGATGACAAGGGAGCTGGCTCTCTATACAGCGAATCTTGCCAGCCAGATGAAACAGTTTGATCCTCATCTTTACGATGTGCTTGTGCGCTCCTATGAGATGTATAACGAGTCCATGATTCTCACAGCGATCTGTACGCTTCTGATCAAGGGGAACTGCATGGACACCTGCTATTTTAAGTGGTATGAAAAGGCGGTGGAGTCCGAACTGAAGATCGCCCAGCTTTATGAATACTATATGGCATCCGTACAGCCGGACCGGTTCCACAAGCCGCTCCCCAGATCGGTTTATCTCTATTTCATGCACGGAAATACACTGGATTACCACAAATGTGCATTTCTGTATGCAAACCTTATCACATATGAGGATGAGACAAGCGAGATCTATGCCCACTACCGGGATGAGATGGAGGCGTTTGCCTGGAACCAGCTTGACCGCCGCAACGTGGACGAGCAGCTTCGGATCATCTACAAGAGATTCCTCTCCGAGTCGTCTATGAACAGCGAGAGAGTGAAAGCGCTGTATGATATCTGTCATGCGTACTGGATCACTACAAAAGTGCCCAATATGAAGTATGTACACGTGATCTCCGAGGAGGGAACAGTGACCCAGAAAGCGCCGTACACGGAGAACGGCGCGCGGGTATTCCTGTACTCCAAGACGGACCGCCTTGTGTGGGAGGCCAGGGACGGCAGACATTATACGGACTCCATCCCCTATGAGAGCAAGCGACTATTCTATGAACTGCGGTATATGGACATGTGCAGGAAATATATCAACACGGTCCGCAGAAACCGCGCCCAGGAGGAAGAGGAAGAGCTTACCCTGGAAGTTGTCCGCAGAAAGGGACTTGAGAACTTCCCGGAGGAGGAGATCTTCGGCCTCTGCAGCAGGACGATCCGGGAGAACAATTATGAGAATGACGATTTCCTGACATATATCTGCTTTGATCTGTTTAAGAAGAAGCAGTACGACAAGGTGATTCTGACTTACCTGGCAAACTACTACTGCGGAGCAACACTTGAGATGAAGGAACTCTGGAGAGAGGCCCGGGATTATGAGGTCCATACCCATAAGCTGACCGAGCGGATCCTCACCCAGATGCTCTTCTCCGAGGAACTCTTCCAGGAGGCCCAGGTCTTTGAAGAATACTATGCAGAAGGCGCCTATTTCCGGCTCCAGGAAGCGTATCTTGCCTACGTTTCCAGGGAGTATGTGGTGGAGGAACGCAGGATCGGGCGCAGTGTGATCGACATTATCTGCCGGGAGTACGAGAAGGGAGAGAATACGATCGACATCTGCAAGCTTGCGGTGCTGAAATATTATTCCACCAGGGAGTACAGCTCCCAGACCCGGAAAACGCTGAAGAAATTCCTTCAGGAGCTGTGCGGCAAGCAGATCTATTTTCCGTTCTTCCTCGCCTATGAGAAGGACTGGCTGATCGAGCTGCAGCTCTGGGACAAGACCCTGATCGAGTATAAGGGGCAGAAGGGAAGCAGGGTTATGCTTTACTATCAGCTCCAGAAAGGCGGCAGGGAACAGGCGGACTACTCCACCGAGGTGCTCACACCGATGTATGAGAACCTCTATGTCAAGAAATTTGTGCTTTTCGCCAACGAGAAGCTGAAATACTATTTTAAAGAGACCATTGACGGGAATTCCTACCGCAGCGACAAGGAGACCTGCGTCCGTGAGGTTATGCCGGGCGAACAGGGACGGTATGGACGGATCAATGACATTATTCTGGAAAAGAATGAGAAAGAACGCGAAAAGAAGATGCGGGACTATGCCTTTGAGGACGCTGCGGCAGCCCACATGTTCGTGCAGTATTAATTTGTGCAGTTTTAAGGAGGTTCCTTTTCATGGGACAGGGCAGTATAATCGGATACGAGATAAATGACAAGACATGCCAGATCAGTTACTACAACGACCAGCAGATGGAGCCGGATACACTGGAAGTGGATGCGGACAATTACCAGATCCCGCTGATTATCGGAAAACTCCGGGACACATGGGCGTACGGGAAAGAGGCGAGACGCCTTGTCTCGATCAAAGAGGGATTTACGGTGACAAGGCTTTTAAGCAAGAGTCTTGCCGGCGACAAGATTGATTTCGGCGAGGAGTCCTACGATGCGGTATGGCTTCTCTCCCAGTTTATTCAGATGTCCCTCCAGCCGTTTCCGGAGATCGAGGGAATCGTGTTTACCGTGCCTTCCCTGACGGAGGAACTGGCGCAGATGCTCCGGGGGATTGCGGTGCGCATGAAGATCGACAAGCGGCATATTTTCATACAGGATTACAAGGAGAGCTTCTGCAACTATCTTTTCTACCAGCCAAAAGAACTCTGGCAGTATGACGCTGCCCTGTTCTGCTGTGACAGAAATGAGATCAAAGCCTACATGCTGCGAAGGTTAAAACCCGGGCTGGGCGGCGGAAAGACCACATTTGTGACAGTGGATGAAGTGGCGAGCGCACACATGAAGGAACTTGCCATGGTCTATCCCGTGCTCAACGAGGACAAGGCGAAGGAAGCGGACGCCATGTTCTGCAAATTCATCGAGAGCGTCTTTGACAAGCGCATTGTCTCCTCGGTGTTCCTGACCGGGGAGGGCTTTGAAAACAACTGGTATCCCAAATCCCTGCGGGTCATCTGCAACGGGCGCAGGGCTTTTATCGGAAATAATCTGTACAGCAAGGGGGCCTGCTACACGGCGTACCGGAAGCTGTACATGCACATCGAGAACCCGGTCTATCTCTCGGAGGACAAGCTGACGGATCAGATTACCGTGAACATGAGGGTGGACGGACAGGAAATGTGGTACCCGATCGTGTCCTGGGGCGCCCACTGGTACGAGTCCAACAATCAGTGGGAGGTGATCCTGGAGGATGTGGAGGATATCGAATTCCACGTGGAATCCCTGATTCAGGGGACGGTGCGGACGGAGACCATCTCCCTGGACCATTTCCCGAAACGGGCGGAGTATTCCATGCGGCTTCAGATCGAGACGCTGTTCCTGGATGAAAAGACCTGCAAGATCACGGTCCGTGATGTGGGATTCGGCGATTTCTTTATGGCTACGGATTTCCAGGCGGAGAAGATTATTCACTTAGGAGGAAACGATGGGAAGTTTAATTCTTTGTCATGACAGACATGCCACACATCCCTATGAGATTACAAGGATCCACTGCCGGATATTTACAATCGAAGAGCTTTGCTACTATCTGTGCAACAATCTGTACCTGATCGACTATACGATTATGAACGAGCAGCTCTGCACATGGCTTGACGAGGAACTGGGAATGACCGATCTGGCGAATGCGCTGCGGGATGTCCTGCGCCTGCGGGGGTCGGTGGAGAAATTCGTGCTGACCATCCTCAAATCCTCCCGGATCTACAGGGAGCCGGAGATGATCCGTATCCAGAACGTCCTGGAGCATCTGAAGAACCAGAAGGATATCGAGCGCCAGAAGTACAAGGGCGACAATCTTCTGGAGAGCGGCGAGGTGGAGGAAGCGATCCTTGTGTATCAGGCGATCTTAAACCAGGAGAAGGACGAGAGCGTGGATGAGAAGTTCTACGGCAAGATCTATGCCTGCCTGGGAGCCGCTTACGGAAGGCTGTTTCTGTACCAGGAGGCTGCCCGCATGTATGACCGGGCTTACCAGATCTGCGGGGACAAGGCGCTGCTCAAACCTTATCTCTACGCCTCATACAAGTATATGTCAATGGAGGAGTATCACATCCTGATCACGAAACAGGATGATTATATGGAAGTGAATGCACGGATGAGGCAGGAACTGGATGAGATCCGGAAGAATCTGCAGACAGAGCCGGACCCGTCACTGCTGGAAAAATGGAAGCGGCAGCACAGAAGAAACCACAACTGAAATGTGTTTGACAGATACGCTTCTGCGTGGTAGAATACAACGGTAACTTTACCGTAGTACAGTGACTCATTGGTAGAGAAAAAAAGTATGGCCGGAGAGATACGGCAGTGGAGGGCAATATGAAGAAGAAATTTGTAAGCGTATTACTTTGTGCAGCACTTGCAGCAACTGTGTTTGCAGGCTGCGGTTCCGACAATAATGCAGCGACGGCGGACCAGGGCAAGGCGTCAGATAACGCCGGCGCGGCGGATGACAGCACAGACGACAGCGATATGGCGTATGTGAAGGACAAGGGAACTCTGATCGTGGGAATCACGAATTTTGAGCCTATGGATTACAAGGATGAGAACGGTGAATGGATCGGTTTTGACGCGGATATGGCGAAAGCATTTGCAGAGAGCCTTGGCGTTGAGGCAGAGTTTGTGGAGATCGACTGGGACAACAAGATCCTGGAACTGGATGCAAAATCCATAGACTGCGTGTGGAACGGCATGACCCTGACTGCTGAGGTGACGGCATCCATGGAGTGCACCAACGCTTATCTGAACAACCAGCAGATCGTAATCGTTCCGTCGGATGTGGCGGACCAGTACCAGACAGTGGAGAGCTTAAGCGGACTGAATTTTGCCGTTGAGGCGGGAAGCGCAGGAGAAGAGGCAGTACAGGAACTCGGACTGAACTACACACCGGTGACCGCGCAGTCCGATGCTCTGATGGAAGTTGCCGCAGGAACATCCGATGCTGCGGTGATCGATTCCCTGATGGCTTCCGCCATGGTAGGCGAGGGGACCGGATATGCTGACCTTACATATACGGTAGGCCTGAGCAACGAAGAGTACGGCGTCGGTTTCCGCAAAGGTTCCGATCTTGCAGAAGCTCTGAACACGTTCTTTACAGAGAGCTATGCGGACGGAACGATGCAGGAGACTGCCGAGACATACGGGGTAACGGCAGCACTGATTGAACAGTAGGCGGTAAGATTCATTATGGAACTATTTATTGAGCAGTTTCCGATTGTCATTCATTCTCTGAATATCGGATTCATCCAGACATTAAAACTGTTTTTTGTAACCCTTCTGGGAGCGATCCCGCTGGGGCTTCTGATCGCGTTCGGATCCATGTCCAGATTCCGGCCGGTCAGCTATCTGATGAAGATCATTGTATGGATCATCAGGGGAACTCCCCTGATGATTCAGCTTCTGATCATTTACTATTTCCCGGGGCTGGTGCTCAACGTAACCCTCTGGGTGGGCGAGGAAGGACGTTTCCTTGCCGCTTCCATCGGATTTATCTTTAACTATGCCTGCTATTTCTCGGAGATTTACCGGGGCGGGATCCAGGGAGTACCCCATGGACAGGAGGAGGCAGGGCTTGTGCTTGGCATGACGAAGAGCCAGATCTTTTTCCGGGTTACGCTGCTTCAGATGATCAAGCGCATTGTTCCGCCCATGTCCAACGAGATTATCACGCTGGTCAAGGATACCTCTCTTGCGCGTATCATCGCGCTCCAGGAGATTATCTGGGCCGGGCAGTCCTTCATGAAGGGATCCCAGGGAATTTCAGGGGCAATCTGGCCGCTGTTCTTTACCGCCGTGTACTATCTGATCTTCAACGGCATCCTTACGGTACTGCTTGGCAGACTTGAAAAGAAACTGGATTATTTCCGATAGGAGGTGGACGACATGGCGATTCTGGAAGTCGAACATTTAAGCAAAAGCTTTGAACAGACAGAAGTCTTAAAAGATATAACATTTTCTCTGGAAAAGGGACATGTGCTGTCCATCATCGGATCTTCGGGAAGCGGGAAGACCACTCTGCTCCGGTGCCTGAATTTTCTGGAGAATCCGGGAGGAGGAGTGATCCGGGTAAACGGGGAGACCCTGTTTGACGCGGCAGATCCCTCCACCATGCAGGAGAGCCAGATCCGCAAAAAGCGGCTTCATTTCGGTCTGGTGTTCCAGTCCTTTAACCTGTTTCCACAGTATACGGCGCTTGGGAATGTGATGCTGGCAAAAGAGCTCCTTGCCAAGGCGCAGCCGGATTACAAAGCGCGGAAAAAGGAGATCCACGGGGAGATACAGGCGGAGGCGGAGGATCTGCTGCGGCAGATGGGCCTTGCGGACCGGATGAACAACTATCCCCACCAGCTTTCCGGCGGACAGTGCCAGCGGGTGGCGATCGCCCGTGCGCTTGCGCTCCGTCCGGATATCCTCTGCTTCGATGAGCCTACATCGGCTCTGGACCCGGAGCTGACAGGAGAAGTGCTCAAAGTAATCCGCGGGCTGGCGGACGAGGAGACGACGATGATTATCGTCACGCATGAGATGGCATTTGCACGGGATGTGTCCAGCCAGGTGATCTTTATGGATGACGGGCGCATTCTCGAACACGGCACGCCGTCGGAAGTCTTTGAACATCCGAAGGAGGAGCGGACGAAACAGTTCCTTTCCCGGTTTACACAGGGATAATTCTGACCGGAGGTTCCAAAGACAGTATGTTGTTCCAAAGACAGCATTTGATACAAAAACGATAAGAAAATTAGAAAAAATGCGACTATATATAAGAAGAGGTTATATATGTGCCGCGAATAAAATAATAAGCAGAAAAAGATACGCGGCAGAGGGATTGTTGATTTTCCCTCTGCCTTATATTATAATCGAATGTGCAGAATACTCGACGATATTCAAAGAAGAAGAGAAAGGCAGTAAGGTGTAAGAATTGCATGAATGATTTTGAAAAGATTTCCACGGGACTCGGCGAGGAATGCGGGGTCTTCGGGGCTTATGACATGGACGGGCATGATGTGGCCCCGTCGATTTATTATGGTCTGTTTGCCCTGCAGCACCGCGGTCAGGAGAGCTGCGGCATCGCTGTGACAGACACAAACGGGCAGCGGAAAGTGATCTCACGCAAAGGTCTGGGACTGGTAAACGAGGTGTTCAGTGAGGAGACGCTTTCCGAGCTGAAAGGGAATCTGGGAGTCGGCCACGTGCGTTATTCCACAGCGGGGGGAACCCGGGCGGAGAATGCCCAGCCCCTTGTCATCAACTACGTGAAAGGGACGCTTGCCATCGCACATAACGGTAATCTGGTCAACGCCATTGAACTGCGCCGGGAACTGGAATATACCGGGGCGATCTTCCAGACGACCATCGATTCCGAGGTGATCGCGTACCACATCGCAAGAGAGCGGCTCAACACCCCGAAGGCGGAGGATGCGGTGAAAAATGCGATGCGCAAGATCAAGGGGGCATATGCCCTTGTTGTCAGCAGTCCGAGAAAGATGATCGGCGCGAGAGATCCCTTCGGACTGAAGCCTCTGTGCATCGGAAAGAGGGACAATACCTGGTTCCTGGCGTCCGAGAGCTGCGCGATTGCGGCAGTGGATGCGGAGTTTGTCCGGGATGTGAGACCGGGAGAGATTGTCACTATTACAAAGGAAGGGATTACCTCGGACATGTCCATGGCGCTTCCGGCGGAAAAAGAGGCGAGATGTATATTTGAATACATTTATTTCGCCAGAATGGACAGCACCATCGACGGAGTGAATGTTTACCATTCCCGGATCCTTGCAGGAAAGGCTCTGGCCAGATCCTATCCGGTTGAGGCGGACCTTGTCGTAGGCGTGCCGGATTCCGGTCTGGTGGCTGCAAGAGGATATTCGGAGGAGTCCGGCATCCCCGGCGGTATGGCATTTCACAAGAACAGCTATGTCGGGCGTACTTTCATCAAGCCGAAGCAGAGCGACCGGGAATCCAGCGTCAGGATCAAGCTGAACGTGATACCGGAGGTTGTGAGAGGGAAGCGGATCGTCATGGTGGATGACTCCATTGTGAGAGGAACGACCTGTGCCAACATTATCCGCATGCTGAAAAAGGCAGGGGCCACGGAGGTCCATGTGCGGATCAGCTCGCCGCCGTTTCTGCATCCCTGCTATTTCGGAACTGACGTACCCTCCAACGAACAGCTTATCGCCCATTCCCACACAACGGAGGAGATCCGGAAGATGATCGGGGCGGACTCTCTGGGATACATGGAGATCAGCAAGCTCAAAGACATGGTAGGCGACCTGCATTACTGTGACGCATGTTTTACCGGAAACTACCCCATGGAAGTCCCCGGCAGAGACATCAGCCACGCATTTGAGTAGAGCACCTGGCGAGGTCTCTTCAAGCTTAGGGAGCGGATGCTACCCTGAAAGGCACTTGATGCCCAACATTCAGAAAAGGAGAAAGAATTATGAACCACGACCGTTATATCAGCCCGCTCTCCGAGCGCTATGCAAGCAAGGAGATGCAGTACATCTTTTCACAGGACAAGAAGTTCCGGACATGGAGGAGACTCTGGATCGCCCTGGCGGAGACGGAGCGGGAACTGGGACTCAATATTACCGAGGAGCAGATCGATGAGCTGAAAGCCCATGCAGACGATATCAACTATGAGGTGGCGAAGGAGCGGGAAAAGGTAGTGCGCCACGACGTTATGTCCCATGTCTATGCATACGGGGTGCAGTGCCCGAAGGCGAAAGGAATCATCCATCTGGGTGCGACTTCCTGCTATGTGGGAGACAATACGGATATTATCATCATGGCGGAGGCGCTCCGTCTGGTGAGAAAGAAACTGATCAATGTGATCGCGGAGCTGGCGGATTTCGCTGATACCTACAAGGCACAGCCGACGCTGGCATTTACCCACTTTCAGCCGGCGCAGCCTACCACGGTAGGAAAGAGGGCAACGCTCTGGATGCAGGAGTTTGAGATGGATCTGGAAGATCTGGACTATGTGCTGGGAAGCTTAAAGCTTCTGGGATCCAAGGGAACCACAGGGACGCAGGCAAGTTTCCTGGAGCTCTTTGACGGTGACCAGGAGAAGATTGACCGGATTGACCCCATGATCGCAGAGAAGATGGGATTCAAGGCATGCTATCCGGTGTCCGGACAGACCTATTCCCGGAAGGTGGATACGAGAGTGCTGAATGTCCTGGCGGGAATTGCAGCCAGCGCCCACAAGTTCTCCAACGATATCCGTCTTCTGCAGCACCTCAAGGAGATTGAGGAGCCTTTCGAGAAGACACAGATCGGCTCTTCTGCCATGGCATACAAGAGAAATCCGATGCGCAGTGAGAGAATCGCCTCCCTGTCCCGCTATGTGATGATCGATGCACTGAATCCGGCCATCACTTCGGCAACCCAGTGGTTTGAGAGAACCCTGGATGACTCGGCGAACAAGCGGCTCAGCGTGCCGGAGGGATTCCTGGCTGTGGACGGAATCCTTGACCTGTGCCTGAATGTGGTGGATGGGCTTGTTGTCTACCCGAAAGTGATCGAGAAGCATCTCATGGCAGAACTTCCGTTCATGGCGACGGAAAATATCATGATGGATGCGGTGAAGGCAGGCGGAGACCGTCAGGAACTCCACGAGAGAATCCGTGAGCTCTCCATGGAAGCCGGGAAAAATGTGAAAGAGAAAGGGCTTGACAATAATCTCCTGGAACTGATCGCAGCAGATCCGGCGTTCAACATGAGTCTGGAGGATCTGAAAAAGACGATGGAGCCTGCAAGATATGTGGGACGCGCAAAGGAGCAGGTGGAGATGTACCTCACCCGTGTGATCCGTCCTCTTCTTGAGGAGAACAGAGACGAGCTCGGCATGAAAGCCGAAATCAACGTATAATCGGGCTTTTGGAAGCCGGAAAACAGAATAACTGAAATGGCAAAGGAATGTTGCAGCGGCATTGTGACATTCCTTTTTCTCTGATACTTTATCCGGGTAAAGTACGGGAGCGGTTTCCCGGAGAAGAAATGTGGTGGAGAAGGGACTGAAAGGTATGGAATGGTGTGAGGAACTTTACAGCGGAACGGATATGGGCTCGCTTTTGAGGAGAATCGCAAGAACTGCGGCGGTTGCTCTTGTGCTCTGTCTGCTTTCTGTTGCCGTATGTGCGGAACCATTGGAAAAAGCGGAGGGGATAGCCGGAATAATTCTGCCGGGAAGCGGACGCATATGCGGGAATACAATTGCGGCAGACAGAGCTGTGGCTCTCAGTGATATTGCGGTTCCGGAACTCCCGGCAGAAGTTTCCGGTGATGTGCAGAATCAGAATATTGCAGCGGAAATTGCCGTGGATGTACCGGGAGAAGCAGAAAAGGACCTGAGCGGTGAAAAGGCGGCCGGGGCGCGGAATATTCCCGCGGCGGACCTCCCTGCAGGAGTTCCGGATGCTCCAGGGGCAGATCTTCCATCAGATATAACAGATCTCCCTGCGGCGGATCTCCCCGGGGCTGACATCCCCTCGGATGTGCCGGACGCGCCGGGAGCGGATCTCCCCTCGGATGTGCCGGATCTCCCCGGAACCGATATTCCTTCGGATGTGCCGGATGCACCCGGAACCGATATTCCTTCGGATGCGCCGGATGCGCCCGGAGCCGATATTCCTTCGGATGTGCCGGATGTCCCCGCATCCGACAGCGGAGAGAATGTGCTGCCTGATACACCGGTGGATACAGAGCCCGGCGGGGCGGGCACAGACCCGGAGCATGCCGGCGCCGTGAACGTGGGCGGATTCCTTGTCAGCGAATCCGGTATGATCTGTGGAATCGCGGATGTGGATACGGCAGTGGTGGACGGATATATGGAGCTGCCGTCGGAAGGATGCAGCGGAATTGCAAGAGGTGCTTTTGCCGGTGCGGCGGCAGAGATCTCGGAAGTCTATATCCCGGCGAACATTACTTATGCGGAAGAAGGCGCCTTCCTCGGAACAGACGCCATGCTCTGGTTCGAGACGGAGGCTTCCGGCGGTTCGCTTTTTGCTTCGGACGGAGTACTTTATGCGGACGACGGTGCCTGTCTGCTGGCATTTCCCGCCGGAAGAGTGGGATTCTTTCTTCTGCCGTCACATGTAGAACGCCTGGCAGATGACGCGTTTGCGGGAACGATGCTGGAGATGGTGGACGCCAGAAAGGGAAATGTCACCGATACGGGCAATCTTCCGGCAGATAAGATCATGCTTTGATATCTGTGTGTTTTGTTTATTGAACTATCCCGGGATATGCTTTATAATAGCAGATGAGCCGGGAGCACAAAAAGCGCGCTTTGCCGTCTGGAAAAGCTGTCTGGCTTCAGAAGGAGGGATGGGCTGTGAGAGAGAAGAACATGCTCCGGATTCTGGAGAAAAGCAGATATACAGTTGTCTTAAGCGGAATCGGGATGATGCAGGAGAGCGGATATCCGCTTTTGAGAGACGGAGAAGAATCCTACGATATCGAGGAAAAATACGGGTACTCTTTTGAGGAAATATTCAACAGCGGATTTTATTCCGCCAGAAAAGAACTCTTTTTCAAGTTCTATAAGGAAGTGATCCTGAAGGCTGCGGAGAATCCTCCGGGAGCCGGCTTTTATGATCTGAAGAAGCTTCAGGATTTCGGGCTGGTACAGTCGATTATCACCCGTCGGATCGCCGGGCTTGAAGACCGTGCGGGGTGCAGGAATGTCCTGAATCTGAAGGGGACGGTTTTTGACAATGTCTGCCCGTCCTGCGGCAGGCATTACTCTGTGGAATATGTGAAGAATGCCAGAGGGGTTCCTCTGTGTGAGAAGTGCCTTACCGCGCTGAGACCCCAGGTATGCCTTTTCGGAGAGATGATCGACAACAGCCTTATGACGAAAGCGGCGGAAGAGATTGCAAAGGCAGATGTACTGCTTGTTCTCGGAACAAACCTGAGCACTCCGCTGTGCTCACAGATGCTTCAGTACTATACGGGGACGAACCTGATCCTTGTGGAGGAGATGGAACACTATACGGATCAGCAGGCGGATATTGTGATCCGCAGCCGGTGCGATGATTTTCTGGAGCAGATAGCGGCGGAGTATGAAAGAGAAAATATGGACCAGATTGGAGAAAAGAAATGAACGGAAAAGTAAGAACCAGATTTGCACCCAGTCCTACGGGGAGGATGCATGTCGGAAACCTGCGGACGGCGCTGTACGCCTATCTGATTGCAAAGCATGAAGGTGGGGATTTTATCCTCCGTGTGGAGGACACGGACCAGGAGCGGTTCGTGGAAGGCGCCCTGGACATTATATACAGAACACTGGAAAAGACCGGGCTGATTCACGATGAAGGACCGGACCGGGACGGCGGATACGGACCCTATGTGCAGAGCGAGAGAAATGCGCAGGGGATCTATCTGAAATATGCGAAACAGCTGGTGGAACAGGGAGATGCCTACTACTGCTTCTGCGACAAGGAGCGTCTGGAGTCCCTGAAAACATCGGTATCCGATGACGGCACGGACATTGTGGTTTATGACAAGCACTGCCTGGGATTAAGCCGGGAGGAAGTGGAGGCGAATCTGGCGGCAGGAAAGCCGTGGGTGATCCGCCTGAACGTGCCAAATGAAGGAGAAACTACCTTCCACGATGAGATTTACGGAGATATCACTGTGCCGAACAATGAGCTGGATGATATGATCCTGATCAAGTCGGATGGATTTCCGACCTATAATTTTGCCAATGTGGTGGACGACCATCTCATGAAGATCACCCATGTGGTGCGGGGCAATGAATATCTTTCCTCTGCACCCAAGTATAACCGGCTTTACGAGGCATTCGGCTGGGAAGTCCCGGTATACGTTCACTGTCCGCTGATTACGGATGAGAACCACAAGAAACTGAGCAAACGCTGCGGTCACTCCTCCTATGAGGACCTGATCGATCAGGGCTTCGTCTCGGAAGCGGTGGTCAATTATGTGGCGCTGCTCGGGTGGTGTCCGTCGGACAACCGTGAGATTTTCTCGCTGGAGGAGCTTGTGGAGGCGTTCGATTACCGCCATATGAGCAAATCACCGGCAGTGTTTGACATTGTAAAGCTGAAGTGGATGAACGGAGAATATTTAAAGGCCATGGATTTCGAGAAATTCTATGAGATGGCAGAGCCTTACATCCGCCGCGTTGTGACAAAAGATTATGATCTCAGAAAGATTGCGGCGCTGGTGAAGACGAGAATTGAGATATTCCCGGATATCTGTGAGCAGATCGACTTTTTTGAGGAGCTCCCATCCTACGATACGGCGCTCTATAACCATAAGAAGATGAAGACGGATCCGCAGAAAGCGCTTGAGCTTTTAAGAGAGGTGCTTCCGGTTCTGGAGGAGCAGGAAGACTACAGCAACGATGCGCTCTTCGAGACGCTGAAAGCATTTGCAGGAGAAAAAGGATACAAGATCGGCTATGTGATGTGGCCTATCCGGACGGCGGTTTCCGGAAAGCAGAATACGCCGGGAGGAGCAACCGAGATCATGGAAGTGCTTCAGAAGGAGGAATCTCTCAGAAGAATCGGGCTTGGAATCCGAAAGCTTGAGGAGGAGCTCGGCTGAGCCGGGAAGGATTCGGTACAGAAAGGACATCATGGGTTTTAATCAGGCACAGAAAAAAGCGGTCATGCATGAAAAAGGCCCCTGTCTCGTACTGGCGGGACCGGGGTCCGGCAAGACCCTTACAATTGTAAACAGAATTAAATATCTGATCGAGAGATGTGCTGTGCGGCCGGAAGAAATTCTGGTCGTTACTTTTACCCGTTACGCGGCCGCGGAGATGAAAAACAGGCTTGCGTCACTGATGGGGAAGGGCAGCGCGCCGGTCACAATGGGGACATTTCACGGGATCTATTACGGAATCCTGAAGTGGGCGTACCGGATGGGACCGGAAAATATTCTCTCCGAGGAAGAAAAGTACCAGATTCTGCGGCAGGCGGCTGCCAGGCAGAAGATGGATGTCTTTGACGAGGAGGATTTTATCCAGGATATTGCCGCGGAGATCGGGAAGATCAAGAACAACCGTCTTGATCCGGAGGAATTTGTCTCTGCCAAGTGCAGCGCTGACGCCTTCCGGTCCATTTATGCGGATTATGAGAAGATGAGAAAGGGACTCCGCAAAATTGATTTTGATGACATGCTCGTGCTCTGCTGCGACCTGTTTCAGAAAAGGCCGGATGTGCTGGGACAGTGGCAGAAGAAGTTCCGCTATATACTGATCGATGAGTTCCAGGATATCAACCGGATCCAGTACGATGTGATCCGGATGCTGGCGCGCCCGGAGAACAATCTTTTCGTGGTGGGGGACGACGATCAGGCGATCTACGGATTCCGGGGGGCGGATTCCAGTCTGATGTTCCGCTTCCTTGAGGATTACCCGGACGCGGAGAGGATCCTTCTCGGGACAAACTACCGGTCTGCCGCCAATATCGTGAATAATTCCCTGCGGGTGATCCGGAACAACGAAAAACGCTTTGAGAAGGAACTGGAAGCGGCGCGGGATGCAGGTCCCTGCCTGCATGTGCAGGAAGTGAAGGATCCGGCGGAAGAAGCGGAGTATGTGGCGGACGAGATTGAGAAGATGGCCGGAGGCGGAAAGAACTGGGAGGACGCGGCGGTCCTTTTCCGCGTCCACACGGACGCCAGACCGGTGGTGGAGGAACTGGTCAGCCGGAAGATCCCCTTCCAGATGAAAGAGCACCTCCCCAATCTCTACGATCATTTTATAGCAAAGGATATTATGGCGTATTTTCATCTGGCAGCAGGATCGCGGAGCAGAGGCGATTTCCTTCGGATTATGAACCGTCCGAAGCGGTATATCGGCCGGGACAGCCTTTCCGGAGAAAATGTTTCCTTTGAGGATATCCGCAGGTTCTACTGCGACCGGGACTGGATGATGGACCGGGTGGACCAGTTCGAGTGGGATGTGAAGATGCTGTCCAGGATGGCGCCCTATGCGGCGATCCAGTATATCAGAAAACGGATCGGGTACGATGATTTCCTGAAGGATTATGCGCTGACGAACAAGGTGAAAAAGACGGATCTGACGGATGTTCTGGCGGAGATCGAGGAGGCGTCCCGTCCCATCAGGACGTTGGAAGAGTGGTTCACCCATGTACAGGAGTATACGGAAGCGCTGAAAGAGAAGGAGAGAAACCGCTCCGCGCAGCAGGAGGGAGTGCGTCTTATGACGATCCATGCCGCCAAGGGGCTTGAATTTGATACGGTGTTCATTATCGGTGCCAATGAGGGGAGTATTCCCTATAAGAAGGCGAAGACGGATGAGGAGACAGAGGAGGAGAGAAGGCTTTTCTACGTGGCGATGACCCGGGCAAAGAACACCCTGAAAGTCTGCTATGTAAAGACGAAAAACGGAAAGACCGTTCAGCCTTCCCGTTTCGTCGAAGAACTGCTGGAAGAGTAGAACCGTCAGTCAAGGCGGTTCAGATCGTCCAGGTCGTCCAGATCGATATCCCCGAAATCCTGGCTCTCCATCCATTCATTGAAAGCCTCGGAAGCCAGTTCGAACTCCTCGTCTTCCAGAATGTTCTCCAGTCCGGGCTCCTCATCTTCCCCATTGTCGATCAGGCGGTAGAGATAGATCTGGCCGTCGCCCTCATCGCCGTCTTCTCCCATGGGGAGGAGTGCGATATACTGACGCCCGCCTGCCTCGAATATGGTGAGAACGGAACATTCCAGTTCTCTGTCATCATCAAGAGTCAGTGTTACGGTGAGAGATTCATTTTCATTCATAAGTATTTTCTCCTTGAAAAATTCTGCCGCAGAAGCTGCGGCATATAATAGTTTTATACTGATGTTAGCAAAAAGAACAGAGAATTGCAAGCAGGTGTTTCTATTGACATTCCTCCGAAACCGGGTAGAATGTAGATGAAGGCTTCTTATAATCTTGAAAAATGAGGTAGATGGATGAAAAAGAGGATGACGGCTGCCGTGCTGCTGGCTGTACTGACAGCCTTTGGCGCGGCCGGATGCAAGCAGAATGTAGGTACGCCGGAGGACAATGCGGTGGTGGAACAACCGGAGGAAGGCGGGGAAAACGAGAAGACGCTGAGCGGGAAAGTTTTCGGATTCAGCTGTGCCGATCTCTCAAACCCCTTCTATGAGACACTGGAACAGTCAGTCCGCACGGCGCTGGAAGAGCAGGGGGGACGGCTCGTTGTGAAAGACCCGGACGGCAGTACGGAAACACAGATCTCACAGATCAGCCAGATGATTGAGGAGGGCATCTCCGCGCTTTTTTTGTGTCCGGTGGACGAAACGGGGATCACCCCGGCACTGGAAGCGCTGAAGGAGGCGGATGTCCCGGTGGTCAATGTGGACCGGGAGGTGTCGGATACCGGCCTGATCACCGCTTTTGTCGGCTCGGATAATTATAATGCGGGACATGTGTGCGGCGAGGATCTGACCGCGCAGAGGCCGGAAGGCGGAAGAATTGTGATTGTGGAAAATCCGGATATCAGTTCTTATAATGAGAGAATCACCGGGTTTGAAGAAGCCATAGCGGACGGCGGATTCGAGGTGGCCGGCCGGATCGAAGCGGGCGGCGGGCAGAATATCACGGGCAGCCTCACGCAGATGGTAAGCGCAGAACCGGAACCGGACGCTGTGATGTGCGCCAGTGACCAGATGGCGGAACAGGTTCTGGAAGTTCTGGAGGAGCTGGATTCGGATGATATTCTTGTCTACAGCGTGGACGGATCGCCTGTTACAAAGAGCGCCCTTGCCGATCCCGGAAGCCCCATGGAGGGGGTGGGCGCACAGTCCCCTATCAATATGGGAAAGACTGCAGTGAAAACCGCGGCGGCAGTGCTGGACGGCGGAGACTACGAGGAAGAGACTTATGTGGAGACGTTCTTTATCAATCGGGAAAATGTAGAGATGTATGGAACGGACGGCTGGCAGTAGGAAAGGAACGCAGATTATGAAAAAAACAATAGGACGCCCGCAGCCTTTCGGGGCTGTAGTTGAGAGAGACAGAGTGAATTTCGCCGTGCAGGTTCCGGCGGGAAAGACCTGCGAGCTTCTTGTGTACAGAAGAGGGGAGGAGACGCCCCGGTTCTGTTTTGACATGCCGGAGGAGGAAGGAATCGGCGAGGTGAGATTTCTGGCACTGGAGGAGATCGACGCCGCAGAGTATGAATATAATTTCCGTGTGGGCGGAAGAGTGTATGTAGATCCCTATGTAAAGGAACTGGCAGGCAGGGAAAAGTTCGGAGTGCCAAGAGATGTCCAGCAGCACCAGATCCGGGGGCGGATGGTGTCGGCGGAGTACGACTGGGAGGATGACCGGCCTTTGAAACTTCCCTGGAGCCAGGTGGTTGCGTACAGTCTGCATGTCCGCGGATTCACAAAGCACAGTTCCTCGAAGGCGGCGCACAAGGGAACTTACCTGGGGGTGATCGAGAAGATCCCTTACCTGAAGGATCTTGGAATTAACCAGATCCAGTGCATGCCGGTGTACGAATTTGAGGAGTGCGAAAAAGGAAAGATCAATTACTGGGGCTACGGAAGGGGATATTATTTTGCCCCGAAAGAGGCATATGCCGCAGGAAAAAGTGCGGTCCGTGAGCTGAAGGATATGGTGAAGGCATGCCACCGGGAGGGTATCGAGGTGGTCCTGGAGATGCCCTTTATGGAGGGGATCCCGGCACAGACGGCTCTGGAATGTCTGCGCTTTTATATGTTGGAGTACCATGTGGACGGTTTTGTGGTGAATCCCTACTGTGTGCCCTGGGAACTTCTCAGCCAGGATCCCCTTCTCAGAGGAACAAAGCTGATGAGAAAAGACGACGGCTTTCAGAATGTCATGCGCCGTTACCTCAAAGGCGATGAGAATATGGTGAACGATGTGATCTGGGCGCTGAAACACAATTCCGCCTCCGACGGAAAATGCAGCTATATTACCGCCCAGACCGGGTTTACCCTGTGGGATCTCGTCTCCTACGACGGAAAGCACAACGAGGCGAACGGGGAGGGCAACCTGGACGGACCGGACTATAATTTCAGCTGGAACTGCGGCGTGGAGGGACCGAGCAGGAAAAAGGCGGTGATGACGCTGCGCAGGAATCAGGTGAAGAATGCGTTCTTTCTGCTTCTTACAGCCCAGGGAACGCCGTGCATCCTGGCAGGGGATGAGTTTTACAACAGCCAGAACGGAAACAACAATGTATACTGCCAGGACAATGAAACCGGCTGGGTGAACTGGAGCCGGCTTAAGACGGATGACTCCCTGTTCCGGTTTGTGAAGAGTCTGATCGCTTTCCGCAAGGCGCATCCGTGTCTCCACCGGGACGAGGAGCTTAAGGGGCTGGACCGCACGGCATGCGGGATGCCTGACGTCTCCTATCACGGGGAGAGCGCCTGGCAGGTGCGCGCGGAGGTGTCCAGCAGACAGCTCGGTGTGCTTTACTCACGTTCGGGCGAAGGCGACGAGGAGTGCTTTGCGGCCTACAATATGCACTGGCTGCCCCACAGCTATGCGCTTCCCTCCCCGGGAAAAGAAAAACGGTGGTTCCTGGCGGCCTGCACGGCGGACGGATTTGCCGGGGAACCGAAGCTTCTGGAGGATCAGAAGAGCATGGAACTTCCGGAGAGAAGCGTCGTGCTTCTGGTCGGAAAAGAGGTAAAACAGGAAAAGAGAAGAAACACCCGGAAGACAGCGGCTCCGGAGACAGAAAAGAAGGCAGAAGGCAGGAGTGAAAATGAAGGCAGTACAGCATTTTCGAACGATCACGAAGCATAAATTCCTGGTGATGAAGGAGTGTTTCCGGGTAGGGCTGTATAAGCAGGGGCTGCTCCACGACCTGTCCAAATACAGCTGGACGGAATTCCGTGTGGGATGCCGGTATTACCAGGGAAACCGAAGCCCCAACAATGCGGAGCGGGAAGACCGGGGGTATTCTTGCGCATGGCTCCACCATAAGGGAAGGAACAAGCATCACTACGAATACTGGCTGGACTACAGCCTGGACGGAAGCGGGAAGATGGCCGGAATGAAGATGCCGGTGCGCTATGTGGTGGAGATGTTTCTGGACCGGATTGCTGCAAGCCGTGTATACAAAGGGGACGCTTACAGGAATACGGATCCGCTGGATTACTACAGGAACGGCCGGGCAGGGGAGCTGATGCATCCCGAGACGAGGGAGCTTCTGGAAAAGCTTCTGTACATGCTGGCGGAAGAAGGGGAAGAAAAGACATACCGGTATATCCGGAAGGAGATTCTGAAAAAGAGAAAGTGACAGGCGGTCCGGAGAACCGTGTGGTCAGAATACAGATATAGATATACCGCTGCGGTATCCGAAAGCAGGATGGCGCAGCGGTATACTTTTGCGTTTATGGGTGCAAGAGTGGTTCAGTCCGGATAGTTCAGCCGGAAATCCGGGATATCCGTCAGCACTTCGTCCAGATATTTGCGGGCGAGATATTTTGCCATGGGCAGATTCATGTCCAGATAGTTTCCGCAGTCTTTCGCGCGGGCTCCGGGAACCTCGCCCTCATAGGAAGCGATGAAGGCGAACATTTCCCGGAGAAGAGGTACAATGTCCGCAGATTCGTATTCTCCGATGAGAAGAAGATAAAATCCGGTCCGGCATCCCATGGGACCGAAATAGAGGATCCTGTCTTTCCATTCCCCGTGATTTCTCAGAAATGTGGCGCCCAGATGTTCGATGGTGTGCACCTCTGCGGTGTTCATGACCGGCTCATCGTTGGGGCTTGTCATACGGATGTCAAAGGTGGTGATTACGGTATCGCCCGCCATGTCTCTGCGGGATACGTACACGCCCGGGACGAGACGGATATGGTCTACTGTAAAACTTGTGATTTTTTCCATTTCCATTGTTATCAATTCCTTTCCTGGTCTGTAGTATGTCCGCATCTATTATAGACGCTTCCGGGGCGGATTGGCAAGCGCCGGAAGGATATTGACGGGAAAAAGGGAAGCGCTTATACTGGAGATCGGGTATGAAACGATCTGCCGGCAGCCGGAAAGACGGACGGCGGCAGAAGAAATATGCAGATACATAACAGATATACAGGAGGAGAAGAATATGATGCTATATGTTATCCGCCACGGAGAGACGGACTGGAACCGGGAACACCGGGTACAGGGACGCACGGATATTCCGCTCAATGACTACGGGCGCAGGCTTGCCCGGGAGACGGCTGAGGGAATGAGGGAGATTCCCATTGACCTGGGATTTACAAGTCCCCTTCTGCGGGCCCGGGAGACAGCGGAGATCATTCTGGAAGGAAGAGGCGTGGAACTGACCGCCGACGAGAGAATCCAGGAGATCTGCTTCGGGCGGTATGAGGGGATGTACTGCGGCGGGGAGCAGAAAGATCCGGAAAGTGAAGCGTTTAACCGGTTCTTCGGAGATACGGCAGCCTATGTGCCGCCGGAGGGGGCCGAGTCAGTAGAGGAGCTCTATGAAAGGACGGGAGACTTCCTGCGGGAGATCTGCAGCCGCCGGGATCTGGCAGAAAAGAATATTCTGATCTCCACCCACGGCGCCGCCATGACAGCGCTTCTGAACCGGATCCGGGGGAATCTCTCCGTGGCACATTTCTGGAAGGACGAGGTGCCGCCGAACTGTTCGGTGACAATGGTGGAAGTAAAAGACGGGAACATGACCGTGAAGCGGGAAGGCGTGATCTTTTACCGGGAAAAAGTACATCACTGGAAGACGGTCTGAAAAAAGTTCTTGAAGAATCGCATAGCGTATGATAGAATGAGGGCAGGTATTGACAAAAGGGGTAAGATTTTTGTTGACAATTTCCGGCAGGTGTAATACTATAGTAACAGACACGAACGTATGTTCGATGTATTAGAAGGAGAATGAAATTATGGCGAACAATAACGAAGAGAAGAAGAAAGCTCTCGATGCGGCGATAGCGAAGCTTGAAAAAGATTTTGGAAAGGGAACCGTGATGCGTCTGGGGGAATCCGGAGCACATGTGGCGGTTGAGACAGTGCCTACGGGATGTCTGAGCCTGGACCTTGCCCTGGGACTTGGCGGAGTCCCCAAGGGACGTGTGATCGAGGTGTACGGACCGGAGTCCAGCGGTAAGACGACGGTGGCCCTTCACATGATTGCAGAAGTACAGAAGAGAGGCGGCATTGCCGGATTTATCGATGCGGAGCATGCGCTGGATCCGGTGTATGCGAAGAACATCGGCGTCGATATTGACGAGCTGTATATCTCCCAGCCGGACAGCGGAGACCAGGCGCTGGAGATCGCGGAGACGATGGTGCGTTCCGGCGCGATCGATATTATTGTTATCGACTCTGTGGCGGCGCTGGTTCCGAGACAGGAGATCGAAGGGGACATGGGGGACAGCCATGTGGGCCTTCAGGCGAGACTGATGTCCCAGGCGCTGAGAAAGCTTACGCCTGTGATCAGCAAGTCCCACTGTGTTGTCATTTTCATCAACCAGCTCCGTGAGAAGGTGGGCGTGATGTTCGGAAATCCGGAGACGACGACCGGAGGCCGGGCGCTGAAGTTTTACGCTTCCGTGCGCATGGATGTCAGGAAGATCGAGACGCTCAAGCAGGGCGGCGAGATCGTCGGAAACCGCACCAGGATCAAGATTGTAAAGAATAAGATCGCCCCTCCGTTCAGAGAGGCGGAGTTTGACATCATGTTCGGCAAGGGAATTTCCCGGGAGGGAGATATCCTGGACCTTGCTGCGGGAATCGACATCGTGAAGAAGAGCGGCGCATGGTATGCCTATGAAGGTGAGAAGATCGGACAGGGAAGGGAGAACGCCAAGGCATATCTGACCACCCATCCGGAACTGATGGAGGAACTGGACAGAAAAGTGCGCGCTCATTACCATCTTGGAGAGACGGAGGAAGAGAGCGGCGCAGCACAGGAACCCGGTGCGGACCTGAAGCTTAAGCCGGAGAAGGCAGAATGAGAGTGACACGGACGGAGAACGTGACGAAGACAAAGTCCAGAATTTTCCTGGACGGGGAATTCGCTTTTGTCCTGTACCAGGGAGAGATGAAACGCTTCGGCATACGGGAGGGAGCGGACGTCCCGGAGGAGACGGTCCGGAAAATCAGAAATGAAGTGATATTCAAGCGGGCGAAGCTGCGCGCCATGCATCTGTTAAGCGACATGGACCGCACGGAGTCCGCTCTCCGGGAAAAACTGCGCCAGGGGCTTTACCCGCCGGATGCGGTGGATGCGGCAGTGGAGTACGTCCGCTCCTTCGGATATCTTGACGATGACCGTTTTGCTGAAAATTTCGTCAGGAGCAGGATCGGGACGAAGAGCAGAAAGGAGATCCTTGCCCTGCTGATGCAGAAGGGAGTGTCTGCCGAAAAGGCGCAGCTCGCCCTGGAAGCGTGCAGCGAGGAGGGCGGGGAGGAGGAGACCGTGAGAAGAATCCTGAAGAAAAAAGGCTTCGATCCGGGAACCTCAGACGAGACACAGATTCGCAGAATCTGCGGTTATCTGGCACGAAAAGGCTTTCGTTACGACACAGTCCGTCAAGTGATACAAAATTGTAGTGATGAAGCTTGACATTGTTGTGAAAACAGTATAAAATTTAACTGTTGTATTTAAGTAATATGTACAATGAAAATTGAATAAGGAGGTGCTCCTGTGCAAGTAAGTTTAGGCTTATGTATAGTAATTGCCGTGGCCCTCGCGTTGATAGCCGGCGTGATCACTCACCAGGTAACGGTTTCCAGTCTGAAGAAAAATGCCGAGAACAAGATTGGAAATGCCGAGACCAGAGCGAGAGAGATCATTGACGACGCCGTGAAGACAGCTGAGACGACGAAGAAAGAAGCTCTTCTTGAGGTCAAGGAAGAGTCCATCCGGACGAAGAATGATCTCGAAAAAGAGACCAAGGAGAGAAGAGCAGAACTGCAGCGCTACGAGAAGAGAGTGCTCGCAAAGGAAGAAGCTGTTGACAAACGGTCAGATGCGCTCGAACATCGGGAGACAAAGATCTCGTCGAAGGAAGAGCAGCTGCGCCAGCGTGAGAACAAGGTGGAAGAGCTGAATCAGAAACGTGTACAGGAACTGGAACGAATCTCAGGATTAACCTCCGAACAGGCAAAAGAATATCTGTTGAAAACTGTTGAAGAAGATGTCAAGCATGACACCGCGAAGATGGTCAGGGAGCTGGAGGCACAGGCCAAGGAAGAGGCAGACAAGAAAGCGAAAGAGTATGTTGTCAACGCCATTCAGAGATGTGCTGCTGACCATGTGGCAGAGACGACGATCTCTGTTGTTCAGCTCCCAAGCGATGAGATGAAAGGTCGGATTATCGGGCGGGAAGGAAGAAATATCCGTACCCTCGAGACGCTGACGGGCGTCGAGCTGATTATCGACGATACACCGGAAGCGGTGGTGCTCTCCGGCTTTGACCCGATCCGGCGCGAGGTTGCAAGGATTGCGCTGGAACGTCTGATCGTGGATGGAAGAATTCATCCGGCGAGAATTGAGGAAATGGTAGAGAAAGCGCAGAAGGAAGTTGACGCCATGATCCGCGAGGAAGGAGAGGCAGCTGCACTTGAAGTGGGTGTGCCGGGTATCCATCCGGAGCTGATCAAGCTTCTTGGCCGCATGAAGTTCAGAACGAGCTACGGCCAGAATGCGCTGAAACATTCGATAGAAGTTGCACAGCTTGCCGGTCTCCTGGCCGGTGAGATCGGGCTCGACGTCAGAGTCGCGAAACGTGCGGGACTGCTGCACGATATCGGAAAATCCATCGACCATGACGTGGAGGGATCACATATCCAGATCGGGGTGGATCTCTGCAGAAAGTACAAGGAGTCCCCGATCGTTATTAATGCTGTGGAAGCGCATCACGGCGATGTGGAACCGCAGTCGCTGATCGCTTGTGTGGTCCAGGCGGCAGATACGATTTCCGCTGCCAGACCGGGAGCGAGAAGAGAGACCATCGAAACATATACAAACAGATTGAAACAGTTAGAAGACATTACCAACCAGTTTAAAGGTGTGGAAAAATCTTTTGCCATCCAGGCGGGAAGAGAGATTCGTGTTATGGTAGTTCCAGAGCAGGTATCTGATGATGATATGGTGCTACTGGCCAGGAATATTGCCAAGCAGATTGAGTATGAGCTGGAATATCCGGGGCAGATCAAGGTAAATGTAATCCGTGAGTCACGGGCAACAGATTACGCAAAATAGCATCAGTCGCAGAAAAGGAAAGATATGGCCCTTGTCGAGAGACGAGGGCCTTTGCTATACCGGTTTGCAGTACCGGGAGCAGTATGAAAAGCAAATTGTACAGAAACAGTGTATAATCAGGAGGAGAGAGACATGAGCGAGCAGATCAAACGTCTGAAAAGAGAACTGAAATTTAAAGGATCGATCATTGATTTTTACCAGGATACCATGGAGATCAACGGGGATCACACGGTAATCTGGGATTTTATCAAACATAAAGGAGCGGCGGCGGTCGTCCCGGTTCTTGACGACGGCAGAATCCTTATGGTGCGGCAGTTCCGCAACGCCCTCGACCGGTACACGCTGGAGATCCCGGCAGGCGCTCTCGATGCAGAGGATGAGCCGGGCAGAGATTGCGCAGCCAGGGAACTGGAAGAGGAGACAGGATACAGGAGTGAGAATCTGGAATGGCTTATCACTCTGAGAACGACGGTGGCTTTCTGCAACGAGCGGATTGAAGTCTATGTCGCGAAGAATCTGATCCCCTCGAAGCAGCACCTGGATGAGGATGAATTTGTTGAACTGAAAGCGTATACGATTGATGAACTGAAGGAAAAGATCTATTCCGGAGAGATTGAGGATGCCAAGACGGTTTCCTCCCTCCTTGCGTATGATGTGAAATACAGGAATAAAGAATAAATAAGATACCCCGGCATATAATGAAATATCCCTGGGAGGAAGACGTCCCTGCGATACTGCTGACATGGAGGAAGTGGTGTGAAGATATTTCGTTCAAGAAAACAGCTCCTGGCTTTTTTTATGCCGGGGTTTTTAATTGGAATCATATATGTGAATTTTGTGGCGAAAAAATATGTGGCTGAGCCGGGAATTTTCAGTGATTATTTTCTTCAGCAGTTTCAGAATACGCGGATCGACGGAGGAGAATATATCTGGTATCTCATACGTCTGCGCCTTCTTCCGTTCCTGGCTCTCTTTGGTCTTTCCTGCACAAAGGCAAGGAAGATCAGCGCGGTCCTCTTTCTGATGTGGACTGGCATGTCCGGCGGAATCCTGATTTCCACGGCAGTGCTCAGTCTGGGAATCAAGGGAAGCATGCTTTGTATTGTGGGGATTTTTCCCCAGTTTATTTTTTACATACCGGCTTTTCTTGTACTGCTCTGGTACTGCTGCAGTTATCCCCAGACCCGGTGGAACCGGCAGAAGACCGTGTTCGTTGTTCTGATGCTCGCTCTGGGAATGATTCTGGAAATGTATGTAAATCCGGTTCTGGTCCGTGCGTTTCTCGCGGTAATGTGAAAAACCCGGGAAGACTGCCCCTGTTTAAGAGGCGGTCTTTCTGGGTTTTCTGCTTCTTCCGGCTGTAAAAAGGGTTATGAGCGAAAGCAAAGATACGAGCATCTGGCTTGCCAGAAGACCCCACAGGTATCCCTGGATCCCAAACCGGGGAATTGCCAGAAAGACACTGGCAATGCGGACCAGGAGCCCGGAAGTGCTGATCAGAAAAGTGAATCCTGTTTTCCCGAGACCGTTGATCGTGCTGCCGAGGGCTGCGTTCGTGTACAGGAAGGGGCAGATCCATGCCAGCGTAAGGATGAATTTCCCTGCCGTACTGCTGTGAAACAGGAGACTGCCGATCAGGTTTCCGGTCAGAAGGAAGAAGAGGCAGCAGGAAAGTCCGAGAATGAAGCAGCTCCCCGCGGCGCGGGATATAAGCAGAGCCAGATCTTTCTTTTTCCCGGAGGCCTGCGCTGTGGTGACGGCAGGCAGGAGCATGGTGCTCACGGAACTGGTAATGGCGGAGGGGAAAAGGATGCAGGGCAGTGCCATCCCGGTGAGAACACCGTATGTACTGAGTGATTCGGACGTGCTCATCCCGTAAAGTTTCAGGCAGGCGGGAATGGATGCGGCCTCCACGCTCTGCAGCAGCGTCACTGCTGTGCGGTTGGCTGTGAGCGGTGCAGAGAGCCGGATGAGTCCCGCCGCACTGCGGCAGAGCCGGATGGGACCGGGCCGTGGGGAAGGCCGGAAGTCACGGAAGAGCAGGCGGGAGGAGACGAAGGCTGAGATCAGCTCCCCTGCTACGATGCCCGCTGCGGCGAGCTGGATGGAAGGGATCCGTCCGTTTTCCCGGAGCAGGAAAAAAAGAAGAAGCACCGTGAGGATCCGTCCGGTCTGTTCTGCAAGCTGGGAGAGAGCGGGGATCCGTGTCCTCTGCATTCCGAAGCTGTAACCGCAGATACAGCTGTGGACGGCGGCACAGGGGAGCGCGTAGGTGATGATTACAAGGAGCGGGGCGCATCGGGCATCACCGAGAAAGGTCTCGGCAATAAATACCGTATTCTGCTGAACGATAAGTACTGCCAGAAAGGAGAGAGAGACGGTGAGGATCAGCGCTGCGTAAAGGGCAGATACTGCCTCTGTTTTCCTGCCCAGGGAGATCTTTTCCGCCACGGTGCGGGAAAGGGCTGTCTCAATCCCGGCGATGCCCACAGAGACGCACAGGGCATAGACGGGAAAGACAAGCTGGTAGAGCCCTACGTTTTCCTCGCCGAATGCGTGGCTTAGAAAAATACGGAAAAAGAACCCCATAAAACGGCTGGCAAGCCCGGCTCCGGTGAGAACCAGCGTGCCCCGGATCATCGTCTGTTTCAATGTCATAATTTTCAGGTGCCTCCGAAATAATTTCCGGTTTTTATAACATATTCCGGATTTTGCCTTGACAGAACGGTAAACGGGTGATATTCTACAAAAGGAAATCCTAGTAAAATACTAGGGAATACAATCCGGGAGGATGGAAAATGAAACTTTCTACGAAAGGGAGATATGGTTTGCGTGCGCTGATTGACCTTGCCCGGTACAGTGCCGGCGGACCTGTCTCGATTACGAGTATTTCCGAGAGGCAGGAGATTTCCGAGCGGTATCTGGAACAGCTGATGTCTCTTCTGAAAAAAGCGGGACTGGTAAAGAGTATCCGTGGAGCAGGAGGAGGATATGTGCTTGCAAAAGAGCCCGAACAGATTTCCGTGGGAGATGTGCTCCGCGCCCTGGAGGGCAGCCTGGATCCGGTGGACTGTGCAGGGCTTGACCCGGAGGGCGGCTGTGATATAGCAGACAGCTGTGTGACAAAATATGTCTGGAAGCGAATCAACGAGAGTATCAACCGTACTGTGGATGAGATCCGACTGGACCAGCTTGTGGAGGAGAGCAGAAAGCTGGGCTGCGACAGGAAAGACCTGGCACCGCAGGGGTGCAGGAACTGAAAAAAGAATATCCGGAAATACAGTGGACAATATAAATTTGGAGGGAACAATATGGAAAAACTGATATACCTTGACAATGCGGCGACGACAAAGACAGCTCCCGAAGTTGTGGAGGCGATGCTGCCGTATTTTACGGAACATTTCGGCAATCCTTCGTCTGTGTACGGATTTGCCGCGGCAAATAAAGAAGTGATTACAAAGCAGCGGGATATCATAGCAGGAGTGCTCGGGGCGAAGAACAATGAGATCTACTTTACCGCAGGGGGAACAGAGAGCGACAACTGGGCGCTGATTGCCACAGCGGAAGCATATGCGTCGAAAGGAAAGCATATCATCACCAGCAAAATTGAACACCACGCGGTTCTGCATACCTGTGAGTATCTGGAAAAGCGGGGATATGAGGTGACTTACCTGGATGTGGATGAGAACGGACTGGTGCGCCCGGAAGATGTGGAGGCGGCCATCCGTCCGGATACGATCCTCATCTCCATCATGTTTGCCAACAACGAGATCGGCTCCATACAGCCCATACAGGAGATCGGGAAAATCGCCCGTGCCCACGGAGTTCTCTTCCATACGGACGCGGTGCAGGCTTTCGCCCAGATCCCGATCAATGTGGACGAGTGCTGCATCGATATGCTGAGCGCAAGCGGACACAAGCTGAACGGTCCCAAGGGAATCGGCTTCCTCTATATCCGCAAAGGCGTGAAGATCCGCTCCTTTATCCATGGAGGCGCCCAGGAGAGAAAGCGCCGCGCCGGGACGGAGAATGTGCCGGGAATCGTGGGCCTCGGGAAAGCGGTGGAACTTGCGGCTGCGTCCATGGAAGAGAGGGCCGGGAAAGAGTCTGGGCTCAGGGATTACCTGATCGGCAGAATCGAGGCGGAGATCCCGTACTGCCGTTTAAACGGAGACCGGGAGAAGAGGCTTCCCAACAACGTCAACTTCAGTTTTCAGTTTATCGAGGGAGAGTCCCTGCTGATCATGCTTGATATGAAAGGAATCTGTGCATCAAGCGGGTCAGCCTGCACGTCCGGTTCCCTGGATCCGTCCCATGTACTTCTGGCGATCGGGCTGCCCCATGAGATTGCCCACGGTTCTCTGAGAATGACGCTGGGGGCGGACACGACGAAGGAAGACCTGGACTATACCGTGGACTGCTTAAAAGAAATCGTGGCACAGCTTCGCAGCATGTCGCCGCTTTACGAGGATTTTGTGAAGAAACAGGAAAAGAATAAGTAATCAGACCAGAAAAGAGAGAAAATTACCGGAAGGAGAAAAAATAATGTATACAGAAAAAGTAATGGATCATTTTCAGCACCCGAGAAATGTAGGAGAGATTGAGAACGCAAGCGGCGTGGGAACCGTTGGCAACGCAAAGTGCGGGGATATCATGAGAATCTATCTCGATATCGATGAGAACCAGATTATCCGCGATGTGAAATTCAAGACATTCGGCTGCGGCGCAGCGGTTGCTACAAGCAGTATGGCAACCGAGCTGGTCAAAGGAAAGAACATCCAGGAAGCCATGCAGGTGACAAACAAGGCGGTTATGGAAGCGCTGGACGGACTCCCGCCGGTGAAGGTGCACTGTTCCCTGCTCGCGGAGGAGGCCATCCACGCGGCTCTCTGGGACTATGCCGAGAAGAACGGAATTAAGATCGAAGGCCTTACGAAGCCGAAATCAGATATCCATGAAGATGAAGAGGAAGAAGAGGAATACTGATGAAGACAGTTGTGGTGGGAATGTCCGGGGGCGTCGACTCGTCTGTGGCGGCATACCTTCTGAAAAAGGAAGGATACCGTGTCATCGGCGTCACAATGCAGATCTGGCAGGATGAGGAGCCGGAGCATATGGAGGAAAACGGGGGATGCTGCGGGCTAAGCGCGGTGGATGACGCCAGGAGAGTGGCTGCTGCACTGGAGATCCCCTACTATGTGATGAACTTTAAAGAAGAGTTCCGGAAGTATGTTATCGACTATTTTGTGAAAGAATATGAGAACGGACGGACGCCAAATCCGTGCATTGCCTGCAACCGTTTTGTAAAATGGGAGGCTCTCCTTTCGAGAAGCCTCTCTATCGGCGCGGACTATATTGCCACCGGGCACTACGCCCGGATCGAACAGCTCCCGAATGGCAGATATGCGCTCCGCCGTTCGGCGGTTCCGGTAAAGGATCAGACCTATGCACTCTACAATCTGACCCAGGAGCAGCTTTCCCGGACACTGATGCCTGTGGGAGCATATTCGAAGGATGAGATCCGCTCCATTGCGGACGAGATCGGTCTGACGGTAGCGCAGAAGCCGGACAGTCAGGACATCTGTTTTGTGCCGGACGGGGATTATGCCTCCTTTATTGAGGAAGAAACCGGCAAAAGAGCACAGGAAGGAAACTTCGTGGCGCCGGACGGGACGGTTCTGGGCAGGCATAAAGGAATTATTCACTATACGGTGGGACAGAGAAAGGGGCTGGGGATTGCCCTGGGGCATCCGGTCTACGTGCTGGAGATCCGCCCGGAGACCAACGAGGTGGTCCTTGGGACCTACGAGGAATCTCTGACCCGTACTGTCCGGGCAGTCAGCCTGAATTTCATGTCGGAGCCGGATCTGCCGGAGCCGAAGCGGGTGTTCGCCAAGATCCGCTACAATCACAGAGGAGCCTGGTGTACGGCGGAGAGGACCGGAAAGGATGAGATCGTCTGTACCTTCGACGAGCCCCAGAGAGCGGTGACGCCGGGACAGGCGCTGGTTCTTTACGACGGCGAATATGTCCTGGGAGGCGGGACGATCGTATAGGGAAGGCGGGAAAAAACCGCTTCTGTGCGAAAAAGGCATAGTAAAACATGGCAAAAATCTATTTTGGTACTTGAATTTTTGTCCCTTGTTTAGTACAATTATTTCGTAGTTGATGAATCTTTAACAATCATGGATCTGTTAAGGGTTCATTGCCATGACTGGTATACAGTCAAAATTTTTAAAACTTTTAGGAGGAATTAATCATGGCAGTAAAAGTAGCGATTAATGGATTTGGACGTATCGGACGTCTTGCTTTCAGACAGATGTTTGGGGCAGAGGGATTTGAGATTGTTGCAATCAACGATCTGACATCCCCGAAGATGCTTGCTCACTTACTGAAATATGACTCAACACAGGGCAAATATGCACTGGCTGACAAGGTTGAGGCAGGAGAGGATTCCATCACTGTTGACGGAAAAGAGATCAAGATCTATGCTGAGGCTGACGCTAAGAACCTTCCGTGGGGAGAGATCGGCGTTGACGTAGTTCTCGAGTGTACAGGCTTCTACACAAAGAAAGAGAAAGCTCACGCACACATCGAGGCAGGTGCTAAGAAAGTTATCATCTCCGCACCGGCAGGAAATGATCTTCCGACAATCGTTTACAATGTAAACCACGAGACACTGACAAAGGATGACGACATTATTTCTGCTGCATCCTGTACAACAAACTGCCTGGCTCCGATGGCTAAGGCTCTGAACGACCTTGTACCGATCAAATCCGGTATCATGTGCACAATCCACGCTTACACAGGCGATCAGATGACACTGGACGGACCGCAGAGAAAAGGCGATCTGAGAAGATCCCGTGCAGCTGCAGTTAACATCGTTCCGAACAGCACAGGTGCTGCTAAGGCAATCGGTCTTGTTATTCCGGAACTGAACGGCAAACTGATCGGTTCTGCACAGCGTGTTCCGACTCCGACAGGATCCACAACAATCCTGACAGCAGTTGTTGACGGAGAAGTTACAGTTGATCAGATCAACGCAGCTATGAAGGCAGCAGCTAACGAGTCCTACGGATACAACGAGGATCAGATCGTATCCAGCGATATCGTTGGTATGACATACGGCTCTCTGTTCGACGCTACACAGACAATGTGTCTGCCGGTTGGCGACGGCACAACAGAGGTTCAGGTTGTTTCCTGGTATGACAACGAGAACTCCTACACAAGCCAGATGGTAAGAACAATCAAATACTTTGGAAAACTTCTTGAGGCTTAATTGTCCGTAAGGAACAGCTTGAGTATCATAGTTTTTTGAATTATTGACTCACAATGGGGTCCGGTCTTATTGTAGGACCGGACCCTGTTTCGTGAAAAAGCAGGGTATATGCCCTGCTGGCATGATAGAAACAGGAGGCTATAAAAATGGCAGCACTTAACAAAAAAACAGTAGATGATATCAATGTAAATGGGAAAAGAGTCCTTGTAAGATGTGACTTCAACGTACCGCTTCAGGACGGAAAGATCACAGACGATACCCGTATCGTTGCGGCACTTCCGACGATCAAGAAACTGATCGCTGACGGAGGAAAGGTTATCCTCTGCTCACATCTTGGAAAACCGAAGGGAGAGCCGAAGCCGGAGCTGTCTCTTGCGCCGGTTGCAGCAAGACTTTCCGAACTCCTCGGAAAAGAAGTGAAATTTGCAGCTGATCCGGAAGTTGTCGGACCGAACGCAAAGGCTGCAGTTGAAGCTATGCAGGACGGAGATGTTGTCCTTCTTGAGAATACACGTTACAGAGCTGAGGAGACGAAGAACGGCGATGAGTTCTCCAAAGAGCTTGCTTCCCTCTGCGATGTATTTGTAAACGATGCATTTGGTACAGCCCACAGAGCACACTGCTCCAACGTAGGTGTTACAAAATATGTTGACACAGCAGTAGTGGGATACCTGATGGAGAAAGAGATCAAATTCCTCGGAAATGCAGTTGAGAATCCGGAGAGACCGTTTGTGGCTATTCTCGGCGGATCCAAAGTTTCCAGCAAGATTTCCGTTATCAACAACCTGCTTGACAAGGTTGACACACTGATCATCGGCGGAGGAATGTGCTATACATTCACAAAGGCTCAGGGAGGAAATGTAGGAAATTCACTTCTTGAGGAAGATTATCTGCAGTATGCACTTGACATGGTTAAGAAAGCAGAAGAGAAAGGCGTGAAGCTTCTTCTTCCGGTTGACGCAGTTGCAGCAGATGCATTCTCCAACGATGCAAACACTCAGGTTGTGGCACAGAATGAGATCCCGGACGGCTGGATGGGTCTTGATATCGGACCGGAGACAGCTAAGATGTTCGCTGACGCAGTAAAATCTGCCAAGACAGTTGTATGGAACGGACCGATGGGATGCTTCGAGATGCCGAAGTTTGCTGAGGGAACAAAGGCAGTTGCCGAGGCTCTTGCAAATACAGACGCTGTTACAATCATCGGCGGCGGTGACTCCGCAGCAGCAGTAAACCAGCTCGGATACGGCGACAAGATGACCCACATCTCCACAGGCGGCGGCGCTTCCCTTGAGTTCCTTGAAGGAAAAGAACTTCCGGGCGTAGCAGCAGCTAATGATAAGTAAAAAGCTTAGTGAAGGCAAGTCGGAGGCGCAGGCTGAACTTAGCGTTTACTTAGTTCGGCGCACTTGGCGAGGTCTTTTCGAGCCTAGTAAGGCGAACATCGAATATATATAGGAGATAAATAAAAATGGCAAGAAAGAAAATTATCGCAGGCAACTGGAAGATGAACAAGACTCCGAGCGAGGCAGTTGCACTGGTAGAAGAATTAAAACCCCTCGTTGCAAATGAGGAGGTTGACGTAGTATTCTGCGTACCGGCCATCGATATCGTACCGGTTGTGGAAGCTGTAAAAGGAACCAACATCCAGGTTGGAGCAGAGAACATGTATTTTGAGGAGAGCGGCGCTTACACAGGCGAGATCGCTCCGAACATGCTTGTAGATGCAGGTGTGAAATACGTAGTTCTCGGACATTCCGAGAGAAGAGATTACTTCGGAGAGACAAACGAGGACGTCAACAAGAAAGTCCTCAAAGCACTTGAGCACGGCATCACACCGATCATGTGCTGCGGCGAGACTCTGGAGCAGAGAGAGCAGGGCGTGACGATGGACTTCATCCGTCAGCAGGTGAAGGTTGGTCTTCAGAACGTGACAGCAGACCAGGCAAAAACCATGGTTATCGCTTACGAGCCGATCTGGGCAATCGGAACAGGCAAGACTGCTACAACAGAGCAGGCTGAGGAAGTCTGCAAGGGAATCCGCGAGTGCATCGCTGAGGTTTATGACAAGGCGACAGCAGAGGAGATCCGCATCCAGTACGGCGGATCTGTAAATGCAGGAAACGCTGCAGAGCTGTTTGCACAGCCGGATATCGACGGCGGTCTGGTAGGCGGTGCTTCTTTGAAAGCTGATTTCGGAAAGATCGTAAACTATAAATAATAATTACAGGTAAAAGAAACAGTTACCGGAAATGGAACGGGCATGGCTTCGGCTGTGTCCGTTTTTTGAGTTGGGGGAGAATGGGCGTGCGTACTGTATTGGAATGGACAGACTCTATCAGCAATGAACATATCCTGCAGGGTATGGAATTTACGGTGATACTTGCAGGGACTGCCGTGAAATGGTAAAATCAGACTTAACATGGAACAGAAAATACGGACGGAAAGGTGTGCGGACGCATGATGGATATGACAAAGAAAAGACTGCCGGTTGGAATAGACAGCTTTGAAAAAATACGATCTCTCGATTTTTATTATGTGGATAAAACCCGAATGATCCGTGATCTGCTTTTTAAATGGGGGGAAGTAAATCTTTTTACCCGACCGAGGAGATTCGGTAAGACTTTGAATATGAGTATGCTGAAAGCATTCTTTGAAGTAGACTGTGACAGATCACTTTTCGACGGGCTTGAGATTACAAAAGAGACAGAACTGTGCAACAATTATATGGGGCAGTTCCCGGTGATCTCTGTGAGCCTGAAAAGCGTGGATGGCATGAGCTATCAGAGCGCCCGTGCGGCACTGAGCAGGGTGATCGGAAATGAAGCGCGCCGCTTTTCCTGCCTGTCAGACAGTGAACGGCTGGACTCGGGAGATCAGAAGATGTACCGCGCTCTGACGGATATTAAGGACGGAATGTTTACGATGTCGGATGAAATGCTCTGCGACAGCCTGCGTACCCTATCCCAGCTTCTTGCAAAACATTACGGGAAAAATGTGATCCTGCTGATCGATGAATACGATGTGCCTCTTGATAAAGCATTTCATGGAGGATATTATACGGAAATGGTATCCCTGATCCGTAATGTGTTTGGAAATGCGCTGAAAACCAATCCGGATCTGTACTTTGCCGTGCTGACAGGGTGTCTGCGGGTGGCGAAAGAAAGTATATTTACCGGGCTGAATAATCTGAAAGTTTTTTCCGGTACGAGTGCCAGATTTGATGAATATTTTGGCTTTACTGATCGGGAAGTAAGGGATATGTTAGAGTATTATGGACTGGAAGACAGGTATGAAGCGGTGAAAAACTGGTATGACGGATACCGGTTTGGCAATACAGATGTCTATTGCCCCTGGGATGTGATCAGTTATTGCGATGAGCTGACAGATGCAGAAAAGACAGAACCAAAGAATTACTGGGTCAATACAAGTGGAAACGATGCAGTCCGTTACCTGATCGGGAGAGCAGGAAACGAGGTGCTGAAAAGCGAGATTGAGACCCTGGTTGCCGGTGAAACAGTTGAAAAGGAAATTCATGAGGAACTGACCTACAATGAAATCTATTCTTCTGTAGATAATGTCTGGAGTCTGCTGTATATGACAGGATATCTGACACAGCATGAATCATCTGCAGGCAGCAGGCTGCGGTTATGCATTCCAAATATGGAAATCCGCAGTATTTTTACCGGTCAGATCCTGTCTATGTTTAAGGAAACGGCAGCTGCCGATGGGGAACGGCTGGGAGCGTTCTGCAGTGCGCTTGAGAGCGGAGATGCAGCGGAAGTGGAACGGATCTTTACGTCTTATCTTGAAAAGACCATTAGCATCCGTGATACTTTTGCCAGAAAGCCGACAAAAGAAAATTTCTACCATGGTATCCTGTTGGGGATTCTTGGCTATAAAGATGGTTGGACTGTGAAATCCAATAAAGAATCCGGGAATGGGTACAGTGATATTTTAGTCAGGATTGAGGATGAAGATACAGGCATTATTATAGAAGTGAAATATGCGGAGAAGGGAAGTCTTGAGACGGTCTGCCGGGACGCCCTTGCCCAGATTGACAGAAATGGGTATGTGGACGAATTAAGACAGGAAGGATGTCATGTGATTCTGAAATACGGGATTGCATGTAGCAGGAAAGTCTGCCGGGTAGTTGTGGACAAGGAACACTGTCCATCTGTTTATCTTGCGAACGTTGATCTTGGGGAAATAGATTTGGAACGAAAAGTTGACGGTCGGACGATATAAATGCCTTAACTTTCTGCAACTGAATATTGTAGAATATGCACATGACAAAGCAAAAAAGAATGTATGCACGATAAAGAGAAGGGGCTGTTCAGGGAGGGGGGGTGACATTGAAACCGAAAGATAAAAGGAAATATATCCTGTATATTTTTCTGGCAATTTTCGTGATTGTCTGTGTTTTATGTTTTTTATACTCAGAAAGAAAGGCGGATCTTATCATCACACCATCCACCCATGAGGAGATCGTCTGGCTGGAGATGGAAAACAAAGAGACGGCATCATCAGACTATAGCGCAGAGTTTTGTTTATATGACAGGGACTGTAATTACATTCAGATCTGTTTTCAGTTACCCCGTGACAGCCGGGAACTATTACAGCCTGGCGCACTCGACATCTGTGTGGATGACAGTGAAATTTCTGAGTACAGCATTACAACCGAGACATACTGGACCAGAAGTTATGTACTGGTTTTGCTGGATAATATAATGGAAGTCCGGACGGTTGAGTGTAAATATGGGGAGAACACTTTTGAAGCTATCCTTAAATGACTGGATTTATTTCTTGGAGGTGACAAAGATGATCGTAATTGGAGCTGCTCTCTTTCTCTGCGGGCTTGTCATGCTGATCAGCCCCGGGACCGTATATCAGTTCACAGAGAGTTGGAAGAACAACCGGGACGGAGAACCTTCTGATTTGTATAAGCTGACTACAAGGATCGAGGGAGGGATTCTTCTTATTGTCGGGATCGTACTGCTTGTCATGAGGTTTTCCGGCTGACCGCGGAAAACAGTTGTCCTCTGATACGGATATGGAAAATAACTGCCTCTGATGCTTGAAAAATCCCCATAAAACGGTTACAATAGTCTACGGGACAAAGAACCCTAATGTACAGATAAAGGAGATATGGACATGAGTAAAAGACCAACCGTATTGATGATATTAGATGGCTATGGCTTAAGAGACGAAGTCAAGGGGAATGCTGTAGCGGAGGGAAAGACTCCGGTTATGGACAAGCTGATGGCTGAGTATCCGTTTGTGAGAGGAAATGCAAGCGGCCTTGCTGTAGGACTTCCGGAAGGACAGATGGGAAACTCTGAGGTAGGACACCTGAACATGGGTGCGGGACGTATCGTATACCAGGATCTGACTAAGATTACAAAAGCGATCCAGGACGGAGACTTCTTCGAGAATAAGGCGCTTCTCGCAGCGTGTGACAATGCGAAGAAGAACAACTCCGCACTTCATCTGATGGGACTTGTTTCCGACGGCGGTGTTCACAGCCACAACACTCACATCTACGGACTGCTTGAGCTGGCAAAGAGACAGGGACTTGAGAAAGTTTACGTACACTGTTTCCTGGACGGCCGTGATACGCCTCCGGCATCCGGAAAAGAGTATGTGGAAGAACTGGAAGCAAAGATGAAAGAGATCGGTGTCGGAGAAGTTGCCACAGTGGCAGGACGCTACTATGCAATGGACAGAGACAACCGCTGGGACCGTGTAGAGAAAGCTTACAATGCTCTTGTAAAAGGCGAGGGCGTGAAGGCTGATTCCGCTGTGGAGGGAATCCAGACTTCCTATGACAATGAGAAGACAGACGAGTTCGTTGAGCCGATGGTAGTGATGAAAGACGGCGCTCCGACAGCTACGGTAAAAGACGGTGACTCTATTATTTTCTTCAACTTCCGTCCGGACCGCGCAAGAGAGATCACGAGAACTTTCTGCGACGATGATTTTACAGGATTTGACAGAGGCGAGAGAATAAAGACCACATATGTGTGCTTTACAGAATATGATGTTACGATTCCGAACAAACTGGTTGCATTTGAAAAAGAGGAGATCACCAATACATTCGGAGAGTTCCTGGCAGCACACAATATGACCCAGGCTCGTATTGCCGAGACAGAGAAGTACGCACATGTTACATTCTTCTTCAACGGCGGTGTAGAGGAGCCGAACCCGGGCGAGGACAGAATTCTTGTGAAATCCCCGAAGGTTGCCACATATGACCTGAAGCCGGAGATGAGTGCATATGAAGTGTGCGACAAGCTTGTGGAGGCCATCAAATCCGGAAAATATGACGTGATCATCATCAACTTCGCCAACCCGGATATGGTAGGACATACAGGTGTGGAAGCTGCGGCGATCAAGGCAATCGAGGCAGTTGACAAGTGCGTTGGCAGAGCAGTTGACGCTATCAAAGAAGTGGACGGACAGATGTTTATCTGCGCAGACCACGGAAACGCAGAGCAGCTCATTGATGAGGAGACAGGCGAGCCGTTCACCGCACACACTACCAACCAGGTTCCGTTCATCCTTGTAAATGCAGATCCGTCTTATAAGTTAAGAGAGGGCGGCTGCCTGGCAGATATCGCACCGACTCTGATCGAACTGATGGGAATGGAGCAGCCAAAAGAGATGACAGGAAAATCCCTTCTTGTAAAATAGGGACTGTGAATACGGATAAGAACGATAGCAGGAGATAAGAAACTCTCAGGGGAATCGACCCCCTGGGAGTTTTCTGGTCGTATCGGACATTGAGCAGGCAGAAGGGATTCGATATCAGAAAAAAAGGAGAAGGAATAGAAAAATGGGTGAGAAACTGACAAAAAGTGACGTGGAAAAGATCCAGGCGGAGATCGACCACCGGAAACTGGTGGAGAGAAAAGAGCTGATCGAGGCTGTCAAGGAGGCGCGTTCCCACGGCGACCTGAGCGAAAACTTTGAGTACCATGCGGCAAAAAAGGAGAAAAACCGCAATGAGAGCCGGATCCGTTATCTGGAGAGGATGCTGAAGACCGCGGTGATCGTGGAAGACCACTCGAAGGAAGATGAGGTCGGGCTTAACAATACAGTCGAGATCTACTGCGAGGACGATGATGAGGTGGAGACATACCGTATCGTCACTTCTGTAAGAGGAAGTTCCCTTAACGGGCTGGTGAGCATTGAGTCCCCACTTGGGAAAGCGCTGCTCGGACACCGGGAGGGGGACCGGGTCTTTGTAAAGGTCAGCGATGACTATGGATATTATGTGGTGATCCGCAAAGTGATCAACACCCAGAGCGAGGCAGACGACCATATCCGGAGCTATTAGATTTCGGAATCGGGAGGTGTTTATTATATGGTGATCAGAACAGTTTTATTTGATCTGGACGGCACGATTACAGATTCCGGTCCCGGGATCATGAACGGAGTCCGGTATGCCCTGAAAAAGGCGGGGATGAGAGAAGCATCGGAAGAAGAACTCCGCTCCTTTATCGGACCGCCGCTGAAGGAACAGTTCAGGGATTTCTGCGGGATCACGGATGAGGAGGCTGCGGAGATGGTGCGGCTTTACCGGGAATATTATACGGAAAAGGGAATCTTTGAAAACGCGGTGTACGACGGTGTGATTTCCATGCTGTCCCAGTTGAAGGCAGCAGGTCTTCAGATCCTTCTGGCGACTTCCAAGCCGGAGAAGTTTGCAAAGATTATTGCGGAGCATTTTGACTTTGCCCGGTATTTTGATTTTATCGGCGGCGCCAACATGGACGGCACGAGGACGGACAAGCAGGAAGTGATCGAGTACGTGCTTTCCTCCTGCGGTGTGAAGAACCGGGATGAGGTCATGATGGTTGGGGATCGTTGCTATGATATCGAAGGGGCAGGAAAAGCGGGCGTTCATTCCCTTGGCGTCCTCTATGGCTATGGGAGCCGGGAAGAGATGGAAAAGGCAGGTGCAGAGCTGATTGCAGAGAGCCCGCAGGAGGCTGCAGGGATGATATTGACACCCGGGCTGTGAAATGAGGTATTTATCCCAAATGAGGAAGCGGGGGAAGAATTTAACATAGATTTTTCATTGCCTGATGCATATTTTTTACATGCTGGATCTATAATCTTGATCAGGAATCAAGGATATATCTTATTTACTAAGGATTTAAAAAGTGAGGGATTCAGGATGTACAGGGCATTGTGGAACTTTATTACAAGGTATACGGATAACAGCCATGCGGTCTCGGTATTTCTTCCGCTGATGATCGTCGGGTGGACAGTTGCAGGGATTCTTGCAGGACTGGCAGTTTGTGCCATTACAGGCGCAGACATCATGCAGTCTCTTGCAAATCTGGTCTGTGCAGGCGGATATGCAGGGCTGATTCTGGGACTGTTCGGAGGATGTTTATTCCTGTTCCGGATTGATGTGTAGAAGCAGGAATCTGTGCTTGGACGTCTGGCCGGGCAGTATGATGAACAATAGAAAGTGAATATGCAGATATAAGTAAGATGAAAGCGGACTCTTCGGAGTCCGTTTTTTAAGATTATATTAAGATTGGGGGGGGGGTAGTTTTTTAGAATCTGCCTGTGGTATACTTGTCATAGAAGGATAGTATTACGGTGATCTGTTTTATTGAGGGAGGTGGACAGATGTACAGAAAAGGAATGAAGATTGTTCTGCTGGCAGCAGGGCTCGTATTTGGCAGTGCCTTTCTGACGGGCTGCGGCGAGAAGGAAATTTCCGGGACAGTGGCGGAACAGCAGATGCAGGACGACATCGGGATTGTCTCTTTTGTCGTTGAATCGGAGAAGGGAGACAGAACCGGAGTACTGATGACGGACGAGACGTCGATCATTTCCTGGGCGGACGGGGTGAGTGAAGAGGACTTCAAGCACGGCAGAGTGGAGGAAGCAGAGGTTACGGTAACGCCCCAACAGGACGGCAGACGGTCAATGACAACGGCAGACGGGGATAAGATCACAGCGTACAATGCAGAGCGGATCGAGGTCAACCGGGCGAAGATGGCGGAAACAGAAGACCTGACTCTTTCCGACGGCACACCGGCGGAATACTGGAGAGGACAGGCGTATTCTGCCTACCGGCTGAAGGATGGCACGGAACTTCTGACAGTGGAGGACAATACAGACTGGGACTATATGGTGTCATCCGATGACGGCGGATTTATCCGGCTTGGCGATACGGCAAAAGAGAAGATCAAAGCGTATTTTGATGAGCGCGGGGAACTTTACAGTATACCGGAAGAACTGGAGAAGGCATACAGTGCATATCAGAAAACGGAAGATAAAGACAGTTTTCAGCCTTATGTCGTGGGAATGGAAATAGCGCCTGTCTCGTACAGCGAGAAAGTTATATATTTCCGTACTAACGTCACGTATTCGCTTGATGAATCGGAAGCCACAGAGTATTCTCTGGGAGATGCGTTTGACCGGGAGACCGGAGAAAAGAGAGATACCTGGGATCTGTTCAGCTGTGATGAAGAGACTGCGAAGAAGACCATTCTGGAACTGTCCGGGCTGAACGGAACTGACCGGGAAAATGGGCTGACAGAAAGCCAGAGCCAGGCTCTGATCGATAACATGAAACCGGAATATGTCGTGTTTGAGCCATCCGGTCTGGCGGTATATTATCCGAAAGGCACACTTGATTTTGAAGATAATCTTTACGCCCTTGTTATTGATTATGATGAGCGGCTTTGCGGGATGCTGCATGACTGGGCAGCGCCTGTGTAATAAAATGAAAACCTTCAAACTGACAGGATTTTTTTCTTATGTCAGTTTGAAGGTTTTTTTACTTAAGCGCGTTTCTTTTCCGCTGTACTCTGTCCGGCAGATTTTTCTTCTGCCTCTTCTGTCTCTTCTGCCTCTTCCGCTTCCAGGTTCTTGAATGCGGTGGAGAGCATCAGCTTGATCCGGTTGAGCTGGTTTACTTCGCTGGCGCCCGGGTCAAAGTCGATGGCAACCACGTTGGATTTCGGATAGCGTCTGCGCAGCTCCTTAATAACACCTTTACCTACCACATGGTTGGGCAGGCAGGCAAAAGGCTGCGTACATACGATATTTCCCGCGCCGCTGTGGATGAGTTCAAGCATCTCTCCGGTCAGGAACCAACCCTCTCCGGTCTGGTTTCCGTTGGAAACGATCTCGGACGCCATCTTCGCCAGATCCTCGATATGTGCCGGCGGAGTGAAATGCCTGCTCTTTGCAAACGCTTTCGTTGCAGGGGAGCGGAGCCACTCTACCGCGCGGATTCCCAGATTTCCGATGAGCGCCTTATGTTTGGCGAATCCCAGATGGGATACCTTGAAGTTCTGGTTGTAGAAGCAGTACTGCATGAAATCGATCAGGTCAGGCACTACCGCCTCCGCGCCCTCGCTCTCCAGCAGGTCGACCAGGTGGTTGTTTGCCGCCGGAAGGAATTTTACAAGGATCTCGCCGACCACGCCGACCCGTGGTTTGCGGATGTCCAGCGTCTCGATGTTGTTGTCAAAGTCCTCAATGATCTCCCGGCAGAGCTTCCTGAATTTCCGGCGGGACGGATATTTTTCTGTCACAAACTGTTTTACGACTTCCGCCCATTTGCGGTGCATCGCGTTGGTCGAGCCCGGTACAGCCTCGTAGGGGCGCATCCGGTAGACGCACTTCATGAAGATATCCCCGAATACAGCCGCGTAAGCGAGACGCAGAGCCAGGGAAGGCGTGATCTTGAATCCCGGATTCCCTTCCAGACCGCTCAAGTTGATGGAGATCACCGGAATATGTCCGTATCCCGCTTTCTTCAGGGCGCGGCGGATAAATCCGATATAGTTGGATGCACGGCATCCGCCGCCGGTCTGGCTGATGATGACTGCCAGGTGGTCCGTATCGTAGTTGCCGGAAAGGATCGCGTCCATGATCTGGCCGACCACGATCAGGGAGGGGTAGCAGGCGTCGTTGTTTACATATTTCAGTCCCATGTCCACGGCCTGTTTGTTGTCGTTTGGCAGAACCTCGAGTTTGTATCCTGCCGCCCGGAATGCTGGCTCCATGAGCTCGAAATGGATCGGAGACATCTGCGGGCACAGGATGGTGTGGGTCTTTCTCATCTCCTTGGTGAAGGGCACTTTGGTGATGGAGGAAGGGTTGATCTCCCTTGCCGCCTTCTTCTGGTCCCTCACGCGGATCGCTGCCAGGAGGGAGCGCACACGGATTCTCGCAGCGCCCAGGTTGTTGACCTCATCGATCTTCAGGGTAGTATAGATCTTCCCGGAGTTGTTGAGGATCTCTGCCACCTGGTCCGTGGTGACGGCGTCCAGTCCGCATCCGAAGGAGTTGAGCTGGATGAGCTCCAGGTTGTCAGTTGTCTTTACATAGTTTGCCGCCGCGTACAGACGGGAGTGGTACATCCACTGGTCCATGACATTCAAGGGGCGCTCCACCTGGTGCAGGTGGGAGACGGAATCCTCTGTCAGCACGGCAATATTATAGGAAGTAATCATTTCCGGCAGTCCGTGGTTTACTTCCGGGTCAATGTGGTACGGGCGTCCCGCCAGGACAATGCCCCGGTTCCCGGTCTCGTTCAGGAATTTGATGACTTCCTCGCCCTTGCGGCGCATATCCTCACGGCAGGAAGCAAGTTCTGTCCATGCATCGTGTACGGCGGCGCGGATCTCATCGTCGGAGAGGGAGAATTTCTTCCCGAGTTCCTCGATCAGGCGGTAGGAGATGTGCTCCTCGCTGTCAAAGGAGAGGAAGGGATGGATGAAATTCACTTCCCCGTTTACGATGGGGTCCATGTTATTCTTGATATTCTCCGGATAGGAGGTGACGATGGGGCAGTTGTAGTGGTTGTTCGCTTCCTTGAACTCGTTGCGCTCATAGGGGATGGAGGGATAGAAAATGTGCTTCACACCCTCGTTGATCAGCCACTGTACATGTCCGTGCGCCAGTTTCGCCGGATAACACTCGGATTCGCTCGGGATGGACTCGATGCCAAGCTCGTAGATCTTCCTTGTGGAAGCCGGGGAGAGCACCACCCGGAATCCCAGTTTCGTGAAAAACGTAAACCAGAACGGATAGTTCTCATACATGTTCAGCACACGCGGGATACCGATCACGCCGCGTTTCGCCTCGGATTCCTCCAGGGGCGTGTAGTCAAAATAGCGGTGGAACTTGTAGTCAAACAGGTTCGGCATCTGGTTCTTCGATTTCTCTTTTCCCAGACCTTTCTCACAGCGGTTTCCGGTGATGAACCTGCGGCCGCCGCTGAAATGGTTGATAGTCAGACGGCAGTTGTTGGTACATCCGCGGCACTTTGTCATGGTCGTGGAGTAGGTCAGATCATTGATGTCGTCGATGGAGAGCATGGTCGTGCCTTCGCACTCTGTATAGCGTTCCCGGGCAATCAGGGCTGCGCCGAAAGCGCCCATGATGCCGGCAATATCCGGACGGATGGCCTCGCAGCCGGCGATCTTCTCAAAGCTTCGCAGCACCGCATTGTTGTAGAACGTTCCGCCCTGGACTACGATATGGTTTCCGAGCTCGGAGGCGTCGGACACCTTGATCACCTTGAACAGAGCGTTCTTGATAACCGAGTATGCCAGTCCGGCGGAGATGTCCGCCACGGACGCACCCTCTTTCTGCGCCTGTTTTACCTTGGAATTCATAAACACCGTGCAGCGGGTTCCCAGATCGATGGGGTTCTGGGCGTAGAGCGCCTCATGGGCAAAGTCCTCTACCGTGTAGTTCAGTGATTTCGCAAAGGTCTCGATAAAGGAACCGCACCCTGAGGAGCATGCCTCGTTGAGCTGTACGCTGTCTACAGTCTGGTTCTTGATCTTGATGCATTTCATATCCTGTCCGCCGATATCCAGGATGCAGTCCACGTCCGGCTCAAAGAAAGCAGCCGCATAGTAATGGGCTACCGTCTCCACTTCGCCCTCGTCCAGCATGAGAGCCGCCTTGATGAGCGCCTCGCCGTATCCGGTGGAGCAGGAATGTACGATCTCCACCCCTTCCGGAAGTTTGCTGTAGATATCCTTGATGGCGGAGATGGTGGTTCCCAGAGGGTCTCCTTCATTATTGTGATAGAAGGAGTACAGAAGGGTTCCGTCCTCTCCCACAAGAGCGGCCTTCGTCGTAGTGGAACCGGCGTCGATTCCGAGGAAAGCCTTCCCTTTATAAGTAGCCAGGTCTTTGACCGGAACCTGGTGTTTCGCATGGCGCGCCGTGAACTCTTCGTATTCCTCTGTTGTGGCAAAGAGCGGTTCCAGACGGTCTACCTCGAACTCCATTTTGATCTTTCCTGCCAGACGGTTCTGAAGCTCGCGCAGGGCAACCGGCGTGTCCTTCTTCGAGTTCAGCGCGGAACCGATAGCGGCAAACAGGTGGGAGTGGTTCGGGGCGATGATGTGCTCATCGTCCAGTTTCAGGGTGCGGATGAAGGCTGCCCGAAGCTCCGAGAGAAAGTGAAGCGGTCCTCCCAGGAACGCCACATGTCCCCGGATCGGCTTTCCGCAGGCAAGTCCGCTGATGGTCTGGTTGACCACTGCCTGGAAAATGGAAGCTGCCAGGTCTTCCTTGGACGCACCGTCGTTGATCAGGGGCTGGATGTCTGATTTCGCAAATACACCGCAGCGGGCTGCGATAGAGTAGAGCGCCTTGTAATTTTTGGCGTACTCATTCAGACCGGCTGCGTCGGTCTGGAGCAGAGATGCCATCTGGTCAATAAAAGAGCCTGTACCGCCGGCACAGACGCCGTTCATACGCTGCTCAATATTTCCGCCTTCAAAATAGATAATCTTCGCGTCCTCGCCGCCGAGCTCAATGGCAACGTCCGTCTGCGGAGCGTAGTCCTGCAGGGCGGTGGACACGGCGATAACCTCCTGGACGAAGGGGATGCCCAGATGCTTTGCCAGGGAGAGACCGCCGCTTCCCGTGATCACCGGGGACACCTGGATCGGTCCCAGTTTGTACAGAGCACGTCCGAGAAGGTCGGAGAGCGTCTCCTGAATGTTTGCAAAGTGCCGTTCGTAGTCCGAGAAGAGGACTTCCCTGTCTTCGTCGAGAATCGCAATCTTTACTGTGGTGGAACCGATATCGATTCCAAGAGTATGTAATTCTTTCAGATTCATAAATCAAGTCTCCATTCTTTTGTACTGATTCTGTAACAATATATGTGAGTTGCTTCTTATTAAATGTGTTTTTCAGATTTACAACAACTAACATTATACGACATGATTTTGAAAAAGACAATTGTTATTATTATGCGGGATTTCAAAATAATCCCAGAGACTATGGGTAAAATAGATAAAGATTATGTTAAAGTCATGAAAACAGACAACATCTGTTTGACAAACCGAAGTCCGGACGGTACAATGATTTAAGAATTTAAGTGTAAGGAGTAAGGATATTTTGAACTGGTTAGACAAACTGGAAAGAAAAATCGGACGTTTCGCCATTCCCAACCTGACGCTGTACCTTCTGGGAGGGTATATTATCGGTTTCGGAATTCTGTATTTCATGCCAGGGCTTCTTGCGTGGCTGACTCTGGAACCGGCCTATATTTTACGGGGACAGGTCTGGCGGATTATCTCCTGGGTGCTGATTCCCCCGACAAACAAGATAATTTCCCTGTTTTTCCTGCTGCTTCTGTATTATTCCCTCGGAACGGCGTTGGAGAGAACCTGGGGAACATTCCGCTATAATGTGTACATTATTTCCGGAATTTTGTTTACTTTGATTGCGTCTTTTGCCCTTTACGGCATATATTTCCTGATCTACGGGGTGGAAGTATCGCTTTCCTCCGTAGGACTGATCAGCACGAACTATATTACCATGTCCATCTTCCTGGCTTTCGCCGCGATCTATCCGGATATGGAAGTGCTGATTATGTTCATTCTTCCCGTAAAGATGAAATGGATGGCTTTGGTTTACGCTGCCATGGCGCTGTTCTATTTTATTACGGGAGGAGTTGCCACGAAGGTGGCCATCGGGGCGTCCCTGTTAAACTTTGTGATCTTTTTCCTGTCCAACCGGAACATGCACCGCTTTAACCCGCGGGAGCAGGCGCGCAGGGCAAAGTTTAAAAAACAGGCGAAAGGCCCCAGGATGACTTATACAAACGGCGCACATCACCGCTGCGCAGTGTGCGGGCGCACGGAACTGGACGACCCCAATCTGGAGTTCCGGTTCTGTTCCAAGTGCAACGGCAATTATGAGTACTGTCAGGATCACCTGTTTACCCACGAGCATGTGAAGTGATGCGGGAAATATCCGCGAAACAGGGGGCATTTCTGTAAGAAATATATTATTGAGAAGGAGAGATTGTATGAAAAAGACAAAAGTGGTCTGCACAATGGGACCGAACACGAACGACAGAGAGCTGATGAGAAAACTGATCCAGAACGGGATGGATGTTGCCCGTTTCAATTTTTCACATGGAGACCACGAGGAGCAGAAGTACAGGATGGATATGCTCAAACAGCTCCGGGAGGAAGAACATTCCAATACAGCGATTCTTCTGGATACGAAAGGACCTGAGATCCGTACAGGACTTCTCAAAGACGGGAAAAAGGTAATGCTTGAGGCAGGAAAGACATTCGTCCTCACTACGGATGAGATCGTGGGAGATGAGACAAAGGTATCCATTTCCTACAGCGGGCTTGTAGATGATGTGGATCAGGGAAAGACGATCCTTATCGATGACGGGCTGATCGGCCTGCGCGTCATTGCAGCGAAAGGAAAAGATATTGTCTGTGAGGTCGTAAACGGCGGCGAGCTGGGAGAACGCAAGGGTGTGAATGTGCCGGACGTTGCGGTTCGCCTTCCTGCAATCACGGAGAAGGACAAGGATGATATCAGATTCGGTGTGGAGCAGGACATCGACTTTATCGCCGCTTCCTTTGTGCGCAATGCAGAGTGTGTGCTTGAGATCAAGGCTTACTTAAAAGAACTGAACGCTCCCTATATTCCGATTATTGCGAAGATTGAGAATGCAGAGGGAATCCGCAACATCGACGAGATTATCCGCGCGGCGGACGGCATCATGGTAGCCCGCGGTGACCTGGGCGTAGAGATCCCGGCAGAGGAAGTTCCCTATCTGCAGAAAATGATGATCCAGAAGTGCAACAACAACTTCAAGACCGTCATCACAGCCACACAGATGCTGGATTCCATGATCCGCAATCCCCGTCCGACGAGAGCGGAAGTGACTGACGTGGCAAATGCGGTTTACGACGGAACGGATGCAGTGATGCTTTCCGGGGAGACGGCACAGGGAAAATATCCGGTGGAGGCGCTCCAGATGATGGTTCATATCATCGAGAACACAGAGCAGCATCTGGATTATGACAGTATGCTGGACAAATCGGGAGAGCACCTGAAGAGCGGACTTTCCAGCGCAATCGGATATTCCTCTGTACTGGCGGCTGCGAACCTGAATGCAAAATGTATCATTACGCCTTCCGTTACCGGGGCGACAACAAGAGTGGTTTCCAACTTAAGACCGAGACAGGATATTCTCGGCGTGACTCCCAATGAGCGAACACTGAGAAGAATGTCGATTTACTGGGGTGTGAGACCTCTCAAGACGATTCAGTCCAAGACGACAGATGACATCTGCAATAATGCCATTGAACTGGCGACCGTAAAACAGTATATCGAGCCGGGTGATGTGGTTGTGCTTACAGCCGGTATCCCGTCCCAGAATATCAGCCAGGAGCATACGACGACAAGCAACATGATGAGAATTGCCACAGTAGAGTAAACAGCAGATTCGGGCGGTTCCGGCAGGGGCGCATTCCCTGGCGGGGCCGCTTTTGAGATAGAAACGATCAGAGAACAGGAGGAAAAACAGAAGATGGAGAAAAAGACATTTGTGACGAAGGAGCAGATCGAGGAGATCGTTAAGACATACCCAACCCCCTTTCATCTGTATGATGAGAAAGGAATCCGGGAAAACGTCAAAGCGCTGAAGGAGGCATTTGCGTGGAATCCGGGATACCGGGAGTATTTTGCGGTAAAGGCTACGCCGAATCCGTTTATCATTGACATTCTCAAAGAGTACGGCTGCGGCTGCGACTGCTCGTCCTACACGGAGCTGATGCTTTCAGACGCACTGGATATCCGGGGAGAGAAGATTATGTTTTCCTCCAACGACACACCGGAGCAGGACTTTGTCCTGGCAGATAAACTGGGGGCAATCATCAACCTGGATGACATTACCCATATTGATTTCCTTGAGAAGGCAATCGGACATATTCCGGAGACCATCAGCTGCCGTTACAATCCGGGCGGAATGTTCAAGATTACCACAGATATTATGGATAACCCGGGAGACGCGAAATACGGCATGACTACAGAGCAGATCCTTGAGGCGTATAAGATTCTCAAATCAAAGGGAGCCAGGGAGTTCGGGCTTCATGCCTTCCTTGCAAGCAATACAGTGACCAACGAGTATTACCCGCTGCTGGCGAAAGTTCTCTTTGAGCAGGCAGTCCGTCTCTCCAAAGAGGCTGGCGTACACATCAAGTTTATCAACCTTTCCGGCGGAATCGGAATTCCATACCGCCCGGATCAGGAGCCCAACGATATCCGCGTGATCGGTGAGGGCGTGAGAAAGGTATATGAGGAGATCCTTGTGCCGGCAGGTATGGGAGATGTGGAGATCTATACAGAGCTGGGACGTTTCGTGACAGGACCTTACGGATGCCTGGTGACAAAGGCGATCCACGAGAAACATACCCACAAAGAGTATATCGGCGTTGACGCCTGCGCGGTCAACCTGATGCGCCCGGCAATGTACGGGGCGTACCACCATATTACCGTGGCGGGCAAGGAGAATGCTCCCTGCGACCACAAGTATGATGTGACAGGTTCTCTCTGTGAGAATAACGACAAGTTCGCCATTGACAGAATGCTGCCGAAGATCGATATTGGAGATTATCTTATCATTCACGATACCGGAGCGCATGGTTTTGCCATGGGATACAACTACAACGGCAAGCTCAAATCCGCGGAGCTTCTTCTCAAAGAGGACGGCAGCGTGCAGATGATCCGCCGCGCCGAGACTCCGGCAGACTACTTTGCGACGTTTGACTGTTTTGATATCGGGAAAAAGCTGATAAAGAAATAAATTTGTTGAAAAACACGACAAAATATGATATCATAAATATCGGTTTTGAAAAAAGCCGCTGTGGCGGAATTGGCAGACGCACTTGACTCAAAATCTACTTCGTAGAATGTTGAGTGCCTTGGCAAAACCCTTGATAAATCGGCGTTTTCACAACTTCATAATTTCATTTGATTTTAATATCCCTCCCGCACATCCCTCCAAAATCTGAGATGTGCGGGACACAAGGGAAATTAAAATATAAATGCCGGTGTGTCGGAATTGGCAGACGACCGCGACTCAAAATCGTGTGGAGAAATCCGTGTGGGTTCGAGTCCCACCACCGGCACCAGAATTTTCAGCCCTGAGCTTTACGGTTCAGGGCTTTTTTACTGCCCGATGGTCTGTACCTTAGTGTTCTCAGGGTAAAAGGCAAGGATCGCATTTGCTGACGAGACCTTGCTGCTGTAGTCCAGGTGGGTGTAGATGTTGGAAGTCGTTCCAATATCACTGTGTCCCAGCCATTCCTGGATTTCTTTCAGACTGACGCCGTTTGCGTAAAGCAGGCTGGCACAGCTGTGACGAAGGTCATGGAAACGAATCTTTTTCAGACCATTGTTTTTTAGCACGATTTCAAAATGCTGGGTGATGAAGTTCGGCTTCACAAGCTCGCCTATCGCGTTGACATAGATGTAATCCAGATACTTCTGGCAATAGGCGTTTCCGCATACCTTCTGATTGACCAGCTGTTCCTGTTTGAGACGGTGCAGCAATTCTTCAAAGGGCGGGACCAGCGGCAGCGTGCGATAGCTGGATTTCGTCTTGGTCCGGTCTTTCTGGATTGTGACTTCCTTGCCGTCCACCGTGACCTGTGTAACCGTGTGCTTGATTGTGAACGTCTTTTTCTCAAAGTCAATGGCGTCCCATTTCAGCCCGACAACTTCGCTGCGGCGCAGGCCGTAAAATGCGGCCAGAATAACAGCCAGTTCAATCGGATCGCCGCGTACCACATTGAAAAGAGTTTCAAGTTCTTCCTGATTGTAGATGGTAGCGACGTATTTGACCTTTCTGGGCCGTTCCACGCGATCGGCAGGATTGGACTTAATCAGACCAATCTGAAACGCATATTGCAGGCATTTGCGAATGTTCGCGTGGCGGTGAATAACCGTGTTTGCGGACAGTCCTGCGTTTAGTTCATTCTGATAATATTCCTGGATGTACTTCGGATGCTTTTCCAGGTCCTGAAGTGTGAGCTTTTTGTCTTGGAAATATGGGATGATGCTTCTCCTGATGGACATACAGTAGGACGCATACGTTGTAACCTCCAGACTGTTCTTCATCATCTCCAGCCATTCCTCAAGGAAATCTGTAAATAGAACCGGCGCTTCATCCGCGCAGGGATTAACCTGCGCCATGATATTTTCCTTGATCCATTCCAGATCGACCGCATATTGAAAGGCCGTAACGATGACCTCATGGTACATCAGCAGCTCATTTGCAGTCGCTTCGTTCTGCTGGCGCTCATGACGGTAGAAATTTTCTAAATCTCTTGCTGTCATTTTTAAGAGGGCTATCGGATGCTCCTGAAAATAAGGCACGATGTAATTTTTGATGTCGTAGGCATATTCAGCATAGGTGTTGGTGCCAAGCGTCACAGCCTTGTCTTTGAGCCATTTGGAGAGGAAGTCCGTGAAAAGCATATCCGCATTTTCCATAAGGTTGTCCGGGTTAAATTCCTTGCGTGTTTTGAGCAGCATTGCCTCCGCCCGCTTCTTATTGCCTTTGACAGGCAGCCCGGTGCTGATGGATTTGCCTTTGCGTTTTCCATCCTTGCCTTTCCAGCTCAAGATCATTTGATAGTAACCATTTTCTTCTCTCAGGTGTCCTGCTACCATTGTTTTCCTCCTTCCAAGCAGTAGCTGTATTCACCCGCTGTTGACATTTATATCGTAGCAGTTGCGGAAGAATGCGGCAAGGATACGGATTAACTTCGTCCTTGCGGTAGGCCACATAGGTCTCGCGGGTTTTCGCATAGTTAACGATGTGGGTGCGCAGCACGGCGATCTCGGCCATGCGCTTCTCGGCAGCCTTGATCTGGCTGGATAGTGCATTGTAGCGGGCCGTTGCCTCTGTCGTTTTTGTTTCCAGGTCGGCATAATCCAGCAGCCCGTATTCGGACAGGTAGTTGAGGGTCTGGGCCATCTGTTTGAGGTTGAACACCTTGGCCCAGCGGCATATCCGGCACCTTTCCCGGCCTGGAGTTTTGCCTGGATGTCCACCAGCAGATTGACCTTGGGCGGGGCGGCCTGCACAGCGGTTTTCTTGCGGGGCGTATGCTCTTTCTGGCCGGAGAGGACCGCCAGCAGATTGTACAAAGTGTAGCCGTCTCCCAACCGGTCGAAGCGGACGTTGTTGCCCCAGCTCTCTGCGCCGATGGAGATGGTTTTCATCCTTGCCGCGCACCCGGCCGGTGCGGGCCACATAGGTCTGCTTGTCCAACAGGAACTGGGCGTCGGCCACGCGGCTGTCGCATTGGTAGCTGGTGATGAGCCTGCCGTGGTCAGTCTTGTCTGGATTTTTTACATAGTCGATGATGTCGCTGATGGCCTTGTCGACCGTGCGGCCCTTGCCAGCGTGCAGTGGGATGATGCGGGTGGTGGCCATGTGGATTTCCCCTCCTTTTTAACAGACACCGTCTGTTGAATTGATTTGATTACCAAAAGGCGATCCCCAATAGTAGCTTAATTTGCCACCACGCAGAATGGGTTTGATAATGCGTGAAAAATCCCGTATAATAAGAACATATAAATCCACATCGAAAGGGGGCTGTTGCTCCTATGACAGAAGCCGAACTTCTGAAACTGATTCAAGGCGGCGAGAACATCCAGGTGGAGTTTAAGAAATCCACCCATGAGATCACGAAGGACGTGTACGACACCGTTTGTGCCTTTTCCAACCGGGACGGCGGAACCATCCTTTTGGGCGTCAAAGACAACGGGGAAATTTTTGGGGTAGCCCCGGATGCGGTGGACCGCATGAAGAAGGATTTTGTGACCTCCATCAACAACGGGCAGAAAATCAACCCGCCTCTTTACTTGCAGCCGGAAGTCTGCATCGTGGAGGGACGTACCCTGCTGGTCATTCGGGTGCCGTCCGGCAGCCAGGTTTGCCGCCACCACGGCCGCATTTTTGACCGCAACCACGAAGCGGATATTGATATAACCGACAATTCCGACCTGGTGTATCAGCTGTACGCCCGGAAAAGCGGCAGCTACTTTGTCAACAAGGCGACCCGCTTTCAGATGGAGGACCTGCGTCCCGACCTGATCGAGCGCGCCAGAGCCATGACGGCCAGCCGCACGGCCAATCATCCGTGGAAATCCCTATCGGATGAAGAACTGCTGCGCAGCGCCGGACTGATTTTGAAAGACCCCGAACGGCAGCTCGAAGGCATTACATTGGCAGCCATTCTTTTATTTGGCAAGGACTCCACAATCCTGTCCGTGCTGCCGCAGCACAAGACAGACGCTATCTTCCGGGTAGAAAACGTGGACCGCTACGATGACCGGGACGTTATCATCACCAATTTGCTGGAAACCTACGACCGGCTGATCGCTTTCGGACAGAAGCATCTCAGCGACCCCTTTGTGCAGGAGGGCGTCCAGAGCGTCAGCGCAAGGGACCGCATCCTGCGCGAGATCTGTTCCAACAGTCTGGCGCACCGGGATTACTCCAGCGGCTATGTAGCAAAATTTGTGATCGAGCGCGACCGGCTCTATACTGAAAACGCCAACCGTTCCCACGGGCATGGTGCCCTGCATCTATCCTCCTTTGAGCCGTATGCCAAGAACCCGCCCATCTCCAAAGTGTTCCGGGAGATCGGACTGGCGGACGAGCTGGGGTCCGGGATGAGGAATACTTACAAATACACAAAGCTCTACTCCGGCGGGACCCCGGAGTTTATCGAGGGTGATGTGTTCCGCACCGTGGTTCCGCTGGCCCCGGTTGCGGTGGGAAAGGTTGGGCCGCAGGACACCACCCAAGTTACCACCCAAGTTACCACCCAAGTTACCACCCAAGTCGCAATTTTGGCATTTTGCAAAGAACCTCGATCCAAGTTGGAAATCATGGAGCATTGTGGATATAAAAATGCAAAGAATTTTACGCAGCTTCACCTTCGCCCTTTGATTGAAAGTGGGCAGCTTCAAATGACGATCCCGGATAAGCCGCGAAGCCGCAATCAGAAATATGTGACTGCGCAAGAAGCCCCGCAGAATGATGCAAGCCCCTCATAGGAGAATAGCTTTATTTTCCTGCATGGCTAATGAAGCGAATGACAACGAAAACTACGAGTGAGTTCATTCCTTCGGGGGGGGGGATTCTCTATGTATTTTTTGCGGAGCTCCTCGATATCTGGTTTCATGGTAAACGTCCTCCTTTAAAAGGATTATATCATAACAGTACTATGCAGAGGAACGCGCTTGTGGTTGTAATAAAGCTCAAGGAACTCCATTTTATGGTTACAGTTCGGACAATACAGAGGATCATAACCGAAGGAGAGGAGGATAGATGTCCTCCATTGAGTAAAACTCCGGTATAGCATGTGCTTTTCTTTCGAAATGACACAGTGCAGTTTTGAATCAATCTTACGGTGCCTTGCATACAGTCCACCATAGCGGATCATTTTAAAATGTTTTTCCGGGATATGACGGATAAGACGTTTGATGAAATCTATGACAGGCAAAGTCTCTTCCACATATTGTTCATCCTCGTGCCGGTTATAGTGAAAAGTAACGGTATCGCCATCATACCGGTCAATCCTGTCTTTCAGTTCGTTGAGAAGAGCCGTGCGGAAAGCATTGCGCAGATAGTTGTAGTTAAAGTGTTTTACATGGTGCCAGAATCCATCATCACTGTAGCCGCCTTCGGAAAGGAGGCAGTGAATGTGGGGATTCCATTTGAGATCGCGGCCAAAAGTATGAAGGACCATGATATAGCCGGGAGTAAAATTTTTGGCATGGTTCGGATTGAAAAACATCCGTGATATTACACTGGAGACGGAATGGAAGAGGCAGTCCAGGAGGGAACGGTCCTGAAGAAAAAAGTCGCGGAGATTTTCATCAATGGTAAAAAAGCAATGGTGGTGCTGGACACTGACAAGTTTGAAAGACATACTGGTGGTACGTTCCATGGCATATTTATTTCCGCAGGTAGGACAAAAGCGGCTGTGACAGCGAAATGGAACAAACTTGAAGTTACCGCAGTGGGGGCAGGAGTACATGGCGCCGCCAAATGAGGGATCGCCGCAGTTGATCATCTTATCGATATTTTCCATCTCAGTTTTTCTGGGATGAAGAGTATATTTAATTTCTTCATAATGGTCTGCAAAGATTCTTTGTAAGATATTCATAGGTCTATTATGCAAGAAAAGATAACAAAAGAAAACCCCTAACCCCTCATGAGTGAGGGGCAGGGGAGTTGAATAGGCGAAGCCTATTTTTTACGGTTTTATAGTTCGTGCTCCTTATTGAACGAAAGAAAAGAGCAGGGCGAGTGCAACGATTCCTGCCATTAGCAGCAACCAAAAAGCGCTGATTGCCGTGGATGCGATATTAATAATGCTGCGGCTTTCCCTGTTCCGCACACAAACTACCGAAAGAATCAGGCCCAGCAGGACATAAACGATATTGGCTCCGGCCCAAACAGTTCGGATTCCGTCCGACAGCGAAAGGTGCAAAAGCGACGGGATAAGGGCCGCCAGCGGCAGGACGCTCACAATGAGCGCAGCTATACTTATTGATTGAAGTTTTTTCTTTTCCATAGTATTTACCTCATTTCTTTTTTCCCAAATCGGGTGACAGCCAGTGCAAAAAGCAGACCGAATACAATGATCGCACATGGCAGGAACGGAAACATCGAAAAAGCGGCGTCGGAGGTTTCTGCTGTAAAGTCGTGGAGCGAGCAGGAAACGAGATAACCGCTGTAACAGTATGGATAGACAATCCACAGCGGCGTATTCGCGACCAATATACCGGGAATCACAAGCAGCAAATTCAACCCAACAGAAAGAAGCGGCTTTTCAAACAGAACCGTGATCGCCCACATAGCCGCAATACACGGCAGCATTGTCAGAAACAGCCCCAGGCACCATTTCAGCAGATACAGGATCGGCAAAGTTTCTGTTACTCCCATCGTCTGTGTCGCAATCATACCGGCGATTACGAATACCACGAGAAACACCACCATTTCCATGAACAGGAAAAACGCCAGCACACAGAATTTGGCAATGGACAGTGCATATCGACTGACCGGCAGGGCCAGCATTTTCAGAATGCCGTTATTTCCGGTTTCCCGGCCTGCGATCATCACACAGACAACAATCATACTGAACGGCAACAGGTAATACGCATAAACCAGCGCACTCTGAATGAACATGGCAGGCCATGCGTTTGTATATTCCGGGGTAAAATAGCGGCTCAGACTTGCAACCCCGGAGGCAACCACCAACAGTGGTGCGATAAAGATCAGTGGTACGATCTTTGAGCGTTTTACCTTCATAAACTCAATTCCGAGCAATTCCCCAAAATTCATTTCTTCAATCCCTCCTTACTCATAGCGTTTGCTTTTTGCCAGCCACAGTGCAATAGCAAGGAATAAAATGGTCTCTGCCAGAGATACCACGGTCACAGTCATATCGGGCCGGGCACTCATGGCAACTGCCGGTTTCAGCATAAGCACAAAGGGGTGAATCATCAGGACGGCAGGAGTTGAATTGGCCAGCGCCATACCACTTAAAAATCCCGCGACCCCTACGCCGAGTGGTATCCACATATTTTCAAAGCGCGAAGAAATCAGGAGCATAAATGACAACACCGGCATGGATGTGAGGAAGGAATATCCGGCAAAGCGCACCAGTGTTTCCATCTCAAATGCTCCCTCCGGCAAGTCCGTCACGCCGATCTGCACAAGTGCCAGATTTTGCAGTACGATTGCAGCCAGGAACATGACTGTCAGAATCAGGAATTTGCACAGGTACATAGCCGGAACGCTCATGGGGAGCATATACATCTTCTTGATGGCGCTTCCCTTAAACTCCATGTTGTAGATCATGCAGGTGGCGACCACGATACCGAACAGGTTCAGAATCATAATCACACCGTAAAGCTGGGTCAGAAGAACATCCATCGGGGCCAGCGGCAAATTAAGAAGCGTGTCTTTCCGCACGAGGAAATTAGCAAATGCGTATGCAGCCCCTAACACTCCAACAGCCAGCAGCACAGGAATGACGCCGGTCCGCTTTTCTTTCCGAAGTTCGATTGACAGTATATTCATAGCTGTGCCCTCTGCTTTCTGGCCGCGTTATCTTTCTCTACCATCGAGAGGAACATATCCTCCAGATTGTCGGCCGCGAAACCGGTCCGCAAAGCGCTTTGGCGAAGCTCATCCAGACTCCCTTCAAAAAGAAGGCGCCCATGATTGAGAATGCCAATGTCATCCGCTATCAGCTCAATCTCGGACAGCATGTGGGACGAGATCAGGATGGTGCAGTCGTACAGATCCGGCAGAGACTTCACCAGATTGCGGATTTCATGGATGCCGGAAGGGTCAAGCCCGTTTGTGGGCTCATCCAGAATCAGGATAGGGGGCCTGCCCAGCAGCGCACCGGCGAGACCGAGACGCTGTTTCATCCCCAGCGAATATTTTTTTGCCAGCCGGTCACCAAATTCCGTCAGGCCGACAAGATCCAGTGCGTCCTCCACAGCACTTTTCGGCAGACCCAAAATCCTGCGGATAATATCGAGATTCTCCCGGCCGGTCAGGTTTGCATAAAACGAAGGGGACTCAATAAACGAGCCGACCTCCTTTAAAATTGCAATACGGTCATCCGGGAACTGCTTGCCATCAATGGTAAACCTGCCTTTTGTGGGGGCAGTCAGGCCCAGCAGCATTTTCATAGTGGTGGACTTACCTGCTCCATTCGGGCCGAGAAAGCCATAAATACTGCCTTTGCGGATATGAAGCGAAACATGGTTGACAGAAGTGAAGTTCTTATATTTCTTCGTCAACTGTTCCGTAGTAATAATGTAATCCATAAAAACATCTCCTTTCACTGACTCCATCATAAAACACCAACCTGACTTCTACATTCTCGCGTCCTTACTTTTACCTTACTTTTTCGGGATACCCACCGCAGAAGGGGCTCTCTGTGCTATAATCATTTCAGGAGGTGACGCTATGGATAACTCTTTTCTGCATCGAAAAAAACTCCTGCTTGTAGATGACGAGCCGGATTTGCTGAAAATGGTATCAGATATTTTGAAAGATGCCGGTTTTGAAGCTGTTCTTACGGCCGCATCCGTGAAAGAAACTGTCATGGTGGCAAAACGGGAAAAACCTGATTTGATGATATTGGATGTCATGCTGCCGGATGGAGACGGGTTTTCCCTGATGGAGCAGCTCCGCATATTTACCGATGTGCCGGTAATCTTTTTGACAGCAAAAGACGAAGCCGCAGACAGGCTGGCAGGTCTTGGCCTTGGTGCGGATGATTACATTGCAAAGCCCTTTATGCCACAGGAACTGTTGCTGCGTGTTTATGCAGTCTTGCGCCGCACTTATAAAGAGGACAGCCCGTTGGTTGTCCTGGATGGATGTACTATTGATTTTAGCCGGGCGGAGGTCAACAAAGGCGGCGAGGTTATCTCTCTGACCGCAAAAGAGTATACTCTGCTTGAAACACTGGCACGAAATGAAGGCAGGATCGTCACGGTTGACGCTCTTTGTGAAGCATTATGGGGTGACAATCCTTTCGGCTATGAAAACAGTCTGAATGCTCATGTGCGGCGTGTTCGGGAAAAAATTGAAACCGATCCGTCAAAGCCCGTTTCTTTGATTACGATCAAGGGGCTGGGCTATAAACTGATTACAAGGAAGTGACGCCATGAAATCTTTTGGAACCTATATTTCAAAGCATTTGGCGTCTTTCGCTGTGTTTCTCCTGATAGTGGTGATTGTCAATATCATTCTGTTTGGTTTGACCTTTTATCACACAGTTTCAGAAGATTATGGTGAATCGTCCCCACGTGCTATGCTTGAGATGATCTCCGATGGTGCAACTGCAGAGGGCCTGACGGATGATGCGGTCCGGAAACTGCGCCAGTACAATATCTGGGCCATGTATCTGACGCCAAATGGAAAATGTTTTTGGACGCTCGATGTGCCAGAAGAAGTACCGCAAAATTATAATGTTCAGGATGTAGCGTCATTTTCAAAAGGCTATCTGGAAGATTATCCTGTTTTTGTCTGGAATACGGATGAGGGATTGTTAGTTTTAGGGTATCCAAAGAATAGCTACATGAAGCTCACCAGCAACTACTATTCCGTTAAAGCAATTCAAAAAATCCCTCTCTATGTTACGGGGATGTTAGGCATGGATGTGTTATGCCTCTTTTTGGCCTATTACTTTTCAAAACGCAGGATCATCCAGAATACAGAGCCGATTGTAGAAGCCATTGAAACATTGGCAGATGGTAAACCCGCTTCGCTCCATATTGACGGAGAGCTATCCGAAATTGCAGGCAGTGTAAATAAAGCATCTCAAATAATAAGCAGGCAGAACGAAGCACGAGCCAACTGGATCAGCGGCGTCTCCCACGATATCCGTACACCGCTTTCTATGATTATGGGATATGCCGGTCGGATTGCTGCAGATGAAGCAGCCAGTGATGCGGTCAGGGAACAGGCTGAAATCGTGCGAAGGCAAAGCGTCAAAATTAAAGAACTCGTTCAGGATTTGAATCTGGTGTCCCAACTGGAATATGAAATGCAGCCGCTTCACAAGGAGCAGATACGCCTGTCCAAACTCATTCGTTCCTGTGCAGCCGAATTGCTCAACTCAGGGATTTCTGATGACTATACGATTGAAATTGATATTGCACCAGAAGCAGAAAATGCCATGTTGGAATGCGATGCACGCCTGATTTCGCGGGCTATCAATAACCTCGTACAGAACAGTATCAAACATAATCCACAAGGCTGCAGGATCCGGCTTTCCCTTAAAAATACCGGAAAGACGCTTATTTTAACTGTTGCTGATAATGGGGTGGGGCTTACCCCTGAAAAGTTACAGGAATTAGAGGAAAAGCCGCACTATATGGAAAGCACCGATGAACGACTTGATCTGAGGCATGGACTGGGGCTTCTGCTTGTGCGCCAGATTGTCGAAGCACATGGAGGTTCTGTCAGGATAGACAGTATTTCAAATCAGGGATATCAGGCGAACCTGTCCTTTCAGACAAGTTCGACAGATACCGTATCATCCGCTTGGCTGCCCCGCACGCCGACATAGGTGCTTGCGCCATTCACTACTACCGAACTGGAGTATGCGCTCCAAATCTCCTATTATAATCGATACCAGTATGAAAGGAAAGTTAATCTGCATATCAGTCCTTTTTCAGAAAAATGGAAAATGTGCTTCCGCCTCTGCCGGATGAAACCTTGATATATCCATGCTGTTTGCTGATGATATTGCGGGTCAGATAAAGTCCGAGCCCAACTCCGTCAACGCCGGCGGAGTATCTTCCCCTGTAAAACCGTCCGAAGATCTTTGCCTGCTCCGCCTCGGGAATTCCCACACCATTGTCAGTAATATCAAGCCGCAGATAGGAGGGATATTCGCTGATCTGCAGACGGATCATGCCGCCGTCCGGCGTGTATTTTACCGCATTGTCGAGGACATTGACCACCGCCTCTGCGGTCCAGTTGAAATCGAGCTGGGCCTCAAAGATCCGGTCGCAGTCAAAGGTAATGGTGATGTTTTTATCCCGGGCTTTTGAATACACGGACCTGACCGCCTGCAGGACAATATCGTTCAAGCGGTTTCTTTCCGGCTTCAGGCGGATAATGCCGCTCTCCAGGCGGGACATTTTGATCAGGCTGTTGGTCAGGAAGGTCAGTTTTTCAAGAGATGCCTGTAAGGTGGCGGTATATTCGGTGCGTTCTTCCGGCGAGATACCTTCCTCACAGAGCAGCTGTGCGAAGGTATTCGCGGCAGCCACGGGAGTTTTGATCTGATGGGAAATGTCGGAAATCATAGTCTTGATCTGTTCCTTTTCCCGGGAGAGCATCCGGTTCTGCGCCAGCAGAATGGTGCGAAGTTTCAAAAGCTGGTGCTGCAGGCGGGAGGTCAGAGTGTCCTCTGTTTCCGGAAAAATGTGCAGCTCCTCCTCCCCGGAGAGGGATTCGATCAGCAGGGTGAGCTGTTCCAGAAGGTCATCCATATAGCGCCGGTGCAGGTAGTCCAGCAGAAAAAGAGAACCGCACAGAAGCGCCAGGCAGATCAGGATCAGGATGCCACGGAAGCTGGCATCCTTCGCACTGTCCGGCGGGAAAAGGACAACGGCAGCAGCGGCAAGGGTCAGCAGGAGCCCCGTTATTAAGATTATTTTGCGGTAAAAAATAAATTGTTTCATATCTGTTCTCCCAATCTGTTTTTGCAGAATCTATTTCCCCAAATCGCTTTTCCTCAAATCGGTCCTCTGAAAAATGCGGCTCTACTCTCCGAATGTATAGCCCATGCCAAATACAGTGATGATATATTCCTGCCGGTCATCGTTTAATTTCTGGCGCAGGCGCTTGATGTTTACGCGAACGGTGTTGTCGTCCACAAAATTTCCGTCCTTGTCCCACAGGTTTTCCAGAATCATGCCGCGGGTCACAACCCTGCCCCGGTTCTCCACCAGGCAGTTCAGCAGCCTGTATTCGGTAGAAGTAAGATGGACTTCCTTCCCTTTCATCAGGACGAGGCATTTATCGGGATCCACCTCCAGGTCCTTATACCGGATCCGTGTGCTGTCGCTGCCGCTGATTGTCCGTTTCAGGACGGCCTGCACCTTTTTACGCAGAACTTCAAGAGGAAAGGGCTTGGAAATATAATCGTCGCATCCTGCCGAATAACCGTCCAGCATCTCTTCCTCGGTGTCACTGGCGGTTAAAAACAGGACAGGGGTATCGGAATCCTCCCGGATTTTCCGGCAGAAATCCAAGCCGCTTCCGTCGGGCAGGTTGATGTCGAGAAGAAACAGGTCGTATTTCTGGTTTTCATATCTCTGATTTTCATATTTCTGCAGTGCCTCCAGAAATCCACAGGCTGTGGTGACGGTATGCGCATCTTTTTCAAGGGCAATGGAAATTCCCCTGCTCAAAATCCGGTCATCTTCCAGTAAAAAAATATTTGCCATAATATAGAGTAACTCTCCTTTCATCCGCTCCGCCATAAGATTCAATTTTCAAAACTGTGCAGCCGCTCGATGACGGTTTCCCCGGACGCCGCCCGGTAGACGAGCGACGGGACGCTCAGGCATATCACGAAGATTGCCGCGATGAGGCATACGACAAGGGAAACCGGGTATTCAAACCGGGCATAGTCTGCAATATGCGGCACTGCATCAGCCACAAGGAGGAGAAATGCATTTCCGAAAGTCAGGATCAGCAGAGTGGAGATGAGGGCATAGATTCCGCCTTCCCAGGTCACGATCTTCCGGATCTGCTTCTTTGTCGTGCCGATGCTTTCCATGACCGCAAATTCATATTTCCTTGCAATAACCCCGGTGAGCATCACATTGAAGAAATTGGCCAGACCGAGGACGATGAGGAGGAGAGCAGCGCCGTTACCCAGAAGATTCAGGGAGTAGAACATCTGGTCAAATTCCTCCAGTATGGAGACAGGGCTGATATACTCCCAGTCCGATGTGGTTAATGTGCGGTTAATATCCTTAAGCTTTCCGTCAATTTCCTCTAACTGACTATAATCTTCAACATCAATACCGATGTTATAGGTGATGGCTGTCCGGGTCAGTCTTTCCATGCCCGCCTCGCTGACACAGAGTACCTGGGGCACAATCTCAATATTCATTCTTCTCCCCACGTCCGCCCTCGGATCGTAATCATCAAATGTAAATGCGCCTCCGATAAGAAAATCGGCTGTCCTGCCGTCTGCGCTGTCGGCTGTCAGGGTCAGTGTTTTGCCGACCAGTGCGGCATTCGGGGCATTGTGTTCCGTGTCTTTCCCCGCAATCGCCAGGTCGCCGCGCAGGAAAGCTTCCATATCAATGGGCTGGCTGTGAGTATTATTATATTTCTCGATGACACTTTCGTCCAGCGTTGTTACATAGCAGCCGTAATTCCCGGTTTCCGCATAGGATTTCAGCTGGTTTACCATCGTTTCATAGGATTCGCCATGTGACAGATAGGAACTGTCCTCATATGCAATATGCATAAAGTCATTTAATACATCTTCGTCAAACGCAATCTCTGACCAGACGGCCTTCTGTAACGTGATTTCTTTGATCCCGTCAATCTGTGAGATCTGTTCTACAAACTGTTCGTCGAACTGCGGGATTTCCTTTGTGTCCTGCTCATATTGTGTGAACTGTGTATCAATATACTGAAAATCATAGTCCGTGTATGTGCGGACATAATTTTCTCCTTTTATGCTTCCGACCACTCCGTTTACACCCAGAATCACGGTTATCCCCATAAACAGGGAGAGGAATACAAGAACTGCCCGTTTCCTGTCGCGGAAAACATTGTGGAATGCCATTACATACAGCTTTCCTCCGTTGGTGGAATTTCGGCTCTTCCTTTTCAGGGAGGCGAAATTGTGATATCTCAGGGCTTCTACCGGTGAAACCTTCGCCGCCTTTTTTGCTGGAGCATTGCATGCGATCCAGACCGTTACGGCGGAAAAGACAACGGAGAGGATATAGATGGACGGGTGGAAAAACACTTCGGCGTCCATGACGGATTTTCCGCTTTCGAATCCCTGCTGCAGAAACAGTGGGACAATTCCGAAGGATACAGCCGTTGCCAGTGCAATGCCGGCCGGAATTCCGATACATGCGAAGCGGAGAGCCTGCCTTTTGACAAGAGATCTGATCTGTCTCTGGGTTGTGCCAATGGTTTTCATAAGGCCGTAAAAACGGGTGTCCTTTGAAATCGAGATATACAGTACATTATAAATCAGCAGATAACCGCTGCCGATAATGAACAGTACCAGGAAAATGACAGTGGCGATTACAGAACCATTGGAGGAACTCATGGAAACCGTCCCCTGGAAAGACTGGCCTTCATTCAGCGGCACATCTTCCTGGATCCGCCAGAAATCATCCGGCATTTTGTTTAAGGAAAGGGAGAGAACACCGTCTTCCTGCATGGTATATCCGGCATTCCGGCAATAGTCCTCAGAGACAAAGCCCATTCCCGAGCCGGTATAGGAATGAAACCATCCGCTTAATGCAAAAGTTCTTTCCTGACTGCCGTTCTTATCGTAATAGGAGAGAGGAATTTCCATATTGATCGCCGGATCGCTGATGCCGAGCTGTTCCAGAGCGTCTTCGGACAGCATGATCTCATTTTCGGAGGCGGGGAAGGAGCCGTTAACATTGCTGACTGCTCTTAGAAAATGGTCTTCCCACTCCGTTGTATCATAATACATAAGTGCAATGGCAAGCTTACGCCCCTCGTCATTCTCTTCTGCGACCGAGCCCACCATATACTGTGTGCCGATGGTTTTCACATAGTCCAGAGAGCGAATCTGCTTTTCCTGTTCAGACGTCGGCAGTGCCAGGGAAATATCGGCGCCTGTGCCTGCGGTCCGCACTTGCATAAGCTCCATGTTTTCCATATAATTAATGCCAAGGCTGAATACCGTGGTAATCATGAATGTGGTGAGAATGATTGCGAATACCGCGAAAATATTGCGGGTGCGGTTTGCCTTCATCATTCCTTTTTCCACACGGTGCATTGCTTTTCTGTTGCGGTTAGCGTGCAAAATGCTCACCTCCCGAAACGACTTTTCCGTCTTCAATACGGATGATACGGTCCGCCATCTGTGCGATCTCCTCATTGTGGGTAATCATAACAGTAGTCTGGTGAAACTGCCTGCTGACAGACTGCATCAGCAGAATTACATCCATGCCTGTTTTTGAATCCAGGTTTCCCGTGGGCTCGTCGGCAAGGATAATGGCGGGCTTTGTGGCGAGAGCGCGGGCGATTGCGACTCTCTGCTGCTGACCGCCGGAGAGTGTGTCGGGCATGTTCCTGAGTTTCTTTTCCAGTCCGAGGATGTGGATGATCTTCCGGACAAACTCCGTATCCGCCCGTCCGCCGTCGATTTCGATCGGATAGACAATATTTTCATAAACATTGAGGACGGGAAGCAGATTGTAATTCTGGAAGACAAAGCCGATATTCCTGCGGCGGAAAACAGTTAATTCCTCGTCTTTTATTTTCAGAAGTTCTTTCCCGCGGATGATCACACTTCCTGAAGTGGGGCGGTCAAGACCGCCGATCATATTGAGGAGTGTGGATTTGCCGCTTCCGGATGTGCCGACAACAGCGACAAACTCTCCCTCATCTACCGAGACTGATACGCCATCCAGAGCGCGGACTTCATTCTCGCCGCTTCCGTAGATTTTTCGCAAATCTTTTGCTTCAAGTATTGCCATAGCCAAAACCTCCATATTTGTTTTATGACTTTCAGTATAGCGGCAGCGTCTTACAATCTTCTTACAGTTTACCCGAAAACCGGGGAAATAGCGAGGAAAACAAGATTGTATACAAGTATGCAATAAATTTTTATTTCTACTTGCATCTGTTTTCAGATAATGTTAAGCTAAGAATGTATCAGTATAAATAATTAATAAGACCAAGGAGGGAAGTATAAGAAAATGACAAAGAAAAACAGGCTGCTGATATGCTCGCTTTTCATGTGCATGGCTCTGGCTGTACTGCCGGGCATGAAGAGCAGCGCGGAGGAGACAACAGGGGGGACTTCAGAAGCAGCGGCAGAAAATCAGGACGAGAACAGCCAGCGTCTTGAAGAAGTAACAGGAATGGATGAAAACGCCAATATTTACGAGATTGAAGATACCGAAGGCGTTGTTGACGAGAGCCAGGAGAACGGAATTGCAACTTTTGCAAGAGCGGTGCCGGGTCCCCAGGTAGTCAACTTCAAGACAAAAACGGTCAGTAAAAACACCGAGTATACGGATACTGCAACGGGAGATACCGGGTACACGAACGGTTCCTACGGGGCAGATGCCGCATATCTGGGGATGAGCGGCGGCAAGGTAAAGTTTATGCTCTCCGGAGTGGTAGGACTTGTGGATGCCGGTGAGGTTCAGATTGTAGATCTGTCCGAAGCAAAAAGCGTCAGCCATTACATGGTATCAAACGGAAAACTTGTCCACTACATTTCACAGAACCTGAATGAGGAGACGACATCCGCCATCACCAATGGTCCGGCGCCGTCTTATCTTCAGTCCGGCACTACATATTACAGCTATGACGGACATTATTTCTACACAGATTACGCGACCATGCTTTCCGATTACCAGAACGGTGTGAGAACCAACTCTGTGAATCCGGGAAATCCTTACTATAATTATTATCAGTATCTCCCGCTTCGCAGCCGTTCGATTTACAACGCGGACAGTCTGAATTCAGTGATAAGCAGCAAGACCGGTTCGGGTTCCGTGCTCCGGAATATCGGAACGTATCTTGTACAGTACCAGGACACCTATGGGGTTAATGCCCTGCTGACACTGAGCATCGCCGCAAATGAAAGCGGCTGGGGGACAAGCAGTATCAGCCAGAACAAGAACAATCTGTTCGGGCTCAATGCAGTGGATTCCTCACCGGGGCAGAGCGCAAATTATTATTCCAGCGTGGAACAGTGCATCAGTGAGTTCATGGGGAACTATATGTCGGCAAAATATCTGAATCCGAAACAGTGGCAGTATTTTGGCGGGTTCCTCGGCAACAAGGCCAGCGGAATCAACGTGAAGTATGCCTCCGACCCGTACTGGGGCGAGAAGGCCGCGTCCATTGCATGGACACTGGACGGTCTGGGAGGAAACGCGGACAACGGAAGATATACCATCGGCATCAAGGAAGGCAGCTCCACGGTCAATGTGCGCAGCGAGGCCACTACGTCCTCCGCTGTACTGTATAAAACAGGAAGCCATCTGACCCATGCGGTTCTGATCCTGAGTACAGAGACGGAGAACGGGTTCTACCGGATTCAGAGCGACGGTGTTCTCAATGCAGAACGCAGTTCTCTGGCCTCGGCGTGGGAATATGATTTTGACAGTATGTATGCATACATTTCTGCAGATTACGTGAGCGTGGCGAACACCGGCACCGTGGAGGAGCCGAAACCTGCGGAACTTACCGGAATTACGATTGCACAGGCTCCGGCAAAGACGGTCTACACAGAAGGGGAGACCCCGGACATGACCGGTATGCAGGTGACAGCTCAGTTCAGTGACGGCACGGAGACTGATGTGACTGCGGATGTGACTTATCCGACAGAAGCTCTTACAGCCGGAACAACGGTGATCACGGTTTCCTACACAAAGGACGGTGTCACAGTCAGTGCAGATCAGGCGGTTACGGTGAATGCAGCGGAAGTGCCGGTGGAGGAACCGGATACACCGGGTGAAGATGCTGATGCGGCAGAAGAGCCTGCAGATGAGCCTGCGGCAGAAGAACCGGCGGATGAGCCGACAGCAGAGGAACCTGCGGATGACACGACAGCAGAGAAACCGTCTTCCGACATCCCGTCATCAGAACAGCCGTCAACGGACGAACCGGCGGCGGACGAGCCTGCGGCAGATTCGACAGTAACGGAGAAACCGTCGGTCGATACCCCTGCGGAGAAGCCGTCAGCGGATGTCCCTGCAGATGAGCCGACAGCAGAAGAACCTGCGGATGACACGACAGCAGAGGAACCGTCTTCCGATATTCCGTCATCAGAACAGCCGTCAGGGAATCATTCAGTATCCGATACACTGCCTGCAGATACCCCGTCAGCAGATACATCGGCGGGAGATGCATCTTCAACGGATACTTCCACGGATTCTGCGTCAGACGGAAACACTTCGATGAGCGGAGAGACCGCAGCGGTTACAGCAGAAAAGACAATCCTGGATGCGGCAACCGGTATCCGCATCAGCGGCAGTCTTTCCGGAGATGCAGCAATATCGATTCAGGCTTACACGAAAGAAGGAGAGCGGTACGCCCGGCTGGTGAAGCCGGTGAGCGGAAAGACGATCCTGGGTGTGTATGATCTGACACTTACGGGAACCATGGACGGAAACGTTCAGATCAGTTTCCCGGTAGACAGCAAATATGAAGGCAGGAAGGTAACTGTCCTGCACTATACTGATACAGATACCTATGAGACATATAAGGCAACGGTGGAGAATGGAAAAGTAACGGTTACGACCAAAGGATTCTCACCGTATGTGATTGCGCTGGAGACGGGCGGAAGCCAGAACCCGGCGCCCAAGACCGGGGATTCGGCGGATTTAAGCCTCTGGGCTGCGCTGATCGCGGTTTCCGGAGTACTGCTGGCAACATCGGCAGTCACCCGAAGAAGACAGAGATAAATGAATCTTTGACAAAGAAATAGCTTCCGGACGGAAAGATATTTATCGACTAAGATAAGGACCCGGCACATCATGACAGGATATTGCTCACTGCTTAAGGCTGCGCTTCGCTTGCATGCGCTGTTCGCAACACCTGTCATGATGTGCCGGGGTTCAGGTCGGCAGGTATATCTTTCTATCCGGAAGCTTTTATTATGTCAAAAACACAATTTATCTGCCGGAAGAAAAATTGTGTTTTCGGTAAAGTATAACCTCACGCTGGAAAGAAAACCTGCCGGTCTGTATCCTGTCTGCGGACGCCCGGGCGTACACCGTAGTCGTATTTTCTTTCCGGTGTGAGGTTATCCCTGTACCGAAGATTCATTGTTCTGACAGATTCAGGGAGAGGAGGTCGGTGATTCTGGCGATGCGTACTTTCGCGTCGGGTACCTCCCCGAAACCGTATTCCGCGAAGATGAAGGGAACCCCTGCGTCGCGGCAGGCGTCGGCGTCGCCCTGGGTATCCCCTACGTAAACCACATTCTTCAGGTGATTCCGCTCCATGAGAGTGCGGATGGTCACGGATTTTGGAGCCTGGGTTTCGCCGAAGCAGAGATGGTCTGTGACAAAGGGGGAGAGCCCGCAGGTTTTTAACAGTACTTCAATATAACCTTTCTGGCAGTTGCTGGCAATGAAAAGAGGGTATTTTTCAGAGAGCGCCTTCATTGTCTCGAAGACACCTTCGTAGAGTTTGCCCGGCTTTTCTTCCAGATAGCGGTTCTCATAGTCGAAGCAGACTGCGAGCAGTTCCATGCGTTCTTTTTCCGGAAGCATGTAAAAAAGAGCATCGGCGATCTCGTTCATGGTTTTTCCGAACAGACCGCTCAGGACCGGTCCGTCAATAACCAGATCCAGGGACGAATGTTCACGGACTGCCAGATTCCATGATTCCGCTACGGAATCCGTAGAGTCCCAGAGTGTACCGTCAACGTCAAATATAATTCCATCTGTCATTCCATCCATAGTGCAGTATCTCCTTTACAATTGTATTCTTGTTTTCCTGTTTTTTCAGCCTAACAATCATAACATAAAATCGAGCTTTTAAAAAGACGGATTTTAGTGTATACTCGTAAGGTAGGCCGGAAGACAGGGCAAGCTTCTGGAAGCGGGCCCGGAGAATGGAGGCAGTTATAGACTATGAGAGAGAAAATTGTGCTGATAGACGGACACAGTATTTTAAACCGCGCGTTTTACGGGGTGCCTGACCTGACAAACTCGGAGGGACTCCACACAAACGCAGTATATGGATTCCTGAATATTATGTTCAAGATTCTGGATGAGGAGAAGCCGGAGTATCTGACCGTGACTTTCGACGTTCATGCGCCGACGTTCCGCCACGAGATGTTTGCGGATTATAAAGGCACGAGAAAGCCCATGGCGGAGGAGTTAAGGGAGCAGGTTCCGGTGATCAAGGACGTGCTGAAAGCCATGAACATCCAGATCATCGAGAAAGCGGGGCTGGAGGCGGATGACCTCCTCGGGACGATCTCCCGTCTGTGCGAGGAGAAGGGGATGGACGTAGCGGTGATCTCCGGTGACCGGGATACCCTGCAGCTTGCGACGGAACATGTGAAAATCCGGATCCCCAAGACGAAGCAGGGAAAGACCGAGATCGAGGATTATCTGGCAAAGGATGTGGAAGAGCGTTACGGCGTGACGCCGAAAGAGTTTATCGATGTGAAGGCGCTGATGGGTGATACGTCGGACAATATCCCCGGAGTGCCGGGAGTCGGAGAGAAGACGGCGACGAAGATTATCCAGGAGTACAAGACTATTGAAAATGCATACGCGCATGCAGACGAGATCAGGCCGCCCCGGGCAAGCAGGAATCTGAAGGAATACTGGGATCAGGCAAAGATGAGCAAGGCGCTTGCCACCATCGAGCTCCATGCGGATATTGATTTTGATGTGGAGAAGGCGCGCTGCGGTAATCTTTATACAGAGGAAGCCCATGAGATGTTCCAGAGGCTTCAGTTCAAGAACATGCTCAGCCGATTTGACACGAAAGTATCGGAAAATGATATCGAGAAATATTTCCGGGAGGTGCAGACCCGGGAGGAGATCGACCAGGTGTTTGCCGAGGCGGAAAAGGCAGAGTGCGTGGGAGCGGCATTTTCAAAAGATGCGGGAAATGTCCTGCCCCTTTTTGCCCACGCTTCGGGGTATGGGAGAATCGCCCTGGCCTTTGGAGCGGAGCAGATCTGTTCCATTCCATGCAGCATGGATGCGGATATGGAATATCTGATGGGGAAACTCTCTCATCTTGCGGGAAACGTGAAATGTTTTTCTGTATGCGGGCTGAAAGAGGTGCTTTCTTATCTGCCTGACGCCCGGCGGGAGAACAGTTTTGACCCCATTGTGGCGGCGTATCTGCTCAATCCCTTAAAGAGCGACTACGAGTATACTGATGTGGCGAGGGAACAGCTCAGTCTGCTGGTGGATGAGAAAAACGACGAGGTTTCCAGAGCGTGCTATGAGGCGTATACCGCATATGCCTCGGTTTCCCCTCTTCTCGAGAAGCTTGGGGACGCCGGGATGGAACGGCTCTTCCGGGAGATTGAGATGCCGCTTCTGTTCACCCTCCACGGGATGGAACAGGCGGGGATCCGGGTTGAGGCGGACCAGTTAAAAGAGTACGGGGAACAACTGGGAGAGCGAATCGCGGAACTGGAAAAAGAGATCTACGGGATGGCGGGAGAGGAGTTCAATATCAATTCTCCCAAGCAGCTTGGGGTGATCCTTTTTGAAAAGCTTGGGATGCCTCATGCGAAAAAGACGAAGACCGGATATTCCACAGCGGCGGATGTTCTGGAAAAACTGGCTCCGGACTATCCTGTTGTGGCGAAGATTCTGGATTACCGTCAGCTTGCCAAGCTCAAATCCACCTATGCGGACGGGCTTGCGGTATATATCGGAAGCGACGGGCGCATCCACGGGAAGTTCAACCAGACCATCACAGCGACGGGAAGAATCAGCAGCACGGAGCCGAATCTGCAGAATATCCCGGTGAGAATGGAGCAGGGAAGGCTGATCCGCAAGGTATTTGTGCCGGCGGACGGGTATGTGTTCGTGGATGCGGATTACTCCCAGATCGAACTGAGGATCCTGGCTCACTGTTCCGGGGATGAGCAGCTCATTAATGCCTACCGGGAGGCAAGGGATATCCACCGGATGACGGCATCCCAGGTGTTCCACACGCCTTTCGACCAGGTGACGGATCTCCAGAGGAGAAACGCCAAGGCGGTCAACTTCGGAATTGTGTACGGCATCAGTTCCTTCGGGCTGAGCCAGGACTTAAGCATCACACGGAAAGAAGCTTCCGAGTATATTGAACACTATTTTGCCACCTATCCGGGAATCAAGAAATTCCTGGACGACTGCGTGTCGCAGGCAAAAGAAAAGGGATATGCGGTGACGCTTTACGGCAGGCGCAGGCCGGTGCCGGAACTGAAGTCCAGCAATTTCATGCAGAGAAACTTCGGGGAGCGCGTTGCCATGAATGCGCCTATCCAGGGGACTGCGGCGGACATTATCAAGATTGCCATGATCGGCGTGGATGATGAACTGAAGAAGAGAAAGCTGAAGTCCCGTCTTCTCCTGCAGGTTCACGATGAACTTCTCATCGAGGCGGAGGAGTCCGAGGTGGAAGAGGTGAAAGAAATTCTGAAAGATCAGATGGAACACGCGGCGGACCTGTCGGTTCCCCTGATTGTAGACATGCATACCGGAAAGAGCTGGTATGAGGCGAAGTAGAAATCAGCGAAAACAGCAGAGTGTGAAAGCAGCGGAATATGGAACTATAAGGGCGTGAAAGCAGCGGAATACGGAAAAAGAGGAGAGCGAAGGATGAAAGTGCTTGGAATCACGGGGGGCGTGGGATCCGGGAAAAGTGAAGTACTCACATACCTGGAAGAAGCGTACGGCGCAGTGGTCTGCCAGATGGATAAAGTGGCGCAGGAACTGGAAAAAAAGGGAACGCCGTGTTTTCAGAAGATTGTGGAAACGTTCGGCGCGGAGATGATCGGGGCGGACGGGGAGCTGGACCGGCGGAAACTGGGTGCCCTGGTCTTTGCCGATGGGGAGAAACTGGCCCTTCTCAACCGGATTGTCCATCCTGCGGTTCTGGAATGGGTCAGACAGGATATCGAAGAGAAAGAAGAAGAGGGAAAGCAGCTCTACGTGGTGGAGGCTGCCCTTCTTCCGGAAGTCGGCGGAGAAATCTGCGGGGAGATCTGGTACATATATGCGGACCCGCAGGTGAGAAGAGAGCGGCTTAAGGCTTCCCGCGGCTATTCGGATGAGAAGATCGCGGACATGATCCGCTCGCAGCCGTCGGAGGAAGCGTTCCGGCGGATCAGCACAGCGGTGATCGACAACAGCGGATCATTAGAAAATACAAAGAGACAGATAGGAGACAGACTATGAGAATGTGCAGCATTGCCAGCGGCAGCAGCGGCAACTGTATCTATGTGGGGAGCGACGACACGCACCTGCTTATCGATACGGGGATCAGCAAAAAGCGAATTGAGGAAGGGTTAAAGGAACTGGAGATCAAGGGAGAGGAGATCGGAGGGATCCTGATCACCCACGAGCACTCCGACCACATTCAGGGACTGGGCGTCTTCAGCCGGAAATATGAGCTTCCGATCTATGCCACGCCGGGTACGATTGAGGGAATCTTAAGCTATTCCGGTCTGGGAAAGCTGCCGGAAGGACTGCTTCACCCCATCCACACGGACGAACCCTTCATGATCGGGGATATCCGGGTGAACCCGTTTGCCATCTCCCATGATGCCAACGAGCCTTCCGGCTACCGGTTGGAATGCGGGGAGAAATCCGTGGCTGTGGCAACGGACCTGGGGAAATACGACGAGTATACGGTGGAACATCTGAAAAATCTGGACGCCGTGCTTCTGGAAGCAAACCATGACATCCACATGCTGGAGGTGGGCGCCTACCCCTATTACCTGAAGCAGCGTATCATGGGAGACCGGGGGCATCTGTCAAATGAATTGTCAGGGCGGCTCCTTTGTGATATACTACATGATAATCTGAATCACATTGTGCTGGGACACTTAAGTAAAGAGAACAACTATGCAAAGCTTGCCTATGAGACGGTGAGGCTTGAGGTTACGCTTGCGGACAATGATTACCGGGGAGAGGATCTGGACATGTTTGTGGCAAAGCGGGATGCTGTTTCGGATATTATTACAGTTTGAATTTGCTGTTTGACATTCAATCGCAGGAGGAAAGAAAAGATGAAGAAATGTATTGTTACGGTGCTTGGAAAAGACAAAGTGGGGATTATCGCAAAGGTGTGTACGTATCTGGCGGAGAACGGGATCAATATCCTCGACATTTCCCAGACAATCGTGCAGGGATACTTTAACATGATGATGATCGTGGATGTGACGGACATCAAAAAAGATTTCGTTGTCATCTGCGAGGAGATGAAGGCTCTCGGCGAAGAGGTGGGCGTGAATATCCGCTGCCAGAGGGAAGATATCTTTGAGAAGATGCACAGACTGTAGATATGATATAGTAAAGAATTGTGAGGATACAGACTATGATAAATATGTACGAAGTGTCAGAGACAAACAAGATGATCGAACAGGAGAACCTGGATGTGCGCACCATCACTCTGGGAATCAGCCTTCTGGACTGCATCGACTCCGACCTGAAAGAACTGAACCGTAAAATATACAATAAAATCACGACTCTTGCGAAAAATCTTGTCTCAACCGGACAGGATATCGAGACAGAGTTCGGAATCCCGATCGTCAATAAGAGAATCTCCATCACCCCGGTGGCAATTGTGGGCGCGGCGGCATGCCGGACCCCGGAGGACTTTGTGGAGATTGCAAAGACTCTCGATGCAGCCGCACTGGAAGTGGGCGTAAACTTTATCGGAGGTTATTCCGCCCTTGTATCGAAGGCCATGACCCCGGCAGATGAGATGCTGATCCGTTCGATTCCCCAGGCGCTTGCCGTCACGGAGCGGGTATGCAGTTCCATCAATGTGGGATCTACACGGACGGGAATCAATATGGATGCGGTGCGCCTTAGCGGCGAGATTGTGAAGGCTACGGCGGAGGCGACAAAGGAGAGAGACTCTCTGGGATGTGCAAAGCTGGTGGTGTTCTGCAATGCGCCGGATGACAATCCCTTTATGGCAGGCGCATTCCTTGGCGTTACCGAGGCGGATGCGGTGATCAACGTGGGCGTCAGCGGCCCGGGCGTTGTGAAGAAAGCCCTGGAGAAAGTGAGAGGAAAAGGCTTCGAAGAGCTCTGCGAGACGATCAAGAAGACGGCTTTCAAGGTGACCCGTGTGGGACAGCTTGTGGCGGGAGAGGCTTCCCGGCGTATGGGAATCCCCTTCGGCATCGTAGATCTCTCCCTTGCCCCCACGCCGGATGTGGGTGACAGTGTGGCGGAGATCCTGGAAGAGATCGGACTGGAGCGGGTGGGCGCTCCGGGAACAACGGCAGCCCTTGCCCTGTTAAATGACCAGGTGAAAAAGGGCGGTGTTATGGCATCCTCCTATGTGGGCGGCTTAAGCGGGGCTTTTATCCCGGTAAGCGAGGATCAGGGAATGATCGACGCGGTTTTGGCCGGATCCCTCACCCTGGAGAAACTGGAAGCCATGACCTGTGTGTGCTCGGTAGGGCTTGACATGATTGCAATCCCCGGAAAGACATCCGCGAGCACCATTTCCGGCATCATTGCGGATGAGATGGCAATCGGCATGGTGAACCAGAAGACAACGGCGGTCCGTCTGATTCCGGTGATCGGGAAAGATGTGGGCGATACGGCAGAGTTTGGCGGCCTTCTTGGATATGCGCCGATTATGCCGGTCAACGAGTTCGGCTGTGAGACGTTTGTGAACCGGAAAGGAAGAATTCCGGCGCCGATCCACAGCTTTAAGAATTAGGAGAAGAACAGCATGGGAAAAGTGGCAATCGTAACAGACAGCAACAGCGGAATTACGCAGAAGAGAGGAAAAGAACTGGGAATTTATGTGCTCCCGATGCCGTTTTTTATTGACGGGGAGCAGTATTTTGAGGACATTACTCTGACACAGGAACAGTTTTACGAGAAGCTTCAGGCAGATTCGGATATTTCCACATCCCAGCCGTCCCCTGCGGCTGTCATGGAACTGTGGGAGAAAGTGCTCCGGGATTATGACGAAATCGTATGTATCCCCATGTCGAGCGGGCTGAGCAGCACGTGCTCCACAGCGCTTTCCATTGCCGCAGAGTACGGCGGAAGGGTAGAGGTGGTCAATAATCAGAGGATTTCCGTGACACAGGAGCAGTCCGTGTATGATGCGATGTATCTTCGGGATCAGGGCAAATCCGCCCGGGAGATCCGGGAGATTCTGGAGCGTGAGAAGATGCAGGCGAGCATCTATATCACAGTGGATACCCTGAAATATCTGAAGAAAGGCGGAAGGGTTACGCCTGCCGCAGCTGCCATAGGAACCGTTCTGAACTTAAAGCCGGTTCTGCAGATCCAGGGGGAGAAGCTGGACGCCTATGCAAAGGTGAGAGGGTGGAAAGCTGCCAAAAAAACAATGCTTTCCGCCATTGAGAAGGACCTTTCCGGACGCTTTGCAGAGGTGAGAGACCAGATGGTTCTGGGAATGGCCTACACCTGTTCCGCCGAACAGGCGCAGGAGTGGAAACAGGAGATTAAGGAGCATTTTCCCGGGTATGATATTGTGGAAGGTCCCCTTTCCCTGAGTGTTGCCTGCCATATCGGTCCCGGCGCCATGGCAGTGACCTGTATGAAGCGGGTGCAGGGATAAGAAGTACAGTCTCAGATCTTCAGAACCGCCTGCCTGTACTCGTTGCGGTACGCGGTGCGGAACTTATCGGTGACCACGGACATGTAGAGGTTAGAGGCGAGAATATCATTGCGAAGCATACGTTTCCCTGTTTCTGGGAGAGCGCCGCTGTCGGAGAGGCGGATGACCAGAGGCAGGGAACTTTTTTTGGCAATGGCGGGAATCAGCCGTTCCTGATCCTTCCGGAAACCGAGGAGCCGTGCGTAAAAATGCCGGCCGCTCTCCGTGTATTCATTTACGCTGCTCTTTTTCAGCCCCAGCATGATGTGCAGAAGGGCCCGGTTGATCCGTGTCTGCGTGACCTCTTTCGTCTTGAGAAGTTCACAGAACTGCCGGTAATTGAAGAAATTGTCAAGCTTGGCACAGATTCTGGCAGCCAGCTCTTCCGAGACATCCATGTAGAGGGAGAGAGTCTCCGGATGTTTGTTGAGAAGCTTGTATTTCAGGAGAAGGGAAAAGTCGTTTAAGTAGACCGGGTACAGCACTTTATGGTAATCTTTCAGCAGCTCCAGGCAGCAGGCAGGCACCTGCCCTTCCAGGTCTGCCATGATATCGGAAAACGACGCATCCTCAAAGGAGGGCGTCCGGTCTGTCTGCAGGGAGGAGACAGAGTGCGCCAGGAGGGAGCGGATGGCGGAGGCGGAGCTGTAGCTGCCCCCTGTGAAGGTGCGGTCGTGGTAGTGGGATCCCCGGCGCCGGATGGTGTACGGGATGATGGGGCTTCCCAGTTTTTTCAGCGCTTTCAGATACTCGATCCCCAGGATGTTGTTGGGATCGCCCAGAAGGGTGCTTCCTGAGGAGTCGCCCAGATATTCCGAGAGCGCGCTCTGCCGTGCGGCAGGGAAGGATTTCCCGCTTTTGAGATGGCTCCTGAGCAGACTGCGGTATTCTCCCGGCTCTTCAGAAAGAACGGAGGCGGCTTTCTCCAGGGCGGAGAGATCTCCGCATTCACTGCCGAAACAGAGAAAATCGACGATGCCCAGACGGTCCAGCAGGGAGACTGCTCCGAGAGCGAAGAGCTCCGCGCTGCCGGTGGCATAGCACAGCGGCAGTTCAAAGACGGCAGCAGCGCCGCACTTGAGCGCCATCTCCGCGCGGAGACGTTTGGGCATGATGGCAGGGGTTCCCCTCTGGACATAGTCGCCGCTCATGACGACGACGGCGGCATCCGCCCCGGTCCTCCGTTTTGCCTCTTCAATATGGTAAAGGTGTCCGTTGTGAAACGGGTTGTACTCTGTGATCAGTCCGACAATTTTCATAGCAGTCTCCTTGTATATCAGTTTCTACCATATTATACTATAAAAAGACGGTTTCAAACAGATAAAAATATGTAAAGAAGGTGCAGTCATGGAACAGAACAGAAAACTGGATGCTGAGCGGACCGAAGAACTGCTGGAACAGCATGCGTTCAAAAAACTGAAAGAAGAGCTGGAGTCGGTTCACCCGGTGGATATCGTGGACATGCTCGACGAGCTGGACAAAAAACAGCGGACTCTTGTCTTCCGGCTTCTGGCAAAGGAGGAGGCGGCGGAGGTCTTTACAGACATGGACAGCGACATGCGTGAGGACCTGATCAATTCTCTGACCGACTCCGAGCTGGAGGAAGTCATGGAGGAAATGTATGTGGACGACACGGTGGATGTTCTGGAAGAGATGCCTGCCAATGTGGTGGACCGTCTGCTCATGGCTACGGATGAGGACACAAGGAAGAAGATCAATGCCCTGCTCCAGTACCCGGAGGACAGTGCCGGAAGCATCATGAACGTGGAATATATCAGCCTTCGCCGGGAGATGACGGTGGCGGACGCCATCCTGAAGATCCGCCAGGTCGGCATCAACAAGGAGACCATCTACACCTGCTATGTGACAGAGAAGAAAAAGCTGATCGGTATGGTGGATGTAAAGGATCTTCTCACCGCCGGGGAATCCAGAAAGATTGAGGAGATCATGGACGACAACGTGCTGTATGCACGCACCCTGGACGACCAGGAGCAGGTGGCCAACATGATCAACAAATACGGGCTTGTGGCCATCCCCATCATCGACCACGAGGACTGCCTGGTGGGAATCGTCACGGTGGACGACGCCATGCTTGTCCTCCAGGATGAGACTACGGAAGATATCAGCATTATGGCCGGTGTCAGCCCCAACGAAGACTCCTATTTCGGAACCAGTGTATTCCGCCATGCATGGAACCGGACGCCATGGCTGATGGTGATGATGCTTTCCGCCACTGTGACGGGAGAGATCCTGGGTTATTACGAGAATGCCATGGCGGTGATGCCGGTGCTGATCACGTTTATTCCCATGCTGATGGGAACCGGCGGAAACTGCGGATCCCAGAGTTCCACACTGGTAATCCGCGGGCTTGCGGTGGGGGAGATCGAATTCGGAGATGTTCTGAAGGTTATTTTTAAGGAAATCCGGGTTGCCCTTATCGTCGGAGTGCTCCTTGCCGTGGTAAACGGGATCCGGATCTATATCATGTATGATCAGAATATCCTCCTGGCGGCGGCTCTGGGGATCACCATGATCGCCGTGGTCGCCATGGCAAAATGCATCGGCTGCATCCTTCCTCTGCTGGCAAAGAAGATGGGACTGGATCCTGCCATCATGGCGGCGCCGCTGATCACCACCATCCTGGATACCTGCACCATCCTTGTATATTTTAATATTGTGACGGCTTTTTTCCATATTTAAAGGAATTGAAAGGGCGCGTCCGCATTGGAAGTATGCGGAACCGGATGCTCTGAATGAAAGAAAAATGAAAGATTGTTTATTTTGTAACAATCATATAAAAAAGCAATGAAATTTTAGCGATTGTATTTGAAAATGCACATAGAATCCTCTTGTATACAAAAAACCATTGAGTTATAATAAAACAAGTGATAAAAATGAAAGGTGGCTATTAAGATCATGGGATTTATTGATGAAATCAAGGCTAGAGCAAAAGCGGACAAAAAGACGATTGTTCTTCCCGAGACAGAGGACGAAAGAACATATAAGGCTGCGGAGACAGTCTTAAAAGAGGGAATTGCAGACCTGATTCTTGTGGGAAGCAAAGAGGAGATCGAGAAGAACAAAGGAAACTACGACATCTCCGGAGCAGCGATTGTTGATCCGGCGACGAACGACAAGACAGAGGCGTACATCGCAAAACTGGTTGAACTCAGACAGAAAAAAGGCATGACAGAAGAGCAGGCGAGAGAACTTCTTCTCACCAATTACATTTACTACGGTGTAATGATGGTAAAGATGGGCGATGCAGACGGAATGGTATCCGGAGCATGCCACTCTACGGCAGATACGCTTCGTCCGTGTCTTCAGATCCTGAAGACGAAACCGGGCACAAAACTGGTATCCGCATTCTTCCTTATGGTTGTTCCGGACTGTGAGATGGGCGACCACGGTACATTTATTTTCGGCGATGCGGGACTGGAGCAGAATCCGGATCCGGAGAAGCTGGCGAACATCGCGATCTCTTCCGCAGAATCCTTCCGTATCCTGACAGGACACGAGCCGATTGTGGCAATGCTTTCCCACTCTACAAAGGGAAGCGCAAAGCACCCGGATGTAGACAAAGTTGTAGAGGCGACGAAGATCGCTCACGAACTGGATCCGGAACTGAAACTGGACGGAGAGCTGCAGCTTGATGCGGCTATCGTTCCGGAAGTCGGAGCTTCCAAAGCACCGGGCAGCACGGTTGCAGGACATGCCAATGTACTGATCTTCCCGGATCTGGATGCGGGAAATATCGGATACAAACTGGTGCAGAGACTCGGAAAGGCAGAGGCATACGGACCGCTTACCCAGGGAATTGCAGCTCCGGTTAACGACCTTTCAAGAGGATGCAGCGCAGAGGATATCGTAGGTGTCGTTGCGATCACTTCCGTACAGGCTCAGGCACAGAAATAATTTCTAGGAGGAAAGAAAATGAATGTATTAGTAATTAACTGTGGAAGCTCTTCTCTGAAATTCCAGCTCATCAATGCGGAATCAGAAGAAGTACTGGCAAAAGGTATCTGCGAGAGAATCGGAATCGACGGACGCCTTACCTATCAGCCGGCAGGCGGGGATAAAGAGAAATCAGACAAGCCCATGCCGACCCATACAGAGGCAATCCAGTATGTAATCGAAGCCCTGACCAATCCTCAGACCGGCGTGGTGAAACACCTGGATGAGATCGGTGCAGTGGGCCACCGTATTGTACACGGCGGAGAGAAATTCGCTTCTTCTGTTGTGATTACAGACGAGGTGAAGAAGGCAGTGGAAGAGTGCAACGAGCTTGCTCCGCTTCACAACCCTGCGAACCTGATCGGTGTTGAGGCATGTGAGAAGCTGATGCCCGGAACTCCGATGGTGGCTGTATTCGATACGGCATTCCATCAGACGATGCCGGCGAAGGCTTATATGTACGGACTTCCGTATGAGTACTATGAAAAATATAAAGTAAGACGTTACGGCTTCCACGGCACAAGCCACAGCTTTGTATCCAAAAAGGCAGCGGAAGTAATGGAAAGACCGTATGAGGATCTCAAGACGATCGTATGCCACCTCGGAAACGGATCCAGCGTTACGGCTGTACTGAACGGAAAATCCGTGGACACTTCTATGGGACTTACTCCTCTTGAGGGCCTGGTAATGGGTACCCGTTCCGGAGATATCGATCCGGCGATCATGGAGTTTGTCGCACAGAAAGAAGGTCTGGATATCGAGGGCGTTATGAATGTTCTGAACAAGAAATCCGGTGTGTTCGGACTTTCCGGCGGACTCTCCAGCGATTTCCGTGACCTGACAGATGCCATGAATGCAGGGGATCCGAAGGCGAAGATCGCCATGGATGTATTTTCCTACAGAGTGGCAAAATACATCGGTTCCTATGCGGCAGCCATGAACGGCGTGGATGATATCGTATTTACGGCAGGAATCGGCGAGAATGACGACTATGTAAGAGAGCAGGTGTGCAGCTACCTCGGATACCTGGGCGTTGACTTTGACGCTGAGAAGAACAGCGGGCTCAGAGGAGAGTTGGCAGAGCTTACAAAACCGGGTTCAAAAGTAAAAGTATTCGTTATTCCGACCAACGAAGAGCTCGCCATCGCAAGAGAGACACTTGCACTGGTGAGAAAATAGAAAGTCTTTTTCGATTTTCTGGTTGACAAACGAAAATCGCATGATATAATAGTCTAGGTATGAATAGGAGTAATCACTATGATAATCAACCTATCAGACGTTTTGTCAGACCAGCATAAGACAGTTGAAGAGACTGTACCCCTCACGATGGATGAGATCCGGCTGAAGTCGGGGAATTATCCGGTTGTTGAACGGGAGCCGGTGCATGTGCGTGTGGAGCATGTGAAAGGGAAGGAACTGCTGATTCATGCAGATACTTCGCTCTCCGTAAATATTCCCTGCGACAGATGCCTGGATGATGTCAGATATGAATTTGTTCCGAATTTTACAAAGCATGTTGACGTGGGTCTCTCCGATGCAGAACTGACAGAGGAGCTGGATGAATCAAACTTTATTGACGGATATCATCTTGACGTGGATGCGCTGCTCGCAAATGAGCTTGTGTCTGAATGGCCGGTAAAGGTGCTCTGCCGGGATGACTGTAAAGGTCTGTGCAGGGTGTGCGGCCAAAATCTGAACACGGGGTCCTGTGACTGTGAAGATCCGGGACTTGATCCTAGAATGTCAGTTGTCCGTGACTTATTTAAGAATTTTAAGGAGGTGTAACCTATGTCAATCTGTCCAAAGAATAAATCTTCTAAAGCAAGAAGAGACAAGAGAAGAGCTAACTGGAAGATGAGCGCTCCGAATCTGGTGAAATGCAGCAAGTGTGGCGAACTTATGATGCCGCACCGTGTATGCAAGGCATGCGGAGCATACAACAAGCGTGAAATCATCTCCGTTGACTAATTATAATGCTCAGCGGGAGGGCGTAAAAACATTGTGTTTTACGCCCTCTTTCTATTTCCTGGAAAAACGGAAATATACGGGCTTGATTTTTATATGGTTTTCCATTAGAATAATTTCAGTAGTGTTAGGAGGAAGAAAAATGTCTGATATTACGAAGGTTGCCCTCGATGCCATGGGTGGTGACAATGCCCCGGGAGAGATCGTAAAGGGAGCCGTCGAGGCTGTACAGCAGCGCGGCGATATAAAGATCCTGCTCACGGGCCGGGAAGAGGTACTCAAAGAGGAGCTTGCGAAGTATACTTATCCTGAGGACCGGATTGAGATTGTGAACGCCACAGAGGTGATCGAGACGGCTGAGCCGCCGGTGAAGGCCATTCGCGGGAAGAAGGACTCTTCCATCGTGGTTGCCATGAAGATGGTAAAGAATAAGGAAGCGGATGCGTTCGTCTCGGCGGGCAGCACAGGTGCTGTTCTTGTCGGCGGACAGGTTCTTGTCGGAAGGATCAAGGGAGTTGAGAGACCTCCGCTTGCGCCGCTGATTCCGACGCTTAACGGTGTATCTCTCCTCATAGACTGCGGCGCCAATGTGGACGCCAGACCTTCCCATCTTGTACAGTTTGCGAGAATGGGATCCATCTATATGGAGAGCGTTATGGGAAAGAAGAACCCGAAGGTCGGCATTGTCAATATCGGTGCTGAGGAGGAGAAGGGAAATGCGCTTGTCAAAGAGACGTTCCCGCTTCTGAAGGCATGTAAGGACATCAACTTTATCGGCAGTGTGGAGGCAAGAGAGATCCCTTACGGGACGGCGGATGTGATCGTCTGCGAGGCTTTTGTCGGCAATGTGATCCTGAAGCTCTATGAGGGAGTCGGAGGAGCGCTGCTGAAAAAGGTGAAGGCAGGCATGATGGCAAATCTTCGCAGTAAAATCGGAGCACTGCTTGTAAAACCCGCGCTCAAGGCTACGATGAAGGATTTCGATGCCAGCGAGTACGGCGGGGCGCCGCTTCTCGGGCTCAACGGTCTGGTTGTCAAGACCCACGGAAGCTCAGACTCCAGGGAAGTGTGCAATTCGATTATCCAGTGCGTCACATTTCGGGAACAGAAGATTAACGAAAAGATAAAAGCAGCAATTCAGAAGGCGCAGGAAGACGAAAAGAAAGAAAACGAGTAAGGTAGGAGGATTTGATGATGGAATTCGAAAAACTGCAGGAAATTATTGCGGACGTTCTCAATGTCCAGAAAGATGAAATCAAACCGGAGACAACGTTTGTGGACGATCTGGGAGCGGATTCCCTGGATATTTTCCAGATTATCATGGGAATTGAGGAAGAGTTCGATATCGAGATCGACAACGATGAAGCTGAAAAGATAGTGACTGTACAGGATGCAGTTGATCAGATAAAAAAAGCAGTGGAATAGAAACAAGCGAAAACAAAAAAGCCCCTGTGGGCTTTTTCGTTTTCCAGGGGAAAGGAAGGAGCGGTACGAGAAGATGGAGGAGAAACTGAGAGAACTGGAAAAGAAGATCGGGTATGAGTTCCGCGATTTTTCGCTCCTTAAGCGGGCGATGATGCACAGTTCCTATACGAATGAAAAGAATATGCCGAAATATGAGTGCAACGAGCGCCTGGAGTTCCTGGGAGATGCGGTGCTGGAGCTGGTATCCAGCGAATTTCTGTTTAAGGAGTCGCCAAAGGTCTCGGAGGGGGAGCTTACGAAGACCCGGGCGAGCATGGTCTGCGAGCCGTCCCTTGCCATGTGCGCGGCAGATATCGGCCTGGGAGATTATCTTCTCCTCGGAAAAGGAGAGGAAGCGACAGGGGGAAGACTGAGGGATTCCATCACATCGGACGCCATGGAAGCGCTCATCGGCGCAGTTTACCTGGATGGTGGTTTTACTAATGCAAAAGAGTTCATTCACCGTTTCGTGCTCACGGATCTGGAAGATAAGAAGCTCTTTTATGATAGTAAAACGATCCTCCAGGAGATGATGCAGGCACAGGGAAGGGAGCCTGTGGCTTACCGGCTTGTCAGAGAGGAAGGACCGGACCACAGCAAGTCCTTCTTCGTGGAGGCGGTGATCGGAAAGAAAGTCTACGGAGCCGGCAGCGGACGGTCCAAGAAAGCGGCGGAACAGCGGGCGGCATACGAGGCGATTCTGCGGCTGAAGAAGGAAAAGTAAAGCGGGTGTGATATGTACTTAAAAAGTATTGAAGTGCAGGGATTCAAGTCCTTTGCGAACAAGATAAAATTTGAATTCCACAACGGAATCACCGGGATTGTCGGCCCCAACGGAAGCGGTAAGAGCAATGTAGCGGACGCGGTCCGCTGGGTGCTCGGGGAACAGAGAGTCAAACAGCTCCGCGGGGGCAGCATGCAGGACGTCATTTTTTCCGGAACCGAGAATCGGAAGCCGTTGAGCTATGCGTCGGTTGCCATCACTCTGGACAACTCAGACCACAAGCTTCCCGTGGAGTTTGAGGAAGTCACCGTGACGAGGAAACTCTACCGTTCGGGGGAGAGCGAGTACCTGATCAACGGGGCTGCCTGCAGGCTCAAGGATATCAATGAGATGTTCTATGACACGGGAATCGGAAAAGAGGGGTACTCGATCATCGGCCAGGGACAGATCGACAAGATCCTGAGCGGTAAGCCGGAGGAACGCCGGGAACTTTTTGATGAAGCGGCGGGAATCGTAAAGTTCAAACGCCGGAAAAATGTTTCCCTGAAAAAGCTGGAAGAAGAGCGGATGAACCTGACCCGTGTGAACGATATTTTAAAGGAGCTGGAAAAGCAGCTCGGCCCGTTGGAGAAGCAGTCCGAGACAGCCAGGGAATACCTGAAAAAGAAAGAAGAGCTTAAATCCTATGATATCAATATGTTCCTTCTGGAGGAGGAACGGCTCAGGGAACGCATCCGTGATGTGGAGGAAAAGTACGGCAATGCTTCTGCGGAGATGGAGGAGTCCAATGCCCGGTACGGGAAGATGAAAGAAGAGTACGACGCCATCGAACAGGAAGTGGAGACGATTGATCTTGCGATTGAGAAGGCGAAGAACCAGCTCAATGAGACGAACCTCTTAAAACAGCAGCTTGAGGGGCAGATCAACGTGCTGAAGGAACAGATCAACACGGCACGCATGAACGACGAGCACTACGGCCAGAGGCAGAGCGCCATCGCTGTGGAGATCAGCACAAGGGCGGACCAGAAGGAAGCGCTGGAACAGGACCGGAGAAAACTGAAGGAAAACCTTAAGGAGGCCTCAGCCCGGGATGAGAATGCCAGGCAGGAACTCATCCGGGTCCAGACTCTGATCGCGGAACATACGGACCAGATCGGGGAGAAGAAGCAGGAGATCATGGATCTTCTGGGAAACCGGGCTTCCACAAAGGCCAAGATCCAGCACTACGATACCACCAGGGAACAGATTGCCGCGAGAAAGGCTGTCCTTGCCAGAAATATTATCGAGGTTTCCTCGGAGTCGGAGAGACAGCAGGAAAGCCTGAAGAAATATGAGGAAGATCTGAGGACAGTGCAGGCGGCGATCGCCGAATACGGCAGCCGGATAACAAAAGCGGAGGCGGAGATCGAGGCATACCAGAAGGAGATCGCCGAGAAGCAGGAGAAGCTGCGGATCGGGCAGACCGCATACCACAGAGAGTCCTCCCGCCTGGAATCGCTGAAAAACATTACCGAGAGATATGACGGATACGGCAACAGTATCCGGAAGGTCATGGCGAATAAGGACCGGGAAAAAGGTCTGATCGGCGTTGTGGCAGATATCATCAAGGTGGACAGGGAGTATGAGATCGCCATCGAGACCGCCCTTGGAGGCAGTATCCAGAATATCGTCACCGACAATGAGGAGACGGCCAAGCGGATGATCGCTTTCCTGAAAAAGAATAAATTCGGCCGCGCCACATTCCTCCCGCTGACCAGTATGCGGGGAAGCGGCGGGATCCGGAGCGAAGAGGCGCTTCGTGAGCCCGGAGTCATCGGCGTTGCCAGTACTCTGGTACACGTGGAAAAACGGTTCGAAGGCCTGGCAGACCAGCTGCTCGGCCGGACCATCGTGGTGGATGAGATAGACCATGGGATTGCCATTGCCAGAAAATACAGACAGTCTCTCCGTCTGGTTACTCTGGAGGGAGAACTGATCAACCCGGGCGGATCCATGACCGGAGGTGCTTTTAAGAACTCCAGTAATCTCCTCAGCAGAAGAAGAGAGATTGAAGAGTTTGAGAAGACCGTTGCCATGTTAAAGGCTGACATGGAGGAGATGGACCGTGCTGTTACGGAAGTGAAGAACAGGCGTGCCGCATGCTATGCACAGATCGATCAGATCCAGCAGGAACTCCGGAAGGCTTCCGTCGTAGAGAATACGGCAAAGATGAACGTGGAGCAGACGCAGATCCGCATGAGAGAGGCACAGCAGCGCTGCGAAGGGTATGTCCGCGAGCAGGACGGCCTGGCAAAGCAGTTAAAAGAGATTGCGGATAACGAGGATTCCATTCAGATGGAACTGGAGACTTCGGAAAATCTGGAAAAGGAACTGAACACCCGGATTGAAGAGCTCCAGAAGGAGCTGGACGAGGCGAAAGAAGAGGAGAACGTGCGTCTCAGAGAGTCCGAGCAGCTCCATCTTTCCCTTGCAGGTCTGGAACAGCAGAGCACCTTTATCGAGGAGAATATCTCCCGTATCACTGAGGAGACGGAGAAGTTCGAGAGCGAGCTCAAAGAGCTGGAAGAAGGCAAAGGCAATGCTTCCGAGGAAATCCGCCAGAAAGAGGAGAAAATACGGGAGCTCAGAGAGGCCATTGAGAACTCAAAAGAGCTTTTCGAGGAGATCGGCTCCGAGATCAAGGCGCAGACGGCAAAAAGGGACGAGCTGAACCAGAAGAACAAGGATTTCCTGGGAATGCGGGAGGAACTTTCCAAACATATCTCCGCCTTGGACAAGGAGTGCTTCCGTCTGAACAGCCAGAAAGAATCCTATGAGGAAGCTTCGGAGAAGCAGATCAACTACATGTGGGAGGAATATGAACTCACCTATAACATGGCCATGGAATTGCGGAATGAGAACCTTACCGATCTGGCATTCATGAAGCGGCAGATCCAGACTCTGAAAAACGAGATCCGCAAACTTGGCACTGTCAATGTAAATGCCATCGAGGACTTTAAAAACGTATCGGAGCGCTATACGTTCCTCAAGGCACAGCACGATGATCTGGTGGAGGCTGAGGCTTCTCTTGTGCAGATCATCGCCGAGCTTGACACTGCCATGCGCAAGCAGTTCGCGGAGCAGTTCAGACGGATTGCCGAGGAGTTCAACAGCGTGTTCCGGCAGCTCTTCGGAGGCGGAAAGGGAACGCTGGAACTGATGGAGGATGAGGATATTCTGGAAGCGGGAATCCGCATCATCGCGCAGCCGCCGGGAAAGAAACTGCAGAACATGATGCAGCTCTCCGGCGGGGAGAAAGCCCTGACCGCGATCTCCCTGCTGTTTGCGATCCAGAACCTGAAACCGTCGCCTTTCTGTCTGCTGGATGAGATTGAGGCGGCTCTGGACGACAGCAACGTGTCCCGGTACGCCCAGTACCTCCACAAGCTGACAGAGCACACCCAGTTTATCGTCATTACCCACAGAAGAGGAACCATGGCTGCCGCAGACCGGCTCTACGGTATCACCATGCAGGAGAAAGGGGTTTCCACCCTGGTATCTGTAGACCTTCTGGAGGACGAGCTGGATAAATAAGGATAGAAACAGGGAGAAAAGAATAGGATAGTAAAGAAAAAGGAGACGTCTTATGGGAGAGAAACAGGGATTTTTCAAACGCCTTGTCTCCGGGCTTACAAAGACGAGAGACAATATTGTATCCGGAATGGACAGTATTTTCCACGGTTTTTCGAAAATCGACGACGAGTTCTACGACGAGCTGGAAGAGACGCTGATCATGGGAGACCTGGGCGTGCACGCCACCATGAATATTCTGGATGATCTGAAAGAAAAAGTACGCCAGCAGCATATCCGGGAGCCGCTTGAGTGCCGGCAGCTGCTGATCGACAGCATCCGGGAACAGATGGATGTGGGAGAGACGGCATATGAGTTCGAGAACCGCACTTCCGTGGTCTTTGTCATCGGCGTAAACGGCGTCGGCAAGACGACCACAATCGGAAAACTGGCCGGAAAACTCAAAGCACAGAATAAAAAGGTGATTCTGGCGGCTGCAGACACGTTCCGCGCTGCAGCCGGGGAGCAGCTGAAGGAGTGGGCTTCCCGGGCGGGGGTGGAGATGATCGGCGGCCAGGAGGGAGCGGATCCTGCCTCCGTCGTCTATGATGCGGTTGCGGCTGCGAAGGCGAGAAAGGCGGATGTTCTGCTGTGTGATACGGCGGGACGGCTTCACAACAAGAAGAACCTGATGGAGGAGCTGCGAAAGATCAACCGGGTGATTGACCGGGAGTACCCGGAAGCTTTCCGCGAGACTCTGGTGGTACTGGACGCTACCACCGGACAGAATGCCCTTGCCCAGGCGAGGGAGTTTAACGAGGTGGCGGATGTCACAGGCGTGATCCTTACCAAGATGGACGGGACCGCCAAGGGGGGGATTGCAGTGGCCATTCAGGCGGAGCTCGGTATCCCGGTGAAGTACATTGGCGTGGGCGAGTCCATCGATGACCTGCAGAAATTTGATTCAGAGGAGTTTGTGAAAGCACTATTCTACAGAGAGGATGATAAAAATGATGACGTTGGAGAAATTTGAGGAAGCCAGTGAACTGGTAAAAAAAGTGACCAATCCCACGAAACTGGTCTACAGTGACTATCTGAGCGAGCAGACCGGGGGAAAAGTTTATTTGAAGCCGGAAAACATGCAGTATACCGGGGCGTACAAGATCCGCGGGGCATATTACAAGATCAGCACGCTTTCCGAGGAGGAGAGAAGCAGGGGGCTGATTACTTCTTCTGCGGGAAATCATGCCCAGGGCGTTGCATTTGCTGCGAAGAAATTCGGTTGTAAGGCGACCATTGTCATGCCTACGGTCACACCGCTGATCAAGGTGAACCGCACCAAGAGCTACGGAGCGGATGTCATCCTCTACGGGGATGTATATGACGACGCCTATGCCTATGCGTGCGAGCTGGCGGAGAAGAACGGATATACGTTCGTACACCCCTTCAACGACCTGGATGTGGCAACCGGACAGGGAACCATTGCCATGGAGATTGTCCAGGAGCTTCCCACAGTCGATTACATCATTGTTCCCATCGGCGGAGGCGGGCTGATCGCCGGTGTGTCCACTCTGGCAAAGATGCTCAACCCGAAGATCAAAGTGATCGGTGTGGAGCCTGCCGAGGCGGCGAGCATGACGGCAGCTCTCAAGGCAGGTGAGGTCGTGGAACTGGAAAGTGCCAATACGATCGCTGACGGAACCGCTGTAAAAGCAGTGGGCGACAAGATCCTTCCCTACGTGCAGGAAAACGTGGACGAAGTCCTTCTGGTGGAAGATGATGAGCTGATCGGCGCTTTCCTTGACATGGTGGAGAATCACAAGATGATCGTGGAGAATTCCGGCCTCCTTTCCGTGGCGGCTCTGAAACAGCTCGATCTCAGGGGCAAAAAGGCAGTCTGCATCTTAAGCGGCGGAAATATGGACGTAATCACCATGTCCTCCATCGTACAGCACGGCCTGATCCAGAGAGACAGGATCTTCTCCGTGTCTGTCCTGCTCCCGGATAAGCCGGGTGAACTGGTGCAGGTGGCAAAGACCATCGCAGACGAGCAGGGCAATGTCATCAAACTGGAGCACAATCAGTTTGTCAGCACAAACCGGAATGCCGCTGTGGAGCTGCGTATCACCATGGAGGCGTTCGGCACCGAGCATAAGAACCGGATCCTGGATGCTCTGGAGAAAAAAGGATTCCGGCCGAAACTGATCAGCGCAAAATTATATTAAGGGGAGAAAAAATGAATCGCAGAAAACCGGGAAAGGGAGAAGTCTACAGACATTTTCGGGGAAAGCTCTACCGGATCCTCCATATCGCCGTCTGGACGGAGAACGGCGGGGAGATGGTGGTTTTCCGGCCAAATGATGATACGAATGAGGAGGGAAAAGTCTATGTCAGCCTCCTGGAGCAGTTTTTAAGTCCGGTGGATAAAGAAAAATATCCGGATGCTGACCAGGAGTACCGCTTCGAGCTTGTGCGGGAGGACACGCAGGAGAAAACGAAGCGTCCCGACAGGGAAAGGGCTGAGGGGAAAAGCCCGGAGGAGCTGATTCTGGCATTTCTTGATCTGAAGGACAATGAGGAGAGGATCGAATTTCTTCAGAAGCACCGCAGCGAGATGAGCGACCGTTTCCTGACCGCGGCATCAGAGAGTCTGGAATTTGTGGAAAATGCAGAGACCATGGAAGAGCGGTATGCCGGGCTTCTGCGGTTCTTAAGGACGAAAGTAAAATATGAGAGCCGCAGGCTCAGATAATAGAAGAGGAGTATAAGACAGTGATTGAATTTTTCAAAGCATTTCTGTTCGGTATTGTGGAGGGAATCACAGAGTGGCTTCCTATCAGCAGTACCGGGCATATGATTCTGTTAAACGAGTTCGTCAAACTGGATGTATCGGAAGAATTTTACAGCATGTTTGAGGTTGTCATCCAGCTGGGAGCGATCTTTGCAGTGGTGGTTCTGTTCTGGCACCAGATCTTCCCGTTCGGAAAGACGAGAAAGAGCAACCGGCTCGCCAGAACCGGCGTGCTGCGGTATGTAAAAAAGGATATCTTCTATCTGTGGGTTAAGATCCTGATCGCATGCATACCTGCGGCTGTAGTAGGAATCCTTTTCAATGATGTGTTTGAGGAACTGTTCTACAATTATCAGTGCGTTGCCCTTGCGCTGATTATTTTCGGTATCGCCTTCATTGTGATCGAAGAGCAGCACAAAGGAAAGCCGGCGAAGGTCAACAGCCTGGGAGAGCTTTCCTACCAGACTGTTCTGCTGATCGGGGTATTCCAGCTTATCGCAGCAATCTTTCCGGGAACGTCCCGGTCAGGCGCTACGATCGTGGGTGCGCTTCTTCTCGGCGTTTCCAGGACAGTTGCGGCGGAGTTTACTTTCTTCCTCGCCATCCCGGTGATGTTCGGAGCAAGCCTTTTAAAACTGGTGCAGTTCGGCCTGGAGTTTACCTCCTTCGAGGTGCTGATCCTGCTGATCGGCATGGTGACGGCTTTTGTTTCATCCATGCTGATTATCCGGTTCCTGATGGGGTATATCAAGAAACATGATTTCAAGGTATTCGGATATTACCGGATCGTGCTCGGCGTGCTGGTGCTGCTGTATTTTATACTGAGATAGGCGGTTTTCTGCCCGCAGCCGGACATAACGGAGAACGATCTTAGCCGGGGATTACATACAGAAAAGACAGAGAGCAGACAGGAAAAGAGTGGGAACGCGGTGAACAGGGCGGACTGTTCATCCTCACTCATCCGGGTCTGCTCCTCTTTTTTTCTGCTTAATTTTCCATATCAGAAGGAGCATTCATACTGCCAGCTTTTTACTGTCAACACGGCTTTTTAACACAAGTGACAGCGCGGCTGATAATATTCTTGCAAATACGGTACTCCACCAGATCATGATCTGTCCGCCGAATAATGGCGGTAATACAAACATAAAAACAAGCATAAATAAAGGTTCTATGTATGTTAAAACGTAGGAAAATATACTCTCTTCTGTTGCATAAAAACTGACAGTTGTAATACGGGTTACAGCGACGAACGGAACAGAAATGAGGAATATCGGTATAATCTTACCCACTTCAATATTTACTTCTGTTGATACACCGATTTTAATAATATTTTTTGATACTGACGCTATGTTAGAGAACGGAATATTTAGAGTAAACTGTTTATATCTCAACATATAAATCACTGCTGTCAGGAAAGTCACTCCCTGACCTATAACGGTTGCAATCGAGGTAAGGAAATGCCCTCTGCCGTCAACGCATGGGCGCTTTACAAAGTGTAAGGTGTATGGGTATAATTAAAGAAAAAATAAAGAAAATATTATCGCCTGTGTTAGGTACATGCGCAGTAAACAGGGAAAAATATCAGACAGAAAGGGAAGCGGAATCAATGATTTCATTTACAGCGGAAAATAAAGCAGTAACCATATTTCCGGGCTCAGAGCCGGATCGGCCGGTGATCTATCTCAATACGTTCGGAGATGAGGGGGAACAGGTATTTCAGGAACTGCAGGCTCACGGCTGTCCGGATTTCAATCTCGCGGTTATCGGCAATCTGGAGTGGAATCACGATATGGTTCCCTGGGATATCCTTTCGATTTCGGAAAAAGATGCGGCTTTTACCGGCGGGGCAGATGAATACCTGAATTTTTTGATTGGGCGGATTATTCCGGAAGCGGAGCGGGAGATAAAGGGAAAACCGGTATGGCGCGGACTTGCCGGCTATTCGCTTGCCGGTCTGTTCGCTGTTTATGCAGTCTGCCGGACGGAGCTGTTTCCCCGCGCTGCAAGCATGTCCGGTTCCCTCTGGTTTCCGGGAATCAAAGATTATATCCTCAGCCATGGGGAAGAGGTAAAAGCGGAGCATATCTATTTCTCGCTGGGCGACAGGGAAAACAGGACGAGGAACAGAACCATGAAGTGTGTCCGGGAGAATACAGAGGAGATCGAAACATTTCTGAAAAGCCGGGGAAAGGATACGGTTTTTCAGCTGAATCCCGGCGGTCACTTTAATAATACTGTGGAGCGGAGTGCCGCCGGGATACGTTGGCTTCTGGGTAGACCATAATGTTATTTTTTCATTCCCGGCGCGCATAGAAAGGCGATCCCCAGTCCGAGAAGAACCCAGGGCGCAGCGGCGGTAATAAAGTCGGCAGTCCCCTGAGGCAGAGAAAAATCATTGAGCGACAGGACGATGGACAGGATAATGGCAATCCATCCGGTCAGAATCATCCTGTGGTTGGTTTTTACAGTATTCGTGTCTTTTTCAATCTTTTTCAGCATTTTTCTGTCTCCTTTCGCGCAATATCTGATTGCAGTATGATTTCTGTAAATATTATTTCATAACAGGGCGAAAATGTCTATCAAAAATTTTTGACAAGTGCCTCAAAAATATTGTCAGGCACCTGAACGCATACGTCCGGTATACCCTCGAAGGAGACATAGCCGCCTTCAAAAAGGCGCAGTTCCACGGTCATACTGTCAGGCATATGGAAATACAGATGGAAGATTTCTCTGTCATCGTAGACGGAAGTCTCGCCTTCATCCAGGGGAATACTGCCGGTCGGTATAAATTCCGCCGAATTCATTGCGCTGATAAAGGAATTCAGCACGTCTGTCTGTCCGAACTCTATGTCATGGCGGATTCCCTGCGAATAATACCAGGATTCCCTGCTTTCATATTCTGCCGAAATGTAGCCGGAGAGATGGAGCCGTTCCTCGAAAAGTTCGGAGCCGTATTTCAGTGTAATGCCGCTGCCGCAGATATAGGTGGCTGACGGTCCGTCATCCTGTTTCAGTAAGAGCATGAAGGAAGGTTCATAGCCTTTTGCTGAATAGAAATCTCCGCTGACACTGCCTGCAAGTTCCACATAGCCGTCATCAGGAGTCCACTCATCAATCAGACCTGATGCGGTGCCGAGATACTCCCCAGTCAGTGCAAGAAGCGCTGTGCTGTCGCTTAAAATTTCATACTGGGTATACACCTGTCCCTGATAGATGAAGAACGGAATCATGCTTGCCGAAGTACCGGAATCTTCGGCTGAGAGGGAAATCTGCAACGGGGGAATCGTGATACCTTCCCCGGACACGGTAATGCCGCTGATCTCTTTGACATCAGGAAGTGCGTCCCTGTGCAGAATCCGTGAGCCGAGAAAAACCGCGCTGACAATAAGGCACAGACCGGCGGCAGCAGGCAGCAGAAGAGGGCGGTGGTTTGCCGCATTTTTAGGGCACAGCCTGAGCGTATGTTTACGGTGCATCATAACTGCGCGTTTACGGCGCGAAAAATATCGTTTCCTGCTGCTGTTAAACTGCAGCACTTCTTCAATATAGCGGTCGTCGAGTTTGTTCATTGCCTCGAAAAACAGTTTGGAAGAAAATTTTCTGCTCATAATAACACCCCTTCCTTTTCCAGATAGTTTTTCAGTTTCCTGCGGATACGGGTAAGACGGACGGATATGTTTTTCTCCGTTATTCCCATGTGCCCGGCAATTTCGCCATAGCTGTCAAAAAACCAGTAGCGTCGCAGAAAGATTACCCGGTTTTCCGGTGGAAGCGTATCCAGAAAGCTTCCGATGATCCGGGAAAGTTCTCTGGCATCGATCTCGGCCTCCACTGTGTCGGGAGCAAAAAGACAGGCTTCCATTTCTTCTATAGCAATATCACATACACTGCTGCGTTTCTGCGCTCTTTTCCGGTAAAAGAGCTTCAGAGAAATATTCCGTGCAATTTTGCAGAGAAAAGCGGACAGCGGAGAAGGATCTGCGGGCGGAATGGCATTCCAGGCACCAAGATAAGTGTCGCTGATACATTCCTCTGTATCTTCACGGTTATTTAAAATGTGAAACGAAAGTTGGAAGAGCAGTTTTCTGTATTTTCTGTCCGTCTCCCGGATCGCCTGCTCCGAACGTTCAAAATACAGGCGGATAATTTCCCTGTCATCCATTGGCTCTGTCCCTCCCTCCGATCAGATCTTTTTTCAGCTCTCAATTATATACTACCGTTTTGAAAGGAAAAACTACAGAAAAAAATATTTTTTCTTCAATAAGTGTGCAAAGTAATATTTCCTTGACTTATAAATACTACAGATGTAATATTTATAAAAAGACTACACGTGTAAGATTGAAAGATGAGAGAATCCTTGCCTTGATAATAAGATGAAAATAGAACAGAAGGAGCGGAAAATGAAAAGAAAATGGAAAAAAGCGAGAGATTATGCCGGAATATCCGCAATGGTACTGCTTGTAATCGCGTTGTTCGGACTGACAGTATCCGGAACGTTGACGGGATTCCGGGACGGTTCGGGAAAAGGGGCAGGGCAGCAGGAACAGATAACGGATGAGGCGTCAGGGCAACAGGAGCAGGTGGCAGAAGAGGAATGCCTTGAAGTGATGCAGAAGGTGAAGGGCGTTACAGATATTCGGGAAGCGGCAGAGAGGATCAGTGGAAATGGCTCACCGGTGACTGCCGGTGAAAACGGTACAATGAATATGTTGAACTATGAAGAAATGGAAGCTTTTCTGAATCAGGTTCAGAAAGAATTAAAAGTATCTTCAGAGAATGGCTATCCCGATGCAGAAGAGTGCAGTGTGGTACTTTACCGGGTTTATTCCGGCGGAAAAATTCACCGGGAAGAATATACCTTTGACGGAAAGGATATGTATGTTCTGACCTGCATCGGCTCCTGCGAAGAGGCAGGTAATCCGGTGGTCCTGAATATATCGTATACACGTATACAAGAATGGGGATATACAGAAAAAGGGTGGTTTCTCTACAGGCTGTGTGTGCCTCAGCCTCCGGAGGTGTCAGAGATCGTGGATGGCAATGTGCTGATCCGGGTCAGACCTCTGCCGCAGGAATATCTGGAGATTGCGGAACAATACATCCGTCCTCTGGGATATATGAGCAATAATCTGCTGCGCTGCGACTGGGGAGAGGGGCATATGGAACAGGTGGACTTTACCGGAAGCTTTGAATCCTTCTATCAGATTGAATATGGGAAAAAGATCGATTCCTCGGAATGTGCGCAGGGAATCCGGGCAGAAGAATTTGAGACTCTGATGACCCGGTATCTTCCGGTAACGGTGGAGGAACTTCGCAAGTATGCGCAATATGATGAGAAAACACAGTCGTATCCGTGGACTGCACTGAGCTGCGGAAATTATTCAGTAAATGCATTTTCCACATCATTTCCCGAGATAACAGATATGGAGCAGAATGAGGACGGGACGGTGACATTTACGATTGACGCTGTGTGTGAAATGGCAGGTACTGACCGGGCGCTGTCTCACAAACTGACTGTGGAATTTGCTGAAGGAGGCAAAGTTCGGTATCTGAAAAATGAAGTTCTGGAAAATGGAACGGAAGAGGTACCAGAGTATGAGTACCGGATGCAGGTTCGGGTTTTGATGAAAATTTTTGAAGGCAGAAGCAGCTATGATCCGGACGATGTAAAGCTTATGAAGGAGCTGATGTTTTCAGGCAACAGCGGTGAACAGAAAATTTACGGGAAAACAGGGAGCGGACCGGATGAAAAAGCATGGTTTGTCGGATTTGCGGAGGAGAAGGAGGAAAGAATATACTTTGTAGTATATCTGAATGATCCCGGCCATCAGGAGGCGATATCCGGAAGTCTTGCAAGGCAGATCGCGGAAAATATCGTGAAAACCTTACTATAAGAATCAGCAGTTATGCAGTCAGGAATGCCGCAGGACGTCCCTGACTGCAGCGTCAGAAATTCTTCCGAGTGGTCAAAGAAGATCTCCGGTGCTATTTTACAATCTGCTGAAAGCATCATTTTTCGAGAGATAAGTTTCAAACATTCTGATCAGCTGCAGAATCTGGCGGCTGATCTGTTCCCGCCGGGAGTCGTATTCTTCCCTGTCCAGAAGCGCTATATGTTCCAGAAAGGAAAAAACAACGGTCTGGACAAAGCTGAGGGCATCTTCGGGGACAACGCCCGGGGCAAGGAGCCCACTGCTGTCTGCCGCGTCCAGAAGGCGTCTCTGGGTTTGCTCAAAGGTCTTTATCTCGGCTGCAGCGGGCTGCTCCTCAGGCGGAAGATGCTGCTGGCGGTTGTACATATACAGGATGACCAGCAGGGAGAGATCCTCCCTGTGTTCCAGCAGTTCCTCGCAGAGAAACTGGTAGTTCTGCAGGAAACGTTTCAGGGGCTCTTCTGAATCCTGGGAGGGGCGAAACCACTGTCCGCAGGGTGTCACGGCATTCTGAGCCAGTGTGTAGAAGATATCATTGATGTTTTTGAAGTATTTATACAGAGTGACATTGGAAATATCCAGAGTGCGCGCCAGCTTCTGCATGGTCAGGGAAACAGGGCCGTCTCTGAGAATGATATCCCTGGCACATGAGAGGATTTCTGTCCTCCGCCTCTGGCGCATCTGTTCAAAATATGCTGTCTGATCCATGAAATTCTGCCTTTCTAATATAATCAGTGTTTAAAATGCTTAAAATTATTATAACATTTCTCCTTTATTATTGCAATCTGCATATAAATGACTTAATATAGTGTTAAGCGATTTAACTACAGTTAATGGAACTGGAAAGGAGAAGAAAATGAAGACAGAACTGATAACATTACATGAGGACAGAAAAGTAACGCTGACTGCATATCTGCAGGAGGTGGGCGGTGAGTTTGGCGGCATTGAAAAGCGTCCCGCAGTGCTGATTCTCCCCGGGGGAGGCTACAGTATGTGCTCTGACAGAGAGGCAGATCCCGTGGCGTTTCCGTATCTGAAAGCCGGATATCAGGCTTTTATTCTCCGATATTCTGTGGGCGCAGACAGTGTGTGGCCCAATCCTCTGAATGATTATGAGGAGGCGATGGCCATGATCCGTGAGAAAAGCGAGGAGTGGCATGTGATCACGGACAGGATTGCGGTCATCGGATTTTCCGCGGGAGGCCATCTTGCCGGATGCGCGGCAACTATGTCGGTAAACCGTCCGAATGCCGCAATTCTGGGATACCCGGTTATTGACGGCGAGTGCGTGAGGGTGTATGAGAAGACGGCGCCGGACGTGCCCTCTGCCGTGGATGAGAAGACCTGTCCCTGCTTTGTTTTTGCAACCAGGACAGACAGCCTGGTTCCGATTTCCAATACAGTGCATCTTCTGAATGCCCTGACAGAACACGAGATTGCTTTTGAGAGCCATATTTATTCCAATGGGCCCCATGGTTTTACTACCTGTGATTCATCCGTTCAGAATCTTCAGATGACCTGCAGCCGCGTGCCTCACTGGGTGGAGGACAGTATTGAGTGGCTGAAAGATGTGATGGGAGATTTCGGCAACGGATCCGTGACGGCTCCGAGGTTCGGTGCAAAACTCAATGGCAACCGGGATGAGTATCTGAACATTGACTGCACCATGGGGTATCTGATGAGCAGGCCGGAGGCCATGGCGGTGATCGGTCCCGTAATGGCGGCAGGACAGCAGAATACGGACGGCCAGTCCCAGGGACCGGCAATGGGATACGATCCGGAGATGATACAGATGATGATGGCTCCGATGAAGCTCAGAGACATCCTCGGCTTTGCGAATCTTCCGGAAGAGACAGTGGAACAGATTAATGCCCAGTTGAATGCAATCGAAAATAAATAGGAGGGAAAATACGATGAAACTTGCGGAACTTTTTCAGAACGGTATGGTGCTGCAGAGGGAAAAACCGGTCACAGTCTGGGGAACAGCGGACCCCGGGGCGGCAGTAACAGTCTCGATACAGGGCAGGAGCGCGTCGGCCGTGGCGGATGCACAGGGAAACTGGGAACTTCAGCTGCCGGCCCTTGAAGCTTCCGGGAGTGAGCGTCTGGAGGACGTCAGCAAAGAGGAAAAGATCTGCCTGGAGGATGTGGCTGTGGGCGAGGTATGGATTGCCGGCGGACAGTCCAATATGGAGTTCCCTCTCTGCTATGAAAAACACTGGGCGCAGGAGAAGAATACGGAGAATCCGGAACTCAGGTTCTACGATGTGCCGGAGGTATGTTATGACGGCCAGGAGCAGGATTTTGACTATAGCAATATGGGAGTATGGAGAAAGGCAGACGGGGAGGATAATCTGAAATACTTCTCTGCGGTGGCCTACTATTTCCAGAAAGCGATTGCTGAAAACCAGAAGGTTCCGGTGGGAATTGTCGGCTGCAACTGGGGCGGGACACGGGCCTGCGCCTGGATGAATGAAGAGACGGTAAAGAGAGTGGGAAAGCCCTGGATGGAGCTTTTTGAGCGGGATACGGCGGATCTGGATATGGAAGAATTCTGGGAGGAACAGCATACAAATCCCATGAACGATAAGGGCAATGTAAATATGGATCCTATGAATGCCTTTATCCTTTCCGGTACTCCGACCATGGAAGAGATCGTTGCGATGGCCCGGCAGGCCATGGGACAGGCAAAAGAGGCAGGGGGAACGGAAAGTACAGAGAATCTGCCTGAGATGTCCTTCGAGGAAGGTATGGCGAAATATGCCAATACCCCTCAGCCTTTTAATTTTCCGGGATGTCTGTATGAACATATGGTAAAGAAAGCTTCCCCCTTCACAGCGCGCGGCGTTCTCTGGTATCAGGGAGAGAGCGATGATGTGCCGGGAATGCAGGCTTTGTACAAGGATATGCTGACAGGACTGATCGGAGACTGGCGGGAAATATTCCGCGACAGTGAACTTCCTTTCTATATTGTACAGCTTCCCGGATATCGGAGCTGGATGATGCAGGCAGGCATAGATTTCCCGACAATCCGCCGCTGCCAGGAGGAAGTGGCGGAGAGCGTGGGAGGAGCATACCTGTGTTCCATTTCCGATGTGGGGGAAGAATTTGATATCCATCCGAAGGACAAGAAGACAGTGGGAAACCGCCTGGCGCTTCTGGCAGAAAAATATACCTACGGTGAAGAGCTTCTGGCAGATGCGCCGGTAGTGGAGTCCGCGTCCCGGGAGGACGGCAGGATCGTGCTGAACTTCCGGAACGCCGGCAGTGGGCTGACTGTTGACGGAGATCAGGTGTCAGCGCTGACACTTTCCCGGGACGGCAGAGAAATACCATTTGAAGCCTGTGCAGACGGCGGGCGTCTGATCCTGACCCCTGAATCTCTGCCGGATAATTCCGTAAAAGTGGATTTCGCCCAGACAGGGTGGTATCGGATCAACCTTTACAATTCAGCCGGCATACCGGCCATTCCCTTCTCTGTCAGAGTATAAAGGGAGAAGAAAGATCGTCAGACCCTGTCCGGAAATTTTAAACTTCGCCTCTGCTTCGTTTTTCAAGCAGCGCATGAATCTTATCTGTCGGGTTGAGCACTTTCCCGATGGTCACGTCGTGATTCAGGGAATCAATGATCATTGCCAGGAATTTGCTCATATCCGCCATGACGAAGTAGGGCTTTTCATAAAGCTGGGGCGGCAGATATGTAAGATTGGTGACGATCAGTTTGTCAAGGTAGCCTTTATTGTAGTAATCGTCGAATTTCTCGAAACCGTCGGTAAAGAGACCGAAAGTGGTGCAGACGAATACCCGGGAAGCACCGCGGGATTTGATCTGCCTTGCCACGTCAAGCATACTCTCTCCGGAGGAGATCATATCATCCACGATGATCACGTCCTTGCCGGATACGTCGTCGCCGAGGAACTCGTGGGCAACGATTGGGTTCTTGCCGTTTATGATGGTGGAGTAGTCCCGGCGTTTGTAGAACATTCCCATATCCACGCCGAGGACGTTGGAAAAGTATACGGCGCGGTGCATGGCGCCCTCGTCTGGGCTGACGATCATCATGTGATCTTTGTCTGCCTTAAGATCCGGGATCGCGCGGAAGAGTGCCTTCATAAACTGGTACGGCGGATTGAAGCTGTCGAATCCGCTTAACGGAATGGCATTCTGTACCCGGGGGTCATGTGCATCAAAGGTAATGATATTGCTGACGCCCATGTATGTCAGCTCCTCCAGTGCAAGCGCGCAGTCCAGAGATTCCCTCTTCGTGCGTTTGTGCTGGCGGCTCTCATAGAGGAAAGGCATGATGGCAGTGATGCGGTGTGCCTTTCCGGCGGAGGCCGCAATGATTCTCTTTAAGTCCTGATAATGATCGTCCGGCGACATGTGGTTGACATGGCCGTTTACCAGATAGGTCAGGCTGTAGTTGCACACGTCTGTCATGATAAACAGGTCCGTGCCCCGGACGGTCTCTTTGAGGATTCCTTTTGCCTCTCCGCTTCCAAACCGCGGACAAGCGCAGTCCACAAGATAATTATTCGATTTGTAATTCACGTAAAGAGGGGATTCGGTGACTTCGTTGATTGTGTTCTCACGGAAGGAAACGATATAGTCGTTGACTTTGCGTCCCAGTTCCTTACAGCTTTCCATTGCAACGATTTTCAGCGGGGCAACGGGAAGTGTCTTTTCTAATGCTTCGATATTTGACATGGTTTTCTCCTGTAAACATTGATTTGTATTGTACATACACTTTATATCATTTTTTTTCATGAAATTCAAGCATGGCTTTGCGGAACCGGGAATTTATGGTATACTGTTAACTAAGTGCGGATATATGACGGGAAAGGTGCGAAAGCGGCATCGCCGGAAAAGATCCGCAGAAGAAACAGGGAGTTTGAATTAATGAAAAAACATGATCATATTGTAAAAACTGTGGAGCCGGGAAGCATTGCCGATGAACTCGGCATTGAGCCGGGCGATAAGCTTCTCTCCATCGACGGACATGAGATTGAGGATATTTTTGATTATCAGTATTATGTGGAAGATGAAGAGATTCTGCTTCTGATCGAGAAGCCGGACGGCGAGGAGTGGGAACTGGAGATTGAAAAGGACCCGGACGAGCAGCTCGGAATCGGGTTCGGCCAGGGGCTTATGGACGAGTACCATTCCTGCCGGAACAAGTGTATATTCTGCTTTATCGACCAGATGCCGCAGGGAATGCGGGATACCCTCTATTTTAAGGATGATGATTCCCGTCTTTCTTTTCTCCAGGGAAATTATATTACGCTGACAAATATGAGCGACCACGATGTGGAGCGGATTGTGAAATACCGTCTGGAGCCTATCAACATTTCTTTTCAGACGACGAACCCGGAGCTGCGCTGCAGGATGCTGCATAACCGGTTCGCCGGGGATGCCCTGAAAAAGGTGGATATCCTCTATCAGGGAGGGATCGAGATGAACGGTCAGATCGTGCTCTGCAAGGGTGTCAACGACGGGGAGGAACTGGAGCGGACGATCCGCGACCTGACCCGTTACCTTCCTCTTTTAAAGAGTGTGTCTGTCGTGCCGGTGGGACTTACAAAATACCGGGAAGGGCTCTATCCGTTGGAACCGTTCACAAAGGAGGAGGCACAGAAAGTGCTTTCCGTGATTCACGGCTGGCAGGAAAAGATTTACGAGGAGTACGGACTGCATTTCATCCATGCCGGGGATGAGTGGTATCTTCTGGCGGAGGAAGATCTTCCGGAGGAGGAGCGGTATGACGGTTATCTCCAACTTGAGAACGGCGTGGGAATGCTGCGGCTTCTGATCAACGAGTTTGAGGAGGCATTTGCCGCGCTTCCGGCAGGAGATATTTGCGGAACCACAGAGGCGGCGGGCGCGCGGAGAGAACTGTCCATTGCCACGGGCCGGCTGGCTTACCCGTATCTGAAGCGGATCGCGGAGCAGATGGAAGAGAAGTATCCGTTTCTTACGGTTCATGTACACAGCATCCGCAATGATTTCTTCGGGGAGCGGATCACGGTTTCCGGACTGATCACCGGGCAGGACCTGACCGCCCAGCTGAAAGGAAAAGAACTTGGCAGCAGGCTTCTGATTCCCTGCAACATGCTCAAGACCGATGAGGATGTGTTCCTTGACGATTATACGGTAAAAGATGTGTCCGATGCTTTACAAGTTCCGGTGGATATTGTAAAATCAAGCGGGCAGAATCTGATCGATGCGATTCTGGGCTGCTGATGCGGCGGGAAGATAGTAAGAGTATAGAGAAAGGCTGAGAATAGTATGAGTAAACCAGTAGTGGCCATTGTGGGGCGTCCGAATGTGGGAAAATCTACATTGTTTAACGCTCTGGCGGGAGAGCGGATCTCCATTGTGAAGGATACGCCGGGAGTTACCAGAGACAGGATCTATGCGGACATCACATGGCTGGATAAAGAATTTACGATGATTGATACCGGCGGAATCGAGCCGGACAGCAGGGACGTGATCCTCTCCCAGATGAGGGAGCAGGCGCAGATTGCCATTGATACGGCGGATGTGATAATCTTTATCACAGACGTCAGGCAGGGACTTCAGGATGCGGATTCCAAGGTGGCTGACATGCTCAGGCGCTCCGGAAAACCGGTGGTCCTTGTGGTGAACAAAGTCGATAATTTTGAGAAACTTATGCCTGATGTGTATGAGTTCTATAATCTGGGAATCGGGGATCCCATCCCTATTTCCGCGTCTTCCAGGCTGGGACTGGGAGATATGCTGGATGCGGTTACGGCACATTTCCCCGAGGGAAGCGCCGGGGAGGAAGATGACGATCGCCCGAGAGTTGCGATCGTGGGAAAGCCCAATGTAGGGAAATCTTCCATCATCAACAAGCTTCTGGGTGAGAACCGGGTGATTGTCTCCGATGTGGCGGGAACTACCCGGGACGCCATTGATACGGAGATCGTCCACAACGGGAAAGAATATGTGTTTATCGACACAGCAGGTCTGCGCCGGAAAAACAAGATCAAGGAAGAACTGGAGCGGTACAGCATTATCCGTACCGTGGCGGCTGTGGAGCGGGCGGATGTGGTTCTCATGGTCATCGATGCAGTGGAGGGCGTGACCGAACAGGATGCCAAGATCGCCGGAATCGCCCATGAGAGAGGAAAAGGAATCATCATCGTTGTGAACAAGTGGGACGCCATCGAAAAGAATGACCGCACTATGCGGGAATACGAGGCGAAGATCCGCCAGACGCTGTCTTACATGCCTTATGCGGAGATCATGTACGTCTCTGCGCTGACAGGACAGAGACTGAACAAACTGTACGACAAGATCGACATGGTGATTGAGAACCAGACGCTGCGCGTGGCAACCGGAGTTCTCAATGAGATTATGACAGAGGCAGTGGCGCTGCAGCAGCCGCCGTCCGACAAGGGAAAGAGGCTGAAACTTTACTATATCACGCAGGTTTCCGTGAAGCCGCCCACATTCGTGATCTTTGTAAACGATAAGGAACTGATGCATTTCTCCTATACACGGTATCTGGAAAACAAGATCAGGGAGGCATTTGGATTCCGGGGGACTTCCCTGAAGTTCTTTATAAGAGAGAGAAAGGAAAAGGAGCAGTAAAGTTATGGAACGATTGATCTGTCTTGCGATCGGCTATGTGTGCGGCCTTCTTGAGACCGGGTACTGGGTCGGGAAAATGTATCATGTGGATATCCGCAAGAAAGGGAGCGGAAATGCAGGTTCTACCAACGCTGTGCGTATACTCGGATGGAAGGCGGGAGCCATGACGTTTTTCGGGGATGTGCTGAAATGCTTTGTGGCTGTGCTGATCGTGATCTTCATGTACCGGGGCAGCGAATGTCTTCCCCTGCTTGCCATGTATGCGGGAGCCGGGGTCACACTGGGGCATAATTTTCCCTTTTATCTGGGATTCAAGGGAGGCAAGGGAATCGCCGTGATGGCGGCGCTTGTTGCGGCAAACAGTTTCTGGCATCTTCCGGCAAGTCTTCTCCTGATCCCTGTGACGCTTGCCTGCTTCCTGGTTCCGGTACTCATCACAAGGTACATATCCGTGGGCTCGCTGCTTGCCTATCTGGTATTCTTTATCGAGATGGTGCTCTGCGGGCAGGCGGGATGGCTGGACATGGAGCCTCATTACCTCTATGAGCTTTATATTCTGGTGTTTGTGCTTTTCGCTCTGGCATGTTACCAGCACCGGGCAAATATCAGAAGGCTGATGAACGGGACGGAGAACAAGTTCGGCGGAAAGAAAAAAGAATAAGGAGAAAAATAATATGGCGAATGCAGGCGTACTCGGAGCGGGAAGCTGGGGCACAGCTCTTTCTGTTCTGCTCCATGACAACGGACACCAGGTAACAGTGTGGTCCATCGATGCGGATGAAGTGAAGATGCTGCGTGAGAAGAGGGAGCATCTGACGAAACTTCCGGGGGTGAAGATCCCGGAGGACATGGTGATTACCGGAGATCTGGAAGAAACCGTACGGGGAAAGGATTTCCTCGTGCTTGCAGTACCTTCCGTATATACAAGGGGGACGGCGCGGAAGATGCGACCCTTTGTCAGCGACGGGCAGATTATTGTGGATGTGGCAAAAGGAATCGAGGAGTCCACGCTGAAGACGCTGTCGCAGCAGATCGAGGAGGAGATTCCCCAGGCGGATGTGGCAGTCCTTTCCGGTCCGAGCCACGCGGAGGAGGTGGGACGGCGGATGCCAACCACCTGCGTCATCGGCGCGAAGACGAGAAAGACGGCGGAGTACCTGCAGTCCATGTTCATCAGCAAAGTGTTCCGCGTTTATACAAGTCCGGATATTCTGGGAATTGAACTTGGCGGGGCGCTGAAAAACGTGATCGCCCTGGCAGCCGGAATTGCAGACGGGCTTGGATATGGCGACAACACAAAGGCCGCCCTGATCACCCGGGGAATCGCGGAGATCGCCCGGCTCGGCGTGAAGATGGGCGGAAAGATCGAGAGCTTTGTAGGGCTGACCGGGATCGGTGATCTGATCGTGACCTGTGCCAGTGTACACAGCCGGAACCGGAAAGCGGGATACCTGATCGGAAAGGGTCGCACCATGCAGGAAGCCATGGATGAGGTCAACATGGTCGTGGAGGGCGTCTACTCGGCAAAAGCAGCGGCTGCCCTGGCGAAGAAGTACGATGTTGCCATGCCCATTGTGGATGAAGTGAACCGGGTGCTCTTTGAAGGAAAAGACCCGGCACAGGCGGTGGACGACCTGATGATGCGGGAATCGAGAAGTGAGAATACCGCGCTTCTGTGGGAAGAGACAGAAGAATAGCATAAACCCCCTGTCTGCTGCATAGACTGGTATCAGCAGAACAAGGGGGTATTTTGTATGGATTCATTTCAGGTATACAGGGATATGCGGGCAAGGACCAACGGAGAGATCTATATCGGTGTGGTGGGACCGGTTCGGACAGGCAAATCGACGTTTATCAAACGCTTTATGGATCTCCTTGTCATTCCGAACATGTCTGACGCCCACGCAAGAGAACGGACCAAAGATGAACTTCCCCAGTCGGCTTCCGGGACGACGATCATGACAACAGAGCCCAAATTTGTCCCGAAAGAGGCGGCGCCGGTTAAGCTCTCCGAGGATATTGAGGTGAAGGTGCGCCTGATTGACTGTGTGGGCTTCATGGTGGAAGGAGCTTCGGGGCATACTGAAAATAATGCGGAACGCCAGGTGAAGACGCCCTGGTTCGAGTATGAGATTCCCTTTACGAAGGCGGCGGAGATCGGCACCCGGAAGGTGATCCACGACCATGCGACCATCGGATTTGTGGTGACCACGGATGGAAGTGTGACAGATCTTCCCAGGGAGAATTATGTGGCGGCTGAGGAGAAGACGGTAAAAGAACTCAAAAGCATCGGGAAGCCGTTTATCATTCTGCTCAACTGCCGGAAGCCTTACGGGGAGGAGGCAGAGGCGTTAAAGAAGCAGATGGAAGAAAAATACGGCGTCCCCGTATTCCCGGTCAACTGCGAGCAGCTGAAAAATGAGGATATCAATGAGATCATGCGGCAGGTGCTGTTCGAGTTCCCGGTTACGGAGGTGGAATTTTATATTCCCAAGTGGGTGGAGATGCTTTCCCGGGATCATGCGATCAAAAAGGATCTGGTCGAAAATATCAGGAATCTTATGGACGGGATCGATGATATCCGAAGTGTTTCCTCGATGGAGCCGCAGACAGACAGCCCGTACATAGAACAGGCCGGCGTGGAGAAGGTGGAGATGGATACGGGAAAGGTGAGCGTACGGATCCGTTTCGCCCAGAAGTATTACTATGAAGTGCTCAGCGAGCTTACCGGCACACAGATCCGGGGAGAGTACGAACTGATCGCCACCATGAAGGAACTTGCCGCCATGAAAGAAGAGTTCGGGCAGATCAAAGACGCTTTTGCCGATGTGAAGATGAAAGGCTACGGAGTGGTAAGTCCGAAGAAAGAGGAGATCCATCTGGATGAGCCGGTGATTATCAAGCAGGGGAGCAAGTACGGAGTGAAGATCCGCTCCGAGGCGCCTTCCATCCATATGATCCGCGCTAATATTGAGACAGAGATCGCGCCCATTGTCGGAAGCGAACAGCAGGCGGAGGACCTGGTGGAGTATATCCGCAAGGAGAGCGGGACGCCGGAAGGTGTCTGGGGGACAAATATATTCGGGAAATCCGTGGAAGAACTGGTGATGGACGGCATGCGCAGCAAAATCAACATGATCAATGACGAGAGCCAGATGAAGCTGCAGGATTCCATGCAGAAGATCGTCAATGACACAAACGGCGGTCTGGTGTGCATTATCATCTGATCGGGGACGTAGTAAAGTTAAGTTTGACTACGTCCCGAATTGAAGCCCGCTGTGTCCCTTTTTGCACTTTAGTGTGTCCCCCTTGTGCAAAACGTAAATTTTTTTTGAAAATATTATATCTGATATAGAAGAAATTTGTGGATTTTTCAGAAGGGGACAGGGGTATGCGCAAAAAGGGACGGGGGGTATGTCAAGTTGGGGACGTAGTAAAATTCAATTTTACTACGTCCCCAACTTGACATACCTGGCCAAATAGTCTACTATCCAGATAATAAGCATCCGCATACAGACAGGAGGTACTTTACGATGAGCAGACAGTATGAAAAGCTGGAAAAATGTTATGAATATTATAAATCGGTTACGGATTTTGTCCCGCGCGTGGGCCTGATCCTCGGCTCGGGGCTGGGAGGCTACGCGCGGAACATGAGAGTGGTGCAGGAGATTCCCTACGGGGATATTCCCGGTTTTCCGGTATCCACGGTGCAGGGGCATGACGGCAGGTTCCTGCTGGGATACATCGGGAACGTCCCGGCGGTGGTCATGAAGGGAAGGGTACATTATTATGAGGGATATTCCATGGAGCAGGTCGTCCTTCCGGTCAGGCTCATGAAGAAGATGGGGATCGAGGTGCTTTTCCTGACCAATGCGTCCGGCGGGATCAACCGGAAGTTCCATGTGGGAGATTTCATGATGATCACGGATCAGATCTCCAGTTTCGCGCCGTCCCCGCTGATCGGGGAGAATGTGTCGGAACTGGGAGAGCGTTTCCCGGATATGACGCATATCTATGATACCGAGCTGCAGGATCTGATCCGCAGGACGGCAGAGGAGGAGAAGATTGCCCTTCAGGAAGGCGTGTATCTGCAGACGACGGGACCGAATTTCGAGAGCCCGGCGGAGATCCGGATGTATGCGGTTCTCGGGGCGGACGCTGTGGGAATGAGCACGGCATGCGAGGCGATTGCGGCCCGCCATGCGGGAATAAGAGTGTGCGGAATCTCCTGCGTGTCAAATATGGCGAGCGGCATATCGGAGGAAGAACTGAGCCATCTGGATGTCCAGGCGGTGGCGGACCGGCGTGCCGGAGAGTTTGAGCGGCTGGTGACAAAGTGCATTGAGAAGATATAAAGACGGAATATATAAGACAGAGGAGAGAACAGATGAAGACAAGAATTTACAATGCAAGAATACTGACAATGGAAGAAAACCGTCCGGTTTTTGAGGGCGAGATCCATATCGACGGAGATACGATCACCTATGTGGGGGATGCGGCAAATGCCCCGGTGCAGGATTCGGGATGGGACCAGGAGACCGACGCACAGGGAAACCTGGTCATGCCGGGATTTAAGGACGCCCATACCCATTCTGCCATGACGTTTCTGCGATCCCATGCGGATGACATGAAGCTGGACGAGTGGCTGAACAACCGGGTATTCCCGGCGGAGGCGCAGCTCACGGACGAGGATATCTACTGGCTGACCAAGCTGGCTGTCATGGAATACCTCACCAGCGGCATTACGGCGATCTTTGACATGTACATGCACCGTGCCGCAGGGGCAAAGGCTGTGGAGGACTGCGGATTCCGCAATGTGTTCTGCGAGAGCATCAACAATTTCGGGGGGACCCTGGAGGAAGTGGAGCAGGACTACCACACTTACAATCAGGATCCTCACAGACTTGTGAGCTACCAGCTTGGTTTCCATGCGGAGTATACCACAAGCCGGGAACTGATGGAGGGGCTTGCGGCGCTCTCTGACAAATACAGTGCGCCGGTCTATGTACACTGTTCGGAGACAAAGAAGGAAGTGGAAGAATGCCGGAGCCGTACGGGAATGTCTCCGGTGGCCTATATGGATTCCCTGGGGCTGTTCCGCCACGGCGGCGGGCTGTTCCACGGCGTGCATATGGATGAAAGTGATTTTGATATCATTAAGGAGCGGGGGCTTTATGTGGTGACGAACCCGGCTTCCAACTTAAAGCTTGCAAGCGGGATCGCTCCGGTGAAACGCTATCTCGACCTGGGGATTCCGGTTGCCATCGGCACGGACGGACCGGCCAGCAACAACTGTCTGGACATGTTCCGGGAGATGTTCCTGGTGACCGGGCTTCAGAAGGTGCTCTGTGACGATCCGGAGGCGGTTCCCGCCATGGAGGTTCTGAAGATGGCAACGGTAAACGGAGCCCTCTCCATGGGACTTCCGGAATGCGATACTCTCTCGGAAGGGAAAAAGGCGGATCTGATCATGATTGATCTGATGCAGCCCAATATGCAGCCGCTCCAGAATATTGAGAAAAATATTGTCTACAGCGGCAGCAAACAGAATGTGAAGATGACCATGATCGGAGGAAAGGTGCTCTACCGGGACGGAAACTTCTATCTGGACAGCACTCCGGAGGAGATCTACCGGAAGGCAAACGAATCCGCCAGACGGATTCTCGGGTGAAAATCCGGTTGCTTAAATAAGCGGACACACGTATAATAAAGTAGATGGCATTGCCATCTGCTTTATTGTATTAAAGGGATGAGCAGGACGGGGGATACTTATCGGGGAGAAAATAATAAGGGAAGGGGTATACAAGGGATGAAAGCAGCAATATTTGCGTTGGATACAGGTGCCTATAAGGCGAAAGCAGAAAGTGCGGCGGCATCGGCTCTGAAAAGGATGCTGGAACAGGTCGGCTTTGAGGTGAAGGCGGCAGGATTCCTTCCGCAGGACCGGGAAGTGGTGGCGTCGGTTATGATTCATCTGGCGGATTCCGGGTCGGTGCAGCTGATCCTGACCACCGGTGCTGTGGGGTATCTGGAGGAGGACTGTGCCCCGGATGCACTGACAGATGCGGCGGAGCGGCTCCTGCCCGGGATACCGGAAGCTCTGAGGACCTTTAATATCCGCCATTCCAAAAAAGTGATTCTTGACCGCTCGGCAGCCGGGATCCGGAAGAAAACCGTTCTGATCAACCTGCCGGAGAGCGCTAAGACAGCAAAGGAGGACATGGAGTATATCCTGCCGGAAGTGGTTCAGGCGGTGGATACTCTGAATTTATGATGAAGATAACATATTTGGCGCACAGCGGATTTCTGGCAGAGACAGAGGATGCATATTTCCTGTTCGACTATTACAAAGGGGATCTGCCCCGGATGAATCCGCAAAAGAAACTGCTTGTGTTTGCCAGTCACGCACATTACGATCACTATAACCCGCAGATATTTGAACTGCGGAAACATGTTACGACAGTCCGCTTCATTCTCTCATCGGATATCTTTGTCCATGAGGCGGAAGATATTGTCCGCATGAAGCCCAACGAGGACCGGACTGTTCTGGGATGCCGCATCCATACCCTGCGGTCCACGGACGAGGGCGTGGCTTTTCTGGTAAAAGAGAAAGGGCGGACCATCTATCACGCCGGGGATCTCAACTGGTGGCACTGGGAGGAAGAGACGAAAGAGTACAATACAGCCATGCGCCGGGCTTACCAGGCGGAGATCAACAAGCTTCAGAAAGAGAAGATCGACGTGGCTTTTGTACCGGTGGATCCCCGCCTCGGGGAGGCCTACTGTCTGGGGCTGGACTGCTTTATGAAACGGACGGATACGAAGAAGGTGTTCCCCATGCATTTCTGGGACAACTATGCCATATTTGACCGGCTTGCCCTGGAGGCCTGCGCGGCACAGTATGAGGACCGGATCGTGCGCATCGAGCGGGAGGGACAGAGTTTCCTTCTGGAAGATGATCCGCAGGAGAGGAAGAGAATGAACAGAGAGGATGGATTATGACAGTAAAAATATATACAGACGGGGCTGCACGGGGCAATCCGGACGGACCCGGAGGATACGGGACGGTTCTGGAATATGTGGACACGAAGGGGGAGCTCCATGTCAAGGAGATCTCCCGGGGATATGTCAGGACAACCAACAACCGCATGGAGCTGATGGCAGTGATCGCCGGACTGGAGGCGCTGAACCGCCCCTGTACGGTGGAAGTCTACTCGGACTCCCAGTATGTGGTCAATGCATTTAACCAGCACTGGGTGGACGGCTGGCTGAAAAAAGGATGGAAGCGGGGGAAAAATGAACCCGTGAAAAACGTGGATCTCTGGAAGCGCCTGCTGGCTGCAAAAGCTCCCCACAGCGTGAGCTTCCACTGGGTGAAAGGCCATAACGGACACCCTCAGAACGAGCGGTGCGACGAGCTCGCAACCACAGCGGCGGACGGGGATCTTCTGGAGGAAGATACCGGTCTTAACGTGGAGCCGGCGTGAGTTTTTGAGAATAAAGTATCCTGAGTTCCCCCTCCTGAGTTCCCCGGGAAAAAAGGGACTGGACATTTCCCGGTGTGGAATGTATAATCAGATATTGTGTTAAGTAGGACAGACAATCGCGGCTGCAGGCGCCGAAAGGCCGCAGACGAGGAAAGTCCGGGCTTCACAGGGCAGGATGCCGGATAACGTCCGGTGGAGGTGACTCCAAGGCCAGTGCAACAGAAATAAACCGCCGCGGGCACACTTTTCGGAGCAGTCCGGGAAGTACGGCCTGCGGTAAGGGTGGAAAGGCAGTGTAAGAGACTACCGCCCTGGTGGTAACAGCAGGGGCACATGTAAACCCCATCCGAAGCAAGACCGAGAAGAGGCATTGTGGCGGCCCGTCACGCTTCAGGTAGGTCGCTCGAGCACGGCGGTAACGCCGCGCCTAGACAGATGATTGTCCAACGACATAACCCGGCTTATCGTCCTGCTTGACACATTTAACAGTCCGTTCCGGGCCGGTGCGATTATGCCGTACACGGCCCGGAGGGAAAGACAGGAGAAAAAGAATACCATGGGAATGAAGATCAATGCAGAACTGCCCCTTCCGGCGGATCTGAAAGCGGAATACCCGCTCTCCGGGACGATCCGGAAGATCAAGGCAGAGAGAGACCGGGAGATCCGGGATATTTTCACCGGAAAATCCGATAAGTTTGTGGTGATCGTCGGCCCCTGTTCCGCGGATAACGAGGATGCTGTGTGCGAGTATGTGCAGCGCCTTGCAAAAATAAACGACAAAGTTTCCGACAGGCTGATGATTATCCCGAGAATCTATACGAACAAACCAAGGACAACAGGAGAGGGATACAAGGGAATGCTTCATCAGCCGGATCCGGACCGGGAACCGGACCTTCTGGCGGGAATCATCGCCATCCGCAGGCTGCACACCCGCGCCATCAGCGAGAGCGGGCTGACATCGGCGGATGAGATGCTCTATCCGGAGAACCGGAGTTATCTGGATGATATCCTCTCCTATGAGGCTGTGGGCGCCCGTTCAGTGGAGAACCAGCAGCACCGCCTTACCGCCAGCAGCATGGATATTCCGGTAGGAATGAAGAATCCAACCAGCGGAGATTTCTCCGTTATGCTCAACTCGGTGAAGGCAGCCCAGAGCTCCCACCGGTTTATCTACCGCGGCATGGATGTGACGACAGACGGAAATGAACTGGCACATGTGATCCTGCGGGGCGGGGTGGACCGGTACGGCACATGTATTCCGAACTACCACTATGAAGACCTGGTCCGTCTCCAGGAGATGTACCAGGAGAGAGAACTTGAGAATCCGGCGGTGGTGGTGGACGCCAACCACTCCAATTCCGACAAGAAGTTCCACGAGCAGATCCGTATCGTAAGCGAAGTGCTCCACAGCAGGAATTACAATCCCGGCCTGAAAAAGCTGGTGAAAGGCGTTATGATCGAGAGCTACCTCCTGGAGGGATGCCAGAAGATCGATGACCATATGGTGTACGGCAGATCCATCACAGACCCCTGTCTGGGATGGGAGGACACCGAGCGGCTGATTTATAAGATCGCCGAAGAATGCTGAAATAAAATCCCCGGGTGAACCCGCACAGACAGTTTCATGCTGTGCCGGCTTCACCCGGGGATCTTCTGTTTTACCGTCTTCTGCTGTATTTCTCTTCGCAGTATTTGCAGCGGTAGACCTGGTTCTCCTCATCGGTCAGGACAAAGACATGGTCCAGTTCCTGTTCGATGGATGTAATGCAGCGCGGATTCTTGCATTTGATCACATTGCGGATCTCCTTTGGGAGCGTGAGCTGCTTTTTCTCTACAATCTCCTCGTTCTCCACGATGTTGACCGTGATGTTGTGGTCGATGAATCCGAGAATGTCCAGATCCATAAAATCGATGGGACACTCGATTTTCATGATGTCCTTTTTCCCCATCTTGCTGCTCTTGGCATTCTTGATGATTGCCACACAGCAGTCCAGTTTGTCCAGGTGAAGGTACTTGTAGATCTCCATGCTCTTTCCCGCCTCAATGTGGTCAAGCACAAAACCTTCGGAGATCCGTCCGACGTTTAATGTATTTTTTACCATTTTATCTTCCTCCATTAATCTACGTGAATATCGAGCAGCGTGAGAATCAGGGCCATGCGCACATATACGCCGTACTGAACCTGACGGAAATAAGCGGCTCTCGGGTCATCGTCCACTTCCACGGAGATCTCGTTGACTCTCGGAAGCGGATGGAGCACGTACATGTCCTTTGGAGCCAGTTTCATTTTCGCCTTGTCCAGGATGTAGAAATCTTTCATGCGGACATAGTCTTCCTCGTTGAAGAAACGCTCTTTCTGAACCCTTGTCATATAGAGGATATCCAGGTCTGGCATTGCGTCCTCCAGACGGACAACTTCCTCGTAGGGAATCTTCTTCCTGTCAAGAACATCGTGGCGGATATACTCCGGAAGCCGGAGCTCTTCCGGGGAAATGAGGATAAAACGGATTCCCTCATATCTCACAAGCGCGTTGATCAGAGAATGGACAGTACGGCCGAATTTCAGGTCGCCGCACAGACCGATGGTCATGTTGGAGAGGCGTCCTTTCAGGTTCCGGATTGTCAGCAGATCCGTCAGCGTCTGGGTGGGATGCTGATGCCCGCCGTCTCCGGCATTGATGACCGGGATGGAAGAGTGCTGGCACGCGACCATGGGCGCTCCTTCCTTCGGATGTCTCATGGCGCAGATATCTGCATAGCAGGATATGGTGCGGATTGTGTCCGAAACACTCTCTCCCTTGGCAGCAGAACTGGAATCAGCGGAGGAAAATCCCATCACGCTTCCCCCCAGGTTCAGCATTGCCGCCTCATGGCTTAAGCGTGTGCGGGTGCTGGGCTCGTAAAACAGGGTAGCCAGTTTCTTTCCCTCGCATGCGTGCGCGTACTTTGCCGGATTCGCCTCGATATCCTGGGCGAGATCAAGCAGGTTGTCCAGTTCTTCCACGGAAAAATCCAGTGGACTCATCAAATGTCTCATAAATAACCTCCTTCGCATGGCGCAGAAACGCCATTGCTTTATATTATCTGTATCCTATCTGTATGAAAGCAGTTCTTCCACAGACTTTCTCTTCGGTGCCTCCGGGTCTGCATCCGGATATCCGATGGCGATCAGCGCCCCAAGTTCCTGCCCTTCGGGAATATGTAGAAGACCGGAGATCCCGTCCTCGTCGAACACGCCCATGATGACGGTTCCGAGCCCTTTTTCCTTTGCGGCAAGGCAGAATGTCTGGCAGGCAGCGCCCACGTCGAACATCTGCCAGCGGTCTCCCTTCTTTGTCGTGAAGGAGCCGTCGCGCTCATACCCGCATCTGCCCCTGATAAAAGTGACGACGATCAGCATCGGCGCCTGGCGGATAATGGCTGCATTGTAATCGGGGGTGAATTTTTCTGCGATCTCTTCGAGAACAGATCTGTCCTCGACTGCAGTGTAGCGGGTGATCTGCGTGTTTTTCCAGGAAGGGGAATAAGATGCCGTTGACACAATAGAATCAATCAGAGAATGTTCGATCCGGTCAGGCTTATACCTGCGGATACTTCTGCGGGTTTTAATACATTCTGAAGCGTTCATTCAAGTACCTCCCTTATCTGTGACACTTTCCACATAATAATATACTAATTCAGGGGGATTTTCAACCGCTATCTTTCCGTAAAATTTTTTCAAAGATCAGACCTGCCGCAAACCAGTACGGGGCATAGTCCAGACGGATCAGCCCGCGGACATTGTATTTTGCCCTGCTGTAATCCCAGGGACAGGCGCCGTGCTGCTTCAACAGGCTGCCGCAGAGGTATTCCGTCCCGAAGATGCAGCAGGTGTAAACCCCGCCCCGGACCAGGAAGTTCCGCCCTTTTAAAAGTCTGGAAACCGGCAGGAGAAAGCACGCCATCCCGTAGATGGGAAACATCCAGATGGAAGTGTGCGCAGAGAGATTGTGCTCATGCCGTCTCAGGGACCCAAGCCCCGTAAAGACAATCTCCATACACCACCCCAGAATCCCGCATAAAACAAATTTATTCTTCATCATACCCAAAGTATGCATAACAAATCTGGATTTTATACAGGAAATGTATTATAATGTGTTCTTAGCGACGAGCGCAGGAGGTTTATGGCGGCTGAGGGCTGCTGGCAGACCATCAGCCGACAGAAAGCTGCTATGAGAGTGCAACGACAGCCCGCGGTCCGCAGGACTGCGGGCTGAGCGCGAGGAGCGGACGGAGGCGAAAATCGCAAAAGGTTTTGAAGGAGCAGAAGATAAATGAGAACACTGGAAGAATTGAGAGAACAGCTTGACGGGATCGACGATCAGATCACGGATCTCTTTCAGAGACGGATGGAGATCTGCGAGGAGGTCGGTGAGTATAAAGTGAAGGCAGGGCGCAAGGTATACGACCGCCAGAGAGAGAAGGAAAAATTAAACGATGTGGCCTCGAAGGTCACCGGAGAGTTCAATAAGAAAGGTATCCGGGAGCTCTATCAGCAGCTCATGTCCATGAGCAGGAAGCTCCAGTACCAACAGCTTGTGGCTGCGGGCGCCCTGGGAAGGCTTCCCTTTATCCGGGTGGATGACCTGGACAGGAAGAATGTGCGGGTAGTCTTTCAGGGAACGGAAGGCGCCTACGGGCAGGCTGCGATGCAGCAGTATTTCGGGGAGGATGTAAACAGTTTCCACGTCCGGACCTTCCGGGAGGCCATGGAATCCATCGAGGAGGGAGCGGCGGACTATGCGGTTCTCCCGATTGAGAACTCCTCGGCAGGTCCGGTCAACGAGATGTACGACCTGTTGGATGAATTTGAAAATTATATTGTTGCGGAGACAATCCTGCCGGTTGTCCATACGCTGGCTGGACTGCCGGGGACAAAACTTTCGGATATCCGGAGAGTTTATTCCAAGGCGGAAGCCCTGATGCAGACCACCCATTTTCTGGACGACCATTCGGAATGGCAGAGAATCAGTGTGGTGAACACGGCGATTGCGGCGAAGAAAGTCCTGGAAGACCAGGATAAGACCCAGGCGGCCGTGTGCAGCGCCTATGCCGCGAAGATCCACGGCTTAAGCGTACTGGTGGACCAGATCAATGATGAACCGGACAATTCCACCCGTTTTATCGTGGTGACGAACCAGAAGATCTTCTTGAAGGATGCCTCCAAGATCAGTATCCGTTTCGAGGTTCCCCACACCAGCGGATCGCTGTACGCTATTCTGTCCCATTTTATCTACAATGACCTGAATATGACGAAGATCGAATCCAGGCCTATCGAGGGAAGACAGTGGGAATACCGGTTTTTCGTGGATTTCGAGGGAAATATGGAGGACGCGGCGGTGAAGAATGCACTCCGCGGCCTGAGGGAAGAGACAACGAATCTGAAGATTCTGGGAAATTATTAGTACGGGGCTGAACTTTTTTCAGCCGCAAGAGGAAGGAGAAAGATTATGCGCACCAGTGAGCTGATGCTTTACAAAAATATGGAATCCGGCCAGATCCTTAAGGATATGACCTTTCTTATGGAAAACTATGAAAGTGAATACTACAACAGGGAAGATCTCCGAAGCCTGCTTTTTGAGTGTGTGAACCGGCTTCTCGAGCTGTCTGTGAGCCATGGGTTCGAGGGAAACCTCTGGCACACCTACCTCACCTATCTGCTGGCAAATGATGAGAACGCCTACAGTACTTCCTGCGAGATCGTGGGAGAGACGGGAGGGAGCATCAATGAGATTGCCCTCCACGACTTTGCGATTTTCAAGGAACTGTTTGACTACGACTTTACTGCCATGGAGGAGCGGCTTGACGCATCCTGCATGGAGATCCTTCTGGACTATAAAAACGGAAACAGCGGCGGAAAAGTCTACAACCGCCGGGTGAGGGACCGGATCTGCGATCTGAGCCGGGTGTTGGGAAAAGCGGAAAGCGCCCGGGAGTTCAAGGACGGGATCACTCAGTTTTACAAAGAATTCGGCGTCGGCAAACTGGGACTTCACAAAGCGTTCCGGGTGGAACATCCGGAACACAAAGGCGTGCAGATCGTGCCCATCACCAACATCGCCCATGTCCATCTGGACGACCTGGTGGGATATGAGATCGCCAAGAAGAAGCTGATCGATAACACGAAAGCATTCGTGGAGGGGAGAAAGGCGAACAACTGTCTGCTTTTCGGGGACGCCGGAACGGGGAAATCCTCCTCCATCAAGGCAATCCTGAATCAGTATTACGACCAGGGACTCAGGATGATCGAGGTGTACAAGCATCAGTTCAAGGATCTCAACGATGTGATTGCACAGATCAAGAACCGGAACTACCGGTTTATCATCTATATGGATGACCTCTCTTTTGAAGAATTTGAGATTGAATATAAATACCTGAAAGCGGTCATCGAGGGTGGCCTGGAGAAGAAGCCGGAGAATGTGCTGATCTATGCTACCTCAAACCGGAGACACCTGATCCGGGAGACATTCCGCGACAAGGCGGACCGGGATGAGGAACTCCACACAAACGACACAGTGCAGGAAAAGCTTTCCCTTGTGGCAAGATTCGGCGTTACCATCTATTTCGGCTCTCCGGATAAGAAGGAGTTCCAGGAGATTGTCCGCGTCCTCGCAGAAAAAGGCGGAATACACATGCCGCTGGATGAGCTTTATCTGGAGGCCAACAAATGGGAACTCTCCCATGGAGGCCTTTCCGGAAGAACAGCGCAGCAGTTTGTGGATTATCTTCTCGGTCAGGCACCGCAGGAGGAACAGGAGCAGATCGGATGAAGAAACTGGTGAGAGATCTTGCGCGCAGGGTCGGAGCGTTCTCCACGGCTCTGTGCTGTGCCGTCTGCATGAGCGGCTGTACCGGCTTAAGTGCCGGAAAGCTTCTGGATGAGGCGGCGGAACAACTGCATAACGTCTCTTCCTCGGCAAACTATGTGGAGGTGGCAATCCAGCTGGAAGATGTGCTCGAACTGCGGGAGGTCAACCTGGAGATGACCATCGAGAATACCACCGAGCCGCCTGCCGGACACGCCGGGGGAAGGGCCTCCGTCAATATCCGTGACGCGGAGGTGGAGGCAGATCTTGAAATCTACCAGGTGGTGGAGGATGGGGAGTATGTGACCTACAGCAGCATCGACGGAAACTGGGAGAAAGAGGTAAGTGAGACGGCCGCTGAGAACCATCTGGGACTGGACGGCAATATCTTTGCCCGGGAAGGTGAGGCGATGGAATCCTTCCATCTCTCGAAGGAACCTGTGACTGTGGAGGGAAAAGAGTGTTATCAGATGTACGGGGAAGTGACCGGAGAAGAGCTGATGGGACTCCTGGGGAAGGATATGATCAACGCTTTCGGTCTGGTGGACCTGCCCAGCGAGGAGGCGGTCCGGGAACTGAATATTCCGGTGATCTTCGACCTCTACAGGGATGAGATGCTCCCTGCCAGAATCCATGTGAATATGAGCGAAGTGCTCAATGAACTTTACGACTCCTTCGGGGAGACGACAAAAGTGAATCTGTATTCCATCGAGCTTGTCTTTACCGATTATGATAAGGTGGAACCTATTGAGGTCCCGGAAGAAGTGAAAAATGCGGCGGCGTAGATCTTCTGGTCTGCGCCGCCGGTTTTGCGCGGATGACGAATTTGCCTGATGGCCCGTCCGGGAAAACGGAAGATCAGCCCTCTTCCCCGGCTTTTCTGATGCCGCTGATATCGCTGTCGATCACCAGGGAATAGTTGGTATAGTACACGACAAATCCCGGTTTTGCTCCTTTCGGTTTCCGGATCTGTTTTCTCTGTACATAGTCGATCTCTACCTTTTCGCTGCCACGCATGCTGGAATACCAGGCCGCCAGCCGTCCTGCCTCCTCAAATGTCCTGTCCGGCAGTTCGCCGTCCTCGGTCTTTACGATGACGTGGGAGCCGGGAGCCTGTTTGGCATGGAACCACCAGTCGTTCCCGGAGGCAAAGTCAAAGGTCAGCCGGTCGTTCTGAAGATTGTTCTTCCCTACATACATGTGGAAATCGTCGCTGGAGATGTAGTGGAGAGGCTCATTTTTTATCTTCTCCTTTTTGCGGGTCTGCCTGCGCCGGATGTACCCGGTGGAGGCAAGCTCTTCCTTGATCTCTGCGAGATCGCTTTCCGTGAGGGCGATGTCCAGGGCGGTCTGGATGGATTCCAGATAGGTGATCTCCTCCCGGGTCTCCTCGCAGAAGCGGGAGAGAGCCTCGAAGGTGCGCTTCTGCTTGTTGTATTTGTTAAAATAGCGCTGGGCGTTCTCCTGGGGCGTCCTGGTGGGATCCAGGGGGATGGATACCATCTCGTTTGTGTAGTAGTTGAGGGCCTCCAGTTTCTTCTCGCCCTCCGGCAGGTTGTAGCCGTAGGTGTTGATCAGCTCCCCGTAGACCCGGTAGCGGTCACGGTCCTCTGTGTCTTTTAACTGGCGGAGCTGCAGATCGTATTTCTTCCGGTTCCGTTCCAGGGCAGTCTGAACCACGTGACGCAGGTCTGCCGATTTCTGGCGGATCCGGGTGAGCTGGCTGCGGGTGGAGTAGTAGGTCCTTATCACGTCTGATATGGAGGCGAACTCCTGTCTGGTATACCCGGAAAGATGGGTCAGCGGCAGGGCGGAAAACTCTCTGGGCTCCCTGCCGTCGTAGTATACGGCCGGGGAAAAACGGTTCTCCTTCACCGCGGAAAAATAGATGCAGAACTGGTTGTACAGGTGGCGCAGCACATCCCCGGAATACTCTTTTGCGGGAATGGACGAGTCCAGTCCTGCCAGAAAGCAGATCTCCTCGGCAGTCACCGGGCTGATCCCGGTAAAGCTTGTATAAACGGCCTTTGAGAGAGGCATGGGCTTTCCCGTGAGCAGGGGAAGAAATTCCTCAAACGACACGTTGAGGGGATCTGCCTTGTGCAGGGTGTCCGGGATAAAGTACTGCCGGCCCGGAAGCACTTCCCGGACGGAGCTTAACTGAGCGGAGACGTGCTTGATGCTGTCGATGATCATCCCGTCCTCCCTGCAGAAAATGATGTTGCTGTGTTTTCCCATGAGCTCCACCACGAGGTCTTTCCGGCACAGATCCCCCATCTCGTCGAGATGCTCGATGGTAAAGTGGATGATCCTCTCCAGTCCGGGCTGCCAGACCCGGATGATCCGTCCGCCGCCGATATGCTTGCGCAGAAGCATGCAGAAATTGGGGGCGGTGATCGGCCCCGGTTTGTTATCCTCCGTCAGACAGGCAAGGGGCAGGGAGGCGTCGGCGGAGAGCGTAAGCCTCTTCTGACCGTCGGGAGTCTTTATGGTGAGCATGAGCTCATCGGATTCGGGCTGGGCGATCTTTGAGATCCGTCCGCCTGTAAGAACCGTATTAAATTCGTGGACAAGGTCTGCCACGACGATACCGTCAAAAGCCATGGTTATTTCCTCTTTTCTGAATAAAATAAATTCTCTGTGCAGCGAAGAAAACGCGGACAAAGCCCGGTCTGCGCAGAGCAGAATTATTATACCATGATTTCCGGGGACGCGAAACATTTCACGGTTATTTTTTGTTTTACATTGTGCGGTGCCATTTTACATTGTCCGGTTGACCAATCCCCCTGAAAGGGGGTATAATACCATAAGCCGGTCTGCGCATGCGCGCCCGGTATGACAACAACAGAGGATGATTACCATGATAAAAAGTATGACAGGTTTCGGCAGGAGTGAAGTGTTAAGGGATTCCAGAAAATTTACGGTGGAATTGAAAAGCGTGAACCACCGCTATCTGGATGTGAACATCCGCATGCCGAAGAAACTTAATTTTTTCGAGACGGCAATCCGTACCCTGCTGAAATCCTACGCCAACAGGGGAAAGGTCGATATCTTCATTACCTATGAGGATTCCTCCCAGGCGCAGGTTTCCGTGAAATACAACCCGGTGGTTGCCGGGGAATATCTGCGCTACTTAAGACAGATGGCGGAGGAGTTCCATCTGGAGGATGATATCAAGGTTTCCTCCCTTTCCCGGTATCCGGAGGTCTTTACCATGGAGGAGCAGACCGAGGATGAGGAAGAACTGTGGAACGGACTGAAGGAAGCTCTGGAAAAGGCTTTCGGCCAGTTTGTGGAGACCAGGACAGCAGAGGGAGAGAACCTGAAGAAGGATATTCTCTCCAAACTTGATGTTCTGGAGGAACAGGTTGCCTTCATAGAGGAGAGATCCCCGCAGATTGTGGAAGAATACAGGAAGAAGCTGGAGGAGAAGGTCCGCGAGCTTCTTGCAGACACCCAGATTGAGGAGAACAGAATCGCGGCAGAAGTGATCCTGTTTGCCGACAAGATCTGCACCGATGAGGAAGTGGTCCGGTTAAAGAGCCATATCAGCCATATGCGCAATACCCTGGAGGAAGATGAGGGCATCGGCCGGAAGCTGGACTTTATCGCCCAGGAGATGAACCGGGAGGCCAACACGATCCTCTCCAAGGCCAACGATCTGGAAGTCTCCAACCGCGCTATCAGCCTGAAGACGGAGATCGAGAAGATCCGGGAGCAGATCCAGAATATTGAGTAAAGCAGAGAAAAGAGGATGAGAGTTATGGAGAAACAGGGAATACTGATCGTTGTGTCCGGATTTTCCGGATCGGGCAAGGGAACGCTGATGAAGGCACTGCTTCAGAAGTACCCGCAGAACTATGCGCTCTCCATCTCCGCGACGACCCGTGCGCCGAGGGAGGGGGAACAGGACGGAAGGGAATATTTTTTCAAAACAAAAGAAGAATTTGAAAAAATGATTGCCAAAAACGAGCTGATAGAGTATGCTAAGTACGTGGAAAATTACTATGGAACACCGCGTGAGTATGTGGAGAAGAAGCTCTCGGAGGGTATGGACGTGATCCTTGAGATCGAGATCCAGGGCGCCCTGAAAGTGAAGAAGGCATTTCCGGATACTCTGCTTTTGTTTGTAACGCCGCCAACGGCTGTGGAACTCAAGTCCCGCCTGGTCGGCAGAGGTACAGAGACGATGGATGTGATCGAGTCCCGCTTAAGCCGTGCCTGCGAGGAAGCGCAGGGGATGGACAGCTACGATTATCTGATCGTCAACGATGACCTGGATGCCTGTGTGGAAGAGATGCACAGCATCATCCAGGGGGAGCACCACAGAAGTTTCCGCAACCGGAAGTTTATGGAGAAAATAAAAGAAGATTTGGAAAATCTGAAAGGAGAAGACTGATTATGCTGCATCCATCTTATACGGATCTGATGAAGGTAGTGAACAAGGACGTTGAAGAAGGTGATACAAAGGTTGTAAACAGCCGCTATTCGATTGTGATGGCCACATCCAAGCGCGCGAGACAGCTGATTGCCGGAGAACTTCCTCTTGTTCCGGTGAAGGATAAGGAGAAGCCGCTTTCCATCGCGATCGAGGAGCTCAATGAAGGCAAGTTAAAGATCCTGGCAGAGAGCGTGGAAGAAGAATAGAATAAAAGAGGGCAGATGCACAAGTGGTATCTGCCTTTTTTCTGACAGGAGGATTATGTGAGATGAAGATACTGTTTATCTCCCTGGGGTGTGACAAGAACCTGGTGGACACCGAGGTCATGCTGGGGCTGCTTGCCTCCCGGGGCTATGAGATGACGGATGACGAGACGCAGGCGGATGCGGCTGTCATCAATACCTGCTGCTTTATCCATGACGCCAAGGAGGAGAGCATCCAGAATATTCTGGAGATGGCGGAACTTAAGAAGAACGGGCAGCTGGGAGCTCTGATTGTGGCGGGATGTCTGGCACAGCGGTACCGGCAGGAGATCCTGGATGAGATCCCGGAGGTGGATGAAGTCCTGGGCACGACAGCCTATGACCGGATTCTGGATGCGGTGGACGCCGCTCTGGAGGGAAAGCATGAAGTGATTCTCTCCGGCATCGACGACCTTCCGCTGCCCGATGTAAAACGGCTTGTGACCACCGGGGGACATTACGCCTATCTCAAGATAGCAGAGGGGTGTGACAAGCACTGTACCTACTGCATTATCCCGAAGATCCGCGGAAACTACCGGAGCGTTCCCATGGAACGCCTGGTGCGTGAGGCGGAGGAACTCTCAGAACAGGGGGTGAAGGAGCTGATCCTGGTGGCTCAGGAGACGACCATCTACGGAAAAGACCTGTACGGCGAGAAGAGCCTCCACACTCTTGTGAGGAAACTCTGCCGGATCAGCGGAATCCGCTGGATCCGCATCCTCTACTGCTATCCGGAGGAGATCACGGACGAGCTGATACAGGTGATGAAAGAGGAAGAGAAAGTCTGCCACTATCTGGACCTGCCGATCCAGCATGCAAGCGACGGCATCCTGAAGCGGATGGGAAGAAAGACATCCCATCAGGAACTGGTGGACCTGATCGCGAAACTCCGCCGGGAGATTCCGGATATCTGTATACGAACCACCCTGATTACCGGATTCCCCGGAGAGACACAGGAGCAGCACGAGGAGCTCATGGAGTTCGTGGACGAGACGGAGTTTGACCGTCTGGGCGTGTTTACCTACTCGCCCGAGGAGGGAACGCCGGCGGCGGAGATGCCGGATCAGATCGACGAGGAAGTGAAGGAAGAGCGGCAGGCAGAACTGATGGAACTGCAGCAGGAGATTGCTTTTGAGAACGCCGAGTCCATGGTGGGCAGGGAAGTGCTCGTGATGATCGAGGGAAAAGTGGCGGATGAGAACGCCTATGTGGGGCGCACGTACCGGGATGCCCCCAATGTGGACGGCCTGATCTTTATCAACACGGAGGAAGAACTCCTCTCCGGTGATTTCGCCAGGGTGAAAGTGACCGGAGCCTTAGATTACGATTTGATAGGAGAGTTATTATGAATTTGCCAAATAAACTTACCGTTCTGCGGGTGATTATGGTTCCTTTCTTTGTGTTTTTCATGCTCACGGATGTGGGGGGCGCGGCGAACAGATGGATTGCTCTTGCCCTTTTCGTGGTTGCCAGCCTGACGGACATGCTGGACGGGAAGATCGCCAGGAAGTATCATCTGGTGACAAACTTCGGAAAATTTATGGATCCTCTGGCGGATAAGCTGCTTGTGTGCTCCGCCATGATCTGCCTGATCCCGTCGGGGCAGCTTGACGCAGCTATCGTCATCGTGATTATCGCGAGAGAATTTATCATCAGCGGGTTCCGTCTGGTTGCTTCAGACAACGGCATTGTGATCGCCGCCAGCTACTGGGGCAAGTTCAAGACCGTGTTCCAGATGGCGATGATTATTGTGCTGATCGCAGATTTCGGCGGCGTGTTCGATGTGATCGGACAGATCCTGATCTGGGTGGCGCTGATCCTGACGATCGTATCCCTGATCGACTATATATGGAAAAACAGACAGGTATTGACACAGGGAGGAATGTAAGACATGTATCTGGAATGGTATTTGCGTGAGAAAGAGGCATCACAGGAGAGTCTGGAGGAGGCGGTGGTCCGTCTGCTCCAGGAGGCGCATCTGACGGTGACAACGGCAGAGTCCTGCACAGGCGGGCTGATCGCCGGTACTCTGGTCAACGTGGCAGGGGCGTCCGACGTGCTCGGGGAGGGGTATGTGACCTATTCCAACGAGGCAAAGGAACGGCTTGTGGGTGTAAAGCGGGAAACTCTGCTGCAGTACGGCGCCGTCAGCGAACAGACGGCAAGAGAGATGGCGGAGGGGGCAGCCCGGGCGGCAGGCGCGGACGCGGCCCTAAGCGCCACGGGAATCGCAGGTCCCGGCGGCGGAACGGCAAAGAAGCCGGTGGGGCTTGTCTATGTGGGATGTTTTCTGGATGGCAGCACCCAGGTGAAGGAGTGCCATTTTGACGGAAACCGCATGGAGAACCGCCTCCACACGGTAGAGACGGCCCTGGAGATGTTAAGAGAGGCGCTGGAGGAGCGCCGGAACCCTTAAAGCAGACGCAGCCGCAAAACGCTGCTTTGCATATACAAAACATATTTTCCCTTGAGGAACAAAGGAGGTCATGAACAATGAGCCAGCTGGAAGAACTGGGATTTGAAATCAAACATGTGGGAATCAACTGCCAGAACGAGGAGGAAGCCTGTGCGGTTGCAGACAGATTCGACGAGATTTTCGGGTTTACGAAAAAAGTCGGCAACAGTTCGGTGTTCGCCGGAACCGCGGTTGAGGCCATGAAAACGCCGTATCTGGGAGAAAAAGGCCACATTGCCATCGGCACCACGGACGTGGATGAGGCAGTGGAGTACTTAAAGAGCCAGGGCGTGGAATTTAATATGGAATCCGCGAAAACAAAGGACGGAAAGACGACGGCGATCTATCTGAAAGAGGAGATCGGAGGCTTTGCCGTACATCTGGTGAAAAAATAGGATGCAATTCTGACAGAAATTTGTCAAAGTGATAATTGACGAATGTCGGAAATTATGCGAAAATGTCTTTGTATGGGGCATACAGCAGGATATCCGCGTCAGGTGGCGGATGCAGATGTGCCATATGGGAAGAAAATCATACATATTGAAAGGAGTTTTAACATGATTTATTCACATGAAGTAGAAATGATGTGTCCGGTGGCTCAGGGCGCGAATCACGGACCGGCTCCAATCCCGGAAGAGGCGAAATGGGTACAGGCAAAGGAAATCAAAGATATTTCCGGTTTTACACACGGTGTAGGCTGGTGCGCACCTCAGCAGGGAGCATGTAAACTGACACTTAATGTCAAGGAAGGCATCATCCAGGAGGCTCTTGTAGAGACACTGGGATGTTCAGGAATGACACATTCCGCAGCTATGGCGGCAGAGATCCTTCCGGGCAAGACAATCTTAGAGGCACTGAACACAGACCTTGTCTGTGATGCAATCAATACAGCAATGAGAGAACTCTTCCTTCAGATCGTATACGGAAGAACACAGAGCGCATTCTCCGAGGACGGACTTGCAGTCGGTGCAGGACTTGAGGACCTTGGAAAAGGACTTCGTTCCCAGGTTGGTACAATGTACGGCACACTTGCAAAAGGTCCCCGTTACCTTGAGATGGCAGAGGGTTATGTAACAGGTATCGCACTGGATGCCAACGATGAGATCATCGGATACCAGTTCGTTAACCTTGGAAAATTCACAGACTTCGTTAAGAAGGGCGATACACCGAACGATGCGTGGGAGAAAGCAAAAGGACAGTATGGCCGTGTTGACGATGCAGTGAAGATCATCGATCCGCGTCAGGAGTAATTCTTTCCGGGCGGAGCGAAGCTTTTGAAAAATCTCAGCAAAGGTAAATAATTCAGGAGGATATATAAATGGCTTTATTTGAATCATATGAAAGAAGAATTGATAAAATCAATGAAGTTTTGAACAGCTATGGTATCGCTTCTCTGGAAGAGGCAGAGAAGATCACAAAAGATGCCGGACTGGACGTATACAACCAGATCAAAGGCATCCAGCCGATCTGTTTTGAGAACGCATGCTGGGCTTACATCACAGGCGCGGCAATCGCAATCAAGAAAGAATGCAGAACTGCGGCGGACGCAGCAGCTGCAATCGGAGAAGGCCTTCAGGCTTTCTGTATTCCGGGATCTGTAGCAGATCAGCGTAAAGTTGGTCTGGGACACGGAAACCTCGGAAAGATGCTTCTGGAAGAGTCCACAGACTGCTTCTGTTTCCTGGCAGGACATGAGTCCTTCGCAGCAGCAGAGGGTGCGATCGGTATTGCGGAGAAGGCAAACAAAGTCCGCAAGAAACCGCTTCGTGTTATCCTGAACGGTCTTGGAAAAGACGCGGCGAAGATCATCTCCAGAATCAACGGATTCACCTATGTGCAGACAGAGTATGACTACTACACAGGAGAGCTCAAAGAAGTACAGAGAATCGCTTACTCTGACGGACTCCGCTCCAAAGTAAACTGCTACGGAGCAAACGATGTACGCGAAGGCGTTGCAATCATGTGGAAAGAGGGCGTTGACGTTTCCATCACAGGAAACTCCACAAACCCGACACGTTTCCAGCACCCGGTTGCAGGAACATACAAGAAAGAGTGTGTTGAGGCAGGAAAGAAATACTTCTCCGTTGCTTCCGGCGGCGGTACAGGACGTACTCTTCACCCGGACAACATGGCAGCAGGTCCGGCTTCCTACGGTATGACAGATACAATGGGACGTATGCATTCCGATGCACAGTTCGCAGGATCCTCTTCCGTACCGGCTCACGTTGAAATGATGGGCCTGATCGGAGCAGGAAACAACCCGATGGTTGGTATGACAGTTGCCGTTGCAGTAAGCATCGAAGAGGCTTCCAAGGCAGGCAAGTTCTAAGTTTTGCACGGAACAGAAGATAAGAATGAAAGACCGCACGGATCAGTTTCTGGTTGGTGCGGTTTTTCGTTCGTCTTTCCTGATTCTTCTGTTGAAATTTCCGGGAAAATAGCCTAACATATTCATTAGAAAAGTCTGTGATATTGGGAAAGGAAATGCCAGCTTATGAAGATTCCTTTAAGTGAGTACGGAAAAGAGTATAAAGAAAAAGCAAGCAGCAGGTATCTGCTGTATTGTCTGATCGCGGTGGAACTTTTCATGTCGTTTTCATCAGTGGGATATATTCATATTGAGCCGATTTCTCTTACGTTTGTATATATACCTGTTCTGATTGCGGGATGCCTGCTCGGGACGAAAGAGTCCATTGCCGTGGCTGCTGTTTTCGGCCTGGCTTCCATGTGGAAGGCGTCAGCCTTCTATATCGGAGACGCGGACAGTGTGTTCTCTCCTTTTATGAGTGGAAAGCCGCTGCAGAGCATCCTGCTGAGTGTCGGTTCAAGAGCTTTCTTCGGGCTGCTGACCGGACTTCTGTACAAAGCTGTCCGCAGGGCAGCACACCCGCTTCCGGGTATTATCATTGTCTCCAGTTTGGGCAGAACGATGCACGCTTTCTGTGTGTATCTCTTTATGCAGCTCCTCTTTCCGGAAACAGGCATGACAGTGGCAGACACTGTGAGTGATTTGAAGCGCTGGGATTATATTCCCACAGTTCTGATTATTGACGGGATTATGATATTCTGTTATCTGTTCCGGAAAACGGAACTCTGCGGCAAATTTGTAGAACGGATCCGAAGGGTAGACCGGATCAATTCCGAGGCCGAACACGGCAGGCGGATTATTGCATTTGTTCTGGTGATTGTGCTTCTGGCCTCAGCCAGCGTGGTGGTCTACTTTATTGACAGGATCGGGAGTGTTATGGAATATTATGGATTTTCCCTTTCGGATCAGATATCCTACGATCTGACACATCTGCAGATTCAGCTGATGCTTGGAATGATTGCGCTTTCCGTCATCATGATTCTGGTCATTACCCTGCACCAGAAGAATTTTAACTATCTGTACTATGAAGCCAGGCTGGACGGGCTGACAGGACTTCTGGGACGGAAGCAGTTCTTCCAGGAAGGGGAGGAGCTGCTCAGGAATATGGATTATTCCCGGGAGGGAAAAGCAGGCTGTTTCTTTATTCTGGATATCGATCATTTCAAGGAGGTCAATGACCGGTATGGCCATCCCGCAGGCGACAGAGTGCTCAGGGAAATTGCAGTCTGCCTTCGCAGAAATTTCGGCAATATGGGAATTCTCGGGAGACTTGGAGGAGATGAGTTTGTCGGTCTGATTGTCAGGCCTGTGGACAGAAAAGAGATAGCAGAACTGCTGGCAGAACTCCGCAGGGACATCAGCGGGATCCGGGTTCGCGGGGAAAAGATTACCTGCAGTACCGGTGTGATCCCCGTGGAAAAGGATTTCTCCATTGACAAGCTGTACCGAAATTCAGACAGGCTTCTCTATGAGGCGAAGAAGAAAGGAAAAGACCAGTACGTGCTCGGTTACCGGTTACGGGATCAGGCAGAGTGCCCGGCAGTGCAGACACTGCCCTGATGGAATCCGGAACCTATACGAAAACATACGGGAAAAGGAAAGGAGTCAGATAAATATGAAAGTACTGTTGATTAACGGGAGTCCGCATGCAAAGGGAAATACATATATTGCCCTGCATGAGATGGAAGAGATTTTCGCACAGGAGGGAATTGAGACGGAGATGCTCCATGTTGGAAACAAGGATATCCGCGGGTGTATCTCATGCAATTCCTGTTTCAGCAAGGGAAAGTGCGTCTTTGATGACCTTGTAAACGAGGCTGCGCCGAAGTTTGAAGAGTGTGACGGTCTTGTTGTGGGCAGCCCGGTATACTATGCGTCCGCCAATGCGACACTGATCGCTTTCCTGGACCGCCTGTTCTACAGCACCTCCTTTGACAAATCCATGAAGGTCGGGGCGAGCGTAGTGGCTGCCAGAAGAGGGGGACTGTCGGCTACATTTGACGAGCTCAATAAATATTTTACCATCTGCGGCATGCCGGTGGCTTCCAGCCAGTACTGGAACAGCATCCACGGAAGAGAACCGGGGGAGGCAGCCTGGGATCCGGAAGGGCTCCAGACGATGCGGACTCTGGCGCGGAATATGGCTTTTCTTATGAAGAGCATTGCGCTTGGCAGAGAGAAGTACGGTCTTCCGGAGAAAGAGGAGCCTTGTTTCACGAATTTTGTGCGGTAGTAAGGTGCCGGATGAAAAAATTTTTAAAATTGTGAAATAATGCTTGTAAGTTCACTCCGGATGTGTTAATGTATATACATACACAGCGCGTGTTTGTAAGGAGGTAATTAAAAATGGAAGCAAGAGAAGAACTTATCAACTTAAGACTGAGTACGGGTATGAACAAGCGGCAGTTCTCGGAATATTTCGGAATTCCATACCGGACATTTCAGGACTGGGAACTGGGAAACAGACGGGTTCCGCCATATCTTCTCCGCCTGATGGCCTATAAGGTGGAGATGGAAAAGCTTGACCAGAACGTGGAGGAGAGAAAGCAGAAGAGGAGAAGATCCACAAGGGCGAAAGCTGCAGAGACAAAGGCAGCAGAAGAGTAAATTTTGTGAAGTCTCTTTACAGGGGAACATTAAAGTGATATCATTATGATATCACTTTAATGTTTTAGCGTTTTGCGAACTTCTGCTTGCGTTCCGGCGGCAGAGTTGCGAAAGGAGGAGATTTCATGAATGAAAAGATACTGACTAACAGGAAGAACGGGATGGCAATGCTGTTCCTGACCCTTATTCTTTACATAGGAGTGATCGTGCTGTGCTTCACAGGTGGTGCTCTGCTTGGAGATGACAAAGGAATTCCGCTGCTTGTCATTGGTATTTTGTGGGCGTGTCTGGGATGGATCCCGTTTTGCGGGCTGAAAGTCCTCAAGCCCCAGGAAGCTCTTGTTCTCACACTTTTCGGAAAGTATGTGGGAACCCTCAAAGGAGAGGGATTCTACTATGTGAACCCGTTCTGCAGTGCGGTGAACCCCGCCGCGGCTACCCATCTGAACCAGAGCGGAGACGTGGACACCGGGAAGAACGGTTCTCCGACTGCCGGCGCGGAAAAAAATGCCCAGGCTGCGGGAAAGAAGATATCCCTGAAGATTATGACGCTGAACAACAACAGGCAGAAGATCAACGACTGCCTGGGAAATCCGGTGGAGATCGGGATCGCTGTGATGTGGCGCGTCGTGGATACGGCGAAGGCAGTGTTCAATGTGGACAATTATAAAGAGTATCTGTCCCTCCAGTGCGATACGGCTCTGCGCAATATTGTGCGGATCTACCCCTATGATGTGGCTCCCAATGTGGATACGACGGGAGACGGCATTGCCGACGAGGGAAGCCTGCGGGGATCCAGTGAAGTCGTGGCGGCGAGAATCCGCGATGAGATTCAGCAGAGAGTGGAAGAGGCGGGACTGGAGATTATCGAAGCCCGCATTACCTACCTGGCTTACGCCCCGGAGATTGCGGCGGTGATGCTGCAGCGCCAGCAGGCATCCGCAGTTGTGGATGCAAGGAAGATGATTGTCGACGGCGCAGTGGGCATGGTGGAGATGGCACTGGAGCGCCTGAGCGAGAACGGCGTGGTAGAGCTGGACGAAGAGAGGAAAGCTGCCATGGTATCCAATCTGCTTGTGGTGCTGTGCGGTAACCGGGATGCCCAGCCGGTTGTCAATTCCGGAAGCCTGTATTAGTGAAAGGGTGACAGATATCCGATATGGCAGATAACAGAAAAAAACAGATACCGCTCAGACTGTCGGAAAAGCTGTACAATGCGATTGCTGCCTGGGCGGAGGATGATTTCCGCTCGGTCAATGGGCAGATCGAGTATCTTCTGACGGAATGCGTCCGCCAGAGAAAGAAAAACGGAAAGTATGTGCCGGAAAACCTGGATGAACCACCGGAACTTGACATTTGACATGAGTAACATCTGACATGAGGAGATATGATAAAATTTGACTGAAGGAGGAAAACACGATGATTTACAGAGAATTTCAGAACCTGAAACTTTCGGCCCTCGGACTTGGAGCAATGCGCCTGCCCGTGATCGACGGGGATGACGGGAAGATAGATGTCAGGGCGGCAGAGCAGATGGTTGATTATGCCATGGAGCAGGGAATCAATTACTACGATACCGCCTGGGGATACCACAACGGGATGTCGGAGACGGTGATCGGGAACGCTCTGAAGAAATATCCCCGTGACAGTTTCTTCCTGGCGACCAAGTTTCCGGGATATGATCTGTCCAACATGGATAAAGTGGAAGAGATCTTTGAAGAGCAGCTGAAAAAGTGCGGTGTGGAGTATTTCGATTTTTATCTCTTCCACAATGTATGCGAGATGAATATCGATGCTTATCTGGATGAGAAATACGGAATTTACGAATACCTCATGAAGCAGAAGAGGGCAGGGCGCATCCGCCATCTCGGATTTTCCGCACATGGCAGCTACGATGTGATCAAACGTTTCCTGGAGGCTTACGGAAAAGACATGGAGTTCTGCCAGCTTCAGATCAACTATCTGGACTGGACTTTCCAGGGCGCGAGGGAAAAGGTGGAGCTTCTCGCCGAGTACGAAATCCCGGTGTGGGTGATGGAGCCGCTCCGGGGAGGAAAGCTTGCCGCCCTTGCGAAAGAAGACGAGGAGGCTCTGAAAGCGCTTCGCCCGGATGAAGGGATCCCGGCGTGGGCATTCCGTTTCCTGCAGTCCGTTCCGAGTGTGAAGATGATACTTTCCGGTATGTCCAATATGGAACAGCTTAAGGACAACATCCATACCTTTGAGGAGGACAGGCCGCTGACGGAGAAAGAGCTGGAGACACTTCTGGGGATCGCGGACCGGATGCTGAAAAAGAAAGTGCTTCCCTGCACAGCATGTCACTACTGTGTAAGCCACTGTCCGCAGGGACTGGACATTCCGGAACTGCTTGCCCTGTACAACGAGCACTGTTTTACGGAGGGAGGCTTTATCGCACCCATGGCGCTGGCTTCCTATGATAAGGACAAACTGCCGGGGGCATGTATCGGGTGCCGGAGCTGCGATGCGGTCTGTCCGCAGCAGATTAAGATCTCGGAGGCAATGGCAGATTTTGCCGCGAAGCTGAATATGTAAACAGGCGGTATACAAAACCGGTCCGGGGAGCCCCATCGATTCCCCGGACTTGTTTTTTCTCTCACAAAATGTTATAGTATGAATAATACTAATAACATTTTATAAAATCTGCTTCGCCGAAGCGGAGGGAGGGTCAGCCGATGAGCCAAAACGATACTGGAGCATTTGTCAATACGAAAATCTGGAATTTGTTCTGCGCACGCTTTAAAAGCGAGACGACAAAGGCTTCTTATGAATCGGATATGCGGGAATTCTGCACTTTTACCGGCAGGAAATTCGCGGAGATTGACAGCAGCGATGTCAGGGAATATTATAATTTTATGCGGAAACGTATGGAAGAGGGGCGTATCGGTCCCCTTACGGTGACAAAAAAGTTCCGGGAACTGCATTCCTTCTCGGAGTTCTGCCTGGGACTGCCGGAAGGCGGGGAGACGGCAGGGGACATAGTGAAAGAGGATTACTTTTATCCCTGGCTTAAGACTCTGGCTAAGGAGAAGAATCTTGCCCGGTCCGTACCGGTGGAGGACATGGAACGGATTCTGAAGGCGGCAGCCGGCGACAGGATGGCGTACACGATCCTGACGCTGATGTACCGGGCAGGACTTTCCTCCACGGAGATTATCTCCCTGAACGGCGAGGATGACTTTGCCCTCTACGACGATGGCGCTTATGTTTATCTGGAATCCAGGCGGGAGCCATGTTATATACCCGGGGACGCCTGGGAGATCCTGTCGGATTACATGAGCCTGCGCGAGCCTCACGGGAGTCTGTTTTACAACCGCAGCGGCAGACGGCTCAACGGGATGTATATCAGCCGTATGATGAAGAAATACTGCACGCTGGCGGGAACACCCGGATACAGCGCCGAGGCGGTGCGGAACTGCTGCGCCTTCAATCTGTTTGCCTACGGCGCTTCGGCAGAAGAGGTGGCAGGACAGATGGGGCGGACACAGCAGCAGATCCGGCGTTACCGGGGAACCGCCTATCGCGGGAACCTGAGAAAGCATGCCGGCGATCTGGTGAAAGTCAGGATTGAGAAGCCTTAGCGGGGAGGGGGAAAAGTCGTACCGGGGCGGGCACGATACCGGAGCAGAAGCAGGGGAATCCGGATGACGGAAATATGAAAGGAGGAGTAACAGAAATGAACGAGAAGATAAAAAATGTTGAGCTGAGTCCGGAAGGGAGCCGTCTTGTGATTCTGGATCAGACCAGGCTGCCGAATGAAGAGGTCTGGCTGGAACTCGGCACGGCGGAGGAGATCTATGACGCCATATTCCGGCTGAAAGTCCGGGGAGCTCCGGCAATCGGTGTCTGCGCTGCATACGGAATCTATATTCTGTCCAGGAAAATCTGTACAGATGATTACAGCACTTTTTACAGACAGTTTCACAGGTATAAAGAATATCTGGATTCTTCCAGGCCTACGGCTGTGAATCTGAACTGGGCTCTTGAGCGTATGGAGGGAGTTGTCACGAAAAACCGGGAAAAGCCGGTGGAGCAGATCCGGGAACTGCTTCTGCAGGAGAGCCGGAAGATCCAGGCGGAAGATGAAGCCATGTGCCGGGCCATCGGAGAACACGGGCTGATACTGCTCAAAGACGGTGACGGAATCCTCACCCACTGCAATGCGGGAGCTCTTGCAGCCACCGGATACGGAACTGCCCTGGCGCCACTCTATGTGGGAACAGAGCGGGGGATGAAGTTCCATGTCTTTGCAGATGAGACACGTCCCCTCCTGCAGGGGGCGAGGCTGACCGCATACGAGCTGTGGAAGAGCGGGATCGACGTGACGCTGATCTGCGATAACATGGCTTCCATGGTCATGAAAAACGGGTGGATCAACGCCTGTTTTGTGGGATGCGACCGGGTGGCGTCAAACGGCGATACGGCCAATAAGATCGGGACAAGCGGAGTGGCGGTTCTGGCGAAATATTACGGTATACCGTTCTATGTTCTGGGCCCCACATCCACCATTGATATGAAATGTCCGTCCGGAGCAGATATTCCCATCGAACTGAGAGATCCGGAGGAGATCCGCAGCAGGTTTTACCGGGAGCCGGAGGCACCGCTGCAGGTCAGGTGTTATAATCCGGCTTTTGATGTGACAGATCACAGTCTGATCTCCGGCATCGTGACGGAGCGGGGCTTGGTGCGCCCGCCCTATGATGTGAATCTGCGCCGGCTTTTTTCTGAGAAATTATGAGCTGGACTTGTATCTTCTCACAAGACAGGAGATGACTCCCGCCGCACACAGCCCGAAAAGGGCATTGTGGAGGGAACCGTAAACGTTCAGCGCCCCTTTCAGTCCATAGATCACTTCCGGCGAATCCGGAAGATGGGGGGCCAGGAAAAAGGACAGATAAGATACGGCAAAGACGACGACAAAGGAGAACAGCCCTCTCCCCGTATCTTCCTTCCAGGAGCGTATTCCATCGTGAACCCGTGTCCGTGTCATCGCCCAGAGCAGGGAGATCAGTTCGAACAGAACGAAGATTGCGACACAGCTCAGATATGCTGCCAGTGTCATGGTAATGCTTCTGCTTTGCACGGACTCAAGAATATCTCCGTAGGGTGTGCTTGCACGCCAGAAATTATAGGTTACGTAGGCAGCCGTTACGATGATCAGGATCAGTGAGAGCTGACGGATCAGCGCGCTGGCCAGGCGGGAGAGCAGTTTCCCACCTTTCTTTATGGGAGCAGCAAGGGGAACACCTCCCCGCCTTTTCGAGCGGCTGCTCCGGTCTTCGCCGTAACCGGAGAGAGGAGCGGTATCATAGTCACTGCCTGTTTCATCAATATCTTCAAAATAAGGTTCTTCATCCGAGATGGCGGTATCCGGCTCGTCTTCCGTGAAAACGGCTTCGGGGGATTCACTGTCTGTAAAGCCGACGTCCGGTTCTTCCTCATAGGTGACTTCAAAATCATCGTCAAATACATCGGAAAATTTCTTGTCTGATTTCATGAAAATTCCTCGCTTTCTTTCTGATGCTTTACTGTCAGCTTATGTTATAACTTTTTCAGTTATTTCTCAACCTTTCCTGCAAAAATTTCAAAAACTTTTTAGATTATGAGAAAGCTTATCTTACAAAAGTGTAAGCCCCGGGAGGAAAAATGTAAGCCCTTTGAATGGCAGTGATTCCGGCGGATCTGCTATCATAAAACCGTAAAAAGAAAGAGGAAAGACACAGGCATGTTTTTGCAGGAGGCTGAGATCAGAATGAAAAATTATAAAGAGAAAAAAGAAAGAAAAAGCAGAGGAATCGGAACTTTTCTCGGATGGCTTGTCCTTGCGGCGGTGGTGCTGGTAGCGGTTCCCATCGGTGTGATTATGCTCATGGTATCCGGGATCTGGTCGGCTGCCGACCGGGTGCTTGCCAGATGGGGAAAATAGAACGGCGGGCCGTCAGAAGTACCGTGACGGGGAAACGAGGGAGAATCTTCTTCGGAATTTTTTAAAATCTTTTTATTTTCTTAAGGAATACCATGCAGTTATCTTAAGAAGCCCACTTTACAATAAAATCAGATCCTGAATAGTTCGAAACACGAAAGAGACAGGATGAAAAACAGACAGAAAAAGAGACAGAATGAAATCTGGAATGTGTGATAAAGGAAACGAGATAAAAGAGAGGATGACTGTTATGAAATATGTGACATTTACCGTACCATGTTATAATTCCGAGAGCTATATGAGACGCTGCGTGGATTCTCTGCTTGTGGGAGGAAAGGATGTGGAGATTATTCTGATCGATGACGGCTCCACGGATGGAACAGCGGCGATCGCCGATGAATATACCGTGAAATATCCCGATATTGTTCGTACAGTACATAAGAAAAACGGCGGACACGGTTCCGGGGTGAATAAAGGACTGGAACTGGCACAGGGAATTTATTTTAAGGTTGTGGACTCGGATGACTGGCTGGATGAGAACGCCTGCCTGCAGCTGCTCGGACAGATTAAGGAATTCTGCGGCGGAGGAAGGTGTGAATTCGGGGAAGATATCCCGGATCTGTTCGTCTGCAATTATGTGTATGACCATCTGGACGAGGGGACGAGCCGGGTGATGGACTACCGCAACGTGTTCCCAGACCGGAAGATGTGTAACTGGAATACCATCGGACATTTCCGCCCGTCCCAGTACCTGATCATGCACGCGCTGATGTTCCGGACGGATGTGCTGAGAAAATCCGGAGTAAAGCTGCCGGAGCATACATTCTACGTGGACAACCTGTTTTCCTATCAGCCCCTTCCTTTTGTGGAAAGCATTTTCTACATGGATCTGGATCTCTACCATTATTATCTGGGGAGAGACGATCAGTCTGTAAATGAGAAAGTACTGATGAAGAGGATCGACCAGCAGATCAAAGTGACGGATATGGTGGCCAGGTGTGTCGATCTTGGCGAGGTGAAGAAAAAATATCCCAAGCTTGCCGTTTACATGATGAGAAATATTTCGATCATGCTGTCCATCTCATCGATTCACCTCCTGCTGATCCACAATGCGGAGGCATGGCAGAAGAGAAAAAATATGTGGAACCGTGTGCGGGATTACGACAGGGCGCTGTATTACCGGCTCCGCTGCTCCACGGTCAGCGGCCTGACTTATCTGCCGGGCAGACTGGGCGGGAAGATTACAGTAGGCGGCTACCGGTTTGCAAAGAAGATCTATCAGTTCCAGTAAAGAGGTGGAGAAATTATGGCTCAGATATATATTGCATTCGTTGACACACCGGGACTTTTTGCAGGAGTGATACGAAAGGTGATCCGGCAGAAATATATTCATGTGGCGCTGTCGCTGGATCCTTTTCTGGAGGAGACGTACAGTATCGGCAGGAGACACCCGTCGGTTCCGCTGATTGCGGGATTTGAAAAAGAGGACAAACGCAGGATTCTCCGGGCATTTCCGGATGCAGAGTACATGATCTGCAGCGTGGAGTGTACGCCTGAGCAGAGAATGTTCATTGAGGAGAGGCTGAAAGATGCCATGGAGAACCGTTTTCACTATCACTATGCGGTTCTGGGACTGCCGTTTATTCTCTGGAACCGTCCGTTTTATCAGAAAAATCATTATACCTGTTCTTCCTTCCTGGCAAAGCTTCTGGAAGAGGCGGGGATCTGCAGGTGGGAGAAGCATTTTTCCCTGGTGACTCCGAAAGATTTCTATGAATATCCCGGGAAGCAGAAGATTTTCGAGGGAAGCCTGTGGGAGCTGACAGAGTCGGATACGGCGGAGCAGGGACTGAAAAGGGCGCCGGTATTCCATTTTGCCCGCCCGGCATTTGCGGGAACGGCATATGGAAGCAGGGCGTACATAAGCAGGGGAACATACAGAGGGGGACATTATGAGCGTTAAGAAAAAAGTATTGAATATTGCAGTGTTTCTGCTTGTCATGTTTCTGACTTTCTATGCACTGTTCAGCGGAAGAGATCTTACGGAGATCGCCCGGTCTGTGGCGAAAATGTCGCCCTGGTACCTGATCCCGGCTGTGGCGCTGGCGATTTTCTTCGTCTGTGCGGAAGGATTTATGATCTGGTATCTTCTCAATGCCATGCGGGATAAGAAGAACAGTCTGTTCCGCTGCTTTCAGTATTCCTTTATCGGATTTTTCTACTCCGGAATCACTCCGTCTGCCACCGGCGGACAGCCTATCCAGCTCTATTACATGAATAAGGACGGAAATCGGGTGTCAGACAGTACAGTGGTGCTGATGACGGTTGCCGTGGTTTACAAATTTGTCCTGGTGGTACTGGGATTCGGTATCCTTCTGTTCTGGTATCATCCGCTGCGTGCAGAGCTGAATTCTTATTTTCCGTTGTATCTTCTCGGGCTGATGCTCAACGTGATTCTGGTCGTTCTGATCCTGGGTGTGATGCTTTTCCCGAAAGTAATCTTAAAGACGGCGAAATTTTTTGAGGGGATACTGATCCGCATGAAGATCTGGAAACCTTCCCAGAAGCGGGACGAGAAGATCTGCGGTTTCATCGAGAGTTATCAGCAGGCGGTGACCTGGCTCGGAAAGCATAAAGGACGGCTTGCAGGAGTGGTTGTGGTGACATTCCTGCAGCGGTGCAGCCTGTTCGTTCTCACCTATGTGGTTTATCTGGGATTCGGGCTGAAAGGGACGGACGCCATGACCGTGATCCTTCTGCAGGCGTCGGTCTATATTGCGGTGGATATGCTACCCCTTCCGGGCGCCCAGGGCATCACGGAACTGATGTACCAGGCGGTGTTCTCCCAGGTATTCACAGGCTCGTATCTGATTCCGTCCATGCTGGTGAGCAGGGGACTGAATTTCTATTTCCTGCTGATCGTGAGTCTGGGAGTTGTGCTGGTGAACCGGTTTGTACTGGATCGGAGGAGACGGCAGGTGCAGAGAGGATGAAACTTCAAATGGGGCGCGTCTGTGTAGGACGGCCCCATTAAAATATACAGATGGCATGTACTGCATCTCAGGCGTTATCCTTTTTACATTTCCCAATTTCTTGAGAGTTTTCGCGCTTATTCTGTTACAATATATTCTGCTGCGTTATACTCAATTTCTAAAGCTCCTCCAATCGTATCAAAGGCTTTTAATTTTGATAAATCATTATCCGCAGTTGATGTTACAACAATATGAAGCCGGTATGGGTTTTCATAAACAGCAGAAGAAGAAACAAATGGTAAATCCCCATTACTCATGGCTGCGCTGACTTTAGTTTGTAATTCGGTGATATATTCTAATGTGATAACTTCATTGAATGTTTCTGTTGCCGAAGAAGTCGGGGTATTTGTTTCTGTTATTGTTTTTTCGCTCTGCGTCTGTTGATTTTCTTCATGGTACGTGTTTTCATCAACAGGTGCGTCAATGTTTATATTGGGATTGTCAGTTTCCTCAATTCCTGCCACACCTTCTTTCACATAAAATTGGTATATTCCATTTACCTTTATAATGCAAATAGCGTCATCTGACGGGAATTTTATAAAATGATAAACAGTTTCTCCAATTAAGCTTTCGTCCTGGCTCTCTCCGACAATCCCCATAACGCCATCTAAATCATCATCGGTAATCTGATAGGTATTTTCATCGGTCAATCCTGTTGCATTTTCGTCTATAAGTCCGAAAGTCTTTCGTTGAGAAAAAGAAATCGGAAGATAGAGAACATCGCTTCCTTCCATTGTAAACCCATAAGCATTTTCTACGACAGGTGCTGTGTCGGGGGTGTCGTTTCCAATGAAATGGGAAAGTGTAAATGCTCCCGCTGCGATAAGGCACAGGCAAGCTGCCATAGCTCCCCACTTTACCCAGTCGGGTTTCTTTGCTTTGTGATATGTCCTTGCCTCGTTGATATGCTTCTCATTGATGTAGCCGAGGACTTCATACAGTTTTTCGCTCGTCATAGTTCAAAGCCCCTTTCTAAAAGGTAGTTGTGTAGTTTCCGTCGGATGCGGTTAAGTGTCATTGATACTGCTCCATCATTCATATTGTGCCTGACAGCAATTTCTGAAATGCTATCTGTGTACCAGTACCGGCTGATAAAGATGCTTCTTTTCTTTGGTGAAAGACGATCCAGAAATGTATCAATAGCTTTCGTGAGTTCCTTTTGGTCAAATGCCTGTTCAACATCATCCTTACCAGATACCAGGTCTGAAAGTTCCTCCAGAACCGCAGGCATTTCTCCACCGCCTCGTTTGTCGGCGGTATTATGTTTATACCTGTTAAACGATATGTTTCTTGTAAGTTTCCCAAGGAATGTGGATAGAATGCCTGGTCTGTGAGGCGGCATGGCGTTCCATGCGTTTAAGTAGGTATCGTTGACACATTCTTCGGCATCTTCTTGATTGCCCAGAATGTTTCTGGCAATCGAGGTACAGTAGCTTCCGTATTTGGCAGATGTAGCATGGATTGCCTGCTCGTCTCTATCCCAGTATAACTGGACTATCTGTGCATCATCCATCGGTTTTCACCTCGCTTCCTTTTTTGCCTTTTCACTTATATACACAACTTTTGAACTCAAATCTCACACATTTTTCAAACTTTTTCTATCCAATAATACCATATTGTTATCACTGTAGTATATATAGAAACAGGACCAGAAACTGCTGCCAAAATGAAGATATTTTACAAGCTTTTTTTATCAGCAGGTGATAGAATAGAAAAGTCTGAGGAGGAAAGAGCATGAAGAAAGAAACAAGAACAGTGGTTTATGATGATGGACTGCGTATTGAAGCTTACCGGTTCGAGGGGATAGTACAGCCTTTTCCAAATCATTTTCATGAGTATTATGTGATCGGGTTTATAGAGGAGGGGGAGAGGTGTTTATCCTGCAGGAATCAGGAATATGTGATCGGGCGGGGCAGTATTGTCCTTTTTCACCCCGGCGATAATCATGCCTGCGTCCAGGCTGATGACGGAACACTGGACTACCGCGGTATTAACATTACAAAGGGAATTATGCGGGATTTGACGGAAGAAGTTACCGGCAGGAGAATGCTCCCGGGTTTTTCGCAGAATGTTATCCGTGATGAGGAGATCAGCTGTCATCTGCGTCTGCTGCACGAGGGAATCATGACCGGCTCAACAGAATTTGACAGGGAAGAAAATCTGCTTTTGTTTCTGTCACTGCTGATCCGGCGCTATGGGCAGCCTTTTGAAGCCTGTATTCCGGAGTGCCGGGAGGAGATCGATACTGCCTGTCAGTTTCTGGAGCAGCATTATACCGAGCATATCAGCCTGGAACAGATCTGCCGCTGCGCGAATCTGAGCAAATCGACTCTGCTGCGGGCGTTTGCCAGATCAAAAGGCGTTACGCCATACCGGTATCTTGAAAATATCCGCATCGGCGCTGCAAAAAAGCTGTTGGAGCAGGGCGTTGCCCCTGTTGAGGCTGCCATGCGGACCGGATTTTCGGATCAAAGCCATTTCACCAATTATTTCAGCAGTTTTATCGGGCTGCCGCCCGGCGCATACCGGGAAATATTTCTGAGAAAAGAAGAAGGAGGAGAGTGCCATGAGGCAAAATAATGCAGCAGGCCATGTGGCTGCACTGGTTACAATACTTATCTGGGGGACGACGTTTATTTCAACAAAGGTGCTGCTGACAGATTTTCAGCCCATTGAAATCCTGTTTTTCCGCTTTGTCATGGGTCTGTTCGCCCTGCTGATTGCCTGCCCGCACCGGATGAAAGGGACGACAGGCAGACAGGAGCTGGTCTTTGCGGGCGCAGGCTTATGCGGGGTGTGTCTCTATTATCTCCTGGAAAATATCGCGCTGACCTGTACGATGGCGTCCAATGTTGGAGTGATCATCTCAGTGGCGCCGTTTTTCACAGTGATCCTGTCACATCTGTTTTTGAAGCAGGAAGAAAAACTGGGCGCAGGCTTTTTTGTCGGATTTGTCGTGGCAATGGCAGGAATCGCGCTGATCAGCTTTAACGGCGCTGCTGTGGAACTCAGTCCGGCTGGGGGCTTCTGTGCTGATCCTGCATGAGCCGTTTACGTGGATGACCGGGATTGGAACGGTTCTGACACTGACAGGACTGTTACTTTCTGAAAGCAAATTATTTAAGAAAGAAGAGGAAAAGTAAAATGGACTTACAAAATGAAAAATGTGTAATGGTAATAGATGAAAATCTGCCGCCTGGCCTGATTGTGAATACAGCGGCTATTATGGGAATAACATTGGGAAAGGAAATGCCGGAAGTCGTTGGCGCAAATGTGACCGATCAAAGCGGAAATCAGCATTTGGGAATCATTGAATTTCCTGTACCGATTCTGAAAGGCACTCCGGAAGTGATTAAGGAAATCCGGGAAAAGCTGTACCAACCGGAATTCCGGGAATTGTCTGTGGTGGACTTCTCCGATCTTGCACAGGGCTGCAAAACCTACGATGAATTTATCGGGAAAATGGCTGAAACGCCGGAAAATACCCTGCAATATTTTGGCATTGCTATCTGCGGACCGAAAAAGAAAGTAAATAAGCTCACCGGAAGTATGCCGCTGCTTCGATAAAGTTCAGCGCCGGACACGTCAGCCTGCTGACCTGTTGTCCGGCGCTTTCTAAATGTATAGTTTTGCAGCCTTCCGGCATCCGTTCAACGAATTCGCCGAAGCAGGCTCATTTAAACCCTCTTATCCCTTTCCTGCAAAATTTCCCGGATCTGGGGAATCGTTTTCTTCTGATCACGCAGGCTCTTAATATAGGCAATGCGCTCCACTGTTTTTTCTCTCGGATACCGGCGTGTCAGATTTGTGTCTTCCTGAACAAAAGGAAGAAATCCTTCCTCCGTATAAAACTTTAATGTACTGTAACGGATTCCAGTCAGACGCACCAACTCTCCAATGGTAACATACTCCGAAGCCAGAATAGCTTCCATACTTCTCTGCCTTGACATTATGCGCACCTTCCTTCATCAGGAAATTGCCACAATAAACAAAAGGAACAGGGTGTCGATATACTCCGTCGCTTTGCGGATCAGTTCGTTTTGCGGATTCTCCCTGATCTCCTCCAACCGTTTTTTCAGGGCCTGCTTTTCGTAGGATGAAAAGTATCTCTGAAGATCCCCGCTTTTGTTTAACAGTGCTGTCAAAACCACAATATCCTCAGAAATCTCTCCTTCCTCCAAAAGCTCCGCGCGGATGTTCTGAACAATATGATCCACATCGTCCGCATTGGGGATGTAGAGTGTCTTTCCATTCATGAAGCCGCCTTTTTCCTTCTGCACACATCCCAGATTTACAAGGGATTCTCCAATATCTTCTATTAGTCCGTCCATATATTTATCTGTAAAGTTAAAAGAAAAATATTCCATAACACTTTCAAACTTTACCGGCTGCTTTTTCATAACAACATAATAAACCTGGCGCAGATAGCTTTTATCCTCCGGCAGCGGCGCCTGAACGGACAGCTTTTTCCCGTCAAGAGTCAGAATATTGTCCATCAAAAGTTCCACTATTGCAGAAGCCGCCAGACAGGTCGTCTTCTCCATTTCAAGACTTGATATTTTTCCGTTTTTCTTAAGAACACATAAAAAATACTGTTGGGTCGTTGATAAGTTTTTCATGATTACCTCCACTGCAAATTAAAAATGTTTACTTACTACTTATTGCTTACTACTTATGATGTAATATACTGTGTTCTGACTCTTTTGTCAAGATATACGGTCACTTTTTAATTTGCTTTTTAATACGTGGCGCTTCTGTCGGAAAAGAAACAAAAACGTATGCCTGGCGAAAACGGCGCCACTCTTTCCGGTGGGGAGTGGCAACGCCTTATAAATAGTAAAAGGAGTCTCTTGACAAGTTAGTTAATACTAACTACAATAAGATTATAAGAACCCGTTTGAGTTATATGATATTCTGTGGGAGTAGCAATGAAAAAGTATAAGCTAATGAAACTATGGTAACAGGAATTAAATTTGTTGAAGAGGAAAGAAGGGAAGCGATGTCTGATCGACAGGGAAAATCTCAAAAAGTGATCCGGCTTGGCACTCACGGTGAGGACTACGGGAGCTGGATGTCAAGTCCGGTGTTTTATATGGTTGGCGGGCTGACGTCCCTGGCAGCGCTGCTGGCGGTACTGTCATTTGCCGTGTTCCATATTTTTGTGCCGGGTATTCTGTTTGTAATCATCGTGGCCGGGCTTCTGGCGCTCCTTGGCTGGATCACATGGATTCGGCGGCAGTATGCCTTTGATGGCGGCAGGATTATGGAGCGGGTGCATCAGACTATCCTGTCCCATATGGATTATGATGGCAAAGGAACACTGCTGGACGTAGGCTGCGGCTCCGGGGCATTATCTATCCGGGCAGCGCTCACATGGCGGGAAACAAAGGTTGTTGGAATCGATTATTGGGCGGCAGTTTACAACTACAGTCAGGCTCTTTGCGAGAAAAACGCTGCCAGTGAAGGGGCGGGGGACCGGTGTACCTTTTGCCGTGGCGATGCCAATAAGCTGGATTTCCCGGATGAATCTTTTGACGCTGTGGTGAGCAATTATGTGTATCACAATATTACCGGAGCGGATAAACGGGAACTGCTGTTGGAGACTCTGCGGGTGCTGAAAAAGGGCGGCGTCTTTGCCCTCAACGATGAGATGAAGCCGGGAATGTACGGGGATATGGAGGCGTTTGCCCAAAAACTTCGGGATATGGGATATGAGGAAGTGCGCCTCATTGACACCGCAAAAGAGGTATTTGGCTCACACCGCCGGGCTGCCATGATGATGCTTGGAGAGTCACGGATGTTAGTGGGCAGAAAGTGAGATGGAACAAGGCATGGCTCTTGGCCTGCCCGCCTGCCTTGCGGTGGGAACGCTGACAGCTATTTTCTGACATTTGCCCTGAAAATTTTATATCGGAATAAATATGTAAAAAAAATGGATATTGCTCCGAAATGGGAACATAATATTGGTATTAGGGATAATATGTGCTAAAAAGAGAACACTAACAGGGAGGTGATTTTCATTGGTACAACGGAAAGAGTATTTAGATCAGCTCATAAGCTGGAAAGATGAACAGGTAATCAAAGTGGTCACAGGTATCCGGCGCTGCGGAAAATCTACACTTTTGATGCAGTTTCAGCAATGGCTGAAGGAAAACAGGGTCACACAGGAGCAAATCGTTTCCGTCAACTTTGAGGAACTGGAGTACGAAGATCTGCTGGATTACAAGAAGCTCCATCAGTATCTGAAAGAACGTCTGGTCAGCGGAAAAATCACGTATATTTTTCTCGATGAAATTCAGAAAGTGCCTTCCTTTGAAAAGGTTGTAGACAGTTTATATGTAAAGCCCAATGTGGATCTCTATTAGCAACACTTTTGACAGGCAGGCATGTGGAGATCAAAATGCTTCCACTATCTCTCCGGGAGTTTCTTTCCATGACAGGTTTAGAACCGGAACAGAGATTTCCTGAATATTTAACTAATGTTAAGCAAGAATTCCCCCAACCTCTGCAGGTGGCGGGATAAATTGCCATTATTATTTGAATATTTTGATTTTTTCTCACTTGTAAAAGAACACTTGTTCCCCTTCTGGGGATGTGATATAATATGATCAGTCGAAATGCGAAAGGATCTGATTATATTGAGAAATATGGATCATAATGCACATTCAGTTTTTCTTCTTTATTATCATCTCATAATGGTCGTAAAGTATCGCCGAAAAGTGATTGATG
>NZ_NFKT01000010.1 GCF_002160525.1 Lachnoclostridium sp. An169
TTATCAGCGTATTTATCCGTAAGTAACATAATGGAAAACCCCCTTTTTCTTTAGAGTAACACAAAGGGGAAATATATAAAATAAACTTTTCCGGTTTATCCGGGTTAGGGGAAGGAGAGAGGACGGCAGAGCTGTAATGGGGTCTGTTTACGGAAAAAAGTACAGCGATGTGAAGCGGCAGCTGACTTTAGTGAAAGCCGGATTGTACGGAGAAGGCAGTGTCCGCAGAATTTTTGAAAAAGGAACGTTCCGTGACTGGGCGGAGTACTGGCTTGAGATCCTGGCGAAGCCGCGTGTCAGACCGGGAACATATGCCGGGTACTGCAGAAATGTACGAAATCATATGTATCCGTTTATCGGTGAAATGCAGCTTGCCGATATTACAGGCAGGCATATTCAGGATATGGTAAGTGAGCTTCAGGGAAAACTGGCATCCGGGACGCTTCGCGGTATCTGCCGTCTTCTGAAAGCAATCCTTGACGCGGCCTGTGCCAGAAAATACATCGAATGCAATCCATACCATGGCATCAGAATTCCGGGAATGGAAAAGCAGGCCCCGCGGATCCTGACCCGGTCAGAGCAGAAAAAGGTAGAACAGACTGCCATGGCGGAAGAAAAAGAGGAGTATATCATATGTCTGTATACCGGACTGCGGGTTGGCGAACTCTGTGCGCTGAAGTGGAGCGATGTTGATCTGGACAGTCGGGTTCTTCACGTAAGAAATTCTGTGCAGCGGATTCCGGTCGGGTATTTGTCCGGCAGGATGGGAGAACTTACAGGAAAAGGTGAATTCTCGGAAGCAGGAGGAGAACGTTCAGCAGTAGGAGACGAACATTCGGAGAAGACGGCTCTGGTCATCGGAAGACCAAAATCAGCATCATCGGTCAGGGAGATTCCGGTATCTGATCATCTGGCAGAAATTTTAGAAACCAAAAGGGCGAGAGAGCAGGGGCTGGGCAGCGAATTTTTATTTCCCGGTACCAGGAAAAAATTCCGGGATCCCCGTTCCATGCAGATCGGCATTTCATCAATGTGCAGGAAAATGGGAATAGAAGGCGTTCATATGCATACGCTCAGACATACATTTGCAACGCGCTGTCTCGAAAAAAATGTGAATTATCAGGTTTTAAGCGAGTTTCTCGGACACTCTTCTCCCGGAATTACAATGGAACACTACTCCCACTGTACATTTGAGTCAAAGCGTGAAAATATCGCCCGGCTGGAACCGGACAACAGCGAGGCAGAATAAGAAAAATACAATAGACGTCAGAAGTGGTCAGAACAGTGAAAAATATCGCGCAGTTCCGCTGATTCCGGGGATGCTTCGCAATCTGGGATAATTTGCGAAACTTTTACACACAAACAAAACGGATGTGCCCTGTACCGGAGATTTTCTCTCCGATACGGAACACATCCGTTTTGTTTTCTATCCTCTCAACACCCGTCGCAATTATTGCACAAATGTGCAGTGCCAATTTCTTCAGTTTTCTCGCTAGTACAATATCTTTTCCTGATTTTTTCTTAAAAATCACACAAAATGCGTGAATATAGCGCATCTCAGCAGCATATTTTTTCATTTTTCCAGTGTCGGGAATCTCACGGCGCTACAGCCGCAGTCCTTTGATATCCTTGATCCTCGACAGGATCACATTGCAGCTGCACTCCCTGACTCCCGGAAGCTTATCCATTGTCCCGCAGATCAGTTCTTCCATCTCTTCCCCGGAGGATGCCACCGCATGTACATGAAGTCTGCTCTTCCCGGTAACCCGGTAGATCTGTGTGATAATACTATTTTTCTCCAGAATCTCCGCCACCTTCCCGACTGCATCCGGCTCCGCCTCAATTTCAAAATAACAGGACACCGCCCCACTGATCTTCTGGGGATTAATAATCGTCGTATATTCCTCGATGATCCCTTTCTGCTCCAGAGCCTGCACCCGCATCTTAGCCGCCACCCGGGAGATTCCCGTCTGCTGTCCGATTTCTGAGTATGACATTCTGGCATTCTTGATCAGAAGTTCAACGATCTTCTTGTCCAGTTCATCCAGTCCATCCAAAAACATTGATCTATGCCTCCTCTTTGTTGCGCTTTCGCGTCTTACCGAAAAATGTGATATTCATATTCTATCATACATCGCTTCCTGCTTCCACCTCTCCGGTATTCCCTTTTTATCACTTTTGTCGCTCCGTCCAGTTCTGACAGGTAAAAATAATTCGCACTAAAACCTATTGAAAATACACAGCTTCACTGCGAAAATATAAGTATACCAAAAAAGTTTTTCACAGTGAGGCTGAAATGGGAAGAAAAGAACAAAGAATACAAAAGAAACTTGAAAAAAATCCAATTGGAGAACTCAACAAAATACAAAACAGATATTATAGTCAGCTGTTTTTGAAGTTTGCACAGACAAAGGATCCCCGGCATCCGGGCTATATCACATATACAAACCGGATGATGCTGGGGACTTTATATTATAAAGGGATCGCAGGAATTGACAGTATGCAGGAAATGACGGACCAGTTTAATGATGAGAAGGTTTCTAAAAATCTGTCTATATTTATAGGTGAAAAAGCAGGAGATTATGTTCCGCACCATGTAACAGAGAATGAATATCTGGAAAGGCTTGATCCTATGGAGCTGGAAGAGATCAAGCAGGATCTGGTGTATCACCTGATCCGGAGGCGATGCTTTGAGGATGCAAGATATAAAAAGAAATGGCTGGTTATAGTGGACGGGACGCAGCTATACTGCGGGAAGAGGAAACTGAATGAGCATTGTCTGGAACGGTGCTGCAATAAGGGGACAGACAAAGAGGTCACACTGTATCACCGGGATGTGCTGGAGGCGAAGATCTTCTTTGGGGAAAAGCTGGTAGCCAGTATAGGGAGTGAATTTATCGAGAATAACGGGGAAGACCGGAAACGCCAGGAAAAAATGAGTGCGGAGGAGATCAAACAGGATTGTGAGACCAAAGCATTTGCCCGATTGGCAGGACGGATCAAGAAGAGATTCCCACGTCTGCCGATCCTGCTGCTGGCAGACAGTCTATATGCATCAAAACCGGTTATGGATCTGTGCAGGGAATATAAGTGGGAATTCCTGATCCGATATAAAAAGGGAAGTATTCCGGGCATAGCGGAAGAATACGAAAAGATACCGGAAAAAGGGAAAACAGAGAAAGCTGAATTCGTGAATGATATTGATTATAATGGCAAACCGGTACACGTATTAAGATATCGGGAAGAAAAGGATGGGGAAACAACAGAATTCCAATGGCTGAGCAGCATAAGAATTACCAAAAGGAATGCGGAAAAGATGGCGGAAACAGGAAGAAAGCGTTGGAAGATAGAGAACGAAGGATTCAACCGGCAGAAGAACTGGCAGGGAAGCATTACCCATACATGCAGCTGGAACGACCAGGCACAGAAGAACCATTATCTGATGGCACAGATCTCAGATTTTATGAAACAGTTGTATGAGTATTATTATCTGGAGAAAAAAGGGATCAAAAAGAAGCAAAAAAATATATCTTCTGATTTGTTAGCCAGCTTTGGTCGGCAACTAACAAAAGAAGATATATTCCCAGTTGATGAAAATACACAGTCATTCAACTGAGATAAGTATAGCAAAGGAAGTGATGCCTGCCAAGAGGAAAATGAACTGAATTATCCACAAAAAGGAGAAATTCGGTCATTAGGCCCTTAAAAGTGGATAACTTCGGAAGAATAGCAAGTGTTGTGGATAACTTATTTTTTCTTATGAAATTCATTGGCATATGGCAGGCAAAAATATTTCACCGTTTAAAACTGCGCTCCGTCATTTTTAATTGACATATCATAGTATCAGTTCTATAATTTTCCTACAAATGTTAATTTATATATTACGAAAAGAAAGCTGTGTGAATACATATGGAAACAAAACTGACCCGGGGACCGGTCATGAAAACCATGCTGAAATTTGCCGTTCCCATGATCCTGGGGGATCTCCTGCAACAGTGCTACAACATTGCCGACACCGTAATCGTCGGGCGTTTTCTCGGGGAAAATGCCCTTGCCGCCGTGGGATCTGCCTTCTCCCTGATGACATTCCTCACTTCCATCCTCCTCGGCCTCGCCATGGGAAGCGGAACAGTCTTCTCCATTCGTTTCGGAGAAAAGGACCATAAGGGACTCAAAGAGGGCATTCTTGCCTCCTTCGTGCTGCTTGCCGCTGTGACGGTTGTCCTGAATATCCTGGTTTTTGCAGGAATCGACGGAATCATCTGGTTTCTGCGCACTCCGGAAGAGCTGATCGGCATGATGAAGGAGTATCTGGTTGTGATCTTCGCCGGACTGGTGGGAATCTTCCTCTATAACTTCTTTGCCTCCCTGCTCCGCTCCCTGGGGAACTCCGTCGTTCCTCTCGCCTTTCTCGCCGTCTCTGCCCTGCTTAATATCGCCCTGGATCTCTGGTTCGTGGCCGGTCTGAATTTCGGCGTGTCGGGAGCTGCCGCAGCCACCGTGATCTCTCAGTATGTATCCGGCATCGGCATTGCCCTGTATACCATGGTGAAGTTTCCTCATCTGCTGCGCCGTGAGCCGTCTGTCCGGCTGCGGATGTCCCGGGTGAAAGAGATCACCAGTTTTTCTGCCCTGACCTGCCTGCAGCAGTCCATCATGAATCTGGGAATCCTCGCCGTCCAGGGACTGGTCAACAGTTACGGCACCACGATCATGGCTGCCTTTGCGGCAGCGGTCAAGATCGACGCCTTTGCCTATCTGCCGGTACAGGATTTCGGAAATGCATTTTCCATCTTCATTGCCCAGAATTTCGGGGCAAAAGAGACGGAGCGGATAAAAAAAGGGATCAGGACCGCTGTCCTGACCTCTGTAATCTTCAGCCTCATCGTTTCCGCGCTTGTCTTTGTATTTGCCGAACCGCTGATGACGCTCTTTATCGATGCAGGAGAAACTGCAGTTATATCCGAAGGCGTGCGCTACCTGCGGATTGAAGGTGCGTTCTATGCGCTGATCGGTATCCTGTTCCTGCTCTACGGACTGTACCGGGCGCTTGGCAGGCCCGGCATGTCTGTAGTTTTAACGATTATGTCCCTGGGCACACGTGTGGCACTCGCCTATGCTCTGTCTGCAATTCCTTTCATCGGAGTCGTAGGTATCTGGTGGTCCGTCCCCATCGGATGGTTTCTGGCAGACGCCCTGGGAATCGGCTACTTCTTTGCTAAACGTGTTTTGACGGAGGATAACCGAAATAATTCTTAAATGCAGCCACGAACGCAGAGTAGGTGTTATACCCCACCATCTCTGCGACTTTCGTGGCTTTCATTTTCTCTCTTCCGAGCAGATCCAAAGCCATCTCCATCCGCATCCCCAGGATATAGTGCCCGATGGATTTGTCCACTGTTCTACATTACTGATATCGTGAAAATCTGCATCGCTCTCCTTAATCTCCACGATAAAAGTGTTGATCGTCTTCGTCCTCGTCCCCTCTTCCCACTGCCGGAATCTTTCATTTCTTCCTTTCTTTACTTAATCAGTTTCATTCCTTTCGCCATCATCTTCTCGAATGCATTCTCTCCGATCAGCCTCTGTACCGGAGCCTGCCATGCAGAAGATTTTGCCATATAGCGTATCTTCATTTTTCTGGCGTTAAGCGCTTTCAAAATAACTTTCGCCACCTCCTCCGGTTCCTCCGCCTGATCGATCACACTGTTGATAAAATCAAGGCTCGGCGCAAGTTTATCGTAATACACCTTTTTGATTTCATCTCCCATCCGGTCCCATGTCTTTTTTGTATTTTCTTCCGGATTTGCCGTCATAGGCGTCTTCATTCCCACAGGCTCTATACTTGTCGCCTGGATTCCAAAGGGCATCATCTCATAGCGCAGAGTATTGGTAATCCCTTCTACAGCGAATTTACTGATCAGATAGACCGATGTAAATACTGCCGGTGTACGTACCCCGGCAGAAACATTAACCACACGGGCAGGACCGTATTTGCGCAGCAGCGGCAGGAAAGAGCGTACCATGTTCAGCGTTCCGGTTATATTCGTATCAAATACAAGCTTCGCATTTTCCGGGGATACCCCTTCGATCAGGCCGCCTCCCGGTCCCGCAATTCCCGCAACATTAATCAGTGCCGACAGTCCTTTTTCTCCCAGGTCTTTTCCCACAAAATCCCGGGCGGCATCCGTCTGCCTGTAGTCAGATATATCCAGCACAATCGGGGTAATGCCCAGTTTCTTAAGTTCTGCATCTGACTGGCTTTCAATAATCGTTCCATACACTTTCCATCCCTGCTCTTTCAGCATCTTTGCCGTAGCGAATCCCAGCCCGCTTCCGGCACCAGTCACCAGAGCACTTCTCGTTTCCATAATTTTTCCGCCTCCTGCTATTGTTTTCCCTCCCATTTTAGCTTAAAATATTTAATAATCACACAGCAATTATTCAGCAATATGTTCGTTATTTTCCCTCAGGCGGAATATATTTTTGTGAAATGGAGATTGTAATGAAGAATACAGAAGATCTGCGCATCGCGAAAACCCGGCAGAAGCTTAAGGGCGCGCTGCTTCACCTTATGGAAATCCGTTCTCTCAATGACATTACTGTTTCCCTGCTCTGCAGGGAAGCTCACATCAACCGGAATACCTTTTATGCCCATTATTCGATTCCTTCTGATGTCCTGGATGAAATCTTCGCAGAACATGATCAGACTGTCGTTGACCAGATCCGCAATACTGTTTCCTGTTCAGACTACACCCTGCTTTTGAAAGATATCTGCCGCACAATGTATGAAGACAGGGAATTCACCACTCTCATCTGCAAAAGCAACATCGGGCTTCAGTACCTTTACCATGTAATGGAGATTGCCAACCAGACCATCTTACACATATTTCGTGATCAGGGAATTCACAGAAGTTCTGATCTGGAGTTCATCAATCGATTTGCGACCGGCGGTACTCTTCTGATCATATTCGACTGGTGTATGAACGGGATGAAAGAAGATCCTGACCTGCTCGCAGAAAGGCTTAACAAAATTGACACCTACGTACTGGAACGCTGGTAGATAAAACGGCGGCAAAAGGCACCCATTCCCTTTTACCGCCGTCTTAATATAACAGCATTCAAAAATATTCTTTTACAGCTTCTTCACAAACAGCGCCCGGATCGCGTTGAGCACAGCGATAATCATCACGCCCACATCCGCGAAGATCGCAAGCCACATGTTAGCGATGCCGACTGCTCCGAGCAGCAGGCAGATCAGCTTGATTCCGATGGCAAACACGATATTCTCGTACACAATCCGCAAACATTTCCTGGAAATCCGGATCGCCTTGACAATCTTCATGGGATCGTCATCCATCAGGACAACATCTGCCGCCTCGATCGCCGCATCGGATCCCATGGCGCCCATGGCGATACCGATATCCGCCCGGGAAAGTACCGGAGCGTCGTTGATACCGTCTCCAACAAAGGCAACCACATCACCCTCCCGCTTATTGCGGATAATCTCTTCTACCTTCTCAACCTTTCCCGCAGGCAGGAGCTCACTGTACACTTCATCGATTCCCAGATCCCCTGCGACCTGATCCGCCACTTTCTTCGCGTCACCGGTCAGCATCACTGTCTTTCTTACTCCTGATGCTTTCAGCGCTGAGACGGCTTCTTTCGAGTGCGGCTTTACGATATCGGAGATCAGGATATGTCCTGCATATGCTCCGTTTACCGCCATATGGATGATCGTTCCCACATGATGGCAGGGGATGAATTTTATACCAAGCCGCTTCATCAGCTTCTCATTTCCCGCCGCCACTTCCACGCCGTCCACCTTCGCGGTCACGCCGTTTCCGCTGATTTCCTCGATATCGCTTACCCTGGAACGGTCGATCTCTTTTCCGTAAGCCCGCTGCAGGCTCCTGCTGATGGGATGGGAAGACGCGCTCTCTGCCAGAGCCGCGTACTCAAGAAGTTTCGCATCCTCCATGGCATTATGGTGGATGCCGTTTACCTCAAATACACCCTGGGTCAGCGTTCCGGTCTTGTCAAATACCACACATTTCGTCTTGGAAAGTGTCTCCAGATAATTGGATCCCTTCACAAGAACTCCCGCATTGCTGGCACCTCCGATACCTGCAAAGAAGCTCAACGGAATACTGATCACCAGTGCACACGGACAGCTGATAACAAGGAATGTCAGCGCCCGGTAAATCCAGTTGCCCCACGCCGCGTCAGTCCCCATGACAAACATCCGCACAAGCGGCGGAAGGACTGCCAGCGCCAGTGCCGCATAGCAGACTGCAGGGGTGTAGACCCTGGCAAATTTCGAGATAAAATCTTCGGATCTGGACTTTCTCGAGCTCGCATTCTCCACCAGATCCAGAATCTGGGAAACGGTGGACTCCCCGAACTCTTTCGTGGTCCGGATCTTCAGCACGCCCGACATATTGATGCATCCGCTGATAATCTCGTCTCCCTCTTTCACATCTCTCGGGAGACTCTCCCCGGTAAGCGCGCTCGTGTTCAGAGTAGAACTTCCCGATATCACCACACCGTCGATGGGCACTTTCTCGCCCGGCTGAACAATAATCGCAGAACCGATCTCCACTTCGTCCGGATCCACTTTCTCAAGTTTTCCGTCTTTCTCGATATTTGCATAGTCCGGCCGGATATCCATAAGCTCGCTGATATTTCTGCGGCTCTTTCCCACCGCATAGCTCTGGAACCACTCGCCCACCTGATAGAACAGCATAACCGCGATGGCCTCGGTATAATCGCCGCTCTGTTCGTAAATCGCAAGGGCAATCGCTCCGATCGTCGCCACCGCCATCAGGAAGCTCTCGTCAAATACCTGCCTGTTTTTGATTCCTTTTCCCGCTTTGATCAGGATATCATACCCGATCACGAGATACGGAACCAGATATAAAATGAAACGGAGCCATCCCGTAACCGGAACAAAATTCAGCGCGATCATAAGCACTGCCGCGATGATAATCCGTATCAGCATCTTTTTCTGCTTCTTATTCATAACAAACTATCCCTCTCCTCTGAAAATAAAGGCTCTGTCTGTATTTTATAAAAAGATCTCGCAGTCGTCCTCAACTTTCTTACAGTTCTTCCGCACTTCCTGCATAACTGCCTTCGGCTCCTGTCCCTCTTCAAACTCCACATTCATCTTCAATGTCATAAAATTCACGGTCGCGTCTTTTACTCCGGCTGTCTTCTTTGCAGCTTCCTCCATCTTGTTCGCACAGTTTGCACAGTCCACATCGATTTTATAAGTCTTTTTCATTGTAATGGCTCCTTTCGCACACGCCTTCATTTAAACAATTAAATATTTATTTAATTGTTGTAATCATAATACACCCGGCAAACTGCAAAGTCAATACTGTTTTATAATCTTTTTCAATGTTTTATCAGGCTATCTTCTATCATTCATTTATTATCTTGCCAATTCCGCCTGACTCCGATAGAATAGAATCGTCTATACACGGACTACTTTATTATTATATATACACAGAACCAGCTTATTATACAAGGAGATAAGGCCATGGACAACAACCATTTTCCCGAAGCAGGACAGCTTATTCAAAGCGGAAAGCCCGTCCACTTTGAAGGGCCGCTCAGTACCGTTCCCCTGCTTCAGAAATGTTTCACTCCCAGTGACGGATTTGTGGAGGACAGCGGCGCGCTCTATGACAACATGAGCATAAAACAGTATCTGAGTTTCTTTGCCGGATTATCCGGATCAAAGCAGCAGCTTGACTCTGCAGTGGAGCAGATGCATCTGGCAGATATTCTGAAAAAGAAAATTTCAAAATGCTCGGACGGAGAGAAGGTCCGTCTCCGTATTGCCCGGGAAATCTCAAAAGGCGCGGAAGATTTCTTTCTTGTCAATCCCATAGCTTTTGCTGACGAAGAATCCAAGAAAATTATTCTCGGATGGATGGAAACCTTCTATGAGAAAAACGGACGGCTTGCCACTCTTTCAGTCTCCCACCGGGACACCTGTATCTGTCCGGGCGGACACTATGAAATTCTTGAAGAGGGTATCCGCTGCATCGACCAGCCTGAAGTGACAGATGAGAATCCTGATCTTCCGGTCATAAGCAAGATTTCCGTTTCTTACAATGAAAAAACCTTTCTCTTCAATCCCGAGGAGATCGATTATGTGGAGGCAAATGACGGAAAAGTCTACGTCTACGTCAGGCAGGAACAGTATCTCGGTTCCTATAAAATGAGTGAACTGGAAGAGAAACTGACAAAATTCGGCTTCTTCCGCTGCCACCGTTCTTACATTGTTAACATGCAGAAAGTGACCGAGCTTGTAAAATGGACCCGGAACTCCTACTCCCTGCGGCTTATCGGCTACGGGAAAACCGACGTGCCCTTAAGCAAGGGGAAAATTCAGGAACTCCGCGGCATGTACGAGTTCTAATGCGGCAAATTATAACAGAACCAGGAGGAAATTACTGTGAAAAAATTCTGTACACTGCTGAAGAAAGACCTGTGGACGTTCTGCACACATAAGGTCATCTGCGCGATCACCCTGATTCCGCCGTTTCTCGCGGTTATCTTCCGGCTTGTCATCGATGACCCGGATCTCGTTCTGCTCACCTGCGGGCTCTTTAATATGGTACTCTCATCCGTCTATCTCCATCCGCTCCTGATCGCGGATGAGAAAGCACGGGGTACCCTGCCTCTGCTTTTCCGCTCAGGTGTGGACGAAAATCTGTTTATTGGAGCAAAAGCTGCCGCATCAGTCATTCAGGACATTATCACCGCCATGGTTATCTTTCTGATCTCCGGAGCATCGCTTTCCCTGCTGCCCGGCTATCTGCTCTTTAACCTGCTTATCATGGCAACCCTTCTGCCCTGCGGACTAATCACAGCCGTCTTTGCAAAAGAAGAAAATGACACCCATGTGCTTTCCACCCCCGTGATGTGCATTTTCTATATCCCGCCCGTTTTTGCCGCCTGGACTTCCATTTTCAATGCGGCATCTCTGTTTCTTCCCACCGGCGCAGTCGGGCTTATCCTCCCGGCTCTCTCCCGGGAGTACGGATACCGTGAGGTTTCCCTGATGCAGGCTCTGGCACTCTGCCTGATCTGGTTCGCAGCAGGTATCTTTGTACTCTATATCATTTACAGAAAAAGAAGATGCTTTTTTATTTCTTCCGACAGGTGAGTGGCATCTCCACTCACCTGTTCCAGTGCTCCATTCATCCCTTCCCGGACTCCATTCACCCCTGAAATAAGGCAGAATTCTCCGAAAAGCCTAAGATAGAGACTGTAAGGAGGACAAAAGCCATGACAAACATAATCAAAGTAAACCAACTGACAAAAATATTTGGAAACACAAAGGCACTTGACCACTGTGACCTGGAAGTAAAGAAAGGAGAGATCTTCGGATACCTGGGACCTTCCGGAGCAGGCAAGACAACTACCATCAAACTGCTGACCGGCCAGCTCCACAGCGACGGCGGAGAAATTACCGTACTGGGAAAGAACCCCTTTTCTCCGGAGATCCGTCATCAGATCGGAATCATGAGCGATATGAGCGGTCTCTATGAGAAGATGACAGTCTATGAGAACCTGGATATCTTCGCAGACATTTACGGTATCACAGATAAGAAAAGGAAGATTGAGAAAGCCCTGGCGTCCGTCGAACTGCTTGACGCCGGAAAAAAGAAGGTGGAAAAACTCTCGCGGGGCATGAAACAGCGTCTTGTATTTGCCCGGACTATCATCCACAGCCCGAAGCTTCTCTTTCTGGATGAGCCTACGGCGAACCTGGATCCCGCTACCGCAGATGAGATCCGCGCCCTGATCCGACAGCTCAACGATAACGGCACAACTGTATTTCTCACCACCCACAATATGGAAGAAGCGGACGAGCTCTGCCACCGGATTGCTCTGCTCAACAAAGGGAAAATCGTGGAATGTGGCTCCCCTGAGGAACTGAAGCTGAAATATTCCAGAAAAAAAGTCGTGATCACATCCACAGACGGGACAAAAGAAATTCCGCTCGACAAATCTGACATTATCCGCGAACTGGAAGGAACCGCTGACCTGCTGATGATCCACTCGGAGGAACCCAGCTTAAGAGACGTATTTCTTACACTGACAAAGGAGGCTTATGCATCATGAATGGAAAAATCATCCGTACTCTGTTTAAAAAAGATCTGAAATCCTGCCTGACAAACAAAACCATCCTGTTAAGCGTGCTGATCCCTGTCTTCTTCTGCCTGCTCTACCGCTTTCTGTTCAGCGGTCTCGGAGAAGGTCTGGAGGACTTTGTGCTCAACGCATGCGCGGTATTCGCCATCTCCATCGTCCCCACCAGTATCCTTCCGGTCATGATCGCAGAAGAAAAAGAGAAATACACGCTCCGCTCTCTCATGCTCGCCCGGGTAAGCGGCGGTGAATTTCTCTTCTCGAAAATTGCCGTCTGCCTGCTGCTGACTCTGGCAGACGCCGCAGCCGTATATTTTCTCTCCGCCGGCAGGCCGGAAGACTTTCTGATGTACACAGCCATTATCCTGTTAAGCTCGGCAGGGCTCTGTTTCCTTGGAGCCATCGCAGGGCTGACCGCGAAAGACCAGGCGTCTGCGGGCACCATCTCCGCACCTCTGACGCTGCTCGCCATGCTGCCGCCCCTGTTTGCCGGATTCAATGACACGATCGGAAAAATCGCGGTTATTTTCCCGACCACGTCCTACCAGACGCTCTTCACCTCCGCCTCATCGGACAGCAGCCTCACCTCAGGCAGAAACCTGGCTGCACTTGCGGTGTGCGCGGTGTGGATCATCGGAGGAGCGGTTCTGTTCAACCTGTTTTACCGGAAAAAGGGCGTAGACTGCTGATTCTGTCTGTCAGTGGAAATCATATTTCTCCACCACATCCGGATACCACTCCATCGCCTTTTTCACTGATTTTCTCACAGGAAGTCCGTAGCCGGAGAGCACCACAAGTGCATTGTCACTCTGCTCCTTCGGCCTGCACTCCTGTGCATGGAACATATTTCCCACACAGTCTGTCAGATACCACTGCCCCTGCAGGCACACGAATCCCTTGACTCTGTAGGTGTCCTCAATAAACATCTCGACAAACTTCTGCAGCTTTTCCAGGGAAATATCCCGGTTAATATACAGAAGCCCTTTGCGCAGAGTGATATCCGCGCTCTGGAAGATGGCTTCCGGACTATCCGCCCCGGTACTTCCCGCTCCGGCGCTTTGCGCCCGCTCCATCTGCTTCAGCCATTCCGGCTCGATCCGTCCGTACGAAGTCAGATGCACCGGAAGATCCGGACGCTGGGCGCGGATCATCTGTTTTACCTGCTCCGCCTGTTCCGCCGGAACCATATCTGTTTTATTCAGAAGGATCATATCGCTTACATTGATCTGCTTCTTCACCACGCGGGCAGTCTCGTACACCTTCCGGAAATTCACGGCATCTGCCAGGCAGATACTTCCCCGGTATTCCACACCGGGGAATTTATCTTTCTGTCCCAGAATCTTCTTAACGTTGGTGGGATCAGACAGCCCGGACGCCTCGACGACAATAACATCCGGCTCCGTCCCGAGCACGGAGGCAAGCACTTCCTCAAATCTGTCCAGACGGCAGGAGCAGAAGATGGAACCGTTGTTGATCTCATCCAGAACCGCCCCGACTTCCCGGAGCAGTTCGCCGTCCACGCCTTCCTTCCCGAACTCATTTACGATTACATGGATTCTCTCTCCGGGAAACATTTTCAGAAAGCCTTTTAAAAAAGTAGTCTTTCCCGCCCCGAGAAATCCTGTTACCAGATATAACCTGCTCATATTCACATCACAGCCCGGATCGCATCGTCCAGCTCTTCCCTGGAAGGAACGACAGACCGGAATTTCAGCTCTCCGTTGATATAAATGGAAGGAAGATTGGGTACTCCCATCTTCTTGCAGCGCGCAATATTTTCCTTCACGGTATATTTGTACTCAACCATGTCGATGGCATCGCCAAATTCTTTCTTAGCCTCATTGGCAGCCCCCATCATATAGGTGCAGGCGGCACAGGTTGCGGAATCCAGGGTGAACACTTCCACAAGCGGTTTCTCAAGGTGCGCATAATCCGGCAGCTCCACGTCAATGTCGTCGTCCTGAGCCACATAGTTTTTCAGGATCTCGCGCACGGAATCCGTCTCGTTGACAGCCTGAACGATTCCGATTGTATTTTCCACCGGCACGTCGTAAGGCATGTCGCATCCCGGCGCCAGGATAAAGTTTCTCTTGTCCTCCAGCCGGTCGAGCAGATCAACGACAAACTTCATATTATCCTGCTGACTTCCATGAAGCATAACCGTTGTCAGAGGAATGTTTCCTCCGATTGCAATGTTGTAACGGTCTGTGATCTTCTTTGCCGCGATCAGATCCACATTCTCATCAATACAGATGGAATCCGGCGCAGTCTCACACATCACCTCGATATTTTTTGTAGCGTCGCCGCATACAAAGAATGCGGAATACGCGCCCTGCTCTTTGATATGGCGGAACAGTTCTGCAAACGGCTCGTGCATGAACTCCTCAAAATGAGCCGGGGATATCTGGGAGATCAGCGGATCTACCACCGCGATCACATCCATGCCCGCCTCAATGTAGTAATCCGCCATCTTCATGGCAACCGCACAGCAGTACTTCAGGAATTCCTTCACCGCATCCTCATCGTCATACATGTCCATAAAAATGTCATTTCCCCTGAGATGGGTCGCCAGTGTAAACGGACCGCAGATCAGCCCGTACAGTGCCGTTGTCTCGCCGACAGCCTCTTTCATTCTTCTCATGACATTGAGAATCATCGGGATTCTGCCGGATTCTTTTGTCGGAATTGTACAGTAGCACGGTGTTACGAGCTCATCCTCTCCTTCCAGGGGATGTTTCGCCACCGACGGCGGGGCATCGTCTGCCCATACCAGATCGCAGCCGAGGCATTCCGCCTCCACCTGAAGGTCAAAGATAACCGGCTGTCCCGACGGTTTATAGAGCCGGTTCACCTCCATCAGCGATTCAAACAGCTTGTCCTCATCCTGCAGGACCTCAGTTGCGGTGTATCCTTTCAGCTTTCCCGCGTGAACGCCTGCAAAGGGAACCCATGCCACTTTCGGCGTTTCCTCGTGTTTCAGTGTGCGGATCAAGATCTCCTTCTGTGTCATTTTCATATCCTCTCTTTCATGCTTATCTGATTTTTTATATTATTGTGATTTTTATTTTTGTAATTTTTATTTTTGCAATTTTTTACATTGTTCCGATATTCTTCTTCTGCTCTATCTCGTCCTGTATCCCACCTGCCGGAGCATTTCTTTTACATCCGCGATGGAACATCCCCGGTTCATCCCTGTTTCCACCGCACAGTCCCTTGGATTAATGCCGATTTCCGCATAGAGCTGGTTCACTCCCGCAAGGAGTGTTATCTGCTTGGGCTCATGCACGTTCATCGACGTCTTCGGTCTGGTCACAAGCCGCGTAACCGCCGCGATCTTCGTCAGTTCCAGATCCGTGATCTCCCCTCTTTCATAGAGAGGCGTTCCCTTCACACACACCCGTTTCATACAGGCCATGATATTCACATCATACTCCCGCGCCCGCAGCATCTCCCCTGCGATCTGTTCATATGTATGCTCCGGTCCGATAGGTTCCACGCAGTATATCAGCTCCAGTCCCGCGCTGCGCACCGCGTCCAGTGTGCGGATTCTATCAGCCGGGTCAAGATCCGTGTCAATTCCCTCGTTCAGGCGGACGATGTGGTAAACTCCGGTAACGCCTGCCTCTTTCAGCCTCCGCGCCGTCTCTTCTCCGAAGTCGCCGATGTTGGCAACCAGCATCACATCCTCCGGCAGAACCGCCTTTACGCTTCTGGAAATTTCCAGGAATTTTTCAATATCATAATCCGCCGTGGTCATCAGAAACAGCGCGTCGATTCCCTGTGCGGCTGCCCTTTTGGCTTCCTCCACAACCTCAGTCTCTGTCTTTTCTGTCTCTTCCTCCACAACGAAATTGTCCAGCCCCATGGAACAGAATCTGCAGTTTCCCGGGCACGGCCTGCTGTTCAATCCGATCTGAACGAAGACATAGCCCCGGTTTTTGTATTCCCTGTATGTCAGTTCCTGAGCTTTTGCCAGCAGACGGTAAAAATCAGAAGAGCCGTTTTCTATATTCAAAAGTTCCACTGCATTTTCCAACGTCAGATTTTCGTCTCTGTCCACTTTGGAAAAGAGCATATCGATTGCCTCACTTCTCTGACTGCTCATTGTCCATACCTCCATATTTTTCTTTATTTTACTTCTTCCCCCGGTTTACTTTTAGTAATTTTTTTGTATAATCAAAAAAAATTCAGTCTTTTTATTCACAGACCGGTTCACATTTGACAACATCCCGCCGGAATATTATTATAGAAAGAAACGGTTTACATATTTACAGGGAGGTTTTCACATGAATCAGCAGTTACCGCACGATCACGGTCAGAATGTCGCTGAAAAGTTCAGTCATATGCCGAAAACAGAAGAATTTCAGATTGTATCAGATATTTTCAAACAGCTCGGTGACGGAAGCCGGATCCGGATCTTCTGGCTCCTGTGCCACTGCGAGGAATGTGTGACCAATATTTCCGCCCTTGTGGATATGAGCAGCCCGGCAGTCTCCCACCATCTGAAGCAGTTGAAGAGCGCCGGGCTGATTGTCAGCCGCCGGGACGGCAAGGAAGTGTATTATAAAGCCGCGGACACGGAGCAGGCGGATCTGCTGCACCACATGATCGAGAAGATGGTACAGATCACCTGCCCGTCGTAAAAACGGAAAAACATCCATATAAAAACCATTTAAAAATCCGCAAAAAGAAAACCCCGCAGCCAGCCGCCTTTTTTAGGCAGCCCGCTGCGGGGTTTTCTTATCTTTCAAATATATTCTTTGCCAGGGAAAGAGATTTTCCTGTCCTCAGATCCTACACCTCAAAGATCAGATCTCCGTAGGACGGCATCGGCCATGCTTCCTTATCCACAATCATCTCCAGTTTGTCAACCGGTGCGCGGAGTGCCTCCATAGCCGGAACAACATCAGAGTGATAGAAGTTCGCCTGTACGGATCCCTCTTCTTTTGCTGCAGCCTCGTCTGTCACTTTCACCAGCGCATCCAGAGCCTTCTTTGTCTCGCCCATAAGCTCTGTTACCTGTGCCAGGCAGTCTTTCTGTACGCTCGCGTCAGCTCCCGCTGCCGTCACCGCATTGATCGTATCCGCAAGTGTCTTTGTATATTTGATGAAAGCCGGCATAAACTGCTTGCTCGCCATGTCGATCATAGTGCGTGCCTCAATATTGATTGCCTTCGCATATGTCTCATACTGGATCTCCGCACGGGATCTGAGCTCAGCCTCTGTGAACACGCCGAATCTCTCGAACAGACTGATCGCTGTATCCGTCACCATAGCCGGGATTGCTTCAACCATGGAGCGGATGTTCGGAAGTCCTCTTCTCGCCGCTTCCTCAACCCATGCCTCGGAATACCCGTCGCCATTGAAGACGATTCTCTGATTCTCTGTCGCATACTCTTTGATCAGATCATGTACCGCCTTGTCAAAATCATCTGCCTTTTCAAGCACATCGCAGGTATCCGCAAAAGCCTCGGCAACGATGGTGTTGAGCACGATATTCGGAGAAGCGATGGAATCGCGGGATCCGACCATACGGAACTCGAATTTGTTTCCCGTAAACGCAAACGGCGATGTACGGTTTCTGTCTGTCGCGTCTTTTTCCAGGTCCGGAAGTGTGCTGACTCCCGTCTCCAGCTTTCCTCCTTTCAGGCTGTGCGTCGCCTCTCCCGTGCTGATAAGCTGTTCCAGCACATCCTCAAGCTGCTCGCCGAGGAAGATGGAAATGATGGCCGGCGGTGCCTCATTCGCTCCAAGTCTGTGGTCATTTCCCGGATCGGCGGCAGACTCTCTGAGCAGATCCGCATGCATGTTTACCGCTCTTAAAATACAGGTAAGCACAAGCAGGAACTGGGTATTCTCATGGGGTGTCTTGCCCGGATCAAGCATGTTGATTCCGTCATCGGTAGTGATGGACCAGTTGTTATGCTTGCCGGAACCATTGACTCCCGCAAACGGCTTCTCATGGAGCAGACACTTCAGTCCATGCTGGCATGCCACTCTCTTTAACGTCTGCATTACAAGCTGGTTGTGGTCAACAGCAATATTTGCCTCTGCGTAGATCGGCGCCAGCTCGTGCTGCGCAGGCGCAACCTCATTGTGCTGAGTCTTCGCCGTAACACCAACCTTCCACAGTTCCTCATTGACGTCTTTCATAAATGCCGCGATCCTCTGGCGGATCGTTCCGAAATAGTGGTCATCAAGCTCCTGTCCTTTCGGCGGCATTGCTCCAAAGAGTGTACGTCCTGTATAGATCAGGTCTTTTCTCTCCATAAACTTCTCTGCATCCACAAGGAAGTATTCCTGCTCCGGTCCAACAGACGGAGTCACTTTCTTTGACGTCGTATTTCCGAACAGTCTGAGAAGCCTCAGCGCCTGTTTATTGATCGCTTCCATGGAGCGCAGAAGCGGGGTTTTCTGGTCAAGCGCCTCTCCTGTGTAGGAGCAGAATGCGGTAGGAATACACAGTGTTGCTCCGCCTGCATCCTGTCTTACGAATGCCGGAGAAGTGCAGTCCCATGCCGTATATCCTCTTGCCTCGAATGTCGCCCTGAGTCCTCCTGACGGGAAGGAAGAAGCGTCCGGCTCTCCTTTGATCAGTTCTTTTCCGGAAAAGCTCATCAGTACTTTTCCGCTCGGAAGCGGCGCTGAAATAAAGGAATCCTGTTTCTCTGCGGTCACGCCGGTCAGCGGCAGGAACCAGTGTGTATAATGGGTTGCGCCTTTTTCAATCGCCCATTCTTTCATCTCATGTGCAATAACATCAGCGGTCTCGAGATCAAGTTCTTTTCCTTCCTCAATGGTCTTTTTCAGATTTTTGTAAACCTTCTTTGGCAGACGTTCCTGCATAACAGCATCGTTAAACACATTCTCGCCAAAGATCTCTGCAACATTGATCAATTCTGTGCTCATATTAAATCCCTTCCTTTTTGTCTTCTTTTTCACTGCGGGAGTGGTCAACCCGCCATGGAGCGTCCCTTTTCCCCGCACTCCAGAAGAAGTATTCTGGAGGCATTTTCGCAGGAAACCATATAGGTTTCCTACGAAAAAAGGGCACTCCAAGCTATGTTGGAACGCCCTTGTTCTTGTCTACGTGTGACAGTATACCTCATTCATCCGAAAAAGGCAAGTCATTTTTTGCAAAAATTTATTTAGATTATGCTGAAAATTTTTCAGGCTTTTCCTACAGAACCGAACAGCTCCATCTTTTCTTTTACTGTAGCCATGATTGCATCTGTACCCGGTTTCAGAAGTTTACGCGGGTCATAGCCCTTGCCCTCGAGGTCTTTTCCTGCCTCGATATATTTTCTTGTCGCATCAGCAAAGGAGAGCTGGCACTCTGTATTTACGTTGATCTTTGCAACGCCGAGACTGATCGCTTTTTTGATCATGTCGTCCGGAATACCTGTACCGCCGTGAAGCACAAGCGGCATATCTCCCGTCAGCTGCTGGATTGCATCCAGAGTCTCAAAGCTTAATCCTTCCCAGTTTGCCGGATATTTTCCGTGAATGTTTCCGATACCTGCAGCCAGGAAATCGATTCCCAGGTCAGCGATCATCTTACACTCCTGCGGATCTGCGCACTCGCCTCTTCCGATAACACCGTCTTCCTCGCCGCCGATGGAACCAACCTCAGCCTCGATAGACATATTGTTGTCATGTGCGATCTTGACAAGCTCTTTTGTCTTCTCAACATTCTCCTCGATCGGATAATGAGATCCGTCAAACATAATGGATGAGAAACCTGCCTCTACACATTTCAGACATCCTTCATAGCTGCCGTGGTCCAGGTGAAGTGCAACCGGTACTGTGATGCCCAGTTCTTCCATCATTCCTTTTACCATGCCGACAACTGTCTTATATCCTGTCATGTATTTTCCTGCACCCTCGGATACGCCAAGGATAACCGGGGAATTGCACTCCTGTGCTGTTGTAAGGATTGCCTTCGTCCACTCCAGGTTGTTGATGTTGAACTGTCCTACTGCATAGTGGCCTGCTTTTGCTTTCTGAAGCATTTCCGTTGCTGATACTAACATAATTCTTTTCCTCCAATTCTGCTCCCCGCCGTCCCCAAACCAGACAGCAGTCGGGATCTTTTGAGTGTTTATAAACCCTTTTTTATTATAGCCTATCGGCTGTGAAAAGACAATCTTATTTTTCATCGCCCGCTGCAAACAGCGCCGCCCCCAAGCGCGCCGCTATTTCCGAATTACCCAGTATCCCGTTTTATTAGCTCCCCTTCTCTCAACTATTCCCATCTCTTTCAGTTCTTTTATAATCCGGTTAATCTTTCGGACACTATATCCAGTGCATTCGCTCATTGCTTTTATCGTAATATGGGGCATCTCAACCATTTTAGCAATAATATTTTTTCCCTCTTCGTCCAGACTATTTATTGTGCCATTTATTGTGCCATTTATTGTGCCATTTATTGTGCCATTTTTCCCCTTGCTTTCATTTTTTTCTATGCCATCAATGATATTTTTATCAGAAAACGGAAAAACAACTTTTATGAAATGATCTGATATCGTAAAAATATTCTTATCATAATATTTTAAAATACGACTCATTCCTGACCCAAGCTGCTCTACCAGTCCAACATCCTTGAACACTCTCATCAGCTCCCGATTTCTCGGCATGCTGCTGCAGCTAAAGAAATCTTCTTTACTCTGACCTGATATAAGCCCGCCATATGATGTAAATTCCATTCGATCACTAAAAATCTCAAAAACAGGTGGTATTTCTCTGGAAAAGTCGTTATGGACGATAGCGTTAATCAGTGCCTCCCTCAGCGGGACAGGTTCGACTAGATTCTTTTCTATTCTCTTGGTACTCGTTACCTTTGCTTTCGTAACGTTTTCAATTTTCATTTTCTCTAAGACCTGATTTGTCGCTTTAATTAAAGAACAATATCCATATTCCTCATTTTCGATCAAATCAACTTTATCTGTCCCGGCGTACTTAGCAACTTTAATGGACACACCGTTTTCATCTGCCAGCAAATATGCAATATAATTATACTGCCCATCGGGTGTAAGCAACTCAAGACTCTGAGCAAATCTATTATTTAATTCGAGTCCCCGTTCCTGATAATAAATTTTCAGCTGCGCGAAAGTTAAATCCTGTCTCGGAGCCGGAATATTACGTAATGTAGTGTGTATCCTTTTCGAATACAGTTCATCTATCAATGCAGTTGACATAGGCTGCGTGGAGGTTCCAATCCTCATAAAACATCCATTTGGGGACATGCCTTTATTTTTAATATAATATGGCTTTTCAAGACCGCTGGAAATAATAATTTTTGTTACAGATATCCCATCTACAACATCCGTAACGATATCAAAGAGACCTAACGTTGAAGGCAAAATATTATTCTTAATTCTGTCCGCAATTTTTAGCTGTAACGAATCTATATCTGGAAGTTACATTGGATTGCCATCATCGTCTACACCTATATAAAGAACTCCTCCTTCATGATTATTCAAAAAAGCTACTATTTCTTTTTCAAGCTTATCGTTTAGATCTGCTTTCAACTCTACCCGATTACTTTCCTGTAACATCTAATCCTCCTAACATTCAATACAAACCTGTAATAAATATGCCATTTCCTGATTTTTTCAGACAATCTCCGAGCAATCTGTTCTGAGTTACTTATGTATCACTCAATCTAATTTGTGTACCCTTATTCTAACATATCCCATTTTGGGTTTCCGAATCCTCCGAAAATACAGACTTTCAGCTAAAAAAATCTCCGCAGATCATTCTGCGGAGAATCCCAAAGCAGTGACTCCGAGGGGAATCGAACCCCTGATTCCAGCGTGAGAGGCTAGCGTCTTGACCGCTTGACCACGGAGCCTTATTCATATTCGCTGTTCAGCAGTGCCTCACAGCGAATATTACTATACCATATGATTTTTAAGATTGCAAGCTTTTTTTGAAAAATTTTTTAATATTTTTTCCGCCTGCCGTTTATTCCTCTTCCTGGTCCTCTTCCTCGCCTGAGAGCTCCCGGACTTTTTCATCTTTAACCATAATCTGAAGGGCCTGCTTTAAGTTCCGCACCACCACTTCATCATGAACGCCGCCGAATTCCCCGTCCAGTGTCCAGGGGATCTCTTCCACGGACTCAAAGCGAATCTTCTTCGTCTTAAAGGAATACATTCTCTCCGGGTTAATCTGGCGCATTACGATCGCCCCCAGAAGCTCGTTGAGTTCCATGGGGTTCTTCGGCGTCTTGATCAGAGTCACCTCGAACTCACCGTCATCGAAGATAACATTTTTTCCGATAATTCCCTTAAACCCTCCGACCGATCGGGAGTTCGTAACCATCCCGTACATGAACTCATCCTCGATCACTTCATCGTCGTGGGTTACCCTGATCTGATAAGACGGAATATTGAAAAGACGTTTCGTTCCCTCAAGCAGATACGCCAGGTGCCCCAGGATATTCTTCATGCTCTGCTTCGTCTCATAGGAAACATCCGTAAAAAGTCCGAATGCCGCAATATAAGCGAAATAGTCATTGTTGAACTTGCCCACATCACAGGCAAAGGGCGAGCCGTTTACCACCGTGTCCGCCGCTTCCAACAGATCCTTGGAAATATGCAGGCTGCTGGCGAAATCATTGGTTGTTCCTGCCGGAACATATCCGATCGGCGCCCGGTCCTTTCTCTGAAGCATCCCGGTCACAACCTCATCCAGGGTGCCGTCGCCTCCGCTGCAGACGACGATATCGTAATGTTCCGTGTACGTTCTCGCCTTGTGCATGGCGTCGTGATATCTCTGGGTCGGATAAACCGTCACCTCATAACCGCCCTTCACAAAGATGTCGATCACATCAGAAAGCTTCGGCTTAATGAGCCCCATACCGGAATTCGGATTATATATAAACAGCATCTTCTTCATTTCTGATCCGCTCCTTTCCGCAATATCCCCGCCCCAAGGATACTCAAAGGGGCTGCACAATATCTGCACAACCCCTCTTCTGCTATCACTTTATCTCAATCCCGGCAGATTCCATCCGCCGGACAGTACTCCTATTTTCTCTGGGCAAAAAAGGTCTTGATTCCCTCTGCCGCTTTCTTCTCATCCTCTCCGTCTGTTACAACCGTAATCTGATCGCCGCCCGAAAGGCTGAGGCTCATCATTCCCATAATACTTTTTGCGTTGATGTTTTTCTCACCAACCTGAATATACACCTTGCTGGCATATTGACTTGCTTCCTGAACCAGCAGCGCAATAGGCCGACCGTCGAAATCATTGTCCGTCCTAACTACAACAGATGTTTTTATCATAATATTCCTCCTTGTTCTCTTACCCTTTCCGCCATCTCGCTCAGCTTCCGCAGTCTGTGGTTAATACCGGATTTGCCAACCGGGGGGCTCAAGGACTCCCCGAGTTCTTTTAAGGTCGCATCTGGATTCGAGAGTCGGGCAAGAGCAGTCTCAACCAGATTCTCCGGCAGATTATCAAAGCCTATATGGTCTCTGAGATATGTAATATCTTCGACCTGTTTTACGGCTGCGGACACCGTCTTGTTAATGTTGGCAGTCTCGCAATTTACCTTTCTGTTTACAGAGTTTCTCATCTCCTTTAAAATTCTGACATTTTCCAGTTCCATCAGAGAGACGTGAGCCTCCATAATATTGAGGATATCTACTATCTGAGAGCCTTCCTTGAGATATACGACAAAGGACTTCTTGCGGGATACGATTTTGGCGTCCATCCCGAAGCTGCATATAACATCCCGGATCTTCTCCGCCATCTCCTCCACCGCGCATACAATCTCAAAATGATAAGATTTCTTCGGATCGCTCATGGACCCGGCGGCCAGAAACGCCCCCCTTATAAACGCCCTCCTGCAGCAAATCTGCTGTATTACAAGGGGACTGACCGGACAGATCTCATCCAGCGCCCGCGGATGCTCACCAATCATCTTTTCCGCCTGAAGAATACGCAGTGCATCTTCATGTTTTCTGACGACAACTGCATATGATACGCTTTCCTTTGCTACATTTCTCCTGACAGAGATATCAGTCTTTATATTAAATGTTTTTTCGATCAATGTAAAGACTTTTCTTGCAACAAGGAGATTTTCCGTATGAATTTTGATACTGTATCTGTCAAACCGGTTGATCACCACCGTACCGCACAGACCGATAAATGCAGCGAGTTCCGCTATTCCACAGTGCCTTGCCGGGCTGATATGCCCCGCCAGTTCTTCTTTTACTTTTCCGGAAAACGACATGCTCCATCACCTTCTCTTTGTAATAGCATCTTTCCCGATATCCCGGTGTTCAATGCGCACTCCGTAACTTTCCTCTTTTTCCAGAATCTGATAGAGCGCATTGGCAAGCGTCACCGACCGGTGTTTTCCCCCGGTGCATCCGATGGCGATCACAAGCTGGTTCTTTCCTTCCAGAATATAGTTCGGTATCAGGAAACCTACCATATCTTTCAGTTTTTCCAGAAAGATCCGCCCCTTATCGTTATCCATGACATAGTCCTGGACTTCCGGATCATTTCCCGTCTTCTCCCTCAGTCCTTCTATATAGTATGGGTTGGGCAGGAACCGGACGTCAAAGACCAGGTCTGCATCCTGAGGGATCCCGTATTTAAAGCCGAAAGACATCACGGTAATGAACAGGTTGCAGAAACTCTGTCCCTCCACGAAAATCTTCTCCAGTTCCAGGCGCAGCTCCCGGGTAAGCATTTTACTCGTATCCAGTATATACGTCGCCTTCATTTTGAGGAATGCAATCTTCTCCCGCTCTTTTGCGATACCGGTATCCACTCTGCCGGAGCCGCTTAAGGGGTGCTGTCTCCTCGTCTCTTTGTATCGCTTTACAAGCACTTCGTCGTTGGCGTCCAGAAACAGGATCTCATACTGGATGCCCGCCTGGTCCATCTCCTCAAGATTCTCTTTCAGTCCGGCGAAATCCTGTCCGCCGCGCACATCAATCCCAAGAGCCGTCTTTTTAATCTCCGTATCCGGCGTGTCAAACAGCTCCACAAACCGCGGCAAAAGCGGAATCGGCAGATTGTCCACGCAAAAATATCCCATATCCTCAAGCATCTTGAGCGCCGTTGACTTTCCGGCGCCCGACATTCCCGTAACGATAACCAAACGCATACCCAACTTCTCTCCTACTCTGAATCTCTTCTGTTCCGGCTGCATGCCCTAAAATTCTCCGATCCGTTTCACTTCCGGCTCCAGGCGCACGCCGAACTTTTCTTCCACCCGGTCCGCCACCTGATTCATCAGCTCCACCACTTCCGCAGCCGTGGCATTGCCCCGGTTGATCACAAATCCGCAGTGTTTCTCCGACACCTGGGCGTCCCCGATCCGGAATCCGCGGAGCCCGGCATCATCGATCAGCTTCCCTGCAAAATACCCTTCCGGACGCTTGAATGTACTTCCCGCGCTTCCGTACTCAAGGGGCTGCTTCTCTGTCCTTCTGCGGCGCAGATCATCCATCTTCTCCTTAATTTCCTCCCTGCTGCCTTTCTGCAGATGAAGGACCGCTCCCAGCGCCACATAATCATTTTTTGCGATCACACTGGTCCTGTATGCCATTCCCAGTTCAGCCACCGGAAGCGTGACAATCTCCCCCTCCGGGGTAAGCACGTCGGCGCTCTCCGTGACCATCTTCATCTCTCCGCCGTACGCCCCTGCATTCATCCGCAGGGCTCCCCCCATGGTCCCGGGGATGCCGGAGGCGAACTCCAGCCCCGTCAGAGATGCCTCGTACGCCGCTGCGGCCGCCTTGGAGAGCAGCGTCCCCGCCTGAACGTAAAGGCGCTCTCCCTCTGCATGCGCTCCGCTCATCCGGCGGAAAATCTGGATCACCACTCCGCGGACACCGCGGTCTCCCACCAGAAGGTTGCTTCCGTTTCCAATAATGTAATAAGGCACCGACTCCCTGCGGCACAGCCGGATAATCTCGAGAATCTCTTCGTTTCGGGACGGCATGACAAAGTAATCCGCCGGTCCGCCGATCCGGAACGTCGTATGCCGTGACATGGGTTCGTCGGCAAGCACACCGTCTTTTCCCACAATCTCTGAAAGTTCACTGAGCAGCTTTTCTCTATATAATTCCATTTATAAACTCCGTTTCATTTTTTTATTCATAATACAACAACCTTGCTTTAAAGTAAAGCAACTTGCAAAACCTTGCAAAAACGTGTATAATGTTCTGCGTATCTACACATTTCCGGCGTCATGCAGAAGTGCCGCTGGGAAATGTATTTGTAAAACCTGTATTCATTGTAAAAAAGGAGTGGAATTAAAACAGTGGACTCTGGTGACAGTTTTCAATTTATTATTCTTATTATTCTTCTGATGCTCTCGGCGTTTTTTTCATCTTCCGAGACAGCGCTTATGACGGTAAACAAGATCCGTCTCCGTTCTCTTGCCGATTCCGGAGACAAACGTGCCGCACTGGTTCTGGACGTTACGGAAAACCATACTTCCAAGATGCTCAGCGCGATACTGATCGGCAATAACATTGTCAATATCTCCGCATCTTCTCTCTCTGCCACGCTTGCCTATGCGTTTGGCGGGTACATGGTCAGCCTTGCAACTGCCGTACTCACCGTGGCAATCCTTGTATTCGGAGAAATCACACCCAAGAATTACGCTACAATCAATGCCGAGAAGATCGCGTTAAGATATATCCGCATCATCTATGTATTCATGACAGTCATGACCCCGGTTATCTTCATTATCAACCTGTTTTCAAGAGGAATCATGTTCCTTCTGCGCGTTGACCCCAACGCGACGAACAAGAGCATGACCGAGGATGAACTGCGGACCATCGTGGACGTCAGCCATGAGGACGGTGTGATCGAATCCGGGGAGAAAGAGCTGATCTACAATGTATTCGACTTCAACGATGCAAATGCCAAAGACATCATGGTGCCCCGGGTACATGTCACATTTGCAAATATAGACAATACTTACGACGAACTGATTGAGATTTTCCGGGAGGACAAATTCACCCGTCTCCCCGTATATGAGGACAGCCAGGACAACATTGTCGGCATTATCAACATGAAGGACCTCCTTCTTTACGACCGCAATGATCCCTTTGATCTGAGAAATTTCCTGCGCGAGCCTCATTTCACATACGAATACAAGAGCATCTCCGATCTTCTTGTGGAAATGCGGGAATCCACCTTCAACATCGCCATTGTTCTCGATGAATACGGCGAGATGGCCGGACTGATCACTCTGGAGGATATTCTTGAGGAGATCGTAGGCGAGATCCACGATGAATACGACGAGCAGGAGGATGAACTGGTACAGAAGATCGGCGAACGGGAATATGCTGTTGACGGCTCCATGAGCCTTGACGATGTAAACGACCGGCTCAACACGAATCTTGACTCGGAAGATTACGACTCTCTGGGCGGATTCATCATCGAGCACCTGGACCGGCTACCTGAGGCGGGCGATGAAGTCTGTACCGACGACGGAATCCGTCTTGTCGTGGACAGAATTGAAAAGAACCGGGTGGAAACCGTTCATGTCTATCTTCCCGAACAGACGGCAAATGAGGAAGAGGAAGACAAAGACAGCAGAAAGAAAAAGAAAGCCGGTTCCTCTGCCGAAGCTGAAAGTGACAAAGTCGTTTCCTCCGCGGAGGCGTAAGATGACGGCACGCCGGTAATGACTGTGCCGTATACAGGACAGATAAATACCGCTGCCGAATACCATTGCAGTAAAATGGTGACCGCATTTCTGCGGTCACCATTTTTTTGTCGGCGCATACTTTATTATAGAATAAACTGTAAAGGAAAATCCTCATTATGCCCTATTCTATCATGCTGGACGCCGGCCACGGCGGCCGGAATCCCGGTGCTGTCTACAATGGCAGGCAGGAAAAGGACGATGCGCTTGCGCTGACTCTTGCCGTAGGAGAAATTCTCCAGAACCGCGGGATTGACGTGGAGTACACCCGCACCACCGATGTCTATGAATCCCCCTATCAGAAAGCAATGGAAGCAAACGAGGCGGGAGTAGATTTCTTCATCTCCATCCACCGCAACTCTTATCCGACGGATAATACCGTTTCCGGCGTGGAATCGCTGGTTTACGATCTGTCGGGAATCAAAGTGGAGATGGCGGAGAACATAAACGAACAGCTGGAAGCCGTTGGTTTCGTCAATCTTGGCGTCAAGGCCCGCCCCGGGCTGGTAGTGCTCCGGCGTACTCAGATGCCTGCTGTTCTCGTGGAAGTCGGATTTATAAACTCCGACACAGACAACATGATTTTTGACAATAATTTCGATGACATCGCGCTTGCCATCGCCGAAGGGATCCTGGATACCCTGGGGATGAGCGGTAATCTTCCGAAAGACACCCCTGCCTCCTCTGTATCTTACACGGTACAGACCGGCCTCTTCCGCAATCAGGTCTATGCCAACCGCCTGCTCGATGAACTCCAGGAACAGGATTTCCCGGCGGCTGTGACTCAGGAGAACGGTCTCTACCGGATCACCGTCGGCAGCTTCCCCACCCTCGATGAAGCGGCGGAGATGGAGCGCCGCCTGAAAAGAGCCGGCTACCAGACACTTGTCATGAGCCGGTAACCTGTCATGAGCCGGCAACTTGCCATGAGCCGGTAACCTGTCATGAACCGGTAAAGCCGCATGCCCGGCACTTTCATAAAAAAAGATTCCCTTCACAAAGAGCTTTTCTGCTCTGTTTATGGAGGGAATCTTTTTTATAACTCTTTCTACACGGTCAGCCCTTCCGCCTCGATCACGCGGACCACGCTGTCCACATATTTCTCGCAGATCTCATCGGAAGCCGCTTCCACCATCACGCGGATCACCGGCTCCGTACCGCTCTCTCTCACGAGGATGCGGCCTTCTGTTCCCAGCTCTTCAGCAGCCTTTTTCACCGCCTCCTGAACCGCCGGATTCTCTTTTGCCGTCTTCTTATCCTTCACGCGCACATTTTTCAGAAGCTGCGGGTAGATCTTCACTTCATCTGCAAGCTTGCCCAGTGACTGCTTCTTCTCCAGGATCACTTCCATGATCATCAGGGAGGTCAGAATACCGTCGCCGGTTCTCGCATGTTTGCTGAAAATGATATGTCCGGACTGCTCGCCGCCCAGAACATAGCCGTTTTTCATCATATTTTCGTAAACATACTTGTCGCCTACTGCAGTCTGCTCATAACGCATGCCTGCCTTGTCGCATGCCTTGTAGAGTCCCAGGTTGGACATGATCGTGGTGACAATGGTATTATCCTTTAACCTGCCCTGCTCCATCAGGTATTTCCCGCAGATGTACATGATGCGGTCGCCGTCCACCACGTTGCCGTTCTCATCCACAGCGATACATCTGTCTGCATCTCCGTCATAGGCAAATCCTACATCCAGTTTTTTCTCTTTTACAAACTCCTGGAGCACATTGATGTGGGTGGAGCCGCAGTTGGTATTGATGTTCGTGCCGTCCGGCTCGTTGTTGATGACGTAAGTCTTTGCTCCGAGGGCATCAAACACACTCTTTGCAATGGAGAATGCGCTTCCGTTTGCACAGTCAAGACCGATCCGCATATCCTTGAAGGAACGAGTTGCCAGGGAGATCAGATGACCGATATAGCGGTTTCTTCCCGCCGCATAGTCGATGGTCCGTCCGATGTTCTCCTTTGTAGCAAGAGGCAGTTCTTCCGTCTCCCCGTCGATATACGCTTCAATCTTATCCTCAACCTCTGCCTCCATCTTGTGTCCGGCGCTGTTGATCACCTTGATTCCATTGTCATAGAACGGATTGTGGCTCGCGGAGATCATGATTCCGCAGTCAAAATCCTCTGTCCTGACCACATACGAAACACTGGGAGTCGTTGTCACATGGAGAAGATAGGCGTCTGCTCCTGATGCTGTCAGTCCCGCTGCCAGAGCGTACTCAAACATGTAGCTGCTTCTTCTTGTGTCTTTTCCGATCACGACTCTCGCCTTATGGTCCTGTCCGAAGTACCATCCGAGATAGCGTCCCACTTTGAAGGCATGCTCAACTGTCAGAACGACATTTGCCTCTCCGCGGAAGCCGTCTGTTCCAAAATATTTTCCCATAGTCGTCTTCCTCTTGTATTCTTAATTTTAATTTATGTGAAAAAGCGGACGTTCATATCCGTTCCCAACACATTTTTTATTATATTACCATTACAAAAGAGTTACAAGTATTTCTTTTTTGTTACAAGTCCCGCTTTACGCTCCGGCTATTTTGGGATATACTTGTCTCGCGGGGATTCCCTGCACAGAAGAAACGAAAACGAAGAAAAGAGAACGAAAAAAGAGAACTGTATTTTTCGGGGAGGATTTCTATATGATCAAACTGATTGCAAGCGACCTGGACGGCACACTTCTCCAGGGAGGCGCGCAGGAGCTCGGTTCCCGCGCGGTTCAGCTCATACATGAACTTACGCAGAAAGGGATTCACTTTGTCGCGGCGAGCGGCAGGCAGTACAGCAATGAGCGCCGGCTTTTCGCGCCCATCCGGGACGAGATTTCCTACATCGCGGAGAATGGCTCCATCTGCATCCACAACGGACAAGTCATCTCCCGCACAGTCATCGAGGACGGACTGGCAAGACGGATCATCCGGGAGATCAAGAAAGAAGCGAATTTCGAGCTTCTCGTATCCCGGGAGGACGCCTGTCTGATTGAGGACAAAAACCCCGCATTCACCAACCACATTCTAAATGTGGTAAAAAACAAAACGATTATCGTCGATGACCTTCTCGAAGCAGAAGGCCCGTTCCTGAAAATCGCCATCTGCAACATGACAGACGGTCCCCACATCATCGACAAATACCTGAAACACCTGCAGGATCTCTTCGGCTCCGAGCTCAAAGTCGTGACATCCGGGAACATCTGGATCGATTTCATCGCCCCGGGCACGAACAAAGGTGCCGCGCTGAAACACCTGCTTGATCTCTTCCACGTAAAGCCCGAGGAATGCATGGCCTTCGGGGATCAGTACAACGACGTGGAGATGCTGGAACTTGTGGGCACCAGCTACGCCATGGCGAATGCGGCTCCGGGGATCTCCTACCACACCACTTACGTCACAGACTCTGTCGAAGATGTACTTGAGGACGTACTTGCAGGGGCTGACGTAGCACATTAGCACGTCAGCCCCCTGTTTCTTTCAGCAAATCGCTTCCTGCCACTCTGCGAAAAACTTTCCAGGTGGAGAGAGATATCGTGTCCCCCCTGAAACATCAGAAACATCGTCGTATATCCGGCAACCAGAGAAGAACAGAACAGGCGTGCAGTATTCCCTGCGTAATACCAGTATTTTTCAGTTCTGCTCATCTACCAGTCCGGATGTTTATTCATTCCTTTTTCTCTCATATTTATCTCACTATTCATTCTGAATCACTCTTGAGAGGCTTTTTGACATGGCCAGAACTCTCCCCGCACAGAGTTCCAGATCACTCCGGTCAATCCAACCTGTAGCAAGTCCGTCCAGAATCTGCTCCACATCCTTTTTGTTTCCCGGCATTATTATGTCGTTTCCCACCCGTATACTCATGTCCGAGCTGCTTGCGCCATGTCTTCCCATATTGAATGCATCCCCGGTCGTCCCCCAGTCGGTCATGACAAATCCCTGGAATCCCCATTCACCGCGCAACACATCATCGAGAATGTCTTTCCTGTTCGCGGTATGAATTCCGTTGAGCAGATTGTAGGAAGTCATAACGGATCCGGGTGCGGATTCCTTAACATAAATCCCAAATTCCTTCAGATAGATCTCCCTCAACGCACGTTCGGAAACAATGCTGTTGGAACCGAAACGGTTGGTCTCCTGCTTGTTGCAGCAGAAATAGAACTCTCGTGACACCGTGAAATTTCTGTACGCCGGTACAAAATCGGAACTCTGGATGTTGGACATCATGAATTATATATTTGAAAACTATCAAAACATAACTCTCCGCAGGATTGCCCGGCACTTCGGCTACAGCGAGCCTTATCTGTGCAGTTTCTTTCAGGAGGAAACTCACTCCACTTTCTCCAAGATTATCCGGGACTTCAGAATAAAACAGGCGGAAAAACTGCTGCAGACCACCGACTTGAAACTCAATGAAATCTGTGATTCCATCGACTATTCCGATGTAACGCACTTCATTCGTGATTTCAAAAAACAATATGGGAGCACACCGATAAAATACAGGAAACAGTTTTCATAAAAAGGATCCCTGTGAAGTGCAGACTCTTTCATAGTTTGTCTACTTCGCAGGAATCCTTTTTAATCATCGCTTTAACTTTTTATCTATATCCCAACGGGACATGGCAATAATACACAAAATACACATAACTATCGGCAAACCGTAAACCAGTACAATTTCAGCGGTTTGAACTGTAGCCGGCTGTACATCCAGCACACCGTCATATCCTCCGAGTGCAAGCCCCCACCCCAGTGCCGCTGAGGCAAGTCCGGTTCCCACCTTTATACCTACGCTATTCGCAGAAGTCACCAGACCTTCATACCGCTGGTTCGTCTGCATTTCAAGCAAATCCACAATATCCGGTGCAAATGTAAAAATTCCCGCCACATACGGTGCCAGTCCTATTCCTGTGATCACAGTAGCAACCAGAACCATTTTAAGCTGTGTTGCCCCAATAATACCGACAATGCATCCCACAATGTAAATAACTGCACTGAATATTAAAGTCTTTCTTTTTCCAAATTTTGCAAAAAGCTTTGGTGCGAGAGAAATACCTATAATTGTAGCAAATACACTCACCACAGCAACAAGACTATACAGATCCGCATTTCCCAAAACGTCACGTGTATAATAGACATGTGTAGCTAATACCAATCCATTTAAAATATATGTACATATAAATACAACAATAGAAATATAAAAGTATTTTGTATGAAGCAGAACATCTATTCCTTTTTTCAAATCAGCTTTTGGCACATCACTTTTTTCAGTCTCATCATAACAGGAAATTTTTTCTTTTACTACAAAAAATGTTATAGACTGCAAAAACAGGCAGGCAAGACTGAATATCAGTGATGTTATCGTCCATGCATGCTGCACTTTTGAACCGCCATTTCCGTTTAATATCAATGGAGTTAAGACGGATAAAATCAAGCCTGCCAAAAATGCAAAAATTCCGCGAACCGAGCTTACCTTGTTACGATCTGCAGGATTCAGACTAAAGCGTGACAACATAGCGTGGTATGATAAATTATTAATTGTATAAATCACCACTGTAAGCAGAAAATAGGTGATCACAATCCAAGTTAATTTTCCTCCGTTCGACAATCCCGACGGAACATTATATACCAACAGCTGAATAACTACTAATGGTATAATACTTCCCCCAAACCACGGTCTTGCTTTTCCTATTTTTGTATGCGTTTTTTCTATCAAGACTCCAAAAATAATATCACTGATTCCATCAGCCACACGAAGTACCAACATAATAGTTCCTATTACTCCGGCCGCCATCAGAACGCTATCCGTATAATACAGTGTCAGCCACGAAGAGCAGAAAGTCCATACAAAATTAGATCCCAGATCCCCCAATGCATATGCAAGCTTTTCCCCACCGCTTGTTACCCCATAATGTCTTTCTTTTTTTGACATCTTCATTCCTCCTATTATTTATTTAACATTTTTCAAATTCTTCCATAATCTGTCCGTATTTTTCTTTCACAACTTTTTCGCTCCATCCTTTCTTTTTCAAAACCCCTTGAATTTCCGTACCATTCCACAATTCCTCAAAAGATTTATCAGGAGCAAAGTCCAGTGCGACATGTGCAAGAATACGAATATCATCCTCCATTATATGATTCATGATTTCCACTGCTCTTGAATCTTTAACCAGTTCTCCAATAGACGTTCTTCCAGAAAATCCAAAAGGATTTCTGCACAACACATTGACTTTCCTGCATTCGACAATATTCTTTGATGAAGTTCCAATCATAATTTCATATTCACCGGGCTGTGTGATCCACTCGCCCCATTCCATATAATATCCTGCAAGATCTTCTTTCGTAATTTGGACGGTAATAGTTCTTTCCTCTCCCGGCTCCAAAAAGACCTTACAAAAGCCTTTTAATTCCTTCTCCGGGCGGTCAAATACACATTCCTCCTCATGAACATAAACCTGAACCACCTCACTTCCTGACATAGTCCCTGTATTTTTGATGGCAATCTGCACAGAAATAGCATTTTCTTCCACATTAACATTTTCCGGCACCTTTACATCTGTAACATTAAAGGTTGTATAGCTCAGTCCATAACCGAATGGATAAAAAGGTTCAATATGCCGTGCATCGTACCAACGATAACCCACATATATTCCTTCTCCGTACCATACCTCCTTATTTTCACCTCCGAAATTCTTAAAAGCAGGAGTATCATACTCATGTTTCGGCCATGTCAGCGCCAGTTTTCCAGATGGATTAAACAGTCCCATAATCGCATCCATCACTATTTTTCCTCCTCGAATTCCCGTCAGGAACGGGCAAAGGATAGCGTTTACTCTATCAACATATTCTCCCAGGTTAATAGGTCCGGTTGCATTAACTACCAAAATAACTTTGCCATCTGCCTGTTCAGCCTCAAAGATTGCTTTTTCCAGAGCTTTTCTGTCATCTTCGTCCATATTCATATGTTCCCGGTCTGCCCCTTCTCTGCCATCAGCACCAACCACAACAATCCAGATTTTTGTCTGTTCTGTCGCTTTCTCAAATGAAACATGTTCCACTCCCAACATTTCTATGGCCCGTTCATAGGGAGAAGTAGCCAGATCCGTTTCTACATTGCTGCTTCCCGCCGGACAGATTGTCATATTCCTGCTCCTTTTCCCATAAAAGACTATATCCACATCTTTTCTTAATGGTAATGTGCCATCGTTTTTCAACAGAACCATGCTTTCTCGCAATACATTTTCCATCGCCTCAAAAGATTCGCTTTGATTCAAACTATGATATTGTCTCCTCATCGCTGTTGAGTCCACAATCACATTCAATATATTCCGAACCGCATTATTCAGTTTTTCCATTGGAAGTCTGCCTTCCTCCACAGCCTGAACAATACACTGAATACCACGCGGTCCCGGCATAGTCAAATCATTTCCTGCCAATATAGCAGAAATCTGATCATAAGCCGCACCCCAGTCAGAAACAACAACACCTTGAAAATTCCATTCATTTCTGAGTACATCTGTCAACAACCATTCATTCATAGCACATGGGCTTCCGTTAACTTTGTTGTAGGCAGACATGACCGTCTTACATCCCGCTTCTATACAGGCGCGAAATCCAGGAAAATATATTTCCCTTAATGCACGTTCAGGGATATGCTCCTCTACCCCCATTCTGTCCTTTTCCTGATTATTGGCCGCAAAATGTTTCACACATGCAACCACTCCTTCCTCCTGAATTCCTTTAACCATTGCCGCTCCAAGTTTGGACACCAGATAGGGATCCTCTGTAAAGTTTTCTCCCAGGCGCCCGCATAAAGGGTCTCTCTGAATATTTACATTTGGTCCGAGGATCATATCAATCCCATAACTGCTCATTTCTTTAGCCAGTGCGCGTCCACATGCTTCAACAACATCCGGATTCCAGGTAGATCCTAATGCAATTCCCGGTGGATAGCAGCCGTACTCTTTCATTCCTTCTGCTTCACCGTTCTTCTCTTTCTCTATCTGCATTTTCATCATGGTTCCGAGAGCAAGAAGAAGTCCTCCCATATACCCATTCTTTTCTCGGTCCAGTGGATGCCCGGCACTATCTGCATCCGCGGCAAGTTTCTGGTATATTTTTTCTCCCGTATATTCCATGGAATTAAGTCCATTGCAGCTGTCAATCATATACATTGCCGGAATACCATATTCTGGCATTGCTTCTGTGTGAAATGGAGAGCCACCAATTACCATACGCGCTTTCTCTTCTAATGTCATTTCGGAAATTATCTGTTTCACCGACTCACGATCTGTTAGTTTTGCAGACATATAAATACCTCCCTGTTATTATTAATATGCTCATACTGATGTATGACAATCACCTCTGTTTTTTATTTTAAAACGTGTTTCTGTTCCCCAACAATAACATCGACCGTTCTTTCACCTCATATTCTGTTTCATATTTCGACATCTATGTTTATTTTTAATTTGGGAAATGTTATGATAGAGAAAATATATAGTCCATAAAGATAATCAAATATCTAAGAAGGAGGCATCAGATATGAAGCTCAATCCTGAAATACACAGCAAAAACAGTAACATTAATCAGTTTTTCTCTTTCCATAATTCTCCAGATTCAGAGATTATTTTTCAGAACAGCACTGCTCCATTTATGCTCAATATAATGAACTGCCAGCCTCATACTGCCAATCCTGTAATAATGTCAACTTTGCTGCCCGGGGCTCAGTTTAATTATTCTATCAATACCGAAATGAAAGAGCAAAGGAAAAGCGGTATGCATCAACATAACTATTTTGAATTCATGTATATTCTAAAAGGGAGTATGTACCAGATCGTAGAAAAAAAGCGCTATTTTTATTCAACAGGAAGCTGCTGTCTCTTAAATCGCAATACACTTCATACCGAAGAATATTCCTCAGATTATGTCTGTATTTTCTTCACAGTATCCACAGATTTCATATCACGGTTGACCAATTACGGATATTCACTGCTTTTTCCGGAAGAACTCATGTTTGTTGATAATATTATTCTCAACTTTCTGAAAGATAATTTAGAATCGGAACATAAAAATACAAAAGACTTTCTGGATTTTGTACCCAAAATCACAGAAACAGAACAAAAACGCATCGTACATGACATATTTGAACAAATGATAACCACTATACTGAACCCCTTCTATGGAGCAACTTACCAGCTTCAGGTCCTGTTTTGTAAATTAATTTTCATTTTGTCCAATACCCGGTATTATAATATAGAATATATCACCGCCAATACCAGAAGCAATTCCTTTCTTCTCGCCCGCATTGACCAGCTTTTATCAGAAAGGAATGGCAGGATCACCAATAGCGAACTGGCTCAGATACTGAACTATGACGGCTCTTATATTGGAAGAATTGTAAAAAAATCGACCGGGAAAAGCTTGTTTGAATACAGCATGGATTTTACGATGACCGCTGCCGAATCAATGCTTCGCAACACTGAAATGAGTATAGCCCGGATTGCAGAAGAACTTCGCTTTACAAACCGGGCACATTTTTATAAAATTTTTCAACAACATTTCCACATGACTCCAAAACAATACCGTGAAAATCTTGTTCAAAAGTAATTACATCCTTCAAAAGCCACCCGGGTCATCGGATCTCGATCACCGCATAGGGCTTTCCGCCTTCATCGCAGAGCTCCACGACCGTCCGTTCCGTCTCCGCCGACATCCTGGGATATATGATATCCCCAAGCACGGCAGACTTCTTGTAGTCCACGCGGAGCTGATGCACCGTTGTCTCCGCAGGGAGGAACTCTAGCGCCATCTGTACGTACTGACAGTTGTTCACATGCTCATTGGTGTCGATATGGTATCTTCTCACCGGGAAAGGTTCGTAGTCCTCACAAGAATCCGGCATGGCAATCTTCCTGCCCTCGTAAGGCATGTCCAGCGGCTCATGGACGCCGTAGGGATCGATGTGCTCCGCTTCCGGACGGACCGGACGCCCCTTCTTAAGATCCATAAACGCCCAGAGAGAATTGGCGCATGCCACCATTTCTCCATTTCCGTCCTTCATATAAAAGTTTCTCTTGCCGTAGAGCCCTTTGAATTCCGTGGCAAAAGTCCCTGTTGTTATCGTTTCCCCCAACTTCGGATACCGGCTGACAATCACCTGCCAGTAAGTCAGCACCCACGCCTTTTTGTCCTGTTTCAGCCTCTCCATTCCCAGTCCCACCGCCTCCGAGTGAAACGTACTGCAGTCCTGGAAATAGTTGATCAGCGCCGGCAGGGTCATGGTCCCGTGATGATCGATCTCGCTGTAGCGAACCCTGCCGGGAAATTCATATCCGTTTTCCGGCGCACGCTGTCCTTCTTCCGTCTCTGTCCGTCCCTTCTGCATCTCTGCTTTTTCCATCTGTACTCGCTCCATCTGTGCCTCAGTCCTCCTGTTTTGCCACATAGTCGTAATCCACCGTAATCACGCATTCATACCGCGGATCCAGTTCTTTCAGACGTTCCTTCAGTTTCAGGGGAAGTTCCTTTCTCTTCTCTTCGTCATATTCAATCGGAATCACCATATCAAAGATCAGATTGGACTGTTCCTCCCCGCGCACCACACGGAAATCATGAATGCTGCACGCCGGGTCCATCTCCTTAAGAATCTCCTCCGTCTTCCTGCGGATATTCAGGACTCTCTCATCCTTCATCTCCACCGGATCCATATGGATCACCAGGAAGATCCCGAGCTTCTTCCCCGCATCCCGCTCGATCCGGTCTATGATCTCATGGGACTGTTCGATATCCACGTCATTGGGGACTTCCGCATGGATGGACGCCATGCTCCGCCCGGGTCCGTAATTATGTACAATCAGATCATGGGTTCCCTCGATCCCGTCATAGCTTTCCACAAATGTCTTGATCTTCTCGTAGACCTCCGGATCGATAGCCTCTCCGATCAGCGGCTCCAGTGTATCTTTCGCGATTCCGACACCTGCCCACATGACAACAAGGGCCACACCGACGCCTACAATGCCGTCGATATTAATCCCCGTAACAGCAAAGAACAGGATCGACAGTATCGTGGCTCCCGTCGTGATCACATCTCCCATGGAATCGGTAAATACCGCCATCATCACTTTGGAGTCAATCTTCTCCCCGAGTTTCCGGTTAAACATTCCCATCCAGAGCTTCACGGCAATGGAAAGCAGAAGGATCACCACCGAGACCGCCTGAAAATTCAGGTCTTCCGGCTCCCGGATCCGTCCGATGGAATCCTTCAGGAATGTAAATCCTACTTCCAGTACAAGAAACGATACAACCAGAGCGGCGATATATTCGATTCGCCCATGCCCGAAAGGATGGTCTTTATCCGCAGGTTTCTCCGCCATCTTCACCCCTACAAAACTGATAATGGACGAACCTGCATCCGAAAGATTATTGAACGCATCCGCAGTGACGGATACACTGTGTATGACAAGCCCGATGATAAACTTTGCTGCAAACAGAAAAATATTACAGCAGATTCCCACAATACTTGCCAGGACACCGTAAGCCGTCCTCACGGACACTTTTTCCACATCCTGATAGTCTTTTATAAAATGTCTTACAAGAAATTCCGTCATGATCTGCCCCTTTTCTTTCCCGCAGCCTCAGCTGCTGTATTCTATTTCCAGAAAAACCAGCGTATCTCAAAGTCCGACACAGCGGTCACCTGGGAATATTCTTCTTCTGTCAAAACGTTTTTGAGTTTCTGCTTCCCCTCATCCGGCACAACGGCATTCACCGTGTCCAGGAAACACAGATTCGGATAGAGGACACACCACCAGTTCTGTCCCTGTGCCGCCCCGATTTCCACACGGAGCGCCTCATAGTTGCCCGCCGGAAATGTCACGTCCCCGTATGTCTTATCCGGGAAAAAGCAGGTTGTCACCGCCGCACTGACCGGATAGTCGTACCCGGCTTCCCTCACTGTATTCCCGGCTGTCTGCTCAATCTTTGCAGTATGCCGCCGGATCCAGTCCGTAGTCTCCGCCACATCTGCCCCCTCCGGCATCTCCCTCTCCAGATAATCGAGCACCGCATCCCGAACCTCCAGTTTCAGCGCCTGGTCCTCGCTGCTGTCGCTGTTTGCCAGAACATGAAAACGCAGGACCTCCCCGGCAAGATGCTGCTGCAGCTCACTCTGCGCCTTCACATCCGTCTGCCAGACTGCCAGTCCCGTCACCAGCGATGCGAACAGCACTGCCATCAGAAAGATCAGCTTCTCCGCATGCCTCCGGATAAATGTCCCGTTGTTCCTGTCATATATGCCATTCATATGTATCCCTCCATACTTCATGATTCTGTTTCATATATGAAGTATGGCCGGGAACGGCAGGTTTATTCATCTTTGTGCCGGATCGTATCCACCACCGTATCCACCTGATTGTTGATATGCTGGCTTGTCACCCTGGTTGCGCGCTCCTTGTCGCGCCCTGCAATAGCGTCCAGGATCTCCTTGTGTTCTGCAATCAGTATAGGATAACATTCTTTTTTCTTCAGGTATTCGATGCGGTATCGGTACATCTGCTCCCGCAGATTATTCAGGAGCTGAATCAGCCGGCTGTTGCCGGTAGCCGTGAAAATGACATCGTGAAACGCCTCGTCTGCCTGGGCGATCTGGGTAATGTCGTCGCTGTCCAGCACTTCCTTAAAGTGAAGTCCCGCATCCCGCAGTTCCTTCACCCCCTCCTCGTCAATCCGCTCGCATGCAAGCTGCACTGCCAGCTCCTCCAGGGCGCAGCGCACTTCCAGGACATCCCGCAGATTTTTCTCGGTGATCTCCGCCACTTCCGCGCCTTTACGGGGGATCATGAGCACAAGCCCCTCCAGTTCAAGCTTGCGGATTGCCTCGCGGATGGGCGTGCGGCTTACCCCGAGCTTATTGGCAAGCTGAATCTCCATGAGTCTCTCTCCCGGCTTTAACTCTCCCCTTAAAATCGCCCTGCGCAATGTGTTGAACACGACATCCCTCAGAGGGAGATATTCGTCCATCGTTACTTCAAAGTCTGTTCCCATTCTGATTCCTCCTTACGCTGTGTATGCTGGTCACATACACCTGCTTTGCCAGTGCTTTTTCTCTGATCTTCTTCTGTGCTTCTTTCGCTTCTTTCCAGTGTTCAAACAGTCCGAACACTGTGGGGCCGCTTCCGCTCATCATGGCTCCCAGCGCCCCGCATCCGGTCATCTCTTCCTTGATCCGGGCAATCACCGGATGCATGGGAACAGTCACTTCCTCGAGTACATTCCCCATAGAAGAAGCAATCTTCCCGAGATTCCCCTGTTCCAGCCCTTCAATGATCCCGTCAATATCCGGATGGCTGACGATCTCCTTTGCGTCCAGCGCCTCGTATACCACCTTTGTAGATACACTGACCGGAGGTTTGGCGATCAGCACAGTACATTTTGGCATGGCGGGAAGGACATGCAGTTTCTCCCCGATTCCCTCGGCAAGCACAGTTCCGCGCATAATGCAGTAGGGCACATCCGCTCCCAGCTTTACGCCTCTCTTCTTCAGCTCTTCCTGGTCAAGCTGCAGGCCGAACATCCGGTTCATTCCGAACAGGACGGCCGCCGCATCGGAACTTCCCCCTGCCAGACCGGCAGCCACCGGGATATGTTTGTCGAGTGTAATGCGGATTCCCGCGTCAATGCCGAATTCATCCATGAGAAGCCGGGCCGCCTTCCACGCAATATTCCCCTCCCCCACGGGAAGATATCCGAGATTGCTCCTGATCTCAATCCCCGGCTTCTTTCTCTTCTCGATCCGCACCGTATCATACAGGTAAATGGACTGCATGATCATGCGGACATCATGATATCCGTTCTCTCTCCTTCCGAGCACATCCAGTCCCAGATTGATCTTTGCCAGTGCTCTCAGTTCCATCTGATTCATCCTGTGTCCTCCGATTCTTTTCTTTGTATCTTGTATACATTATTCTTATAGTATACTCATATTCTCCTTAAAAATCAACAGCTTATCCCCCGGTTTTATTTCCTCGCCCTCCAGGCCGTTCACCTCCATGATTCCTTCCATGGTGGTCATATATTTCTTTGCCAGACTCCAGAGGTCCTCTTTTTCCTGAACAATATGCCCCACGATTCCCGGTCTTTCATTCAGAGTCTCCATGTCAAGCGGATGCATCTGCACCTCCGTGATCACATCCACCGGAACTTTTCTGCGCAGAAATGTGTCAAATGCCAGCACCGCCTTGATCTCCACTGCCTCGCTTCCCGCCAGCATCACCTGGAGCTGCTCCACGTACCAGGTCAGGCTGCAGCACACATCCTCCTGCATACCGGCACATTCAATCAGATAGGAGAACGGCACCATTCCCTGCCAGCTGCCAAAGGGCATCATGTCATCCGCCCGCAGGTAAAGGAACGTTACATGGAGGATGCCTTCTACCCGGATTCCCTCCTGTGTGTTCTGGATGCTCTCCATCTGGATGCTTCCCTGGCTGTGTATGATCTGCAGCACATCGTCCTTTAATTCCGGCAGTTCCAGCCGCTCCGCCACCCTGCACCTGGACTGGTTCTGCATCAGCAGCTCCTCATAGGCGGCCTCCCTTGTATGGAAGTCACATTCCTGTTCCAGGGAATATATATCTTTTAAAATCTCCATTTCTTCCTCTTCGTAAATATTCATCTTCAGCGCCAGGGTCGCTTCGATTCCAAGGACGCGCATCTCCCCGTCCTCATCCAGGCGCACGTCAACCAGCGTATCCTCCAGGGTGTGATGTACGGAATAGTACATGTTTTCCGAGATCCCCTCGCAGGAAATCCGCCCTTCATAGGGGATGCTCTGTTCAATCCAGTCCGTCTTCTCATCCGCCGACAGATACATGCAGAACACAAGCAGTTCGCCACGGATCAGGATTTCATCCTCCCCAAGGCGCAGATCCAGTTTTCTGCCTGCCACATCCGAGATCAGAAGCTGTCCGATGCTCTCCTTTGTTCCGGGAAGAGTAAAGGTCTCCTTGATCCGGTATGTATCCTTCTTGGAAACAGAGAGCTTCAGCAGGTTGATCTTCTGCTTCTTCCGGTAAACAGGCACTTCGCTTTCCACATCCACCGTCGTCTCCTCATCTTCCAGCCGCTCCCTGGCGATCTCCATCTCCACCATCACCCGCAGGCTCAGTTTCCGGGAATGTACAAGTGATGTCGTAAACTCGGTGCGCACATTCTGAAGGAAGAAGCTGTCCCCCTCTCCGTTTTCCACATACACCATCTCCTCAAAGGGTATTTTCCCCTCCAGGACCACCGGTTTCGGATCTGCCGACGCGGTCACACAGAGGATACGGAAATATACCTTCCCCGTAACCCGCACATAGTTCTCCACAAGACGGATATCCTCCGTCCTCACCTGTGCATCCCCCTGGATCACCCTGCCGATATCGTCCTTAGCCTCGGGCACATTGTAATCTTCATCCAGATAGAACTGGTCAAATGTGCGCTTCCCCTCCCTTGTATAATGAATGGGTTTCGTGATTAATTCCATATAACTCCTCCTCATATTTCTGTTTCATATCCTGTCGTTTTCCGGTGCATTAATCAAAGAGAACCGTCTTGTCAATGTACTCCGTCTGAACAACCACATAGGGAAACGTGCTGATCTCTTTCGTCTCCTCCCCCTTCTCCGGCCCCAGAAGGTTGGTATGGATGTACACTGCGTCTTCCGTCTCATAAAGACCGTTCACCTCCACACTGTAGCCGGTAGTGGGCTGAGCGCCGTACCCTTCCGCAATATAGAGATATCCCTGGTCAGCATAGGTAAGTTTAAAAGGCATCGCCTTGTTCTCCTCGATCACAAGTGCAAACTCTTCCGGAACCGCATCCTTATCCAGCACGGTAAATTCCAGATCCCGGAGCTTCTGTGTCTTCTGCGGACGGGACACACAGCCCGAGAGCAGGCATACCGTCACGGCAAATATCACGGCAGACGCCACAGCACGCCGCACGGCAGACACCATGTCATGCCTCCGGCGTGGGTTTCGTTTTTCCAGTTGATCCACTCTTTTTGTCCCCGCGGTATTTTTCCCTATAATCATATGTAGGTTTCACTTGTATTATGAGCAAAAACCGCTCTCGTCCGGACGGTTTTTCCTCTGCGGCAGGTAAAAAATATGGCAGCTCTGTAAAATATGTGCTAGTATAGTTTTGGAAAAAATACAAAATACGGCATCCTGGCGGAAAGGCACCTATGTGGCGCACAGTTCTGCACAGCCTGCTTATTGAGGAGGAAGATCATGAAGATCGTATTTTTAGACGCCCTGACCCTGGGCGAGGATATTGACTATTCGCAGTTTGAACGTCTCGGAGAAGTGGTGAAATATCCCTATACCGCCCCGGAAGAAGTGCCGGAACGCGCAGCCGACGCGGATGTTCTTGTGGTAAACAAAGTTCCGGTCAACGCATCTACTATTTCCGAGGCAAAGAACGTAAAACTGGTGTGCGTAACCGCTACCGGAACCAACAACCTGGACAAAGATTATCTGGCACAGCGCGGCATCGAATGGCGCAACGTGGCCGGATACTCTACCGAGACCGTGGCGCAGCACACCTTCGCTATCCTGTTCTACCTCCTGGAAAAGCTGAGATATTACGATGATTATGTAAAAAGCGGGAGCTATCTCGAATCCCCGATCTTTACTCATTTTGCCCAGCCTTTCCATGAACTGTACGGCAAGACATGGGGCATCATCGGCCTCGGCGCCATCGGCCGGCGGGTGGCAGACATCGCAAAAGCGTTCGGCATGGATGTGATCTACTACTCCGCATCCGGGGCGCCTGCACAGGAGGGATATCATCAGGTGGATCTGGACACACTGCTTGCAAAGTCCGATATTATTTCCATCCACGCACCGCTGAACGAGTATACAGAAAATCTTGTCAACAAAGACCTGCTGCACAAGATGAAATCCGACGCCATTCTGCTCAACCTGGGCCGTGGTCCGATCATCAACGAAGCAGACCTTGCCGACGCTCTGAATAACGGAGAGATCGCAGCCGCAGGACTGGATGTCCTCTGTGTGGAGCCGATGGCAAAAGACAGCCCGCTCCTGAATGTAAAGGAGAAGGAGAGACTCTTTATTACTCCTCATATCGCCTGGGCTTCCCTGGAGGCAAGGGAACGTCTGGTGAAGATCGTGGCAGGGCAGATTGAGGAATTTTTGAAATAACCGCTTTCGTTTACTGCATGGGGGTCTTTTGAGTCCGCGGTACAAATCTGTATTGCGGAGCAGTCCGGTAAGGATTTCAAAAGATTTTTCCGGCGCGTGTCCCCTCTTGTTTTTTTCAGATTTCATGGATATAATGATATCAAATCACGATTTAGTAAATCAAGATTAGATATTTCAGGAGGCAGGCATATGTTCATAGGCAGAGAAACTGAACTCAAGTTTTTAGAAGACAGATATAAGGGAAAAACGGCACAGCTCATTGTTCTCTATGGGCGCAGACGTGTCGGAAAAACAGAAACGCTCAGAGAGTTCTGCAAGGGTAAACCGCACATATTCTTTTCCTGTACGCAAAGTACGGATAAGGCGCAGCTTGTAAAATTTTCTAAACAGCTATTGCAGGAGGATATCCCTGCCAAACAATATATTTCGGAATTTGAAGACTGGGAAAAAGCCTTCTGCGCAATTCTTGATCTTCCATACGGTGAAAAGAAAAAACTGGTTATAATCGATGAGTTCCCGTATATGTGCAGAGGAAACAGGAGTATTCCATCTCTTTTGCAAAATCTATGGGACACAACGTTTAAAGACAGCAATGTGATGATCATTCTGTGCGGCAGCGCAATGAGTTTCATTGAAAAAGAGCTGCTTGCAGAAAAAAATCCGCTGTACGGCAGAGCCACAGGTATTTATAAAATGAAGGAAATGGGATTTTATGACGCCGCAAGATTTTTCCCGAATTATTCGGAGAGGGACAAGGTGCTTGCTTATGCGGTCCTTGGCGGTATTCCGCATTATCTTAATCAGTTCAGCCCAGAACTTTCCCTTGCGGAAAACATCAAACGGAATATCCTGACAAAAGGCTCTGTGCTTTACAGCGAGACAGATTTCCTGCTTCATCAGGAACTTCGCGAAACCCCGGTTTACAATTCCATTATTGAGGCAGTCGCACTGGGAAACACAAAGCTGAATGACATCAGTCAGAAATCACTTGTGGAGGACACCTCAAAGACAAGTGTTTATCTGAAAAACATGATTGAACTGGGGCTTATAGAACGTGAATTTTCCGTAGATGCCGGAACAAAGGAAATGGCGAATACAAATCGCGGGACCTACCGCCTGACCGATAATTTTTTCCGTTTTTGGTATGCGTTCGGATTTTCCAATTTTTCACAACTTGAGGATGGAGATGTGGAGGGCGTTTACGAATATCTTGTAGAACCAACTCTGCACGAGTTCGCTTCACCGGTTTTTGAAGATGTCTGCAAAGAATTTGTGCGGGAGCTTCAGAAGAAAAACGCTTTACCGTTCCGTTATGCAAAAATGGGACGGTGGACAGGGAGAACAACTGTCCGTGATAAGGAAGCGCAAAACGAACTTAGAGTAGCGGAAACGGAGATCGATCTCCTTGCCATCGACAGAGGCGCAAAGGAATATCTGGTAGGCGAATGTAAATTCAGACGAAGTCCATTCGCTTATTCCGAATACCTTGATACCGTTGCGAAACTCACACCCCTGAAAGGAAAAGCAAAATTCTATTATGCCCTGTTTTCTGAATCCGGCTTTGACGCAAAAATCATCTCAGAATCCGAGACGACAGAAGAACTCTGCCTTTATGATTTAGAAACGATTGTAAATCTGAAAAAATAAATTTAAGTTCAGGAGAATATCCACAGACAAAAGGATACTCTCCTGATTTTTTTCATATTATTGTTCAGCTAATCCTGCCGTTTTCCTGTACTGCTTCATATCTGACTGTCCGCCATCCCTCTTTGCTCAGATTTGATTTCGCAATACAGTATGCGCCGACAACGGCGATCACCATATTTTTACGCAAACGCGCTTTACCACCCCGTATATTCCAAGCGGTTCGGCAAGTGTATACGGAAGTGCGGTCAGACTGTCCAGAGGGATTCCGAAAACACTCTTTTTATCCGCTCTGTTGGAGGCGCTTGTATAGACTTCAATCTCCAGCTCATTCTGTCCCGGACATACCGCGCCTCTCATATCAAAAAAGCAGACCGCCCCCACGCGTTTTCCGAGATCTTTTCCGTTAAGCAAGACCCCGCAGCAGTCGGACACACCGTCCACACAGAGGATGTCCGGCAGGATGTCCGCGCCATTTCCCTCCGGATCCGCGTCTGCCGCTCCATTCCTGTTTTCCTGCCATTTTCCCCGGTAGACAAGTCCTCCGTAGAACTCACGGGGCAGGTATCTCTCTGCTTCCGGAAGTGCACCTGTTTCTTCAGAAACGCATCTCCCGTTCGGAAGTTCCAGTGTCCACGAAATATTCCGGACGGCTCCTTCCGCCGCAGCAGAGCGCTCATACCGAACCGCCCGGTCGTCTGCTCCGCCAACCGTCCTTTCATACCTGAGCACTGCCATCTCATAGCGCCCCAGTTCCAGTTCGATGCAGATATTTCCGTCGGGAAGTCTCTTCTGGTCCGGAATCCATTCCAGAGTGCTGACAGGATCAGTCCGGATCACTTTCCCTGTACCGGACAGTTTTTCTTCCTCCGGCAAAGGCAGAAGTACCCTGCACTTTTGTCCGCCGTCCGGGGATTCGTTATGAATCAGGAAGATATCCTTCTTCCCTTTCCGGATATGGGCGCAGCGGATCCATCTCCTGCCGGGAGCTTCCACGCGGATATCCGGGGAGAGATATCTCGACACCTCCTCTGCCAGAGCGCTGTATGGGACTGCCCGGCATGAGGACGGAACGCCTTTTTCTCCGGCGTGTTCTTTCTCCTGCTTCCCGTTCTTAAATCCGTCCGGCATCTCATCCACGAAAAGCACCGGAAATCCTGTCTCCCCGCAGCGGCGGACAAATGCTTCCGTCTCCCGGGCAAGGTATCTGGTCCTCGGGATAACCAGCGCTTCATACCGGTTGCCGTTTACTGTGAGCCCTTCTGAGAAGTCCGCCCGGTAATGCTCCGGTTCGGAAAATACATCCTCCGGGATCACATCATAGCTGATCTGATTTCTGGCAAGAACTGCCGCCGGAACCTGGAAGCCCTGCGCCTCTTCCCCCGTCATCCACTCCGCCTGCGCATGATAGAGAACCGCAGTGCGGATCACCGGAACGCTTTCCCGGAGCAGCGCGCTCATCCAATCCGTATACTCTGCAAGAGTTTTCGCATATTCTGCGGAAGCTTCATAGGAAGGAAGCTCAGCGAAAAGGATGCGGTTTACTCCGTTTACGAGCAGGTGGTCCACAAGGAATTTTCTCTCCGTCAGTCCCTGCTGCCCGTACATGGCAAATGTCTCGCACATGGAGCAGTTTTTCTTCAGGGGATTGATGTGCGCTTCGGAGGATGCCAGCTTTGCCAGACCATAGTGGTAGAATTCCCCGTCCGCGTTCGGCGCGCCGTACCAGGACGCCGTCCAGTCCCTGCCCGGAAGGATCTGCCCTGCGATCACATCGATCCCTGCCTCATCCTGATAATACTGCTGCCGGAAATAATGCCCCGGACCGCATCCCAGACGGGCGTGGCTTCCCTCATCCTCCAGGACATGCCCGATATAATGGATCCCCCTCTCCCGGCAGAATGCATATACCTGCCCGTTATAATTCTCCCGGACAAGCGCCGTCACCGCATCCATGTAAGCAAGACGGAAACGTGCGCATGTCTCATCTTTTTCTGCGTCATCTGCTTTGTTTTCTTCGGTATGTATCCCGCTTCCGTCATACCAGAGATATGGCAGTTTCTCCATCCATTTTCCGTCTCTTTTTTTCATTTCTTCCGGCATCTCCCGGCTCCACGGAAGGACGCTGATATCAGTCGGCTCTTCTGTCCTCCGCCCCGGAAGCATAAAGTAATCGAACACATTCGCATCGCCGGAATTGCCGATCTCCGGCTCGTCATAAAAAAATCCGTTCCAGCTCGTTCCCAGATAGTCTTTCAGGTGTTCATACACCGGGAGGTGGACATTTTCAATCTCAAGTGCCACGGACTCCCGGCTTAAAAGATTCATATAATCCGGTCTTCCCGATCCTTCGTATGTAGTGAAAACGACAAAGATCCTCCAGTCTCCTTCCGGGATATCCCAGGTAAGTATCCCATTCTTCACAAAAGGATCCAGGGAAAGTGCCGTCCCAGCTTCCAGTACCGGCACTGTTTTTGACCGGCAGGCGCGCTCTCTCCCGCACAGCCGGTACGCCACAATACACAGCCGTTCCCTGCAGGAAGGATCCGTCTTCGCGAACCGGTGCGTTGCTTTTCCGTACACGACATTCTGCAGCAGTTCAATCCGGATCCCGGCGTTTTTCACCGGTCCCCTGACATCCATGTGCCGCTCGTCGATATACAGCTTGTTCCACTCCCTGTTCTCCGGCTTTCCATATGCGCCGTTGGCGCTTCCGGTCGGGAAAGGGGAATAGTCCTCAAGCCAGAAATGCATGCCAAGATCCGCGCAGGCTTTTGCCAGACGCGGCAGCACGGCATAATATTCCCCGTCAAATGGAATAGTTTTAAAACCTTTGTCCTCGCATCCTGCTATCACATTACAGATTCCTCTCTGACATACTTCCCGCAGGCGCTCCCGGATGGATTCTTCTTCCTCACCGATCCGGAATTTAAAAAACTCCGCGCTGCATCTCTTCCGTCCGTCACAGTGGTCTGCATACTTTTTCATCTTACATACCCCCTCTCCGTTTTCCAGTCGATCTGCTCTCCGTTTACCCATACCAGCCAGCCGCACAGTTCAAAAGGTATCTCATATTCCGCCTTCCATCCTTCCGGAAGAAGAAGCTGCATATCAAGGACATGTTCATCCTGGTCTGCACTCCATCTGAGGAATATCATCCCGTCCTCACAGCGGGCGCTTCCGTATGCCCAGAAAAGGCGGCCCGGATGCGGCGCGATCCGGACAGTCTTTGTCCGCTGATTCAGTTCGCCAAGCCCCAGTATCTGTTCCTTTATCAGGCATCCCGTGTATGCGTTAAATCCGTGACAGCCGGATGATGCATGGACTCCTTCAAAAAATGTGCCTGAACCAATGCGCAGTTCCTCGAGGTAAAGATCTTTCCACTCCCGGATCAGCTCTTCTGTTCTTCCAAGACGCGCCAGAACATCAAACCGTATCATCAGGCCGATAAAAAGGTTGGACCGCCCGATATTCGGGTCCGGGCGCTCTTTCGGGCAGGTTCCCATCGCGTTTATAAACTGCCGGATATACTCCCTGTCCTCGAGATGGAAACCGCTCCAGATCTCCAGGGCAGTCCCGCTCTCCGTGCGACATTCCCCGCGCCTGAGACGGATCTGACCGGAGGTGTTTTCCACAATGGCGCCATCCCCGCTTCCGCTCATGATACCGCCTTTGTCCAGTCCCCTGATGATGCCTCTCATTTCCTCTGCGGTCCTCCTCCAGTCCGCTCTGTCATAGAGTTTTCCCAGTTCGTCCATCATCCGCGCAGCCAGACAGTTGACCGGGACGGAGATGGGTTCCATGGCAGCTTTGCTGTTGGAGAGCGACCAGTCCACAAAAAGAGAACCCGGTATCTCCAGAAGCCCGCTCTTTCCGCGCAGGGAGAGCACTCCTTCCATGAACCGCTCCACTCTGTTCCTGCACCGGTCGATAAATTCCCGGTCACCGGACCGCTCATAATAATCGCACAGTTCCAACATCAGCCAGAAGGACCAGTTGCGGATCCCCACGTCCCCGTCTGCCCCACGCACGCCCGGATAAACCTCCGGGAAAAAGCCGTTCCAGTTCTTCTCCGGATCCGTAAGCATAAAGTTCTCGATAAAATCTTTCTCCACCGAGAGGTCGCCGAACAGATGCCATGCCCCCTTTGACGTAAAATAGGAGTCGCACAGCCATCCGCCTCTCTCCCGCTCCGGGCAGTCCATAAAAATATCCAGCGTATTCAGCCGCAGCGTCCTCCAAGCCGCTTCAAAAATCCGGTTTAAGTCCCCGTCGCTGCAGGAGAATACTGTCCTTTTCTCATCCGGATATGTATCATCCAGCACCGCCGGAGCCTGAAACTGTACCTTCCCGTTCGTGCGCACGACTGCTTTTACATACCGGACAAGCTTCGGTTCAAAAGTATTGAGATGATAAGTGCCTGCCTGCAGACAATACCGGGCTGCATACGTATTCCCGGCAAGTTCCCCGGACCGCCCCAGGTGGTCGGAGCTGATCAAATCCAGGACGCACGGCTTCTCCACCTGTACTGTAAGATCCAGAAAGCCCACCTCAGAGGCAGGAAGCGCCCAGTATACGGCAGCCGGATTTCTTCCGGGGATGACCGTTATCCCCTTTCCCGGGATTCCTTCCCGGTATTTTCCCGTAAAGGGAGCGTCTCCTTCTCTCTGAAGGCTTTCCAGGAAACGGTTTTCCGGCGGAATCATACCGTACCATTTCTGATTCACCACTCCCGCAAGCAGAAGGTTCGTATCTTTCGGTTCCTGGTCCCTCGGGGCAATATCGCAGACGGACTGTATGCCCGGAAACGGAATCCTGCGCAGCGTCGGATAAGGCGCTCTTCTCTTAAGATACGCATCCGGTTCTTCTGCCGGGACCGGTCTCTGCGTGAATCCTTCCATCCTCCAGGAAAAGCTCTCCGGCGTCAGGTCATAATACTCCACGATTCCACGGCAGTGGCTCATCGTCTCCACACGGGAACGGCGGAAGAGAAGTTCCCCGCACGTCCATCCTTCCTCACCGGTAGCGGAAAGTACTTTTCCGTCCGGATCCGTGATCTCCAGTGTCAGCATTCCCGGCTCCATGGTACAGTCATTACAGTACATCTCCGGTTTGGAGTAAGCCGCTGTCTCCACTGCGATCTCACAGGTTCCCACAAGGGGTCTGCGGATCACATCCACACGGCAGTACCCCTTCGCGCTGCGGGCAGGTCCGTGCGCTGCCATCTCTCCGTTTATATAGAGGCGGTAGTAAGACCTTGCCGCTATCTTAAATGTAACTTCTGTCTCTTTTTCCAGTGACAGGCGGGTATGAAATCCCGCAAACTGATTGTACTTCTCCCGGGGATTTCCAATCCACACTGCCCGGGCTTTCTGAAACTGATCCATGACAAGTCCTCCTTATTTCACCGCTGGTTATTTTTCACAGCTCTGCATCTTTATTACAGCTGTATGTATTATAGAGAGTTTCTTTCTGTCTTCACAGAGAATTTTTCGTCCCGGGAAGGACATTTTCGTTCAAATTTTCGTTCAAAAATGTCCGCAGTTCCCGCACAAGGTACGCTTCGCAGTCTCTGGCATACACTGCCTGCTCCGCATTTTTCCGCGGATCGCTGTCCGGATATTCCGGCTGGTTCGTCTCCAGAAACCCGTGTTCTGCAGCCGGGTATTCTTTCGCCTTCACCTCGACTCCCGCTTCCATCAGACGGAGCATATAATCCTTTCCGCTTTTCAGGAGCTCGTCCTTCCCGCAGAGGATAAACAGTGCAGGAGGGGTCCTGCGGAGCACCTCATCCGGAGCCTTTGCCGGGGAGAGGACCGGATCATCCCAGGGGATATCCGGATGCATCACGGACCGCGCCAGAGCGATCACTTCTTCCTCCCTGGTCAGATCTGCCACGGGATAGACCAGCATCTCCCCTGCCAGGGCGAAGTTCTTCCCCGCCAGCAGGATCCCGGCGCAGCATGCCAGATGTGCCCCGGCGCTGTGTCCGCCCACGATGATCTTCTCCGGATTGATCCCGTACTGCTCCGCATGTTCTGCAAAGTAAAGAATCACATCCGCTGCTTCCTCCTGGGCATAGGGAAGGGGACACACATCCACTTTGGTATAGTTGATATTGACAGCAAACGCACCCAGTTCATCCGCCATCTTCCGGCAGAAGGTATCCATCAGGACTGCGTCCCCGCCGATCCATGCCCCGCCGTGCATATTCACGAATACGGGAAGAGGACCGTCCCCTGCATGTTCCGGACGGTAGAGAATCGTCTGTACCCCCGGTTTCCCGCTGCGCGGTACGAGAAATCGTTCCCCTGTAACTTCCTGAGACGCCCAGCGCTCTCTCTGTTTTTTTAGTATTTCATAAGACTGCGCCATTCCTGTCGCTTCCGTTGATTTTTCCTGTTTTTTCAGTTCATCTTTCTGCTCTTTCATCGCTCTGATTTCCTTCCTGTATGATGTATATCCGCATGAATCAATGAATATTTGTCTCTATATCCTGATAATTTGCATTGTGATAAATTTCCGTGGAGAATCCATTCCATGCATTCTGCTCGTCTGTACCTGCCACCTTCAGCACTGTTTACAGTTTCTTAAGAGCCTGCTCCAGTTCTTCAAACCGCTCTTCGGGTACAGGCAGATTCCTGATCTGCGCCACTTCGCGTACCGTTTTATCCAGAAGATCCGGCGGCGTCACTACCGCCCACGGGAAGATCTTCAGAAAGATCTCCCTTGTATCCGGGTCTGACTTCAGTTCCCTGACCGGCATATCTGCCGTATAGATTCTGCGCAGAGGCTCTTCCGTCTCCCACACTGCTTGGAAGCTGCCCGGCTGCAGAAGGAATCTTCCCTCTTCCGCCTGTTTCGGGACAGAGGCTTCTTCCTGCAGTCTTCCTTTTTCTGCCAGTTTTCCTTCAGACACATGTCCTGCCGGAAGGATGAGATCCGCCCTGCACCCGAACGGGACTTCCGCCAGAATCTTCACATGATGTTCGTCCAGAATCTTCCACGAGAACGCATACTTTCCCGCCGGAGAATCGTAAACTGCCGACATACTCTTTACCTTCCAGTTCATCGCCGGCTTCATCACAGCGTGCCTGCACCCCGGCGTCTCCCCGTCAAAATCCAGTCCCGCGCCGTGCCGGAAAAGCCACTCCAGGATGGAGCCGTATGCATAGTGGTTCAGGCTGTTCATTCCCGTGGGCGATATCACGCCGTCATCTCCCACACTGTTCCAACGCTCCCACACTGTGGTCGCCCCGAGCAGTACTTCGTGGAGCCATCCCGGATACTCTTCGTTTAACACCAGTCTCCAGACGAGGTCTGAAAATCCGTTGTCCGTCAGCACATTTCCCAGAAGGGGCGTCCCGACGAATCCGGTCTCCAACCGTTCTTTATTTTTCCGGAACAGTTCCCGCAGATTCCTGCGGCTCCGCTCTTCGTCAGAGGAGAGGTGGTATTTCAGCGTCAGCAGATGTGCCGTCTGTGTGTCTATACAGCAGCGGCCTGTGGCACTGAAATACTCTGCTTTCACCACGTCGAACTGTGCGTGGGAAAGGCTTGAATACTCCCCGGCGTCTTCGGTCTTTCCCAGAACCTCCGCCGCTTTTGCCACCATCTCCGCGCTTGCCGCATAGTAGACATCCGCGATAAATCCTTCATCTGTCCCGCCCAGGACTGCATCTGCCGCGCCAAACCGGTTATCCAGTGCCAGCCAGTCTCCGAAATGGAACTGCCTGCGCCATCTGTGGTCGTCTCCGTCCACGCTCCGGATATAATCCACCCAGGCTTTCATGCTCTCATACTGGTCCTCCAGAATGGATACGTCTCCATATATCCGGTACAGCGTCCAGGGGATGATGCAGGCTGCGTCCCCCCATACGGAAGAGCAGTCTTCTACGGCAAACGCGGGTACCACATCCGGTACTCTTCCTCCTCTGACCGCCTGTTCCTTCTTCATATCATACAGATATTTCCTGTAGAACGCGTAAGTATCGGCAAGATAAGCCGCTGTGGGGACAAATACCTGGGTATCCGCCGTCCACCCCATACGTTCGTCCCTCTGCGGGCAGTCAGTCGGCACGTCCAGAAAATTGCCTTTCATTCCCCAGCGTACGTTCGAAACAAGCCGGTTTATGAGCTCATGCCCGGTCGTCAGCTCCCCGGTAAACTCCAGATCACTGTAAAGGGCAATTCCCGTGAAATCTTCTTTTTTCAGATCCGGGATTCCCTCGATCTTCACATACCGGTATCCGTAAAAAGTAAAATATGGTTTCAGCACGGTCTCTGTGCCGTCTGTGACAAAACAGTACTCGGATCTGGCGGTGCGCAGATTGCCGTTATAAAAGTTTCCGTTCTGCAGGATTTCTCCGGTCTGAATGTGGATCTGAGTCCCCCGGGGTTCCCTCACTTTCAGTTCAAAAATCCCCGTGAACTCCTGTCCCATGTCAAGAACTGCCTCTCCGGCAGGCGTATGGATAAGCTCAGCCGGAGTGAAACGCTCGTGTTCCGTCACCGGAATACTCATCCGCTCTGTCAGTTCTCCCGCAGGCGCAGCGGTAAGGACTGCCTGTTCCGCCGGGAGGTCCGGCAGGGTATCGTCCCGGTGTTCGCCGTCATAGATATTGGAGAATGTGATCCTGCTGCGGCGCACTTTCCAGGACGGGTCTGTCCCGATGGTCTCCGTCTCTCCATCCTCGTATTCCAGGTGCAGTTCCGCAAGAAGTTTCCACTCCTTTCCATAAAAGCCGCCTTCGTCTTTGCCGTCGAATCCGAAACGCCCTTTGTACCACCCGTTTCCGAGAAATACAGACAGCGTCCCTTTCCCTTCCTCCTGCATCACTTCCGTCAGGTCAAACGTCTGGTACTGCACCCACTCGTTATAGTCATTGCAGTAAGGGGTAAAGTACTCGTTTCCGATCCGTTTCCCGCAGAACATCGCCTCATACAGCCCCAGACCGCAGATATAGAGCCGCGCCTTCTCCACCTTTTTCTTCGGGGAGATCTTTTTTTCAAATACCGGATGCCGCGGATTTTCATTGTCGCAGGTGATCCATTGTGCCTGCCACGCCTCGTCCCGTTTCCCGGTCTCGAACCACTGCACTTCTCCTTTCGCTTCTTCTCCGGCATTCGTCCGCACAGTTACAGTCCAATAGTACCGGGTGCGCGGCTTCAGAGAAAGTACGACCGGTGTTCCCAGACTGTCGGTGTCCTCCGAAAATCCTGTATCCGCCTCCACTTTGTCCATCGATGCATCCCGCGCCACCACAATACGGGCGGCAGTCTGCACTGTGCCTGCCGCCTCTTCTACTTTCCATGAAAATACCGTCCGATCCATCCGGTATCCCACGGGATTTGTCAGGTGATTTACTTTCATATCATAGATTTTCATTTTCTTCTCCCCATCCTTTCTTTAAACAGTTCCCGGAATCCGCGGATAAATGCCGGCTGTGCATATCCCTGTTTCACCGGAGTTCCTTCCGCCTCGAAAGCATCGTGCTCATATTCCCAGTCGTCCGGTACATAGCCGCAGTATCCGCAGGCGTGGCTTACAAGAATCGTCTTCCTGTAAGGAGAATCCTCGCGGACTGCCTTTCCCACCGATGTAACAACTTCTGCAGAAATCCCCTCAAAAGCGATCTCACCGACTGTCAGAAGCCGAAGGGTATATGAGACCGGATCTTTCTCTGCTTTTCTGCCCGGGCACACAGCAGTCCTCTCCGCTGAATAGATCTCTGCCTCCTCTTCCTCACAGACGATTCTGTCGTTCACCTCCAAAATATCCTCCACATGTTCCGCTGTGAGAAAATCGAGAATCATATATCCCTTTTCCTCCAGATTCTTCAGATATGGGTTTCCGTCCCTGATCTCTATGCCGTACTGCCCCATGATCCTGGGATTCTGGTCTCCTGCCGCTCCGGAAGTCCAAAGCACCACCGCACCGTCGATCTTCTCCTCCAGCAATGCGGATGTTCTTCCCGGCAGGTCTCCCGAAAGACCGATTCCTCCCTCTACGATACAGCCGTTTAATACCACGGCATGTACCGCATAATTGATGATCAGGGCGATCGTCTTCCCATCCAGGTCTTCAATCCGGACAAGAGCAAGCGTCTTATCGCTCGGGCGCTCAAAGTTGATGCCGATCTCAGATTTTCCGCCTTTCTCTCGTGGCAGTGCATCCCGATTGGCATTCACATAAGATTTTCCCGTCCCATATCCGATCCGGGCAGGGCGCAGATTACGCTCTGCTTCCTTTGCTGTATCAAGAACCGTCTTCAGCAGCGCTTCGTACCATTTTCTGCGTTTTGGTTCCTCCGTTACCCCTTCCAGATAATCTCCTGCTCCTGTTATCGGTACTTCATGGGTATGCGTCGCCGCCATGAAAATGTGATCCTGCGGGATTCCCGTCTCTTCTGAAATCAGCTTTTCCATTTCTTTATAATGGGGAAGGATGCAGACATCTAAGGTCATAAAAAGGATACGGCTGCTGCCGTCATCCATCATAAGCGCTCTCACATAGATCCGGTCGCAAACCCTGTCTATCGCGATCGGACCGATAAACGGGATCGGAAAAAGTTCCTCTGCCGGAGTGATATCCCCTTTCGCTGCGCCCGCGTAAAAACTATACTTTTTCACCATAAGAACTCCTCCTGCCTTTCAAAACTATCCTTTCTTTACATAGCTCTCCGCCGCATTCACATCGCCGCCTGCATACACGGTCTCTGCGGGCCATGCCCATACCGGACGCTGCGCAGTAACCTCTCCTCTGAAATTATTGCCGTCCGTAAACGCCGTGGCGATCAGCTTCTCCGGGGCTTCTCCGTCCTCTACCCATTTCTCCATGGCGAGCATCGTGTCGTGATACCTGTCCCCGATCCCGTTCGGCATCGCCATATAGCCCACGCTCTGAAATCCTGTTCCGCCACCGCAGTGTCCCATTCCGGGTATCATAAAGTATCTCAGATATCCATCGGTCACCTGGCGCCCGCCATCCTGTTCGAGCACCCGGTTATAGTAATTCAGGGAATCCGTATACGGGATGATCGCATCTGCCGAGCTTCCCACCAGGATCAGCTTTCCACCCGCTTTGCGGAATTCACTTAAATCCGGATTTGCCGCATCCAGGATCGGAGAGAGTTCTTCCACTGCCCTCAGATAGTCCTTATGGAAATCAAAGTTCATCAGGTCTGCATCCTCGCCCCACGCCCAGAGGAAGGGAAAGAGAAGGGATGTCCGGAAGTTATCCGGGTTGCTCAGATCCACTAGGGAGAGCCCCTCCCTCTCCGCTCCGAGTGAAAAGTCCGCATAGATCCGCTCTCCTGTCACCGGATCCACAACTCCCGCATAGATCTGCTCCAACGCCTTTAACTGCTCCGCCGAAAGCTTTACTTTCATCCTGTCATCTGTAAATATCCCCATATCGATTTTCACCTGGTGGGTATATGGATCTCTGAGCCTGTGGGGATACGTCAGGAAATTGTCTCCCGGCGCACCGCCGCAAAGCTTTCCGTACTCCAGTACCAGACGCGCGGAAACTGCCTCCGCGCTCTCTGCATCGAAACGCCCTTTTGGATCTCTGTTTACAGCCTGCCAGTTCCAGACGAACCATGTATGAAGCCTGACCCGGTTGTACGCCGGGCTGAACGCCACGATCCCGTCGTAATCATGCGGATATCTCTGTGCTTCGGAAAGCGCCTGCTGCCCGCCTGTGGAGCCCCCGGTAAAATAGGAATGTTCCGGATCCTTTCCATAGAACGCCCGGATCACCTTCTTTGCCGCCACCGTCATTTCATGGGTGGCACGGTATCCGAAATCGATCATCCGTTCCCGTTTTCCGTACATAGTTCCGTATTTTTCCGAGGTCCCCATATCCGTGCTCACCGATGCATATCCGTGGGAGACTCCGTAATTTACAAAAAATTCTCCCACTTCTCCCGCTGCGCCGCCATTTCCCGTGGCAAGAAGTTTCCCGTTCCACTGTTCCTTTACCGGGAGTGCAAGGATCACTCTTATATTGGATTCCACTGACGGGTGGAGAAGGATTTCCATAAGGAACATCTCCGGAGTAGGCCAGAGCTTTACGGTCTCCATAAAGATATTCTCTTTCTTTTCCTGGCGGTACTCTACCTTTACAACCTCGCCGTTTTCAATCAGAATATGCTCCAACAGTTCTTTTCCCTGCCTGATCTGTTCTTCTGTCATGTTAATTTCTCCCTTCTTACAGTTTCATATTTTTTGTTTCACGCATTCTGCTCTTCGTGTCTGCGATTCAGCTCGAAAGCCATCTCCACCGTTCTGATTTCTTCTATCATACAGAAAACTTCTGTCTCTTTATATCCTGTTTTTCGCATTTTTGTTTTAAAATTACCATAAATTTTCTTCATTGTTTTCCTGAAAAAAACAGCACCAGACCACCGCAAGCCGAGTGTCTGATGCTGTCCGTCTCTTTATGCCTCTGCGTCCTTATGCCTCTGTGTCTGAGTGCTGCACACACTCTGCCCAGAATCTCCTGTTCCTGCCTTCCGTAAAGCGGTCCTCCGTCACCTCGAATGCGCCGGTCAGCCGGATATCTTCCGAGGATGCGCCCACGCAGACCTCGTACCGGCCCTTCTCGATCTTCCACTTCATCTCATGGGTGAGGAATGCCATCTGGGACGGAGCGCAGCAAAACGTAATCCGCTTTTCCTCTCCGGGCTTAAGCTCTGCCCGGCAGAATCCCTGGAGTTCCTTTACCGGACGGAGCATGGAAGCGTAAGAGTCCCTCAGATAGAGCTGAACGGTCTCTGTTCCGGTTATCCCTCCCGTATTCTTAAGAGTAAACGAGATCTCCACTTCGCCATCCGGATTTAACTGCGGCACGGTCTCTCCCCGGCTGTCCGCAGCTTTGATCCGCAGGTCCGAATATTCAAAGGACGTGTAAGACAGCCCGTAGCCGAAACAGTACCTCGGTTCATGGGGCAGATCTACATAATTGCGGAATCCCACGCTCTCTCCCTGATGCCATGAGGAACCGTTGGGATGGTTATAGTACATAGGAATCTGCCCTGCGCACCGCGCAGTGGTCACGGGCATCTTTCCGGAGGGGCAGATTTTTCCGCAGAGGATCTCCGCTACCGCACATCCTGCGAATTCACCCGGATTCCACGCTTCCAGAAGAGCATCCAGGCACTCGTCCGCCGTGTCAGAAGAAACCGGTCTCCCGTCAAAATGCACACCGACCAGCGGGATACCAAGCTTCGCTGCCTCGCGGATAAATGCCTCCTGGCAGGGCGGCAGATTGATATTTGATGCGTCCACACCTTCTCCCATCGTGGCGATGGAACCGGAGGCGTGCTTCCCGCCCAGAGTGAGAACCGCCGCATCTGCTCCCCGGCAGATTTCCAGGGCATCTGCGAACTCCTCTGTACCGCTTCCGGCGATATGATACCCATGTGCATGGACAACCTGTGCGTCCGGGAACCGCCTGCGCAGTTCTGTAAGAAGCGTCGTACAGTCCGGCTGTACCATAGAGAGATTTCTCCCGAAGCGTTCCGTCTCGCTGAATTCCACGCCGGTTCCTGCGATCATCACAGCCTTGTCCGCGTTGGACGGGTCATTCCCCGCGATCCCTGCCTGGCTGTTGGAAGCCGCTGACGCTGCGTCCAGTGATCCCACAGTACTGTATCCGCCGAAATAATAGTTTGCCCAATCTGCTTGCGGGCCGATTACTGCCAGTTTTCGGATGTTCTTTTTCAATGGGAGAATCCCGTTATTCTTCAGGAGTACCGCTGATTCTCTCGCGCATTTCAGGGAGACTTTCCTCGCTCCGGACTGATAGAATACTTTTGAAAACGCCTCATCTTCCAGTGCGAATGGATGCTCGAACAGCCCCATGCGGAATTTTTCCGTGAGCACCCGCATAACTGCCCGGTCGAGCACCTCCATATCTGCCCTGCCGTCCCCGAACATCTTCTTCAGTTCTTCTCCGTAACCGACGGGCAGGGGAAGCTCCACATCCATTCCTGCCTTCATGCAGCGATATCCCGCATCAGCCGGAGTCTCTCCCACATAATGGACTGTGTGGACATTTCCCACTGCTCCATAGTCCGATACTGTTATCCCGTCAAATCCCATTTCATCCCGCAGTATCTCTGTCAGGAACTCATGGGACGCCGATATCGGACCGGCATCAGATGCATCATAACACGGCATCACCGAGTGGAGGTCCGCATTCGAAAATGCCGCCTGGAAGGGCTTCCCGTGAATTTCCCGGAGCATGCGCGGACCGATCTCCATATGGGCTGTATTGATCCCGCCTTCTGATTTGTGATAAGCCATATAGTGCTTTCCGCACGCAGCAGCACGAAGTCCGTCCACTTCCTGCCCCTGAACTCCACGGACAGCTGCCGCTCCCATAACAGCTGCCAGTGTGGGATCTTCCCCGTAAGGCTCCCCGTACCTGCCGTGCCTGGGATCACGGGCGATATCCAGGACAGGGTACAGGATCTGGGTAATGCCGGCGGCAAGCTCCTGCCTTGCCGTAATCCGTCCGATCTGTTCCTCCAGTTCCGGATCGAATGTCGCCCCTCTTCCGATCCCGTAAGGAAAGCTTACCGCACCGACGAGCATGGCGCCTGTAAGTCCCTCCATATGGAAGATGGCAGGGATCCCGTGTCCGCTCTGCTCCATCACCATTTTCTGCAGCGTCCGCTGCATCCGGCAGACGTCCTTCACATCCGGGATCTTCAGCATGATCAGTGCGGAGATATGCCCCGCTCCATGCGGGAATCTTTTCCTCAGTCCTTCCGTCTCTTCATCGGTAAATACCGGCGGACAGATGATTCCCGTGACCTGTGCCATCTTCTCCTCCAGTGACATTTTCTTCAGCAAATCTTCCGCCCGCTCCCGGGGCGTAAGAGATGAATCCTGATAGCGCTCCATCGTTCTTCTCCTTTCCTGAATGCAATCAGTATTTTCTCGACAGCTGCGCCTCACACTCTTCTCTTGTGATCTCTCCGGCGTTGCACTTCGCCATGAGCTTCGCGTCCTTATCGTCCAGGCGGTAGAAGATCAGCAGCAGAGCGCCAACCGCCGCTCCGATCGCAGGCACCAGGGTACTGATGCACCAGAGCGCATCGATGGCTGACTGCGGCTGCGCCACATTCTGCGCTGCCAGATCTGCAAAGTCCGTAGCGTTTACCGACACCCATCCGAACAGTGCCAGTATCATCATGCCGATGCTGCCGCCCACGCTCGCCGTCATCTTATTGACAAAGGAGAGAAGCGCGTAGCAGATACCGGAACAGTCCTGTCCGGTCTTATATCTTGCATACTCGATCGTATCCGGCAGTACAAAGCTTCTGATTACACCGAGCACCGAATTGGGCAGTCCCACCAGGATCATGATGATCACATAGATCACAATGTTCATCCTGCCAAACAGGAACAGCAGCGTGTAGATCAATGTGTAAAACGCGCTCATAATGATCAGTGTTCTCTGGTTTCCTCCCAGTTTTGTACAAATCTTCTGCGCCTGGGTCATCAGCAGCAGCGCCGGGATAAACATCACAAGTGTCGCAATGCTGCTTGCCTGGGAGTTATGAAAGATATAGAATCCCACGAACATTCCCATCGCGCTGTTCAGAGAGATCAGTACCGTACTGATGAACAGGCTGACAATGTAGACCAACAGATATTTATTCTCTTTCAGGCAGCGGAACATCTGCCGGAATGTATATTCTTCGCGCTCTTCTCCTTCCGGGTTTTTCAATTCTGCATTGTGTTCTTTTCCTTTTAACGCAAACGGAATCATCATTACTGTAAATATCACAGTCATGGAAATTCCGGACACCTGGATCGGAAGACCGACAAATTCGCTGATAAGGAAACTGGAAACAACACTTAAAAGGACTGCTGATACTACCACCCACATCGCTTTGACTGTCTGGATATGATGCCGCTCTTCCATATTGTCCGTCAATGTAATGATCAGAGAATTCATCGGCACCTCGCAGAGAGTATACGTCAGGTCAAACAGCAGAAAAGTCACTACATACCAGGCGATCTTTCCTGCCTGCGGCAGCCCTGACGGCATCAGGTAAAAAAGGACTGTCGCAAGTGGGAACATCAGGAAGGTGAACCTGTACCAGGGCAGATATTTGCCCGCTCCCAGAATCTTTTTCAGGCGTTTCATCTTCTCCAGATGAATCCGGTCTACCAGGTAGCCGAACACCACGTCGTCCACCGAATCCACTACCTTGATCAGCAGGGTCACGATCGCCACACTGGTAAGATCCACCCCCTGGAACATCAGAAACAATGTCACATAAGAGTTAAACATTGTACTGTTAAACGACCGCGCCAGATCGCCCATAATATAATAGCGCCGTTCCTTTTTTGTGGTCAGCCATCCTGCATGTTTCTGTGCTTTTTTCTCTTTTCCCATTTTATTTTTCCTTTCCTGTTTTTTTCACTTTTTCCTGGTTTTTTCTGTACTCTGACGGCTGCTGTTTTTCCCCGGGGCAGACATTTTTTTCATACAGTCAGCCGCTTTCTTTCTATCTACTATAAACAGATAATCCCCTGTCTTCTGCTCTGAATTAAAGATTTCTGTCCCATTCTTACACATTTTGGCTAACGCACGGAAAAGCAAAAAAAGACAGCCCTGCCACAATCCAACGGTTCAAATATCCTTAAATCCTGCAGAGCTGTCTCTATATAAAATTACTGTTCCCACAGTGTCAGACTCAGATCAATGACCCGCGCCGCACTTGTCTCCAGATGCTCCCGGGTAAGCGCAGACCGGGGGTCGGCAAGCGCAGCCATAACTGCCTCGAAATCCTCACGGCTTCCCGGCATAAAGAGGTCGTTTCCCGCCGCAATGGCATCTGCCGTGGCTGCCGCGCGGTAATGGTGCTCCAGATTGACAGGAATCCGGACCACCCAGTCCGACATAACAACACCGTCAAAGCCCCATTCCCGGCGCAGAACGTTCTCGAGGAGATCCCGCCTTTCGGATGTATGTACGCCGTTCAGAAGATTGTAAGAGCTCATCACACAATACGGCTTTGCCTCCTTAACAGCGATCTCAAAGCCTCTAAGATAAATGTCACGCAGCGTCCGTTCCGAAAGTCTGCTGTTATTAAACATGCGGTTTGTTTCCTGGTTGTTGCAGCAGAAATGCTTGACCGTAGCTGCACAGCCCGGATGCCTCTGTGTCCCGCGCACAACAGCAGCGGCAATTTTCCCCGTGAGCAGCGGGTCCTCGGAATAATACTCAAAATTTCTGCCGCAAAGCGGGTCCCGGTGGATGTTCATGGCGGGAGCCAGCCACACACGGGCGCCAATCCGCTCCATCTCATCCCCCACAAGATCTCCCATCGTCTCGCACAACTCAGGATTCCAGCTCTGCGCCAGCGCCATTCCTACAGGGATTGCAGTACAGTTCTGCTCAATCCGCCTGACCTTTCCCGAAGAATTGGAAGACGGCGCGGGTATGCGCAGATTTTCCGCCGGAACAACAGCGGAAAACATCTGCAGAATCTCATATTCTTTACTGCCCTCCGCATAAAAACGATACCCGTTCTCATCCTCGCAGTATACCTGTGAGACACGGAGTCCCTGCGGTCCGTCTGTCATTGAAAGGCTTTGTATTCCCCTGTCACGCAGCAGGTCACTGCTTTCTCCCGCTGATCCCATAACATGTGTTCCCGCGTTTCCAACCACGCTCTGATTATCGTTTCCGTTCTGCCAGGAACCGATACAGAGCGCGGCAAGTTCTTCATCCCTGAGCGACTTTGCCAGGAGACGCGCCTTATCACTCTGCGCCGGAAGCGTCTGCGGGTGTTCGCTGAGATCATCGAAATCCGCCCCATGCAGTTCAAGTCCGGGGACATTCGGCAAAGCCTCTGCCCTGCATGGCAGACACAGCTCTGAAAAACCGGCGGTGCCTCCGGTATGTGACAGCTTTTCGAAGACCACCGTCTCATCCAAATGTACAATCCCGGCAGGCTGCGTATTCCGGCTGCTGTTCCCGACACGGACAATATATCCGCCGCCCTCCAGGATACGGGCAGAACGTTTTTTGTCATAGCTTCGAAGCTCTGACATATCAAAACAAAGTTTCACTGTCTCTTCCGCCCCGGGGGCAAGCTCCTGCGTCTTTTCAAAAGCTGCCAGTACCTGCGCAGGCTGCGCCAGCTCCCTGCCGGGAAGAGATACATAGATCTGCACTACCTCTCTTCCACGGAAACGGCCGGTATTCTTTACTTCCACCTCTGCATGGAGCTTTGTGCCGCAAAGCGTAAGAGCCCTTGTATTTAATGTAAATTCCGTATAACCCAGTCCATATCCAAAAGGAAACAGCGGTTTGATACCTGCCGTATCAAAATACCGGTATCCGACGTATATTCCTTCGCGGTATTCGGTATCATCTTCAGAACCGAAAGTATCTTTTGACGGATAATCCCCGTAAACGCTCCATGTCGCGCTGAGCTTCCCGGATGGATAAGCCTTTCCAAGCAGCACGTCCGCAAAAGCGTCTCCGATGGCAATGCCTGTTTCTGAAAGGAACAGAATATTCTGTACCTCGTCCAGAATCGGCGAGAGATCAATAAAACATCCGCTGTTGATAACCAGCATAAAGCGCTCGTAGCGTTCCGCGGCGGTACGGATATCCCGGATCTCAATATCAGAAAGAAGAAAATCCCCCTTCCTGACCTGATGGTCAGCGCCTTCCGTACTGTTCCGTTCCAACACATAGACCGCCGTTGTTCCCTCCCCGTCAACAGGCAGATCATACTCCGGCTGATGGACCTCCATATCTTCAAAGGCTCCCATAAGACCGTTTTCCTGTATTCTTTTCATAACAAACTCTATATGCCGCGCCGCTTCAGCTGCGGCAGCCTGGTCATAGCCGTCCAGCCACGCGCCTGAACTGATTGTAAAACCGGCGTTTTTCAGTCCCTGTTCGATATTCGTGTAGGCGCGGACATTTACATCACCGGAACCTCCGCCGCCCTTAATGGTGTGGCGCACTCCGCCTCCAAATGCCGCAATCCTGCAGGGTTCGGAAAGAGGGAACTTTCCGTCGGACTTAAGGAGTACCATGCACTCAGGCGCTGCCCTGCGGACAAGATTATAGTGATCGGTTTCATACTGTTCCACAGCTTTTCTCCTCCTGTATTTCCTTATTTTCTGCTTTGATGCCCGGCGTGCCGCCCGGATGCCCGGTCTGCTCCTTCTCCCGGAAAAGTTCTCCAAAGCCGCTGACAAATGCCTCCTGTGCCGCCCCCTTTGCTGTTTTGGCGCTGCCGGCTTCAAAAGCGTTATGTTCATACTCCCAGTCGTCAGCCACATAGCCCTGATAGCCGAGCGCATGGGAAACCAGAATCGTTTTTTCGTACGGAGATACTTCCCGGACCGCCTTTCCTACGGAAGTGACGATCTCGGCGGAGATCCCTTCAAAGGCGATATCTCCGATCATAAAAAGGCGCAGCGTGTAGGGAATTTTGGCGTCCCTGCTGTCCCTGCTCCGGACCATCGCTGTTTTTTCCGCACAGTATATGGTTCCTGTATTCTCTGTACAGCGGATTTTCCTGGCAGCCCTGCGGATATCTCTGGCATGCTCATCGGACAGATATTCCAGGATTGTGTACCCCGCCTTCCCCAGATTCTTCAGCACCGGTTTTCCTTTTTCTCTTGTCCCGCCGTACTGCGTCATAATCCTTGGATTCTGATCCCCCGCTGCGCCGGAGCACCACAGGACAACGCCGCCGTCCAGTTCCGCCTCCAGTCTTGAGCAGGTTCTGCCCGGCAGATCGCCGGTGAGCCCTGTACCCAGCCCCCGGAGACATCCGTTCATCACAACCGCGTGGCAGGCATAATTTACAATCAGTGCAATCAGTCTTCCGCTTAACGATTCAATGCGAACCATCCGGATAGTCCGGTCGCTGGGACGTTCGAAATTGCTTCCGATCCGGGACTCGCTGCCGAACACAGCGTCCCGGTTGACGTTGATATAGGACTGTCCGGTTCCATAGCCGTATCTTGCCGGAACCATGCGGGACTGCGCACGGTTCACCGCAGCCTTCAGTGCCGGCAGGATGACCTCCTCATACCATTTCCGGCATTTTTTCTCCGCGCGGGAATGTTCTTTATAGATCCCCAGGCTGACCGGTGTTACTCCGTGTGTATGGGTAGCGGCGATAAAGATCTGTTCCTTCGGGATTCCTGTAACTTCTGCCACAAAGCGCAGCGTTTCGTCCGCATAGGGAACCAGCGTCATCTCAAAGATGATGAAAAGGCTCTTCCGTTCGCCGTCCGACAGGGCAAGCGCGCGGACATGCACCTGATCGAGCACCCTGGTAAAGCGGATTCCCCAGATCAGCGGCATAGGCATCAGCTTTTTCCCAGGTGTGATGTTCTCTCTGGCTGCTCCTGCCAGAAAAGTATGTTCTTCCATATTTTTTCAGACTCCCTTCAGCTGTCCGGTTTTCTCTACTGCTTCTATACAAAATGCGGCGGCCTCTGCCAGTTCCGTTTCTTGCTCTGCCAGTACGCGCATCCGACCGGCAATATCTTCCCCCGGATGGTTCTTCTGATAGACGGCAAGCTGTTCCGCAGCTTCCTTCCGGTAGACCGAAAGGCTTCCGTAAATTCCTTCCCGTTCTGCCGCTTCGTCCGTATGTGCGGGCAGTGCGGCGCTTAAGCCTGCGCAGCGCTTAAGGAGCAGCCTCAGTTTTCCATCTGTAAGGAAGTTGTCTGCATTTCCCTGCGTGAAATAATGGCTAAGAAAAGCGAGGTCGGAAAGATTTCCCTTGGGAATGTCGGAGCCGTGGCTTCCATGACTCTGGGGTTCACCCTCATCAATAATATTGATCTGGAAGGGCTTTTCATCGAAAGGCAGCTCTCCGACAGAGCCCTCCGGTACCAGGGAAACCAGCCGTTCTGTAAAGGAGCCTTCCGGCAGCTGTTCCACAAAGCTCCGGCTGAATCCCTCCGGCAGAGGGTAATCCGAAAGCCTTATCCGGAAATCATCCGGCAGGTCGCTGCTTACGTGCTCATAAGTAAAGGAGCGGGTGATCTGGTCAACCGGAACCAGGATGTCTGAGGTGTTATGCTGCTCCATGAGCGGATTGGAATAGCAGTCCGTAAGCATAGTCGGCGTAACCGCCGCAGCCGTGTCCAGGTCATCGAGCCGCGCGTCGATTTCCGGAGTCCTGCAGGTGTTGAACACGATACCATAAGGAATCGGGAGATGGGAGAGCAGCGTCATCAGATCCGCGCGTTCCTCCTCCCTGAGCGCCATCGCCGCCGGTGCGTTGAATGTGGACAGATAGGGCGCGTAATGGCGGAAATTAAAATAAACATTGGCAAATGCGCCTGCTGCCGTAGTGCAGCAGGGAAACAGATGCAGCGCAGAGAGCATCATCGCCGTGTAACCGCCGGCTGACCCGCCGGTGAGGGCGATCCGCTCTGCGTCGATCTCCGGACGGTGCCGGAGTTCATAGAGCAACGCGGAGTTTGCAGCCAGTGCATCACGGGTGAGCTCGGAATTGTGATCCTGCTTCTCAAAAGGAGACGCCACCGCCCATCCTTCGTTCAGGCAGCGCGCCAGTTCAAAGGAATCCCTGGTGATCTTATAGTAACTGAAATACACCAGCGGAAGCGGACGGTCCGACTCCGGCAGGTACAGACAGCCTTTTGCCGTCCTGGGGGTCCCGGTGTGGTCAAGAAACGGAACCTGGAAATGCTCCTCACGGATGTTTTCCGGGAAAGGAACATTCTCGTTTTTGGACAGGATCGCATAGATCCTGTGAAGTTCCTCTTTGCTTTTTCCGCCTGCCGGATTTTCCCCGGCAGCGTTCTTTGATATACTGTCATGATCTGCGTCATATCTGATATTGTCTGTCTGATTCATGGGATCAGCCTCCTTCTGAGTGGTTATTGTCTGTCTGATTTATTCTTCTTAATCTGCTTCAGCTGAAGTCCGGTCTGCCGGACCGGAAAAGCTGCGGCTTAATACTGCTTCGCCGCCCGGCAGAAGGATATATCTATGATCTGGCAGGTACCTCGTCATCCGGACATACGGGGAGAACGATCTTTGAAAGCGTATCCCCTCCAAACCATACCGTATTGTCCGCAACCGCGGATTCCGTTGCCTTCCCCCAGTTCACCGTGGTGTTCGTATGCGCGTTATACCACGGGAAATCGGAGGAAGAGACATCAATGCGTATCCTGTTTCCCTTCCGGAAGGTCCAGACGATATCCTGGGATTCCAGTACAATCTTTTTCACCGTGCCCGGCGTGTAATCCGCAAAATGATCCTTCTCATAGCGGATGTCCGTAATGTCATTGATGACCAGATATGCCCCTTCCGGGCGTTCGTCGAAAAGCCCGACGGTAAATGCCGTTGCCGGCGCCGTGGAGGAAACGAAAAGTTCCGCACGCATTTTCCCGGTCAGACGGACATCCTGTTCAAGGGGGCCGGAGACAAAACTGTAAACGCCTTCCTTCTCACGTTCCCCTGCTTTCGGGCTTAATACAGTTCCCTTGTTGAGTCCAAGCGCCAGGGAAGCAACCGGGTGTTCCGGATCGTAGGAATAGGTGAAGTGTCCTTTTTCCGGAGCTTCTGTTTCCAGGCTGCGCGAACCCAGATACAGCCGGAAATGCTCTCCCGCTTTCAGATCCTCCTTCCAGAACCGCCACACATTGTCACCGATGCAGTACGCCTGAACACCTCCGACAGGAAGTGTGAGAGGCTCTCCCTTCAGAAAATGTGCGAACCACTGCAGGGTGGTTTTGATCTGAAGCACGCCGTACCGTTCCTGATCAGGATACGGCAGAACTCCGTTCGTCATTCCAAAGTGATCCCAGGGACCGATGAGACAGAGGCTCTTTTCCCGCGTCTCCGGTGGAAGCGCTCTCCAGGAGTCCATCTGGGACTGGAAAAACACGTCAAACCATCCGCACTGCAGCGCGACCGGAAGCCGCAGTCTTTCCGCCCGGTCTTTCAGTTCCTTCCAGAAGCCCTTCTGCCAGGCATCGTCCGTCTCCTGGGGACTGGTTAAAATCTTCTGTGCCCAGGGAAGAGGATCGCCGAGCAGTATCTCGCCGATCTTCTCCGGCGGCCGGATTCCGAATGCTTTCTGATTCAGTTCCGCGCTCAGGGACTCCGCACGGTCCCGGGCGTCCCCTCCGTTGCCGGTGATCCAGCTCTGCCAGATATCCTGGCGGATCATTCCGTTCCGGTAGAAAGTCTCATAGGGATGTCCGCCGTAGACCTGGATATACATGGTCCTGAGCGCCGGATTGTCCGTACCGGCAACTGCCCACTGGGTATGTCCCATATAGGAGGCGCCGTAAGTTCCGATATTTCCGTCGCACCAGTCCTGGGCGGAGACGAAATCGAGGACTGCGGCGCCATCGTCCGTCTCCTGCTCAAAAGCCTGGAAATATCCTTCCGAAAGCCCGGTACCGCGGCAGCGGCATTCAAAATATACATAACCCTGGCGGGCGAAGATCTCTGCAGCCGGATCGTGATCCGGGAACTTTGACGGACCGTAGGGAAAGCGGTGAAGAATCACAGGCCACGGTCCTCTTCCCTCCGGGAAATATGCCACGCATGCCAGTTTCACACCGTCCGGCATCGTAACAGACATTTCCCGCCGCAGGGCATGTTCACAGACTGGTTTTGGGAGTTCGGCGAAGAGTCTGCTGACAATCTTCTGAATCCGTGCTGCCGCTTCCGCCTGTTCTGCCGCTTTTTCCGGATCATGCTGTTCTTCTTCATCCTGATTCATCAGGCCGTTTACATTATACGCACTTCCGATTCTTTTTTCTTCTGATTTTCCGTTCATAAACTTTCTCCTTTTTCATCCCCTTCATCTATACTGATTTACTGCCGGAGAGCATTTCCTCACATTCTTTCCGGCTGATAAGTCCCGCGTTGCATTTTCCCATAAGCTCTGCGTCTTTATCCTTCAGATTATAGAAGAGGAAAAGGAGCAGCGCCGCAATCAGACAGCCGGCAGCCGGGATCAGATATCCCACGTTCCACAGCGCATTCAGAGCCTGCGAAGACTGTGTGACGCCCTGGGCTGCCAGATCCGCGAAACTTTCGCCTGTCACCTCCTGCCAGCCGAATACAGCAAGGATGGCAAGTGCAAGAGATGAAGCAACTCCGTTCGTCGCTTTCTTAATAAAAGACTGTATGGAGAAAAAGATACCAGAGCAGTCCTTTCCTGTCTTATACCGGGTATATTCGATAGTATCCGGGGCAAAATATGTGGTTGCCACAGACACCAGTGCATTTGGAATCGCGCAGAGCCCTCCCACGACAATAAACATAACCTTGCTCTCCCGGCAGAAAAAGTAGATAATCAGGGACGCCGCTGCCAGAAGCAGATAAATAATACCGAGCAGGTTTCTCTTTCCTATCCTGTCTGCGATCTTTCCGCACAGACCGCTTAAAATAATACCGGGCACGAAGCCGATCAGCATGACATAGGTCAGCGTCATGGCATCATTAAATATGTAAAAGCCTACAAAAGTCTCCACAGCAAGCCGGGTACAGAGAACAGTCTGAATCACCATGGCGAGAAAGAAGACGAAGATATACTTGTTTGTCGTCACACAGCGGAGCATGTCCCGGAAGGTATATTTTTCCTGGCTGCCCTCCTGTTCCACATTTTTCAGCGCCACATTGTGCTCACGCACCTTGAACGCCATGGGGACCATCATAATCAGGAAGATCACTGCTCCGCCGATTCCAACGGTGGTGATGGACATTCCGACGGACTCGCTGATCAGGAATGAGGTGACTGCAGAGAAGCCGATGGCTGCGATCACAGTAATAACCCCCTTCACGGTCAGGATACTGTTCCGCTCCGTGGGGCTCTCCGTCAGAGTCATAACCATAGACTGCATGGGAACCTCGGACAGGGTACATGTCAGATCATACAGCAGATAGGTGACGAAAAACCATGCAATCTTCATCCCATCCGGCCATTCACGCGGCATCAGGAAGAAAAGAATTGTAGCTGCCGGGAAGGTCCAGAAAAGGAGCCGGTACCACGGCATATATTTTCCCGGGCCCGTGATCCTGCGGAACAGTTTCCATTCAGTGATATGAATCCGGTCTACAAAAAAGCCGAAAATTACATCGTCCACAGAATCGATGATCTTCACAATCAGAATCGCGGCTGCCACGGACGCTGTACTGATACCCTGGAACATGAGAAACAGGGTCATGTAACTTGAGACAAGCGTCGTTGCAAACAGCCTAGCTGTATCGCCCGTATAGTACCAGAATTTTTCCGAACGTCCAAGCTGCCAGTCAGGATTACGTTTTGCTTTTACATTTTGTTTCATCTGTGTTTCCCTCCATTTTTTAAATCGGACTGTTTATTTGTTTACTATAGCATGAAGAACGATTTATTTCGCTTCTGTTTCTGCTGTCTTTTCTCTGAAACTGCTTATTCCGGACTTCCGCAGAACCGGCGGAAATGCTATACTGTAAAGAAGGAAGGGTGTGATTTTCATGAAAGACGATATACAGGACAAACGGCAATGGAAGCTTTCGGGTCCGAATTCTATCACTGAGGAAGCGGTCAATACAGCGATTCAGATGATAAAGCTCTACCATGAGGAAACAGATTTCCAGAGGATTCCGATGGAAGCGGAGACTGAACTGATGAATCTCATCCGGGAAGGCCGTTATAAAGATTTCAAAGGCTCTTCTTTTGAAAAATTCAGGGACAGCCACGGTTCGGTGATTCCTTCTCCGCTGACTAATTACACCTATATTGTCATCGCGGCTGTTACACTGTTTTCCCGGACTGCGGTCAGCGCAGGGGTGGCGCCGGACGACGCCTTTGATCTCGCGGACATCCTGCTTCTTTATCTGTCCGCCTGTACGTCCGTGGAGGAGGTTCACCAGGTCTACCAGCTGGCCGGTACCATGTTTGCGAAACTGGTACACCGGCGGCTGACAGAAGGAAAGAAGCAGTCCTTTCAGCTTGAAAAGCTTCGGAATTATATCAGCCGGAATATTTTCCAAAAGATCACTCTGACAGATCTTTCCCGGTACGCGGGACTGTCTGAAAGCCGCATTTCCCATCTCTTTGCCGATGAACTTGGGATTTCCGTCCACAGGTATATCCAGAAAGAAAAGACGGACGTGGCATGCAATCTTCTGATGCATACGGACCGGTCAGTGGCAGAGATCGCCGCTTATCTGGGGTTCGCCTCCTCCGGGAATTTCTCGGTAGTCTTCCGGAAATGGCAGAAAATGAGTCCTACGGAATACCGGAAAAGAAATTACCGGGAGGTATACTGAAAATACTTCCCGGCAAAAAGCAAACGCCGTAAGAATGAAGCAGAAATCTTTAATCCAGAGCAGAAGATCCAGGATAATCCTCTTATAGTATTATAAAAACAGGAGAAGAAAACCGATGAGAAAAAGAATTGAACTCTGGGACAGCGAAGAATATCATTTTCCGGGCGCGGGGCGTTTTATCCCGTTCCTGATGGCGGAGCTTCACGAGGACGAAGAAATACATCCTGCCATGATCATCATTCCGGGCGGCGGCTTCATCCTTATGTCCCCCGGCGAGGCGGACGGTGTGGCGGCTCAGTTCTACGGGATGGGATACAACACCTTTGTACTCGTCTATACGAATAACGTCACCCTTGACAAACCTATGATCGGTCAGGCGCTTAAAGACGCCTCCCGGGCTGTGCGCCTGCTTCGGGCAGAGAGCGGCAGGCTCGGGATCAATCCGCAGCAGATTACGGCAGCCGGGTTCTCCGGCGGAGGCCACCTTGCCGCTTCCATGGCTACCCTGTTTGACCTGCCGGAGCTTTCGGAAAACGGAAAATACCGGGATTATTCCAACCGTCCGGATGCCGCGGTCCTCATATATGCTCTGGTAACAGGCGGCGCATACACCTGTCCGGGAGCCTATGACATGCTGCTCGGTCCCGACGCCGCCGAGGATGAACGTCAGCTTCATTCCCTGGAACTTCAGGTAAAAGAGGATTCCGTTCCGATGTATATCCTGCATGGCACCTCAGATTTCATGGTCCCCGCACAGAACGCGCTGATGATGGCGGCTGCCTGCGCGGAAAAGAACGTCGCCTATGAACTGAACCTGCTTCTGGGATGCTTTCACGGCTTCGCAGTCATAGGTTTTGACCAGAAATACTCGAAAAGTTCCCGCTACGTCTTCGAGCAGCTCTACGACACTATCGAGGCTATGAGTCCGGAGGAATTCGCCGGATACGGTGAACTGTTCCTCGGTCTGAGGCAGGGTATGGACTACGGCGAATTTGCGGAAGTCGTGGAGAATACGACCATGGGCAGACTCTGGGGCACCGGGCTCCACGTTGATATGGAAACCGTACACAAAGCAGTCGCGGCAACCGGCGGGAATATGAGCTATGTTATACAGAAAAACCCGTCAGCGGACAACTGGTGGCTGCGGGTTGACAGCTGGATTCGTCTGGTGACGCACTGAAGCAGCCGTAAAGCGGTCAGATATTCCGCCGCCGGCTTCATGAAACCGGATTTTGTGCAGCGGCAGATCATGATTCCCTGATAAGAAATATTCCACTCCTGAGCAATTACATGATATACTTAAAACAGTTTTGTATCGAAAGTTTTTACTGAAAGGATTTGTGGAACCTATGATCGATGAAACCATGGTCGAGAAAATTATCTCAATTCAGAGGCTGCGCAACTCGGAACTGGATTTCCGCAGGATTCCTCTGGAAGCAGAAAATAATATGCTTGATCTGATCCGCCAGGGACGGTACGAGGATATCCATATTGCTCCCTTCCCAAGGATCAGCGGCAATATCGGCATGATGGCGAAAGATACATTTACCGGTCTTTCCTATCTGGTCGTTTCCGCAGTCGCCATATATTCCCGCGTCGCCATTGATGCTGGGGCTGTTCCTGACGACGCCTTCGACCTCTCGGACGCGCTTCTCTTCTGTATCAGCTACTGCAAAACAGAAGAGGATCTCCACCAGGCATATCAGACCGCTGCCGTCATGTTTGCCCGTCTCGTACACAGAAACAAAGAAAAGAGCCATTCCTACCAGATGGAGCGTGCCCTGAACTACATCAGCTGCAATATCTTCCGGAAAATCACATTGGAAGAGGTCGCGCAGTTTGTAGGGCTGTCCCAGAACTACCTGTGCAATCTTTTTTCCCGGGAGATGGGCATCTCCTTCCACAACTATGTCCAAAAGGAAAAAATTTCCCGCGCCTGCAACCTGCTGAAATACAGCGACCGTTCCGTTTCCGACATCGCCTCATATATGGGGTTCCAGACGCAGAGTAATTTTTCCTCTGTATTCCGCAAATGGATGGGGATCACGCCCTCCCAATACAGGGAGAACAACTACAGGGAAGTGTTCTGACACACTTCCCTGTAATTTTTTTCCGGCATTCTCCGCGGCTCATCTTCCTGCTTTTTCTGCATAATCAGAAAACTATCAGCAGTATCAGAAAAGAATTTTCCGTTTTTCCTGTGATATAGTTAGAAAAACATGTAAATACCGGACAGATTGAGAATTGTCTATCAGGAGGTTTAGAATGAATCAGAAAAATGTCACCAAAGATAATACTGCGGCGGAGAAAGACAAAGAAAAGCGCGGCGGACTGCACCGGATCTATGCGATTCTCTCAAAAAATAAGGACACCCCGTTTCCGGAAAACGTGCGTGAGGAACATCTGGACATCCCGTTCCTCGACCATACCGGAGTGCGCAGAGAGGCAGGCTGCCGGCTCTATCTGCCGGCTTCAGAACATCCCCTCCCTCTCGTATATTTCAGCTACTATAAAATCACGAAGGACTCCGCTGAACTGGCCCGCTATTTAAACGAAGGCTGGGCTGTGGCATCCCCTTTTGAGGAAAAAGATCACAATACCGAGCTTACCCGTGACGCGCTCGCGGCAAACTCTGCCCTGCTCTATGCACTCCGCCGCCGTCCGGAGATCGACGCGGACCGGATCGCCATCACCGGGGGATCGGCGGGAGGCTATATGGCGATGATGCTCTCGGCGCTGCATCTCTTTCCCTGCTGCACCGTGGCAAACGGAGCGCCTGCAAACGCATACTTCAACTTCCGTCACTATGCGCCGTACGTTTCTTCCTTTAACGCGCCGGCGGCAGCTGCGCTCAAAGAAGAGGGACGGGCAGACCTCATGTCGCTGCTTACCCGGCTTCCCATCCCCTTCGGTATCGTGTTCAACACGTTCCATACACCAGAGAACGACGCACGCTTCGACGATCTCCGCACTGCCGCTGCCGTAACCCCTTCCCTGCTTGCGGACTGCTTTTCCAATCCGCTCATGGAAGTACACAACACCTCGGATATTCTCGTTCCGGTGGATCAGATTACCCGCTCCTTTACCTATAAACATGTAAGCAGCGATCTGCCCGGGGATTACCGCATCCATCTGTCGGATTACCCCCTTCCGGAAGGATTTGACCGCAGTTTTGCGGAACAGCTTCCGGAAGGCTCTTACAGCGAGCGGCTGCTCCCTCTCATCCCGGAAGGCTCTGTCGCAGAACTGCCCTTTGACGATAAAACATTCCAGATCAATATTTTTGATGAGGGGGAACCCCAGAGCCACGGCAGCCACGGTTCCGACATTCCCAAAGGGCATACCTCTGATCTTGCTTACATCCGCCATCATTTTGCACTGGGTAACGCAGATAATTTCCTTACAGATGGAAAACTGAGGCTTCTTCTGGAGCGGTATGCCGGAAACAGCATCCAGCTGCCCGCTCATGGCAGCGATGGCAGCGCCGGCCAGGACACCGCTGTATACGGGAGCGCAGCTCTCTACCGGGAAGAGACGGCAGAACAGCTTCTCACCTACCGGATGCGCCATCCAAAAGAAGATCTCTTCGGACGGATGCGGCATCTGGCGGAAGAAGTTCCTGCTCTCGCCCAGGCAGTATCCTCATGTATGGAGGAAATATGCCGGATGGAACAGCACCTCCGGCATTAAGCCGGATACATACACAGACGGAAGTCTGTAAAAGAACCTGTTATACTGTTATACTGTAATACCAATAAAGGAGGCACACATGAATCTCACACAAAAACGAATTCTGATTTTACTGATTGTAATTCTCGCCGGTATCGTACTCGGAAGGCTTGCCGTCAGGGCACTCATGAATTTTCTTCTGGGCGGTACCATGTTTGGAGGAAGCTTATTATGAAAAAGTCCGGTCAGAATACACAGGAAACTGATATTACCAGAAAGAAACGAAAGAAGGGACGACTGATGTGGGGATTTATCTATGTATTGGCTTTTATTACCGCATTCTGCGGGTCCGCTCTGTTTAAAATGAAATATAATCCTTACGGGAAGGAATTTACCACAGAATGGAACGATTCTGTAGGCACAGTATACACGGATCTGTCATACGGGGACAGGGAAGCGAACCGTTTTGATCTCTATGTTCCTGCCGGCCGCTCCCGTGACAGCTACGGACTGATCGTTTATCTCCACGCAGGCGGCTTTACCTCCGGTGACAAATCGGATGATGAACAGCTTCTGAAATGGCTCTGTTCCAAAGGGTACGTGACCGCAGGCATCAACTACACTTTACGAACGGAAGACCATCCGGAAGCAAGTGTATACTCCCAGTCTGTTGAAATCCGCGAGAGCATTCCGTATGTACTCGCCGAAGCAGAGCGGCTCGGTTATCCGATCCGGGAGATGGCTGTCGGCGGCGGTTCTGCCGGAGGATGCCTCGCGCTTCTGTACGCTTACCGGGACGCTGATTCCTCCCCGGTTCCAGTGAGGATGGTCTTTGAAGCCGTCGGTCCCTCTTCCTTTTATCCGGAAGACTGGAAATGCTACGGTCTGGACAAAAACGAAGAAGCAGCAAGGGCACTGTTCAGCGTCATGGCAGGCAAAGAAATCACAGCCGGTTTCGGCACGCCGGAATACGAGAAAGAGATCAAAGACATCTCCGCGCTTCTGTGGGTGGATTCCGATACCGTCCCCACCCTCATGGCATACGGGAAATGCGACAAGGTTCAGCCTTACGAAGCGTCCCTGCGGCTTCTTAAGGCATTGGAAGAAAACGGCATCCCCCATGACTATTACCTGGGAGAACATTCCGGGCATGGCATTCAGAATGACCCTGACGTATACGCAGATTATATGAGAAAGACTCTGGAATATCTGGATACCTATATGCCGGTCAGATAAATTTAGTGCGAAGCCCCCTTGAAACAGGCATAGATACAGGCGTGGACCAGGTCGGAAGGTTCTTTTAATTCAACCAGTTTCAGGTTGGTAGTGATTATCATGGAGCTGCAGCTGTAGTATCGGCTGTCAATAACGAAAAATATCTGCTCCATCGCATACTCCGAGCCATCCGGCGTTTGATACGCTTCATGCAGCGCTACCGTTCCCCGGCGGCCTTGCGCTGTTCCCCGGTCTCCTGTTGGCACTGGCAGATAAAAGCGGGGCATGAAGCGGGGGCTGAAAATTAAATTGTTGGAACCGGTCGTGGAGCTGCTGTCGATGGGCAAACCGCTGCCGGATAAAAACCACGATCATGATCTGTCCGGTGATTGGGCAGGTCATCGGGAATGTCACATTCTCCCGGACTGGCTGCTCATTTATCGTATCGAAGATGATGTGTTGGTTCTAACGCTGACCCGCACCGGGTCGCACAGCGGCTTGTTCAGCAAATAAACCGTCTACTGCCGGGTTTCCCTCAAGTCAATCATGTTGTCCTGCCAGTCCTCCGGCTTTTCGGCCTCGGCTCGGTAGACAGAGGGGATTTTATCAATGCCCTGGCGCTTATAGCTGCGGTGGTCTGCCAGGGCGGGATGACCGGCGACCTCCAATGCCCGGGGGTGTATGAGCCGCCCATGCCGCCCGCTAAATCTCTACATTTCCTTATCCCAAAATTTTTCCTTCACATAGGTCCGAACAAGGGCAAGTTCCTGTTTTCCGGACAGTTTGCGGGGCAAGGCTGCTCCATTCATCAGCCTGCTTCCTCTCCTCCGTCTTCCGCCTCACTACTGCTGCACTCGCATTTCACTACATATCTTGTGAAAAATTTTCTCAAGAGAACTTTCTCCCTTTTCCTTCATCACCTGTCCCAACACTGCTTCGCAGGCTTCCATTCCATGGTCCGCAATCCAGTTGCTCAGTTCTTCCACGATCTCCTGCCGGTATACTGCCAGAGAACCGTAAACGGTATCGTCCACTCCTTCATGGGGAGGCAGTGGGATGCTCCTGCCCTGATAGCGGAGGAGCAGACGCTTCAGCATAGCCGGCGTCAGTTGGCATGTCTGGGAAGCAGTGCGCTCCAACATCTCCTTCAGGTAAGGGATATCCCGCCGCCTACCAGTATCCAGCCGGGCTGAGTGTGTTCCGTAACCCTCCGGAGGACCATCGTCGTAAATATTGATGTTAAAACGCCTGGTGCTGTCATAGATCATATCACTGTCGTGATCCTCTGCCGGCACGGTAATACGCTCTACCCGGGTGTCTTCTGCAGGCAGTAACTCATCTAATGCCCTGCCCAACCTGCCGGGGAACTCCTGGGGCAAAAGCATATTAAAATCCGGCGGCAGGGATTCTCCCGGCATCTTATAGGTGAACTTTCGGGTCAATTGATCCACCGGTACCAACACGTCCGAGGTAGAATGGTTCATGATAATGGGACTGCTGAAACAATCACACAGTCCAATAGGGGAGAGTTCCTCCCAACGATGGTAATCTTCTTTGTCCGGGAAATTATTCAGATTCGGTAAGAACAGTCCCGCCAACCCGGCTATGAAGGGGATCGGCAGTGCAGCAAAATGCCGGATTACATCCGGGGTTCCCCCCGAAGCAGGGTCCTTTTCCTCTAAACCACCTGGTAACTCCGCCAACGCCTTCTGATTCAAAGCAACTGCTTTCTGCCAGTAATAATAAAAATTAAAGTACAGATTTGGCACCGGACCATTTGCCACAGAAGCACATAATCCCAACTGCAGACCGTTGAGCATAAGGGTCATATAAGCACCGGCACTGCCGCCCGCCAGAACAATACGTTTCATGTCAAATTCCGGACGGTGGCGCAAAGCATACAGCGCTGCATTATTGAACACCAGATCATCGTCAGTCAGCGCCCCATTATAGCTGTCACTGAAAGCATCTGGACAGGCAACCGCCCACCCCTGCGCCAGATAATCCCGCAATTCTACAGAATCCTCCCCCATCTCGTAGTGGGGTACATAGACAAGGGGCATGGGTTTCAAAATGTCTTTAGGCATGACCACACGCACAGGGCGGGTTTCTACCGCCCTCTTTTTGGTGATGTAAGCAATTTCTAATTGAAGACGCTCTACCTGCTCTAAAGGGGCTGCCTTTTCCCGGGGCTGTGCCAGAACAGCCAATACCTTCGCCATGTCCATCTTTTCATTCGACATTTTTCACTCCTCCTTGATCAATCACATCAGCTTCCTGTTCGTCAAAGCGCCATGAAACATCCAGACTGTTGCCGTTTTTCTTCCACCGCACCTGCACAATTCCTTTCGGGGTGATCACTTGTCCTTCGGCCCAAGTAAACCTTCCCGGCACTGGTTTTACTTCAAATTCAGCAAAACCCGGTTTGACAGGGCGAACGCCCAACACTGCGGATGGCAGTTCATACAGCACCAAAGCGCCCCACGCATGACAATCACTGCGTTGGTTTACAGGCTCTTCCACACAGGTGGTCAAATGATCCCGGATCATCTCCCGCCAGACATCCCAACATCGGTCCGTGTAATCGTATAACCCGCTTTTTTCCAAAGCCCGGAACAAATAATAGGACATCGCCACAGAACACTGGGCATAACCAGTCCGGTGCTTCATTGTTTTAAGAAGGTTCTCCTTTCCCTGTTCCACAGAAACAACATCCGTCAGCAGGGCAAACACCTGGCAGTGTTGGCTGTATTCCTCTATACCAGGGCCATCCTGAATCATGCCGTTTGAGCCCATACAGTACTGTCTGACCGCCTGGCGTACCTGTTCCGCCCGATGGCAGTATTCCCGGGCGGTATCTTCCCTGTCGACAAAAGCTGCCATCTCTGCCGCCCGCTCCAGTCCCAGAACGTAAAGCAGGCTCTCCATTGTGAGAGGTCCCTGCAGCCCTGCGGGAGGCATTCCTGAAGTAGCATCCCACTCTGCCGTCCAGTCGATGAACGACCACATTTCTTCCTGGAAAAGAATACCTCCAAGCCTGCCCACCAACCCAGTAGCGTCCAACCGTTGTCCAAAATATTCCAAAACAGCATCCACCACAGGCATGTAAAAATGAATAAGAGCTTTATCTCCAAAATACATCATGTGGTCATGAAGCATAAGAATATAATAGATGGAAAACCCCGGAATCGCTGAAAATACCGTATTAGGATAACTGCACGCGATCATTCCATCATAACGTTGGGACCGACGAAAATCAGCAAAGCATTTCCTGGCCAGTCTATCGTCCGCTGAAACTGCATATGTATATAAAATCTGGCACCGGGAATCCATGACGTATTGCATCTGCTCATAGAAAGGGCAGTCCATATAGGTTTCCTGCATACAGCGGCGCAAAGTTCGCTGACTGATGTCCCATATGGCTTCCATCGTCTCATCAGACGTTTTGACCCAGGTTTTCATCTCAAGTGGATAACCTGTCTCCCGATAAAAGAAATCCTCCATAGACAAGGGTTCTTCCTGGGTGTCGATCTCCAACCGGATAAACCGGAATGTACGGAACCAGAAGGATTCATAGAATTCCGGTCTGTCCCTCCTGCCGATGCCTGCCACCCGGTAAATGTCGGAAACACCCTGCAACTCCCCATGCTCTGAATCCGTCCGGTCACCCTTTACCCACTTACCGCCTTCTTTAGGCAAATAGTAGGACTCAGCATACAGCAGCCTGATCTGAGCGCCCTTTCCTCCACTGACCAACAGCCTGGGGAATCCGGTCATCAGTTCCCCTGCGTCGATCTCTATAATCTCCCGGGTATGAGCGGGGATCACTACTGTAGCTTCGCCGGCAAGCATCTGTTCCCACTCCTCTTTCTGCAAGGAAGACCGGCGCATTTCTTTTACTCCGAAAAAGCGCCTGGGGAACTTATTCATAGACGGAATAGGCCGCAGCTCCAGATGGTTCGGACTGGAATCGAAATTACGTAAAAGTCTCCAACCAAGGGGCTCCGCCTTTTGCCAGGTACTGTCATCATAGCCGGACTGTTCCCACCCGAAAAGATCAGGATCTCCTGCCGCCTGTTCTGAAAAATACAGATGGGTAAGGGAGGGACTTTCCGGCACGATCTTCAACGAATGTACCCGAATGCAGTTCCAACCCTCTCCAGCGGATAAACTATGCGTCTTTTCATCCTCCCCCGTGTATTCTCCCCGGAAATAAAATCCGGGTGTATCCGTTCGGAAAATACTCAAACTCCCCTTATCTGCTTCCAAAGGATATCGCAAAACCACCGCCGCCAGTACGTTAATGCCGGAGATCAAATAGGGAGCCAGATCTACGGTATCATAATACCAGACACTGCCGTCCCCTTTGCATGGTCCCAACTCAGCCAACCGACCATTCACATAAAGCTTGTAGCGGGAATCCGCCGAAACGCGCACCGGCAAGGTCTCCGGCACATCCTGCAGAGTGAACTCCCGACGGAAATACACGATGCGGGGTTCCTCTTTATCATGAACATCCCATCCGGGAATCCATGCCCAGTTTTTCTCCTCCATAAATATTTTTCTCCTTCCACCATTCTGATTTCAAAGCTCAGGCCGCGGGTTTTCAAAGATTGTCTCCGGTCTATAGACAATGTTGCACAGACCGCCTCTCCGGACAGAACAGTCCTCTCTGCGGCGGGCCGCTAAGAGTGCTTTCCCTCCAAAACGGTCTTCCACCTCAATGGCGTCATCCTGACGGGTAAGTATCCTTTCGCAGAGGGCAATACCGTCCCGGATAATACTCCTGGGTACTGCCTGGCAATCATGACCGCTCCACAGGACATCAAACTCTTCTTCGTAGGTCAAAAAATGCTCCAGGCTCTTTTTATACTCCGCGATAGAGGCAGAAGCCTCCAGGTTTAAAAGCGTATTGGCATTACAAGCGTCTCCTGCATATACGCAGCGGTGAAACCTGTCGAGAAACACCAACGAGCCCCGGGTGTGACCCGGCACACCAACCACTTCGATAGAAATTCCTCCCAGATCCAGGATATCTCCATCCCGCAAGGGCAACGTCCAGAGAGGGCGGGGCGGCAGGACATCTTCTTTTCCCACCTCTGTCCTAAAAGGTACTCCCAGACTATGGTAGAACTCTACAAAATCCATTCGTTCTTGAACACCTGACATTTCCTTTGTACGCATCAGGATAACATCGTCGGGATGGACATATACCCAACCACTCTCCCATGCAATGCCTGAGTGATCCAGGTGACCGTGGCTCAAAGCTACGGTAAGGGGCAGCTCGGTCATTTCCCTCACAAAGGCACGCAGGGAACCGATTCCCGTAAGACCGTCGATTAGCAGCGCCCGTTCCTTCCCCTCCACCAAATAACAGTTTTCCAACGCCAGACCCTGGATACGGGTTACTCCAGGAGCAATGGCATAAGCCGTGAAGAATTTATTTTGCCTGGTAATTTCATTCATAATACTCTGCCTCACTTCACAATACGAATAAAGTACACATCATTCACACCCACAGAAACCTCTGTAGTAAGTACGCCTCTTTCATATCTATAGCGGAGTTCTTCGTCACGCATGGCAGAAGCCTCCATAATCTGAGCCACTTCCTGCCTGTTCAGGTCATTTGGGGAACCCATCTTCTCCCAAATCTTTCGGGGATTACAGTGATCTTCGTCAATGCGCTGTAGATAAACGCGCCGCGGTGCATTTTCCAACTCCACCTGAATTTTGACTTTTTCACCGGGAAGTTCAGTCTGCCTGGGATTAAACCGGTACAGCAGCACCTGTTTTTCCCGATTTCCCTCAAAGGCAGAGGCTTCTGTCTCAGTAAATCGGGTGCTATCCAGCTGAATGCGGTTTTCTTCTGCCTGGGCAAGCATTTGCAGACCGTAGTACACAGGCTTGGGAATGCCATTGTAATTTACAATACCGTAGCCTCCATGGAACGGCTCTTTGAACTGATGCAGTTCCTCAAAAATATCACTACAGCACCAGATACTATTACCGTCCACCAGATCTTCGATTGCCAGGGAAGTCCGCACGTCATAGGCTGCCACTTTCCGCATATCCTGGCTAGGAGAAGCAAAGTTGGCACTCATATTCCACTCTGTGTAGAACACAGGAAGACCTCTTGCCTGCTGCTGCACCACCCTGGCGTTTTTAGGGAAGATATCCCGGTCAAAATCCTGCTCTGTGAAATCTACACCGCCAAACAGCTTTTGCAGAGCTTCCAAAAGGGGCATGTCCGAAGTATAGTTTTCAAATTCTTTCTTCAATCTGCTTATACGCTGCTCCTGTTTCTTTTCCCGCTCCTCTTTTTCCGCCTGACGCTGTTCAAACGTCTTATGAGCCTCCTCTTCTGACACTCCCATGAAAGGATCACCAATGTACTGGTGGGTAGAAATGAAATCCAATGGAACATTGTTCGCCTGGCAGTATTCCACAAAGGTATCCACCCAACGGCTGGCGCTGGTGGCCGGTCCACCAACCCGCAAACTGGGACAGAAGTCTTTGATTGCTTTGGCTGTGGCAGCATATAGCTCAAAATAGCCATTTTGACTGCTCTGGAAAAAAGTATCTGACAGGTCGGGTTCATTCCAAACCTCGAAGTACCATGTGCATACCTCGTCCTCCCCGTAACGATGAAACAGGTACGCCAGATATTCCTGAATAAACTTTTTCCAGAGTCCCATATCTTTGGGCATGGAAGGCACAGATCCATAAACGAAAGAGCGTGTAGTATCCTTTGCCAGCAGTTGCGGCATAAAAGAGATTTCTACAAAAGGCTTCATTCCCAAAGCCAGAATATTGTCATAGAGTACGCCCACTTTATAAAAGTTTGTCTCCACAATATGCTCTCCAATGGGGAGTCCCATCACCTGAGGGAAATTACACACAAGTCCCATATCATCGTTAAATGTGCCGTGAAACCGTACCCTGCGGATTCCCAGATTCTCATGGACACGCCTGAGAATCTGCAGGGTATCTGTGCGCAGCAGGGTAGCCGCATGACAGCTGCCAATGCAGAACTGCCATTTCTTTTCATAAGGTTTTACTGGAAGGTCTTTTTTGATATACAGCTCCATCTTGCTTCCTCCTTAATAATAGACAAGATCTCAGTTTTCCCATAACTTTTGAATCACCCGCAGTACATTAGCAGCACACCAACGCAAATCACGGATATCCAGACTGCCCTTTTTCAAAGCAGCCTCAATTTCATCTAATTCCGCCTGACTGCCAGGCATAAACAAGTCAGTACCGGCACGCAGACAGGCGTCGCAGTCTGACGGACCATATTTATGGTACCCGTCAGTTTGGCTGTAGTGCCCCAGTCGGTCATCACCAGCCCCTCAAATCCCCATTCCTCGCGGGCGGTCTGGGTAAGCAGATCGTAGCTCTCCGCCGAGTTAATGCCATTGACCAAATTGTGTCCTGTCATAATGGCCAGAGGCTTAGCCTGACGTACTGCGATCTCGTATCCTTTCAGGTAGATTTCACGCAAAGCACGCTCGGAAACATGGGCGTTCATTCCACTGCGGTTCTCCTCCTGATTATTGCATGCCACATGTTTGATCGTAGCCCCGGCCCCCCTGTTCTTCTGGAGTCCCTGTATAATTTGGGCAGCGCATATGCCTGTCAGGAATGGGTCCTCACTGTAGTACTCAAAATTCCGTCCTCCCAAAGGGTTGCGATGAATGTTCATCCCCGGTGCCAGCCAGAGCTTCACCCCAAACCGGCGCATCTCCCTCTGTTCTATTTCTCCCATAGTTCGCCAGCATTCCGGGTCCCATGTCTGAGCCAGAATAACCGCCATAGGCAGAGCTGTAGTATACTGCCAATACCGCCCGCCTCTGGGCGCAGCCTCCATGACATCGAGTTCCTGCTCATCAAGCAGGTGGATGCCATTTTTGATGGCGGAGATGCCCGCGGTCAAAAGTTTTCCATTGTTATCCATCTCATACTCCGGAAGCAGCCGGATACCACATCCTCCGTCTGCCATAGGTACGTTGGGGAGTGTCCGGCTCTCCAACAGAGCTGCCGTGGTATAGCTCGCCCCTACCACTACTTCCCGCGGGATCGTTCCCGTCTGATTCGTACCGGTATTATCGGAAGCACAGACTAACGAACCTCCGCCAGTCCCGCTGTCCTGCTTCTCTGCCTCATTTCCCACACAGACCAATGCCAGTTCCTCCGGAGACAAGGAAGCCGTCAGTTCCTCTACCGTGCACTCGCCCCGCAGAAGTTGTTGAAAAGTATAGTTTCGCCCTTCGCAGTCCTGAAGAAGTTTGTCTTCCGAAAGAGCCTGCGTCTCCCTTTCCCGTTTTCTATACGAGTGAACCAGAGGGCAATTTTCCTGCCTCCAGACCAGCACAGGCAAACCGTCCGGCAGATTTTCTCCTGAGTACAGTGCATCTCCGCTCCGAGGTCGGAACTTCTCTGTCAGGTCGCACTTTGCCCCAAAGGGGCGGCAGCGCTCCAGTATTGCATCTTCGTTCACCCGCAGGATTCCTGCCGGCCGGGTATTACGGGAGGAATTTCCCACCCGCAGAATATAATTTCCCTTCTCTAATACCCATGCATTTTCTGCCTCGCTGTAGGAAGCCAGATCCGCTATGTCAGTCTCAATATGCAGTATCCCGCATTCGCCAGGTTTCAGTATCCCGGTTTTCTGGAACCCCACCAGCCTTTGCGCCGGTTGGTCCAACCGTCCCACCGGGCATGTGACATACAGTTGCAATACCTCCCGTCCTGCGTAAATACTCCCTTTGTTCGTCACAGCGGCTGTCACAGAAATGGTGTCTCCGCTCAGTTGAACCGTGCCGTTCTCCCAGTCAAACTGCGTATAAGAAAGGCCATAACCAAACGGATAGGCCGGCTCAACGCCGAAACTATCAAAATACCTGTAGCCAACATAGATATCCTCGGAATAAAGTTCATCTTCCGTTTCGCCATCCATCAGTCCAAATGTGCCGGCATTAGGATAATCCCCGTAATGTCTTCCCCAGGTAGCTGTCAGTTTTCCTTCCGGTGTAATCCTTCCTGTCAGCACGTCCGCGGCAGCCCCGCCCGTAACGCCTCCGTTAAGTCCTACGAACAAAACTGCCCCCAGATGCGGTAGCTGTCGCAGGAACTCCATATCAATGGGGCCTACAGTATTCAACAGTACAATAACCCACCGGTAATGGTCTGACAAAAAAGTCAGGTTGCTCTTTTCAGCTTCTGTGAGAAGATAGTCTCCGGAAACCGGCTTCCGGTCAGCTCCCTCTCCCGAAATTCGGGTAATCACAAATACTGCTGTATCTCCCCCGGAAACTTCCACATCCTGTCCGGTGACAGGCAGTTGGCATACCGGCGTAAACTGCCGGGAATACATCGCCACCAGTCTGTCAAACAGCGTACCTCCCACTTTGCGGATTTCCTGGAAATATGCTTCTTCTTCCGCTTTTATCGCCTGGTCATAGCGATCCAGGTATTTCGTTGAAGTGATCGGTATACCACTTTCCAAAAGCCCCTGCTCAATACTGATGTTTTCCCGACTGTTGATACTGGCAGCACCGTAACCGCAGTAAGCCGTGTTTCTCGCCCCATACCCGTAAAGAGCCACAGGTTTCCCTTTCTCCAGAGGCAGACCTCCGCGATTTTCCAACAATACCATACCGCGGGCAGAAACCTCCCGTACCATGTCTGTATGCCGTGCCTCCCAGGACTCGGGAGCCGCTTTCTTGACCGCATAGAATCGTTTCATCTCGTTCCTCCTCGTATTTTCACGTTTTTTCATTCATACAAGAGTGTGACAGGACCCAGCATGCCTGCAGGCTCCATGGCACAGTAAGCTGCCGCAGACACCGATTCAACCACCTTGTCAATGGGATTTTCAGGAAGCTGACGGGCTCCCTGATTCGGATACACCTCTATCCGCAGAGTGTTTTCCCCCGGGGTAAAAAGCCCCTGGGTACAGAACCGGTAAGGCGGCGCGATCCGCAGACCTGCACAGACACCGTTGACATAGACTTTTGCATTCTCATGGACATCACCCAGATCGATCCCGCAAGGCAGCTCTTCCGGTTTCAAATGCTTTTCGTATACAATCCTGCCTACATACCGGGGATACAAACCTTTATCTCCCAGATCCTGGAGATCCGCAAGAGTCAGGTTTTTCTTCATGTCTTCCAAATATATCTGCCAAGGACCTTCCACCAGAACAGAACGGGTGGGACTTTTCCGGGGAGTCACCCCCGCTTCTTTCATACCCTCCTCCGTGCATAAATAGCCCAAACATAAGACCGCGCTCTCCTGCTCCCGCAGCGGCACGATAAACGCCCCCTCTTCTTTCCGGAGCCACCAGGCAGTAAGATCTGTCAGATCAAGCTGCAGTGCTGCCCCCGGTATTGGAACTTTAACTCTCACCTCTGTGTCGCCCCCCTGGTTATACAGCAGATAAACATCTGTAGTTCGGTCACCTTCCCCCGCTACATAATGGGCATAGCGCAGATCCGGTTTTTCCTCCGCCAGTTCCAAATCCGGAGAAATAACCTTTTTCAATTCTGCTGCCAGTTTCTTGAGCTTTACACACTTCCCGGGTAGGACAGGAACAGCCTTTCCGGTTTCCGCCTCTACCCGGGGGCTTTCCCCAATATAAAATACCGGGAAATCTTCCGCACAGAGCAGGAATTCTTTCACACACCGGGGAACTGCCTTAGAAGCAGGCAGAATCAGTGCATCATACCGGTTCCCGTTAATCTCCAGACCGTGATGACACTCTGTGTGGTAATACTCCTGTTGGGAAAATACATCAGCAGGAATAATGTCATAGCTGATCTGATGTTTCGCCATTTCGGCAGCCGGGACCTGGAATTTCATACACTCCCCGGCATACCATTCGTTTTCCCCATGGTAGAGAATTGCCGTTTTGATTTTGGCTTTGGTATGCGTCAGTAAATGGCACATGCGGTTAGCGTATTCGTTTTGCTGTCGTGAATATTCTGCCTCCAGATGCTCAAAAACCGGATCGCAGGGAATCAGCTCGGTAATGCCGTTAACAAACAAATGATCCATCACACTTTTGCGCAGGCGTGTTCCGGCACGCGCACCATATACCGCAAAAATCTCGCATACGCTGCGCCCCTTCTTTCCGGGGCAGATATGTCCTGCCGAAGATGCCAGCTTTGCCAGTCCGTAGTGATAAAATTCGCCATCGCCTTCAGGGCTGCCGTACCATGCCTGCGTGTAGTCCTTACCGGGGATCATCTGATTGGCGATCATGTCAATGCCTCCCATGTCCTGGCAGGCTTCTGTGCGGAAAAAATGCACGGCCCCACACGCCAGACGGCAGTGGCTGTTTTCATCTTCCAGCACGTGACCTATATAGAGCAGCCCCCGCTCCCGGCACCACGCATAAACCTGGGCATTATAATTATCCCGGATCAGTCGGGAAACTAATTCCATATAGTTGTACCTCACAGGCTCATGCTCTTTTCCTACGCCCTCATACCACAGATAGGCCAATTTTCCCCGCCAGGTATTCCCCTGTTCGGAAGTCCACCGTTCTTCTGCCTCCCGGCTCCACGGCAGGTCCATTGGCGTATTCCCGAGATCTTTGGGTGTGCCGACACGCTGGGTGAAGAAAAAGGCTTCCAGATTTCCCACTTCAGGCTCATCATAGAACATCCCAGTCCAGGTCTTTCCGATTTCATTCTTTAAGTGGGCATAATGTGGCTCGTACACTGCTTTGATCTGCAGTGCCACGGAATCCCGATCCAGTAAATTCATAAAACCGGGCCGGCCGCCGCCATTGTAAGTTTCATACACAGAGATAATTCTCCACAGACCTTCCGGTACATCCCAGAAAAGGATCCCATCCTCTATACAGTCCGTCACGTCAACCGGCGCTCCCTGGATTCTGCCGTCCTCCATCTTCACAGCCAAAGCTGCCCTGAGCCGGTTCCCCGCCAGAGGAACGGATCCGTTGCCCTGGAACAAACCATTAGTCGCCATAGTACCAGTCAGCAGGTCTGCACGAAAACGCCCTTTCTTAAGCGGACCTCTCACATCCAGGTGGCGCTGGGCCAAATAGAGCTTGCGAAGAGAAACATATTCCGGCCGGTCAAACCAGCCGTCTGCCCGGCCGGAAGGAAAAGGTGCTGCATCTTGGACCAAAAAGGTCATACCGTATTCCCGGCAATAGCGGACGACCCAATCCATATGCTGCCAGTAGCTTTCGGAATTGAACAGAGACACATCCCCCGTACGTTCCGGATCTTCCCATAGCAGAACCATTGAACGGAGACCACTTTCATGAAGGGTACGTATTTTTTCCTTTATATCGTTCTCTGACTCTCTTGAGGAAAGCCCGGTAAAGGGGTGAATGTGGTTTCCACATTCGTCTGTAAAGATCTGGGTAAAAATACTCATTTTTCCGCATTCCTTTCTCACTTTTCTATTTTTATGTCGGAGATATTTCTCATTCTTTCACACCGCCCAGAGTAATTCCTTTGACAAAATACTTCTGAAAAAACGGATACAGCACTAAAATTGGCAGGATCCCGATGACCGCAATAGCCATACGTATGGTGGTAGAGGGCAGTGAACCTGAGGTTCCCAACTGCTGCATCAAATCCTTCGACTGTACCAGAGCATTCACATCGTTATTAATGTTATTGAGTACGATTTGAATGGTATAGAGATCGGAACCTCCCCGGGATGTCAGATAGTACATACCGTTCATCCAGTCATTCCAATAAGCAAGACCGGCCATCAGCCCAATAGTCGCAAGAATGGGCTTGCTCAGCGGCAGAACCACCCGGGTTAATACCTTCATTGGACCTGCTCCGTCGATCTGTGCAGCCTCCATCAGACTGGACGGAATTGTGTACATCACATAGTTGCGGATCAGGATAACGCTGACAGCATTCATCAGCATATTGGGCATTATCAGCGCCCATATGGTATTTTTAATGCCTAAATACCTCACATAGCAGTAATAGGTGGACACCAGACCGCCATTAAACAGCATGGAAAAGATAAGCAGGAAGGAAACAAATTTCATCCCCGGGATATTCTTTTTGCTGATTCCATAGGCAAACAGCATGGAAATCGTCACATGGGCTGCCGTCCCCACTGCGGTTACCACGATCGTCATCAGGTAGGCATGTCCGATCGTCTGCCATTCCTGAATAATATACTGGTATGCTTCCGTACTCCACTTTTCCGGGAAAAAACTGAATCCGTTTTTCAGCACTACGCCGGAGTCTGTCAAAGAGGCTATAATCAGCAGAACGAAAGGCAGAACGGCACACAGCGCGGCCACAGCGCACACCACATGGCTTACCGCCTGGGTCAGCTTATATTCTTTTGAATGGATCATATCTTTCCCTCCCTTCAGAATAAAGCGCTGTCCGGTTCATATTTACGGATGAACGCATTGGTCAGCATAATGAGAACAAAGCCAATGACAGACTGGAACACACTGGCCGCGCCGGACATACCATAATCCGCATTCTCCATCAGCGCCTGATAAACATACACATCGATTGTACGGGTATAGTCATACAGTGCGCCGCTGTTCCGGGTCACCTGGTAGAACAGACCGAAATCCGAACGGAAGATGGCTCCCACTGCCAGAAGCATTGTGGTAATAACCACAGGTTTCAGCTGAGGCAGTGTAATTTTAATAAACTGCTGAAATTTCCCCGCACCGTCAAGGCTTGCAGCTTCATAATAGTCTCTGCTGATTCCGACCAGTGTAGAAAGGTACAGGATCATCGAATATCCGACGCCCTTCCATGTATTGATAAACACCAGCAGGACCGGCCAGTATTCTTTGGCCGCGTACCAGTTTACAGGTTCCAGACCCAGGGCAGGAAGCACTGTATTGTTCAAAAAGCCGGCATCCGAAGACAGGAACGCGAACGCCAGATAGCTGATGATGACCCAGCTCATCAGATTCGGCAGCAGCACAAAGGTCTGGTACGTCTTGGCCATTCGCTTGGAAACGAGTTCGTTGATAAACACTGCCAGCAGAATGGCACAAATGGTACCTACGATCCAGAACGCCACATTATAGAGGATCGTGTTGCGGATAATGATCCAGGAATCTTTCGAAGCAAACAGGAATTTGAAGTTATCAAGACCTATCCAGTCGCTTCCAAAAATTCCTTTGGTAAAATTCAGATCCTTAAAAGCGATAACGACGCCGAACATCGGCAAATAGTTATTAATAAGCAGATAGATCAGGCCCGGCAGGACCATCAGGTAATAGGGGAGGTAGTTTTCCCTTCTTTTCTTCAACAATACTTTCATTTTCTTCACCCCGCAGCCTTACCGGCTGTAATCACATTTTCTTTATTCTGTCAGAACATCTCTGACTCCTTTATCATCTACGGGCTGCCGGTAACCGGCAGCCTGTAAGCAGCATTTTGTTTATTTAACTGTTCTCGGCAATAAAAGCATCCAACTGTTCCTGGCAGGCAGCGATCACATCATTCATTCCGGCTGCTTCTAATTCACTGAGGAATTCGGGCAGCAGACCTGCCGGATCTACCGCTCCGGCATTAATACTGGGACTGTACTTCTCCACCACTGCATTAATGGCCGATACTTCCGTAGAATACTCTGACTCATCAAACACAAATCCTAAAGCAGGGGAGACTGTATTTTCTTTCTCAATCGCCTGCTTGATCTCATTCATATCGATAGGGTTTGGCTCAAAGACAGGCAGGCTCAGCTGATTGCCGATCCAGGGGTATGCAATGTAATATGGCAGTTCCACGGGGTTGTCGGACATCCAGCGCACCAGCTTTTTGTCGCCTTCTTCTTCCACTACTTCCCACTCTTCTCCTTCAAAACCGTACTGCACCAGGGTATAAGCATCCGGATTCTTATAAAAGTAATTCAAAAACTCTACTGCTTTTTCAGGATGCTCGCAGTTTGGCGTGACATGCCACATCATACCCGCCAGACTTCCCATAGTAACAGAAGGCTGCATATTGAATACTACGATTTCGTCGGACCATGAGACGGTCTGGTTCAACCGTTCGTCAAAGGATCCATATGCCAGCATCCCCACCACGTCGTCCCGGGTACAGATCTCATCGGCAGAATCAGTGGTAACAGCTGCATCAGCAGAAATCCACCCTTTCTGCGCCCACTGATACATTCTCTCAGCGTAGTCTGCATATTCAGGAGTAGCATATATATTTACCACTTCTGTAGGATCGTAATTATTGTTGTTCAGCATCAGACCACCGTAAGAGAAATAGGTCTTCCCCAAATTATCGAAGCAGAAAGCATTGTTTATCCCCATAGATCCGCTGGCAGTGGACACCTGCATCAGCATAGGCTGTCCCTCGCCATCTTCGATCGTCTGGAACATATCTTCCAGTTCGTCAAAGGTGTAGAGCTTATCTACATCGCGGGTGAAACCGTACTTGTCAGCGATGGACTTTTTCATCTGGTAGCCATAACCGTCAGCGTTGACACCTGTCACGGTAAGACCAACCAGCTGTCCGTCAATCTTGCACTGTGCAACGTAATCTCCCATCTGCTCCAATGCGTCCGGAGCGTACTGTTCCGCTAAATCGTCCAGGGCGATGCACATCCCGGAATCCCATGTCTGTGCCGCCGTGCCGAAGGAAATAATCACATCCATCTGTTCTCCGGAAGAAACAGCCAGAGTGGCATCGGTAGTACAGTTTGCCACATCGGTGCGCTCAAAGGTCACATGGACGCCGATGTCCTTTTCCAGCATCTCATTGAGGGCGTCTTCCATTTTGTAGAAACCGTCACCGGGTTCCGTCAAGGTACAGATCTGCGCTACAATCTCCACGATTTCCTGCGGGTCTTCCTCTCCGGTACCGCCGTCTTCCGCCTGATTGCCGCAGCCTGTAAAAGAAGTCACTGCAAGAGATGTGCCGAGCAGCAGGGCAAACATTTTTGTTTTTGTCTTCGTCTTCATACTTTTTCCTCCGTTTCCTGTTAATAATAATTTTAAAAGGTCTGTAGTGGGATATTTGAATATCTCACCTGGTTTCTGCTTAAAGAATATAAAAAAAATGACGGTTTGACTATTTAATAACCAAACCGCCATATATAAAAATTAAACTATAAATCATTGCAGTATTCTTGTTTTTTCATTCTTTTGACCAATCGCACTGGGTGTGCATCCAAAATGCTTTTTAAAAGCAGAAAAGAAGCTGAGATAATTATGATATCCTACCATCAAAGCCACGCTATTTACACTGTAATTTCCGCTTTTCAACAGTTTTTCAGCCAATCGCATACGCTCATCAATGATAAACTGGCTGATCGATTTTCCCGTCTGCGATCGGAAAACCCTGTTGATATACACCGGATGGAAATGGAACTGCTCCGCGACAGATGCAACAGAAAGAGACTCCTCACCAAGACTTTTTTTAATATACTGCTTTATCTCCCGGGTCAGTTCCCCAGGATCTTTTTTCTGAATGCTTTTCCAGTCTGATACATCAGCACTGTTCTGAAGCGCCGCTTCCCCATATTCGTGCAAAATGCTTTCACTGCGGGCTGCTTCCAGCCGGTCCGCCACCTTTTTCACTGCCGCTCCGATATCTTCATACCTTGCCGGCATTAATAAGTATTCGCGGCAGCCCAGACTAATCGCCTGGCGGGCATACTCAAAAGAGGCATGGCAGGTCAGGAAAATGCATTCGATAAGCTTATTATTCTCCCTCACCCATTTCAATAAGGCGAGGCCGCTCTCTCTGGGCATTTCGATATCGCATAATAAAATGTCAATATTTCCGGAATTAATACATGTCCGGGCGCTAACTGCATTATATGCCACAAACACCTCATCTATCCCATAATCCTTCCAGCAGATATCTTCTTTCATGGTATCGGCAGTCAGTTCTTCATCATTTACAATCAGCAGGTTCATCATCATCTCCTCCTATCTCATAGGGAAAACAAATGGTAAAACACGTCCCCACATCTTGTTCCGATTGCACAGTGATAGATGCTGTTTCTCCAAAGACAGCTGTCAGGCGCCGGTAGCAGTATCTAAGCCCGATGTGCTCGTTGCCGTAGGACAGATCCGGTTTTCCGCTGAAGATTTCCCGGGTATGTTCTAATGTCTGCGAATCCATGCCAATACCGTCATCCTGAATCTCAAAAATAACGATTCCTTCCTTGTATCTGCCACGAATCTGAACATGCAGTACTTTTCCCTGACAGATACCGTGTTTGACCGTATTCTCCACAAAATTATGGAGCAGGAGAGGGGGAATACGAACCTTATCAATCTCAGGAGTGATGTCAAAGCAAAGGGCGAGCCGGTTGCGGTAACGGTAATTTGCAATCTTTCCGTACCCGCGGATTACCTCTTCCTCCTGTTTGAAAGGTTCCGTCTCATTATTGCCCCGGAACATATAGCGGAAATAATCGGAGAGATAGAGAAGAGCCTCCTGAACTGCATCTGTCTCTTGCCGCTGAGCCAGAGTATAAATCAGACTGATGACGTTCACCAGGAAATGGGGCCGGATCTGCAGCCGCAAATTGTATAATTCCAGTTTCCTCCTTTCCGCTTCCTTTTGATAGTAGTCGATCTTGTTTGTCTTAAGTTCGTCCAGCATTTTGTTAAACGCATGAAAAACTTCGCTGTATTCCGGTGATGAAGACTTTTCTTTAATTCTGTACTCCAGATCACCCTGGCGGATTTCAGATGCGGCTTTTGAGACCGCCTTAAGCGGCCGCAGTAAAAACCGGTATATATACCCGCACAGAACCGGTACAGCTGCTAAATATACAATCGCCACAATATAAAGCAGCGTGCTCTCAAAAGCAAGATTATACAGCACCTCTCTCCTGTCCTGCGAAACGGTTAACGTCACGCCATGCTCTGTAAAAGAGGCTCCTACGCGGTCTTTTCCCATTTTCATTTTACTTTGGGTAAATGAAACATCCGTCGATTGATATTCCATGCCGGAAATTATATTCTGGGAAATAGAATCCAGATTAATCCAACAACCATATAAAGTATCTTTTCTGTCCTGAACTAATACCAGACAGGTCATGCCATCTATCGTACAGATACTCCATCTTTGCAGGGGAATTGATTCCACTGTTTCACAGAGAACTGCAGAATCCGGTTTCGGAATTCCTTCTGTGCCGTAATATAACTCATCATTTGTTTTTTTCAGATAATAAAAATATCCGTCTGCACCATCCGCCAGATATGCCCAATTCTGTAGTTTCACAAAAAACTGCAGTTTAGCTTTCACATAGTCCTCTCCGCTCTGCTGCCGCATCATCTGAATGCAGTCCGTATCGTCGGTAGAAAAATAATACAACATGGAAATGGCAGCCCGCATCCGAATACCCAATTCTTTCATATGAGTGGATGCCAACTGATGGTCTGCCATTTCCATCTGGTCCACAGTAGTATCTACCGCTTTTCGCGTAACTGATATTGCGATCAGATTGAGCGGAAAGATCAACAGAACAATAAAAAGAATAATCTTTTTATAAAGCGTCACTACTATCTTCCTTTCCCTCTTTATCTGCCGTATGTGCCTTCTTTCTCTACAGTTGATTGTAATAAAAACATAATGCCATGTCAAGATTTCGCGTTCCAGACAACGCCCCCCGAACGGCTGACGGATCATAACCGTTTTACACTTCCTTTAACTTTGCCAGATGCTTCCGCAGTCTGCTTTCCCGGCGCTTTCGAACAAATCAATATTCCGGCAGCATAGCCAGTTTTTCTTTTATCTTCGCCATGCTCTCCTTCCATATATCCGAACTCTTATCCACACCGCTTACATACCGTTCCATATATTCTCCGAGCGGAGTCTCCCCGAAATATATCACGTTGCTCTTTAATTTTTCCCGATCAAAAACACTGCCAAGGATTTCCTCACATACTGCCACAGCGTCCTCTCTTGCAGCGATCCGGGAGATCGGAGTATACAGGGAGAGTCCGTACGGATCCGCCCCGGTCAGTTCCACTTCCGCCTGCGCGGTAATATTCCGGGACGAATTCCCGATCAGCAGATCATATATCCCCGGTTCACACGCCCAGTCATGAAGCCTCGTATCATAGGAAGCGAAATCACGCGGTCTAAGTTCCAGGGTCACTTTTCTTTCCTCTCCCGGTTCCAGTTCCACCTTCGCAAATCCTTTCAGTTCCTTATCCGGGCGCAGAAGCGTGGATTTTCTCGCGTGGACATAGAGCTGGACAACTTCTTTCGCTTTCATATTCCCTTCATTTTTCACAGTCACAGTGACCCTGAGCGGTTCTGACGACTCATTTCCATATGTCTTCTGCACATTCTGCACAACTGCATCACGGATAGAAAACCGGCTGTAACTTAATCCGTACCCGAATGGATAGAGCGGTTCGATCCCCTTAAAGTCATAATATCTGTATCCGACGAAGATTCCCTCCCCGTAATTCACATGTCCGTACTCGCCCGGGAAATTAAACGCTGTGGGCGTATCCCGGTACTTTTTCGGGAAGGTGATCGGCAATTTTCCACTGGGGCTTACCGTTCCGAACATGATATCCGCCGCGGCACGGGCGCCTTCCATGCCCGGGAAGAATACGCACAGTAAGGCGTCAATATCTTCCAGAAACGCTTCCAGTTCTACGGGACCCGCCACATTAAGAATCACGACAGTCTTTTTCCCCGCCTCTTTCGCTTCCCGCAAAGCGCTTTGCAGCAATTCTTTATCCGCAGGATCAAAATCCATCGCCGGGCGGTCGCTTCCCTCCTGCCCGGACGCGCCTGACGTGATGATTACCACCTCAGTCTCCGGCTCCATCCGGTCTGTCAGAACGGCGTCCGTGTACCGTGCAGTCTCCGTCACCAGACTGGTGGTTTTTGATGTATCCACCTGTGCGCTTCCGGAACCGGAATCCATAAACCTTTGGGAAAGAGGACCATAGAGCGCCACTTTTGTCCCCCGCTTCAGAGGCAGGAGGCCGTCGTTTTTCAGAAGTGTGATTCCTTCTGACGCCGCGCGGTACGCGGCATTGCGTGACAGTTCCGTATCGATGGTCTGATACGTTCTTCCACGGAATTTCGGGGACTTTAAGACAATGTTCAGCATCCGGCTTACCGCGTCATCCAGCCGTTCCATGGAGACCGTACCGTCCGATACGGCCTGATAAAGCTTATCTTTTCCTCTCGGTCCCGGCATATCCAGGTCATTTCCCGCATTCAGCGCTTCCACCTGATCATAAACAGCGCCCCAGTCTGAAACGACCTGACCGTCAAAGCCCCACTCCTCTTTCAGCACCTCTGTCAGAAGCCACCGGTTCTGAGCACAGGGCACTCCATTGATGGAATTATAGGCGCTCATTACAGTCTGTACTTTTCCTTCCTTTACGGTCGCTTCAAATCCCGGCAGATAGATCTCCCGGAGCGTACGCTCGTCGATATGCTCATCGATCCCTGCGCGGAGAGTTTCCTGGTTGTTCGCCGCGAAGTGCTTCACATCCGCGATCATTCCCTGATCCTGCACGCCTCTGGAAAATGCAGGAGCCATCCTTCTGCTTAAATACGGGTCTTCTGAAAATGACTCGAACACACGCCCGTTCTTCGGGTCTCTCTGGATATTCGTATTCGGGGTGCCCAGGAGCACGTCGATCTTGTATGCCATGGCTTCCCTTGCCACCGCTTCCCCGACCTGGTACACCACATCCGGATCCCATGCTGCGCCAAGGAGCATTCCCGGCGGGAAACATCCCGGCTCCTCTCCTTCCGGGCGGAGAGCCCGCACGGCGGGACGCAGCTTTAACACCAACTCCCGGAACCGCTCCGGCAATGTCTCCGGAAGAGGTGTGTCGCTCACGATATATTTAACGAATGCCATAGCTCCGGCTCCGCTCTCGTTGCTGGACTCCACGCCGGTATCAGCCGGTCCGTCATCCGGCTGTCCCTCATTTTTCTTCTCTTTTTTCTCCCTGCGGATCTCCTCTGCCAGAAGTTCGCACACGTACTGGAGCATATTTACGCCCGTCGCACCGTCCAGATAGATCAGTGACGGGATTCCGTATTTCGGCATTTCTGCTGTGGAAAATGAACTTCTTCCGATCAGCAGGTCGATCTTTTCTTCCACCGTCATCTCCCGCAGCAGCGCAGGGATGGACGATTCATCTGTCAGTTTTGTCATCGTTTTTCTTCTCCTTCCATATAGTATTCCTTCACCTGTATGATCCGAATCCGTCACCGGGCTATTTCAGATACTCCATGCCGACGCGCATGACCATCCCGTTTACCGCATCTGTAAGCCACTGGCAGGGCGTCATACCGTCTTCTCTGTGATCGAACATCCACGCACAGTCAAGGACACAGTGTTTGGTCAGCTCCGCATCATCGAATCCCTGCTGGTCCATCGGCCCTTCAAAAATATAAAATCCGCATTTCGGTATCCTCTCCTCCATGTCGGCACACATCTTTTTCAACGTCTCCCGGTATCGTATTCCCGCCGCTTTGTCAAAGGTCAGCTTTTTCCCGTCCAGTCCGTTCTGTGCCTCGACAAGTAGAGCGTCTCTCACAGAACTGATAAACAGATAGCGGATGCTTTCCCCATATTTGCCGTAAAGCGCTGTCAGGGAATCCAGCGTAATATTGTCCCCGGTCAGCCGCTTCCAGATATGCTCCGGGCTGTGCCACACTTCCCGCGCGATGCGCTGCCAGTCTTCCCTGATCAGGAGCGAGCTGTCCACAGCTACCGTAATATCTTCACATCCGGGGAACTTACCGATCACATCATCGGCAAGCAGCGCCGCACCAAATCCGCCCGCGCTTACGCCTGCGATCAGCAGTTTTTTCGGCGTGCCGATCCATTTCTTTGCCATATCGATCACTGCCAGAGCATTCTTATACCCATGGCATCCCATAAGTCTCGGAGTACCGTCCAGTGCATGGTACGGGTACCATCCATTTCCGCAATGGAAGTCTCCGCTTGAATACGGCAGCTGGATCATGGACCATTCTGCGAACGGATTGTCCTCACGGGATGAGCAGATTCCCTCCCGAGCGGCAATGTCGCCCATCCACTCCGGATCATTGAAATAATAAGTTTCTTTAAAATGGGTAGTAAACCAATTTCCCGGGCGGGCGGCGCTATACTCATCATACATGACTCCCCCTCCGTTAAAAAACACCACCAGTTTTTCCGGATGTTTTCCAATCCTCAGCGAGCCGTGGTAACGCGTCCGATTCCCGCCAAAACATCCGTCCGGATATAGCCGGTAAAATTTCCCTGTCTCCGGAGTCTCATCTTCTTCCAGTACCGGATAAGATGCTTTCTCAAGAAGTGCAAACCATTTTTCACTGTCCGGCGGCAGCATCTCCCAGGGTTCCAGTCTGATTTCTTTCTGCATGACAATCACCATTCCTTTCTTTTTCCTGAATTTTCACTTCATGTCCGCACCGTCTTTCCCTTTTAGTTTCCACGCGAACGCAATCATCCGTGCTGCGGCGCGGACGAGCTGCTCCCGGGTGAGACGCGCAGTCTCAACTTCATTTTCATCTGCATTTTTCCGTGCCTGCAGCAGATTCTCATAATGCCCTTTTCCTCCCGGCATCAGGATGTCCAGTCCGGCAGCAATGCTCTGGGCAGATGCGAACTTCCGGTATTTATTCGTCCTGTCTGACGCGCTTGGCTCTCCTCCCAGCCAGTCGGACATGGCGATCCCTTCGAATCCCCACTCCTCCCGGAGCATCTCTTCGAGAAGAGAATACTGCTCGGACGTGTGCACGCCGTTTACCAGGTTATAGGAAGTCATAACCGCATGGGGCTGTGCCTCCTTCACGGCAATCTCAAATCCTCTTGCATAGATATCGCGCAACGCCCTAACATTTACCATGCTGTTGGAGCGGAAACGGTTCGTCTCCTGATTATTGCAGATGAAATGCTTCACAGTGACGCTGAGTCCCGGCGTCTTCTGCACTCCTCTGGTAACAGCAGCCGCCATCTTTCCGCTGACAAGCGGGTCCTCAGAATAATATTCAAAATTGCGCCCGCACAGGGGGGTCCTCTGGATATTCATGGACGGGGCAAGCCAGATCTGCACGCCGAAACGTTTCATCTCATCTGCCACGATCTCTCCGCACTGCTCTGCCAGATCCGGATTAAAGCTCTGCGCCAGGGCTGCTGCCACCGGGATCGCAGTACAGTTCTGCTCATGCTTCTCACCATGCCGTTCCTGCGGCTGAGCGGACGGAAATGCAGCAAAGACCGCCTGCATCATATCCTCCGGGATTAATTCCGCAGGATTGTCTTCCTGCTCCGGCTTAATCTCGAACACGCCGTTCTCATCCACGCCGTATTCCCTGCTGATGCGCAGTCCTGCCGGACCGTCCGCCAGGACCAGGTTTTCCACCCCATATTTCCGGAAGCGCGGAGTTGTCTCTCCTGCTGCGCCTGCCACAGTGATTGCTGCGTTTCCGATGATACTTCTGCTTCCCTCATCCACAAAATCACCGGTGCACAGATATGCCAGTTCTTCATCTGTCAGTGTCTCCGCAAGTGCAAGAGCTTCCGCATCCGTCTGCGGTCTGCGATGCACTGCCGGACGGAAGGCATCAGCCGGTATCCGGATCACGGGCAGATCTGTCTGCCCCGCTCCGCTGTCCCGTCCGGTTCCGTAGTCCTGCCCGTTTCCGCTGTTCCATACGGCTCCGCCATCCTGCCCGGCTCCGGCCTTCTCCGGTTTCCAGTCGGTAAAATCAGTCTTTCCTTCCAGACTGTGCACCTGTTCTACAGTCACTTCACGTTCCAGATTCAGGGAACATACCGGGCACGTATTCCGGCTGCTGTTTCCCACACGGACAAGGTAACTTCCCGCTTCCAGAATCCGGCTTACACTCTCTGCATCATAAGATGCGAGATCTTCCATATGAAATGACAGCTCTGCCTGCGTCTCCTCACCCGGAAGGAGTTCCTTCGTTTTGGCAAATGCAGCGAGCGTCTGGTATGGCTGATCCAGCTTTACGGATGGAACAGACACATACGCCTGTACCACTTCCTTTCCCGGACGGCTTCCTGTATTTTTCACAGAGACCGGGATCCTCACTTCCGTGCCCTGTGCTTTTACCGCCCCCGGATTCAGGACAAACTCCGTATAAGAAAGTCCGTGTCCGAACGGAAAGAGAGGCTTCTTCTCCGCAGTGTCGAACCAACGGTAACCCACATAGATTCCTTCCCGGTAGCGGACATCATCCCTGCCTCCGAATTCTCCCTCTTTGCAGAAGTCATCCCAGGCAGTCCATGTGGCGGCAAGTTTTCCGGAAGGATATGTCCTTCCCAGGAGCACGTCGGCGAAGGCATCCCCCACCGCCATTCCCGGCTGAGAGAGAAGGAGAATATTCCCCACCTGCTCCGCCACGGGGGAGAGATCCACCATACACGCTGTATTCAGCACGAGCAGAAATTTTCTGTATTTTTCCTGAAGCGCCAGAATATCCCGGATCTCTGTCCTGCTCAGGAACAGATCCCCTTCGGTCTCCAGACGGTCCGCCCCCTCGGAGCAGAATCTCGCCAGGACATAGACGGCAGTCTCTCCCTCCCCGTCAAGAGGCAGTTCATAATCCGGTTCCGGCATCACGATCGTCAGATTCTCCATCAGCCGGTCGATACCGTCTTCGGCGATCTTCTCCTTCATCTTTGCCCGGAATTCCTTCTTCGCCTTCCTGCGCTCTTCTTCGTATCCGTTCAGCCACGCCTTTGTCGTAACGGTGAATCCCGCGTTCTCAAGCCCCTGCTCCACGGTCGTAAAGCTGCGGACATTCACATCGCCGGAGCCGCCCCCTCCCTTCACCGTACGGCGGGCGCCGCTTCCATAGAGAGCGATCTTTACGGGGCCTTCCAACGGAAATGCCCCGTCTGATTTCATCAGTACCATGCACTCCGGCGTCATTTTTCTTACCAGTTCCAGGTGTTCTTTCTCGTAGTTTTCCATTTTCTTCTCCTTTTTTCATTCCTCCGTGTTCTTTTCTATCCGGATAAAATAGATATCATTGATTCCCAGTTCCACTTCCGCCGTAAGGACTCCGTCCCGGTATGTATAATCAAGTTCTTCGTCCCGCATTGCAGACGCTTCCATGATCGCCGTCACTTCCGCGGGAGTCAGATCATACGGCTCTCCCATCTCCTCCCAGACTTTTCTGGGATTGCAGTGGACTTCATCGATTCGCTGCATATAAGCCCGTTTCGGAGCGTTTTCAAGTTCTACATGGATCACCGTTTTTTCCGGCAAAGCGTTAAACTGCTTCGTATTCTGGCGGAACAGGAGGATCTGTTTCTCCTTCTCTCCTTCAAATGCTGCCGCTTCCACCTCTGTAAACTGCGATTCATCCAGAAGGATTCTGTTTTCCTCCGCCTGCGCCAGCATCCTCATCCCGTAGAACACAGGCTTCGGAATGCCATGGAATGTCATCATCCCATAACCGCCGTGGAATGGCTCCTTGAACTGGTGCAGTTCTTCGAAGATGTCGGAGTAACACCAGATGCTGTCCCCCTCCACCAGATCTTCTATGGCGAGGGAAGTGCGGACGTCATATGCCGCCACCTTACGCATATCCTGCCCTCTGGCGCCAAACGAAGCGCTTAAGTTCCACTCGGTGTAGAAGAGCGGAAGCCCGTCCGCCTGCTCTCTGACGATCGCCGCATTTTTCGCAAGCAGGTCTCTGTCCAGACCGTCCCGGTCTGTTCCGTCGTACTCTGGATTTCCGCCGCCGAACACCATTTTCAGCGCTTTTAAGATCGGCGTATCCCCGGGAAGCGCAGCGAGCGCTGCCCCGATCATCTCTGTGCGTTTCTTCTGTTCCTCTTCTTCCTTCTCCTGTTCCGCCACGATCTCCTCGTATGTTTTCTCCGCTTCCTCCTCTGTCACGCCCAGAAATGGCTCTCCCAGATACTGGTGTGTGGAGATAAAGTCTACCGGGACGTCATTTTCGCGGCAGTAAGAAACGAACTCCGGGATCCAGCGGCTTGCGCTGGACGCCGGTCCACCCACCTGCAGGCGCGGACAGAATTCCTTGATCGTCCGCGCGGTCCGGGCATAGAAATCCATATACCCGGACTGACTCCCCTTAAAAAATGTCTTTGCCAGATCCGGTTCGTTCCACACTTCAAAGTACCATGTACATACCTCCTCTTCGCCATAGCGGTGGAAGAGATATTTCAGGAAATCCCGGATATAGTCACACCACTTTTCCATGTCTTTCGGCAGGGAACGGATGCTTCCATATGCGAATCCATGGGTGGGATCCTCCGCCAGAAGCTCCGGCATAAAGGAAAGTTCAATAAATGGCTTCAGTCCCACCGAAAGCAGATTGTCGTAGACCAGTCCCACCTTGTAGAAATTCGTCTCCACGATATGATCCCCCACCGGGATGCCGAATACCATGGGGAAATTACAGAGAGTCCCCATATCGTCATTGAATGTCCCGTGGAAGCGCACCCGTCTGATCCCCAGTTCATCATGTACTCTTTTTAACATCTTTACCGCATCCGCCCTGAACAGCGTCGCGGCGTGACAGCTTCCCACGCAGAACTGCCATTTTTTCTCATATTTTTTTGTCGGAAAATTATTCTTAACCGTCAGTTCCATTTCGTCCTCCTATTGCGTCATCCTCCTATTGCGGAACCTGTTCTCTGATACTTCTTTTCTGATCCTGATACAGTTCATTTCTCATAATCTCGGCATTGTCGCCCGCAAAGGCGTTCCCGGCTTCTTCATCCCCCTGCAGCTGCCACATAAACCATGCAGTCACATAGCCATTCGCAGAGTAAAGTACCTCATTGTGGACCGTGTCTTTTCTGCGAAGCATAACTTTATCGGAAGGAATATCATCATATATTTCTTCAAGCTGTTCGCCCGTCACAACCCAGTCGTCACCGCCGCCGGCTCCTGCGATCAGCAGAACAGGGATATCAATCTGTGCTGCATCGTAGTCCCAGAGCAGGTCATGTGCCAGTTCTTTGTTAGTCGGTGAAAGAGAGACTGCTGTCTTGAAGATATCACTGTGCTGCTGTGCAGTCACCGCGTTGATCACGCCGACACCACCCTGGGAATGCCCGACAATACCCACATTTTCAAGGTCGATTTTACGAAAAAATATATTCTCTTTTTCGTTGTCACCATCGCCAAGCGTTTCATTTTCGCTTAACAGTTCCAGATAACGGATACACATTTCGGCTGAAAAGCCATTCCAATCGTACTTTTCTTCCGTGCCGATAACGAGGAATCCCCAGGAAGCAAAGTGCTTTGCTACCGCAGGATATTTAGACAGAGGCGTACCGCTTCCATTACACATGATGATTACAGGGTATGTATCTGTCTTTTCTGTCAGTTCACTCGGATAATAGAGAATGTATTTTCCAAACCCCTGCAAAACAGCTTCTTCATAGACAGAGACTTCATAAGTCCCGTTCGCCATATATGTTTCTTCTATCCTGCCGCCGGTTTGAACCTTTTCCTGATAATCAGCAGGGGCAGCCGGACGCCTGCTCAAGTAAACGAGCAGTATAATTATGCACAATATGACCAGCACGATCAGAGCGATAATTTTCAATACTTTTTTCACGTGTTTTCTCCTCACTTAAACTTATGCGTTGCAATGCCTGACCCACTCCGTAAACCGTTCCAGCCAGCAGCCGTACCCCTTCTCCTCTTTTTCTCCCAGCGCCTGCGTGATCTCATCCCCATTGACACATGCGCCGTATCCGTGGCCGGCCCCTTCCACCACTGCCTCTTCATATTCGGTGCCGGAGCTTTTAAGCAGTTCTTCATACTCCCGGATCTGCGCGATACTGACCATATCGTCCTTTGTCCCGTAGCTGATAAACTGCGGGATTCCTCTGCTGTTCATATGCTTCACCGCGTCATATGTCTCCAGAATTTCCTCTCTTTTCGCCTGGTTCCTTACCTCTTCTGCCGGGAACGAAGCGAAAAGCATTCCTGCATTATACCGGTAGCTCAGCGCCGGATAGACCAGTCCCGCGAAGTTAAGACTGTCATCTTCCAGATCTGTCCGGTCCTGCTCATATCCTTCCCACTCAGCCGGTCTGCCCTGCCAGATATTGAGGAACATTCCAACCTGTGCCCCTCCGGCACTGAATCCGACAGCTCCGATCTTATCTCTGTCATACCCGTACCGGGAGGCATTGCAGCGTACATATCGCACTGCCCGCTGCATATCCATCAGAGGGAGAGGCTGGTAATAAGGATTTGTACGATACCAGAGCACAAAAGCAGTCACACCGCTCTTCTGCAGTCTCTCCGCGATCTGGGTTCCTTCGTTTTCCATGGATTTCATGCAGTATCCTCCTCCGGGAACGACGATCACAGCCTGCCTGCTTCCCTCTGCAATATAAGGGATCAGATACGGCGTATCTTCAAATGTCTCATGGAAATCGGGATCAGCAGCCGGTACCTGCCGGGCAGTATATGTATCAATCGTTTTCTTTTTATCCCGGTACTTTCCGCCTCTCAGCGCAAGGATCCACCGCACACTGTCCAACATGGCATTTCCCTTTCCGCTTTTTATCTCCATAACGGAAGCCTTTTTTCTGCTGCTGTTGCCGGGGATATTTTTCCCCCAGATATATATCCTGTTTTCCTGACTGTTTTCTTTCCGTCTGGTCTGCTTTTCTTCTGATTTCTCCATTTTTTTCGTCCTCCTTCCGTTAAATACAGATGTACTTATTCCCGCAGCTGTGCAGAAATGTTCTTCTTTTTTCTATTAATATAGTAAGGAAATGGGAAAAGGCTGTATATCCTGTTTTTCACATCTTTGTTCTGTTTTACCGAATTTAATCTCACAGTCATACCAAAAAAAGTGTCCGAAATAAAAAACATTAGAGATGCAGCTTTTCAGGAATTATCTTTTCCTGAAAGTGCATCTCTTAAAATAGAATTTCATAGCGCCTTCTGCTGATTTACCTACACCGCCATGATCTTCGCGCCTGCCGTTTCGCATCCCGGTGCGGAAGCAGTCACCTTTATCTCTCCTTTTCTTCCGGTACAGCGCACTGCCGCAAGCACCTCGCCGTGCCAGGATGTATAACTTCCGTCGGAGAATTTTTCTTCCGTCTCCGGGCGGGCGCTTCCAAGCGCCAGAAGCTTTCCTTCGCCCTCCACTGTCACGGTGATCTTTCTGTCCTCAGTCCGGCAGAGCGTTCCCTCTGCGTCCGTCAGGCGCACCGGAACAAATACGAGCCTCTCTGTGTCTGCTTCTACCTCTTTCTCCTCCGGCTGTACGCACAGACGGACCGCCTCACCGGCAGTTTTCAGGCTCCTTCTTCCGATCTCCCTGCCGTTCTCATCAAAGCTTACCGCCTCCAGGATACCCGGACGATATGTAAGCTCAAACTCTGCCATGCAGTCTTTGAGTTCCCGGCTTCCTGCCAGGACGCTGTCCTGGTAAAGCTCCACTCGTTTCCCCGGGCTGTAGACTATGATCCGGGCGGTCCTTCCTTCGCATCCATTCCATGTCCAGCAGGCGTCGGCGTCTGTCAGCCTCCATCCACCTACCGTATATTCTTCCCCGCTGTGATTCACCGGGCGCACGCCGATATAAGGATCCTTGAGTGTTCCCCAGAGGGCAGCACAGTAATACGCAGCCGCTTCCGGATTCCCGTTTAAGTCAAAGGAACCGCATGCTGCAGTCAGGCACGGATAGGGTTTGGCAAATGGGGCTTCTTTCGTGCCGTATACCGGGAGTCCCACGCCTGTCTCTCCCAGATAGTCCCAGGCAGTCCAGTGGAAATCTCCGATCACCCAGCTGTTCTCCTCTACAGCACGCCAGTTGCCTGCCATTCTCTGGGGGAATGTCTCCGCACTTAAAAGGAGCCGGTCCGGGCGGATCCTGTGGATTCCCTCATAGAAAGAGTGGCCGTAGTTGTGTCCTGCAATATCAAGTTCATCAAACACTTTTCCCACCATCTCTTCCAGTTTCTCCGCACCGAAAGCGCCCGCCTTGAAGGCATCTGCGACTTCCGGATGGGCCGTGATCAGCTCATTGATCTCCAGGCTTCCCATCTCGGCGCCTCTTTCTTTCTCCAGATCTTCCATCAGAAACGACACCATGCTCATGGGAGCATTATTGGCGATCGTAACCGGGCGCGTACCGTCTTCTTCCCGCAGGATACTGCAGAGGCGGCGTGCGATCTCCGGCGCATAGGACCGTCCGGTATCTGCGATCTCATTTCCAATACAGTAGAGGATGACAGACGGATGGTTATAATCCTTCCTCGCCAGAGCACGGATATCTTTTTCACATTCCCGGTCAAAATAGATGGAATAGTCGTACTTTGTATTTGGTACCCTCCACTGGTCGAAGGACTCATCCATCACATACATCCCAAGCTCGTCACATACATCCAGCAGATTCTTCCCCGCCGGATAGTGGGAATAGCGGACCGCGTTGAATCCGAACTCTTTGAGTTTCTTTATTTTCCGGTACTCTGCCTGGTCGAAAGTACATGCTCCCAGAATGCCGTTGTCGTGGTGGATGCAGCCTCCTTTGAGCTTAACAGTCCTGCCGTTGACCTGCAGTCCATCCTGTACGCTCCAGGAAAGTGTCCGCACGCCGAAACGCTCTTCTGCTTCATCCACAGCCTTTCCATTCTTTTTAAGCACTGCCTTTACCCGGTAGAGATATGGCGCTTCCGCGCTCCACAGCTTCGCCTCAGGAATGGGGATGCGGACCGTTCTCCCTTCCGCGGAAGCGACTTCCTTTTCCCCGTCATAGACGGTATACTGGACCGTGATTTTATCCGCTCCTTTGCCTGCATTGCTGTCTCCTGGCGCTTCGGCATCTGCGCTGCTTTCCCCTGCCGCTTCGATTTCTGCGGCGGCACAGCCTGCATATTCTGCCGTGATCTCGACGACTGTCGGATCGCAGGAAATCGTCTTTACCCGAAGTCCCTGGGGATCAATGTGCAGTTTTCCTCCCGTCCACAGGTTCACCGGACGGTAAATCCCGCTTCCCGAATACCACCGGGAGTTCGGCGTCTTTGAATTATCCGCTTCCACCAGGAGCACATTATCCTCACCGGTACGGATCTTCCCGGTCAGGTCCACAAAAAAGTTGGTATATCCGTAGATCCATCCTCCCAGTTTCTCCCCGTTTAAGGATACCGTGGAATTCATGTAGACTCCTTCAAATTCCAGGATCACTGCCTGGTCCCTGTACTCTTCTTTCCCGAAAAAACGCTTCTCGTAATAATATTTTCCGCCGGGATAATATCCCGATCCGCTTCCGTTCTCAAGATCAGGCACACGTTCCTCCATGATCATAGCGTCATGAGGAAGTTCGATCTCCATCTTCTCCGACTGATGCCCTTCCTTCCAGAACGTCCAGCCCTGGTGTATCCTTTTTTTCTTCATGATTTTCTCCTCCATTTCTGTCCGGGTATTCCTGCCTTACTGCATCTCCTTGCCCCGCAGTTCTTTCCGCACCGCCTTCTCTTTCATCTCGACTTTAATTATATAAAAAAAGAACAGTTCCATATATCCGGTTATTAATATTTTTATCCTGTTTTTAATAATCTGCTTATGCCGTCCGACTTCCCGCTAAGACTGCAAAAAGGCGGAAGAAGATCTGCGCCAAAATCAGCTTTAACCTTCTTCCGCCGTATTTTCTTATATTTATTATTTATTTCTGCTGTTCCCTGTAGTATGTTCTAAAATAAATATTCTATTTTCCCTCTTTCTCCATCTCCGGCAGTTTCTTCTCGATATCATACAGGAAGAGCAGTGCCACGAGCACGATCGCACACATGATAACCGGGAGCCAGTTGTACAGGAACTGGATCGCCGTAACTACAGATGCCGGCTGCGCGATCCCCTGCGTATCCAGGGCAGCATCAAATCCCGCAGCATCCATCACCCAGCCAAGCACTGCCGTTCCAAGTCCCAGACCAAGCTTCTGGGAGGCTGACATAGCTGCATTTCCCATTCCTACCGGGTCGATCCCACTCTTCAACCGGCTGTATGTAATCGTATCTGCTACCATTCCCATCGCCATACCTCCGCTCATTCCAAGCCCCAGACCTTTCAGCACATTGAAGAAGATGATCGTCGGCAGACTGTCGGCAAAAAGTCCGAATCCCAGGAATCCGAGCGTCATCAGGGCAATCCCTGCTTTGTAAATACTGGCCTTGCCGAACTTCTTCATAAAGAACGGAGTCACGAACATGATGGCAAACTGCGCCACCGAAATCGCGTTGGACATCCAGGAATACCTGCTCATGTCGCCGTACACATACTGGCAGTAGTAGACATTTCCCACGGAGTACATGATGATCACAAAGAAGATCACGAACATGGCAAAAAACATCACCACCCAGTACCGGTTTGTAATCAGCGCCTTAAAGGCTGCAATGGGATTGGACGCAGCGCTTCCCGCCTGACTGCCGTTTCCTTTTTTCCCGTCACGGCTGCTGTTTTTCTCCCCGGAACCATCCTGCGCATTCTCCTCCGCCGCTTCTGTCGGAGTCTCGTCCTTTACCCGCTCTTTCGTGGTAAAGAAGCAGATCAGGGACAGCACTACCATGGCCGCCGACACGATAATCATTGTAACTGTAAAGGCTCCCTGCGTGTAAATATTTTCCGCATTATCGGTAAATGCCGTCAGCATGGCGATGAATACGGAATTGATGACAACGTTGGCCAGCGTCTGGAAAATCTGCTGCACATTGCCGAGCATTCCCCTCTCATAGGCATTTTTCGTCATCAGAGAGATCATGGAGTAATACGGAACCAGCATCGCCGTGTAACAGACCGCATTTACCAGGTTATACAGGATAAATACATAGACGTATTTCGCCATATCCGGCCAGTTGGACGGAACAGAGAATAACAGCACCGTGGTCACTGCAAAGGGAATACACATCCGCATCATCCACACCCGGGCTTTTCCGAACCGGGACTTCGTGCGGTCCACAATATTCCCCATGATCAGATCCGATATACCGTCAAATACCTTTGAAACCGCGATGATCGACGCAATAATTCCCGCATCGAGCAGCGCCGCATTTGTAAAATAGATTGTCAGGAATGAACCGAGCACCGCATTGATCGCATTCATTCCCAACTGCCCGGAGCCGTATCCGAGTCTTTCTCCCCAGCCCAGCTTTGCCTCCGGGTCATTGTGTTTTGTCGCTAAACTCTGCATCTTACTTCCTCCAAACATAAAAAACATGAAACATTTGCATACTGTAGAAAAACTGCTTCGGTCTTTCTGTTGTTGGAAGTATTGTATCAAAGGACAGCGCGCAGAAATAATATGATCTTGTCTTTTTTATCCTTATTTTGCCTCAAATATACAGCTTCATAAATGCAAGCATCCGCTCAAAGCATTCCTTTGCATAAGGGTTCGTCCCGTAAAGCTGCATAAATCCATGATCCAGCACACCGCACTCCGGTCCCCGGTAAAAATATTCATAAGGAATGCCGTTTTTCTCCAGGACTGCCGCAAGGTCGTCCGCGGAATCCTTGAAAAAGATATCCTTGTTGCTGCTGATGATAAAGGAAGGGATATACCTGCTTCCAATCCACCTGGAAGCGTCCATAACTTCGGCTATTTTCCCGTCTTTTGACGGCTCGTCCGTCCCCATCCAGCAGCCGAGCATGGCGTTCATGTTCTTCTCAAAATTTCTCACCGACAGCGCCGCCTCATCGATCAGAAGTCCTATGATCTGCTCCATCCGGATTGTGGGGCGCACTCCGATCTTCTCAGCATATTCCGGGTTCACCAGAAGAAGTCCGTAGAGTTCCGTCAGATCCGCTCCGGCACTGCCTCCGCCCAGGAACACATGCTCCATATCCAGACCGTATCTCTCCTGATTATCGGTCAGGAAGCGGAGCATCTCATCCACCTGCTCCAGCTGCACCGGGAAACGGTAATCCGGCGCCAGGGCATAGTTGGGGCTGATCACATTGTATCCGTGCCGTGCGATCTCCGCAAAGAAATCTGCGCCTCCATCTTTTCCTGCAGCCATGGGATCTCCGGATACCTTGTCCCCGAAGATAAATCCGCCTCCGTGAATATAGATCACCGTGGGACGTTTTGCGCTCCGGTCTGCATCCGGATACCAGATGTCCAGGTAACTGTTGGGATATTTTTCGCCGTAGCAGATATCATTCACATAGACGATCCCGTCCTCTCTTACGTGCTCTCCCGGCTCATTTCTCGGCTCGAAGGAATTTACCGGCACGCCATGGTGCACGCTCTTAAATACCATTTTCTGTATTGGCAGGCATTTGAGGTCTGACTGAAGTGGTTTCCGGTTTCGTTCTCCTTCCGGACTGCCTTCTTTATTGAGCATGATATCTACCGCTTCATGAATCTCTTTATACGGATCCTGCCTGCACTCGCATGTCTCATCAAACATCATTGTCATCTTCCTTTCTGCAGTAAATGGTTCCCACTCTCCTCCGTCTGCCTGTCCGACCTCCGGTCTTCCCGTCCTGGCAAAGGATGCAAATGCATGGGCGATGATCTTCGAAAGTTTCTCCTGCTCCGGATAGTATACTGCCCGGCACGCAAGAGGAAGCTCCGCCGTGTGCCATGCACAGCGCAGACCGCCGAGTAACGGCTGGGGAGTGTCATACCCCACACTGTAGAGCCACACCGGGGCGGTTCCGGGAATATCCCGCTCCATCTCCGCCCGCTTCTGCGCGAACCGGTATGCTCCATCTCCCAGAAAATGACACATGGATATCATCTGAACATAGATCTGCCAGGGCTGTTTAGTATCCCCGCAGCTATCCCGGAACACCCGGATCAGTCCGTCCACGTTCTCCTCTGCCACACCCGGGAGCGTCTGATGAATGGAAAATTCCTGTTTCAGAAGCCCGCTGCGCACATCATCCCAGGTCATGGAGGGATTTTTTACTACATTCGAGGCGATTTCCTCCTCGGACGCTCCGACGATCACCGGTACTTTCCGGGAACATTTATAAACATGATATCCACCGTCCTCATTCGGCATAAGATGCACCCCGTCAGCCACAGGCATAAAGGGCGTCCTGTCTTCCCGGATCAGCTCCATGCCCGCGCATCCCGCAAACAGCCTGCCGGCGTCCATGGTAAGAAGCTCTCTCCATTTGTCCTGTGAGATATTAAGGCGCTTCATCACCTCCACCGTCTCTTCCTCTCCCTCTTTCTTCGTCTTGGCGCCGACCGGAATGGAACCGCTGATGATAACCGCCTTTTCGAACAGCCCTTCTGCTTCCGGCATGGCCATCAGATGCTCGATCTTGATACCCCCGCCGGACTCTCCCATTAGAGTGATGTTCTTCGGATCACCGCCGAATACACGGATATTTTTCTTCAGCCATTTTAACGCCAGGATCAGATCCAGCTGGCTGTTCAGACCGGACGACTCATATTTTCTGTCAAAGTGTCCCAGATACATCCCGCCAAATATGTTCAGCCGGTGGTTGACCGTAACCAGGACAATATCCTCCTCGTCGATGAGCCTGTCTGAGATCTCCGCAGTCACATTTCCCGAACCGCTCATATATCCGCCGCCGTGGATATACACCATGACGGGACGCTGCGCCGTATCTGTCCCGGGTGTGACAATATTCAGAACAAGGCAGTTTTCCCCCGGTTTCCCGGCAAATTCCGTACAGTCCTTTCCTCCGGTAAATATATCTGCACTCTCCTTCACCATCGGACGGATCGCCTCCGGCATCGTCTCCAGAGACAGTTGGTTCTGCATGGTCACCGGCGCAGATCCGGTACAGTCAAGGATCCCTTCGTGCTTCTCAGCCGGACGCGGTTCCATAAAACGGAACTCTCCGTCACATCGGTCTCCATATGGAATGCCCCGGAACACAGATTTTCCGTCTCTGATGCATCCTCTCACCTTGCCTTCGGTCGTCTCCGCCACAGGAGACTCCCCCGAAAAATGCCATGTCCCGCTCCCCACAGTCAGTTTTCTCCGGTCCGGAAGGATAACTCTTGCTGTGGTATTGACCGGAACCGAACAGTCATATTCCCATATTCCCCGGTCTGTATCCAATTTCCACTCTGACCGGATCGTCCCGTAACGGCTCTCATAGAATGCCGACGCTCCGGTCAGCGTTCCCCCTATCACCGGACAGAGCGTAAATTCCCTGTATCCGGGATGATCTGCCTCCACACGGATTCCTGCAGTATACGAAAACAGGAAATCGCAGACAGCACCAAAGCTGTAGTGATTGAAGGAAGCCCTGTGGGCATCCATCCCGTCCCAACTCTCCAGGATCGTTGTTGCGCCCAGTTCCACAGCGTGGAGCCAGGACGGAGACTTTCTCTGTTCCAGGATCCGGTATGCCAGATCCGCATATCCTTCCTCCACGAGTACCGGAAGCAGGAAGGGGGTAGACAGGAATCCCGTATTCAGGCAGTAGTCATTCTTCTCAATCTCGAGGATCAGCTGCCGCACAACTGCCGGACGTTTCTTCTCGCTTACCAGGTCAAAAGCAAGCGCACGCACATAGGCTGCCTGGTGTCCCGGTTCGATGACGCCGTCCTCACTGATGAAATAGCGGTCGTAGACGGTGCGGATCTTATCAGCCAAAGTCTGGTATTTCTCTGCATCTTCGGTCCTTCCGAGCACCTTTGCCATATCCGCCACATTTTGTGCGGAACGGCACATATACGCCGTGGCGACCAGGGGCTTTCCCTCCCGGATCCACCGGGCAAAGATCTCACCCAGAATCTCCTCTTTCGTCCTGTCAGGCTTCCCGCTTTCTCCCTGTCCGTCTTTTCCTGCATCTTTCTGTGCTGTCTCTGCAGAAGCTTCTGTTTTCCGTATCGGCTCCTGCCACTCGCCGTAATGCATCTTTGTGTCATAAATGTAGTCCGCATCCAATTCGCCGTTTTCATCCCGGGTATGGTACTGGGGCTGATCCTCATAGAGCGGGTTACGGTCTTTCGCGCAGGAGAGCATATAATCCACCCACCGCTTTGCCGTCTCATACTGATTGTCCAGGATCTGCCGGTCGCCATAACACTGCCAGATCATCTCCGGGATCCACGCCGCCGAATCTCCCCATCCCGCACAATCCTCGCCTATGCTCCCGTTTCCGGAAGGACCTGCCAGCGCAGAAAGAGAGTTCTTCTCCTTCATATATGCCAGTTCCTCCGGATCGTGGACACTGCTCGTGGAAGGGAAGGTGATTCCGACCTTTCCGCTCTCATACTGTTCGACCGCCTGATCCTGCATCCATTTCTCATAGAAAGGATACACGTCCATAAACCACGCCGCAGTCTTTGTGTAGATCTGCGCGTCGCCGGTCCATGCGTTTCGCTCCCGGGTAGGGCAGTCCACCGCCACATCCATAAAGTTTCCCTTCTGGCTCCATCTGGCGTTCTTCACCAGACGGTTGATCAGCGGATTCGTACAGGTAAAGTCCCCTGTTTCCTCCATATCCGAATATACTGCCGCAGCAGTAAAGTCCCCATCCCGGATCTCTCCCTCATATCCTTCCAGAAGCACATACCGGAAGCCAAAGATGGAGAACAGAGGACAGTATTCTTCTTCCTCTTTTCCGCTGCAGCGGTAGACAACCTGCTGAAAACGATCCAGAGGAAGGGGCGTGTCACTGATATTGCCGGTGGAAAACTTCCCGTCCTTTATATCCTCCCCATGGGTCAGGGTGATCTCCTGTCCGGGCGCACATCCGCGGACGCGCATTTTCACATATCCGGCTATATTCTGCCCGAAATCCAGCACTCTTCTGCCCTCTGCATCCCGGAACTCCCTCGGGGAGAAATGCTCTTTCTCCCGCACCGGCACACTCCGGGAGGCGATCAGCTGCGCGTCCAGTCCGTAATTTTCTGCACCATCCGCAAGGTGGACGCATTCCCACAGACCGTCATCGAATCCGGACATTTTCCATCCGTCCGGCTCCTTTGCCGCATCATAGATATCCCCCATCTGCATATCGGACGCAAGCATGCCTCCGGTACTGCAGCGGAACGATTCATCGGTTCCGATCACCACTCTCCTGCCGTCCTCGTATTCCAGTTCAATCTGTCCAAGGAAGTGGAGCTTCGGGCCGAAATTATTCTTTACCGTTCCCCCGGTCACACCGCGCCACCATCCGTCTCCCAGCATCACCGCCCAGACATTCTCCCCTTCCCTCAGAATTGCCGTAATGTCGTAAACCTGATACTGGATCCGGTAATAATAACTGGTAAGTCCCGGCTTAAAGCAGTCTTCTGTACCGGAATTTCCGTTGATCCAGAAATGATAAAGCCCGTGGGCAGTCTGATAGATCCTTGCTTTTTTCAGGCCTCTCTCCACAAAAAATGTCTTCCGCAGATAAGGCGAGGGCTTCCGTGCCTCCCGAAAAACCCGGTCATGGGGATCTCCGGTTTCCGGCTCGATCCATTTTCCCGTCCAGTCATCCCTGCTCAGCAGTCCCATCTCAAACCATGCCCACTCACTGACAGCGTCTTCCTGCTGTCCGTTTTCATCCGCCACTGTACACTCCACTCTCCAGAGGAGTTCCTGACGGCTCTCCAGTCTGCTTCCTTCATAGCGGGTACACTGGCTCCCGCTCTTTACAATACCACTGTCCCAGACAGCAGAAGCGCCATCCTCATTTTCTTTTCCCCCGCCAGACCGCACGATGATCCGGAAGCTTTTCTGACTTACACCCCTTTTATCACTGTCAAGTTTCCACATCAGTCTGGGATTCTGCGCATCAATTCCCCGGGGATTTCTTAAATATTCTGTTTTCAGGTCATATATCTTCAGCATTCTTCTGCCTCCTCAATTCTCTGCCCCTGCTGTCTCCGTTTTCTTTCCGTAAACGATGTCTGGTTCAGCCGAGGATCACTTCCACCTCTGTCCTTGTCTTTCCTTCGACGAGTTCCGGTGTGATCAGATTTTCATCCAGACGTACACCGTCCACTCTTATCTCCTTCACTCCATGCTGAACTCCAGCCGGGTTGACAGCATGAATATCCAGCTTACATCCCCGGTAAATGCGGGAAACCCGGAATTCCTTCCAGTCTGATGGGATGCTCGGATCGATGACAAGTCCTTTCAGAACCGGTCTGACTCCAAGAAGGTACTGCGTTGCAGCCACATCCATCCAGGCGGCGGTTCCTGTCACCTGGGATACGCATGCCTGCCCGAACTGCTCATTGTCAGGTCCCAGCATCGTGCTGGAATATGCGTACGCCTCCCCTCTGTAAGCCTCCAGTCCGATCCGTTTGATCACCTCATTGGGTATCAGCTGTTTATAATATTTCCAGGCAATGTCTCCTCTTCCGAGAAGTGCCTCTGCAATGATCGCCCAGCAGTTTGCCTGGCAGAAGATTCCCCCGTTTTCCGAATATCCTGCGGGCAGTCCGTTTGCCTTGTGGTCCTTTGCCTCCGGGTCCGTCGGAAATGCCGGTGTATTGATGAGGAGCCCCATTCCCGTATCCAGATGCTCCTTCACCGAATCCATTGCCTGCACATTTTTCTCTTTGTCCCCGCTGCCGGCAATGATCATCCAGCTCTGGGTATTCACCCAGATCTTCGCATAATCCTGGGAATCCGAACCAACCGGGTTCGCATCGTCATCCAGTCCTCTTAAGTACCACCTGCCGTCCCAGGCGTAATCCTTTAATGCCTTTTCCTGCTTTGCGATCAGTCCTGCAAACCGTTCCACTGCTCCGCTGTCACCCCTGAGTTCTGCCATTTCAGACAACTGCCTCAGCGCATAGATATGCTGCTGTGAGACAAAGACCGACTCTCCTCTTCCCTTTCTGCCAAAGGGACCCATATGATCGTTCCAGTCGCTGAACAGGATCAGGGGCAGATCATGTTCCCCGAGATGATTCTCTGTGAACTCAATCCCCCTCATAAGATGCTCCCACATACTCGCGGGTGCCACAGGCGTCTGCATATCCTTGTCCAGGAATGGGATTTTCTCATCCAGCACTGATATGTCACCCGTTTCTGCAATGATCGCATATGCAAGATACGTCATCCAGATATGGTCGTCAGAGCGGGTGATATCCTGGGGCAATTTGTGCTCCTCCGGCCAGAAAGTATGTACCACATGTCCGTCTTCAAACTGCTGCGACGCCAGCAGATACAGCATTTCTTTTGCCCACTCCGGTTTTCTGTAAGCCTGGGCGAGCATATCCTGGGCGCTGTCTCTAAAGCCAATGCCCCGGATTCCCGAAGCGGAGGAACTGATGGAGCGGGAATATCTGGCGGTCACAACACTCTGCACCGGATTCCATGTATTGACCTGACGCATAACATCTGCATCCGGCACAATGCACTGATAAATATCAAGATGCTCCTTCCACCATTTCTGTACTTTCTCAAACTGGGCGTCCGTGCCGCCGGGAGCCCTCAGGCTCTGCAGGGTTTCCTTCGTTACCCTCCGCGCTTTTTTATAATCTGTGAGAGCCCCGGGCGTTACTCCCAGATAATAGCGGATTTTCTCGTTCTGCTCTCCTCCGATGACCATATGGCTGTGGAGAGCTCCGCAGGGTTCCCCGCCTGCCATGTTTTCATTTCCCAGTTTTCCGGCTTCTGCACCAGCCGGTTTTCTTTCGTCCCGATAGTTCCCGCAGAACAAGTCCCTGTTGCAGCAGTACGAATCCGGCGTCCTGTCGGATGCGAAATAAACGACCGGAGATTTTTCCGTGTCCACCTGCATCCACGATGTGTACAGATACACGATAGAATCCAGTTCCGCATCGTACCTTGCATCCGTATTCCACTTAAGATAGTATCCAAGATTTACTTCTTTGAGAAAATCAAGCTGGGAAAACTCCACATATGCAAACACATCACATTCGATCTCTTCCGTATTTTCATTCTCCAGAGTAACGTCCCAGCACAGCGTGTCGCTGTCCATCGCCATAAAAAGCTTCAGCGTTGCTCTCAGTCCATCTTTTTCTGCTGTAAATACGGAATATCCCGGACAGTGTGCGGACTCTCTGGAATCCACCTTTGTCTCACAGGGGCGGAAAGACGGCGACCAGAGAGAGCCGTCTTTCATACGGATATAAACATAGAAGCCCGGGCTGTCAATGGGCATGTTGTAAAAACGGTATCTGGTCACACGGTAGTTCTGGGGCGTGCGCCACCAGCACATTCCGCCGCCGGCCTGCGATACAAATGCATGCATCCTGCCGTTGGACAGGTAATTGATCCACGGCTGAGGCAGGTCATGACGGTCAAATATGATCCTTCTGTTTTCATCTTCAAATCTGTAGGGTAGTTTTTCATTCATCGCTTTTCTTCTCCTTTTATTTTTCTTCTCCGGATACCTCCGGGTATTGTTCATTTCTGCGATCTGATTATAGGATAATACCTGCTCTTGTCCCGCTCTGTTTTTATGATTATTATCCTGTTTTTACACAAGATTTCTCATAAGAAAACACCGGGCGCAACAGCCTTTCAGCCAAGCGCCCGCGTTTTCTGCCCACACCTAATCTACAAAATAAGTCCCGGCATATTCTATTGTCTTATCAAAGAACTCCTGTGCATCTGCCGTCACCGTTGCCATTCCCAAAGTGCCTGCTAGCATAAGTGCTGCGCCACGCACGAATGCCGTAATTCTTTTCATTCCTTTCTCCTCTCTTATCCCTTTACAGCCCCCATTGTGATCCCCTTCGCGAAATATTTCTGGAAGAACGGATACGCCACAATGATCGGCAGTATCGCCACAACTGCGATCGCCATGCGGATGGACGCACTCGGAATATCAGATGTGCTTATACCGCTTGCAAGCGACGCCGCACTGCTTGTAAGAAACTGAATATTGTTATTCATCTCGTTAAGCAAAAGCTGAATCGTATACAGATTTGAATCTGTAATATAGTAGAGACCATTTGTCCAGTCGTTCCAGTATGCAACCGCCGCAAGCAGCCCGATAGTTGCCAGAATCGGTTTGGACAATGGCAGGACAATTTTAAACAGTACGCTGAACTGTCCCGCCCCGTCAATCTCTGCCGCTTCCATCAATTCTCCCGGAATACTGCTCTGCATGTAATTTTTTACCAGAATCACAGAGAATGCATTCATGAGCAGATTCGGAAAGATCAGTGCCCAGATGGTATCCTTGATATGGAAAATATTCGTATAAACCATGTAGGATGCGACCACACCGCCGTTAAACAGCATAGTAAATACGATCAGAAGAGTCAGAATCTTCATTCCCGGAACATCCCGCTTTGACAACCCGTATGCCAACAGTGAAACGATCAGAAGAGCAAGTACCGTACCGATCACAGTGACAAAGATTGTCATCAGGTAAGCCCTGCCTATCTGCTGCCACTGGACCGCAATATATTCATACGCTTCCAAGCTGAAAACTTTCGGCCAGAACTGATAGCCATACCGGATTGCTGCGTCATTTTCTGTGAACGATCCCGATACCAGCAGGATGAACGGCGCAATCGCCAGTACAGAAAGAATGATCATCACAATATGTCCGACTGTTGTAAATATTTTATCCTCTCTTGATCTGAAACCAGACATTATATTCTCCTTTCTGCCTGTCAGAACAGCGCATTTTCTTCACTCGTCTTACGGATCACTGCGTTTGCCGCCACCACAAGGATAAATCCGATGATCGCCTGCATCACGCTTGCTGCGGAAGACATAGCGATATTATTCTGATTCATCAGGGCATTGTAAACGAATGTATCCACCGTCTGGGTTACCTCATAAAGCGTTCCCGAATTTCTCGGTACCTGATAGAACAGCCCGAAATCCGAATAAAAAATCTTCGACACACTCAAGATAAACATAGTGATCACCGTGGGCTTGAGCATCGGCAGGGTAATGTACCGGATCTGCTGCCATTTTGTTGCCCCGTCCACTTTTGCCGCTTCGTAGTAATCCGGACTGATTCCAATAATTGATGAAAAATACAGGATCATACTGAATCCGATCCCTTTCCACTGATTGACAAAAATCAGGATAAACGGCCAGTATGCCTTTTCCTGGTAAAACGCGACTGACTCTCCGGTCAGCGGCTCCAGAATCGACTTGTTGATAAATCCGTTGTCCGCACTGATAAAGGCAAATACAAGATAGCTGACCACTACCATAGACATCAGATACGGAAGCAGGATCGCCGTCTGATAAATCTTCTGGGATAATTTTCCCCGAATCTCATTAAACAGGATCGCCACTGCAATCGGGAAAACAGTGCCGATAATGATAAACGCCACGTTATAAAGCAGTGTATTGCGTATTGCCACCTGTATATTTCCGGACTGGAACAGGAATTCGAAATTCTCCAGTCCGCAGAAGGGACTGTTGAAAATGCCGTCCCTGTAATTAATTTTCCGAAATGCGATTGTAATTCCCGCCATGGGGAGATAGTTGTTGATCAGAAAATAGATCACTCCCGGCAGTACCATCAGATAGATCGGGACTGCCTTTTTCCACCGGAATCTCTTCCTGACTTTTAATGCTGCAGTTTTTTCTTTCCTGACTGCTGATCTGCTCAAAATATCCACCTCTCTTACCTGAAAAAGCATAAAGAAAGCGCGTCAGCCGCGGCTGTCCAACGGACTGTTCCGGCTGACGCGCCTGTCTGGTATACCTTTTTCTCTTTTCTGGGAACCTGTTCCTGTTACTGCTGTGCAAGCCACTCGTCAAACTGTGCCTGCTTATCAGCAATAATCTCATCGATTCCGTTTGCTTTCAACTTATCGATAAACGCCTGGTATGTAGATTCCAGATCAGCACTTCCTGTCTCAAGCGCCGGCTGGTACTCTGTGATCACAGACTGCACCGCAATGATCTGGTTTGTCATATTGGATGAATCATACGCAAAACCATAGCCTTTGGTCTGATTGTTCATCGCAGCCTCCGTCCACTCTGCATTTGCCTCTTTTGTACTGCTTCCGAACTCATACACCATTCTCTGATCGCCCCACACGCCAATTCCGCTTGTTCCGGCAGTCGGATCTCCGATTCTCTCGATCAGACCTTTTTCCTCATCAACAACCTTGTAATGCGTGTCTTTGATTCCCCACTGGATCGTATTGAGAAGATCCTTGTCTTCATAGAGCAGATTCAGGAATCTCATAGCTGCTTCCGGTTCTTCCGCGGTCACCGGAACAGTCCAATACACATTGGTGGCAGATGAAACCGATTTCATATACGGCTCATTAATCATCAAATGAAGACACTCTTTTCCAAGATTGGACTCCAGTGTATTTTTCAGCCCCTCCTGACCTTCACTGAAATAGCCGCTGATTGTTCCGGACTTCATGTACTCATCCAGTGTAATATCAGTTGTCGCCGCATCCTGGGGAATATATCCCTTCTGATACCAGTCGCGCACATGCTCAAGGAAGTCATAATACTCTTCTGATTCAAAATAGTCGACCACTTCTGTGGAATCCAGTCCGATCAGGACGCCGGATGCAGCCGTTGCGCCCAGTGGGTCTGACGGGAATGTATAGCCGGAAGGCGGCAGAGATCCTGTAATCCCGCAGGGATATACATCCGGATTCGCCTCTTTGATAGCTGCGAAAATATCCGTCAGTTCATCCAGGGTCACCATATCCCCGTCCTCATAGGAAAGCCCCGCGGATTCCAGAGATTCCTTTGTCATAAGGAAACCGCCGGCACTGCCATAACTACTGGCAAGCACAGATACAGCATATGTCTGGTCGTTAAACTGGGCACCCGAATAAAGCGGGAAATCTTCATCCTCTGCAAGAGATGTGATCTTGTCTCCTTCTGAAGCCAACAGATCATCAATCGGATCAATCATCCCCTGGTCGATATAACTCTTGAGATCCTGGAAAGCCACGCACATCAGGTCGATCTGTTCTCCAGCACCAATCCACATGGAGTACTGGGACAGTGACTCGGTAAATGACAGCGGTTTGAACTCTACCTCCACATTGATCTCCGGGATCGTTATGTCGTTCACCGCGTCCTGCACTTTTCCCAGATCTGCCGGATCAACGCCTGCCGTAATGTAGGTAACAATGATATGCGCCGGATCCCCGGTCTCTCCCCCCTGGTCCTTATTTCCGTCGTCCGAACCGCCTCCTGCGCCGCAGCCCGCCAGCAGCCCTGCCGACATGGTAAGCACAAGCCCTGCTGACAGAAGTCTTTTCACAATTTTCTTCTTCATTCTCTTCTCCTCCTTGTGATAAATTCCGAAACTTCACTCTCCGGCATCGTCTTTCCGGATTTGAAATCCCTGCTTGTTTTGATAATTAAACTATACAGGAGAAAAGCTTTCGCGTATTATACAGATCCTTTCACTTTTTTGCACAAATCCGACTTTTTCCGGTACTCCCTCGGAGTGCAGCCGCTGTATTTCTTGAAAATTCTCGTAAAATAGGCATAGTTGGGATATCCGCTTCTGGAGGCGATCATCGTAACCGACAGATCCGTATTCTTCAGGAGTTCTCCTGCCAGGGCGCAGCGGTATTCCATAATGTATTCCGACACGGTTCTTCCCGTCTCCTTCTTGAAGACGCGGCTTAAGTAATCGGGATTGAAGTGAACCCTTGCCGCCAGATCTTCCACGGAAAGCTCTTCACTTACATGTCCCGCTATGTACTGCTTTGTCTGCTCCACCGCATTTCCGTTCTCTTCCCCGCCGGGCTGTCCGGCATCCTTTCCGTCCTCCCCCGGATCAGCCAGAGACTGCACATACTGCTCCCCATAGCTGTGATACCGCTTTTCCTCACTGCGGGCAGCCGCTCTCTCCTCTGCCCTTCCAAGGACGTCCATCAGAACAGCGGGAGTCGCCGGCTTCAGGATATAGTCCATACAGGAGAGCGCCACCGCCCTCTTTGCAAACTGAAAATCCTCGTGGCAGGTCAGGATAATGTTCACCGTATCCGGGGAATTTTCATTCATCCACCGGATCAGTTCCAGCCCGCTCTCCCCGGGCATTTCGATATCGCACAGCATCACATCCACCCTGTTTTTCGTCACAAGATCCACTGCCTGCGCGTAGCTGTTTGCCGTGTAAATGTGGTCAAAATGCAGTTTTTCCCAGTCCGTATTCGCCCGGATTCCCTCGATTGCGATCATCTCGTCATCTACGATCAGAAGATTCATCTGTCCTTCTCCTTTTCTTCCATAGAATTGTTCCGCTCACGCTTCTTTCTGTAATCATCCAGCGCCGAGCCGCCTGTTTCAGGCAGCGTCAGGGGCAGGCTGATCCACACCTGGGTTCCCTCGCCCGTTCTGCTCGTAATCCTGAACTCCGCATCATCCCCGTAATACAGCCGCAGACGGTGCAGACAGTTCCAGATCCCGATATGCTTTCCCCGCTCGTCCGTTACCGCTTCACCGCGCTGCAGGGCAGCAGCCTTTTCCTCGTCCATCCCGTTTCCGGTGTCGCATATGGAGATGTCCAGATGTTCCCCACGCACATGGATGTTGATCAGAATCTCGATCGTTTTCCCCAGTACAAGCCCGTATTTGATCGAGTTTTCCACAAAATTCTCAATCAGCAGGCAGGGGATTTCCACATTCTGCGCCTCCTCATCCACGTCGTACACCGAAGTAAAGCTGTCCGGGAATCGCATCTTCTGGATTTCCATAAAATTCGTGACAAAGTTCATCTCTTCCCTCACCGTCACAAAAGACTTCTCCCGCCGCAGGATATAGCGGAAGTGGCTGACCAGAAGCAGGGTAAAGCTTTTGACTTCCTCCAGTCTGGAAACGGACGCCAGACTGTAGATCGTATTGAGGAAATTCAGCAGCATATGGGGATTCACTTCCAGCAGGATATTGAGCGACTCTGTCTGAAGCTTTTCCAGTTCTTTCTCATAGGACTCTATGGTCAGATTTTTTATCTCCGCCGTCATACTGTTAAAGGTCCGGTAAATATAATCCATCTGGCTTGTCCCTGGCGTCCCCTCCAACCGGTACTCCAGATCGCCGTTTTTCACCGCATACATTCCCTTCCACAGTTCTGTCAGTGGGTTCACCACCTGCCTGCGGATCACAAACCACAGAAGGGGCAGCGCAAGAAAGCTCAGCACCGCAAGCGCCCGGATTACTGTCACAAAAACCGGGAGCTGCGAAAGCATATCCGAACGCCGGATACTCCGCACAAGGGAGTACCCCAGATCCCCGATCTTCCTCTCGATGCGGATCTCGCCTCCATCCGGGGCGCCGGTCTGCCCGTCCCCCACTGTCACCAGATTTCTTCCGTCCATATCGGCAAACGAGATCGTCTCCGTAATCTCCCTGCTGCTCTCTTCCAGATCTTCCAGCATTGACTCCGCGTCAAGAAGAAGTCCGAAGGAAAAACATGGATAATCAAAATGGCGGATAAAGAACTTCCTTCCGTCTGCCTCTGTGATTTCCCAGGCTGACACGCCCATGGATACCCGCTCTCTGTTCCGCACAATGCTGCGGACTGCCTCCACATCCGCGATTCCATACTGGTTTGCCGCGTTCATCCTCACACTGACATTGTCATCCTCATGATTCCAGAGATAGCTCATACCGTTGATCTGGACAGAAGAGCGGATCTCATCGATCTCATTGCTGAGGCGGATCAGATCCACAGAGCTGTCGCTTTCCTGACGGATGGTCAGGACTGCCATATTCTCTCCGGAAAGGAACTCCCCCACCTTGCTCTCCAGGTGGGACAGTTCTGACTCCAACGCGCGCACATAAAGCTCAAGCTGGCTGTCATAGGACGCAGTCAGACTCTCCTCATAATTTTCGGAAATCATTCCCGTCACCGCCGCCGCCAGGACATTAACCGGTATAATCGCCAGAGAACATGCCAGCACAAGGCGGAAAATCAGATTTTTCCAGAGCATATGGATCTTTTTCATCTATGTATCACCCCAGTATTTTTTTGTTATGCGGGTTTTACTGCACAGACAGATGCCGATGCCGGTTCCAGTCCTTCCGTCTGCGCAGTCACCTCAATCGTGCCTTCTTCCCCGGTACTGCGGACTACGGCGAGAATCCTTCCGTGCCAGGAGGTGCTCCATCCCGTCCGGAATCCTTCCTCTGTCTCCGGGCGCCCGCTTCCCACAGCGATCAGTTCTCCCGGTCCTTTCACCGTGACGGCAATCTTCCGTTCTTCCTGCATTTTCAGAAGTCCCTTTTCATCGGTCACATGGACAGGTATATGGACGATCTCATCCCGGTCTGCCCAGAGTATTTCCTCCTCAGGCAGTACCCGCAGAACAGTCTTTTCGCCGGCTGTCACAATCTCGTCCTCTGCGATCCTGCTGCCGCCTTCATCATAGCTGACCGCCAGAAGTCTTCCGGGACGGTACACTGTCCGGAAATCTGCCCGGCAGTCTTTCAGCTCCATCCGTCCAAGAGATATCCCGTCCTGAAACAGCTCTACTTCTTTTCCGATGCTGTAGATGACAATCTCCGTCATTTTTCCTTCCTGTCCCTCCCATGTCCAGCTGTGAAGGGCATCTGTCAGCCTCCACCGGCCAAGGGTATACTCTTCGCCGAAATGCTCCGGCGGCCTGACCGCAATATAAGGCTTCCTGTATATCCCCCAGATTACAGCCCCGTAATACGCCTGACTTTCCGGATATCCGGTCAGATCCATGGAGCCGCACGCCGCAGTCAGACACGGATAGGTCTTGGAAAACGGCGCCTGGGTGGTTCCGTACACCGGCTGCCCGATCCCTGCCTCTCCGAGATAATCCCAGGCCGTCCACATAAAATCTCCGGTCACATAGTCGTTTTCCGCCACCCATTTCCAGTTATCCGCCATGCTCCGTGGGAATGTCTCGGAACTTAAGATTACCCGGTCCGGCTTCATCGCATGTGTTCCCGCATACAGGTTCTGTCCATAATTATAGCCTACAATATCCACCGCGTCAAAGCATCCGCCTGCCAGTGCCTCCAGTTTTTCCGGCGTGATGGACGCGGATATCTTCGGAAGCATGGTAACGATCTCGTTGACATCCCCGCTGCCCACACTTTTCTTCTCCTCTTTCTGTTTTTCCGCCTGAAGGGAGGCGAGAACAGTGAGCAGCGCATTGTTCGCAAGAGTCACCGGTCTGGTGCGGTCCAGGCTGTGGAACTTCTCCGTCAGCATCCGGGCAGTCTGTTCTCCGCCGGGCACCCCTGTATCGGTGATCTCATTTCCTATGGAATACATGATCACGGAGGGATGGTTGTAGTCTTTGGACACAAGCGCTGTCACATCCTTCTCCCATTCTCGGTCAAAACACTCCGCATAATCGTATTTCGACTGATGCAGATGCCACTGGTCAAATGTCTCATCCACCACATACATGCCAAGCCGGTCGCAGGCTTCCAGAAGGTTTTTCCCCGCCGGGTTGTGGGAACTTCTCACCGCGTTAAATCCAAATTCCTTCATGATCCGGATTCTCCGGTATTCCGACCTGTCATATGCACATGCCCCGAGAATTCCATGGTCATGATGAAGACATCCTCCCCGCAGCTTTACCGTTTTCCCGTTGACCCGTAGTCCCTTGTCCGCATCCCAGGACAACGTGCGGATTCCGAAAATGTTTTCCGCCTCATCGATTACTCTGCCGTCCGCTTCCAGCACAGTCCGCAGTGTATAGAGATTCGGATTTTCCGCATCCCAGAGTGCTCCGTCCGGAATGACAATCTCCACATCTTCCCCTTCCGCCTGTACCACACATTTCCCGTCTTTTATCACAGAATGGCCGATCCGCATTTCAGGCTGCGGGGTTTCCTCTCCGTTCTTCTCCCAGTCCGTTCTCACACGGATCACAGCAGGTTCCGTGGAAACTGTCTGTATCCGCACGCCTTCCGGCAGGATGTGGTTTGGCTCTCCCACCCAGAGATTCACGGGACGGTAAATTCCGCTTCCGGTATACCAGCGCGAGTTTGGGGTACGGGAATTGTCGGCGATGACTTTCAGTTCGTTCTCCTCTCCGGTCTTAAGTTTCCCGGTCAGATCTATATAGAAATTGGTATATCCATAGATCCAGCCTCCCATGTATTCCCCGTTCAGCCAGACAGATGCATTCATATATACCCCTTCAAACTCCAGTATCACTGCCTTGTCCTTCCACTCTTCCCTGCCGTAAAGGGATCTGACATAGACATATTTCCCTCCGGGAAAGAATCCTGATGCACTTCCGCTCTCCAGATCCGGCCTTCTTCTCTCACATATCATTGCGTCGTGCGGCAGGCTGATCTTCTGCGGGGCAGACTCGTTTCCTTCCTTCCAGAACTGCCAGTTATCTACGATTCTCTGTTTTTTCATCCATAATTCCTCCATTTCATCTTTTTATCCACATATATCTTTATTGTATTTTCCCGGCATCCCCGGCACAATGTCACAAACCGTCGCGAGAGCGCCAGTTTGTATCATATTACGATCTATTAATACATTTTTACTGCTCTTTCCGATTTTTCTTTTCCATACTTTAAAAATGTGATACTCTGTATTTCAGGAATCCTTCATTCAAAAAAGCTGTGAAGGCTTCCTGCTTAACAGGAATGGAAAAACTGACAGCAGAAAGGAGAATTGTCCGTGCACCAGTATACCCATATTTACCCGACTCTCTCCTCTGAGGAGGAATTTCTGAAACAGACCGAATCCCACCGGAAAAATATCGGTTCCGCCGTTCTTTCCGGAACTGCCGGGCAGCACTTCGTCCTGACCCTGATGACCATTCACCGGGACGGTCCTGTTCCCGGAGTGGTCTCCTGCTTTTCCCCCGGTTCCTATTTTAACTGTCCTGTTTCAATCTCTGCGGAAAGCTCCGGCAAAAGGGTGCTTCACGAACATGACTGTTTTGAATTTTCCTATGTCCTGCGGGGGCATATGTATCAGAATGTAGAGGGGCAAAGATACCTTTACCCTCCGGGGAGCTGCTGCCTGATCAACCGGCATACACTTCATACAGAAGAACTGACCACAGATTATCAGTGTATTTTCTTCTCCGTATCTGCAGACTTTGTTCAAAGCCTTCTCAATTATGGCAATATGCTCCTCTTTCCGGAAGAGCAGAACAGCGCAGATAACAGCGTTTTCCGTTTTCTTACAGGAAACATCGAAGAGGACCACTGCAATGAAAAAGATTTTCTGGATTTTGTTCCCCGCATTACAGAAACAGAACAGCAGCGAATCGTACACCACATATTCGAACAGATGATCCATGCCCTTCTCGAACCGCACTACGGCACTACTTATCTGCTCCGCTACCTGTTTCTCCGGCTGATCGGCGTGCTGTGCAGCCCGGAATATTATACCATCAGCCACCTCTCTGCCCGCCACCGTGAGGACGCCTTTCTTTTTGCGCGGATCGACCAGATCCTTCAGGAACGCAAAGGTCGGATCACCAACAGCGAACTGGCAGAGCTTTTAAACTATGACGGTTCCTATCTCGGCAGGATCGTAAAGAAACATACCGGGAAAAGCCTGTACCGGTACAGCCTCACCTTCACCATGTCGGAAGCGGCAAGACTGCTGCGCGAAACAGATCTGACTGCCGCCGGAATTGCCGCAGAGCTGAGATTTTCCAACCGGACACACTTTTACAAACTTTTCGAAGAGTACTATGGAATGACACCGGGAGAATACCGGCGTTCCATCCGGGGGACAGTTTGTTAATTAAAAATTTCTTCAAAAATTTCTCCTGGTATCTCTTGACCTTGACACTGCGTCACCCTTTATCATAACAGTCACAGAGGAAGAAGGAGGCAGGATACCGGTTTTACGGCGAACATGAAGTCGATCTGCTGCAGCAGATCCTGTTTTACCGGGAACGCGGTTTCCAGTTATCTGTGATCAGACAGATCATTTATGATGATAATTTCGATCTGCTTGCCGCCCTGGAGGAGCATCTCCGGGCACTGGAAGATCAGAAAACGCATGTGGATGCCCTGATTGCTCTGGTGACAAAATCAATCCTGACCCTGAAAGGAGAAACAACTATGAATGATAAAGAAAAGTTTGAAACCTTCAAAGAAGACATCATCCGTCGGCACGAAGAACAGTACGGCGCCGAAGTGAGAGAAAAGTACGGCGATGAAGGAATCGATGAAGCCCACCGGAAAATCCGGAATATGTCGGAATCTGATTATGAACGTTTCAAAGACCTGAGCGATGAAATCCGGAAATGTCTGGAAAAGGCGGTTCGTGCCGGCATTTCCTGTGACAGCGAAGAAGCGCGCCGGATCGTTACGCTTCACAAAGACTGGCTCTGCATGACCTGGAAAGAGTATACCAAAGCCGCGCACCAGGCAGTGGCATCCACCTATATCAGCGACGAGCGGTTCCGCCTGTACTATGACCGCAATGTTTCCGGTTGTGCGGAATTTCTTGAAAAAGCCATCCGTTGTTATACCGGCGCAGCAGAATAGGCTTCCGCCAGATTTAACTGCAGCGGTCTGGAGTACTGTTTTCAGCACTTCAAACCGCTGCGGTTCGCCGCGTCAAAGCGCTGCATTGACAGGCTTTCCGGCATCTTCTATACTCGGATGTGAAGTTTTTAAGAAAGGATTCTGCCGCAGTTCTGCGGCATCAGGAATGGAACGATGAAGATCTATGCATTTGAAGTAAGAGATGACGAAATCCCGTATTTTCAGGCGCTCTCCGGACATCCCGGAGTTGAGCTTGTCTTAAGCAGTGAAGGACTTACCGCAGACAAAATCCCCGCTCTGGAAAAAGGCGCCGGAGTCAGCGTCCTCGGCATGTACCACTACGGTCCCGAAGAGCTCGCCCTGCTCCGGAAACAGGAAATTCTTTTTCTCTCCACACGTACCATCGGTTACAACCACATTGATATCGATTATGCCGGAAAAAACGGGATTCATATTTGTAATTCCCATTACGATCCGAACGGAGTCGCCGACTACACAATCATGATGATCCTCCTCTGTCTGAGGAATTACAAGCAGGCACTCTGGAGAACCCAGGTCAACGACTACTCCTTAAGCGGACTGATCGGCAGGGAATTAAAGGACCTGACAGTGGGAATCGTGGGAACCGGAAGCATCGGAAGCACCGTCATCCGTGAGCTGTCCGGATTCGGCTGCAGAATTCTGGCGTACAGCAGACATCAGAACCAGGAAGCAGAAAAATATGCAGAATACGTGCCCCTTGAGACACTGTACCGGGAATCTGACATCATCTCCCTGCATCTTCCTCTCACCCGGGAGACACGGCACATGATCAACAGGGACACACTCGCTATGATGAAAAAGGGTGTTGTTCTGATCAACTGCGCCCGCGGTGCGCTCATGGAAATGCAGGCGCTCATTGACGGCATCGAGTCCGAACACATCGGCGCACTCGGACTGGACTGCATGGAATATGAGGAAAACATTGTGCACCGTGATCTCAAGACCGATATCTTCTCCAACAGGGACATGGCTTATCTGAGGCAGTTTAAAAATGTCATCCACACACAGCACATGGCGTTTTACACGGACAGCGCAGTCCGCAGTATGGTATACTGTGGTGTGAATGGCATCCTGGATATGGCGCAGGGAAAAGATTGCAAGACTCAGTTGTGTTAAAGGAGGAATATTTTTAATTTTCGCTTGCTTTTCAAACACGCTTAATGTATAATATTTTCTACATTAAATCTCAGGGCGGCGTCTTGTACTGTGCTGCAGTTCCAGTCACTTCATCCGCCCTGCAGGAGACATGATTACAGTTTCCTGTTCAGAAGTTCATGGCCGCTCGGCCGGGAAATTCCGATTTTTAATGGATACCACTTTACAACCATCACACCGGACGGATATCCCGGCTGAAAACCGCCTTGTTTTTCCCCTTCTATGTTGCTACAATATCTATAGAAACAGGCTGAAATCTCTCATGGGATATCCTCCGGCACCACAGCGAAAGGAGAAACACATGACAGATT
>NZ_NFKT01000011.1 GCF_002160525.1 Lachnoclostridium sp. An169
CCCGCATGAAACGTCAGATCAAGCTGATTATTAACGTAGAAGCCCAGAAGGATTTTCATCCCGGATACTCTCTTATGACCCGTGGCATTTTCTACGGAGCCCGGATGATTTCGGCTCAGAAGGGAACAGAATTCTCCGGAACGGACTATGATAACATCCGGAAAGTATACAGCATATGGATCTGCATGAATGCTCCGGATTCTGTCGGGAATGCCATATCCGATTACAGCATTTGCAAAAAGGATAAGATCCCCGGCATTCCTGACCGGAAGGAAGAATACGATAAGATGACTGTGGTCATGATCTGCCTGAATCCGAATTCAAAGAAAGGCAACCGGCTGACGAAGATGCTGGGAGTTCTGTTGTCGCCGACTATAAGCGCAGACTCGAAGATACGGCATCTGGAACAGGAATATGATATACCGATGGAAAGCAATATGGGAGAGGAGATGAAACAGATGTGCAATTTAAGCGATTATGTGGAAGAACTGGGGATACAAAAGGGACTTGAACAGGGGATTGAGCAGGGAAAAGAACAGCTCCTTACTCAGCAGATAATGAAAAAATGCGCAAAAGGCAAGTCAACAGCAGAGATTGCAGATGAGTTGGAAGAGGATGAAGAGACGATCCGCAAAATAATAGAAAATATACAGGAGGGAACACAGAATGTTGGAATTTCGGTATGACACACAGCTTTTGATTGAAGGAGAGGATCTCGATGAGGATGTGATCAGCGAGTATTTTACAGAGCATTTCAAGGGTGACTGCCTGCTCGCGGTGGGAGATGAGGAGCTGATCAAGATTCATTTCCACACCAATGAGCCCTGGAAGGTGCTGGAGTACTGTGCAGGTTTAGGCGAGATCTATGATATTGTAATTGAAGACATGGATCGCCAGTCCAGAGGACTGAAAGGCTGAGAAAATCCCCGCCCCCTTGTAATAATGTATTACATCGGGACGGGGATTATTTCATGCATATTTTTTTGACATCCAGGAGATATATCCTGTCAATAATCCTTTAGTCATCCTCCTCGGTCTGAACCGTGTAAGTCTGTCTCTTTCTTGCCATCTCGTCGCTTTCCAGATACTCATCGTATGTGGTGATCTTATCGATGAGCTGTCCTCCCGGCACGATCTCCATGATCCGGTTGGCGGTTGTCTGTACGATCTGATGATCCCGTGAAGTGAAGAGCAGCACGCCCGGGAACTTGATCAGTCCGTTGTTCAGGGCAGTGATTGCCTCCATATCCAGGTGGTTGGTAGGCTCATCAAGAATCAGTACATTCGCTCCGGAGATCATCATTTTGGAGAGCAGGCAGCGTACTTTTTCTCCACCGGAAAGCACTTTCAGGCGCTTCACGCCGTCCTCTCCGGAGAAAAGCATCCTTCCCAGGAAGCCGCGGACATAGGTGGCATCCTTATTCTCAGAGTACTGGGTCAGCCACTCGGTGATCGTATAGTCGCTGTCGAATTCCCCGCCGAAATCCTTCGGGAAATATGCCTGGGATGTGGTGATGCCCCACTTGTATGTGCCGGAATCCGGCTCCATCTCCCCGATCAGGATCTTGAAGAGCACAGTCTTGGCAACCTCGTTGCTTCCCACAAACGCGACCTTGTCATCATGCCCCAGGGTGAAACTGATATTGTCGAGAATCTTTTCGCCGTCGATGGTCTTGGTCAGCCCTTCCACTGTGAGAACTTCATTTCCGATCTCGCGGTTCGGGCGGAAATCGATATACGGATATTTCCTGCTTGACGGTTTGATCTCATCAAGCTGGATTTTTTCAAGGGCACGCTTTCTGGAAGTTGCCTGTTTGGATTTGGAGGCATTGGCGCTGAAACGGGAAATAAATTCCTGCAGTTCCTTGATTTTCTCTTCTTTTTTCTTGTTGGCTTCCTTCATCTGGCGGATGAGAAGCTGGCTTGACTCATACCAGAAATCATAGTTTCCGGCGTAGAGCTGGATCTTGCCGTAGTCGATATCCGCGATCTGGGTACAAACCTTGTTTAAGAAATAACGGTCATGGGATACCACGATCACCGTATTCTCAAAATTGATCAGGAACTCTTCCAGCCAGGCAATGGCGTCCAGATCAAGATGGTTGGTAGGCTCGTCGAGAAGAAGAATGTCCGGGTTGCCGAACAGAGCCTGGGCGAGCAGGACTTTAACCTTCTCCGGACCGGTCAGATCCTTCAGATATTTGTAGTGAAGTTCTGTGGGAATCCCCAGTCCGTTTAACAGGGATGCGGCGTCAGACTCCGCCTCCCAGCCGTTCATTGTGGCGAATTCCGCCTCCAACTCGCTTGCCTTGATTCCGTCCTCATCGGTGAAATCCTCTTTTGCATAGATGACTTCTTTCTCCTTCATGATTTCGTAAAGGCGGGCATTTCCCATGATTACGGTGTCCAGGACCGGATATTCATCGTATTTGAAATGATCCTGCTGCAGGAAGGAAAGACGTTCGCCGGGAGTGATGGAGACGTCTCCCTGGGTCGGCTCAAGCTGACCGGAGAGGATCTTTAAAAATGTGGACTTTCCGGCTCCGTTGGCGCCGATCAGACCGTAGCAGTTTCCCTCGGTAAATTTGATATTGACATCTTCAAACAGCGCCTTTTTCCCGACGCGCAATGTCACATTGTTTGCACTGATCATTGTAAAAACTCCTTAATTTCTGAAAAAGATTTTCTTCCTATAAACATCACCGCTTATATTAACATGGAAGAGGGGGAAAAGGCAAGGCAGGAAACATTATTTTATGCAGGGATTTTCAAAAAAAGATGGTTTGCGAACAGGCAAAAACGTTATATAATGAAAGAAGGCAGGCGCAGAATCTGCCGGACTGGCTGACAAGACTTATTATGCAAGGAGAAATGGATATGGCGATAAAAAAAGCAACACTTGTACTGGAAGGCGGCGCTACAAGAGGTGTATTTACCTCCGGCGTTCTGGATTACCTGATGGAGCAGGACTTTTATACGTCCAACGTAATCGGAGTATCGGCAGGGTCATGCAATGCGGTTGACTATGTATCAAAGCAGCCGGGAAGGACGAGGGACTGCATGATTCCAACGGAGAAAAGCAACAGCTATTATTACGGGGTTCGGGATTTCTTCAGGGAAAAAAGTGTGATGAATATGGACCTGATCTTTGAAAAATTCCCGAATGAGCTCATTCCCTTTGACTTTGACACATATTTTAATTCGGAGATGAAGTGTGAGATTGTCACTACAAACTGTATCACCGGAAAAGCGGAGTATATGACGGAAGACCATGACAGGGAGCGGCTTATGAAGATCTGCCGTGCTTCCTGCAGCATGCCTCTTCTGACCCCCATTGTAAATGTGGACGGAGTACCCTATCTGGATGGCGGACTGGCGGACTCGGTGCCGGTGAGGCATGCCCGGGAGATCGGGAATGAAAAGATTATTGTAGTCCTCACAAAGAATCCGGGATACCGCAAGAAGACACCGTCCCCGGCGCTGCAGAGGATTTACCGCAGGGCCTACAAGTCCTATCCGAATGTAGTACGCACAATTCTGAGAAGGAGCTTTATGTACAACAGGACGATGAATCATATCGATCAGCTTGAGAAAAAAGGAGAGATTTTTGTCCTGCGTCCTCTGGTAAAACCGGTGTCAAGACTTGAGAGAAATGGAGATGCTCTGTTGTCTTTCTATGAGCACGGATATAAGCTGATGGAGAGAAAGATGGACGCCCTGATGGAGTACATGGCAAAATAGCACAATGCGAAACGAATATAAGCAAGGATAATGAAGGAGGGAACCACAGCATATGGACAGACCTGAGATTTTAGATTACACCCAGAACCGGGAACTCTCATGGCTTCGCTTTAACCAGAGGGTTCTTCAGGAAGCGCAGGATGAGACGGTACCGCTGATGGAGAGGATGAAATTCGTGGCGATCTTCACGAGCAACCTGGATGAGTTTTTCATGATCCGGGTGGGGAGTCTCTACGACATGGCGGACGCGGACAGCAAAAAGATCGATATGCGGTCGGGCATGACGGCGCTGCAGCAGCTTGAGGCAATCTACAAGGCGGTTGCCCCGCTCTACAAGGAGCGTGACAAGACTTACGCGGAGATCAAAAAGCAGCTCCATCCCTACGGAGTGTGCGGCCTGGATTTTAAGGAACTGGAGCAGCAGGAGAAAAAGTATGTAAAGAAGTACTTTAAGGAACAGGTGCTGCCGGTACTGTCACCGCAGATTGTGGATGCGAACCATCCGTTTCCCCATCTCTTAAGCAAGGAGATCTATGTGGTGGCGAATTTAAAAGATGGAGATAAAACCATGATGGGAATCGTTCCGGTTCCCCAGTACATATCCGATATCCTCTATATGCCGGGATATGACATCCGCTACATCCGCATGGAAAAAGTGATTATGGAGCACCTGGAGCTGGTGTTTGACAAATATCAGGTGTCCGATAAAAATTATATCTGTGTGACGCGAAATGCTGATATTTCACCGGATGACGAGGCGTTCGCGGACCATGAGGATTTCCGGCATATTATGAAGGAGACGCTCCACAAGAGGAGGAGGATGGCGGTTGTCCGTCTGGAGGTCGCCAACTCTCTGAGTAAGGAGATGGAGAAATATTTCTGCGAGCGGTTCAATATTACGCCGGAATGTATTTTCCGCACAAAGATGCCAATGAAGCTGGGATTTATTTTCGCCATAGCAGACAAGATCCCGGATTCCATGAAGAAGGCGCTGACCGATCCGCCGTTTTCTCCGCAGCCTTCGGCTTCTCTTGCGGAGGGCAGTGTGATGGCACAGGTCAAGAAGAAGGACGTCCTGCTTTCCTATCCGTATGAGAGCATGGATCCGTTCCTGCAGCTGATTAAGGAAGCTGCCTATGATCCGGATGTGATGACGATCAAGATCACGATTTACCGTCTGGCGAAAAAGGCGCGTCTGGTGGAGTATCTCTGCGCTGCTGCGGAAAATGGAAAAGAAGTGACCGCACTGATCGAACTGCGGGCACGTTTCGACGAACAGAACAACATCGACTGGTCGGAGCGGATGGAGGAAGCGGGGTGCCGCGTGCTCTATGGATTTGAAGGATATAAGGTACACTCGAAGATCTGTCTGATCACTTACAGGAGCCGGAATGAGATCCGGTACATCACCCAGATCGGAACCGGAAACTATAATGAGAAGACGGCGAAGATGTATACGGATTATTCGCTCATGACTGCCAACCGGGAGATCGGGGAAGATGCGGCAGTGTTCTTTAAGAACATGTCTATCGGCAACCTGGACGGCGTGTACAATCACCTGATTGTGTCGCCCACAAGCCTGAAACAGAAAGTGCTTGCTCTGATGGACGAGGAGATCAGAAAAGGAGCGCACGGGCGTATTGTGATGAAGATGAATTCCCTGACGGATATGGATTTTATCCGCAAGACCGCGGAGGCGTCCCAGGCGGGGGTGAAGATCGACCTGATTGTCCGGGGAATCTGCTGTATTCTTCCGGGGGTTCCGGGGCGTACGGATAACCTGAGAGTTACAAGCATTGTGGGAAGATTCCTGGAACATCCGAGAGTGTTCGTATTCGGAGCAGGGCAGGACGCGAAAGTATATATCGGTTCTGCGGACATGATGACAAGGAACACCGAGAACCGCGTGGAGGTTGCATGCCCCATCTACGATGAGGGAATCAAACGCCGCCTGATTCATGATCTGAAAGTGATGCTTGCTGACAATGTGAAAGCCCGGGTGATGACAAGCGACGGTACATACCGGAAGAAGCCTTCGGACGGAAAGAAGATAAATGCACAGGAGACTTTTATGAAAGAGGCGATGAACGCCAGAAGACCTGCTCCGGTCCGTGAGAAAGGAAAGCAGGGCTTTATCGGGAAAGTGCTCGGGATGTTCGGAAAGAAGAAATAGGAGGAGAGAAAAGATGGATAAGCTGACAGTAAAGAAATTCGGAGTTACGGGAAAGGGAGAAAAGCCATACCTCTATACCATGCAGAATGATAAGGGTATGCAGGTGTCTGTCACAGACTATGGCGCGACTCTGGTAAAAGTCTGCGTGCCGGACAGAGAAGGAAAACTGACCGATGTGGTGCTGGGATATGATGACGCGGCGGGATACGAGCGCGGGGGCCTCTTTTTCGGCGCAACCGTAGGAAGGAGCGCCAACCGGATCGGAGGCGCACAGTTTGAGATAAATGGTGTGAAGTACAGTCTGGAGAAGAATGACAACGGCAATAATCTCCACAGCGGTATGGATTATTACCAGCAGCGCATGTGGGAAGTTGTGGAAAATGCAGACGACCATGTGACGTTTCTGCTTCACAGCCCGGACGGCGACCAGGGATATCCGGGGGCGCTGGATATGTATGTGACATACAGCCTTGATGAGGAAAACACGGTTACCATTCATTATCAGGCTGTACCGGATCAGGATACGATTATCAATATGACGAATCACAGCTATTTCAATCTGAACGGACATGACAGCGGAGATGTCCTCGGACATACCGTCCGCCTGGAGGCAGACTGTTTTACACCTGCCGATAATGAGTCCATTCCGACCGGAGAGATCCGCAGCGTGGAGGGTACGCCCATGGATTTCCGGGAGGGCAAGGCCATCGGAAAAGAAATCGATGCTGACGATGAGCAGATCCGGTTCGGCGGCGGCTACGACCACAACTGGGTGTTGAAAAACGAAGGCAGATTTGATAAAGTAGCAGAAGTGACGGCGGACAGGAGCGGCATTGTCATGGAAGTGTACACGGATCTTCCGGGGGTACAGATGTACACCGCTAATTTCGTGGATGGCGAGCCCGGAAAGGAAGGGGCATGCTACGGAAAGAGAAGCGCAGTGTGCCTGGAGACGCAGTATTTCCCAGATGCGGTGCACCATGAGAATTTCCCGGGTCCGATATGCAAAGCGGGAGAAAAGTACGATACCCGCACGGCATACCGGTTCCTGTAAACCGTCAGTGCTTATCAGTGCATGGGATTAATCAGTGCATAAGAATACATACAGGACGGCAGAATTGACATTATATGGGAAAAGCAGTATATATCGCAGAGAAGCCAAGTGTGGCTCAGGAATTTGCAAAAGCATTAAAACTGAATACAAAACGAAAAGACGGATATCTGGAATCGGATCAGGCGATCGTCACATGGTGCGTGGGACATCTTGTGACGATGAGCTACCCGGAAGAATACGATCCGTCGCTGAAAAAGTGGTCCCTCGAGACGCTTCCTTTCATTCCGGAAGAGTTCAAGTATGAGGTCATTCCGGGGGTAGCGAAGCAGTTTCAGATCGTAAGCGGCATCCTGAACCGGGAAGATGTGGATACGATCTACGTCTGTACCGACTCCGGGCGGGAAGGAGAATATATTTACCGTCTGGTGGAACAGGAAGCCCATGTTACGGGAAAGGAGAGGCGCAGAGTATGGATTGATTCCCAGACCGAGGAAGAGATCCTCCGGGGGATCCGTGAGGCGAAGGATCTGTCCGAATATGATAACCTCAGCGCCTCCGCCTATCTTCGGGCAAAAGAAGACTACCTTATGGGAATCAATTTTTCCCGGCTTCTGACACTGAAATACGGGAACAGCATTTCCAATTATCTTCACACAAAATATTCCGTGGTCTCCGTGGGCCGGGTGATGACCTGTGTGCTGGGCATGGTAGTCCGCAGAGAGCGGGAGATCCGGGATTTTGTGAAAACCCCCTTCTACCGTGTAGTCAGCACCATCGACGCCTCGGGACATTCCTTTGAGGGGGAATGGCGGGCAGTGAAGGGCTCAAAATATTTTGAATCATTTGCCCTGTACAAGGAAAACGGATTCAAGGAGAGAAAGACGGCCCAGGAGCTGATCGACTATCTCTCGGAGGAGAAGCCGGTGGAGTGCCGGATCGAGTCCATTGAGAAAAAGAAGGAGAAGAAAAATCCGCCTTTGCTCTACAACCTGGCGGAGCTTCAGAACGACTGTTCCAAGCGCTTTAAGATCAGCCCCGATGAGACACTGCGGATTGTCCAGGAACTCTACGAGAAGAAGCTGGTCACTTATCCGAGGACGGACGCCCGTGTCCTGTCTACAGCGGTGGCAAAGGAGATCAGCAGGAACCTGAACGGGCTCTCAAAATATCCGATGGCGGCGCCCTATCTGCAGGATATCCTGGGATTCGGCTCCCACAAGGGACTTGCAAAGACACGTTACGTCAATGATAAGCAGATTACGGACCATTACGCCATCATTCCTACCGGTCAGGGCCTTTCCGCCCTGAATTCCGTCTCGGCGACGTCAAAGAGGGTGTATGACCTGATCGTGCGGAGGTTTCTCAGTATATTCTATCCTCCGGCAGTGTACCAGAAGGTTGCCATTGTGACGTCTGTGCGGGGCGAAAGTTTTTTCTCAAACTTTAAGGTTCTGGCGGAAGAAGGTTATCTGAAGGTAGCGGGAATTCCCCAGAAGAAGGGAACGAAACAGAAAAACGCATCAGCAGAGGGCGCAGAAGAGTCCGGAGAAAGCCGGATGTCGGAGGAAAACCGGGAAACAGACGGGGACGCAGGCGGCGCACAGGAGGAACAGAGTCTCGATACTGCTCTGTTCGAAGTTATAAAGACGCTGAAAAAAGGCGCGCTTCTCCCGGTGAAGGCACTGGAGATCAAGGAGGGGGAGACTTCTCCGCCCAAGAGATACAATTCCGGTTCCATGATCCTTGCCATGGAGAACGCGGGACAGCTTATCGAAGATGAGGAACTCCGCGCCCAGATCAAGGGAAGCGGGATCGGCACCAGCGCCACCCGCGCGGAGATCCTGAAGAAACTGATCCACATCAAATATCTGGCGCTGAACAAAAAGACCCAGATCATTACACCGACCCTGCAGGGCGAGATGGTGTTCGACGTGGTGGATCACTCGATCCGTTCCCTTCTCAATCCGGAACTTACGGCAAGCTGGGAGAAGGGGCTGACCTACGTGGCGGAGGGAAGTATCACTCCGGATGAATATATGGAAAAACTGGACCGTTTCATCACAAGCAGGACGGTGGGGGTGAAAGGGCTGAATAATCAGTATCAGCTGAGAACCTGCTACGACAGGGCGGCGAAGTATTATAAAACCGGCAGCCCTGCGAAAAGCGCGTCCGGCAGATCCGGCTCTTCGGGAAAAGCAGCAGCAAAAATGCCGGAAGAACGGTAAAAATCAATCATGTGCCGGTGATCCGGCGGAAAAGGAGTATAGAAATGAGTATGGAAGCATTGACAGTGAAAGAACTGTATACACTGGATCAGACAATTGCAAAAGACATTTTCAACGGAGTGACCTACCCCTGGGAGGTTCTGCCGAAGATCAGCAGCTTCATCATCGAGCTGGGCAACACGCTCGACAGTGAAGAGTATGAGAAAGTGGGGGAGAATGTCTGGATTGCCAGGTCTGCGAAGGTCGCACCCACGGCTTTTATCAATGGTCCTGCCATTATCGGAAAGGACGCGGAAGTGCGCCACTGCGCGTTTATCCGCGGCAATGCGATTGTGGGAGAGGGCGCAGTTGTCGGAAACTCAACAGAGCTCAAGAACGTGATCCTGTTCAATAAAGTTCAGGTGCCGCATTATAACTATGTGGGGGATTCCATACTGGGATACAAGTCCCATATGGGCGCAGGTTCCATCACATCCAACGTGAAATCCGACAAAAAACTGGTAGTAGTCAAGACGCCGGAAGGCAATATCGAGACAGGAATGAAGAAGTTCGGCGCCATGCTCGGCGATGAGGTGGAAGTCGGATGCGGCAGCGTGCTTAATCCGGGAACCGTAGTGGGAAGCCACTCCAATATCTATCCGCTCTCTTCCGTGCGTGGGTTCGTGCCTGGGAACAGTATCTACAAGAAGCAGGGAGAAGTTGTGGAGAAGAGGGACGAGTAGAGAGAATAATAGAGGAGGTTTCTTGACTTATGAAACAGATAGGTTTTATCGGTGTGGGCATCATGGGGAAATCCATGGTCCGCAATCTTATGAAAGCAGGGTATGAGCTTCACATCTTTGCCCGGACAAAATCGAAAGTGGAGGATGTAATCAGCGAGGGAGCTGTGTTTCACGAAACAATCGCTGACTGTGTGAAAGGGCGTGATGCGGTGATTACGATCGTCGGTTTCCCGCAGGATGTCGAGGAGGTATATTTTGACGAGGGGAATATTCTGGACAGTGCGGATCCGGGCACTTACCTGATCGATATGACGACTACCAGTCCCCAGATCGCAGAGAAGATCTATAACGAAGGAAAGAAGAAGGGCTTCCATGTGCTAGATGCACCTGTCACAGGCGGGGATTCCGGCGCGCGGGAAGGAAAACTCTCTATTCTTGTGGGCGGCGACCGTGAGGACTATGATGCCTGCCTGGAGCTGTTTGAGGCGATGGGAACGAACATCAATTATGAGGGAAAGGCAGGGTGCGGCCAGCACTGCAAGCTTGCCAACCAGATCATGATCGCGGGAGCGCTCTCCGGTGTGTGCGAGGCGCTGACCTATGCGCAGGCAAAGGGGCTTGATATGGATACGTTTTTCCACTCTGTTGCCACAGGGGCAGCGGGCAGCAGGCAGTTCGACACACTGGGACCCAAGATCATCGGCGGAGACTATGAGCCGGGATTCTTTATGAAGCACTTTATCAAAGACATGAAGCTGGCCCTGATCGAGGCGAATATGAGCGGACTTGATCTGGGGGTGTTAAGCCAGGTACTTGCCAACTGCGAGGAACTTCAGGCGGAAGGTCTGGGAGAACTCGGAACCCAGGCGCTTATGAAGTATTATGACGAGGAACACAGAGGGGAGATGTAATTCCCATGTGTTTTGTAACTCCCATGTGTCTTATAAGGCAGAGGAGTTCTTAAGTTTTTCTGTATCTCAAAAATTGTATTGACAGAAAGAATAAAGTCCTATATCATTGTATTAAATCAATAATACAGCGGTGCAGGACTTTTTTTGCTGCATGCAGCGGTCGGATATATGGCTGCGGTCAGGCACAGTCAGGAGGGTAGTAAAATGTTAGAGGTACAGAATCTGAGAAAATCTTACGGGCATAACGTTGCAGTTGACGGAGTAAACTTTCTGGTCCCGGACGGACAGATAGGAGTGCTCCTGGGACCCAACGGCGCAGGAAAATCTACGATTATCAAGAGTATAGCGGGACTTCTGAGGTATCAGGGGATCATACGTATCCAGGGAATTCCCGCCCGGAGAGTCGAGGCGAAGAAGCTGTTCGGCTATGTCCCGGAGATTCCGGCTATGTTTGAGGCACTAACGGTGAGAGAACATATCGAATACATCCGGAGGGCATACGGCAGCGACATCACGGATGAGGAAGTGGAGGAGATGCTGACGGCTTTTGAGATGGATGACAAGCAGGACAAGCTGGGAAATGAGCTGTCCAAGGGAATGATGCAGAAAGTCAGCATCTGCTGTGCTCTGGCAGTGAAACCGAAGGTGATTTTACTTGACGAGCCAATGGTGGGACTGGATCCGGCGGCGATCAGGAAGCTCAAAGAGGTTGTTCTGAGACTGAGGGATCAGGGAGTGACGGTGCTGATCAGCACTCATATGCTAGAGATGGTTGAAGAACTCTGGGACATTATGTTTGTCATGAAAAAGGGAAATATCATCGGGTCTTATACCAGGAAAGACGCTCAGGGTAAAGATCTTGATGAACTGTTTTTTGAGATGACGGGTGGTGAAGACTGATGAAAGCTCTGTTTTATCTGGCAAAACGCAGTTTTGTCAATCATATTAAAATGGCCCTGAAAAAGCCGCTGACACTGATTATATTTGTATTCGGCGTGGCTTATGCAATATTTATTATCATGGCCCTTGCCTCGTTCGCATCCATGATCCGGCTGGACTCTGTCCAGGGGTTGGTAATCATCATGACAGTGTGGAGCATCTATATCACACTGGCGGATTTTATGACGTATTCGGGGAGGAAAGGTATCCTTTTCAGACCTGCACACACGCATTTTGTGTTCACTGCGCCGATCAGTCCCAAGCTCGTGCTGATCAACAGTGCATGGATGAATTACATTTTCGCTTTCGGAATGTGGCTCCTCATGGCGATCGCTGCAGCTACGATTTTTCAGGCTGCTCTGTGGCAGGCGGTGCTGTTCTTCCTGGCTGCATGTATTCTGAGTCTGGGGTTCGAGATCGCGGTGATGGTGCTGCTCTACGCGAATGACAGTATCCCGGAGAAGGTCCTCAGGGGGATCTGCTGGGGAATCCGTGTATTCCTTGTGGCGCTTACCCTGGTTATTATTCTCTATTTCCGGCAGAACGGGCTTACCATTGAGTCGGCGATATCCTTTGTGGACTGGCCGGTACTGCAGATGCTCCCCGTGGTGGGCTGGCAGGTCGCCCTTTACCGCCTGATTCTTCTGGGACCTACTGTGCTGAACGTGGTATGCAGCCTTCTCTATCTGGCGACAGTGGCTGCAGCGGCAGCAGGAGCAGTGTGCATGAGATGCGATGGAGGATACTATGAGGAGGCGGCGAAGTTTGCCGATGATTACGCGGAACTGCGGAAAAGGCAGAAAAGCGGAGAGTTGGTCAGCGGGATCGGCAGGAAGAAGAAAACGTTCAGGAAGATCCGGGAGCGTATTGGCGGGAAAGGGGCAAAGGCGGTATTCTACAGGCAGCTCCTTGAATATAAAAAGGAAAAATACTTTATCTTTTCCAAGACCACACTGATTGCCGTGTTCGTGGCGCTAGTTGTGTCTTTCCCGATGCGGGACGAGGTGGAGGCCGGGTATTCCCGTTTCTTCCTTCTGGGAATCGTCGCCTATGTATCCCTGATTATGTCCGGATATACGGGAAAGTGGGAGAATGAGCTGAAGACACCCTACCTTTTCCTGATCCCGGACACGGCATTCCGGAAACTGTGGTACTCCACCCTGATGGAGCACATAAAAGCACTGGCGGACGGGACGATTATCTGTGTGGCTTCCGGCATATTCTGGCGGGTACAGCCTCTGTATATTGTACTCTGTATTCTGATCTACACCGTGCTTCAGGCAAATAAGCTCTATGCCAGAGTGCTGGCTCAGTGCCTGGTGGGAGATGTCTTCGGCGCGAAAGGACAGGACATCATCCGGGCTGTAATCCAGATGGCGATTCTCGGAATGGGCATCGGCGCTGCGGTGATTGTGGGAGTCTTCGTGAATGTAGATTTGATCTTTCCAATTCTTCTGATTTATAGTATCATAGTAACCGGAGCGATGTGCCTGCTCGCTTCCCTGCGGTTCGACACGATGGAACAGCTCGTGTAGCCGGACTGCGGAGCTGAAAAAGGCAGAAAGCAAGGAGGTTACTGGTATGTTGGATGACAATTATGTAACAATAGAAATCGAGAAGGCAAAACACATTGCACTGGTTGCACATGACGGAAAGAAAAAGGAACTGGTTGACTGGTGCGAACGCAACAAGGATGTGCTCAAGAGCCATTTCCTGTGCGGGACGGGAACGACGGCGCGGCTGATCTCGGAACGAACAGGACTTCCGGTAAAAGGGTACTGCAGCGGTCCCCTCGGAGGCGATCAGCAGATCGGCGCCAAGATTGTGGAAGGACAGATTGACTTTGTGATTTTCCTGTGGGATCCGCTTGAGGCGCAGCCCCATGATCCTGATGTGAAGGCGCTTCTCCGTATTGCCGTAGTCTATGACATTCCGATTGCAAATAACCTTGCCACAGCGGACTTCATGCTGAATTCGAAATACATGAATGAGCCGTACAGCAGGAAGATTGAAAACTACAACAAGACGATTCAGCAGAGGGTAAAGCATTTCGAGTCCGAGGGTGTGTGATTCCTGTCTGAAAAAGCGTGATTCCGGTTGACACGGGCTGTATGCCCGTGTTATTCTATGCTCAGATACTTTAATACTTTAAAGCGTTGCGCATTAAAGTTCAACGCTTTAAAGCAATTGAGTGAATGCGGAAAAAACTTTGTTGAAGAAAGGGTAAAGAAAATGGGAATTAAAATTGTGCTTCTTGTAATCTTTTTTGCCGTGATGGTGGGTGTGGGGATTTACTCCCGCAGGCATGCCACCAGCGTGGACGGCTTTGTACTTGGAGGCAGGTCAGTGGGACCGTGGCTTACGGCATTTGCCTACGGTACCTCCTATTTTTCAGCGGTGGTATTTGTCGGATATGCCGGACAGTTCGGATGGAAATACGGCCTTGCCAGCACATGGATCGGAATCGGAAATGCAGTGATCGGAAGTCTCCTGGCCTGGGTAGTACTGGGGAGAAGAACAAAAGTTATGACACAGCATCTGAAGTCCAAGACCATGCCGGACTTTTTCGGCGAGAGATACGACAGCAAAGCATTGAAAATCGCAGCTTCCGTGATCGTGTTTGTCTTTCTGATTCCCTATACCGCATCGGTCTACAACGGTCTTTCCAGGCTCTTTGAGATGGCTTTCCACATTCCCTATGCGTGGTGTGTCGTCGTCATGGCAGTATTTACGGCAGTCTATGTGATCCTCGGCGGCTATATGGCGACTGCAATCAATGATTTCATCCAGGGAATCATCATGCTGGGAGGCATTGTTGCCGTCATTGCGGCTGTGCTCAACGGGCAGGGAGGATTTATGAATGCGGTCTTCGAGATGGCGCAGATTCCAAGCGATGTTGCTGTGACAGAAGGACAGCCGGGCGCCTTTACCTCCTTTTTCGGACCGGATCCGCTGAATCTTCTGGGTGTTGTCATTCTCACCTCGCTGGGAACCTGGGGACTTCCGCAGATGATTGGCAAATTTTACGCTATCCGGGATGAAAAATCCATTAATACAGGAACCGTGATTTCCACGGTGTTCGCCATTGTGGTGTCCGGTGGATGCTATTTTCTCGGCGGCTTTGCCCGTCTGTTCGACAGCCCGGAAATCTACGACAGCGCAACCGGAGCAGTTGTCTACGACAGCATTATCCCGCATATGCTTTCCTCCCTGTCGGATATTCTGATCGGTATTGTTGTCGTTTTAGTTCTTTCTGCATCCATGTCAACATTGTCATCCCTAGTGCTGACATCGAGTTCGACAATGACCCTGGATCTGCTGAAGGGAAATATTATCAAAAAGATGAGCGAAAAGAAGCAGATTGTGACCATGCAGGTGCTGATTGTGTTTTTCATCGTTATTTCTGTGGTGATTGCCCTCAATCCGCCTACCTTCATTGCACAGCTCATGGGAATCTCCTGGGGCGCCCTGGCGGGCGCATTTCTGGCACCGTTCCTCTACGGGCTGTACTGGAAGGGGGTGACGAAAGCGGGAGTCTGGGCAGGATTTGTCGCCGGGGTGGGACTGACGGTGTCGAATATGTTTCTCGGTTTTATCGAATCACCGATCAACGCAGGGGCGGCAGCCATGATCTTAAGTCTGATCGTTGTTCCGGTTGTCAGTCTGATTACACCCCGGCTTAAGAAGGAAAAAACAGATGCAGTATTTGCCTGCTACGAGGAGAAAGTGACGATTACAAAGAAGCGGTCGCTGCAGCAGGAGTAGCTGTTTACATATTGTAATAATGGGCGTACAGTCCGTTTTTCGCCAGAAGGCTTTCATGGGTGCCCCGTTCGGCGATGCCGTCCTCGGTGATCACGATGATCTCGTCAGAATTGCGGATTGTGGAGAGGCGATGGGCGATTGTAATAGTTGTCCGGTCTTTCGCCAGCTCCTCCAGGCTCTGTTGGATCCAACGCTCGCTCTCGTTATCCAGGGCACTTGTAGCCTCGTCCAGGATAAGGATGGGCGGATTCTTCAGGAATACGCGGGCAATGGAGATCCGCTGCTTCTGACCGCCGGAGAGCCTTGTCCCGCGCTCGCCTACATAGGTGTCGTATCCGTCCGGGAGCTCCATGATAAAGTCGTGGATGTTGGCCCGCTTTGCCGCCTCCACGATCTCATCCATGGAAGCGCCCGGTTTTCCATAGGCGATATTCTCTCTGATCGAGCCGCAGAACAAATAGACGTCCTGCTGGACCATTCCGATCTGGCTTCTCAGGCTTTTGAGCTGAAGCGTGCGCACATCCTGCCCGTCTATGGTGATCCTTCCCCCTGTGACATCATAGAAACGGGGAAGCAGAGAACAGATCGTCGTCTTTCCGCTTCCTGACGGTCCCACGAGGGCGATGGATTTGCCTGCCGGTATCTCAAAGGAAACATGCGAGAGAACCGGTGTATCATCGTCACTGTAGTGGAAGGAAACGTCTTCATAGCACACACGTCCGCGGACGTCTGTAAGAGGCACTGCATCCGGAGCGTCCTCGATATCCGGTTCCGTCTCCATTACGTCGAGAAAACGGCGGAAACCGGAAAATCCTTTCTGAATCATCTCCACCAGCTCCACGAGAATCTGGATCGGACTGATGAAAATACCGATGTACAGGGCGTACATGGCGAGATCAGCGGGAGCCATCTGCCCGTTGGCAATCAGATATCCTCCGTAAATGAGTGTGACCAGATACATCATTCCCTGGAAGAACAGGTTCCATCCCATAAAACTTCCCATGCACCGGTAGTTGTTATCCTTGGAGATCAGGAATGCATGATTGCTCTTTTTGAATTTCTCATGCTCGATCTCCTCATTGGCAAAGGACTGTACTACGCGGATTCCGGAAAGGGTATCCTGGAGACTGGCGTTCACATCTCCGATCTTGCGGCGGTTCTCCATGAATGTCTCCTGCATCCGGCTGTTCTGCCGGAAAGAGAAGAGAAACATGCACAGCACCAGAACCACGAGAGGCAGGGCAAGCCGCCAGTTGATCAGGAAGAGGAAGATGAACGAACCGACAATCTTTACCACGGAAATGAACAGGTTTTCCGGTCCGTGGTGGGCGAATTCGGCGATATCAAACAGGTCGGAGACGAGTTTGCTCATCATCTGTCCGGAGTTGTTCTGGCTGTAATAGGAAAAGGAGAGCTTCTCATAGTGGTCGAAGAGCTGCTGACGCATGTCCCTTTCCATATTTGCTCCCATCATATGGCCCTGATAACTGACATAGTACTTGCACAGGCTCTGGACAATGTACATGACGAGAAGCCCGATGGCAATGGGAAGCAGGGCGGAAAGAATCGTGTCCCTGTCCTCTGTGAAAAGTGTATTTGTCATCGTCCGCAGGATCTGCGGATATACCAGATCCACCAGACTGATGACAGCCGCGCAGATCAGATCAATGAAGAAAACGGCGCGGTAAGGTCCGTAGTAGCGGATGAATTTCTTTAATGTATCCATAAAATCCCCCTTTGTTCATGTGTTTCTTATATTTTATCTGTTTGTCTGTGTGCTTTCCGGATGCTGAGGCGAAAGTTTTGAAAGAAGCTGCAGATCCGGTCTGCTGATTATCTTAGCACAACCTTTTCCGCTTGACAAGAGCCTCAGAATGTGGCTAACTTATATGAGGCAGCTCAGGTGCCGGCGCTTTACTGCGGGCCTTTGTGGCAACTGGAAACGGCACTGTCTGCGAAACGGAATATACAGCAGAATATGCGCCTGCCCACACAGGGAAAGGCGAAGGAGGCAATATGAAGATTTATCTTGCCCCTCTTGAGGGGATTACGGGATTTATATACCGCAGGGCTCTTTTTGAGTGCTTCGGGGGATTTGACAAGTATTTTATACCATTTATCCGGCCCAACCAGAAGGGGCATTTCAGTTCCAGGGAGAAGAAGGATATTTCCCCGGAAAATAACGCGGGAATGTATGCGGTTCCGCAGATCCTGACAAACAGCGCGGAAGATTTTCTGCGGACGGCGGCAAAGCTGAAGACATACGGATACGGGGAAGTGAACCTTAATCTGGGGTGCCCGTCCCGGACGGTTGTGACCAAAGGTCGGGGCGCGGGATTTCTGGCAAAACCGGAGGAACTGGAACGGTTTCTGGATGAGATCTTTGAAAAATGTCCTCTGGAGATCTCGGTCAAGACGAGACTGGGGATGGAAGATCCGGGGCAGTTTGAGAAAATTCTCGCGATTTACAACCGGTTCCCAATGAAAGAGCTGATCATCCATCCGAGGGTACAGAAAGATTTCTATAAGAATACGCCGAATCTGGATGTGTTTGAACAGGCGTTACAGGAGAGCAGCAGTCCGGTATGCTACAACGGCGATATCTTTACCACCGCAGATTATGAAAAGTTTGCCGCACGGTTCCCGGAGGTGGAATGTATTATGACAGGGAGAGGAACGCTTGCGGACCCTGCCCTGGCGAGAAAACTCAAAGGGGGAAAGGGAGCGGACAAGGCAGAGCTGAAAAAGTTCCACGACAGGATCTATGCCGGCTACTGTGAAGAGATGTCCGGCGACCGGACGATCCTCTATAAAATGAAAGAACTGTGGTTCTATCTTGCCCCCATATTTCCCGACAGCAGAAAGTATGCGAAAAAAATCAGAAAATGTGAGAAGTGCCGGGTATATGAAGAAGTTGTGGAGGAGTTATTCCGAAATGAGAGCCCGGCCTGCTGAACAAAACAAAAATACCGTCAGGGATACAGCTTATCAGCCTTCCCTGACGGTTCATTTTATCTTTCGTTTTTATTCTTCAGCGCGGCCTCCACAAATCCCTTAAACAGCGGATGCGGGCGGTTGGGCCTGGATTTCAGTTCCGGGTGCGCCTGTGTGGCGATAAACCACGGATGAGACGGGATCTCGATCATTTCCACAATACGGCTGTCCGGGGACAGACCGCACAGAGACATCCCGTTTTTCTCCAGATCTTCCCGGTAGTCATTGTTGACTTCATAGCGGTGGCGGTGGCGTTCGCTGATCTCTTTCGTGCCATACAGCTTATAGGCAAGGGAATCTTCCTTGAGTACGCACGGATAGGCGCCCAGGCGGAGCGTTCCCCCGATGTCTTCCACGCCGATCTGATCCGGCATGATATGGATAACCGGGTGCGTGGTATCGGGATTCAGTTCCATGCTGTGTGCATCGTTAAATCCGACCACATTCCGGGCAAATTCCACGATGGCAAGCTGCATGCCAAGGCAGAGACCGAGGAAAGGAATGTTGTGAGTGCGGGCATATTTGATTGCCTCGATCTTTCCTTCCACACCGCGGTGTCCGAATCCTCCCGGAACAAGGATTCCGTTTACATCGCCGAACAGTTCATCTGCATTGTCCGGCGTGACGGTCTCGGAATCAATCCATTTGATATTTACTGTAGTGTGGCTGTAGATTCCACCGTGCTTCAGAGCCTCAACCACACTGATATAGGCGTCGTGGAGCTGAATATACTTTCCTACAAGGGCAACCGTTACTTCCTGAGTCGGGTGACGGAGATTTTCCACCATCTCGGTCCAGTCTTTCAGATCCGGCTCCGGACAGTCGAGATGGAGACATTCGCACACCACCTGCGCCAGATGCTCTTTCTCCATTGCCAGAGGCGCCTCGTACAGATATTCCACATCCAGATTCTGGAGTACATGGTTCGACGGCAGGTTGCAGAACAGGGATATCTTGTCCTTCATGCTCTGGTTCAGCGGGTATTCGGAACGGCAGACGATGATGTCCGGCTGGATTCCCATGCCCTGAAGTTCCTTTACGCTTGCCTGCGTCGGTTTTGTCTTCATCTCCTGGGATGCACGGAGATACGGGATCAGTGTTACGTGGATCAGGATTACATTCTCCCGTCCCCGCTCATGCTGAAACTGACGGATGGATTCCAGAAACGGCTGGCTTTCGATATCGCCGACAGTACCGCCTACCTCGATGATGGCGATCTCCGTGTCCGTTGCTGCCGGATTGCGGTAAAACCTGCTCTTGATTTCATTGGTAATGTGCGGGATAACCTGTACGGTCCCTCCGCCGAAATCGCCGCGGCGCTCTTTCTGAAGAACGGACCAGTAGATTTTTCCGGTTGTTACGTTGGAATTCTTGGTCAGGCTTTCGTCGATAAAACGCTCGTAATGACCAAGATCCAGGTCTGTCTCAGCACCATCGTCCGTGACAAAAACCTCTCCGTGCTGCACCGGATTCATTGTTCCCGGGTCGATGTTGATATATGGATCGAATTTCTGCATGGTAACCGTGTAGCCGCGCGCTTTCAGAAGCCGTCCGAGAGATGCGGCGGTGATGCCTTTCCCAAGGCCGGAAACAACGCCTCCGGTAACGAATACATATTTTACTGCCATAGTGTCTGTCCTCCTCCGTATAGAATCTGTCAAAAAAAATACTTTCCAAGTATACACCAATCTGACGAAAAAATACAGTATTTTTTTCAGGACATAAATATAAATCTAGTGATAGAGATAATCGTGTTCGTAGACTGCCTCACAGGTAAGCTGCACTCCGAGTTTCTTGAAAATCTTGATATCCACGTCGGAGAGCAGGACGGAAGTGTGTGCCTGGCAGCCGTTCAGACGGGGAAGCTGGGAGAGCGCAAGACGCGCCTGAGGGTTGATGGCAGCACTGGCGGACAGGGCGATCAGCACCTCGTCTGTGTGGAGTCTGGGGTTCTTGCTCTTTAAATAGTCCACTTTCAGCTTCTGGATCGGTTCGATGGACTCCGGCGAGATGATCCGGAGTTCGTGATCCAGCCCGGCAAGTTCTTTCAGCACATTCAGCAGAAGTGCGGCTGACGCGCCCAGCAGTTTGGTTGTCTTGCCGGTGATAATCCTGCCGTCATCCAGTTCCATTGCGGCTGCGGGACCGCCGGTCTCCCGGGCACGCTCCAGGGCTTTCACGGCAACTTTCCGGTCTGCAGTAGTAATTCCCGCCATATTCATAAGAAGCTCGATTTTCTGTGCTTCCCGGTCGGAAGTCTCCCCTTTTACAAGGGCGTTCAGGGCAGCATAGTAGCGGCGGATAATCTCCTGGCGGGATGCCTCGCGGCAGGCCTCGTCATCGCAGATACATTTCCCTGCCATATTTACCCCCATGTCTGTGGGAGATTTGTACGGGCTGTTCCCGTAGATCTTCTCGAAAATCGTGTCGAGGACAGGGAAGATCTCCACATCCCGGTTGTAATTGACGGTCGTCTCACCGTACGCCTCCAGATGGTACGGATCGATCATGTTCACATCGTTGAGATCAGCCGTAGCCGCCTCGTAGGCAAGATTGACCGGATGGCGCAGAGGCAGATTCCAGATGGGAAATGTCTCGAACTTCGCATAGCCTGCCCGGATCCCTCTCCTGTGTTCGTGGTAGAGCTGGGAAAGGCAGGTTGCCATCTTACCGCTTCCAGGTCCCGGAGCCGTGACGATCACGAGCGGCCGGGAAGTCCGGATATAGTCGTTCTTTCCGTAGCCCTCCTCGCTGAGAATCAGAGGAATATTGGACGGATATCCGGGAATGCTGTAGTGAATGTATACCGGGATCTGCATGTTCTCCAGTTTTTTCTTGAAAAGAAGAGCGCTTTCCTGTCCGGAGAACAGCGTGATCACGACGCTTCCAACGAAAAGCCCCTGCCCCCTGTAAGTCTCGATCAGCCGCAGTACATCGGAATCATAGGTGATCCCCAGATCTCCGCGCACTTTATTTTTCTCGATATCCTTTGCGCTGATCACGATCACGATTTCCGCCTGGCTGCTCAGCTCTTTCAGAAGCCTGAGTTTGCTGTCCGGTGCGAATCCGGGAAGAACCCGGGATGCGTGATAATCGTCAAAAAGCTTTCCCCCGAACTCGAGATACAGCTTATTGTCAAACTGATTAATCCGGTTGCGGATATGTTCGGACTGCATTTTCAAGTACTTTTCATTGTCAAAGCCAATTTTCATTTTTGAACCCCCATTAAACGACATATTTCGTAACCAGTATACTATAAAAAGTCATGGATTTACAATATTTTCATAATCTTTTTATTGATTTATGGAAAACTGATACTTATAATGGTAATAGTTGATTTTAGGAGGAAAAGGATGGATAACCAGAATAATAGAGATAACAATTCCAACAATAACCGGCAGGGTTGGGGGATTATCCTTTTTACAACACTGTTGGTCACTTTTGTTGTGATGGCGCTGTATTCCATGATGCAGGGATCAAGCCCGGAGGAGATTACCTACGACAGGTTCCTTGAACTTGTAGAGGACGGAGATGTGCAGTCCGTCGAACTTGGGAGCAACAGAATCCTGATTACACTGACGGATGAGGCGAGGCAGGAGCTTATGGGAAGCAGTCTCCCCTCCGGCAACAGCAGCATTATGAACCGTTTTCAGTCACAGCAGTCTTCCGGGAATACAGATTCAGATTCGGACCGGCAGCCGGATTATTATACCGGATATGTAAGCGATGACACTCTTGCGCAGCGTCTGGACGATGCGGGCGTTGAGTTCAAGGGAACAGTGCCGGATACGGCCGGATCGATATTTTTCGAGCTGATGGTAACGCTTGTGCTCCCGGTTGTGCTTTTCGGACTGCTCTTTATGTTCGTCATGCGCAAGATGTCCAAGGGCGGCGGCATGATGGGAATCGGAAAGAGCAACGCCAAGGTCTATATGGAGAAGGAGACAGGCGTGACATTCCAGGATGTTGCAGGTCAGGATGAGGCCAAGGAATCCCTGCAGGAGGTTGTTGACTTCCTGCACAATCCGGGGAAATATACGGGGATCGGTGCAAAGCTTCCTAAGGGGGCGCTTCTTGTGGGACCTCCGGGAACCGGAAAGACGCTGCTCGCCAAAGCTGTTGCGGGTGAGGCGAAGGTTCCGTTCTTCTCCCTGTCCGGTTCGGCGTTTGTCGAGATGTATGTCGGCGTGGGAGCTTCCCGTGTCCGTGACCTGTTCAAGCAGGCGCAGCAGATGGCGCCGTGTATTGTCTTTATCGACGAGATTGACGCGATCGGAAAGACCCGTGATACGATGATGGGCGGAAACGATGAGCGGGAGCAGACGCTCAACCAGCTTCTGGCGGAGATGGATGGATTTGACACGAACAAGGGGCTCCTGATCCTCGCGGCCACCAACCGTCCGGAAGTATTGGATCCGGCGCTTCTTCGTCCGGGACGTTTCGACCGGCGGATCATTGTGGACAAGCCGGATTTGAAGGGCAGGATTGATGTCCTGAAGGTACATGCAAAAGATGTAAAGATGGATGAGAGCGTGGATCTGGAGGCAATCGCTCTGGCAACATCCGGAGCAGTCGGTTCGGATCTTGCCAATATGATCAACGAGGCCGCCATCAATGCCGTGAAGAACGGCAGGCATGTGGTCAGCCAGAAGGATCTCTTTGAAGCCGTGGAAGTGGTTCTTGTAGGAAAAGAGAAGAAGGACCGTATCATGAGCAAGGAGGAGCGCAGGATTGTCTCTTATCATGAAGTAGGCCATGCGCTTGTGACCGCGCTCCAGAAAAATACGGAACCGGTACAGAAGATTACCATCGTGCCGAGGACCATGGGGGCTCTGGGGTATGTGATGCAGACGCCGGAGGAAGAGAAGTTCCTCAACACAAAAAAGGAACTGGAAGCCATGATCGTGGTTGCCCTGGGAGGCCGTGCAGCGGAGGAAATCGTATTTGACACTGTGACCACAGGCGCTGCAAACGATATCGAGCAGGCCACCAAGATTGCAAGGGCGATGATTACCCAGTACGGTATGTCCGAGCGGTTTGGCCTGATGGGGCTTGAGTCTATCCAGAACCGCTATCTGGACGGGCGTGCAGTCCTGAACTGCGGAGACGCTACAGCCGGAGAGATCGATGAAGAAGTTATGAAGATGCTCAAGGCTGCCTATGAGGAGGCCAAGCGGCTCCTTGAGGCGAACCGGGAAGCACTTGACAAGATCGCCGCTTTCCTGATTGAGAAGGAGACCATCACCGGCAAGGAATTCATGAAGATCTTCCGCGAGGTGAAAGGAATCCCGGAGCCGGAAGAAGGCGCAGAGACCGAGGAGAAGAAGTCATCCAGAATCGCCATGAAGCCGGTGGAGGAGCATGCGGACAGCCCAGCAGAGAATCCGGTGGGAGAGCATGCGGACAGCCCAACAGAGAATCCGGTGGGAGAGCATGCGGACAGCCCAGCAGAGGCTCCGGCGGAATAAAACAGCAGCAGAAAAGAAAACAGGAAGATGTCCCGGAAACCGGTAGAGACGGCTCCGGGATATTTTTTTGTGCCGGAACAGCCGAAATATGTTCTTGTCCTTTCGTGCCGGAACAAGTATAATAATGACTATGGAAACGAATAATTTTGATATACAGGAAGAATTGAAAAAGCTCCCGGGCAGACCGGGGGTTTATATTATGCATGACGAGAAGGATAATATTATCTATGTGGGAAAGGCGATAAGCCTGAAGAACCGTGTCAGACAGTATTTCCAGACGAGCAGGAACAAAGGGGTAAAGATCGAGCAGATGGTCACGCATATCCGCCGCTTTGAATATATTGTGACGGATTCTGAACTGGAGGCTCTTGTCCTGGAATGCAACCTGATCAAGGAGCACCGTCCGAAATATAATACAATGCTCATGGACGACAAGACCTATCCTTTCATCAAGGTTACGACCAATGAAGATTTTCCGAGGATATTTATGACCAGGAAGATGCTCAAGGACAAGGCAAAATATTACGGCCCGTATACAAGTTCCCAGGCAGTCCGTGACACCATTGATCTGATCCACAAGCTTTATCATGTGCGGAGCTGCAACCGGAATCTGCCGAAAGATATCGGAAAGGAGCGACCCTGCCTGAACTATCATATCCGGCAGTGTGATGCGCCGTGCCAGGGTTACATTTCCAAGGAAGAATACGGGGAGTCCATCAGTGAGGTGCTCCGCTTTCTGAACGGAAACTATGACATTCTCCTGAAAGATCTGGAAGAGAAGATGAACGCGGCGTCGGAAGCCCTGGAATTTGAGAAGGCAATCGAGTACAGAGAACTGATTTCCAGTGTAAAAAAAGTGGCGCAGAAGCAGAAGATTACTGATTCCAGCGGTGAGGACAGAGATGTTCTGGCGGTTGCCTCCGGGGAGGAAGATGCGGTTGTACAGGTATTTTTTATCCGCGGCGGAAGACTTATCGGGAGAGACCACTTCTATCTGCGTATCTCGAAGGATGAAGACAAATCATCGATTCTGGACAGTTTTATCAAACAGTACTATGCCGGGACACCCTATATTCCGGGGGAGCTGATGCTGCAGGAGGAAGTGGAGGAACACGAGCTTCTGGAGACATGGCTTACGGCAAAGAGGGGGCAAAAAGTAGTGATCCGCGTCCCCAAAAAAGGTACAAAGGAAAAACTGGTGGAACTGGCGGCGGACAACGCCGCGCTTGTCCTGAGCAAGGACAAGGAGCGCTTAAAGCGCGAGGAGGGACGGACGATCGGCGCTGTGAAGGAGATTGCCGCGCTTCTCGGGCTGGATGAGATAACACGGATGGAGGCATATGATATCTCTAATACAAATGGCTTCGAGTCCGTGGGATCCATGGTCGTCTATGAGCGCGGCAGGCCCAAGCGCAATGACTACAGAAAATTCAAGATCAAGGGAATCAAAGGCGCAGATGATTACGGAAGCATGGGAGAGGTGTTGACGCGCCGTTTCACCCACGGTCTGAAAGAACGCCAGGAAAATAAAGAACTTGGAAAGTTTACGGTGTTTCCGGATCTGATTCTCATGGATGGAGGAAAGGGGCAGGTCAATGTTGCCCTGGAAGTCCTTGACACCCTGCATCTTGACATCCCGGTGTGCGGCATGGTAAAAGATGACTACCACCGGACGAGGGGACTTTATTATCACAACGTGGAAATCCCCATTGACAAGAACTCTGAAGCATTCCGGCTGATTACCCGGATCCAGGACGAAGCGCACCGCTTCGCCATAGAGTACCACCGGCAGCTCAGGGGAAAAGGGCAGGTACATTCCATTCTGGATGATATCGACGGAATCGGACCGGCCAGAAGAAAAGCGCTGATGCGCCATTACATGAGTCTGGACGCCATCCGGAACGCTACGGTAGAAGAATTAAAAGAAATTCCATCCATGAATGAAAAAGCAGCCGAAGCTGTCTATAAATTTTTTCATTAGTATGATATAATAATACAATCTGGGTACACAGTAACGAAAGGAGAAAGTAATGGAACATGGGATTAAACTGAAAGAAATTGTAGAAAAGATGGATCTGAAAAATCTGACGCCGGAAGTCGATATGACAGAGCGTGAGGTAAACGTACCGGATATCAACCGTCCGGCACTTCAGCTTACCGGATATTTTGATCATTTTGACTCCGAGAGAGTTCAGATCATCGGATTTGTAGAATATACGTATCTGCAGACACTGACGTATGATGAGAAGATGAAGATGTATGACACCTTTCTTTCTCACCCCATTCCGTGCGTGATCTTCTGCAGGAATCTAGAGCCGGAGCCAGAGCTGCTTGAAAAGGCGGTACAACAGAATATTCCGATCTTCCGTACGGCAAAGCAGACATCTGATTTTATGGCGGAGATTATCCGCTGGATGAATGTAAAGCTTGCCCCCTGCATTTCGATTCACGGCGTACTCGTGGATGTATACGGCGTCGGCGTTCTGATCATGGGCGAGAGCGGTATCGGAAAGAGTGAGGCGGCACTGGAGCTGATCAAGAGAGGACACCGTCTCGTGACGGACGACGTGGTGGAGATCCGGAAAGTCAGCGACGATACGCTGGTCGGTTCTGCACCGGATATTACAAGGCACTTTATCGAGCTTCGCGGCATCGGCATCGTGGATGTGAAGTCCATGTTCGGTGTGCAGAGCGTCAGGGAGACACAGAATATCGATCTGGTTATCACACTGGAAGACTGGAGCCGTGAAAAAGAATATGACAGGCTCGGACTTGAGGAAGAATACACAGAATTCCTCGGAAACAAGGTTGTGTGCCACAGTATTCCGATCCGTCCGGGAAGAAATCTTGCAATTATCGTAGAGTCTGCAGCGGTCAACCACAGACAGAAACAGATGGGATACAATGCCGCACAGGAACTCTACAAGCGGGTTCAGGAAAACCTCGCAAAAAGAAAAGGCTAAAGGGAGAGGAGAAAGTGTTATGAAGTACTGTTTTGGTGTGGATATCGGAGGGACAACCGTAAAGATGGGCTTGTTCGAGTCGGAAGGAAAGATCCTTGACAAGTGGGAGATTACCACGGACACATCCCGTGAAGGCCAGGCGATTCTGCCGGATATTGCAGCTTCGATCGAGAAGAAGACAGAAGAGCACCATCTGAGCAGAGAGGACATTCTTGGCGTAGGCGTAGGCGTGCCGGCTCCGGTGACATCGGCGGGCATCGTAAACGGAAGTGCCAATCTCGGCTGGAAATATAAAGAAGTGAAAAGAGAGATGGAAGAACTCACAGGATTCCGCGCAGAAATCGGAAATGATGCGAATGTGGCCGCTCTCGGAGAGATGTGGAAAGGCGGCGGAGCCGGAAGAAAGAATATCGTCATGGTAACGCTTGGAACCGGAGTAGGCGGCGGAGTTATCATTGACGGGAAGATTCTTGTCGGCCAGAACGGCGCGGGCGGAGAGATCGGACATCTCTGCGTGAACTATGAGGAGACGGATACGTGCGGATGCGGAAACAGGGGATGCCTGGAACAGTATGCTTCCGCAACCGGAATCGTACGTCTGGCAAAGAAAAAACTGGGAGAAGAACTTCGTCCTACAACACTGAAAAAGGAAGACATCACGGCAAAAGCTGTATTCGATGCCGTAAAAGCAGGAGATGAGACTGCCAGAGAGATCGCTGTGGAATTTGGAAAATATCTCGGATATGCTCTTGCGAATATTGCGGTTGTGACGGACCCGGATGCATTCGTTATCGGCGGAGGGGTGTCGAAAGCGGGCGAGGTGCTGATACCTTTTATCAGAGAACCTTATATGGAAAAAGCATTCTTCGCAAATAAGAAAGTGGACTTTGTCCTGGCAACTCTCGGGAATGACGCGGGAATCTGCGGAGCGGCAAAACTGGTGCTGGATGCGTAAATGCCGGCCCCTGCAGCGAAAATGGAAAGAATACGATAAAATGTAATAAAAAGAAAAGGAACCGACTGTTTTTGAAGGTCGGTTCCTTTTTTTAAACCTGTGAGTCCGGAAGAGGGGGAGTGACCACTCCCGTGATCACTGCGCCGCTCCGCCTTCCGCATTGCCGCCTGTGCTGCCTTCTCCGCCGGTATTACCGCCGGATGAAGTATCACCGCCGCCGGTATTGCCACCGGTATTGCCTCCGGTTGTGGTGTCACCGCCGCCGGTATTGCCGCCTGTGCTGCCTCCGGTTGTAGTGTCGCCGCCGCCGGTATTACCGCCGGTTCCCGGATCGGTTGTTGTGCCCGGATCTGCAGGAGCTGCCGGATCATCCGGTGTAACCGGTTCTTCCGGCTCCGGAGGAGCTACATAGTGTCCTCCGCAGCTCTGCGTCGGTACATTGTCGGCTGCAAAGTATTCGGTAAGTCTGGAACTGCAGCTGTCAACTGCCAGCAGTCCCGTTTCTGTACAGATCGTCTTCTGTACAACGGAAGCCGGCATTTCAAAATCTCTGTACTCGAGATTCTCGTGGACACGGCTCATGATATTGCTCCACAGACGTGTACGCCAGCTTGAGTAGGAGCTGTTCATCGGCTTGTTGTTGTCATATCCGCCCCATATGGAAGCTGTATAGTACGGTGTGTAGCCTGCAAACCAGAGATCCACATAATTGGTGGTTGTACCGGTCTTTCCGGCTACCGCCATGTTATCAATATTGGCGGATCGTCCGGTACCGTATTTTACAACATCCTCCATGGCGCTTGTGAGCAGATAGGCAGTAGAATCCTTGACAACCTGCTTTGTATTCGGTGTAGAGTTGTCGATCAGGATATTTCCGTCATGGTCAATAATCTGTGTGTAAAGGCTGGGCTCGGTATATGTGCCGCCGTTTGCAAGGGCTGCAAATGCCGCGGTCAGCTCAGTGTTGTAGACGCCGTACTGAAGTCCGCCGAGTGCCTTGGACTGGGAATACACATCATCATCTGCGAGACTGGTGAATCCCATATTGAGAAGGAACTCATAACTTTCCTCCTCGCCGACCTGGTCGGTCAGTGTGCGCACTGCACAGGTATTGATGGACTGTTCGATTGCATAGCGCATTGTGACCGGACCGGCATAGCGGTTGTTTACGTTATTTACCGGTGTTCCGTCCTTGTAGGAATACGGCTCATCTACAATGATGCTTGCCAGTGTCATGCTCTTGTTCTCCAGGGCAGGCGCATATGCGGCGAGGATCTTGAATACGGATCCGGGCTGCTTGCGCGCTGCTGTGGCACGGTTGAAGGAAAGACTCGAAGTCTTCTCGCCGCGTCCGCCGACGATGGCCTTGATCTGACCGGTGTACTGATCCATGATCACGATGGAAACCTGAGGCTGCGGTGTGATCTCAAGATTTTCATCAACCTTGTCGTCCTCAGCGATTCCAAGCGTTCCCTTGTACTCTTCGATCGCAGCTCTTGCTTCATCTTCTGAATCGAAGACTACATAAGTGACGCCGTGGGCGCCCTTGTAATAGGACTCGAACTGTTCCTTGCTGTAGTTTTCAGCCGTACCGTCTGCTCTGTGGATGGTGAGGGCATACTCAATTCCGTATTCAACATTCGGGTAGAGCTCGCTGATTCTGGAAACTTCCTCATCGCAGATCTGCTGGATCGTCGTGTCCTGCGTCGCCTTGATGGTCAGACCGCCGCTGTAAAGCAGATTATAAGCCTGCGTCTCTGTATAGCCCTTCTCATCAACAAGATCATTCACCACCTGCTTGATGACAGCGTCAATGAAATAAGTGTAAGGAGCCTTATCGGACGTCTGGGAAGCGGTCTGCAGGATACGGTCATAAACCGGATCTGCAAGCGCCTCATCGTACTCGGTCTGGGTAATATAGCCCTGTTCCAGCATGAGTTTCAGGATACGGTTCCGGCGCTGCTCGTTATTCTCCGGATGATTGACCGGGTCGTAGTAGGAAGGCCGGTTTGTGATGGCTGCGATTACCGCGCACTCTGACAGATTCAGGTCGGAGACATCTTTATTGAAATATCTCTGGGAAGCTGTCTGTACGCCGAGACATCCCTGGCTTAAATTGATCGTGTTCATATAGGCTTCCAGGATCTCTTCCTTGGACATCTGCTTTTCAATCTGCAGGGCAAGATAGATTTCCTGAATCTTACGCTCCACACGTTCATAGGCGGACTCGTTAATGAAGTCCGGGAATACGTTGTTCTTGATGAGCTGCTGTGTGATGGTGCTGGCACCCTCGGTGAAATCAAACTTGTTCAGGACACCGACCACTCCGGCACGGATGATTCCCTGAAGGTCGATTCCGTTGTGTTCATAGAAACGCTCGTCCTCGATCGCCACAAAGGCGTGGGCGAGATACTCGGGTATCTCATCGTAAGTGACGTAAACACGGTTGGAATCGGCATCGCTGAGCGTCTCAAGAGTCGTGCCGTTCTGGTCCACGATGATAGTGGTATATCCCTGCGGAAGGATATCCTCAGCGGTCACTGCAGGGGTATTGTCTATAATCCGTTTTACAATGAAAGCCGCGCCGCCGGCACAGATAACCATAAGAAGCAGAATACATATTATGACTGCCTTGAAAAGACGGACACCGACACGCTTCTGCTTCATCTTCTTTTTTGAAGAAATGTTCTTTTTTCTTCTGGAAATATTTTTCTTTCCGTAATTCACGAATAGCATCCTCCTTTATCAACTCTTATGATTATATCAAATATGCCCTTTTAAATAAAGGAAAAAATAAAAACTTCACATTTCTGAATAAAAACTTAAGATTTTCTTGTGCGGAGAGGAGCGGTCTGATATAGTAAAAAGACAGGAGGATAGGGCATTGGACAGTTATCATACAGTATATAAAGGCGGGACGGCGGAAATTGTCGAAAAGAAGTCCCGGTTTATCGCGGAGGTTTTCCCGGTTTCTTCCGAGGAAGAGGCCATGGAATATCTGGAGGAGACAAGAAAAAAATACTGGGATGCGCGCCATCATTGCTGGGCGTATGTGACGGGGAGAAATCCCGCCTCGGAGCGGATGAGCGATGACGGAGAGCCTGCCGGAACTGCGGGGAAACCGATTCTGGAAGTGATAAGGGGGAGAGGGCTGACGGATGTGTTTGTTGTAGTGACCCGGTATTTCGGCGGCACTCTTCTGGGAACGGGAGGTCTGGTCCGAGCTTATACGTCCGCGGCGGCGGAAGGGCTTGAGAGCAGCACGTTGATCACAAAAATCCGTGGATTCCGTCAGAAGATTACCACGGATTACACCGGACTGGGTAAAATTCAGTATATTCTCGGTCAGCGTAAGATCCCTGTATTGGACAGCGTTTATACCGATAAGGTTGAAGTTTCCGTGGTTGTGGATGCGGGAGAGAAGAAGAGCCTTGAAAAGGAGATTACAGAGGGGACGAACGGACAGGCTGTGATGGAAGATCTGGAGGAATGCTGGTTCGCCGATACGCCGGACGGCATTCAGATATATTCCGGGATGGACTGACGGCGCGGAAAAGGGAGCGCGGAATAAGGAGTACGGAAAAGGAGCACGGGAAAAATACTCTTTTTCCGTGCTCCTTTTCCTGTATGCTGTGAACTGCTTTCTGCACAAGGAGGAGAGAAGTGCATCACAGCTTCAGATTCCTGTTATTCTAAGAAAATTCAGGCTCGATCAGGCCGAAGGAACCGTCTTTTCTCTTGTACACTACATTGACTTCATCTGTCTCCGCATTGGAAAATACGAAAAAGCTGTGTCCGAGAAGTTCCATCTGGAGACATGCGTCTTCCGGATACATGGGCTTGACGCCGAATTTCTTTGTGCGGACAATGCGGATCTCATCATCCTCAGAAGGCTCTTCCTCCGAGTCGATGAACTCCTTCTTTATGCCGCCCGGTACAGAGGCGGAAGTCGGGTGTCCCTGGTTTTTGGCCACCAGCTTGTTTTTGTACTTGCGCAGCTGGCGTTCGATGATCTCTTCCACGAGATCAATGGATACGTACATGTCACTGCTTGTCTGCTCGGAGCGGATGAGACTGCCCTTGACGGGAATTGTCACCTCAATTTTCTGACGGCCTTTCTCCACGCTGAGTGTTACGATGATTTCTGTTTCAGGAGTGAAATACCTTTCCAGCTTTCCTAATTTCTGCTCGATCGCATCTCTTAATCCGGTAGTTACTTCGATGTTTTTTCCGCTGATGATAAAATTCATGCTGCTCAACTCCTTTGTTCATATTTAACATAAACAATAATAAAATTACTGCTTACATTATATAAATATTATAACATAGGACAGGATTAATGTATAGAACGAATCCATTTTTTTATTCCACAGAGTTATCCTCAGAGTTATCCTGTCCTTTTCTTGAAGCCGCTGCTTATTTCATGGCGCTGCGTTTCCTCATTCTGGAATCCAGAATCTTCTTGCGGATGCGCAGAGATTTCGGCGTTACTTCCAGAAGCTCGTCGGTATCGATGAAATCAAGTGCCTGTTCCAGGCTTAAGATCCGCGGCGGAGTCAGGCGGAGCGCCTCATCCGCGCTGGAGGATCTGGTGTTGGTCAGATGCTTGGTCTTGCAGACATTCAGTTCGATATCCTCTGCCTTGCCGTTCTGTCCGATGACCATTCCCGCGTAAACTTTTTCACCGGGGCCGATAAACAGCGTACCGCGCTCCTGGGCGCTGTAGAGACCGTAGGTTACGGATTCTCCGGTCTCAAAGGCGATCAGAGAGCCCTGTTTGCGGTACTGGATGTCACCCTTGTACGGCGCATATCCGTCGAAACTCGTGTTCAGAATACCGTTTCCTTTCGTGTCCGTCAGGAATTCACCGCGGTATCCGATCAGGCCACGTGCAGGAATGGAGAATTCCAGGCGGGTATATCCTCCGCTGATGGATCCCATGTTCTGGAGTTCGCCTTTTCTCTGACCGAGTTTCTCGATGACGACGCCGGTAAATTCGTCGGGAACGTCGATGTAGGCGATTTCCATGGGCTCCAGTTTTTTCCCGTTCTCATCGGTCCTGTAGAGAACCTCTGCCTTGCTGACTGCGAATTCATAGCCTTCCCGGCGCATGTTCTCGATGAGGACGGACAGGTGAAGTTCCCCGCGGCCCGATACTTTGAAGCTGTCGGTATTCTCCATTTCTTCCACGCGGAGGCTTACGTCCGTGTTCAGTTCACGGAACAGACGCTCGCGCAGATGGCGGGAGGTGACGTACTTTCCTTCCTGGCCGGCGAAGGGGCTGTCATTTACGATAAACTGCATGGAGATCGTAGGCTCGGAGATCTTCTGGAAGGGGATCGGTTCGGGGTGCTCCGGAGAGCAGAGGGTGTCTCCGATGGAGATATCGGAGATTCCCGAGATCGCCACGATCGATCCGATGGTAGCCTCACGGACCTCTACCTTGTTCAGTCCGTCGAACTCATAGAGCTTGCTGATCTTTACCTTTTCCTTCTTGTCCGGATCATGATGGTTGACAAGAACCATCTCCTGATTCACGGCGATGGTGCCGTTGTCTACTTTGCCGATACCGATACGTCCCACATACTCGTTGTAGTCAATGGTGCTGATGAGAACCTGCGTGGGGGCTTCCGGATCTCCTTCCGGGGCAGGAATGTAGTTCAGGATCGTCTCGAAGAGCGGCTTCATATCCCGCTCCTCATCGGAGAGATCCAGAACGGCCACCCCGGCCTTCGCTGATGCGTAGACAAAAGGACATTCCAGCTGCTCATCGGAAGCGCCCAGATCGATGAACAGTTCCAGCACTTCGTCGATGACTGCCTCCGGACGCGCTTCCGGACGGTCGATCTTGTTGATGCACACGATAACCGGGAGACCCAGATCAAGCGCCTTGCGCAGAACGAATTTTGTCTGGGGCATAACGCCCTCAAAAGCGTCTACCACAAGGATGACACCGTTCACCATTTTCAGTACACGTTCCACTTCGCCGCCGAAGTCCGCGTGTCCCGGAGTATCGATAATATTAATTTTAGTTCCTTTATAATGCACGGCGGTATTCTTGGAGAGAATTGTGATGCCGCGCTCGCGCTCGATATCGTTGGAATCCATCACTCGCTCCATGACTTCCTGGTTTTCACGGAACACGCCGCTTTGCTTGAGCAGCTCGTCCACCAGAGTCGTCTTGCCGTGGTCGACATGAGCAACAATCGCAATATTTCTTACATCTTCACGTTTTGTCTTCATGATATTCTACACTCTTTCCCTATTATACTCTGTTTAACTGCTGTAACTTTCTTATTCTATCATAATTCTGCAAATTTACAAGAATTCTTTTTAAATATTGCAGATGAGCCTGGAAAAAGCTGCAGCTACCGGACGGTACAGGGCATGGAAAAGGACGCGGAATCTGTCGAACGATTTGCCGGAAATTCCGTTCTAAATGCGGAATGCGGTTCATACATTTAGTATTGACTCAAAAATACCAAACAGAGGAAGGGAGAACTACAAATCATGTCAGATAAGATCATTGAGAACAATCAGGTGACGGTAATCGGGGAGGTCGTATCGGAGTTTACATACAGCCACGAGGTCTTTGGAGAAGGCTTCTATATGGTTGACATCCGGGTGAAGCGCTTAAGCAGCTCCAGTGATACGATTCCGGTCATGGTATCGGAGCGGCTGCTGGATGTGAGCCGGGACTACCGGGGAGAGTGTATTATGGTGTCGGGCCAGTTCCGCTCCTATAACCGCCATGAGGAACAGAAAAACAGACTGGTGCTTTCCGTATTCGCGAGGGAGATTGAATTCATCGACGAGGAACCCGACGGGGCAAAGACCAACCATATCCTTCTGGAGGGGTACATGTGCAAAAGACCCGTATACCGGAAAACGCCGCTCGGAAGAGAGATCGCGGATCTTCTTCTTGCGGTCAACCGGCCTTACGGAAAGTCGGATTACATCCCCTGTATCTGCTGGGGCAGGAATGCCCGGTATGCTTCCGGATTTGAAGTGGGAGAGCACGTGCGCATTCTCGGGAGGATCCAGAGCAGGGAGTATGTGAAAAAACTTTCCGATACGGAGACGGAGACAAGGACGGCCTACGAGGTTTCCGTGAGCAAACTGGAGTGTATAGAACAGTAATCCCGCGGTTTTCTGAGCAAAAAAGGATATCATATGTTGAGATAAGCTCTCAAATGTGGTATCCTTTTTCTTATAGGGTAAATTCAGACAGGAGGAAGAAGACTATGGTAAAGATATTGATGCATGGCTGTAACGGAAAGATGGGAAGGATCATTACAGAGCTGGTGAAAAACGATGAAAATGCAGAGATCGTTGCGGGAGTGGATACATACACCCAGGTGCCAAACGATTATCCTGTATTTGATTCTCTTGACAAGTGTAACGTGGAGGCGGATGTGGTCGTAGACTTTTCCACGGCAGCGGCGATGGATGCCCTGCTGGACTACTGCGCCGCGAAAAAAGTTCCGGTGGTTCTGTGTTCTACGGGGCTTTCACAAGAGCAGCTTGAAAAGGTAAAGGAGACTTCAGAGAAGACGGCGGTTCTGAAATCAGCCAATATGTCCCTTGGCATTAACCTGCTGTTAAAGCTTCTTCAGAATGCGGCGAAAGTTCTCGCCCCGGCAGGATACGATATTGAACTTGTGGAAAAGCATCACAACCAGAAGCTGGATGCTCCCAGCGGTACAGCACTGGCACTGGCTGATTCCATCAACGAGGCTCTGGGCGGAGAGTATCACTATGTGTACGACCGCAGCCAGGTGAGACAGAAGCGCGACAAAAAGGAGATCGGTATCTCTGCCCTCAGAGGAGGAACGATCGTAGGGGAACATGAGGTTCTGTTTGCGGGAACAGATGAGGTGATCGAGTTTAAGCACACCGCATATTCCAGGAGCGTGTTCGGAAAAGGCGCCATCGAGGCTGCCAAATTCCTTGCGGGGAAAGAACCGGGCATGTACGATATGAGCGATGTGATTCAGCTGTAAAATCGGGGGACAGAATGAGATTCAGTCCGCAATATGAGAACCGAATGGCAGAATCTGTCTGAAATGATTCGGTTATGAAAGAGAATATCAGGAGAAATAATAGTTATGAAAGAACTTGAGACCAGGTATCTGGAGCGGCTGTCAGACCTGTATCCGACCATTGCGGCGGCGTCCACGGAGATCATCAATCTCCAGGCGATTCTGAACCTCCCCAAGGGCACGGAGCATTTCCTGACAGATATCCACGGGGAATACGAGGCCTTTTCCCATGTGCTCAAGAACGGTTCCGGAGCGGTGCGCAAGAAGATCGACGATGTGTTCGGCAATGCCATGAGCCACCGGGACAAGCAGGCGCTTGCCACGCTGATCTACTATCCGAGGGCAAAGATGGATATGATCAGGCAGACGGAAAGCAATATGGAGGACTGGTACAGGGTGCATCTGTATCTGCTTATCGAGGTGGCAAAGCGGGCGGCGAGCAAGTACACACGCTCCAAAGTGAGGAAGGCGCTGCCGAAAGATTTCGCCTATGTGATCGAGGAACTGATCACGGAGAAAGCGGAGGTCAACGACAAGGAATCCTATTACAATGAGATTATTTCCACCATTATCCGCATCGGCCGGGCGGAGCAGTTTATCGAGGCGATTTCCGAGCTGATTCAGAGACTCGTGGTGGATCACCTGCACATCCTCGGCGATATATATGACCGGGGACCCGGTCCGCATATTATTATGGACAAGCTGATGACATACCATTCCCTTGACATTCAGTGGGGAAACCATGATATCCTCTGGATGGGAGCGGCAGCGGGACAGAGAGGATGCATTGCAAATGCGGTCCGGATCTGCGCACGCTACGGCAATCTGGATATTCTGGAGGACGGGTACGGGATTAACCTGCTTCCGCTTGCTACATTTGCCCTGCGGACCTATGAGGATGATCCCTGTGTCTGCTTTAAGCTTAAAGTGCCCGAACGTCCGAAATCGGAAGAGTCGGAGATGAATCTGAGAATCCACAAGGCGATCTCTGTTATTCAGTTCAAGGTGGAAGGACAGATTATCCGGCGCCAGAAAGGTTTTCATCTGGAAAACCGGGCGCTGCTCCACCGGATTGACTATGAGAAAGGGACCATCGAACTGGACGGAAAAGAGTATAAGCTTCTGGATACAAATTTCCCGACCATCGATCCGGAAGACCCCTACGCGCTTACAGCGGAGGAGGAAGAGGTCATGGAGCGTCTGGAAAAGGCGTTCCTCCACTGTGAAAAACTGCAGAAACACATGCGTTTCCTCCTGGCAAAAGGAGGACTTTACAAGGTCTACAACGACAATCTCCTCTACCACGGCTGTGTTCCGCTCAATGAGGACGGCACGCTGAAGGAAGTGGAGATCTTCGGGAAAAGATACCGGGGCAGGGAGCTTTACGACACATTGGACAGCTATGTGAGAAAGGGATTTTTCGCACTGGATGAGAAGGAGAGGCAGGACGGAAGCGATATCATGTGGTATATCTGGCTCCATCCGGACTCCCCGCTGTTCGGCAAGAATAAGATGGCGACCTTTGAGCGCTATTTCCTGGCGGAGAAGGAGACCCATGAGGAGAAGAAAAATCCTTATTACCGGCTGCTTGAGAATGAGACGGTCATCGACGGGATCTTAAGGGAGTTCGGTCTGGATCCGGAGGATGCGCACATTGTCAACGGCCATGTTCCGGTCAAGAGCAAGGATGGGGAGAACCCCATCAAATGCGGGGGAAAGGTGATGGTCATTGACGGCGGATTTTCCCGGGCGTACCAGAAGGAGACGGGCATTGCAGGCTATACGCTGATCTACAATTCCTACGGTCTGCGCCTGGTGGCACATGAGCCTTTTGAATCCAGGGAGGCTGCCATTGTCAAGGAAAATGACATCCACTCGGAGACTGTGGTCATCCAGAGAGTTTTCGATAGAAAACTTGTGGGAGATACCGATGTGGGAAGAGATCTGAAAGAGCAGGTGCAGGATCTGGAACGTCTGCTTGCGGCATACAGAAACGGAGAGATCATAGAGAAACTGTAACAGTACCCGCAGAGGAATGCGGAGCGGGAGGAATACAGAGCGAACAGGAAACAGAAGAAACAGGAGAGACAGGATAATATCCAGGAGGCATACATGAATCAGGACATTGAGAAAGAACTGGAAATTCCGGCGGGAACGGAGGCCACCGAGCCGCTGAAGATTTATTTGAGAGAGATCGGACAGATCCCCCTCCTCGAACCGGAGGAGGAAAAGGAGCTGGGCAGACGGATCTCAGAGGGCGACGAGAGCGCAAGGAGGAGACTGGCGGAGGGAAATCTTCGTCTGGTAGTCTCCCTCGCGAAACATTATACCGGCAGAGGCGTACCGTTTCTGGACCTGATCCAGGAGGGGAATATGGGACTGATGCGTGCTGCGGAGAAATATGACTACAAGATGGAGAACCGCTTCTCCACCTATGCGTCCTGGTGGATCCGGGAGGCGATGCAGAGAGCCATCGACCAGCAGTCACGGGAAATCCGGGTCCCGGTCCATGTGGCAGAGAATATGAAGAAAGTCCAGAAAGCGGCAAAGGACCTGCAGCAGACTCTGGGACGGGATGCTACGCCGGCGGAGATCGCAGAGAAACTGGGCAGGACAGAGAGCGATGTGAAAGAAATCCTCACTTATCTGCAGAGTCCTGTGTCTCTTGAGACTCCGGTGGGAGAGGATGGGGAGAACAGTCTGGGTGATCTGGTGGAGGATAAGTCAGAGTCCACGCCGGAGGAAGCCATGGAGGCGCTTGTGGAGAAGGAGGAAGTGAGCGAACTTCTCTCTTCCCTGAATGAAAGGGAGCAGAAGGTGATCCGCCTGCGCTTCGGACTGGAAGACGGAAAGGCACATACGCTGGAGGAGATCGGAGAGATGCTGGGCGTCACAAGGGAAAGAGTCCGGCAGATCGAGGCCAGAGCCATGGAAAAGCTTCGGCAGAAGGCAAAAAAATAACTCTCTTCTGCATAAATATTGAAAATGTGCAGATAGTAATGGTACAACAATATTTATGGAAAGGGAGATAATCTTATGAAAAGAATGAAAAAATTTCTCCTGCTTCTGACATGCGCATTTGTCCTTTTCGGAACAACTGCATGCAGCAGCAGGAACAATGCAGACAACGCAGCTGACCAGACGACACAGGAGGGCACTGCAAACGATCCGAATATGAACGACGCAACAGAGGGCGGCGGCATCCTGGATGACGCGGTGGATGATGTGACAGACGGTGTGGACAATGTGACGGACGACATTACGGACGGCGTGGATAAAGCGGCCGACGACCTGACAGAGGACAACGGAGCGCAGAAAGATATGGAGAATAACAGATAGGTGCGTGACTGACCGCCGCAGATCCGGATACCGCCGGTTCTGCGGCAGATTTTGTGAAAGGGAGAAAACAAGAGATGAGATTTCGGCCATGTATTGACATACATAACGGGAAAGTTAAACAGATCGTGGGAGGAAGTCTGCGGGATGAAGGTGACCGGGCGGCGACAAACTTTTCGTCCGAACTCGGTGCGGCATTCTATGCGGATTTATACAGAAGGGACGGACTGAAAGGGGGACACGTGATTCTTCTGAACCATGCCGGTTCCGAATACTATGAAGAGACGAAGCGCCAGGCGTTTGAGGCGCTTAAGAGTTACCCGGGCGGCCTGCAGGCAGGGGGCGGCATCACTGCAGAGAATGCAGAGGAGTATCTGCGCGCAGGGGCGAGCCATGTGATCGTAACATCTTATGTGTTCCGTGACGGGATGTTCTGCAGAGAAAACCTGGAAAAACTGGTGAGCGCTGTGGGAAAAGAGCATATTGTTCTCGATCTGAGCTGCAGGAGGAAGGGCGACGGTTATTATATCGTGACAGACCGGTGGCAGAAGTTTACGGAGGTGAAACTCTCTCCGGCATTTCTGGGGGAACTGTCGGATTCCTGTGCGGAGTTCCTTGTTCATGGAGTAGATGTGGAAGGGAAAGGCTCCGGGATGGAGACCGAACTGGTGGAGATGCTGGGAGAATGGGAAGGAATTCCGATCACCTATGCAGGCGGAATCGGCTCCATGGAAGACCTGGAGCGCTTCCGGAAAGCCGGCAGAGGCAGGCTTGATTTTACAATCGGAAGCGCTCTTGACCTGTTCGGAGGCAGCATTCCCTACGAGAAAGTTCGCTGCCTGCAGTAAAAAATCAGTTCCAGAAATCTGTCCGGTCTTTCAGTCCGATGTCTGCGGCTTTGAAGACCGGATTTTTTCCTTCTTTCTTCTGTCTGACATAATCTTTCAGGCAGCGGACTGCAGGACCGCCGAGAAGAATAATAACCGGCAGGTTGATCAGTGCAAGGAATCCCATAATCACATCTGCTGTACTCCAGGCAACGCTGAACTCCATGAGAGATCCGCTAAAGACGATAACTGTGGCCACGATTCGGAATACGATGAGCAGTTTCCTGCCGGGTTTGCGGTCGCAGAGGTAGCCGAGCCCCATCTCTGCATAGAAGAAATTGCCGATCAGAGTGGTAAAGGCAAAAAGAAACAGGGCAACCGTGATAAAAACTGTGCCGAAACTGCCCAGTGAATGGGATGCGGCAGCCTGTACCCAGGGCATCCCTTTGAGTTCCGCGCTGGGAGATACTCCGGAGCAGAGCAGCATAAACGCGGTGGCAGAGCAGATCAGTATGGTGTCGATGAATACGGAAAGCATCTGCACAAGTCCCTGTTTTACCGGATGAGAGACGGATGCGCTTGCAGCTGCATTCGGGGCGGAACCGACGCCGGCCTCGTTGGAGAAGAGTCCTCTCTTGATTCCCTGCATGACACAGGAACCGGTGAAACCTCCGAAGACTGCCTTCAGGTCAAATGCATTTGTAAATATGTCGGCAAACATTCCGGGGATCAGGCTGTAATGTGTGACTACGATGAACAGGGATAAAGCCAGGTAAAAAATCCCCATGGCAGGCACGAGAACGCCTGTGATCCTGGAGATCTGCCTGCTCCCTCCGCAGATGCAGACACAGAAGACAACCGCAAGAATTCCTCCGATGACAAGCGGTGTGCTGGACTCATCGAAAAAGCCGTAAGCCCGGAAACAGTCCGTGATATTGAAAGATGCGACCAGATTGAATCCCACCATGTAGGTAAGAATCAGGAAAACGGCAAAGATCACGCCCATCCAGCGTTTCTTGAGAACCGCCTGAATGTAGTAGGCGGGACCGCCGTAACAGCTCCCGTCTTCTGCGCGGCGCTTGTAAATCTGCGCCAGTGTGCTCTCGATGAAGGCAGAGGCACTTCCAAGAAGCGCGGTAATCCACATCCAGAATACGGCGCCTGCACCGCCCAGGCAGATTGCTGTGGAGATTCCGGCGATATTTCCCGTTCCCACCCGGGAAGCCGTGGAGACCATCAGCGCCTGAAAGGACGAAAGACCTTTTTCATCATCTTTCGGCTCCATAACCACGCGGATCGATTCGATCAGCATGCGGAACTGGACAAAACGGGTCTTCACTGTAAAATAGATCCCGGTTGCAAGTAAAAGGATGATCAGGATATAAGTGTACAAAAGATCGCTTAATGTGTTGATGATTTGTGAAAACATTTTTTCCCTCTTTTCATTCTTTATAGTCTTTCTGTTTTTGATGTCCGGCTTATATATTCTATAGAAAGAAAGCGGGTTTGTCCAGGCAAAAATGCGGAAAACACACAGGAATAATGAAGAAAATGAATGTTAACAAGTTATGAACTAGTTGAATTAGAGGGAAGTTAGTGATAGAATGGAAAACGGAGTGGCATCTGGAAGCAGAGAAGCTGCTAAATTTTTATTAAGGAGTTAATTGCGGACTATGGGTATTATAGAGAAAATTTTCGGAACCCACAGTGAGAACGAGCTGAAGCGGATCTACCCGATTGTGGACCGGATCGAGGCGCTGGGGCCGGAGATGGAAGCGCTGTCTGACGAAGAGCTTAGAGGGAAGACGCGGGAGTTCAAGGACCGCCTGAAAGAAGGGGAGACTCTGGACGATATCCTGCCGGAGGCATATGCAGTTGTGAGAGAAGCTGCTTACAGAAGCCTTGGAATGCGCCATTACAGAGTTCAGCTGATCGGAGGTATTATCCTGCATCAGGGGCGTATCGCGGAGATGAAGACCGGAGAAGGAAAGACTCTTGTCTCCACGCTGCCTGCTTATCTCAACGCCCTGGAAGGAAAGGGTGTCCATATCGTCACGGTCAACGACTACCTGGCAAAGCGTGACGCCGAGTGGATGGGAAAGGTGCATGAGTTCCTGGGGCTGACCGTGGGCGTTGTGCTCAACAGTATGGACAACAAAGAGCGCCGTGCGGCGTATAACTGTGATATTACTTATGTGACAAACAATGAGCTCGGTTTCGACTATCTGCGTGATAATATGGTTATCTACAAGGAGCAGCTCGTACAGAGAGGACTTCATTTCGCGATCATCGACGAGGTCGATTCCGTTCTGATCGATGAGGCGAGAACTCCCCTTATCATTTCCGGACAGAGCGGAAAGTCTACAAAACTGTATGAGGCCTGCGATATCCTGGCGCGCCAGCTGGAGCGGGGCGAGGCCAGCGGAGAGTTCTCCAAGATCGACGCCATCATGGGGGAAGAGATCGAGGAGACCGGAGATTTTATTGTTAATGAGAAAGAGAAGACAGTCAATCTGACGGAAGACGGCGTGAAGAAGGTAGAACAGTTCTTCCATATTGAGAATCTTGCCGATCCGGAAAACCTGGAGATCCAGCACAACATCATCCTTGCCCTGCGGGCGCACAATCTGATGTTCCGCGACCAGGACTATGTGGTTACACCGGAAGGCGAAGTCATGATCGTCGATGAGTTTACCGGACGTATCATGCCGGGACGCCGTTATTCGGACGGACTGCACCAGGCGATCGAGGCGAAGGAGCATGTGAAGGTAAAACGGGAGAGCAAGACGCTTGCCACCATCACGTTCCAGAACCTGTTCAATAAATTCGACAAGAAGAGCGGTATGACAGGTACGGCGCTTACCGAGGAGAAGGAGTTCCGTGACATCTATGGCATGGATGTTGTGGAAATCCCCACCAACAAACCGGTGCAGAGAGTGGACCTGGACGATGCGGTATACAAGACGAAACGGGAGAAATACGAGGCTGTTGTCCGTGCGGTGAAGGAAGCCCATGCAAAGGGGCAGCCGGTGCTTGTAGGTACCATCACCATCGAAGTATCCGAGCTGCTGAGCAGGATGCTGAAAAAAGAGGGAATCAAGCACAATGTCCTGAACGCCAAGTATCATGAGCTTGAGGCGGAGATCGTGGCGGACGCCGGTGTCCACGGAGCGGTTACCATCGCCACCAACATGGCAGGCCGTGGTACGGATATCAAGCTAGATGACGATGCAAGGGCTGCCGGAGGTCTGAAGATCATCGGTACAGAGCGGCATGAATCCCGCCGTATCGACAATCAGCTCCGCGGACGAAGCGGACGTCAGGGAGATCCGGGTGAGTCCCGTTTCTATATCTCTCTGGAAGATGACCTGCTGCGTCTCTTCGGATCCGAGAAGCTGATGAGTGTGTTCAATGCACTCGGAGTGGAGGACGGCGAGCAGATCGAGCACAAGATGCTTTCCAGCGCAATCGAGAAAGCACAGAAGAAGATCGAGAACAACAACTTTGGTATCCGTAAGAACCTGCTTGAGTATGACCAGGTTATGAACGAGCAGAGGGAGATCATTTACGGAGAGCGGCGCCGTGTGCTTGACGGAGAGAGCATGAGGGATACGATCTATAACATGATCACGGAATATGTGGAGAATATCACAGACCGTTTCGCTTCCCCGGAGGCGGATCCGGAGGACTGGGACATCAAGGGACTGGATGTGAACCTTCACAATGTGATCCCGCAGCTTGAACTTCCCACAACGGAAGAGTGCAAGGATATGCGCCAGAAAGAACTCAAGCATATGCTCAAAGAGCGCGCCGTAAAAGCTTACGAGGCAAAAGAGGCGGAGTTTCCGGAGGCAGAGCAGATCCGTGAGGTGGAGCGCGTCGTGCTGCTGAAAGTCATTGACGCAAGATGGATGGACCACATCGATGATATGGATCAGCTGCGTCAGGGAATCGGTCTGAGAGCTTACGGACAGAGAGATCCCCTTGTAGAATACAAGATGACAGGATATGATATGTTCGGCGCGATGACAAATGCCATTGCGGAGATGACTATCCGTACCCTCTTCCACATCCGCGTGGAGCAGAAGGTGGAGAGGGAAGAGGTTGCCAAAGTTACGGGAACCAACAAGGATGACAGCGCTGTGCGGGCGCCGAAGAAGCGGCAGGAGAAGAAGATTTATCCGAATGATCCATGTCCCTGCGGAAGCGGCAAGAAGTATAAACAGTGCTGCGGCCGAAAGATGGCGAAAGCCTGAAATATTATTTTTGAAAGAGGTGATTAAGGTGGTTTTATTAGATGAATTAAAGTCCAGACTGGGCGCCTATGAAGAACCGCTGAAAGATTTGAGGGATTCACTTTGACCTGGCTTCAAAGAAGCTGAGGATCGAAGAACTCCAGAAGAGGCTGGAGGAACCGGGATTCTGGGATAACCCCGAAGAATCCCAGCAGGTCATGAAGGAATTAAAAGGCCTTCAGGACGCTGTGGAAGAAATTGAAAAACTGTACTCTGCATATGATGACATGATGCTTCTGATCGAGATGAGCGAGGAAGATGCGGATGAGGATACCATTCAGGGAATCCAGGAAGAGCTGGAGAGCTTTGAAGAAGCATTTGAGACGCTGCGGATCGGGACGCTGCTGATCGGACCTTACGACCGGGACAATGCCATCGTCACGCTCCATGCGGGCGCCGGCGGCACCGAGTCCTGCGACTGGGCGAGCATGCTGTACCGGATGTATACGAGATGGGCGGAGAAGAAAGGGTATTCCCTGGAAGTTCTCGACTATCTTGAGGGCGATGTGGCAGGAATCAAGGGCGTGACATTCGAGGTGAAGGGAGAGAACGCATACGGGTATCTTCGCTCCGAGAAGGGGGTTCACCGGCTCGTGCGGATTTCCCCGTTCAACGCGGCGGGAAAGCGCCAGACCTCCTTTGCATCCTGTGACGTGATTCCGGATATTGAGGAAGATATTGACATCGAGATCAATGAGGATGACTTAAAGATTGATACCTACCGTTCCAGCGGAGCGGGCGGACAGCATATCAACAAGACTTCCTCGGCGGTCAGAATCACCCATCTGCCCACGGGCATTGTCGTACAGTGTCAGAACGAACGTTCCCAGCACATGAATAAAGACAAGGCCATGCAGATGCTCAAATCCAAGCTGTATCTGATGAAACAGCAGGAACAGGCGGAGAAAATGTCCGACATCAGAGGAGAGGTGAAGGATATCAATTTCGGAAACCAGATCCGGTCCTATGTCATGCAGCCATACACGATGGTGAAAGACCACAGGACAAACGCGGAGACGAGCAATGTGGGCAGCGTGATGGACGGAAATATTGACCTGTTTATCAATGCCTACCTGAGCATGGACGCAGAAGTACAGAAAGGAAGAAAAGAATGATTAACGCAGCAGTAATGGGATACGGCACGGTGGGATCCGGCGTCGTTGAAGTCCTTACTACCAACAAAGAAGTGATCAGCCGGCGCGCCGGAGATGAAATCAATGTAAAGTATGTTCTCGACATCCGGGATTTCCCGGGAGATCCGGTTCAGGAGAAGATTATCCATGATTTTGAAGTGATCCTGAACGATCCGGAGATTCAGATTGTGGCGGAGGTCATGGGAGGAATCGAACCCGCATATACCTTTGTGAAAGAATGTCTGAATGCAGGAAAAAGTGTCGTGACGTCCAACAAGGCTCTGGTGGCAAAACACGGTGCGGAGCTGCTCTCAATCGCTGAGAAAAAGGGAATTAATTTTCTGTATGAGGCAAGCGTGGGCGGAGGAATTCCGATTATCCGTGCGCTTAATTCCTGCCTGACTGCAGATGTGATCGAAGAGATCACGGGAATTCTCAATGGAACGACCAACTACATGCTCAGCAAAATGTTCTATGAAGGCGCGGGGTATGATGACGTGCTTCGGGAAGCCCAGGACAACGGTTATGCAGAGCGCAATCCGGAGGCGGATGTGGAAGGATATGACGCATGCCGCAAGATTGCGATCCTCTCTTCCATGATTTCCGGAAAACGGGTGGATTTCGAGGATATTTATACGGAAGGAATCACGAAGATCACGACAGAGGACATGAAGTACGCAAAAGCGATGGGAATGACCATCAAGCTTCTGGCTTCCGCACAGAGAGAGGGAGACCGGATTGAAGCGATCGTTGCGCCGGCTCTGTTGGGCGCGGCACATCCGCTGTACAGTGTCAACGACGTGTTCAATGCGGTGTTCGTCCGCGGAAATATGCTTGGGGATGCCATGTTTTACGGAAGCGGAGCAGGAAAACTCCCGACGGCAAGTGCGGTTGTGGCAGATATTGTAGATGCGGCGAAGAATTCCGCGAGAAGCACCATGACTGTGTGGTCGGAGGATAAACTGGATCTTCTCCCACGGGAGGATTCCCTGAGAAAGTTCTTTGTCCGCGTGAAGGGAGATCCGGATGCAGAGAAGGAGAAGCTGGATCAGATTTTCGGACCGGTGCAGATTGTCAGGGCTCCGGGCCTGGAGGACGAGTTCGGCTTTGTGACAGAGAAGATGAGTGAAGGCAGCTATGAAGAGAAGGCGGAGCGTCTGGGGAATATCCTCCATATGATCCGTGTGGAAGAATAGAAGTCCGGGAAGGCAGATAAGATGAAATATATTGTAATTTTGTGTGATGGAATGGCGGATGAACCGCTGGAAGAACTGGGCGGCAGGACGCCTCTGGAGGCGGCGGTGACGCCGAATATGGACAGACTGGCGAAAGTGTCCGAGATCGGGATGGTGCGTACGGTGCCGGAGGGAATGGCTCCAGGCAGCGATACCGCGAACCTGTCTGTGATCGGGTATGATCCGGAGAAATACTACTCCGGAAGATCGCCCCTTGAGGCACTCAGCATCGGTGCAGAGATGGGAGAGCGTGATGTTTCCTTCCGCTGCAACCTGGTGACGCTCTCAGAAGAAGAGGAGCGCTATGAGGACAGGAAGATCCTGGACCACAGTTCCGGGGAGATCAGCACGGAGGACGCCGCGGTTCTGGTCGAAGCGCTGAAGGAAGGGCTTGCCAGGGAAGGGTACACCTTCTACGTGGGCACAAGCTACCGCCATCTGTTGATCCAGAAAAACGGGAAAGTCGTGGAGCTGACTGCGCCCCATGACATCCTGACAAAACGGATCGGAGAGTACCTGCCCCAGGATGAAGTGCTCCGGGACATGATGATCAGAAGTTATGATATCCTGAAAGATCATCCCATCAATGTAAAGCGCAGGGCTGAGGGAAAGAATCCGGCAAATTCCGCCTGGTTCTGGGGCGCCGGGACACGTCCGGCACTGACCTCCTTCGAGGAGAAGAACGGCGTGAAGGGCGCCATGATCTCCGCGGTAGATCTGCTGAAAGGAATTGCCGTGGGAGCCGGGATGCACAATATTACAGTGGAAGGCGCCAATGGAGGATTGAATACCAACTATGCCGGAAAAGGCGAGGCTGCTGTGAAAGCTCTCACGGAGGACGGATTTGATTTCGTCTATGTACACATCGAAGCTCCGGATGAGATGGGGCATCAGGGCAGCGTGAAAAATAAAATGCAGGCAATTGAGTCCATCGATGAGAAGATCATCGGACCGGTGGCAGACGCACTGACCGGAATGGATGTGGACTTCCGGATGCTTGTCCTTCCGGATCATCCCACGCCGGTTCGGGTGCGGACCCATACATCCGACCCGGTTCCGTATCTGCTGTACGACAGCACGAAGACAGTGGAGGAATGTGAAAATTACTGCGAAACGTCAGGAAGAAAAAACGGGATTTTTGTAGAACACGGATATACCTTGATAGACCGGCTTTTGGAGAAGGTTTGATTTTAATTGGGGACGTAGTAAAATTCAATTTTACTACGTCCCCAATTAAGTTTTACTGTGTCCCTATCTTAAAAGAGATCAACCGATAATCGACTTTACGTGACTGATCTCTTCCTGTGTCGCTTTCGCTGCCGGGACATAATAGCTGCGCTCTCTTGCCGCATCGTACATCTTTTCCTGAGACATCTCGCACTGGTTGCGGATCTGCTTCAGGCACTGTCTGAGTTCTTTATTCTCTGTCTGCGGGATCATGTCCCCAAACATTTTGAGTTCTCCGTTTATGCCGACAAGTGCGTCGGCTACCATTGTTTTTTCGTCCATATGCTCACCTCATTTTATGAATTGTTCAGTTTTCTACAGAAATTTCATGAGTTCCTGCTTGTTTTTCATCGCAGAATCTGCTGCGTCCTGGAACAGCTTTTTAATCTCCGGGTCTTTGGCCTGGGAAGCGTAATCGGTCATTTTGCAGTGCGTGGTCGAGTAGCCTCCGATCAGATGCCGCAGGTTTTGAAGGTCAAGAACTGATAATTCTGACATGGCTTGTACTCCTCCTTGTAACGAATTTTTTGAAACATTGTTCAGAGTTTAGTATGTCCCTATTGCGCTCTGTTTATGAGTGCATGGGAAATAAATTCGTGAAACAGGCCGCGCATTTCCGGTGAAGTGCGGTACATACATTCCGGGTGCCACTGGACGCCTACTGCAAACGGATGGGACTTTACCTCAATCCCTTCGATGGTTCCGTCCTGGGCGTGGGCGGAAACGGTCACATTTTTCCCCGGGGAGTTGACCGCCTGGTGATGGAAACTGTTTACATACAGGAGAGACCCCACGGATTTCCGCAGAAGGCTTCCCCGTTCCGTGTAGATGCGGTGGCTTACATCGCTGCGGTTTTTGGTCTTCTGCATGTGATCCAGCGTTCTGGCGGGAATCAGGGAAATGTCCTGCCAGATGCTCCCGCCGCAGGCCACGGAGAGTACCTGCATCCCCCGGCAGATTGCCAGCACGGGCTTGCGGGATGCCAGGATCTGCTTCATGAGACGGATCTGAAAGAGATCGACAGTGATGTCGGTGCTGCCGTTGCCGTTCTTTGGCTCTTCACCGAAAAGAAGCGGGGTGATATCTTCTCCGCCGCAGAATAGAAAGCCGTCGCAGAGGCGGACATATTCTTCCAGTATGTGATCGCTCCGGACAATGGGAAGGACAAGGGGGAGTCCTCTGGCATACCGCACGGACTGAATATAGGGATTGGTGACGAACTGACGGTTTTCAGAAAAACCGCATACAATAATACCGATTCTGGGTTCCATGGAAATCCTCCCGATTTTTATTCTGAATCAAAATTTGTTTACGTATGATAGAGTATGTAAAAATGTGGAAACTTATACATTAAGCAAAGTGTAAATGCCCGGAACGGCGTGCAGTGCTGCCTGTGATCCGGCATCCGCTTTTGCAAAGTTTTCGTTTACCGGGCAGGATATCAGAGAGTTTACCAATATTCCACATGTGTGAGAACAGGAGGCAGGCGGATGCAATGGATTGACATGCACTGTGACACGTTAAGCGAACTGCATAGACAGAACCTTCAGAAAAACATACAGGGGACGGATCCGGCACAGGATTCCGGAAGCCGGACAGCGGGATGCCGCGGAACGATGCAGACGCTGGAAAAGAACAGTCTCTGTGTCGATATCAGCAGACTGGAACAGGCAGAGTGCCGCGCACAGTTCTTTGCCTGCTTTGTCAATGCGGCAGAGTATGCGGGGGAAAACGGATCCGATGCCGGAAGTCCGGCCCGGCAGGATCATACCCGGCAGGATCTATCCCTGTGGGACCGGGCTTACGAAGCGGTTCTGCAGATGACGGATCTTGCGCGGGCAGCGCAGAATGACCGGTTCCGTCTGGCGGTCCGAAGGACAGAGTTTGAAGGGAAGGAAGAAAAGAAAGAAAAGGAAGAAAAGGAAGCGAAGGATGAAGCGCAGCATGAGAGAAATGCTGTGAAAGGAATCCTTACGGTGGAAGAGGGCGGCGTGCTGGGAGGCAGACCGGCCCGTCTGGAAGAGTTGTACCAAAGAGGCGTGCGTCTGATCACCCTGACATGGAATTATGAAAACTGTCTGGGAAGCCCAAACAGCCGGGATCCTGCCATCATGTCCCGGGGGCTGACGCCTTTCGGATTCGAGACGGTGGAACGGATGAACGGTCTGGGGATGCTCATTGATGTCTCCCATCTGTCTGACGGAGGATTCTGGGACTGTATCCGCATGAGCAGGGCCCCGGTCATAGCTTCCCACTCCAATGCCCGGGCGCTCTGCCCTCATCCGCGGAATCTGTCCGACGAGATGCTGGCAGCACTTGGTGAAAAGGGGGGAGTTGTGGGAGTGAATTTCTACGGAGCATTCCTGAGGGCGCCGGATGAACAGAAAACCCGCCGGGGAAATATGACAGGCACAATCCCCGGAATCGATGATATCCTCCGCCATATGCGGCATATCATGGACAAAGCGGGAGAGGACGCGGTGGCGCTAGGAACGGATTTTGACGGATTTGACCGGACGTCCCTTCCCCGGGGAATTGCCGGAGTGCAGGATATGGAGAAGATCTGGGAGGCCATGGAGCAAGCGGGATTTACCGCCCGGCAGATCGAGAAAACGGCTTACGGAAATGTCAGCAGGATTATCCGGGATGTGTGGAAGTAAGAAATCATTTCCTTTCCCCATTTCGTGTGGTAAAATAAAAAAGGCGGCGTGTCCGGGACAAAAGATGCGCCGTCGGAAGCGAATGGGAAAAGAGGAGGACAAACGATGGAAAACAAAAGAATTATCCAGGTTGACGAGAAGGTTCCTTTTAAACTGCTTGTGCCGCTCAGCATCCAGCATATGTTTGCCATGTTCGGCGCATCGGTGCTTGTGCCCTTTGTATTCGGCATCAACCCTGCGGTTGTACTGTTTATGAACGGCGTGGGAACCCTTCTCTTTATTTTGATTACAAAAGGGAAAGCCCCGGCTTATCTGGGCTCCAGTTTTGCATTCCTTGCCCCTGCGGGAATTGTGATTGAGCGGTGGGGATACAGTTACGCTCTGGGCGGTTTTGTGGTGGTAGGTTTCCTGGGATGTATTCTGGCACTGCTGATCTATAAATTCGGGACGGACTGGATTGACGTGGTACTCCCTCCGGCTGCCATGGGACCGGTTGTCGCCCTGATCGGTCTGGAACTGGCGGGAACAGCGGCAAGCAATGCGGGACTGCTGGACGAGACGATCGATCCGAAAAATGTGATTGTGTTTGTCGCAACACTGCTGACGGCAGTGCTGGGTTCGGTACTGTTCCGCGGATTTTTATCCGTAATCCCGATTCTGATCTCGATTATCGTAGGATATGTTGCGGCGCTTCTGTGCGGAATCGTGGATTTTGCCGATGTGGCGGCGGCACCGTTGTTTTCTCTGCCGAATTTCTCCACGCCCAGATTCAAATGGGAAGCGATTGTTATCCTGATTCCGGTACTTCTTGTCATCACATCCGAGCATATCGGACACCAGATTGTGACGAGCAAAATCGTGGGCAGGGATCTTCTCAAGGATCCGGGGCTTCATCGCTCCCTGTTTGCGGACAACTTTTCTTCCATGCTCTCGGGACTGATCGGTTCTGTCCCGACTACGACATACGGAGAGAATATCGGTGTTATGGCGATGACAAAGGTGTACAGCGTCTATGTTATCGGCGGAGCGGCAGTACTGTCTATTATCTGTTCGTTTATCGGGAAGATGACCACTCTCATCGATACGATTCCGGATCCGGTCATCGGAGGAATATCTTTTCTTCTGTACGGCATGATCGGAACGTCCGGCATCCGCATTCTGGTGGACGCCCAGGTGGATTACGGAAGATCGAGAAATATGGCAATGACCTCCGTGATCTTTGTGACGGGCCTTTCAGGAGTTACGGTAACGCTGGGAAGCGTTGAGCTTACCGGAATGGTTCTCGCCTGCGTGGTCGGCATGCTTATGGGACTGGCATTTTTCATTTTTGACAAGCTGAGGCTCACAAACGACCGGGAAGAAAAATAAATGATATCTTAATGAAGTCTCAGGAAAATTTAAGATTTTGTTTCATGAAAACCATTGTTTTCAGGCATATAATCGCTTCCGTAAGTAAAAGGAGGCGATTATTCATGTCCGGGGAAAATCAGTATGACAGGACAGATCGATGGGTAGAAGTGACTGACAGACGCAGGGGCAGTTCAGACAGAAGGCGCAGCACAGATAAACGAAGAATAAAAGAGTTAAAAAAGCAGAAAAAGAAGGTCAGGCGCAGGAGACGCCGCAGGAAAATCATGCGGATGGCGGCAGTTCTTATCGTTCTTGTTGTCAGTGCATCCTGTGTGAAGCGGATTCTGTTTGACAATCTTCTCAATCCGGATTCCTCGTTTTCCATCAGCCGGATGTCAGCCGGAATAAGCACAGGAGGAAACAGTACAAAAAGAGGCGGAACCGAACATATTACGGGAGCCGCTGTGGAGAAAAAATTAAAGGAAATGGCGGAATCTGATTCCAGAATCAATGATATACTGGATCATCCGGACCAGTACCCGGAGGAGATCCGGGAGCTTCTGGCGAATAATGAGGAAACAAAAGATTTTGTCCTGGATTATCCGGAAAAGAAAGATACAGCGCCGGCAGAAACCATCAGCGGAAAAGGAACAGAATGGCCGGGAGATGGTCGAATTCCGCTTCTGCTTCAGTGGGATGAGCGCTGGGGATACGGCTCCTATGGCGGGAGCACAATCGCGGTGAGCGGATGTGGCCCCACGGCCGTTGCCATGGTGGCGGCAGGGCTGACAGGAGATGAGAGCATCACGCCGTATAAGGTGGCACAGTATGCGGAATCAAACGGTTATTATGTCTCCGGAGAGGGAACAAGCTGGTCGCTGATGAGCCAGGGGGCAGCAGCTTTCGGTGTTCAGGGGAGCGAGCTGGGACTGGATCAGAATCTGATTTTCTCCGAGCTGGAGAGCGGGCATCCGATCATCTGCAGCATGCGCCCGGGAGATTTTACTTCCACCGGACATTTCATTGTCCTGACCGGTGTAGAGGATGGAAAGATACGGGTGAATGATCCGAACAGCAGAGTCAACAGCGAAACGCTCTGGGATTATGACCGGATCGAGTATCAGATCAGCAATCTGTGGGCGTTCCAGGCGCTTTGAAAGCTGAGAAGCGGCAGGGCGGCTCCTGTCGTCAAATCCGCGGAGCAGGTCTGCAAAGAGCAAATTTTAGCAAATCCGATTGAAATCATCTGCAAAATCGTCTAAAATAAATTCAGTTTAATGCCCGTTTTCGGAGATGAAACGGAGATTTTCAGGAATGGGAGCGGTCACGGGATGATCAGAACGGCGATTGTGGAAGATGACAGAGTATGTCAGAAGCAGCTCTCCTCGTATATCAGAAAATACGGGGAGGAGACAGGAGAAAAGTTTGATATCTCCCTGTTTGCGGACGGATATGAGATTGTGGAGCACTACAGCGGAAATTATGACATTATCTTCCTGGATATTCAGATGGAGCACATGGATGGCATGGAGGCGGCGCGGAAGATCCGCCGGTTGGATGAAAATGTGATACTTATCTTTATCACCAACATGGCCCAGTATGCGATTCAGGGGTACGAGGTCAACGCACTGGACTATGTGCTCAAGCCGGTCTCTGCTTTCGCTTTCTCCCAGGAACTGGACAAGGCTGTGAGAAAACTCAAGGCGGGAAATGAATTATATCTGACTGTGTCCCAGGAGAGAGGCATTGTGCGTCTCAACTTATCTCAGATCAGCTATCTCGAGAGCCAGGGGCATCAGATTATCGTGCATACGGATAAAGGGGACTATACATTTCGCGGGACTATGAAGCAGATGGAGGAGAGACTCTCCGGACGGTCCTTTGTCCGGTGCAACAGCGGATATCTGGTTCATCTGCGCTATGTGGAAGAAGTGGATGGAAACACGGTGAAGGTAGCGGGGGAACAGCTCCAGATCAGCCGCCCGAGAAGGAAGGCGTTTATGGAAGCGCTGACGGATTATCTGGGAGGAAAATAGAGATGAATGTTGCGGATATCCCTAAAATATATACAGCCCTGGCGGAATGGATGGCATGTCTTGTATTTGTCCTTGCCATGGAGAAGAGAAGCGGAAAATGGAAAACGGCGGGAATACTGGCCGTTTTTCTTGTTGTGCTTTCCGTGCTGCAGTACTATATCGGAGTCTGGCCCGTGGCGGTCTGGATTCCTGCCATGGCTGCGGCAATGAGCCTCATGTGCCTGTGCATCTGGATGTGCTGCCGGATTACGGGAAGGGCGGCACTGCTCTGTTTTTCCGCGGCCTTTATGGTGGCGGAGTTTGTAGCATCGCTGGAATGGCAGATCTATTCTTTTGCAGACGGTTTGGGATATGGCAGCCTTCCTGTGGAAGTGACGCTCTTTCTTCTCTTTTACGGAGGTCTTTTCGGGACGGCATATGTTCTTGTGCGGCGGTATTTTTCTGATGCAGATAAAAGAGAGGTGTCGTGGAAAGAAGCCGCGGCCTCGGTGCTGATGGCGGTGGCGGCATTTCTGATCAGCAATATCAGCTATGTGTATCCGAACACGCCTTTCAGCAGCAGTCTGCCGGCAGAGACGTTCTACATCCGCACTCTGGTGGATTTCTCCGGGGTTCTGATCCTCTTCCTTCAGCAGGAGAGATGGCGGGAGATGGGGATGAAAAAGGAAGTAGACGCGGTAAATTCCATCCTCCACAGACAGTATGAGCAGTATAATCTTTCCAGGGAAAACATCGATACCATCAACCGGAAGTACCATGACCTGAAACATCAGATAGCAGTGATCCGGGCGGAGAAAGACAGTGAAAAGCGAGAACAGTATCTGGCAGAGATGGAAAATGAAATCCGGACCTATGAGGCACAGAACAAGACCGGAAATCAGGTGCTTGACACGATTCTGACCGGGAAGCATCTGTACTGTGTGCAGCACGATATCAATTTTACCTGCGTGGCGGACGGGCATCTTCTGGATCGCATGAATGTGATGGATATCTGTACTATATTCGGGAATGCTCTGGACAATGCCATTGAATGTGAGGAGAAGATTGAAGATAAGAAGAAGCGGCTGATCCGGGTGGCTCTCTATTCCCAGAACCAGTTTACCATGATCCGCTTTGAAAACTACTGTGAGGACCGGGTGGTGTCGGGGGAGGAACTTCCGGAGACGACAAAGAAAAATAAGGAGTACCACGGATACGGGCTGAAAAGTATCCGCACCACGGTGGAGAAGTACGGCGGTTCCATGACCGTACACACGGAGGGAGAGTGGTTCTTCTTAAGAATCCTGATTCCTATGGACAGAACGCCGGCTGATGCCGGGGGGAGATAGGGAATGCTAGTTGTACAGCAATACACTTCAGAATAATGATCCGGGGCCGGACAGTAAATGACGGTCCCGGACTTTTCGTGTCTGTCTTTATGTCAGTCTGTCATACAGGATTCGCGCGGTATGGATAGAATTGTTGATTTTACCCAGAAACTGGAGAAATGGAAAGAAAGAACAGACAGAATGACAGATTTTGCCGTCTGAGATTCAGTTTATGACAGGATTGTTTACAAAATTTCACGATGTGATAATTTGTAAACACAGGTTAAGAGGAAAGGAGGAGAGAGAATGAAGGGACAGGCTTTTAATCCTTATCTGCCGGAGTATGAGTACATACCGGACGGTGAGCCTTATGTGTTCGGCGACCGGGTCTATGTGTACGGCTCCCATGACCGGTTCGGCGCTCCCATGTTCTGTATGAATGATTATGTGTGCTGGTCGGCGCCTGCGGATGACTTGAGCGACTGGCGGTATGAGGGAGTGATCTTCCGAAAAAACCAGGATCCGAAGAACCGCCTCGGCGTCCGGCTTCTGTTTGCACCGGATATTACCCGGGGACCGGACGGAAGCTTTTATCTGTATTATGCGTTTGATTTTATGGGAATCATGGGCGTGGCAAAGGCGGATTCGCCGGTAGGACCGTTCGAGTTTTACGGGCATGTGCAGTATGCGGACGGAACACTGTGGGGCAGGAAAAAGGGAGACAGCTTTCCGTTTGATCCGGGAATCTTTGTGGACGATGACGGAAGGGTATATCTGTATTCCGGATTTTACACTCCTGTGCCTGCGATTGTCACAGGATTCCGTTCACTGGGATTTATGGGCGGATATGTTCTGGAACTGGAACAGGATATGAAGACGATCCGAAAGCCGGAGAAGCTGCTGTTTCCCAAAGAGGGCAAAGGATCTTTTGAGAACCACGAGTTCTTTGAGGCAAGCTCCATGCGGAAGTATAACGGAAAATATTATTTCGTCTATTCTTCCCGGCATAACCATGAACTGTGTTATGCGGTAAGCAAAAGCCCCACAGAAGGATTCCGGTTCGGGGGGACACTGGTGAGCAACGGAGATCTTTTCCTGGACGGGAACGAGGATGAGAGCCATGCTGCAAATTACATCGGAAATACGCATGGCAGCCTGCTCCACCTGAACGGAAAATACTATATCTTCTACCATCGGCATACCAACCGCAGTTCCTATGCGCGGCAGGCCTGCGCGGAGGAGATTGTGATGGATGAAAACGGACATTTCCAACAGGCAGAGATGACAAGCTGCGGGCTGAACGGCGGACCGTTAAAAGGCATTGGCAGATATGAGGCGCGGATCGCCTGCAATCTCTGGTCGAAAAAAGGAACCGGAAGATATGACTGTAAGAATCCGAAAAAGGTATTCGCAGATGACCCGTATTTTACACAGGATAAAAAAGACGGGGATGAGAGTGCAAGACAGTATATCGCCAATATGCGGGATGGAGCGGTGGCAGGGTTTAAGTATTTCGAGATCAGAAAACTGAAAAAAATAGGCGTAGTGATAAGCGGATATGCGTCCGGTATAATAAAAGTGTCGGAAAGCCGGGATTTCAGCCGGGTAAATGCAGAAATTATAATAGAGCTTGAGAGCAGTACGCCTGTAGATTTTGAAGTAGCCTGCAGTATTTCTGACGGAAAAAAAGCGTTGTTTTTCAAATTTTGTGGAACAGGTAGTTTTGATTTTTGGGATATTGAACTTTCAGGAGAGGAAAATGTATGGAAAAGAGAAAAAAACTGAGAATGAATAATACTAAATTCCGGATTATATTAATCCCTATTTTAGCTGTTTTTGTTGTTTTTGCGATTGTTCTGACAACAGTTACTAACTATTTCACTTCTTCTCTGGACACGTTTCTCGGAAAAGGAGAGAGAACTGCAACAACACCATCAGGAACAGACGGTTGGGATACCAACTATTACGATTTTAAGACGGGAAGCCAGGAGGAAGCTCGGGAAGCCAGTGCAGCCGTTGCTGAGCAGATCGCAGATGAAGGCGAAGTCCTTCTGAAAAATGATGGACTTCTGCCTTTGTCAAAGGAAACGGAAATAACACCATTAGGGTATCGTTACATAAATCCTATAATGAGCGGAAGCGGATCAGGCAGTACGAATACATCAGCAGATTATGTATACACTCCGCAGAGAGGCCTTAAAGAGGCATTTGATAATGTTAATGATGCTGCTGCAGAAGCAATGGCAGAAAGTCAACCGACAGAAATCACACCTGTCGCAACGAGCGGAGAAGGCGGTCAGACTGCATTTCTTGGCGCATCTGTCAATATTTCTGAATATCCGCTGGAAGTATATCAGAGTATATCAGATACATGTAAAGATACGATAGGAATTATTTTTATCGGAAGAGCAAGCGGAGAAGGCGGAGATTTATATACCCAGGAGTATACGGACGGGACACCACACCAGTTGGCGCTTACATCGGCAGAAAGAGATATGATCAAATTTGCGGAAGAAAACTGTAAAGGTGTCGTAGTTGTACTGAATTCATGCAATACTATGCAGATTCCGGAACTGGAAGATGATGATGAAATTAATGCGATTATACAGATGTGTACGCCGGGTGCAATGGGATTTAAATCTCTTGGCAAAATTTTAAATGGTACGGTTACTCCATCAGGAAGAACAGTAGATACTTTTGCAGCCGACCATACAATGACGCCGACCTTTGTCAATTTTAATAATGGGACGGGGAATACGGTATATGAAAATACTTCATATACAAGGGATATCTGGCTTGCGGCATTTAAAGGCGGATCAGAATTCAAGGCACCGTTCCGGGAATACGAGGAAGATGTCTATCTGGGCTACCGCTGGTATGAAACGGCTGCTGATCTGGGATACTTTACATCTGATAACCTGCCGGAAGGAGTAACAGATCCGTATTACAACCGTGATAATGGCGTTGTTTATCCGTTTGGATACGGGCTCTCATACACAACATTCGACCAGGAAATTACGGAATTTACCGATCAAGGGAATACAATAGATATTTCTGTTAAGGTAACAAATACTGGTGATACTTATGCAGGAAAAGAAGTCGTTCAGTTATACTATGAAGCACCATATACACAGTTTGATATTGATAATAGTATTGAAAAATCAACAGTAAACCTTATTGATTACCAGAAAACAGATATTCTCCAGCCGGGAGAGTCACAGACACTTTCGTTCACGCTTGAAAAAGAAGATATGGCGTCTTACTGTTATACACATCATAACGAAAATGGCACAACAGGATGCTACGTTCTGGAAAATGGAGAATATACGGTTTCTGTCCGGGCAAACAGTCATGAAATTTATGATACCCGTACTTTTAGTGTAGAAGATACATTCTGGTATGACGGATCAGACGAAGATCATATCCGCCAGTCAGAAAAAGAGGGGCAGTCCCAGTGGGATGCGGAAGGAAATCCGACAGGAACGCCGGAAAATCCGGATTCCGGGTTCGTTGCAGCGACAAATCAGTTCGAGCATGCCAATCAGTATATGACGGATGAAGAGGTCGGTCATGATGTGACAATTCTGACCCGCAGCGACTGGGCGGATACCCAGCCAAGCGCTCCGACAGAAGAAACCCGGCAGGCAAGCGATACGGTAAAAGAGTGGCTGGATTATGGATACGCTACCTATGATCTTGGAAATGGCATATGGGATGCTGATACTGATCCGGTTTTGGGAAATGTGGAAGGCAGTGAAGTATATGTACCGGAATCAGAAATGCCGGAGTCGGATCAGGACAATGGTCTGACACTGTCTGATATGAGAGGACTCGATTATTACGATCCGCTGTGGGATGAATTGCTGGATCAGATTGATTATGCAAGCGATGAAATCAACTCTGCTCTTTTTGTCAACGGTTATGCATCAGGAAAATTAAGTTCTGTTGGTAAAATGGCAACATCAGAGCATGACGGACCGCAGGGAATCGGACTAAACGATAACGAAGGAAACAGTTGGGTAGACTGCTGTTCTTTCCCGGCGGCGACTACTATGGCACAGACTTATAATGTAGAACTTGCATATGAGATGGGAAAAGCTGTTGCGGAAGAAAATTACTGGATTGATGGAGGCGGTTGGTATGCCCCGGCTGTAAATCTTCACTGGTCACCGTTTTCGGGAAGAAACTATGAATACTATTCGGAGGATCCAATTGTATCTGGAAAGATGGCTGCAAAAGTGATTTCCGGTGCAGGAGATAACGGAACGTACTGTGCTTTAAAACATTTTGCCATGGTTGATCAGGAGGAACAGAGATGGTGGATTCCATCTGTGTGGGCGACAGAACAGACAATCCGTGAACTTTATCTGAAACCATTTGAAATGGCAGTGAAGGAGTCTGTTAAAACGATCAAATATATTTCTGATGACCAGGGAACCGTATCTACAAAGACAATGCGGGCATGTGACTGTATGATGTCAAGCGGATGGTCTGGAATTGGAGGAATCTGGACAGCATATGATTATAATCTTCTTACGAATGTTTTAAGGAATGAATGGGGATTCCAGGGATTTGTGATCACAGACTACGATCAGGGAAATGGACCGAATGATGATATTGCTGTAAACAGAATGGTCAGAGCAGGTACAGACCAGCATATGATTGATAATACGATGAGTCCCGGAAAATATACGGAGACTGATAACGCGACAGGCGTAACTGCACTGCGGAAGGCTGTAAAGAATACATTGTTCACTATGGCAAATTCTGCACAGGTAAATGGGGCTGCTCCGGGAGCTGAAGTTTACTATTCGATGTCTCCATGGAGGATTGCCGTAATTGCTGTCGATATAGTAATCGGACTCGGAACTTTGTGGGGAATTGCGGTAATGATAATCCGTTCGAAGGACGCAAAAAAGAATCCTGAGAGATATAAAAAGTCAAAGAAAAAGAATGAATCTGTATAAAAATCAGAAGCAGCCGGGAATTTTTCCCGGCTGTCTTTATTAATGAACGAAAATTCTGTTTTTTATTTCGTCTCTTCTTTCTTCAGCTCACGCATCTTCATAGCGCGGACCTTCAGCGGCAGTCCGAACAGATTGATGAATCCGTCCGCATCGTGGTGATCGTAGAGATCGCCTGTTGTGAAGCTTGCCAGTGACTCGCTGTACAGCGAATACGGGGAAGTTTCTCCCGCACGGATGATGTTGCCTTTGTAAAGTTTGAACTTCACTTCTCCGGTTACATACTGCTGTGTCACATCAACGAATGCCTGGATCGCCTCGCGCAGCGGTGTGAACCATTTTCCTTCGTAGACCACCTGTGCAAGTTTATTGCCCATCTCTTTCTTGACCTCATAAACTGCACGGTCAAGTACAAGCTCCTCAAGCTGCTGGTGTGCTTCCATGAGGATCGTTCCGCCAGGTGTCTCATACACGCCGCGGGATTTCATGCCGACAACGCGGTTCTCCACGATATCGATGATTCCGATGCCGTGCTTCCCGCCCAGGCGGTTCAGTTCGCGGATAATATCGGAAACTTTCATGGCCTTTCCGTTCAATGTCTTCGGAACACCTGCCTCGAATGTCATGGTCACATATTCCGGTTCATCCGGAGCCTTCTCCGGGGTTACGCTCAATACAAGAAGATCATCATAGTTCGGCTCCTGGGAAGGATCCTCAAGTTCCAGTCCCTCGTGGCTGATATGCCAGATGTTGCGGTCACGGCTGTAGCTGTGCTTCGTGTCAAATGGAAGATCAATGCCGTGTTTCTTGCAGTACTCGATTTCATCCTCACGGGACTGCATGGTCCATACATCCGTCATACGCCATGGAGCGATGATCTTGATGTCCGGGGCAAGAGCCTTGATGGAAAGCTCAAAACGGATCTGATCGTTTCCTTTTCCGGTTGCACCGTGGCAGATTGCAACCGCGCCTTCTTTTCTTGCAATTTCAACAAGCTTCTTTGCGATAACCGGGCGCGCCATGGATGTTCCGAGAAGATATTTGTTCTCATAAACTGCTCCTGCCTTTACGCACGGCATGATGTAATCGTCGCAGAACTCATCCACAATATTTTCAATATATAATTTGGAAGCGCCGGAGAGTTTCGCCCTCTCGTCCAGGCCGTCCAGTTCTTCGCCCTGCCCGCAGTCTACGCAGCAGCAGATGACGTCATAACCGAACGTCTCCTTCAGCCATGGAATGATTGCAGTCGTGTCAAGACCGCCGGAATACGCTAAAACTACTTTTTCTTTACTCATGGTAAATGCCTCCTGAAATGTATTTTTATTAATCTGCCGCCTGCAGTACAGTGACGGCTCAGATATGGGTTATGTACTTTTGGAATGTACGATTCATGCACCGCCTGTGCGGGCTAACACATACTATACACTACATTTAATAATTATGCAAGTGAAAATTTATAAAAATTCATATAGATGCAAATATTTATAAAAATATGCATAAAAATGCAAATATCATGATTCTTTATGCATAAAAGAGAATATGTGTGAAATATCTGCTTGCTCTGGAAAAAGAAATGATTATATAATGGAAAATAGTGGAAATACATGAGTAACGGAAATAACAGAAAAGAAACAGCAGGAAAAGCAGAATGAGCAAACAGAAGAAAGAGGTGTGTGAGATGTGCGGCAGATATTTTACAGGAGGTCTGTTGGAGAGGAAGGATATCTGTCCTTCTGACCAGGCAGTGATTCTGTGCAGAGGGGGTGCAGCCGGAGAAAGGCACATGGATGGGAAGATTGTCCGGTCGGGGGCTGTATGGGGATTTCCCGCTCCGGAGGGGAATCGGCTGATCATCAATGCACGGGCGGAAAGCGCTTTGGAGCGCAGGATGTTCTGTGACAGGATCCGGCGGGAAAGGTGTGTGGTTCCGGCAGGAGGATTTTATGAGTGGAACCGGCTCAAAGAGAAAAGCGAATTTACCCGGAATGAAGGAAAAAACATGTACATGGCGGGAATCTGCGGAGAGTTCGCCGGTCAGAAAAGATTTGTCATACTGACAACAAAGGCAAATGAGAGTGTCAGTCCTGTCCATGAACGGATGCCGCTTATCCTTGAAGAATCCGAGATTGAACCGTGGATTCTGGATGATGGCCTGGTGGAATATTTTCTGGCTAAAAAACCGTCATCTCTCAAACGGGATCAGGAGTATGAACAGTTAAGTCTGTTCTGACATATTATGGAAAAAGCATAAAATGTAGTATCAGGGGAGAAGAATGGCTTCCATCAGTTTGTGTATGATTGTAAGAGACGAGGAGGATGTGCTGGGCCGATGTCTGGAAAGTGCCGGAGAACTTGTAGATGAGATTATTATTGTGGACACGGGCTCAAAGGATAAAACAAAAGAAAAAGCATTACAGTATACGGACAAGATCTATGACTATTCCTGGCAGGATGATTTTTCAGCTGCCAGGAATTTTTCTCTGGCAAAAGGGACGAAGGACTTCCTGATGTGGCTGGATGCTGACGATGTGATATCCGCAGATGATGCCGGAAAATTTAAGCGTTTGAAGGAGAAGATGGAATCGGATACGGATATGGTGATGATGCCGTATATTACAGCATTTGATGAGAGTGGAAAAGCTGTGTTCTCTTATTACAGAGAGCGGATATTCAGAAACAGACGTGGATTTGCGTTTCGGGGGAGAGTCCATGAGGCTGTAACTCCTGCGGGAAAAATCGTTTACTGGGATGCAGCCGTGGAACACAGGAAAGTTCATCCGGGAAACAGTACGAGAAATCTTCGGATCTATGAAAATATGGAACGGTCCGGAGAGTATTTTGACAGCCGGTCACTTTACTATTATGGAAGAGAGCTGATCGGACATAAAAAATATGAGAAAGCAATCCGGATTCTGGAAGAGTTTTTGGGCAGAGAAGATGCCTGGGTGGAAAACAGGATTGATGCGACAAGACGGCTGGCTGATGCGTGGTACGCAAAGGACAATGATAAAAATGCACTGAAGGCTCTCCTGAAAGCTCTGGAGTATGATGTCCCCAGAGGAGAAACATGCTGCTGTCTGGGACGGCATTTCCAGGAGCGGGGGCAGTATGAACAGGCTGTATACTGGTATACACAGGCACTTGCGGCAAAAAAGAATATGATGTCAGGAGCTTTTATCGAGGAAGATTGTTATGGTTTTCTTCCGGCAATTTCGCTGTGTGTGTGCCATGACAGGATGGGAGATCTGGAACAGGCGGAATATTATAATGAAATGGCGGGAAAATTCCGGCCGGATTCTCCGTATTATCTGCAGAACAGGGAGTATTTCAGAGGGGTGAAAGATAAGCAAAATCAAAATACCCACATATAGTAATAAGGAATCAGAATAAAAGGAGGGAAGAATATATGTTATGGTTCAGAAAAAAATCGGATACAGAAGGAAGAATCCCAGAAGGAGTGCAGGAGCAGGCAGTCGGAAACGGCAGTGAAACAGAATCCTGCAGCTGCAGAAGAGATTTCTTCGGACGGCCCTGCTGTCCGGAAACGTGTCCTTGCAAAGGACCAACCGGAGCGACGGGTCCGACCGGTCCCAGTGGAGCAACTGGTCCGAGCGGCCCGAGCGGGGCAACCGGTCCAACAGGTCCGACCGGTCCGAGCGGAGTAACCGGTCCAATAGGTCCGACCGGTCCGAGCGGAGTAACCGGTCCAACAGGTCCGACCGGCCCGAGCGGGTCAACCGGTCCAACGGGACCGACCGGCCCGAGCGGGGCAACTGGTCCAACGGGTCCAAGCGGAGCAACCGGTCCGAGCGGGGCAACCGGCCCCACAGGTCCGAGTGGAGCAACCGGCCCGAGTGGAGCAACGGGACCAACGGGACCGACCGGAGGCAACTCTTCTCCGGAGCTTCTGGCAGCTTATTCTACGCCGTCACAGACCGGGACATCAGGTAGTCCGCTTATCTTTGACCGCAACGCAGTGTCAAGTGGAGACGCAGTGACTCATACACAGAACAGCGGCAGTATTGTGATACAGGAGCCGGGATTTTATGAGGTGTCTTTCCACGGAACATTCGGTTCGGTCAGCGGGGCTGATTTCCCGTCAACGGTTTCCGTCTATCTGGAACAGCAGGGGCAGGTGGTCCCCGGTACGAATGTGCAGCATACGTTCCACACGACTTCCGATACAAGCGGTCTTTCTTTTTCACAGATTGTCAATGTGTCAGAGGTCCCGGCTACACTGGAGATCATAGGACAGGGAACAGACTGGTTTTACAGTGGAATCACTCTTACGGTAAACCGTCTGGGCGGAGATGGAACAGAATCGTAGGAAAGCCAGAGAAAAGTAAAAACGGATTATGCAAAAGAATACCGGCAGGCGTCCCGTAAGGGGCGCCTGAACCGGAGAATTTGGCAGTGAGAGCTATCACTTCGGGAAAGATGATTTTCCTGTCTGTTTGTGATAGAATAGGACAGGAGAAATGATACGAGAAAAGAGGAGAGAAAGATGAAATACGATTTTACCAGTATTTTGGACAGGCGCGGAAAGGATGCGATTGCGGTGGACGCGCCGGAGATGGAAGGAATTTTCGGCTCGGATTATTTCGGGCAGGCGAAACTGAAACCCGGATTTGACCGGATTCCGATGTGGGTGGCAGACATGAATTTTCCCACCGTACCCACAATTCCGGAAGCGATTATTGAGCGGGCGAAACATCCGGCATATGGCTATTTTGCACCGCGGGATGAGTATTTTGATGAGATTATCCGATGGCATGAGAAACGCAACGGTGTGACCGGATTAAAGAGAGAACATATCGGTTATGAAAATGGAGTTCTGGGCGGCGTGATCAGCGCTTTGAATGTTCTCTGCTCAAAAGGAGACTCCGTGCTGCTGCATTCTCCGACCTATATCGGTTTTACCGGATCAATCGGCGGAAACGGATATAATATGGTGCTGAGCCCCCTGGTTCAGGATGAGGAAGGAATCTGGCGGATGGATTATGAGGATATGGAAAAGAAGATCGTGGAGAATCACATCCACGCCGCTGTTTTCTGTTCGCCCCACAACCCCACGGGAAGAGTGTGGGAGCGGGAAGAGATGGAAAAGATGATGGAGATTTACCGGAAATATGACGTCTATGTAGTCTGCGATGAAATCTGGTCCGACCTGATTCTCAATGACAACAGACATATTCCGCTTCAGAGCATTTCCGAGGATGCCAGGAACCGGACTGTGGCGGTCTATGCCCCGTCCAAGACTTTTAATCTGGCAGGGCTGATCGGAAGCTACCATATCGTTTACAACAGGTGGCTCCGGGAAAGAATGGACAAGGAATCCTCCCTTTCCCATTACAACAGCATGAATATGCTGTCCATGTACGCTTTGATCGGCGCTTATAAACCGGAGGGCTATGAGTGGGTGGACGAGCTCTGCCAGGTGCTCAGCGGGAATATCAATTTTGCCTGTGATTTTATCCGGGAGCATTTCAAAGGCGTGAGAGTGTCAAAACCCCAGGGAACGTACATGCTTCTTCTGGACTGTGAAGAATGGTGCAGGGCGAACGGCGTATCTATCGGAGAACTGCAGGTGAAAGGTCTGGAGGTTGGCGTGCTCTGGCAGGACGGGCGTCCTTTCCACAGCGAATACGGAATCCGTATGAATCTGGCTCTGCCGTTTTCACGGGTGAAAGAAGCCTTTGAGCGTCTGGACCGGTATGTATTCAACGGGACACAGGAGTAATGCGTTGGAGAGAGAAAAAAAGACGGGGAAGGCGTGACTCGCATGAGCCGCGCCTTCTCCTGTCTGGAACGGTCTGCTTTTCGCCGGCCTCTCATCTGTTTCCCGTCCGCTTTTCATTTGTTATCTGCTGTCTTCTGCCATCTTTTCCGCATCTCTGAGGGGCTGATTTTCAGCCATTTCCGAAATGTCTCAGCGTAATAACTGGCATTGGAAAATCCTACTGACAGGGCGATCTCCGTAATGGACAGATCCATATTCCGAAGCAGTTCCACACTTTTGTCCAGACGGTAATGAGTCAGGTATTCCCCGGGAGTCTGGGAATAGTATCTGGCAAAGAGCCGGCAGCATTTACTCTGTCCGACAGCCCCGGCAGCGGCGATCTGGGCGAGAGTAATCTTATTTCTGTAATTTTTCTGAATAAATCCCACCATATTTTTCATAATGACAAGATCCTGGCTGGGGGCATGATCCGTTCCGGTATCCTCCGGGGCATGTTCGCAGAGCAGCCCCCAGATCCGGGCAAAGGCGGACAGTGCAAAGAGGGGAATTGTGTTTTTTGCTTGTCTGTTCCGGGAAAGTTCTTCATTTTCAGAAAAAAGTCTGCGCAGCAGGGAAAGAATCTCTTCCTGCCAGTCAATTTCCGGGAAAAGCAGGGAGTAAGGCATCCGGCTGTTGCGGATCAGGGGGAGGATGAAATCACTTTCAAAAGGATACATGGAGCACAGAAGCATGGGATGGAAGAGGATGCACAGAAAATCGCATTCGCTTTCTGAATCCGAAAATACGAAATGCATCTGTCCCGAATTGACAAAGATTCCTTCTCCGCTTTTCATGGTTACAATCTCTCCGTTTATGTTGTACTGCATCTGCCCCGAAAGGATGCAGATCAGTTCCACATCATCGTGCCAGTGGTTCGGGGCACGGTAATCCGGGTAAAGGGAGAGAAGCCCTCTGCGGATATAGACAGGATAACCGGGGAAGGTATAGCGGACTTTTTCCGAGCGGTCATCGTTTAAAAGAATCGATGGCGTCATGGAAAGAGACCCAGTTCGGGATTGGGGCTGGAACATAAATATCACCTCGCAGGATTGTTATGGAATCTGACAGATATCTGATAGATATTCTGTATTTGGTACAGTAAAATTATATTTGATACGGCGAAACGTGTCAAGCGGCCGGCATGTGTCAGAACATGCGGTCTGTCGGGCGGCAAAACCTGTCAGGTGGTTGACAGTATCGGGCGGCGAAAGCCGTCAGGTGACCGGATATGCCGGCAATATATACGGAAAGAAGGGAATTTTGGAAATATGGATGACAAAGAATTTCGCAGAAAGCTGGTCAGCCTTGTACTGCCCATCACATTCCAGCAGTTTATGCTTGCAGTGGTCAGCGCCTGTGACGCGCTGATGGTTGGAGTGATCAGCCAGGATCTGCTCTCGGCGGTATCCCTGGCGAGCCAGATTACTTTCGTATACAATCTGTTTTCCGCTGCGCTGACCATCGGGACAAGCATGTTTGCGGCGCAGTACTGGGGGAAGGGGGACAGAAGATCCATTGAGAAAATACTGGGAATCGTGCTGAGAACCTCTCTTGGCGTGTCCATGGTCTTCTTTCTGGCGGCGGTCTTTTTCCCGGATCTTCTGATGAAGATCTTCACAGCGGACCCGATTCTGGCAGAGTATGGCTCCGGCTATCTGAGGATCGTGGGAATCACGTATCTTCTGTGCGGCATATCCCAGATCTATCTGTGCATTATGAAAAACAGCGGTCTGGCGGCGAAAAGCATGGTGATCAGCTCGACTGCTGCGGTGTTGAATATTTTCCTGAACGCAGTGCTGATCTACGGACTTTTCGGCGCGCCGAGGATGGAGGCAGAGGGAGCTGCTGCGGCATTATATGGTGGGAAAATATGTAAACAGCACGACCATCGGCGGTATTTTCTGCGCGGGCGGAGATTCCAGATTCGGGTTCCTGTGCGATACGGTTACTCTCTGGTGCTTTACAGTTCCGGCGGGGTTTCTGGCGGCATTTGTGCTCAAATGGCATGTCCTCGCCGTGTATTTCATCATCAGCCTGGATGAGATCGTTAAGCTGCCGGCTGTATACAGGAGATATAAACGGTATGTGTGGCTGAAGGATCTGACGAAGGTCGGAGGAAGCGGAAAATAAGAGGATGCTGGAAGGAAAACCCGAAAAGAAAAGACGGAGGGAGAAAAGATGAAGGAAAAAAAGATGACAATGCGGGAGAGAATCATGCAGGGAAAACTGTTTACCGATGAGTGCGAGGGGCTGCCAGAGGAACGGCTTGCCGCGAAGAAACGAATGAAAGCATTTAACGATTCTGCACCGGATGAGACAGAGAAAAGGCAGGCGCTTCTGACGGAGATTTTCGGAAAGAAGACGGACGTCTGGATCGAGCCGCCGTTTTACTTCTGCTATGGGACTCACATTTCGGTTGGAGAAGGGTCTTACATTAATATGAACTGTAATTTTATTGATGATGGATCGATTAGCATCGGAAAAAATGTCATGTTCGGTCCGGCTGTTACGGTTGCAACCGTGGGACATCCGGTAAATCCCGGACTGCGGGGATACATGTATACAGATCCGGTGAGGATCGGCGACAACTGCTGGATCGGCGCGAACGTGATGATCTGTCCCGGCGTTTCAATCGGGGAGAACAGCGTGATCGGAGCGGGCAGCGTGGTGACACGCGATATCCCGGCAGGTTCTGTCGCTGCGGGGAATCCCTGCCGCGTGATCCGTGAAATTGGAGAGCGGGACGAAGTGTACTATTATAAGGAACGGAAGATCGAGCTGCCGGAAGAGCAGCAGGAGTGATGTTTATCCGATTTCACGGAAGTCCGGAATGAACGGAAAAGAAACAGAAAAATTTTTCGGGAAAATGTGATTCTGTCACTGACTGTAGAGAAATAGTATGATATACTGGCAGAAAAATGACAGGAGAAGCATTTATGGGATTTACGATAGAGACAAGTATATCAGCGATTACGGTTTTTCTGCAGGGGCTTTTAAGCTTTTTCTCGCCCTGTGTTCTTCCGCTCGTCCCCCTTTATCTGGGGTATCTTTCCGGTGGGATCGGCGCGGAGAGCAGGAGACAGGAGAGTAAGAAGGATGAAAATCAGTCCGGAAGCGTGGGACAGTCCGGCAAAGTGCAGTCCGGACACAGGGATGGGCTCGCAGGGGGCAGGATGCGGATTTTCCTGCGCGTTCTCTTTTTCGCGCTAGGGATCAGCGCCGCCTTTTTCGTCCTCGGTCTGGGAGCGACGGCGGCGGGAAGTTTCCTGAATGAGAACCGCATGCTCTTTGCCCGGATCGGGGGAGTGCTGATCATTCTGTTCGGTCTGTACCAGATGGGCGTGTTCGGCAGTTCCAGGCTCCTGGGAGAGGAACATCGCATCCCCTTCCATCTGGAAAAGATGACCATGTCTCCTGTTACGGCTCTGATTATGGGCTTTACTTTCAGCTTTGCCTGGACGCCCTGCGTGGGACCTGCGCTTACCAGCGTGCTTCTGATGGCAGGCAGCGCCCAGAGCAGTGCGAAAGGTTTTCTGCTGATCGGAGTATATACGCTTGGGTTTGTTCTGCCGTTTCTTGCTGCGGGAATCTTTACATCGCAGTTGCTTGGATTTTTCCGGAAGCATATGAAAGTTGTTCGCTATACGGTGAAAATCGGCGGCGTGCTCATGATTCTCATGGGTGTTCTCATGTTTACCGGGACGATGAATAATATCACCGGGTATCTTTCCACGGTGCAGCAGGCAGAATCCGAAGGCGGGGATACAGCCGGCACGGAGAATGTGGCTGATACGGAGAGCGCCGGGCAGCAGGAGAGCTCTGCGGAAAGTCAGACAGATGAAAACAGTGCAGCGGCCAGTCAGACAGAGAATGAAGAGAACCAGTCCGGGAACGCGGACGGAAGCTCTGAGGAAAACCGTACGAAAGCCTATGATTTTACTTTGACAGACCAGTATGGCAACACCCATACACTGTCAGATTACGAGGGAAAAGTGATCTTCCTGAATTTCTGGGGAACCTGGTGTCCGCCGTGCAGGGCGGAGATGCCGGATATCCAGAAGCTCTATGAGGAGTATGCTTCCCAGGGTGACGATGCTGAGGTGGTGATCCTCGGCGCGGCAGCGCCCGGCATGGGGCAGGAAGGATCGAAAGAAGAGATTACTTCATTTATGGAAGAAAACGGATACACTTATCCGGTACTCATGGATGAGACATATGAGATGTTTAACTGGTATGGGATCACAGCCTTTCCTACCACTTTCATGATTGACAGGGAAGGATATGTTTATGGTTATGTAAGCGGTCAGATGACCGAGGATATCATGCGCAGCATTATCGACCAGACGTTAAGCGGGGGAAAATAAATATTTTTCTTTCAAATTCTTGACCTTCCAGGGACTTGAAGGTGTATAAAGAAGGCGGAAACGGAGGAATGAGGCTGTGAATATAAAAGATGCAGAACGGCTGACCGGACTGAAAAAGGCAAATATCCGCTATTATGAAGAGATGGGGCTTCTGACACCGGAGAGAAACGAGCAGAATAATTACCGGGAATATGGGGAGCGGGAGATCAGGATCCTGGAACGCATCAAACTTTTGCGGCTTGCCGGTGTTCCTATACAGGAGATCCGAAAGCTTCAGGAAGGAAAGTCATCCGTGCCGGAGATTATGCAAAAGCGAAGAATGGAACTTGCTGCGGAGATGGAACACCTGAGAGAACTGGAGGACCTCTGCAGAAAACTGGAAAGACAGGGAACAACATTCGAAAGCCTGGATCCGGCAGTGCTGGATTATGGCAGCCTTTTCTTTAAAAAGAAAGGAGAGGTTCTGATGAAGACAGACAGAAACCGGAAATATGAGCAGCTGATGGATCTGGTACGGACGCTGATGTGTGTGGCTGCGGCACTGGGAGTACTTGTACCGTTTGCAGGACGTGTTGCCGGTATGCACGTGCCGGGCTGGTTTGTCGCCTTTCACCTGTTTGTCCTGGCTGTGCTGTTTGTATGTTTCTGCATATTCCGGTATAAAAGCGTAGAATAAATATGAAATATAAAATTTTGATTGACTGATCAGAAAAGAGAATTGAGACATGCGCAGAGAGCGGAGAAAATCCGACTCTGCTGATATGTCTCTTCTTTTACCCATTTTTTTATTAACTTATTTAATTATCCGCGCAGTACAGCCGGATGATTGGCAGAATACGCTCCCCTTAACACTTGCAGGAGTCCGGAAAAGCCAGTATAATAAAGAACGTGAATATGCAGGAATATACATGGACTATGCATAGTCACAAAAGAAATAAATCTACAGAAGAAACAAATATACAGAAGAAACGGAATGACGGAAACGATGGTTACGATACAAAATGAATATTTTTCCATTCCGCAGATCTGTGATTCCGGACAGTGCTTCCGCATGGAGAAGACCGGGGACCATGTCTACGAGCTGGTGGCAGGGAACCGGTATCTGAAGATCCGTATAGAGGAAAATGAGACGGTACTGGAGTGCACCAGGGAAGAGTACGAGGAATTCTGGAAGTCTTACTTTGATCTGGAGAGCTGTTATGAGGACTACATATCCGGGATTGATGAGCATGACGCTTACCTGAAAGAGGCTGCGGCGTTTGGAAAGGGGATCCGGATTCTGCGCCAGGATGTGTGGGAGATGATTATTACCTTTATTTTAAGCCAACAGAACAATATTCCCAGAATTAAAGGGATGATCCGCGCGCTTTCCCGCCGTTACGGAAGAAAGATCGAGATGCCGGATGGAATAATATTTGACGCATTTCCGGAACCGCAAGGTCTGGCAGAAGCCACAGAAGAGGAATTGAGGGAGATGAAATTCGGCTACCGCAGCCGCTATATTGTCGGAACAGCGAAGAAGATCACCTCCGGGGAAGTGAATCTGGAAGAAATCGCAGAGATGGACTATCCGCAGGCGAGGAAAGAACTGATGAAACTTCCCGGAGTGGGCGGCAAGGTGGCGGACTGCATCTGCCTGTTTGCCCTGCATCAGCTGGATGCATTTCCGGTGGATACACACATCCGGCAGGTGTTGGATGCCAGGTATGAGAACGGTTTCCCGTTTGAAAGATACCGGGGCTTTGCCGGGGTGCTGCAGCAGTACATTTTCTATTTTGATTTGAAAGGAGAAAAGTGAGATATGGAAAATTTTAAATACTACACTCCGACGAAAGTTGTTTTCGGAAGAGGGGTGGAGAACCAGGTCGGAGAACTGGTAAAAGAACAGGGATGCAGAAAGGTGCTTGTTCACTATGGAAGCGGAAGCGTCCTAAGAAGCGGGCTGCTGGACCGGGTGCTTGATTCCCTGAAAGCGGAAGGGATTCCTGCTGTGGAACTGGGAGGAGTCGTTCCGAATCCGCGGCTGTCTCTTGTCCGTGAAGGAATTGAGCTGTGCCGCAGGGAAGGAATTGATTTCATCCTTGCCGTGGGCGGGGGCAGCGTTATTGATTCTGCAAAGGCTATCGGTTACGGTGTTGCAAATGAAGGCGATGTGTGGGACTTCTATGAGAAGAAGCGCCAGGCAAAAGGGTGCCTTCCCATCGGCGCGGTACTTACCATTTCGGCAGCAGGTTCGGAGATGAGCGATTCCTCCGTGATTACCAATGAAGACGGCTGGCTGAAGCGGGGGTACAGCAGTGATTACGGCAGGGCGAGATTCGCGGTGATGAATCCGGAGCTTACCATGACACTTCCGAAATACCAGACGGCAAGCGGATGTGTGGATATTATGATGCACACCATGGAGCGCTATTTTAATATGAGCGAAAATATGGAGCTGACGGACGGAATCAGCGAACAGCTGATCCGCACTGTGAAGAAAAATGCAGAGATCCTCATGGATGAGCCGGATAATTATGATGCGCGTGCGGAAGTGATGTGGGCGGGAAGTCTTTCCCATAACGGACTTACCGGATGCGGAACAGACGGCGGCGACTGGGCAAGCCATCAGCTGGAACATGAGCTTGGGGGCATGTTTGACGTGGCTCACGGCGCGGGGCTTGCTGCAATCTGGGGGACCTGGGCGAGATATGTGATCGATGCCCGCCCGGAACGTTTCGCACAGTTTGCCGTAAAAGTTATGGATGTGGAGCCGGGAAAGGATGCCCTGGAGACCGGTCTGAAAGGAATCGAGGCCATGGAGGCATTTTACCGGAGAATCGGTATGCCTGTCTGTATCTGTGATCTGGGAATTGATCCGACGGAAGAGCAGATGCGGGAAATGGCGGAAAAATGCAGTCACTTCCGGAAACGGACGGTTGGGTGCGTGAAGAAACTGGATGTAAATGACATGTATGAGATTTACAGAAACGCGAAAGGAAGGATGGCATGAAAAGTGCAGTAGAAATACTGGATGAGCTTCAGAACCTGGCGATTGGTGACAGTAATCTGAGGGAACGGCTGCTGAAGACACGGCAGAGTGAAGATCCTTTGGAGGAATTCTGCCGGGTGTGCCGGGAACTGGGATATGAACTCTATCCTATGGACATTGTTCAGTCAGGAGATGAGTTCTACGCAACAATGAAACGGAGCACGAACGGCGGCGGGGAGAATTCTCCGGTTCTTGAAGGAGAGGACGACCCGTATGAAATGTTTTTTGCAAGCCTGGAACAGGCAGAAAAAGAAAATAGATTACAGCAGGAGGAGTAACAGTTATGGAAGGAACATTAAATGATTTGAAGGCAAGAAGAAGTATCCGTGCATACAGACCGGAGCAGATTAAAGAGGAAGAACTGCAGAAGATCCTTGAGGCGGGAACCTATGCGCCCACCGGTATGGGAAAACAGTCGCCGAAGATCGTTGTCGTGCAGGATCGGGAGACGAGAGATCTTCTGTCCAGGCTGAATGCAGAGGTGATGGGAACGGATTCCGATCCGTTTTACGGAGCTCCCACTGTGCTTGTGGTTCTGGCAGACCGGGAGAGACCGACCTGTGTGGAGGACGGCTCCCTTGTCATGGGAAATCTGATGAATGCGGCACATGCGGTCGGCGTTGGTTCCTGCTGGATTCACAGGGCCAGGGAAGTGTTTGATTCAGAGGAAGGAAAGGCGCTGCTGAAAAAGTGGGGAATCGAAGGGGACTACATCGGTGTCGGACACTGTATTCTCGGATATCCCGCGGAGGGTGCGGTCCCGGAGGCAAAACCGCGGAAAGCAGATTATGTCGTATATGTAAGATAGCGGACATTTTCCGGCTTTATACTTCCTTCAGACTTTGCAAAATATACTATGGCAGAAATGGAGGAATAATGGTATACTATAATGCAGTCGGCAGGGGGGAGTTATTCCCTGCGGATGTACAGTTTGATGGAAGGTCAGAAAAATGGACAGGAAAGAGATACTGGTTAATAAGAAACGAATAGTGATCAAGGTGGGAACGACCACGATCACATACAGCGAGACGGGGAATATCAATCTGGACAAACTGGAAAAATTTGTCCGGGTTCTCATCAATCTGCGAAATCAGGGAAAAGAAGTCATCGTCGTTTCCTCGGGAGCGGTGGGCGTCGGGAAAAATGCTCTCGGCATGAAGCAGAAACCGGAGACAGAGGCGGCGAAGCAGGCCTGTGCAGCAGTAGGACAGGCGAGATTGATGATGATCTATGAAAAATTATTTAATGAATATGCTCAGCTGACGGCTCAGGTACTGCTCACCAAGGAGTCGGTTACGAACAAGGAGTGCAGGCGCAATGCGCGACAGGCGTTTGACGAGCTGTTCCGGATGAATGTGGTTCCGATTGTCAATGAGAATGACGCCATATCCGTGGATGAACTTTCCTATGGGAACTTCGGAGACAACGATACGCTGGCCGCCTATGTGGCGAAACTGGTGGATGCAGATCTGCTGATCCTCATGTCGGATATCAACGGGCTGTATACGGATGATCCGAAACTGAATCCTCAGGCAAAGCTGATTCATACGGTCGGACGGATCGATGCCCGGCTTGAATATATGGCAAAGGGTGCCTCCACGGAACTCGGGACAGGCGGTATGGCGACAAAGATCAAGGCGGCAAAGATCGCTACGGCGGCAGGTGCGGATATGGTGATCGCAAATGGGGAGAACATTTACACGATTAACGATATTATGGCCGGAAAACGTGTCGGGACGCTGTTCCTCTCCAAAGAACACCGGAAGGACAGGGCAAAGAAGCCGGGAATGAAGAAGAAATCTGCAGAGGCAGAGGAGACAAAGAGCTGAGAACCTGCCGGACGGCGGGACAGGAAGGAATACGGAGAAAGGAGTACTAGAACAGGATGTCAACTTATATGGAGATGCTGGCCGGACTGGCAAAGGAAGCTTCCAGGGAGGCGGCGAAACTCGGTACTAATGACAAGAACAGGGGACTTGCTGCCGTGGCAGACGAACTGATTGCCCAGCAGGAGAATATTCTGGCGGAAAATGCAAAGGACCTGACGGCGGCAGAGGCAAAGGGAGTAAAGAAGTCCCTGCTTGACCGCCTCGCCCTTTCCGAGAAGCGGATCGCCGATATGGCGGAAGGTCTCAGACAGATTATCTCTCTGGATGATCCTATCGGGGAACTGCTGTATATGAAGAACCGCCCGAACGGGCTGCGGATCGGGAAAAAGAGAGTGCCTCTCGGGGTTGTGGGAATTATCTATGAGTCCCGCCCGAATGTGACTGCGGATGCTTTCGGGCTCTGTTTTAAGACAGGAAATGCAGTAATTCTCCGTGGCGGAAGTGATGCAATTCACTCCAACCAGGCGATTGTAAAAGCAGTGAAAGCCGGTCTGAGAAAAGCAAAGCTCTGTCAGGACCTGATCCTTCTTGTAGAGGATACAAGCCGTGATGTGGTCAATGAGATGATGCGGATGCATGGACTTATTGATGTGCTGATTCCGCGAGGAGGAGCCGGCCTGATTGCAAATGTAGTGGAACACAGCACGGTCCCGGTAATCGAAACAGGTACCGGAAACTGTCATATTTATGTGGACCAGTCTGCGGATCCGGCGATGGCGGCGGAGATCGTGGAAAACGCAAAGACTCAGAGAATGGGCGTGTGCAATGCATGTGAGTCCCTTGTGATCCACGCGGATGCGGCGCCGGTGGTCCTGCCCCGTATTGTCAGAAAGCTGAAAGATCATCAGGTTGAGATACGCGGGGATGAGCGGGCGATGGCGATCAGCCCGGAGATTGTCCCTGCCACGGAGGAAGACTGGGGAACCGAGTATCTGGACGCCATTATTTCGGTGAAGACAGTGGATTCCATTGATGAGGCGATCGCGCATATCAATAAATACAATACAGGACATTCAGAGTCAATCATCACAAAAGACTATGACAATGCTCTGAAATTCCAGGATGAGATTGATGCTGCGGCAGTGTATGTGAATGCTTCCACACGCTTTACTGATGGATTTGAGTTTGGTTTCGGTGCGGAGATCGGTATCAGCACACAGAAGCTCCATGCCAGAGGACCTATGGGGCTGGAGGCGCTGACTACTACGAAATATGTGATTTTTGGAAATGGACAGGTAAGAAAGTAGACAGACAACTTCAGAGCTGAATACCGAGCATCAGGTAATAAGGTTACAGAACCCGGTTTTGCGGACAGCCTGCCAGGGGCGGTTCAGAAAACCGGGTTTTTTCGCGGATTTAAAAATAATGGTTGCATAATATGCAAAAAAGATGTATTATTATGCAATACAAATCAAAACAGTAAGATCTGATTTGGAAAAATGATGATAGAAAGGAACGGACAGATATGATAAAAGCAGGAATTATCGGAGCAACGGGATACGCGGGCGGAGAGCTGGTCCGAATCCTTCTGGGACATAAAGATGCTGAAATCAAATGGTATGGTTCCAGAAGTTATATAGATAAAAAATATGCGGAAGTGTATCAGAATATGTTTCAGATTGTCGATGCAGTCTGCATGGATGACAACATGGAAGCACTGGCCGATCAGGTGGATGTGATTTTCACGGCCACACCACAGGGGCTCTGCGCTTCTCTGGTCAGCGAGGAGATCCTGTCAAAAACAAAAATCATTGATTTAAGTGCAGACTTCCGTCTGAAAGATGTAAAGACATATGAGGAGTGGTATAAGATTGAGCATAAGGCCCCGCAGTTTATCGACGAAGCGGTTTACGGACTGTGTGAGATTAACCGTGAGGATGTAAAAAAAGCCCGTCTGGTGGCAAATCCGGGCTGCTATACAACATGTTCCATTCTGACGGCATATCCGCTGGCAAAAGAGGGGCTGATCGACATGAGCACACTCATTATCGATGCGAAATCCGGAACTTCAGGAGCCGGAAGAGGAGCAAAACTACCCAACCTCTTCTGCGAGGTCAATGAAAATATCAAGGCTTACGGTGTGGCGACACACCGCCATACGCCGGAGATCGAGGAGCAGCTCGGCTATGCGGCAGGAGAAAAAGTTGTGCTTAATTTTACACCTCATCTCGTTCCCATGAACCGGGGCATACTTGCCACAGAGTACGCAAAGCTCACAAAAGATGTAAGCTATGACGAGGTAAGGGCTGTTTACGAGAAATATTACGGCGGTGAGAAATTCATCCGCCTGCTGGACCGGGATGTGTGTCCGGAGACAAAGTGGGTGGAAGGCAGCAATTATGTGGATATCGGCTTTAAGATCGATCCGAGGACCGGAAGAATTATCATGATGGGTGCGATTGATAATCTTGTGAAAGGTGCGGCGGGGCAGGCAGTTCAGAATATGAACCTGATGTTCGGGCTGCCGGAGAGCGAAGGTCTGGAACTCGTACCGATGTTTCCGTAAATAATCGGGGACGTAGTAAAATGCAATTTGACTACGTCCCCAATTGAAGTCAGGGGTGTCCCGAATTGCGATATACTGTGTCCCAAAATGAGCAGCAGTATGTCCCGGATTAGAAAAAGGGGTGTCCCTGGATGATGCAGAAAGGTGAAAATGATGATTCGTGTAATGACTATTGACGATTACGATGAAGTATATGCGCTGTGGAAAAAGATCAAGGGATTCGGCATCCGCAGCATTGATGATTCCCGGGAGGGTGTGGAAAGATTCCTGCGGAGAAATCCCACGACGAGTGTGGTTGCGGTGAAAGACGGCAAGATCGTGGGAAGTATTCTCTGCGGTCATGATGGAAGGCGCGGATGCCTGTATCATGTCTGTGTGGATGAGGCATACAGAAGACATGGCATTGGAAAAGAGATGGTTGTGCATGCAATGCGGGCGCTGAAAGAGGAAAAGATTAACAAAGTTTCTCTGATTGCTTTTACGAAAAATGATATTGGAAATGCGTTCTGGAATACGATCGGATGGACGGAGCGACTGGATTTGAACTATTATGATTTTACACTGAATGAAGAGAATATTACAGCATTTAACGAGCAGTAGATCCGCAAAATGTAAATGAGCGGACAGCAGATTAAGGAGGAGATCAGATATGAAAGTGATTGAAGGCGGCGTTACAGCGGCAAAAGGATTCGAAGCTGCGGCTGCGGCTGCGGGAATCAAGTATCAGGGACGCACGGATATGGCGCTTGTTTACAGTGAAAAACCGTGCAAAGTCGCAGGTACATTTACGACGAATGTAGTGAAAGCTGCCCCTGTAAAATGGGATCAGAATATCGTGGCAAACGGATGGAAATCCCAGGCGGTTATCGTAAATTCCGGGATAGCAAATGCGTGTACCGGAGAGGAGGGAATGCATTACTGCGCGGAGACGGCAAAAGAGGCTGCAAAAGTACTGGGCGTGGATGAAAAAGCGGTTCTGGTCGGCTCAACCGGCGTGATTGGAATGCAGATTCCGATTGAAAAACTGAAAGCGGGTATTACAATGCTTGCCAGTGCAAAAAGCCCGGATCTGCAGAGTGGGACGGATGCTGCCAGGGCGATTATGACTACGGATACCCGGAAAAAAGAGGCGGCAGCGACATTTGAAATCGGCGGAAAAACAGTAACTGTCGGCGGAATGTCGAAAGGCTCCGGAATGATCCACCCCAATATGTGTACCATGCTGGCCTTTGTGACAACGGACGCTGTGATTTCCCGCAAGGCGCTGCGCAAAGCGCTGAAAAGCGTGGTAAAAGACACCTATAACATGATTTCGGTGGATGGAGATACTTCTACGAATGACACGGCACTTCTTTTGGCAAACGGTATGGCGGAAAACGAAAAAATACGTTATGGCACAGAGGAATATGAAAAATTCAAAGAGGCACTTCTCTATGTAAATGAAACTCTTGCCAAGGAAATGGCAGGAGACGGAGAGGGCGCCACGGCTCTTCTCGAAGTAAAGATTGTCGGGGCTCAGTCAAAAAAACAGGCAAAAAAACTGGCAAAATCCGTGATTTGTTCGAATCTGACAAAAACCGCTATCGCCGGGCATGACGCCAACTGGGGCAGGATCCTGTGTGCAATGGGATACTCCGGCGCACAGTTTGATCCGGAAAAAGTTGATCTGTTCTTCGAAAGTAAAGCAGGAAAACTGCAGATCATAGAAAATGGAGTTGCTCTCCCTTACAGTGAAGAAAAGGCGACAGAGATCCTCTCCCAGGAAAAAGTCACGGTTACCGCTGACATAAAGGAAGGCGGATATGAGGCGGCGGCATGGGGATGCGATCTGACTCACGGGTATATTGAAATTAATGCAGATTACCGGAGCTGATGACCGGTAACAGAACCCCTTAACTCTCCGTAAATCTACTACATTATATCAAAAAGGGACGGGGGTTAAAGCATTTGGGGACACACTTAACGTTAATTGGGGACGTAGTAAAATTGAATTTTACTACGTCCCCGAAGGAGGTAATCATGAACGAAAACATGCAGAAATATCTTGAAAAGGCGCAGGTGCTGATCGAGGCGCTTCCGTACATCCAGCGCTTCAACCGCAAAATCATCGTCGTGAAATACGGCGGCAGCGCCATGGTGGACGAGAACTTGAAGAAGCGGGTGATCGAGGACGTGACGCTCTTAAAGCTCTGCGGCTTCAAGCCGGTTATCGTCCACGGCGGCGGCAAGGAGATCAGCAAATGGGTCGGCAAAGTCGGAATGGAGCCGAAATTTATCAATGGGCTGCGGGTGACGGATGAGGAGACCATGGAGATCGCAGAAATGGTTCTTGGCAAGGTGAACAAAAGTCTTGTCCAGCTTGTGGAGAGTCTCGGAGTGAGGGCCATCGGAATCAGCGGCAAGGACGGGGCGCTTCTGAAAGTGGAAAAGAAGTATTCGGAAGGCCAGGATATCGGATATGTCGGAGAGATACGAGAGGTCAATTCATCGATTATATATGATCTTCTGGAGAAGGATTTCCTGCCGATCATCTGTCCGGTAGGACTTGACGACGATTACAACACTTACAATATTAACGCGGACGATGTGGCGTGTGCGGTAGCCACGGGGCTCAATGCGGAGAAACTTGCATTTCTGACGGATATCGAAGGCGTTTACAAGGATCCGGATGATCCGTCTACCCTGATCTCGGAGCTTGAGGTGGAAGAGGCGAAGAAACTGATCTCTTCCGGCTATATCGGCGGCGGTATGCTTCCGAAACTCCAGAACTGCATCGACGCCATCGAGAATGGTGTCTCCCGGGTGCATATCCTGGATGGAAGAATCCCCCATTGTCTCCTTCTGGAGATTTTCACGAACAAAGGAATCGGAACAGCAATATTGAGCAGTAAAGAAAGCAGGTATTACAATGGTGAACAGTAACATTCAGGCGGCAGAGGAAAATCTGATCCACGTCTATAACAGATTTCCCATCGCTCTTGACCACGGCGAGGGAATGTATCTCTATGACACAGAGGGCAGGGAATATCTTGATTTTGCAGCAGGGTTTGCGGTTGTCGGCCTGGGGTATAACTGCCGGGAACTGAACGATGCGCTGAAAGCGCAGATCGACCGGCTGTACCATACTTCCAACCTCTACTATCACGAGAGCTGCGGAGAGGCGGCGCAGGAACTGAACCGGATTTCCGGCATGGACCGGGTGTTTTTTACAAACAGCGGCGGCGAGGCAAACGAAGGCGCGCTGAAAGCTGCGAGAAGATATGCCTATACGAAACAGACCGGGCGCTATGAGTTTATTGCCATGGAAAATTCCTTCCACGGGAGAACGTTCGGTGCGGTATCCGTGACCGGACATGAGGAGTACCGGGAGCCGTTCGAACCCCTGGTGCCGGGCGTGAGATTCGCAAAATTCAACGATCTTGACAGCGTGAAAGCGTTGGTAAACGAAAAGACCTGCGCTATTATTCTGGAGCCTCTCCAGGGCGAAGGCGGCATCAACCTGGCAACCCCGGAATTTATGGAAGGAATCCGTAAGATCTGTGACGAGAACGGAATCCTGATGATCTGCGACGAAGTGCAGTGCGGCATGGGAAGAACGGGAAGCATGTTTGCGTGGCAGAAGTTCGGGGTGAAACCGGATATCATGACCATGGCGAAAGCTATCGGAAACGGTATTCCGGTAGGCGCTTTTGCAATGACGGAGGAAGTGGCGCAGTTTTCTCTGAAACCGGGTGATCACGGCGCTACATACGGCGGGAATCCTCTGGCATGCACGGCGGTGAAGAAAGTCATTGAGATTTTTGAACGCGAAGATATCGTCGGTCATGTAAACAAGGTGGCTCCGTATCTGACAAAACGCCTGGACGAAATCGTAGAAGAGTTCGACTGCGTTACAGAGAGAAAAGGAACCGGACTGATGCAGGGCCTTGCATTTGCACCGTCAAAACCGGTTGCGGAAGTGAACAGCCGTGCGGTGGAAGAGGGGCTGCTTGTGATCCAGGCACTGCAGAATGTGATTCGTTTTGTCCCTCCGCTTATCGTGGAAGAAAAACATATCGACGAGATGATTGAGAAACTGAGAAAAATTCTCTCGGAATAGGGGATTGTTCGGAAAAGCACGCATAAAAAACCGTTCATCGGACATACTACCAGGCAGACAAGCATATACTGCATGGAGGTAGGAATGATGATCGGTTTTTTGATTGCTCTTTTATCGGGAGCGCTGATGAGTGTTCAGGGTGTATTTAATACGCAGGTTACAAAGACGACAGGGGTCTGGGTCAGCAACGGCTGGGTTCAGATTTCTGCTTTTGCGGTCTGTCTTGTAGTCTGGCTTTTTACCGGGCGGGACAGCATTGCGGCGCTTGGAAAGGTGGAGCCGAAATATATGCTTTTAGGAGGTGTTATCGGTGCGGGGATCACCTGGACCGTGATCAAGAGCATTGAAGCCCTCGGACCGGCAAAATCTGCTCTCCTCATTGTGATCGCACAGCTTGCGGTGTCTTATATCATCAGTCTGTTCGGAATGTTCGGGATGGATAAGGAGCCCTTTGAGTGGCGGAAAGCAGGGGGGCTTCTCCTGGCTGTGATCGGAATTGCGATTTTCCAGTGGGAATAAACGGCATGTAATATTTATGTAATAAAACGAGGGAAAATGTAACAAAATCCGGATCTCTTAACAAAGATGTAATTGTCTATTGTAATTTCTCCGGAAATTCGATACAATGTTACTGTCCGGCATAAAAGGGGTATTTCTCACGGCCTGCGGACTGTGAGGAGATTATATGCAGGAAAAGAACGGAAAACAGAAGAGAATGTTGTGTGTGCCGGCCATGATGCTTTTCTTCATGGCATTTCTTTTCTGTACGGCATGTGGAAACGGAAAAACGGAAGATGGACTGCAGGAGATCAAACTTGCCGGTGCGGGAGAAAACAGCGGCACAGAAAACAGCGGCACAGACGGTGCAGGTTCTGGTGCGGCGAAGGATGGTTCAGAGCAAAACGTATACGTATATGTGTGCGGCGCGGTAAACAGTCCGGGAGTCTATGAACTTGCCGGGGGATCCCGCGTATTCGAGGCGCTTGCCCTTGCAGGCGGCGTCACGGAGGATGCAGCTCCGGAACTGGTCAGCCAGGCCAGGGCTGTGGAGGACGGAGAACAGATCTATGTTCCCACCAGGGAAGAGGCGCAGCGGTACGCAGACGGAGGAGATGGCAGCGGCTTACAGGCCGAAGGTGCAGGTGCTTACGGGGCGGGAACCGGCTGGTTGAATCCGGCTGATGCATGGAACGCTCAGGGCACGGAGAACAGTGGAAAAGTTAATATAAATACTGCCGGAAAAGAGGAACTTATGACGCTTACCGGGATCGGTGAGGCGAAGGCGCAGAGTATCATCGCCTACCGGGAGAAGAACGGAAGGTTTCAGAGCGTTGAAGAGATCATGGAGATCGAGGGAATCAAAGAGGGCGTATTTAATAAGATAAAGGATGATATTACAATATAGAACAGGGAGTCTGAAAACAGGAGTATGAGTAAAAAAATTTTGGTTGTAGATGACGAGAAGCTGATTGTGAAGGGAATCCGTTTCAGCCTGGAACAGGAAGGGATGGAAGTGGACTGCGCATATGACGGCGAGGAAGCGCTTGAGTATGCCAGAAACTGCGAATACGATCTTGTTCTGCTGGACGTGATGCTGCCCAAGCTGGACGGTTTCCAGGTGTGCCAGCAGATCCGGGAATTTTCCGACATGCCGATTGTCATGCTGACAGCAAAAAGTGAAGATATGGATAAGATCCTGGGACTGGAGTACGGCGCAGATGACTATATCACCAAGCCTTTTAACATCCTGGAGGTTAAGGCCAGGATCAAGGCGATCATGCGCAGGACATCCAAGCGCAGGGAACCTGCACAGAGTCCCATGCTGATCAAGGGAAATATGAAGATTGACTGCGAGAGCCGCCGGGTTTTCATCGGAGAGCGGGAGATCAATCTGACGGCGAAGGAGTTCGATGTACTGGAACTTCTGGCCATGAATCCGAATAAGGTATACAGCCGGGAGAACCTGCTCAATCTTGTCTGGGGATATGACTATCCGGGCGATGCCAGAACCGTGGATGTACATATCCGCCGGCTGAGAGAGAAGATAGAGACCAATCCGAGCGAACCGAAATACGTACATACAAAGTGGGGAGTGGGTTATTATTTCCAGGGGTAAGCTGAAGTACAAATTAAGAGACCGGATTTTTAAGAACCTGCGGTTCCGGATTATCCTGTTTATGCTTCTGGCAGGGATCATCCCGTGTGTTGCCGCGCTTTTTGTGATTGTGACCGCCTATGAAAGCCGCGCGGTGGCGCTGCGGACGGCGGAGATCCAGAACCAGTGCACGATTCTGTGCAACCAGCTGAATAATTACCAGTACCTGCAGGATCCCTCCTCGGAAGTGATTAACGTCAGCCTGTACCAGCTCACCAATATTTACAGCGGGCGGGTGATGGTAATCGATGAAAACCTGAAGGTGGTGAAGGATACATACAGCCTGGATGAGGGAAAAACGGATGTATCGGAGAACGTGATCCGCTGTATGCGGGGAGAGACGCCCAGTTTTTATGACCGGGAGAACAACTATATCGAAGTCACATCCCCTATTATGGAGCCGGGAGGAAACCGGGTCATCGGAGTGATGCTTGCCAGTGTTTCCACAGATGTCATCGAGGACTCCATCGATATCCTCTATACCCAGGGAAGCGTGATCATCGGCATTGCCCTGCTGCTTCTCGGAGTGTGCAGTGTGTTTGCGGCAGACCGGGTAGTGCGTCCTCTTCACCGGATTACCGGGGCGATTGAAAATGTAAATGAAGGTTATACGGATGACGTACTCCATGTGGATACCTTTACCGAGACGAGGCAGATGAGCGAGGCGTTCAACAAGATGCTGGGACGTCTGAAAATTCTGGATGAATCCAGGGAGGAGTTCGTCTCCAATGTCTCCCATGAACTGAAGACCCCCATGACTTCCATGAAAGTCCTGGCGGACTCCCTTCTTGAGCAGGATGGTGTGCCCGAGGAAATGTATAAGGAATTCCTGGGGGATATTGCAAAGGAGATTGACCGTGAGAACCAGATTATCACGGATCTTCTTTCCCTTGTAAAGATGGACAAGACAGGGCAGAATATCAATATTACGTCTGTGAATATCAACGATCTGCTGGAGCAGATTTTAAAAAGGCTCAAACCCATCGCAGAGAAGAAAAACGTGGAGATGGTCATGGAGAGTTTCCGTCCTGTGACGGCAGAGATCGATGAGACGAAGTTTTCACTGGCGGTGTCCAACCTTGTGGAAAATGCCATCAAGTATAACCATGACGACGGCTGGGTGCATGTGTCCCTGAATGCGGATCACAAGTATTTCTATATCAAGGTGGAAGATTCCGGTATCGGGATACCGGAAAAGGACCAGGCTCACATTTTTGAACGGTTTTACCGGGTGGACAAGTCCCATTCCCGGGAGATCGGCGGCACCGGCCTGGGGCTTGCCATTGCAAGAAATGCAGTGATTGTTCACCGGGGATCAATCCGCGTGTACAGCAAAGAAGGAGAAGGAACCACGTTCACCGTGAGAATACCGCTGATTTACGTGGCGGCGCAGGAGGGATAAAGATGAGAAATACAGGAAAATATCTCCATCGGATCCTGTGCCTGCTTCTTGCAGTTCTGACCGGGGCAGCACTGACTGCCTGCAGCAGCAGGACGGATGTGAGACCGGGGGATTCCTTTATCTATTGCCTGAATACAGACCGGACAGGGCTGGTGAAAGTCACCTGTGAGATCCCGGCGGGGGATGCTCAGGAACAGGCAGAGGCGGTTCTCGAAGAAATGAAGGCCCCGGCGGAGGAGATTGAGTATACAACGGTGATTCCGGCCAAAGTGGAGATCCTGGGATGTACGCTTCGGGGGAGCATCCTGGATGTGGATTTCAGTGCGGAATACCTGGAGATTGAGAAACTGGAAGAAAAGCTGATCCGTGCGGCGGTTGTCCAGTCGCTTGTACAGATCAGCGGAATTAATGCGGTCTCGTTTACTGTAGACGGAAATGCACTGCAGGATGAGACGGGAAATGCCGTCGGTCTGATGAACGGAGACGATTTCGTGGAAACTGCCGGGTCATCTCCCAGCAGTTATCAGACAGACTCGCTGACGCTGTATTTTGCGAACGGGAGCGGAGACAAACTCGTTGCGCAGAAGATGGACGTCAGATACAGCAGCAATGTGTCAAAGGATAAACTGATTGTGGAAAAACTGATGCAGGGGCCTCAGGGAAGCGGCGCATATCCGACCATCAACCCGAATGCCAACCTGCTGAGCGTGACGATCAAGGATGGGATATGCTATGTGAATTTTGACAGCGCATTTCTCACGGGGGCCTATGACGTCCTGCCGGAAATCACAGTCTATTCCATCGTGAACTCTGTCGTGGAGGGCACGGAGGCACATCAGGTGCAGATCACCATCAATGGTGAATCAAACGCAAAATATATGGAGACTGTGGATCTGTCACAGCCTCTTTCTGAAAATCTGGAATTGGTCGCAGCTGAAGATTAAGAATGATAAAAAGGCCTTTGTGCATGACATGTATACTGTTCCTTGTCATCCAGGCCGTAAGAACCGTAGTTCTCGGGCAGCCGGAGGAGCTTAAGCCGTCTGCCCTGGAACGGGCTGTCTCCGGTGGGGAACAGGTGACACTTACGGGTACGGTGGAACGGGTGGAGGAGAAGGAAAAGGTGACGGCTGTCTTTCTGAGGGACAATGCCGTATCAGTTGACGGGCAGATCACAGAAGAATCCCATATACTTGTTTACATCAGAAAAAATAATAATCCGGGAGAGGAGGATACGGCAGAGCTATGTCCTGCACCCGGAAACATCGTCCGGGTGTCCGGGGAAACGCAGCTTTTTGAGAGCGCTCGGAATCCCGGGAACTTTGATCAGAAATTCTATTATCAGAAACAGGGGATCCATGTTCTTGTCTGGGCGGAAGAACTCCATATCATATCCGCAGAGACAGATAGGCTGCAGGTATTCCTCTCAGACTTGAGATCCAGGTGGAAGGAGCTTCTTCTCAGACACCTGGGCGAGTACTACGGGGGTACCATGAGTGCCATACTGCTCGGGGAAAAGAGCGGAATGGACGACGGGATGAAGAAGCTTTATCAGAAAAACGGGATCAGCCATATTCTGGCCATCTCCGGACTTCATATGTCTTTCATCGGTATGGGGCTCTACAGCATGCTCCGCAGGATGGGATTTTCTTTTGCTCCTGCAGGAATTGCCGGGGGAACGGTCCTCCTGCTCTATACGGTAATGATCGGAGCAGGCGTGTCGGCCCTGCGGGCGCTGATCATGTTTCTGGTCAGGATCGGGGCGGACATTACGGGAAGGGATTACGACCTGCCTACGAGTCTCGCGCTGTCGGCAGCCATCCTCTGCGCTGTTCAGCCTCTGAATCTGCTGGACGCCGGATTCCAGCTCTCCTTCGGGGCGATCCTGGGGATATCCCTTTTTCATCCGGTATTCTCAGAAATGTTCGGCTGTGCCGGACTGCGGGAAACTGTCAGACAGCAGGAAAATGCCGGGAGCCGGCCGGGACTGCGCTTTCTGCTGAAGATTTTCGAAGGACTTTCCACGAGCATGGCGGTCAATGTGCTTCTTCTGGGACCGCTGCTCTACTTTTATTTTGAGATCCCGCCCTATTCGGTAATCCTTAACCTGATTGTGATACCGGTGATGCCTCTGGCAATGGGGGCGGGAATCCTGGGGTCTGGCCTGGCACTTCTGTGGGACAGGGCAGGAGGCGTGGTGCTTAAGTTCTCGGGCGCCGTGCTCTTTTTCTACGACCGGGTCTGCGGGGCGGCTTCGGTCCTTCCGGGCAGCCGGATTGTGACGGGACAGCCGGATACCGGGTGGCTTGTCATATATTACGGTATCCTTGCCTTTTTCTGCATCTTCTTTTTCTGTCTGCAGAGGAAGAAAAAAGCTGTGGAAGGAGCTGTGGAAAAAGACAGAATACAGCAGGATCCCCGGTACCGGCGCTGCCGCCGGATGATGCGGCTGACCGGAGGTGCCGTACTTCTTTTTGCAGTGGCAATGATATTTTCCTGCCGCAGTGGATACACAGGCAGCGGCGTGCAGGTGACGGTGCTGGATGTAGGGCAGGGAGACGGAATTTTCATCCGCGGTCCCTCGGGGGAAAATTATTTCGTGGACGGAGGGAGCAGCAGCGTCTCCTCTGTGGGCACATACCGGATCGAACCCTTTCTTCTGTCCCAGGCGGCAGAGTGTATTGATTACGCTTTTCTCACCCACGGGGATGAGGACCATGTGAACGGCATCCTGGAACTTCTGGAGAATCAGGAGCTTGGAATCCGCATACGGACCCTGGTGCTCCCGGCAGAAGAATATCTGGATGAAACTCTTCTCGGGGCAGCGCGCACCGCGCGGGAGAACGGCACCCGGGTGGTGACCATGGATGCCGGAGCGCAGATCCGGGAGAAAGAAAAAGGAGGAGAGCAGGAACTTGTGCTCACCTGTCTCGGCCCGTCAGGCGCAGGGAAAGCCGGAAACGCGGCTTCTCTCGTCCTGGACCTTTCCTATGGAGCTTTTGACATGCTTTTTACCGGCGACGTGGAAGGACAGGGGGAAAAGGCGCTTCTGGAGAGCGGCAGGCTCCGGCAGTATGATGTGTTGAAGGCAGCCCACCACGGCTCGAAGAATTCCGGAAGCGAGGAATTTCTGGCGGTGGTAAAGCCGCTGCTTACCATAATATCCGCAGGCGTGGACAACCGCTACGGGCATCCCCATGAGGAGACGCTGGACCGGCTTGCGCAGGCGGGAAGCGAAGTCTGTTCCACCCAGGAGCAGGGGGCGGTCACGATCCGGACCGACGGAATAAAAATGACCGTGAAGCCTGCAATCCCTCTTGTCAAACCCGGGGCATTTCCTATATAATACAAGAGTTATGAAAAGCTTGAATGAAGATTTGAAAACCGGAAATTTTAAACAGATCTATCTTCTGTACGGAGAAGAGGGATATCTGAAAAAACAGTATAAGGACCGTTTCATCAAGGCAATGCTCCCTGACGGGGACACGATGAACTACGCCTACTATGAGGGCAAAGGGGTGGATGTAAAGGAGGTCATCGACCTGGCGGAGACGCTGCCCTTCTTCGCGGAGCGCAGGCTGATCGTGTTCGAGAATACGGGGTTTTTCAAAAGCGCGGGCACAGAACTTGCAGATTATGTGAAGGATATGCCGGAGACCACGTATTTCATCTTTATCGAAAACGAGGTGGACAAGCGCAGCAAACTCTACAAGGCGGTAAAGGCAAAAGGGCATATCGTGGAGCTGTCCACACAGGATGAGAACACGCTGCGGCGGTGGATCGCAGGCCTTGTAAAGAAGGAAAACAAGGCGATGTCCGGCGATACGATCACCTATTTCCTGAACCGGGTGGGAACCGATATGGAGAACATCCAACGGGAACTGGAGAAAGCGGTCTGCTACGCCATTGACAGGAACGAGATCACAAAAGCGGATGTGGATGCGGTCTGTGTCACTCAGATCACCAGCCATATCTTTGAGATGGTGGATGCGGTGGCGGACAGAAACCAGAAAAAGGCGCTGGATCTCTACTATGAGCTGTTGGCACTCAAGGAGCCTGCCATGCGGATCCTCTTTCTTCTGATCCGACAGTACCGGCTCCTTTTCCAGGTGAAGGCGCTTGCAGGTCAGGGGTACGGCAGAAAGGAGATCGCCTCAAAGGCGGGCCTGCATCCTTTTGTGGCGGGAAAATACATGGATCTGTCCAAACGGTTTAAGGCAGGTGAACTGCGCGCAGTCATGGAAGAGGGCGCGGAGATCGAGCAGAGTGTAAAGACCGGGCTTCTCACCGACACGCTTGCGGTGGAGCTCTTTATTGTAAAATATTCAGGCAGGGCTTAGGAGGAATAGAATTGGCTGCTATAGAACAGAAGAATATAAGAAATTTTTGTATTATCGCACACATTGACCACGGAAAATCGACGCTGGCGGACCGGATTATCGAGATGACCGGGCTCCTTACGAGCCGGGAGATGCAGTCCCAGGTCCTGGACAATATGGATCTGGAGCGGGAGAGAGGAATCACCATCAAGGCCCAGGCAGTCCGGACAGTTTACAAGGCAGATGACGGAGAAGAATATCTGTTTAATCTGATCGACACCCCGGGACATGTGGACTTTAACTATGAAGTGTCCAGAAGCCTGGCAGCCTGTGACGGCGCTATTCTCGTGGTGGATGCGGCGCAGGGGGTGGAGGCGCAGACGCTGGCAAATGTCTATCTGGCTCTTGACCATGATCTGGATGTCATGCCGGTGATCAACAAGATCGACCTGCCCAGTGCAGACCCGGAGAGGGTGAAGGAGGAGATCGAGGATGTGATCGGGATCGACGCAGAGGACGCCCCGCTGATTTCCGCAAAGACGGGCCTCAATGTTCATGAGGTGCTGGAGCAGATTGTCAGGAAGATTCCGGCGCCCCAGGGAGATCCGGATGCGCCGCTCAAAGCGCTGATCTTTGATTCCGTCTACGACTCCTACAAGGGAGTGATCGTGTTCTGCCGGATCAAGGAGGGAACCGTAAAGCGGGGAACCCCCATGCTGATGATGGCTACCGGAGCGAAGGCTGATGTGGTGGAAGTAGGGACTTTCGGAGCCGGGCAGTTTATTCCCTGTGATGAACTGAGCGCCGGAATGGTAGGCTACATCACGGCAAGCCTGAAAAATGTCCATGAGACCCGGGTGGGCGATACCATTACAAACGCGGAGAATCCCTGTGATGAGCCGCTGCCCGGATACAAGAAAGTCAACCCCATGGTATACTGCGGACTTTATCCATCTGACGGGGCCAAGTATCCGGACCTGAGGGATGCTCTGGAGAAACTGCAGTTAAACGACGCTGCCCTGCAGTTTGAACCTGAGACATCCGTGGCGCTGGGATTCGGCTTCCGCTGCGGTTTCCTGGGACTGCTCCACCTGGAGATCATCCAGGAGAGACTGGAGAGAGAATACAACCTGGACCTGGTGACCACAGCGCCCAGTGTAATTTACAAGATCCACAAGACCAACGGGGAAGTCATCGATCTGACGAACCCCACCAACATGCCGGATCCCTCCGAGATCGACTATATGGAGGAGCCGATGGTGAAAGCGGAGATCATGGTGACCTCGGAGTTCATCGGCGCGATTATGGATCTCTGTCAGGAGCGGCGCGGTGTCTATCAGGGCATGGAGTACATTGAGGAGAAGCGCGCAGTCCTGCATTACAACCTTCCTCTCAACGAGATCATCTATGATTTCTTCGATGCCCTCAAGTCCCGTTCCAGAGGATATGCATCCTTTGATTATGAGATGATGGGATATCAGCGCTCCGAGCTTGTGAAGCTGGATATCCTGATAAATAAGGAAGAAGTGGATGCACTGTCATTCATCGTATACGAAGGAAGCGCATACGACAGAGGCCGGCGTATGTGCGAGAAACTGAAAGAGGAGATCCCGCGTCAGCTCTTCGAGATCCCGATCCAGGCAGCCATCGGCAGCAAGATTATTGCCAGGGAGACGGTCAAGGCGATGCGCAAGGACGTTCTTGCCAAATGTTACGGAGGAGATATCTCCCGTAAGAAGAAACTTCTGGAAAAGCAGAAGGAAGGAAAGAAGCGGATGCGCCAGGTGGGAAATGTGGAAATTCCGCAGAAAGCCTTCATGAGCGTGCTGAAACTGGATGACGACTGAGAAGGAGTCTTCTGAGAAAGGAGTTCCTTAAGATGAGAGAAAAGAAAGAACTGGAACTGTATGTGCACATTCCTTTCTGCATCCGGAAATGCGCTTACTGTGATTTCCTGTCCGGACCGGCGGATGAGAATACACGGGCGTCCTATGTGGACGCGCTGGTCCGGGAGATTCTGTCAAACAGGGATACATTTTCAGATTACCGTGTGAGTACGGTGTTTCTGGGCGGTGGAACCCCCTCTGTTTTAGAGGGGGCTCAGACCGCCCGGATTTTTCATGCCCTGCGGGAAAGCTTTGACATAGAGAAAGAGGCGGAGATTACAATCGAGGCAAATCCGGGGACTGTGACGGAGGATAAGCTGGACGTCTGGAAGAAATGCGGCATCAACCGCCTGAGCATCGGGCTTCAGTCTGCGGATGACCGGGAGCTTGCCATGCTGGGCAGGATCCACACGTACCGGGAATTCCTGGAGACCTGTGAGATGGCGCGGCAGAAGGACTTTTTTAATATCAATGTGGACCTGATATCCGCCATTCCGGGGCAGACGGTACAGAGCTGGAAGCGAACCCTGGAGACAGTGGCGGCGCTGGGACCGGAACACATTTCCGCGTACAGCCTTATTATAGAAGAGGGAACTTTGTTCTATGAGAGATACGGGGAAGAAGGGCAGTACGCCAAAGAGACGGCCGGGCAGGAGACGCGCCTTAGGAATCTCCCGCCGCTTCCGGATGAAGAGGAGGACCGGCTCATTTACAGCATGACGCGGGAAATTCTGAAAGATTACGGCTATCACAGATATGAAATCTCCAATTACGCCAGAGAAGGGTATGAGTGCCGGCACAATCTGGGATACTGGGAGAGGAAGGAATATCTCGGACTTGGCCTGGGTTCTTCCTCTCTGGTGGGAGAGAAGCGTTTCCACAATACGGCTGATATGAAAAAATATATGCAGGCACCCGCATCCGCAGAGATCAGGGAGGAGATCCAGGAACTGTCCGTGCAGGACCGGATGGAGGAGTACATGTTCCTGGGCCTGAGAAAAATGGAGGGAATCTCCGCCGCGGATTTCGCCCGTACATTTCAGACGGACATCGATGCAGTGTACGGCGAACAGCTCCGGAAACTCAGGGAGGAAGGGCTGCTTGAACGGGAGAACGGGAGAATCTGCCTCACTGACCGGGGAATTGATATCAGCAACTATGTGTTTTCTGAATTTATTTTGTGAAAAAATCGAGAATCGGTGTTGACAAACCGAAATCCCGGTGCTATCTTAATATACGTAAGGTGTTAGCACTCGAATGAACGGAGTGCTAATAACCCGAAAAACCCGGATACATTCAGAGAGGAGGCAAGAGGTATGGCAGTCGATACAGAATTAAGTGACAGAAAGCTCACGATACTTAAGGCTATCATACAGAACTACCTCGAGACAGGTGAGCCGGTCGGTTCCCGGACATTGTCAAAGTATACGGAACTGAATTTAAGTTCCGCAACGATCCGGAACGAGATGGCGGATCTTGAAGATCTGGGATATATCTTCCAGCCCCACACTTCGGCGGGAAGGATCCCTTCAGATAAAGGATACCGGCTGTATGTCGATATGCTGATGGAGGAAAAAGAACAGGAGATTACGCAGAGAGAGGACGCGATGCTGGAGAAGGCCGACAAGGTTGAAAAAGTTTTGCAGCAGGCGGCAAGAGTCCTGGCATCGAATACCAACTATGCGACGCTTGTCTCCTCACCGGTCAATAACCGGAACACATTAAAATTCATTCAGCTTTCACAGGTGGATGAAGAACAGATCGTGGCGGTTATCGTTCTGGGCGGCAATGTGATCAAGAATAAAATCATTGAAGTCGGTGAAAGACTAAGCAATGAGACGATGCTGAAGCTGAATATGCTTCTCAACACAACGCTGAACGGAATGTCCATCGATCAGATTACACTTGGACTGATCGCAAGGCTGAAGGAACAGGCAGGCATCCACAGTGAAGTGGTTGGTCATGTTCTGGATGCAGTGGCAGAGATCATCCATGTTGACGATGATATGCAGATCTACACAAGCGGTGCGACGAATATTTTCAAATATCCGGAGCTCAGCGACAAGCAGAGCGCACAGGAGATTATCAGTGCGTTCGAGGAAAAACAGCAGTTGGCGGATCTTGTGACTGAGACACTTGCAAGCGAGGACAGCCACGGGATTCAGGTTTACATCGGTGATGAGACGCCGGTCAAGAACATGAAAGACTGCAGTGTGGTGACAGCTACCTACGAGTTGGGAGAAGGCATGAAAGGTACGATCGGTATCATCGGTCCCAAGAGGATGGATTATGAACATGTCATGAGGACGCTGAAGACTCTCCAGAGTGAGTTGGATGCGATTTACAATAAAGACCCGAAAGAATAGAGAGGGAGAAAGCTGGTGAACAGAGATGAGTAATGAAGATAAGGTAAAGGAAGCTGTAGAGGAAGCAAAGGCAAAGGCAGCCAAAACGGCGGAGGAAGCTGCGCAGGCAGAAGAAAGTACCGGAGACGGGAAAGCCGGAGCGGCGGAAGATAATGCCGGGGCAGCCGGAAATGCGGATTCAGCGGCAGATACAGCGGATCAGACAGATCCGGAAGACGGGACAGAGGCCGAAGAAACGGCAGCTGATGAAGAAAACCCGGATGATGCAGAGAATGACAAATCTGCAGAAGAAAAACAGGAGAAGAAAAAATTCTTCGGAAAGAAAAACAAAAAAGACAAGAAGGATGAGAAGATCGAGGAACTGACCGACCGGCTCACCCGCCAGATGGCAGAGTTTGATAACTTCCGCAAGCGAACGGAAAAGGAGAAATCCCATATGTACGAAATCGGTGCGAAAGATATCATAGAAAAGATTCTTCCGGTTGTCGATAACTTCGAACGCGGACTTTCGTCCATGCCGGAGGAAGAAAAATCCACTCCTTTTGCAGAGGGAATGGAGAAGATTTACAAGCAGCTGATGACCACGCTTGATTCGATCGGCGTCAAGCCCATCGAGGCGGTCGGAAAGGAATTCAACCCCGATTTCCACAACGCGGTGATGCATGTGGAAGACGAGGAGGCGGAAGAAAATATCGTTGTTGAGGAATTCCAGAAAGGCTACACTTACCGCGATACCGTGGTAAGGCACAGCATGGTAAAAGTTGCAAACTGACAGTGAGCGCTTGGCGAGGTTTTTTCAAGCCTGGCGAGCCGAACATCACTTTAGAAATAATCAACATTTGGAACAATAAATTTATGGAGGAGGACTTCACTATGGGCAAAATAATTGGTATTGACCTTGGTACAACGAACAGCTGTGTGGCTGTTATGGAAGGCGGTCAGCCGACAGTCATCGCGAACACAGAAGGAGCGAGAACGACACCGTCTGTTGTGGCATTCACAAAGACAGGAGAGCGTCTTGTAGGAGAGCCGGCAAAACGTCAGGCAGTTACAAACGCATCCAGAACGATCTCTTCAATCAAGAGAGAGATGGGAACAGATTATAAAGTAGACATTGACGGAAAGAAATATTCTCCGCAGGAGATCTCTGCAATGATCCTTCAGAAACTGAAAGCAGATGCAGAAGGATACCTGGGAGAGAAGGTTACAGAGGCAGTTATCACAGTTCCGGCATACTTCAATGACGCACAGCGTCAGGCTACAAAGGATGCAGGAAAGATCGCAGGACTTGATGTAAAACGTATCATCAACGAGCCTACGGCAGCTGCACTGGCATATGGACTTGACAATGGAAAAGAGCAGAAGATCATGGTCTATGACCTTGGCGGCGGTACATTCGATGTATCGATCATCGAGATCGGCGACGGCGTTATCGAAGTTCTTTCCACAGCCGGAAACAACAGACTCGGCGGTGATGACTTTGACCAGAAGATCACAGATTACATGCTTGCTGACTTCAAGGCAAAAGAGGGCGTTGACCTGTCAGGAGACAAGATGGCTCTCCAGAGACTCAAAGAAGCCGCAGAGAAAGCAAAGAAAGAGCTTTCTTCCGCAACAACGACAAACATCAACCTTCCGTTCATCACAGCGACATCTGAAGGACCGAAGCACTTCGATATGAACCTGACGAGAGCAAAATTCGATGAACTGACAAGAGACCTTGTAGACAAGACAGCAGAGCCGGTAAAACGTGCTCTTTCCGATGCGGGAATCACAGCTGCAGACCTTGGCCAGGTACTTCTGGTAGGCGGATCTACACGTATTCCGGCTGTACAGGAAGAGGTTAAGAGACTGACAGGCAAAGAGCCGAGCAAATCTCTGAACCCGGATGAGTGTGTGGCACTCGGTGCTTCGATCCAGGGAGCAAAACTTGCAGGCGATGCAGGCGCAGGAGACATCCTTCTTCTGGACGTTACTCCGCTGTCACTTTCCATCGAGACGATGGGCGGCGTCGCTACAAGACTGATCGAGAGAAACACTACGATCCCGACGAAGAAGAGCCAGATCTTCTCCACAGCGGCAGATAACCAGACAGCAGTTGACATCAACGTTGTACAGGGCGAGAGACAGTTCGCAAAGGACAACAAATCACTCGGCCAGTTCAGACTGGACGGAATCCCGCCGGCTCCGCGTGGAGTACCGCAGATCGAGGTTACATTCGATATCGATGCAAACGGTATCGTAAACGTATCCGCTAAGGATCTCGGAACAGGAAAAGAGCAGCACATTACAATTACAGCAGGTTCCAATATGTCTGATGCCGAGATCGACAAGGCTGTCAAAGAGGCGGCTGAGTTCGAGGCTCAGGACAAGAAGAGAAAAGAAGCTATCGATGCGAGAAACGAAGCTGACGCAATGGTATTCCAGACAGAGAAAGCCCTCAAAGATGTGGGAGACAAACTGGATGCCAGCGATAAGGCAGCAGTTGAGGCAGATGTTCAGGCACTTAAAGATGTGCTTGCAAAATCCACTCCGGAGACTGCAGCCGATGCAGATGTAGCTGAGATCAAGGCTGCAAAAGACAAACTGATGGAGAGCGCCCAGAAGCTGTTCACAAAGATGTATGAGCAGGCAGGCGCGGGCGCCGGAGCAGGTGCCGGTGCAGCAGGCGGTCCGAATCCGGGAGCAGGAGCAGGTCCGGCACCGGATGGATTCCAGGGCGACGACGTTGTAGACGGAGACTACAAGGAAGTTTAAAAAGAATCTGACTGGTTTCACACAGGATAAAGAAAAAGTTTCTGTGACCATGGCCCTGCGGCTGTGGCCGCAGAAACTTTATTCGCGCAAAGGCGGCTGACATGAAATCAGCTGCATGCACGGGAAGAAGATACGAATGCCGGAGCAGAGAATGCGCGTGGATTTTAGAATGAAAGGTAGAGTATTAGTGTTATGGCAGAGTCAAAGAGAGATTATTATGAGGTGCTTGGCGTAGGAAGGGACGCCGATGAGGCAGCCATCAAAAAGGCATACCGTACCCTTGCAAAAAAGTACCATCCAGATATGAACCCGGGAGATGCCGAAGCCGAGAAGAAATTCAAGGAGGCATCGGAGGCGTATGCTGTCTTAAGTGACCCTGAAAAACGCCGTCAGTATGACCAGTTCGGCCACGCAGCATTTGAAGGCGGCGCCGGTGGAGCCGGTGGTTTCGGCGGTTTTGATTTCAGCGGTGCGGATTTCAGTGACATTTTCGGTGATATATTCGGCGATCTGTTCGGCGGCGGCCGCAGAGGCGGCAGGGGCAGCAACGGACCGATGAAGGGAGCCAATCTGAGGAAGAGCGTCCGCATTACTTTCGAGGAAGCTGTATTCGGATGTGAGAAAGAACTGGATCTTGTGCTGAAAGATCCCTGCGAAGACTGTCACGGGACAGGGGCAAAGCCGGGAACTACCCCGGAGACATGTACAAAGTGCGGCGGAAGAGGGCAGGTTGTCTATACTTCCCAGTCATTTTTCGGAACGGTTCAGAATGTTCAGACATGTCCGGAGTGCGGCGGTTCCGGTAAAGTGATCAAGGAGAAGTGTCCGAAGTGCTCCGGTACAGGTTACACTTCCAGCAGGAAGAAAATTAAGGTTAAGATCCCGGCAGGAATTGACAACGGACAGAGCGTTCGTATCCGGGATAAAGGAGAGCCGGGAATCAACGGAGGACCGAGAGGAGATCTTCTCGTGGAAGTCAATGTCTCCAGACACCCGATTTTCCAGAGACAGGATGTGCATATCTTTTCCACTGTGCCGATTTCGTTCGCAGTGGCAGCTCTTGGCGGAGATGTGAAGATCCCCACTGTAGACGGCGACGTAATCTATACAGTCAGCCCGGGAACAAAGACAGACACGAAGGTGCGCCTGAAAGGAAAAGGTGTTCCGTCACTGAGAAATCCCCAGGTGCGCGGCGACCATTACGTCACCCTCGTTATCCAGACGCCGGAACATCTGAGCAGCGAGGCAAAAGAAGCCCTGCGCAGATTCGATGAACTGACAGGAAACACCCTGCATCAGAACGATTCCGCAGAGGAGAAGAAAGAGAAAAAAGGGAAGAAGAAAGGTTTCATGGACAAAGTAAAAGAAGCCTTTGAAGAATAAAGATCGAAAAAATAAATCTTTCGCGGAGAGACAGACGGTTTCTTTCTGAATTAGTGATATGACAATAAGTCGCAGAGCATACAGAGATTTCAACACTCCGTATGCTCTGCTTGTTTATCAATCCGGAAGAAGGGAAGCGGTATGTGTGACTCTCTGCGAAAATTTGTTTTTTCGGTAAGGCTCAATTCCTTGTACTTTTACTGAAAAAATCTTTTGTACAGAGTTCAAATTGCGGAAAATAAAAAATTACTGATCTGAGAAGCCAACACAGACCGGGAGGATGATGCGTGAGCGGTGCGTTAAGCGGAACGTTCCGAACACAGTTGGTTCGGATTGTTAGTCTGATGCGGACAGGAGTTCCTATGAACGAGTGTCTGTATCAGGCGTTACAATCCTTCCAACGGGTGAGGTAAAGTGGAGCCTGCACCGTGATGCATCATCCTTCCGGACTGTGGACCGTTTCGGATACAATTTTATCGCTGAAATATAAACTCTGTGCGAAAGATTTATTTTTTCACCCCCACAAAGACGATCACGGACCGTTCTCCGAGGAGCAGTGTCTTTTCTGCCGTCGGCATCTGCCCCTCCGGGAAGGTCTGCTGTTTCGGGTCGCCGGTGTTGACAGCAATCTTCCAGCAGTAGTCTTCCGGAAGATCCGGGAGTGTCAGGTTCGCGGCGTTCCAGTGTGCATTTACAGCCACATATACAAGATCTTCCCTCTGTTCTTCCTCGTCGTATCCGGCGAAGAGGACGCAGGAGACGAAGGCACTTTCCGGGGCGTCGGGTTTTCCGGGAGTGAGCCCGTGGAGGCTCATGGCAGGCAGCCCGATATAGCTTGGCTCCAGGTCTTTACGGATGGCAGGATGAGCCTTGCGGAATGCGATCATATAACGGAAGAACTCAAAGAGGTCTGTATTCCTGTCGAGAAGGGACCAGTCCAGCCAGGAGATCTGATTGTCCTGGCAGTAGGGGTTATTGTTGCCGTAACGGGTGTCCCCGAATTCGTCGCCGGAGAGAAACATGGGCGTCCCCCGGCTGCACATCAGCGCCGCACAGGCATTTTTCATCATTTTCATGCGCAGGGCGAGGATCTCCGGATCTGAGGTCTCACCTTCCTCGCCGCAGTTCCAGCTGTTATTGTCGTCTGTCCCGTCCGTATTGTTCCAGCCATTTGCCTCGTTGTGTTTCTGATTATAGCTGTACAGGTCATTGAGAGTGAAACCGTCGTGACAGGTGAGAAAATTGACGGATGCGTTTCCGCCCCGGGACTCCGGATCGTAGAGATCCTGGGAGCCCGTCATCCTCTGGGCGGCGATCCGTGCCATGCCGGGATCTCCTTTCAGGAAGCAGCGCATGTCGTCCCGATAGCGTCCGTTCCATTCCGCCCATCGTTTCCATGAGGGAAAGGAGCCCACCTGATAGAGACCGCCGGCGTCCCAGGCCTCGGCGATCAGTTTCACATTGCCGAGAATGGGGTCAAATGCCAGGCTGCGCAGGAGCGGCGGCTGGTTGAGAGGCGTGCCGTCCTCATTTCGTCCGAGGATGGACGCCAGGTCAAAGCGGAAGCCGTCCACGCGGTAGTCCGTCACCCAGTACCGCAGGCAGTCCAGGATCAGTTCCTGAACGACCGGATGGTTGCAGTTCAGGGTGTTTCCGCAGCCGCTGAAATTGTAATATTTGCCGTCCGGTGTCAGCATATAGTAAATATTATTGTCAAATCCCTTGAAACTGAAACAGGGACCGTATTCATTTCCCTCGGCGGTGTGGTTGAACACCACGTCGAGGATCACATCAATTTCATTGTCGTGGAGCGCCTTGATGAGCCGCTTGAGTTCCATGCCTTCCCGGTTGTATTCGATCTGGGAGGAATAGCTGGTGTTCGGGGAAAAGAAGCAGACCGGGTTGTACCCCCAGTAGTCAAGCAGCTGGTTCTCGTCGATCAGACGGGCGTCCCGCATCTCGTCAAACTCGAAAACCGGCATCAGTTCCACTGCGTTTACCCCGAGATTTTTCAGATAGGGAATCTTTTCCTCAAGTCCGCGGAAAGTGCCGGGACAGGCAACGTTGGAGGAAGGAGATCTGGTAAAGCCACGGACATGGAGTTCATAGATGATCAGATCTTCCATGGGAATCGTCGCATTCCGTTCCAGTCCCCAGTCAAAGTTGTTCTGGACAACCCGGGCGCGGTAGCCGTGCTGGGCATTGTTCTTGCAGCCCCAGTGGCTCTGGCCGGTGACGGCGCGGGCGTAGGGATCCAGAAGAATTTTCGTGGGATCAAAGCGCAGCCCTTTCTTCTCGTCGTAAGGTCCGTCCAGGCGGTAGGCGTATTCAAATTCTTCCACGTCCAGACCGAATACAATCATGGAGTAGACGAATCCGATCCTGTAGTTGTCCGGAAATTTCAGGGCGGCATAGGGCTCTTCGGCTTCCCGGTGGAAGAGCAGGAGCTCGCAGGATGTGGCCCCGTGGGACTGAATGGTAAAATTTACACCCCCGGGAATGACTGTGGCGCCAAAAAAGCGGAAGAATCCCGGGCGAACCTGGAAGCCTTCTATATTGTCAAGAGGTTTAAGCTGACGGCCCGGAACAAGAACCAGGTCGGATGTGTGAAGTGACATAGGGCAGTCTCCTTTCTGTGTCTGGTCTGCAGTCCGCTTTCTGGTTTTCCATTTTCCGGAAAACCAGAACTTTTTCCGGCGAACCCGAAACTTTTCCGGCAAATCCGGACTGCAGGTTTATTTTCGCTCCAGATAAAAGATCGCAGCCTGGGTGCGGTCACGCAGGCCAAGTTTATCCAGAATGGCTGTTAAATAGTTTCTCACGGTTCCCTCGCTTAAATACAGGCGGGAGGCGATCTCCTTATTACTCAGGCCTTCGGCAATGAGAGCAAGTACGTCGGTTTCCCGTTCGCTTAAGCCCCAGGCCTCGCAGTCAAAAGCAGCTTTCTTCCCGAGCAGATCCGGAATCCGGGAGACGATGGAGCCGCCGAATACGGTCTGCCCGGAGCAGACGGCGCGCAGAGCGGGAACGATATTCTGGTAATCCTGTTTCAGAAGGTACCCGCAGGCGCCGATTTTCAGTGCTTTTATAATATATTCATCATCCTGAAAAGTGGTGAGCAGAAGAATCCGCGCATCCGGATATTCAGCCAGGATCTGCGAGGCGGCTTCCAGACCGTCCACATCTTTCATGCGGATGTCCATCAGAAGGACATCGGGCAGATGGTTTCGGTAGAGGTTCAAAGCATCGCATCCGTCCTCAGCGGTGGCAGCCACTTCGATATCCGGCTGTGCCTCAAGAATCATTTTCAGGGCGCTTACGACAAGGCAGTCGTCGTCGATCAGTATCAGTCTCATATCTGTCTCTCCTTTGGAACTGTAATCAGAATCCGAAATCCCTTTTCTGTAAAAATATGCATATTTCCGTGCAGCTTCTCCACCCGCTCCTGCATGTTGGAAAGACCGATCCCCGTTCCGCCGCCCGGGAAACGTCCGTCTGTACCGGAGCTGTCTCCCGCCGTCTCCCCGTTATCCTCGATGGAGAGCTGATACAGGGCGGGATGCTCCCGGACTGTGACAGCGGCCCGGGTGGCATTGCTGTGGCGCATGATGTTGGAAAGCGCCTCTTTGGTGATATTGATAAAGCTGTACCGGACTTCCCGGGGAATCTCCCTTCCTGCATCGTACTGGTAAGTGACCGGACAGAAGGTGAAATCCCGGATCAGCGAACGCAGTGATTCATCCAGATCCACCGCGTCATCGTGCAGATCGTGGACGCTTCTGCGGATGCTGTCCATTGCCTCGCCAAGGGTGCTGTCCAGCGACTCCAGGGGATCGGAGAGCTGTTCGTTTTTATTGATGGTTTTCAGGGCTCCGGTGAGCAGGATGGAGCGGGAGAGCAGATGTCCCACATTGTCGTGGATCTCCCGGGCGATCCGGTTGCGCTCCCGGAGGGTGGCGGTGTAGATCTGATAGTCCTGGTTTTCCAGGAGGGTCCGGTTCTTCTCGGTCAGCAGCAGATCCCGCTCCTTGCTGTCATCCTGGGTGCGCCGGAGGGCCTCTGTGAGCGCCTCGTTCCGGGCGGAGAGGCTCACCAGGAGATACGCCGCGGCGAATCCGAAGAGCTCCAGAAAGAGAAGGAGCCCGGGAAGCGGGTGCAGTGCCAGCGCGAGCACGGCAAAGGCGGCGCCCCCTGCGGCCAGTGTCCGGAAACACCGGTGAATCATGAGGATACACGCCACTGCCGGGTAAAAGTACAGAAACGGCTCCAGGAAGAAGGAGGCAGTGAAAAACAGGAGAGAGGCTCCCGCCACCGCTGCGCTGCTGTCAAGGGAAAGGCCGATGCCGCAGACGATCAGCGCGCATAGAAACGCACACACATACCGGATATCCGGCAGTGTGAAAAAAAGCGAAAACATACAAAGCGCAAAAACCGCCGCCAGGCTTGAAAAATGTCTCATTTTCCTGTCATCGACCGTTCCTTTCCCTCAGAATCCGGGTGCAGAAAAAACACCAGGTGCCTCAATTATAGCATGATTTTCAGACCGGCGGAATACTTCGTTGGGATTATGACATTTGTCATATGCTAAAGTGACAGGGGACACTACAGGAAAATGTCGGATCAGAGTATAGTATAGATACAGGGAACGAAGAAAATGTTTTCGGAACAAGACGGTAAACTGTGAATATTGCGGTATAGAAGGAGGAAACGACAGTGGTTCAAATAGAAAATCTGGTGAAGCGGTACGGCGATGTGATCGCACTGGATCATTTTAATCTGCAGGTAAGGGAAGGGGAGATCTTCGGACTCCTCGGGCCAAACGGCAGCGGCAAGACCACAGCTATCGGCTGTATGCTTGCCCTGCTGAAGTTCGACCGGGGGAGCGTGCGCATCATGGGTGAGGAGATGGCGCCGGACAATTACCGGGTGAAGCGGCAGATCGGCGTGGTGATGCAGGATGTGGCGGTGTTCGAGGAACTTTCCGTATACGACAATATTGATTATTTCTGCGGACTGTATGTAAGTGACCGGAAGCGGAGAAGAGAACTGGTGGAGGACGCCATCCGATTCGTGGGACTGGAGGATTACCGGAAGACATATCCCAAAAAGCTCTCCGGCGGACTCTTAAGGAGGCTCAACATCGCCTGCGGCATTGCCCACAGACCGAAGCTGATCATCCTCGACGAGCCCACTGTGGCAGTGGACCCGCAGAGCCGCAACCGGATCCTGGAAGGGATCTGCGAGCTGAACCGGCAGGGCTCTACCATCGTCTACACGTCCCACTATATGGAGGAGGTGGAGCAGATCTGTACGAGGATCACTATTATGGACCACGGCAGGAGTATTGCCTCGGGGACAAAGGAAGAACTGAAAAGAATGATCAAGACCGGGGAGACGATAAGTGTGGAGACGGGGATGGCAGAGGAAAGACTCATGAACAGGCTGGGAAGTCTGCCGCCGGTGTTCGATGTGAAATACGAGGAGGGCATGCTGGTGGTGCGCTGCACCAGATCCGAGGGCAGTTTGGTCAGCATTCTGAAGATTCTCCAGGAAGAGAATATTCCCTTTGGACGGGTCTATTCGGAACCGCCCACGCTCAACGACGTATTTCTGGAGATCACAGGGAAAGCCCTGCGCGACTGAGAAAGGAGAGGAGAACTTATGCTTCATCTTGTGAAATATGCGATGAAAACAAAGCTCCGCAATTTCAATAATGTGGTATTCTGGCCGCTTGTCTTTCCACTGGCGCTCGCAACCCTTCTATACCTGGCAGTGAGCGGCATGGATGAAGCGGATTTCGAGACCGTGCCCGTGGCGGTAGTGATGGCACAGGCCAGTGCGGATCCGACGGCGGAAGCGGAGACAGATGGAAATACAGGGCCAGAGAGCAATAATGGGGCAGATCCGTTTCTGCTATTTCTGGATTCTGTGGAAACGGAATCCGATCTGATCCGCACGGAAGAGATGTTCTGGGAGGATGCACTGGACGCTCTGGAAAACGGAGAGGTGGAAGGTATCTTCTGTACCGGGGCAGCGCCTTCCCTGCATGTGTCTGGAAGCGGACTGCCGGAGACGATCCTGCAGTCGCTTCTGGACAGCTATATGGAAGGAAAGCAGACACTGGAGGATATCGCACAGACCCACCCGGAGGGGATGGAAGACGCCCTGGGCGCCATGGAGAATTATCGTCCAGTGGTCCGGCAGGTCTCTCTGGGAGGAAAGACCACCGATGGGACTGCCCAGTATTTCTACGCGCTGATCGGCATGGGATGTCTGTACGGGAGCTTTATCGGGTTCCAGTGCGCCATGAGCCTGCAGGCAAATCTCTCGCCTGTGGCGGCACGGCGCTGTGTCTCCTGTGTGCACCGGCTGAAAATGATTGCCGCGGAAGCAGCGGCTGCCTTCGGGATTCATTTCGTAAATATGCTGATTCTTCTCATTTATCTGAAATATATCCTGCGCCTGGAATTTACCGGGTCCTACATCCGCATGGTTCCCGTGGTGCTGGCGGGAAGTATGATCGGAGTGGCGATGGGACTTTTTGTCAGCAGTTTCGGACACATGAAGGAGAGCGTGAAGATCGGGATTCTGATCGCCGTGTCTATGGCAGCCAGCTTCCTGGCAGGGCTCATGAACCCGGATATCAAAAATGCGGCGGAACAGCATTTTCCGGCGCTGCGGCTGATCAATCCGGCTTCCCTGATTTCGGACGCACTGTACTGCATTAATGTATACGATGCGCCCCGCAGGCTGATGACAGATCTTATCATTCTCTTTGTCATGTGCGGCGTGATGATTTTCGGGGCATTTCTGATGGTGAGGAGGGAACGCTATGACAGTATTTAAAGCATATATGAAGATCACGAAGAAAAATATCTGGCTTATCGTTATGTACCTGGCGATCTTTTACGGCCTGACCATTATGTTTCAGCAGTTCACGGCCACGGACGGACTTTCGGACTACCGGGCAGAGAGTGTGCCCGTGGGGATTGTGGACCGGGACGGCGGTGCGGCAGCAGAGGGGCTGATTGACTATCTCGGCAGGAGCAACCGGATCGTTCTGGTGGAGGATGATACGGAGAGCCTTCAGGAGCACCTGTTTTACCGGGATGTGGAATATATTGTAAGGATTCCGGAAAACTTTATGGAACGGTGTATCCTGGGCAGTGGGACGCTGGATGTGACTGCAGTGCCGGACACCTATGCGGGATACTATATCGGGCAGCAGATCAGCAGCTACATCAACTTCGCATCCGTGTATGCAGCAGCGGGATTTACCGAAAAAGAGATTGCAAAAGCCATGGAAACGCGGGAGGAAGCGGAGGTTGTGCTTCATGATTTCAGCGGAAACGGAGGCGATGCGCCGGGATACACTTACTATTTCCGGTATCTGCCGTTTCTCCTTCTCAGTGTGATCTGCTATGTGTTGGGATATATCCTGCTTGCATTCCACCGGGGAAAGCTTCGGGACCGGATGCGTGCCTCGGCGGTCTCCGCCCATCGCCAGAATCTGGAGGGCATGGCTGCCGCGGGGGTGATCTCCCTTGCCCTGTGGGCGGTCTGCATCCTTACCTCCGCACTGATCTACGGGAAATCATTCCTGGAGAGCCCGGGGTTATACTACTATCTGCTTAATTCCTTCGCGCTCTTAGTGGTGTCCCTGGCTGTCGCCTGGCTGATCGGCATGGTGGTGAAAGACTCCAACGCGCTCAGCGGTATTGTAAATGTTGTGGGGCTCGGCATGTGCTTTCTCTGCGGCGTGTTTGTGGAACAGGATCTGCTTGGCAGTGCGGTCCGGAGGGCGGCGCAGTTTTTCCCGGTATACTGGTACGAGTATGTCAACAACCTGCTGACAGAGTCCGGGAAAGTCCTGGAAAATGTGCGCGCAGAGATCTTCCGGGGGATCGGGATTCAGTTCCTCTTTGCTGCGGCGCTGGTGTGTGTGACCATGGTGATCGTGAAGAGAAAAGCAGTATGATTCCCAGATGCCGCCCTCTCTGAAAAAGACAGGGAAATTGCGGAATTAAAAGCGCAGCTTGCCAGTCTTTCATCCGGCGGCAATTCGGGAAAGTAATTCTTACTTTCCCGTCGATCCTCTCTTCATCAGCGTAGTGGCAATCTCAATCTTAACCGCAGGCTGGGCAGGAGACTCCAGCAGTTCGATCAGCCGTTTCGCAGCGGCTTCTCCCAGGTACTGCTTGGGAACGTGAACTGTGGAGAGTGGCGGTTCGATGACTGTGGAAGCGGGCATATTGTCGAATCCGGCGACAGCGATATCGCCGGGGATGGCAAGGCCCGCTTCTTTTATCGCCTTCATGGCGCCGATGGCGATCAGGTCATTGTCGGCAAAATAGCATCGGGCAAGTTCCTCCCCGTTTTTTATGATCTCCATCATATCCGCATACGCTCCTTCCACAGAGGGCGTGAGCAGATGGACGGTGCTCTTTGAGGCGGACATGCCGCAGGAGCGCACAGCGTTGAAAAACCCGGTGGCACGCTCGGAAAAATTGCTGATCTGATAGGAGGAGCGCAGATACCCGGGCTGCTTTTTGTACGTCCGGGTCAGGTGCATGGCGGCAAGATAGGCGCCCTGCATGTTGTTGATCAGCACGCAGTTGCATGGCACCGTCTCAAAATATGCATCCAGAAGCACCAGGGGAAGGTTCAGGGCAAGAAACTGCCGTACATCCTCCGGTTTCATCTCTGTACCCAGAAGGATGATTCCGCAGCAGTCGGATACCCTGAGATCTTCGATCTGTCTTGTCAGCGTCTCTTCATCTTCCTCATAAAAATAGCTGATCTTCAGTTTATAGTTTTCTTTTCGGCACTCCAGGGCAATCCCTTCCGATACCTGGGAAAAGAAGGGGGTATCCGCCACGACGGTGCCGTGTTTTTTATAAATAATAAAGTAAATCGAACCCTGCCGGACATTCTTATCCGCGATCCGGGTGAAATCATATCCGTATTTCTCGGCGGCTTCCAGTACCGCCTGTCTTGTCTGCGTGCTCACGCCGGGCTTGTGGTTTAAAGCCATGGATACGGCGGCTGCTGAGAGGTTCAGCTTCTTTGCCAGTTCTTTTGCAGTGATTCCCATTTAAAGTACCCCTTTCATCATCTTTCAGAAGTGTTTCTTCTTTCTCTCTCAGAAGGATTTTCTTTTCTCTCTGAATTTGAATTAATTATACAGGAGTAAGTATAAATAAAGCAACAATTCAGTTAAAAATTAAGTGAAAAACACTGAATATTGTAGTGAAGTTAAGTGAAAAGGCGACTAAAATGAAGCCAGAAGCCGAAGAAAAGGAGAGTGCAGATCATGAAAAGAATCAGACTGGGCTATGCGCCTACCAGAAGAAGCATCTTCAGCGCGCCGGACGCGGTGAAGTACAGAGGACTTACAGCGGACCGATTAAGGGAGATGGGAGTGGATTTTGTCGACATTACAGATATCAATGAAGAGGGGCTTCTCTACGACGACAACGATGTGGAGAAGATTGCCGCGAAATTCCAGGCAGAGGGCGTGGACGGACTTCTTCTCGCCCACTGCAATTTCGGCACCGAGTTTGTCTGTGCCAGACTGGCAAAGAGACTTGGGGTTCCGGTCCTTCTGTGGGGGCCGCTGGATGAGCGCCCGGAGCCGAACGGAGTCCGCTTAAGAGACACCCAGTGCGGCCTGTTTGCCACGGGTAAAGTGTTGAGAAGATTTCAGGTGCCCTTTACCTACCTGACCAACTGCCGGTTGAGCGACCCTGTATTCGAGCGCGGGGTAAAGGATTTCCTGGCGGTATGCAGCGTGGTGAAGACGTTCCGGAATATACGGATTCTCCAGATCTCTACAAGACCTTTCGAATTCTGGTCAACCATGTGCAACGAGGGAGAGCTTCTGGAGAAGTTCAACATTCAGCTTTCCCCGGTGCCCATGACGGAACTGACTGAGGAGATAAAAGCGGTGAAGAAAGACCACGCCGCAATGGATCAGATGCTTTCGCAGATCCGGGAGACAATGGACGTGCAGATCAAGGAAAATGAAGTGGAAAATGTGGCGGCTCTTGCTCTTGCCATGTTAAACCTTGTGAAAAAATACGGATGCCAGGCAACGGCAATCCAGTGCTGGAACGCCCTGCAGACGGAGATCGGCATCATGCCCTGCGCGGCCAATGCGATTCTCAACGAGATGGGAATCCCGGTTGTCTGCGAGACAGATATTCACGGCGCAGTGACAGCGCTGATGGCAGAGGCAGCGGCGATGGGAGAGATGAGGAGTTTCTTTGCGGACTGGACGATCCGCCATCCGGATATCGAGAACGGCGAACTCCTTCAGCACTGCGGCCCCTGGCCTGTATCTGTGGCAAAGGAGAAGCCCATTCTTACATACCCGCTTGCTTTCGACCATCCGGGAAGCCTGACGGCGGAGGCGAAACACGGCGAGGTGACGCTGTGCAGGTTCGACGGGGACAACGGTGAATACTCCCTGCTCCTGGGAACTGCAAAAGGCGTAGACGGACCGAAAGGAATGGGAACCTACCTCTGGGTTGAGGTGGAGAACATCAAACGTCTGGAGGCAAAGATTGTGGAAGGACCTTATATCCATCACTGTGTCGGCATCCATAAAAATGTGGTTCCGGTTCTCTATGAGGCATGCAAATACATCGGTGTGAAGCCGGATCTGTACGACCCCATCGAGGAAGAGGTTAAGGCATATCTGCGCGGCGAATGAAGTGCAGGGGAATAACCGGAAAACAGAATCGGAAAGGAAGATGAGCATGAATTTAAAAGCACTGGCGTATCAGTTGAGAGAAGATGCCGTCAATATCATTTGTTCCGGAAAAGCCGGGCATATCGGCGGCGACATGAGTGTGATGGAGGTTCTTGTGGAGCTGTATTTTTCGCAGATGAATATCAGTCCTGAAAATATAGACGACCCGGACCGGGACCTCTTTGTATTGAGCAAGGGGCATTCCATGGAGGCATACTATGCGGTCCTGGCTGAGAAAGGGTTTCTCGACAAGGAGGATATCCTGAAGAATTTCAGCCGTTTCGGCTCAAAATATATCGGTCATCCAAACAACAAGCTGCCGGGAATCGAGATGAATTCCGGCTCCCTGGGGCACGGCCTTCCGGTATGCGTGGGCATGGCCAGGGCCTGCAAAATGGATCACCGGGACAACCGGGTCTATGTGGTGATGGGAGACGGCGAGCTGGCGGAAGGTTCCGTCTGGGAGGGCGCCATGGCAGCGCACCAGTATAAGTTGGATAATCTGTGTGCAGTAGTGGACCGCAACCGTCTGCAGATCTCGGGAAATACGGAAGATGTGATGGGGCATGACGACCTGCATGAGCGGTTCCGCAGTTTTGGCTGGCATGTGATCGACGTGGCGGACGGCAATGACATAGACCAGCTCCACGCGGCATTTGAGGAGGCAAAGACCGTGAAAGGACAGCCTACGGTCCTGATCGCGAATACAGTCAAGGGAAAAGGCTCGCCGATTATGGAAAACAAGGCGTCCTGGCATCATCATGTGCCGGATGCGGAAGAATACAGCCGGATCATGCAGGATCTGGAAGCGGCAAAGGAGGCGCTGATGTGATGATGAATACGAATAAAACCGCGAACAAGCAGATGATCTGCAAGGTGCTGATGGAAGCGGCAGAGAAAGACAGAAATATTGTGGCGCTGTGCAGTGATTCCAGGGGAAGCGGATCATTTACGGCGTTTGCGGACACTTATCCGGAGCAGTTCGTGGAGACGGGAATCGCGGAACAGAACCTGGTAAGCATTGCCGCAGGTCTGGCAAAATGCGGCAAGAAAGCCTACGCGGTATCTCCGGCATGTTTCCTTTCCGCGCGCAGCTATGAGCAGTGCAAGGTGGATGTGGCATATTCCAATACCAATGTGAAGCTGATCGGCATCAGCGGCGGAGTCAGCTACGGTGCCCTGGGAATGAGCCATCATTCGGCGCAGGATATTGCGTCCATGAGCGCCATCCCCAATATGCGTGTCTATATTCCAAGCGACCACCTGCAGACGGCGGAGCTGATCCGGGCCCTTTTAAAGGATGAGAAGCCTGCATATGTGCGGGTCGGGCGAAATGCCGTGGAGCCGGTCTACGAGGAGGGAAAGGTTCCCTTTGAGATGGATAAGGCAACTCTGGTAAAGGCGTGTCCGGACGGCGCGGATGTGGCGATCATCGCATGCGGTGAGATGGTAAAACCGGCGTTGGACGCGGCAGAGCTTCTGGAAGAAAAGGGAATCCGTGCCTCGGTAACCGACATGTACTGCGTGAAACCTCTTGACCGGGAGGCTGTGATCCGGGAGGCGGAAAATGCAAAAGCAGTGATTACTGTGGAAGAGCATGCACCTTTTGGCGGTCTTGGATCCATGGTGTCCCAGGTGGTGGCATCCGACTGCCCGAGACGGGTGTGGAATCTGTCTCTGCCGGACGCTCCGGTGATTACGGGAACATCGCAGGAGGTATTTGACTACTACGGCCTGAATGCAGAGGGCATCGCCCGGAAGGCAGAAGAGATCCTGCAGACGGCAGAGAAGTAAAGAGGAGTACAGGATTATGAGCGAAGCAGGAAAATCGGGCAGTTATATTATCAGTATTGACCAGAGCACCCAGGGGACGAAAGCCCTTCTGTTCGATGAAAGCGGAAATCTTCTTATGCGGGAGGATAAGCCCCACCGTCAGATCGTCAATGAACTGGGATGGGTCTCCCACGATCCGGAGGAAATCTACCGGAATACTGTGCAGGTAATTAAAAATCTGGTGGAGCGCTCCGGAGTGGAGAAAGAGAAGATCGCGGGGATCGGCATCAGCAACCAGAGGGAGACTTCCCTGATCTGGAACCGGGACGGCTCCCCGGCGGCGGATGCCGTAGTCTGGCAGTGCGCCAGGGCAGAAGAAATCTGCAGGAGAATCGAGGGCGCAGCATCTGCTGAAATAATCCGGCAGCGCACCGGGCTTCCCCTTTCCCCTTATTTCCCGGCGGCAAAGCTCACCTGGCTTCTGGAGAACACGGAAGGGGCAGGGGAGAAAGCAGCCGCCCATGAGCTCTGTATGGGAACTGTCGATACCTACCTTGTTTACCGTCTGACCCATGGGAAGAGTTATAAAACCGACTACTCCAATGCCTCCCGGACTCAGCTTTTTAATATCTTTGAGCTGAAATGGGACGAGGATATCTGCTCCATGTTCGGCATCTGTCCGGAGGATCTGGCAGAAGTCTGTGATTCGGACAGTCTCTTCGGAGAGACGGATGTGGAAGGATACTTCCCTCACCCGATTCCCATCCACGGCGTTCTGGGGGATTCCCACGGAGCTCTGCTGGGACAGGGGTGTCTGAAGGAAGGAATGGCGAAGTGTACTTACGGAACCGGATCTTCCATTATGATGAACGTGGGAGAGAAGCCGGTGGTGAGCACCCACGGTGTGGTGACTTCCCTTGCCTGGGGCATGGGCGGAAAGGTGAATTATGTCCTGGAGGGAAACATCAACTATACGGGCGCCGTCATCTCATGGCTCAAAGACGATGTGAAGCTGATCGGGAGCGCAGGGGAGACAGAAGCGCTGTGCAGGAGTGCCGTACAGGATGATACCCTCTACTTTGTACCGGCATTTACGGGACTTGGCGCGCCTTACTGGGACAGCACCGCCCGGGCGTCTCTCTCCGGAATCAGCCGGACCACGGGAAAGGCGGAGATCGTCCGTGCCGGGATCGAGTGCATTGTCTACCAGATCACGGATGTGGTAAAAGCCATGGGAGAAGACGCGGGAGTTCTGCCCGGAGAGCTTCGGGTGGACGGCGGCCCCACTCGAAACGGATATCTGATGCAGTTCCAGAGCGACATCCTGGACACGAACGTGCTTGTGCCGGATGCAGAGGAACTTTCCGGAATCGGCGCCGCTTACGCAGCAGGGATCGGGCTTGGTATGTACGGCGGGGAAGTCTTCGAGAGAATCCGGAGAAAGCGGTATGTCCCCTCTATGGAAGAAGAGCGCAGGACGGCAAAATACGCGGGGTGGAAAAAAGCAGTCGGAACAGTTCTCGGAAGATAAGATATTCTATTGACTTTTTGATATATTTTCCTTTATGCTGTATGAGGTGATACAGTGTAAAGGAATTTTTTTTGAAAAAAATCACAGCTTGAATGAACAGGAGGAAGGAAAGCAATGGGCGGATTTTTTGGAGTTGCGTCAAAGAACGACTGTGTACTGGAACTTTTTTACGGAGTGGACTATCACTCCCATCTGGGAACAAGGAGAGGAGGTATGGCGGTCTACGGTGCCGGAGGATTCAACCGCGCCATACACAATATAGAGAACTCCCCTTTCCGGACAAAGTTTGAGAGGGATGTGGAAGAATTAAAAGGAAACCTGGGGATCGGATGCATCTCGGACTATGAGCCCCAGCCCCTTCTTATCCAGTCTCATCTCGGCAGTTTTGCCATCACTACAGTGGGAAAGATCAACAACCAGGAGGAGATTCTTGAGAAGGCATACCGGGAAGGACATTCTCATTTTCTGGAGATGAGCGGCGGGCAGATCAACGCCACGGAACTGATCGGCTCCCTGATCTGCAGGAAAGAATCTCTTGTGGAGGGAATCCGTTACGCCCAGGAGACAGTGGACGGCTCCCTGTCTCTTCTGATCATGACGAAGGAGGGCATCTATGCCGCCAGGGACCGTTACGGAAGAACACCGGTTGTGGTGGGAAAGAAAGAGGACGCCTACTGTGTTTCCTTCGAGAATTTCGCCTATATCAATCTGGGATACACGGATTATAAGGAACTGGGTCCCGGGGAGATCGTCTTTGTCACGCCGGAACATGTGGAGACACTGCGGGAGCCCGGCAAGGAGATGAAGATCTGCTCCTTCCTCTGGGTTTACTACGGATATCCGACTTCTTCCTATGAGGGAGTGAACGTGGAGGAGATGCGCTACCGCTGCGGCAGTATGCTGGCAAAGCGGGACGGGGACAGCGTCCACCCGGATATTGTGGCGGGAGTGCCTGATTCGGGCGTGGCACATGCCATCGGATACTCCAATGAGTCCGGAGTTCCCTACGCAAGACCCTTTATCAAATACACGCCAACCTGGCCCCGTTCCTTCATGCCCACGAACCAGAGCCAGAGGAATCTGATCGCCCGGATGAAGCTGATCCCGGTGCAGGCGCTGATTGAGAATAAGAGGCTTCTTCTGATCGATGACTCTATCGTGCGGGGGACCCAGCTTCGGGAGACTACGGAATTCCTCTACCGGAGCGGTGCGAAGGAAGTTCACGTCCGCCCGGCATGTCCGCCTCTTGTGTACGGGTGCAAATTCCTCAACTTCTCCCGGTCCAACTCGGATCTGGAGCTGATCACAAGGAGGGTGATCCGTGAGGCGGAAGGGGACAACTGTTCCCGGGAGGTTCTGGAGGAGTACACGAACCCGGATACCTGCCGCTATGCACAGATGATTGAGGCGATCCGAAGACAGCAGAATTTTACGTCGCTGCGCTATCACAGACTGGACGACCTTGTGGCGTCCATCGGAATCGAGCCGTGTAAACTCTGCACGTACTGCTTTGACGGAAAAGAGTAAAATGAATGACAGGAGACTTATGAGGGATGTTTGGAAAAGGAAAACACAGGGAACCGGAAATTGACTGGAGGAAATTCTACCGGAATGTAATCGCGCTGGTTGTTCCCATGGCGCTTCAGAATCTGATTAATGTGGGAGTGACGGCAACGGACGTCATCATGCTCGGGGCAGTGGGGGAGACAGCGCTCTCCGGCGCTTCCCTCGCCGGACAGGTGCAGTATATCATGACGCTGTTCCTGTTCGGACTGACTTCCGGGGCAACAGTGCTTACTGCCCAGTACTGGGGTAAAGGAGACCGGACTGCCATCGAGAAAGTGCTCGGCATGACGGTGAAGGCGGCAGTTTTCGTGACGGCCGTATTTACCGTGGCAGCCCTTCTCATACCGGGGCTCTTGATGCAGATTTTTACGGGTGACCCGGCGGTGATCGCAGAGGGAATCAAATATCTGCGGATCGTGGCGTTTTCCTATATTCTGATGGGAATCACCCAGTCCTATCTCTATGTGATGCGGAGCGTGGAGCGGGTGATTGTGGCGACGGTTGTCTATCTCGCCTCCCTGCTGTGCAACATAGTGCTGAACTCCATCTTTATCTTCGGGCTTCTGGGATGCCCTGCCATGGGTGTGAGCGGAGCGGCGCTCGGAACTCTGTGTTCCCGGGTTCTGGAGGTGATCCTTGTGGCGGGATACGCCAGGCTGTATAACAAAGATATCAAGCTCAGGCTCAGCTATGTGCTCCACACGGATAAGCTGCTGTTCGGCGATTTTATGAAGTATGCCCTGCCGGTTGTGGCAAACGAGGTGATGTGGGGACTCGGAACTGCGGCAAACACAGCGATTCTGGGACATATGGGAAGCCCTGCCGTAGCGGCAAATTCTGTGGCGCAGGTGGCAAGGCAGCTGGCGACGGTGGTGGCTTTCGGGCTCTCCAGCGCGGCGGCGATCACTCTGGGGAAGACCATCGGAGAGAAGAAGATGGAGTATGCGGCTGCCTACTCCAGACGGTTTATCCGCTTAAGCCTGATTATGGGTGTGGCGGGAGGCGCGGTGATCCTTGCCGTGCTTCCGGTGGCTTCCGCTTTCCTTTCCCTGTCCGCAGCGGCGAAAGAATATCTCCGGCTCATGTTTTTTGTCATGTCCTATTTCGTGGTGGCGCAGGCGTTCAACACCACCATGGTTGTGGGGATCTTCCGATCCGGCGGGGACACCCGGTTCGGTCTTGCCCTGGATGTGGGGACGATGTGGGGGTGTTCCATCCTTCTGGGCTTTATCGCGGCGTTTATCCTGCACCTCGGCGTCCCGGCAGTCTATGTGATCCTGATGAGTGATGAGATTATCAAACTTCCGATTACGTATTGGAGGTACAGAAGCCGGAAGTGGCTCAGGGATGTGACGAGAGAAAACAGAGCCGACAGCAGTATTTGATTTTTTTGAATTTACCCTTTCCTTTTTCATGAAAGTCTGCTATAATAAAAAAGCTGTGGAAAAATGCACACGGAGATGTATATTTGCAGCTTAAAGTGGAGACGTATCGAAGTGGTCATAACGGGGCGCACTCGAAATGCGTTTGCCCTCCGGGGCACGAGGGTTCGAATCCCTCCGTCTCCGTCGGAAAATTCAGTCCTCAAGCGGGTTTCGTTTGAGGGCTTTTTTGTTGTTTTTTCCCGAAAGCGCATCCTTTTTCAGCCACGGTCAGTTCCCCGCAGAGCATTGGTGTCTGGTAGAAAATAGTCGAACGAATTGTGTTGTTTGACAAATATTTCCAATTTACCATATTAAAGGAACAGGTTCTCTCGCTGGGAGGATGCTATGAATTACAAAAGAATAATCATTAACACACTGGACTGTCTGCGTGCGGGAAAGAGTTACGTCGGATACGACTATGTTGTATACGGGCTGACTCTGATGCTTGAGGATGAAAGCCGTGCCACCTACATTACAAAATCGCTGTACATAGACATTGCCAGGCATTTCAATACCACATGGAACTGTGTGGAAAAGAATATCCGGACAGTCGTCCACTCGATCTGGGATTCGGCGGATCCGGAGATGTTAAGATTAGTATTTAAGAGTTCTGACCGCAGGGAGAAACCTACAAACAAGCAGTTCTTCCGCTACCTGTTTGAATATATAGTAAATATCAACAGTGAGATGCTTCCCGGTGACAGAGAGATCATCGTCCTCTGTCCGATCTCCCACAAACCATGCGAATCTCTGTCCGCTTTTTATATGAAAATGGCTGCATCAAATACAGAGGAGCAGGACAAATGAATGCCTGCTCCGGTTTCCGTTTAAAACGGAAAGAATACCATTTCATTTAATACTGGCACATTACCACAATCTTCTGGGGTGTGGTCTGTGCCGGGATACTGAAGGTGGTCGTCGTATAATAGACAAGAAGTTCGGAATTTTCCGGGCTGCAGCCGTAGGACTGGCCGTTGGCGGTGCGAACATTTGTCATGGGACCGATATTTAAGCGCAGCGAATTGTCCGCTGATGTCAGGCTGTCGTCGAAATAATCCAGCACGACCTGCTGTCCCCTCCTGAGAGATGTAACGATCTCAGCCCGGTACTGAGGCGGGTAGACCGCCGGAACCGGAAGATTTGCATCGTAGAAAGCGGCGATCCTCATGCCCGGCCTGAGGCGGACATTGTCGATCACCATTGTCTCTCCGTCCACAACCACATTGATAATGCTGGAGCCGCTGATTACGGAGAGCATCATGGTGCAGCAGGAGTCTCCCCTGTTGACAGACTGAATTACGCCCTCGATCTTTTCAAAAGTCTCGTATGCCATAATAGAAAAGTCCTTTTTTCTTTTATATTATGCACAGGTCAGTGGCGGTGTTCGCTGTCGGACCACACCTCACAGAAGCGTCCGGCAAAAGCGGGTTCTTCCCCTGCCATCCGCAGGTGGGAGACGTCTCCCAGCCTCTGGGCGCGGAAATAAGCGATCCCTTTTTCCCGTTCTTCTGTTATTATCTCGGTCACGGAAGTGGGAGCAAGGATGGTGCTGTGCCAGAGCACAAAGGGCGAGATATTCCAGAGGTGGGAAAGCAGAACACAGGTGATACCGAAATGGCAGAAAAAGGTGACCGTACCGGTGTACTCTTTTTCTACTCTGTAGCATCGGCCGTCCCGGACATATCCGTATTCAGCCAGAAGACGGTCAAAGTTCTGCGCCACATTGTCATAGAGACGGACGGCGTCGGACTGCCGGCATATGAAGGTGTCACGCCACAGCCGGGAATCCAGATATTCCTCATGCTCACTGAGATAGGACGGTACGATATCCCAGATGATCCGGGAAAGATATTTCCCGTCTTTCTTTCTTGAAGTCGGGTATGCGGCCGTCAGTTCCGGAATTTCGTTCAGGTCAAGCCGGGCCGGGAACTCCTGGAGCCAGTCAAAAGTCCCGGCGGTCTTTCCCAGGGCTTTCAGACTGTATGCCGCTGTGTCCCGTGCTCTTCCGAGAGGGGACACATAGCAGTCGCCCATCTCCATGTACGGGGCCTGGGCGGCAAGACACTGTGCCTCCCTGCGCCCCTTTTCTGTCAGTGTATCGTGCTCATAGTCCGGATCTCCGTGCCGGATAAACAATATTCTCATGTTCTTTTCCTTTCTTTTTCATCTGCGCAGATGCTCTTATATTTTCCTGGAGAGTTTTTTATATTTATATACATTTATACAGAAAGATGCAGGCTTAAAGCTCTGCATCTTTCAGATACGGGTTCTGTACTTCGTAAAAACGTTCTTCCTCAACTGCCCGGGCAAGTTCCATGTCGATGGGCATCTTTCCGAGAACCGGGATTCCCAGCTCTTCTGCAGTTTTATCCACATGGCTCTCACCGAAAATCTTAATCTCTTTTCCGCAGTCCGGACATTTTACATAGCTGTAGTTCTCCACAATGCCAAGCACGGGGATATTCATCTGCTGTGCCATGCCGTATGCTTTTTTCACAATCATCTGAACCAGATCCTGGGGAGATGTGACGATCACGACGCCATCCACCGGAAGGGACTGGAACACAGTCAGCGGCACATCGCCGGTTCCCGGGGGCATATCCACAAACAGATAATCAATATCGCCCCACATGACATCGGTCCAGAACTGCTTAACCACTCCTGCGATGATCGGTCCTCTCCAGATTACCGGTGCGGACTCATCGTCCAGAAGCAGATTGACTGACATGATCCTCGTCTCGTCTTTCGCGATGCAGGGCATGATCGCATCTTCGGTTCCTCTGGCTTTCTCGTGGATTCCGTACATCTTCGGGATGGACGGACCTGTAACGTCGGCGTCCAGGATGCCGACCGTATAACCTTTCTCGCGCATCATCCGCGCAAGGGATGCGGTTACAAGAGATTTCCCGACGCCGCCCTTTCCGCTGACAACGCCGATCACTCTCTTAATCTGCGAGTACATATTGGCAGGCTCGCGGAAGTCTGTCTTTTTACTGGAACAGGAGTCCGCATGGGCACATCCCGCGCAGGATTCCTCTGTACATCCGCTGTTCTTCTGTTCTTCTGACATAACTGTTTACCTTCTCTCTGTTACGATTTTCTCCCACCTGACGGCGTGCTGGCCGTATCAGGCGGATACCGCTGCCGGCACGGGCCGGCCTGCCTTACAAGTATAACATATTTTTCCCGATGTGAACACTAATATTCGCTTACTCCATGTTTTCCCGCCGCTCTTCTTCCACCGGGATGAGTACCTGAAGGGTGAACCAGTGATCCTTTGCCTGCAGCGTCATGGAACCGCCGTATTTCTGGGCTGCAGCCTTTATGCTTTTCAGGCCGTAGCCGTGATACTGTTTGTCTGCCTTGGTTGTCCTGGGAAGGTTCCCGCTGTCCAGTTCAAGAGGAGTCTCGGAGTAGTTTTCGAACTGGATCATGACAAACTGGCTCCGCCGGAACATGGACAGAGAGATCAGCCGCTTCTCCGGGTCCGGGAACTGGGACACACATTCGATGGCATTGTCCAGGGCATTGCCGAACAGGGAACAGATATCCTTGACGTGCATGAAAGAGATCAGGCTTCCGTCTGCCATGCAGGTGAATGTGATGTGGTTCTGCATGCAGTAGTTGCTTTTATTGGTAAGAAATACGTCCAGGACACGGTTGCCGGTGGTGATCAGCGATTCCTGCTCTGAGATGGCGTTCTCCATCTCGGAGAGGTAACGGTTCTTTATCTCCGGGTTTTCCTCCTCGCGGATGGCAAGCATGTAGTGCTTGATATCATGGAATTCTCTCCGGAGCAGCTCCACATTGTCGATGGAGAGACGGTACTGGTCGTACTGGCGCTGAAGGAGTACGTTCATGAGTTGGTTCTCCCCGCGCATCCGAAGCTCCTCCCGTTTTTCCGACTGGGCGATAAGCATGACAAGCCCTCCGAAATCCGCCAGCGTGCGCACGTACAGAATGGAGGTGGAGGCGCTGGAGAAAGGAGTGTCGGGAAACACAAAGCTCAGGTTGCTGATAATAAATGCGCCCAGGGCGATCATTGCGCCGCCGAGAAGTTCTTTGCCGCTGACATTCATCTGTTCATCTACCGGTATATACTGCCGTTCATAGAAGTAGCAGAAGGAGAAGAGCAGTCCGTAGATGACTGCCATGGTGACGGCGAGGAGCACGACGGACAGGGGGCTTTCAAAGAAACCGGCAGAGCCTTCCCGGGAAGAACCGGGGCGCATGGCGATCCACACATAGATCTGCCACTGGAGGGAGGCTGCCAGTTCCGCCAGCACGAAAGCACGGGTGCAGCAGTAGCCCGCATCCAGCCATGAGACGCGGCAGAGAAAACGGATGAAGATCCACATGCCGGCAATGGCGCCCGCCATACCGGGAATCCACAGAACGATCGGGAGCATTCCGGCGATCCGGTGATAGATAAGGAAGTATCCGAGCATACAGGCCAGGGCGGCACAGAGTTTCATACCGGTCTGCTTCCGCCGGAGAATCAGAATGTAGACCGCGCAGGCGCCCCATTCGGCAATGGCGGTGCAGATCCGGGGAGTGTCCATAAAATCGGTAATATTCATCGCTGAATTCCTCCTATATAATCAGTGAGCGCATCCATAAATGCTTTTTTACGCGCCCTGCTCACCGGGAGTTCCTCCCCGTCTGAGAGGCGGACGGAAGAGGGCGTCATGGCGTTTACATGGCTCAAATTGACCAGGTAAGCGTTGTGGCATCTGGAAAACCCCTGACCGGAGAGCTCCTCGTCAAAACGCTTCAGGGGTCCGGCAGTTCTGTACGTCTCCTTTTCACAGTGTACAATAACCGCGTGTTTCTGACTTTCGAGGCAGCAGATCTGGTCGGTGGCGAGCCTGAGCATTCCACATTCCGTATCAAGAGTGATGTGGTTCTTTTCCTTCCGCGCGCGTATTTTCTTTACCGCCTTGTTCATTAGCTGCTCGAAGGCCAGATAGGGAACCGGCTTGAGAACATATCCGAGAGCATCCACGAGATACCCCTGCACGGCAAACTGTACCGTGGATGTGATGAAGATGATCGCCACATCTTCATCCAGATGACGGATCCTTTCCGCAGCAGTCATGCCATCCATGTGTTTCATCTGAATGTCGAGGAAAATCACGTCATACCCGCCCTTATAGTCCGAGACGATATCAATGCCGTCTGCATATCCGTCGGTCCGGAAGCGGACAGAATGTTCCGATGCATACCGGTTCAGATAGCTTTGGAGCAGTTCCATATGTTCTTTTTCATCTTCCACAATTGCCGCATGGATCATCCGTTTCCCTCCTTTCGGTGTGATTTCTTCTATTAAGTATAAAGCGGAAAAAGAAGAAAAGCAATGTTTACATAAAAACAGATTTCCAGGGGCGCAAATACTGCCAGAATCGACAAAAAATCAAAAAACACCATGCAAATTCAGAAAAAGATATTGCATTTATCGTATAATGTGATAGAATAAAAACAACAAGAAACAACACATTTATCTGAGAAAAACAACAAAAAACAAAATTTGAAACGCTGATAAATGTTGGGGTTTGTTTTGAAACAGGAGGTAAATGAGATGAAAGTATTGGATTCAAAATTTGTTCAGGATTTTATCAAGATGGCAGATGACGGCTATCAGCAGGGATGGCACGAGAGAAACGGCGGAAACCTTTCCTACAGACTGAAAAAAGGCGAGGTTGACGCGATCAAAAACCGTCTGTATACAGATACACCGTGGCAGCAGATCGGCACAAGCGTTCCGGGACTGGCAGGAGAGTATTTCCTTGTAACAGGAACGGGAAAATATTTCCGTAACATTATCGTTGACCCGGAGGCATGTCTTGCGATTATCGAAGTGGATGAGACAGGAGAGCGCTACCGGATCCGCTGGGGACTTGTAGAGGGAGGCAACCCGACTAGCGAGCTTCCGACCCATCTGATGAACCATGAGGTGAAGAAGAAACTGACAGGCGGCAAGCACAGAGTTATCTATCATGCACATACAACGAATACCATTGCCCTGACTTTCGTCCTTCCTCTTGAGGATGAGATCTTTACAAGAGAGCTCTGGGAGATGGCTACCGAGTGTCCGGTTGTATTCCCGGAAGGTGTCGGCGTGATCGGATGGATGGTTCCGGGCGGACGCGACATCGCCGTTGCCACAAGCAAACTGATGGAGAAGTACAATGCGGTTATCTGGGCTCACCACGGTATGTTCTGCTCCGGCGAGGACTTTGACCTTACATTCGGTCTGATGCACACCATCGAGAAGTCTGCGGAGATCCTGATTAAGGTGCTCTCCATGGTACCGGAGAAGAGACAGACTATCGAGCCGGAAGACTTCAAGAAACTGGAGAGCGGTTTCAACATCAAGCTGCCGGAGAGATTCCTGTACGAGAAATCCCAGTACGCGAAATAAAAGTTCTGGAAAAAATTACCTGATATGTTCTTGACATTCCCGGAAATTACTATACAATAAGGGTGAAAATAAATCCTAGTAAAATAGTAGGAAATAAACCGGGAGGGAAAGACTATGGTAAATATACAGAAAACAGCAGTGATCGGGTGCGGCTTCGTGGGTTCCACGATTGCCTATACTCTCATGCAGAAGGGGACATTTTCCGAGATGGTCCTTCTGGATGAGAACCACGCGAAAGCAGAAGGGGAGGCTATGGACATCAGTCATGGCCTTCCTTTTGCGCATGCCATGGATATCCGTGCGGGAAGCTACGACGATATCGCGGACGCTGCGGTGATCATCATTACGGCGGGGGCGAACCAGAAGCCGGGGGAGACGAGGCTTGACCTTGTGCAGAAGAATGCCAGGATCATGCGGTCCATTATATCGGAGATCAAACGGGTGAACTGCGAGGGAATCCTCCTTATCGTGTCGAATCCGGTGGATATTCTGACTCAGGTGGCGCTTAAGGAATCCGGCTTCCCGAAGGAGCGCGTCATCGGCTCCGGCACGGTTCTGGATACGGCGCGGCTGAAGTATCTGCTCAGTGAGAAGCTCAACGTGGACAGCCGCAATGTCCACGCATTTATAGCGGGAGAGCACGGAGACAGCGAGCTGGCAGTGTGGAGCTGCGCCAATATCTACGGAATCCCCCTGGAAGATTTTGCGAAGATCAGGGGATACAAAAGCTTTGAGAAAGAAAAGGACGAGATCTACCATGCGGTCCGGGACAGCGCTTATGAGATTATCGAGCGAAAGGGCGCTACTTATTACGGGATCGGCATGGCGGCGGCGAAGATCGCTGAGGCTGTCGTGCGGGACAGCCATACGGTGGCTCCGGTTTCGGTTTCCTTAAGCGGAGAGTATGGTTTAAGCGGACTCTGCCTGAGTATTCCTTCCGTGATCGGCAGGGGCGGTGCAGAGCAGGTGCTTGAGATCAGCCTTGCCGGTGAGGAGAAGGAGAAGCTGAAAGCTTCGGCGGAGGAACTGAGAGGGGTTCTGGATACGATACGGCAATAAAAGCGGACGCGGCAAAAAAAGTCCCGGGAAAATTCTGCTATGCCAGAATCTTCCCGGGACTTTTTCTTGGGCATCCGGCAGAAGGTGTCAAAGATCTTCCGGTCTTATCTGATATGCCTTTTAATTGCTTCGAAACTCTCCGCACTGATCACATGTTCGATCCGGCAGGCATCCTCAACAGCAACTTTCGGATCCACGCCCAACCGCTCCAGCCAGGAGGAGAGCAGAGTGTGGCGCTCGTAGATCCGGTCTGCGATCTCTTTTCCCGACTCTGTCAGAGTGATGTATCCTTCCGGGGATACCACGATATGATTGTTTTCTCTTAATTTCTTCATGGCAACGCTGACGCTTGACTTTTTAAAGTTAAGTTCCGTTGCGATATCTACGGAACGGACGACAGGATGCGTTTTGCTGAGCATAAGGATAGTTTCCAGATAATTTTCTGCAGATTCATTTACGTGCATATACATCCACCTCGATCTAAATTTTCAAAATATTTATCTTTAAGTATAACATAATCGCCTCATAACGGCAAACGTTTATTGCTTCAGGAAAAAGTAAGAAATTTCTCAAAAAGGATTGACAAAATTTACAAGTTAGTTTACACTATCACATGTTAGAAGAAACGATCTCTGCGGAATAATTTCGGGAGAAGTAAAATAGAATAATGCAGAATGAGAGGGTCAGTCAGGTTATGAATTTACTGGATGCTGAAGAAGGCAAAGAATATATTGTAAAAGATATCGTCACAGACGATGAGGAACTGGAAGCTTTTCTGTTTTCCCTGGGCTGTTACAGCGGCGAGCCGATCACAGTTGTTTCCCGTGTAAGAGGAGGATGCGTTGTCTCCATCAAGGATGGAAGATATAACATAGATACGGATCTGGCGAAGGCTATTTCGGTATGACAGATGCGGTTTCTGTTATATATCTGTTGTTTTATATGGTAAAAAAATAGTAAATTTATTTGCTATTTTTTTTATAAAAGAGTTAGTCTATTCTAATCGCATTAAAAGGAGGAGATTTGCAAATGAGAATTGCTTTTGCAGGAAATCCGAACAGCGGAAAGACAACCATGTACAATGCGCTGACAGGCAGAAACGAGCGTGTTGGTAACTGGGCCGGTGTTACGGTAGAGCGAAAGGAAAGCCTGATCAAAAAGGCTTATTACAGCGGGGCGGAGGAACTGGTTGCAGTGGATTTGCCGGGTGCATATTCCATGTCCCCATTCACTTCAGAGGAGAGTATCACAAGCAGCTATGTGAAAAATGAGCATCCGGACGCCATCATCAATATCGTGGACGCCACGAACTTAAGCCGGAGCCTGTTTTTTACCACACAGCTTCTGGAGCTTGGAGTCCCTGTCGTTGTGGCCCTGAACAAGAGCGATGTGACAGATAAGAAGCAGACGAAGATCAACGAGAAGCTTCTCTCCGAGAAACTTGGCTGCCCGGTGATCAAGACGGTTTCCACTTCTTCCGGACATGAAGGACTCAAAGAAGTTGTGGCTGCCGCCGCTTCCCTGAGGGGAAAAGGACAGAAAGCACCGTATGTGCAGGCGGATATTGACCTGACAGACAAAAATGCGGTGGAGGCTGCCGACAGAAAACGTTTCGAATTTGTCAACGGCATCGTCAAACAGGTGGAGCAGAGAAAAGTCTTCACAAAAGACAAGAACTTCCAGGACAAGGTGGACAGCATTATCACACATAAGATTATCGGCATCCCGATTTTCGTGGTTGTGATCTTCCTTGTGTTCTACATATCCCAGACAACGGTGGGAACATGGATTGCAGACTGGCTCGTGGCCTGGATCGAGACCTTCCAGGGCTGGGTCGGCGGACTGATGGAGAATGCCAACCCGCTTCTGTATGCGCTCCTTGTTGATGGTATCATCGGCGGCGTCGGCGCGGTTGTGGGATTCCTCCCGCTTGTTATGGTAATGTATTTCCTGATCGCCCTCCTGGAGGACTGCGGATATATGGCACGTGCGACAGTCGTGCTTGACCCCATCTTCAAGAGAGTCGGACTTTCCGGAAAATCCGTGATCCCCATGGTAATCGGTACCGGATGCGCGATCCCGGGCGTCATGGCGTGCCGGACGATCCGAAACGAGAGGGAACGCAGGACAACGGCAATGCTTACGCCGTTCATGCCATGCGGAGCGAAGATCCCGGTTATCGCCCTGTTTGCAGGAGCTTTCTTCGCGGATGCGTGGTGGGTATCTGCTACCATGTATCTGGTTGGTATCCTTCTGGTTCTTCTCGGAGCACTGCTTGTAAAGAGAATCACAGGACAGAAATACCGGAAATCCTTCTTCATCATCGAACTTCCGGAATATAAGATCCCGAGCTTAAAGAGAGCATGCGTCTCCATGCTTGAGCGCGGAAAAGCATACATCATCAAAGCCGGAACGATTATCCTGGTGTGCAACACTGTGGTACAGATCATGCAGACATTCAACTGGCAGTTCCAGCTTGTGGAGGAAGGTGCGGAGAATACATCTATCCTTGCAGGTATCGCTCATCCGTTTGCCATTCTGTTCATCCCGCTCGGATTCGGAGTGTGGCAGCTTGCGGCGGCAGCAATCACAGGATTTATCGCAAAAGAGAACGTGGTTGGTACGCTGGCGGTTGTTTACGGTGTTACAAACCTGATTGATACGGATGAACTGGCGCTGGTAGGAAGCGGAAGCGAAGTGGCGACAATTATGGGACTGACAAAGGTGGCGGCTCTCGCTTATCTGATGTTCAACCTCTACACTCCGCCGTGTTTCGCAGCCCTGGGCGCCATGAACTCGGAGATGAAGAGCGGAAAATGGCTGTTCGGCGGAATCTGCCTGCAGCTTGCAACCGGCTACACAGTAGCATTCCTTGTATACCAGATCGGTACTCTGATTACGACAGGATCTCTTGGAACCGCATTTGTTCCGGGACTGATCGCAGTCGCGGTATTCGCGCTGATCATTATCTGGAGAATCCGCAAGTCGGATAAAGAATTTGCATCAGAATACAGTTTGCATACTGCATAAGAGTGACTTATAATAATCAGGGGTGGGCAGGGTATTTTCGTACTTTGTCCACCTTTTGATGAAAGGCAGGAAGGGTGATATCTATGGAAAATGTGATTGCAGTTATTATTCTGGCGGCGCTGGTCGGAGGAGCTGTTGCATATATCGTAAAATCAAAGAAAAGCGGGGTAAAGTGCATCGGCTGTCCGGCAGGAGGAAGCTGTCCCGGCAGTAAGAAGATGAAGAAAAAGAAGCTGGAGGGCAGGGTGATCGGCAGAAAGACCATGACAATATCGGGAATGAGCTGCGAGCACTGCGTAATGAACGTAACCGAGGTCCTGAACCGGATCGACGGAGTCCGGGCGGAGGTCAGCCTTTCCCGCGGCATCGCAAGAATTTCCTATGACAGGGAAGTTGGGGATGATGTTCTGAAAAATGCAGTAGAAAAAATCGGATATCATGTTACAGGGATAAGTTAGACGGATGAAACAGGAGGTTGCCGTGAGTAAGAAAGAACAGATCATCGGGAAGCTGAAGGAAAACGGATGCCGCATTACGAAACAGCGCCTTATGTTGATTGATATTATTCTTGAGAACGACTGCTCGAGCTGTAAGGAGATCTTCTATAAGGCGTCAAAGGCCGATGAGAAGATCGGCGTCGCCACAGTCTACCGGATGATCAACGCCCTGGAGGAGATCGGGGCGATCAGCCGGAAGAATATGTATAAGGTCGAGTGTTCCGAAGAGTGTCCGCCGGAGTGCGGGTGCGTGATCGAACTGGACGACGACACGACCTATCATCTGTCGCCGGGAAAATGGAACACCGTAGTCCGGGAAGGCTTAAAACGGTGCGGATATCTGAAAGACCAGAAGGTGGCGAAGATCCAGGTTCAGGCAAAAGAGTAAGATGAAGTGGTAATATTTTTTGAAAGCTTCTGCCGGAGTCGAAAAATAAGAAGGGCGGCGGGAAAAATCAAAAAATATTACCATTTTTCTGCATAAAACGAGAAGATTTATCACTAAAGCCTGTTAGAATTGACTACCTTGAAAACAGGTTGCTATGATGTGACGGCAGGAAATTAATTACATATTATAAAAGGGAAGTGATGTGCGGATGAAACAGCATAAGTTCTGGGCCTGGGCAGCAGTGTTCTGTTTCCTTATGTTATTCTATACAGGCTATAAGCACAAGTAGGTGATTTTGATTTTTTGCATCCACGCCGGGCGTTCGGCTGTACTGCCCCCATATTGCCACGGCGGCCACGCTCCCGCTCGGGAGTGGAACGCAGCGGTGCTAAGGCTGCAAAGGACGCAGCCTTAGCACCGGCGTTCCACTACGGGCCTTTGTGGCAACATAGGGCAGTACAGCCTGGAAACCGGCGTGGGTGAAAAAACAGAAAATCAGAGAAAAAATTAGCTGAGAAATGTAGTAGGAGGTTTTAAATTATGTTAAATATGTCATTAGTGAAAAAGATCGGACTTTTTGCAGGGGGTGTGCTTTTTGGTACGGCGGGGATCAAGATTCTCTCCAGCAAGGATGCCAAGAAGGTGTATACTAACTGCACGGCGGCTGTCTTAAGGGCAAAGGACTGTGTGATGACGACGGCGACCACCATGCAGGAGAATGCGGAAGATATCCTGGCAGAGGCGCAGCAGATCAATGAGAGAAGGGCAGAAGAGGAAGCTGCGGCTGTGGAGGAAGATGCGTCAGAGGAAAACGGTGCGGATGAGAACGCGGGGAAAGAAGCGTAAGCCGGCATATGAAATTTATAATCAGACATGAGATAAAAGGCCGTCTCCGTATTCACATCGTCCAGAAGAGGATGACTTATGCGGAGGCGGATACGCTTTCCTGGTACCTGGGAAATCAGAAAAATGTAACAGATGTGAAAGTATATGAGCGCACCGCAGATGCCGTTATCTGTTATACCGGGAACCGGGAAGAGGTGACAGAACTGCTGAAGAAATTCCGCTATGAGAACGTGGATGTCCCGGAAACCGTGTTTGAGACTTCCGGGCGCGAACTCACCTCAGTCTATAAAGAAAAGCTGATCACAAAGGCGGTTGTACATTACGGAATCAGAATTTTTCTGCCCTCGCCTGTGAGAGCGGTGCTCACCGTGGTAAAAGCAGTACACTATATCTGGCAGGGGATCCGCTGCCTGTTAAGAGGGAAAATTGAAGTGCCTGTACTGGATGCAACCGCGATTGCGGTCTCGGTACTGCGCAGAGATTTTGACACGGCGGGATCCGTCATGTTTCTTCTGGGCGTCGGTGAGATCCTGGAGGAGTGGACGCATAAGAAGTCCGTGGGCGACCTTGCGCGGAGCATGTCTCTGAACATTAAGAAGGTATGGCTGAAACGGGAGGAACAGGAAGTACTTGTCAACGCTTCGGATGTGGAGCCGGGAGATACGGTGGTCGTCCATATGGGGAATGTGATACCTTTTGACGGCGAAGTATCTGGCGGGGAAGGCATGGTAAATCAGGCTTCTCTGACCGGAGAATCCCTTCCTGTAAGGAGAGTGCCGGGGCAGTCGGTGTACGCCGGTACGGTTGTGGAAGAGGGAGAACTGGAGATCCTTGTAAAGGCAGTGTCCGGGTCCACCCGGTTCGAGAAGATCGTCACTATGATCGAGGACTCTGAGAAACTGAAATCTGCTCTGGAGAGCAGGGCGGAGCACCTTGCAGACCGCCTGGTTCCCTACACACTTGCAGGAACCGGTCTTGTCTGGCTGCTGACGAGAAATGTCACAAAGGCGCTGTCTGTACTTATGGTGGATTTCTCCTGTGCGCTGAAACTTGCCATGCCCATCTCCGTGCTGTCAGCCATCCGTGAGGCGGGTACCTGCGGCATTACGGTGAAAGGCGGAAAATATCTGGAAGCCGTGGCGGAAGCAGATACCATTGTGTTCGACAAGACGGGAACCCTCACAAAAGCAAAGCCGACGGTGAAGAAAGTGATTGTGTTCGGGGATTACCCGGAAGATGAAGCACTCCGCATCGCCGCATGCCTGGAGGAGCATTTCCCGCATTCCATGGCAAAAGCGGTGGTGGATGCTGCAAAAAAGAGAAAACTCTATCACGAGGAAATGCATTCCAAAGTGGAGTATGTGGTGGCCCACGGCATTTCGTCCTATATTGAAGATAAGAAAGTTGTAATCGGAAGCAGCCATTTCGTCTTTGAAGATGAAGAATGCAGGGTACGCCCGGAGTATCGGGAGAGATTTGACGCCCTTCCGCCGGAGTATTCCCACTTATACCTGGCAATAGAAAAGGAACTTACTGCGGTGATCTGTGTGGAGGATCCTCTTCGGGAAGAGGCCCGCGACATGGTACAGGCGCTGAAAAGGGAGGGAATCTCCAAAGTGGTTATGATGACCGGGGACAGTGCGAGAACCGCTGCGTCCGTGGCGCAGAGTGTCGGTGTGGATGAGTATTACGCCGAGGTCCTGCCGGAAGACAAGGCGGGATTTGTGGAGCGGGAGAAGGCAGCAGGACATAAGGTGATCATGATCGGCGACGGGATCAATGATTCACCCGCCCTTTCCGCCGCAGATGCGGGAGTCGCCATCAGCGACGGGGCAGAGATTGCCCGGGAGATCGCGGACATTACGATTGCCGCGGATGATCTCAGGGAGATTGCGACATTAAAGCGTCTTGCCAATGAGATGATGAAGCGGATCCACAGAAACTACCGGGAGATTGTAGGTATTAATGCAGGGCTGATTGCCCTGGGAGTTGCAGGGGTGATCCTGCCGACTGCGTCAGCCCTTTTGCACAATACATCGACACTGCTGATCAGTCTGCGGAGTATGGGAAATCTGTTGGATGGGAGTGACGCCGGAACTGAGACGGCGCCATCCCGGTTCCTTCCTTGAATACCCGGCTTAAATGCGCCCCGTCGGCAAAACCGGTCAGCTCGGCAATCACTTCGAGCGTCTGTTCGGTGATGGCAAGATAATCCTGTGCTGCCATAACTTGGTATTCGGCAGAAACTGTCAGACGTGTATCGAGTCATATTCTGCAGAAATCCGTGCTTTCCGGCACAGGTTTTCGACAGAATATGACTTTTCGGATAGCGTATAGCAGTGTGTTATTTCTGCAGTGCCGCCAACTGTTGGCGCAGAGCTTCGAGTTCAGAGGTGAGCGAGGAGATGGTCGCGTTCTGGTCAGATATTTTAGAATCCTTCTGTGAGATCGCTGCGCTCTGATTGGAGATCACCTCATCCTTCTCCTTCAACTGCTTCTCCTGCTCATCAATCTCCGCCTGCATTTCATCGATCATATACTGTACTGTGTTCCGATCCAGTTCCTGTAATTCTTTGGAAAACATGTTTA
>NZ_NFKT01000012.1 GCF_002160525.1 Lachnoclostridium sp. An169
GCCATAACCTATCCTCCATAATTGTAGTGAAATAGTCTAAATATCTTTCGACTACAATTATAGGTAAAACTTGAGGATCAGGAAATCCGCAGGAATATTTGGCGCTTACCCATAATTAAAAATCCCCATATAAACGGGAGTATGGGCTGGCTAGCTATGTGCCTGTATGGTGGAAACAGATCTGGATATCAAGGTGGTCCAGTAGGTGATGGGACATGCTAACATCAGTGTGACGATGGATGTTTACAATCAAGTTACAGATCAGGAAAGGATCGTCCGGGAGATTGCCAAACTGGATGAGGTTCAGGTCATGTAATGCAGTCTGTCATGGACTTCATGAACTGCGTTCTTTCAGTTGCGGCTGTCGCCTTATAGGTCCCAAATTGAGCATGATTTTTCGTAAGCAAGCTCCCGAAAATCAACTCAATTTCGTCCCTGCATGGCTCGTAGTTTTCGCGGAAATGGTGTAAAAATGGCGTAGTAAGCCATTTTTCGGAAGAACTGAAAATTTGAAAACCCCAAGAAAGCCTGTAAAATCAAGCTTTTTTCAGGCTTTCTAAAAAAATCTTAAAAAAATTAGCACTCACCTCTTGACAGTGCTAATAATCATATGCTATATTACAGCTAGAACAAAGGAAGAGGGATAAAAAGAAGATCCCAGGGAATGATAAAGAGAAAATTCCGAAGAGCTTCGAAAGATTCCGAATCCCTAGTTGCCATAGCTTACAACACTTGAGATTACTTCAGGAGTGCTGATGGCAGCTGCGCAAGCAGCTCATAGATGATTTTCAAATGTTCAAGGATTGAAAGGAGAAATGACTTATGTTAATGCCGAGTATTTTTGGAGAGAATTTATTTGATGATGATTGGATGAACTTCCCGTTTGACAGATTTGAGAAAGATTTCTGGGGTAAAAAGAATCCGCTTTATGGTAAGAACGCGAAGAATATGATGAAGACAGATATCCGTGAGCATGACGCCGGATATGAACTGGATGTTGATCTTCCGGGATTCAAGAAAGATGAGATCAATATTGAGCTTGAGAATGGTTATCTGACCATTTCCGCAGCGAAAGGTCTCGACAAGGACGAGGAAGACAAGAAAGGTAAATATATCCGCAAAGAGCGTTATGCAGGAGCAATGCAGAGAAGCTTCTATGTTGGCGATGCCGTGACAGAAGAGGATATTAAAGCCAAATATGAAAACGGTATCCTGCGGCTGAGCATTCCGAAAAAAGATGCTCAGGCTGTTGAGACGAAAAAGACCATCTCCATTGAGGGATGATCTTACCCGACAGGGCATAAAGCATAAGAGTCAGGCCTGGTACACAAGTACCGGGCCTCTTTTTTTGAGAAATTTGATGTGGAATTTTAATGCATTTTTTCCTGATAGTGCTATAATAAGTACGTTTGAGTGTCAGGTGCTGCGGGTACGGACCCGGAGAGCTGTATTATAAAGAAAGGAATGAGCAAATTGAATAAGTTACCGGTCTATATTCTGAAACGTTATCTTCTTCTGCTGATCGGTCTGGCGATTATGGCGTTTGGCGTGGCTTTCTCGATCAAGGCGAGCCTGGGAACATCGCCGATCTCCAGTGTGCCGTACGTGGTCAGCCTGTTTACGCCGTTGACGGTCGGTACAGCGACGATCATTATGCACTGTGTCTTTATTCTCCTGCAGATTCTTATACTGCGTAAGAAATATCATCCGATTCAGATGATGCAGCTTCCGGTCGCATTTTTCTTCGGATACCTGACGGATTTCGGCGTATGGGCTGTGCGGGGAATCAGTTATGATACATACTGGCAGCAGTGGCTTCTCTGCCTGATCGGCATTTTCCTGGTGGCTGTGGGCGTGAGCCTTGAAGTCAAGGCCGGGGTTGTGGTGCTTGCGGGAGAGGGCGTGGTTCTTGCCATATGTCAGGTGCTCCCGGTGAAATTCGGCTACATGAAAGTCGGATTTGACGTGACCCTGGTCGTCATTGCCTGTGTGCTGTCCCTCTGTTTTACCGGTCAGCTTCAGGGCGTCCGGGAGGGAACGGTCGCTGCCGCAGTCATGGTCGGGCTGATCGCAAAACAGCTTGGAAGGCTGCTTTCACACTGGAAACTGGAGGATATTGAGAGAAAAGATGCATAAGACAAACGGGAAAATGGGAAATGAGAAGAAGGAAAACAAGAAAAAGACAAAGCGGGAAAACGATTTCGGCAGGGACTCCATTCCCCTGCTTGTACTGAAAATATCAGTTCCGTTCATGGTGGCACAGTTTGTAAATGTGCTCTACAGCATTGTGGACCGGATCTATGTGGGAAATATTCCTGTGATCGGCGCGGACTCCCTGGCAGGAGCGGGGGTGTGCGCCCCGATTATCACGCTGCTCTCCTCTTTTGGAACACTTATCGGGATCGGAGGTTCGGTTCTGTTTTCCGTGCGCCTTGGCGCAGGGGACGAGAAGGGCGCCCGGAGGATTCTGGCGAACAGCTTTTCCATGCTGATTATATTTTCAGCGGTTCTGACTGTGCTGTTTCTTCTGATAAAAGAACAGCTCCTGAACTGGTTCGGAGCCAGTGAGGTGACGTTTCCCTACGCGGATACTTATCTGACGATTTACACCATGGGGACTTTTTTTGCCCTGCTTTCCATGGGGATGAATTATTTTATTACAGCCCAGGGCTATCCGATGCTCGGGATGATGACCACATTGATCGGCGCTCTCATTAATATTGTGCTAGATCCGGTATTTATCTTTCTTTTCCATATGAATATCGCAGGTGCGGCGGTGGCGACGGTGATTGCGCAGATGGCGTCCTGCATTTTCGTGCTCTGCACCCTGCGAAGAAAGAAGATGAAGGTACCGCTCGGGATTGTGAAGCCGGAGAAAACGGTCGGAAAACAGATTCTGAAAATCGGATTTTCCCCATTCCTGATTCTGGCGACGGACAGCATTATCATTATTGCCCTCAATGCGGTCCTCCAGTACTATGGCGGAAAGGAATACGGGGACACGCTGATTACCGCGGCAACCATTGTGCAGAGTTACATGCTGCTGATCACTTCGCCCATGCTTGGAATCACGGGCGGTTCCCAGCCTCTGATCAGCTACAACTACGGGGCGGACAATCCGGGACGTATCCGGAAGACCGTCTTCTGGGTGCTTATGCTGTGTATCTGTTTTACGACGGTGATGTTTCTGATTTCACGGATTCTGCCCCAGTATTTTGTGCGGATCTTTACCTCGGATCCGGAGTACACGAAGCTGGCGGTGTGGGGAATTCAGGTGTTTACGCTGATGATTATCCCCTTAAGTTTCCAGTATGTATTTGTGGACGGGCTGACTGCGCTGGGAATGACGCGGACATCCCTGACTCTGTCGTTGATCCGCAAATCCATTTATTTCGGAGCAACGTGTATCCTGCCCCTTATTTTTACCGCGTCCGCAGCGTTTTACGCGGAGCCGCTGGCTGACGGTACTGCGGCAGTGATCTCCACGGTGGTGTTTTATCTGGTCTACAGAAAATATCTCCGCGGTGCGGGAAGGCTGAAAGACATCCGTTTATAAGGAAGCTGCAGCTTCATCGGAGAAAGTTCCATCCTCAGTTGGTGAAGTCACATTCTCATCTGTTCGATCTGCTTCTGGATCATCAGTCCTACCGCATTTGAGAGATCTTCAATCCGCCCGATCCGGGCAAAATCATCTCCGTAGATTTTCCGGGCAGCCTCGGTGCTGCCCTCCTCTCCGTTCAATACTGCCATGACATGGATGCCGCTCTTCCGGAGAGCGCGAACTTCTGCTGCAGTATCTTCGATCCCTGCTTCCCCCGAGTAATCGCGGCTGACATAATGTCCTTCTGACGGATTGGCAGGAATTTTCCGGTCGTCGTTGGGACTGGCGTCGGTGAGAAGGATGAGAAGGCGGTTCCTGGCGGGTGATGCCTGCATCAGATGGGAGGCGCCCCGCAGGGCAAGACCGTCCCGGTTCCATCCTGCCGCAAAATAATCGAAAATGCGCTCCTCCGTCTCATTTCCCGTATAACTGGAGAAAAGCCGCATCACCGTGTAGCCGCGCAGGCTTAAAAAGGAATATACCTGGGCGGGAATTCCGCACAGGTGAAGGCTTCTGGCGATGATGTATCCCTGGGCGGCGATGACCTCCTGGCTCTGGAGTCTTGAGGCGGAGCCGTCCAGCATCAGGTCAACGGAAAAGTCCGGTTCTTCCTCTTCGAATGTATCGGTAAAGACCCGCTCATCGCCCAGGCGGACGGCGCGCCAGATCTCTCCGGGGGCGAGCCGTCCCATCCGGCTCCGTACTTTGAGGGGCTGGGGATAGACCAGAAGGGCGTTTTCGATCTGGGCGGCAAGCTGCCGGATGCTGTTCTGATAAATCCGCCGTTTCTCCTGAAAATGCCTGCGGTTTCGCTCGGCCTGTAGTTTTGCGTCCGCGACTGTCTTGCGGATCAGGGCATCGGATATCCCGGAAGATCCGCGCTCTCCTGCGGTAAAGTAGAGGTGGCAGTTCTGGTGGTTCCCGGTGCAGAGTTCATGTTCGGTCTGAGCGCTGTCCATTTCATTATAGAGAGAAAGTCCGAAACAGTTTTCGATGTAAATGCGGTTGTTCTGTTCTTCGGCAGCGGAGAGCAGATGATCCTTCCCTTTACGCGCAGTGATCAGTCCGGAGCCGGTGATATCGGAAGCGCCGAAGGAGAGATCTTCCGCGCGCATTACTTTTGAAGGGAGCGCCCGGGAGAGGATATGATCTATTTTTCTGCGGACTTTCAGGAGCGGCGAACGGACAGCGCACTCTCTGTCAAAATGAAAATACCGCCGCAGGATATCGCAGAAACGGTTGGAAATTTCTTCGGCAGTCATATCCCCGTGAAATGCCAGTTCCCCAAAGAGACGGTTCTCCCGGGGATTTACCAGACCCGGCGCTTTCCCGAGGACTGTGCGCCACCTGGCTTCCTGCAGGGCATAGACCAGACTGTTCTGGGCCATCCACTGCTGGCGTGACCTGGTCAGCTGCTGCCGGAAAAATGTCTCTGCGCAGGAGGTCCTCAGCTCGGAGAGAACCGGGCGCTCCTTCACTTCCCGCTCGAAGGTACAGTTTTCCAGAGCGATCCAGAGCAGCCCGTCAAAGGTCTCTTTGAGCATGGACAGAGCCAGTGTGTCGAAAAGCTCTTCCATGACACTTCGGTCATACCATTTATGTACATATCCGATAATGGAATCCATATAAAAATCCGGTTCTCCGTCCTGTGTAAATGCCATGAAAACCGGATCAAATCCGTACTCTCCTGCAGCTGTCCAGATGATGTTCAGGGCACGGCGGCGGGCGGAGAGGGGATGAATATTCGTAGAATCAGCCATTTTTTCTTCCCTGCCTGTTAACAAAAGATTGCGTCGCGTCCGCTCTTTTTGGATATCCGCGAGGTAATAATATCCTTTACGAGAGACTGCTCATAGCTGTCAAAGGTCTTGTTTGTGATCCCCATATCCAGTGCCAGATAAGGGGCGAGGCCGTTTTGGATCAGCCGGATGGCATCGAGCAGTCCTCTTAAGTCAAGGACCTTGGCGGTGAGTTCACCGCTTTGGCATTTCTTCTGTATATCGGTGAAGAGTCCGGAAAACTGCTGTACATATTCCTTTTTCATATCCGGAAACTCACGGGTAAGCAGCTTCTCCAGGTTCTCGCGGGTCATTTCCGGCATATGGATCACCATGAAGCGGGAGGAGAGTGCCTCGTTCAATTCTCTTGTTCCTGCGTATCCGTAGTTCATAGTCGCGATGAATCGGGCTGCTCTGTGGACCGGGATGGTCTCATATCCGGGAACATTGATGACCCGGCGGAAATCCAGGACAGAATGCAGCACGGCGAGGGCTTCGTTGCGTGCCATGTTGATCTCGTCCAGAATACAGAAACCTCCCAGTTTGGCGCAGTCGTAGACCGGACCCGGGCGGAATACAACCTCCCCGTTCTGAAAGGTATCGGTTCCGATCATGTAGGAAGCGTCCATATTAATATGAAATGAGACATTGTAACTGGGACGGCCGAAGAGGGCGGCAAGGTTTTCCGCCAGGACATTTTTCCCGGTTGCCTTGGAACCTGCAAGCAGGAGATTCTCCCCGCAGAGGAGGGCCTGTGCTGCCTGCTCCCACACTTCGCGTCCATAGTATATATACCGGGGCTTCCGGCCAGGCGTGCCGCTCGGTGCCGGAAACTGCCTGCGGTAGTCCTCAATCCCCTGTATGATCTTTTCATCTACGTGTTCTTCTCTTAAAAATTCTATCATTGTGTTATCTCCCTGAAATTGCGGATTCTGTCCCTGCTTCTGTCCTTATAGCATGATTATTTCTGGTACACTGTCCCGGGCATGTTCCTGCCCACAGATACTGCTATTCAAGGATTGTCCGCACTTCCTCCGCAGAAATTCCGCATTTTGTGGCGATCTCTTCCTCGGAAACGCCCTGGGCAGAAAGTCTGAGGACAAGTTTTGCCAGACGGATTCCCTCGGTTTTGCCACGCTCCATTCCTTCGGCATGCCCGCGTTTTATCCCCTCAGCAAGACCTTTGTCGCCTGCCTCTTTGATCTCTTCTGCGAGAAGTTCTTTTAATGCATCACACACTTTATTTTCCACCTCCATCTGTTCCCAGTTTGCATGCGTGATCAGATTCATCACGGCAGCATAGTCTTTGGCATTTTTATGTGGCTCGTAATGGTTCAGCAGATTCCGTATCTCAGGCCCTGCTTTCAGGTCCAACCGCAGATTCTGAAGCCAGAAATTTTCCTCCTGTGTCAGTTCTGGTGTGATAAGAAGCTGCATGGGAATTGCATCTCCCTTTAAATAGTAAATTCCGTTATCCCGATATTCTGCTTCGATATTCCGCACTTCTCTCAAATGCCGGAGCAGTTTCCGGGGATACCGGCCGCACGCGAAAGTGATGGTCAGATCTTTTGGGTCGATCTCCTTTACACGGTCAGTATTTGACTGATAAAAACAGGTATATCCGTATACTTTATAAAAATCATTTATGCTCAGATAGTCGTCAGGGGCTTTGTATTCGATGATATTGTGACCCCGGAATATTTTTCCGATCGCTTTGTGCAGAGTGACATCCTGGATCTTTTTAATGATCAGTACATCGATCTGGGGCGGCTTTTTGCTGAGCAGGTATTCTTCGTACATCTCCAGATACTTCATCTCATCCTGCAGAGTAATGCGCAGAGCAGCGTTGAAGCCGGGATGCCACTGTAGTTTTCGTTTCTCCATGTTTCTCCTTCTTTAGTATAGCCAATTCGTTTTACGGTTGCAATATTTTATGCTTCTGCAGCGTATAATCAACGTGTTCTCAATGGCACCCCTCCTCTGCTGTTGGGACATGTCATCAGTGCTGTAAGTACTGATTGTTTACATCTCTGTGAAACGTGCTCTGAATATAGAGCGTGATCTGGTGATTGATTTATCCGTATCTCACGGTAAGATCCGGGCTGAACGCCCTTTCGCATGAGAGATTCAGATGAAGAAAGGATAGCATATCAGAAGGCGGTTGGCAAGCATCGATCTGTGGCATTTATAATAAACAACCTCTGATGAACGGAGACGGATCCGGGAGATCCTTTCCTTTCACCAGAGGCCTTTTTCGCTTGTAGATTCTGCCTTTGCCCGGAGCTTTTTTTACTTTGATACAATCTCAATATCCGACGACACATCTTTTACCCCGTTGATCTGCAGCCGGACAAATATTTTCCCGCTCTCAAATCCGTCGAGAGAATACTCAAGCGGTTCAGACAGATTTGTCACGTCTATGGATTCTGCCTTTTCTCCCTGAACGATCCAGAGCATCAGCGTGGCGCCGTCAGGTACGGTGCCGCAGTGGATGTCGGCAGTGAGCATCTCCTGTTCCGGTTCCTCGAGGATAAATGCTTTTTCTTTGATGAAGCCGTCTGAAGCACTCTTGAAATCAATACTCCACACCCCTCCGAAATTCGTTTCCATGGACATGGTAATAATTCCCGTATTCCATATGCGTTTGTCTGAAGTGACGGAAGTGTTCACACCCCCGTGCGCAACCGTGAAAATGAATCCGATAAAGCAGACGAGCATCAGTATAAGGCTGACAGCTCCGCCGGTGAGATATTTCAGGTGATGAGTTTTTGCAGGCATAACAGGAACCTCCTTTTGTTCGATACGTATTCCACATTCTTCACAGTATTTGGCCTTCAGGGAGATGCGGTGACCGCAGGCGGGGCAGTGCTGCGTGATCTCCGGGCGGCGCAGGAAATAGACGAGCAGCCCGATGAAGGGCGTTGTAAAGAATACAACCACTGCCCAGAGCGCGCCGTCTCCGCCTCTGATCCGGCAGTCCTCATATACCCAGGCGGCGATGAAGCCTTCCATAGCCAGGGCAAAGAAAACAAATCCGAAGAGCAGCAGGGGGACGAGGATGTCTATTCCGTCCAATCCTTCAGAAAAAAGTGCAAATACCAGAAGTCTTGCCGCAAAGCAGAGAAGAATGATTCCGATAATAAGAATGAGCGTCTTTTTCCCCGGCGGATTCTGCCGCCTTTTTATGATGCCGGAGCTTCTTTTTGGTGTGTCGGAATTTTGATTTTTCATGTCAGGGCACCTCTTTTCTCGATGTGAATGGCACATTCCTCGCGCATGTTCGTCCGTTTCATTCCGATTACCGTGAGTACAATTCCCGCAGCCGCGCCATAAGCGCAGCCGAGTACTGCAAAGACCAGCAGAAGCGGGTCGGAAATCAGAAGAAACGAAAGGATTCCGAGCAGTCCGAAGATAATGCAGTTGATGACCATAGGCAGATACCAGAGAGAAATTGTGCGGGTAGGAATTTCTCTGCGCGCGGCATTTTCCCGGGCATACAGTTCTGCTTTAAGAGCGTTTGTAAGCCGCGGCGGCGGTCCGGCGGTCTGACCGGATTTCGCAGACTCGCGGATGAGGGCATCGAATTCGTTTGAATCATTTAAATCATGCACCTTATGCAATTCATGTAACTCATGCTTCTTCATGGTATCCTGCCTCCTTTAATTTTTTTCGGATATGGTCACGTCCCCGCGACAGCCGGCTTTTGACCGTGCCGGCGGGAAGCTTCAGCGTCTTTGCGATCTGTTCCAGCGGAAAGTCAAACTGGTAGAAGAGCGTTACCGGAAGCCGCAGCCTGTCCGGCATGCCGGCGATGATCCGGCTGATCTCGGCGAGCAGTTCCTGTTTCAGAAAGTTTTCCTCAATGTTCTCCCCGGAGCCGATCACAGATGCAGTCTTATCATCAAGAGCGCCGGAAGGGGCAATCGCGTTTCGCCGGGCCGTTTTTCTCATTGTGGTTTTCCAGATGTTGCAGGCGATGGAGAAGAAGAAAGCTTTCGGATTCTGCTCCCAGTCCAGGGTAAGCGGACTCTCCAGCGCCTTGAGAAAGGTCTGCTGATAGAGATCGTCCGCGTCAGAGCGGTCGGCGCACAGCCGCATGCAGAAATGATACACATCCGTGCCGAAACGGTCGATACACTGTTCGATTTCTCTCGCTTCCAAGCGCTCACCTCCCTCGTAATCCATTCAAATGTTTTCGTCCTATATTCGCCGCGGAAAATAAAAAGGTTCCGCAATTTTTGAAAATTTATTTGAGAATAGGGAAAAGATTATAAACCACTGAAAAGCAGCCGTTGATCCCAATCAAATACGGGCGGCTGCTCTTTTGTTTACGATAGAGATATATTATTCGGTTTATCCGTGCTCAGCAGTTCTGTATTTAAACAACTTTATCTGGTAGTCCATACGCTGCCTGGATGGAGAGACGATTTTGATAATCCAGTCCGGAGCACCATTGCATCCTTCCTGAAGCTGTCATAAAAAGAATTCCCCTGATATCTGTGATTATAGAAATGACGCGGGAGCTTGTCAATAAAATAATTATTGTGAAGTGTTGGATTTTTTCTGTATTGAAGAGGAGTCACCCAAAATTGTCTCTCAAAAGCAGTCAGAAAGTGACTTTGACTTGAAAAACAAAGATAACTGCTTATACTGCTGATAGACAGCTTCCCGGCCAGTGCTTCCTGCGGTTGAACTGTTCATAGTTTTGAAGTACAATAAAAGTAAATCGAAAGTTGGTGGAGAAATTCTATGAGCGTATGCACATTTATTGCTTCGGATTTTCCCTTGACGGAAGTTTCACCCGTTCAGGACTATCCATTTGAAATAAATCTTGATAATGGCATAATGTATGACGGTGGCGCAGATGATAACTATTCTCTGCGTTCCTTTCAAGATGTTCAGAACTATACCGACAAGAAAAATGGAGTCTGTCTGGAATGGAACTACTTTACAGAGGGTAGGGCAAAACAAATTATTGAATATATGAAAAATGCCTTGCAGAATACGACTTCCATAGAACTCTGGCATGTGTGGTTAATGGACTACTATGAATTTGAGGACAGACCTGTAATTCATAGGCAGACAGTTTCCATTGATGAACTTACCACAAAACATATCAAGAAAATTGATGATGCAGAGATTTGGAATACTCCCGATAAAATGTATCCGAATAGACCATCATTCTATTGCCTGGAAATAAAACGATAATTACCACTTCCCATTTGTCTTTTCCTTTTCGCTCCTGTTCATGCCGTTTCCGGCGGTTTTCATGCCCTCCCGGATAGCGTCGGCTTGGAAGATAAGAACCAGAAGATGCGTGCAAATAAAAAAGAAAAGGGAGATAAAGGGGAAGGTATACCCCTCACACTTGCAGGTCAGAAAGAAAATATTTATAATAGACAAAACAGCAGGTGCTTTTTATCTGCAGAAAGATCTGTGTTTATGGAACAGGAGGAACATCGTGATGGGACGTACCTATGTGATGTCAGATATACACGGCATGGCGCATCTTCTGGAAGAGATGCTCGGCAGGATCGGCTTTTCCCCGGAAGACTGTCTCTACATTCTGGGGGATCTGATCGACCGGGGGCCGGATCCCGCAGGGGTGCTCGATCTGGTGATGGGAAAGGAAAACATCACAGTGCTCACCGGCAACCATGAGGATGCCTTTGCCTCCTGGTATGAAAGTGAAGCGGACAAGGTGGGAAATCCTTATTATTACAATACATATGAGGTTCTGATGGACAGCAGGAAGACGGAAGAAAAATTGCCGGAGTATGTGCGGTTTGTGAAAGGCCTCCCCCTGTATAAAAAGGTGAAACTGGACGGCATCTGCTATCTCCTGGCCCATGCGTCCACAGAGGAGGCACTGCGGGTGTGGAAGCGAAGGGATCCGTTTATCTGGGACAGCTCCATGGTGGACCGGCAGAGAGGAATCCCCGGCTATGTTTCCATTGTCGGACATGTGCCGACTTTCATTATCCGGGGCTATCCCCATGAGCCTGCGACAATCTGGAGAAGCCCGGACGGCCGCCTGATTGATGTGGACTGCGGAGCGGTATTTCCGGTTATGGGCGGCAGACTCGGGTGTCTCTGTCTTGAGACAGGAGAAGAGTTCTATGTCCAGGATAAGCGGCTTTAAGGACTCTGGCTCTAAGGTCCTGGCTTGCCTCCCATGGACATTCATGGTAAAATTACCGGGAAAGAAGGAAAAGGCGTGGATTTATGAAGATTCATTACAGGGAAAATCAGGGGAAAATCGAGATTGTGCGGTGCTTTGGGAATGACCCGGAGGTGGCGCTGCCGGAGAGCATCGGCGGAAAGCCGGTCGTCCGGACAGCGCCTTATGCATTTTCCGCTAGGAAAAATATGGAAGAGGAAGATGTCCTGGTCTTTGAGACAGAGGATCAGCGGATGTTTGGCGGCGGGGAGCGTCTTCTCGCCGGGGAAGCGGTAGAGAGTGTGATCTTTCCGGACACGATGGAAGAGATCGGAAATTATATATTTTACGGCTGCAGAAACCTCAGGCGTCTGAGCTTTTCGGACCGTCTGCGGGGCGTGGGAAGCGGCGCGTTTACCGGGTGCCGTGAACTGGGATCTCTCAGAGTAAACCTGACGGAGGGGAAAAAGACCTGCGTGAAGGAGATCCTGGGCGATCTCTGGCAGAGGATCGACGTGACATTTCTGCAGGGAGAGCGGGAGATCCGCCTGGTGTTCCCGGAACACTACGAGGAGGCGGTGGAGAACACACCGGCCAGGATTCTTTTCACCCAGCACCACGGCTCCGGCAACAATTACCGGCAGTGTTTCTACGCACGGGAGATGGACTACAGGAAATATGACGAGCTTTTCTATGTGGCAAAAGCCTACGACCGGGTAAATGTCCTCTCGGATATTGCTTTTTCACGGCTCATGTATCCGGAAGATCTGACGGAAAAGGCAGAGCGGGAATATGAGGCGTATATCCGGGAAAATGAAAATCAGGTCCTGGAATATCTGACGGATGCGGAGAAGATGGAAGAAATGCGGGAAATCTCCCGGCGGCGCCTGTGGGAGCGGGACGCTCTGGAGACCGCTGCAGACTATGCTGCGAGGACAGGAAAGAGGGAGATATTGAGCTTCCTGATGGAAGAACAACACAGGTTTTTCCCCGTAAGAAGGAAAAAGTTCGATTTATAGAGAAGAAAAGCAGACCTGGAGAAGAGAGTTTCGTAAATCGGGAAATCGTGATATACTGTCGCTGTGGCAGATAAGAGATCCTCTCATGGAGCATATACAATGCATGTGCAAGCGTTATAGGCAGTTGTATATAATTATATGAAGGCGTACAGGAGGTGCAGAGCGTGCGGGAGATAGAAATCGAGACGGAAGAGAGAAAGGTCCGGATCAGGGAGAAGCTGAACAGCATTGGCGTGCAGATCTTGCGGGCCGCCCGGGATGAGCTGTATTTTTCCATGCGCTTCCTGGATGTGGCGCTGAGCAGTTTTGTCTATGAGATGAACGCCGATGTTTCGCCGGTGGGGACGGACGGCAGGACGATCTTTTTCCATCCGCAGCAGCTCGGCGGACTGTACCGGGAAAACAGGATCCTGGTAAACCGGGCGTATCTGCACATGACTCTGCACTGCATTTTCCGGCATCCGGCGAAAGAAAATGTGGATCTGCGGTACTGGAATCTAAGCTGTGATATCGCCGCGGAGCATATCATCGACGGGTGCGACCTCCGTCCGGTTCGGTTTTCCAGAAGTCTTTTGCGGAGAGAGACGTACCGGAAGCTGGAACAGGAGAAGAAAGTGCTCAATGCCGAGCGCATTTACCGGCAGCTTTCTGACTGGCAGCTGGAAGAGAAGGAGCTCTCTGCTCTGGAAGAAGAATTCTACGTGGACGACCACCGATTCTGGGTGAACCAGATACCGGGAAAACAGCCGGATCCGGAGCTGAACAGGAAGTGGAAGGACATCGATGAGAAGATGGAGACGGATCTGGAGACATTTTCAAAGGAAGCCGCAGAAAAAAGCGGGGACTTCCTGGGGCAGCTCAAGGTGGAAAACCGGGAGCGCCATGATTACCGGGAATTTCTGCGGAAGTTCTCCGTGCTCGGCGAGGAACTGAGACCCGACCCGGATACATTTGACTATGGATTTTACAGCTACGGGCTGTCCCTGTACGGCAATATGCCGCTGATCGAGCCGCAGGAGACGAGAGAAGTTAAGAAGATCGCGGATTTTGTGATTGTGATTGACACTTCCATGTCGGTTTCCGGGGAACCGGTGAAGAATTTCCTGGAAGAGACATACAGCGTGCTGCGGGAGCAGGACAGTTTCTTCCGGAAAGTGAATATTCATATTATACAGTGCGATGAAAAGGTACATTCCGATGTGAAGATCACAGGCAGGGAGGAGCTGGATGATTATATGGAACATTTTCAGCTCTATGGGGAAGGCGGCACGGACTTCCGCCCGGCGTTTACCTATGTGGAGGAACTGATTGCGCAGGGAGAATTTGACGATCTGAAAGGGCTGATTTATTTTACAGACGGATTTGGAATCTACCCACAGAAGATGCCGCGGTACAAAACGGCGTTTGTATTTCTGGAGGAAGATTACCGGGATGCGGATGTTCCGCCCTGGGCGATCCGGCTGATCCTCAGGGAAGAGGATCTTAAGCAGGGAGTATAATATACAGAAAAACAGGAGGACGACAGTTGGATATCAGACGGGCAAAACAGGAAATTAAAGATTCGATAGAAGCGTACCTTGCAAAAGACGAGTTCGGAGAGTACCGGATCCCTGCGGTGCGGCAGAGACCGGTGCTGCTCATGGGACCTCCGGGAATCGGCAAGACCCAGATCATGGAGCAGATCGCCCATGAACTTGAGATCGCCCTGGTGGCCTACACTATCACCCACCACACTAGACAGAGCGCGGTAGGGCTTCCCTTTATCCGGGAAAAGGAATACGGCGGGGAGACCTATTCGGTTACCGAGTACACAATGAGTGAAATTATCGCGTCTGTATATGAGAAGATGGAGAAGACGGGAATCCACGAGGGTATTCTCTTTATCGACGAGATCAACTGTGTATCGGAGACGCTGGCGCCGACGATGCTGCAGTTTTTGCAGGGCAAGACATTCGGCAATCAGAAGATGCCGGAAGGATGGATCATCGTGGCAGCGGGAAATCCGCCCCAATATAACAAATCAGTGCGGGAGTTCGATGTGGTGACTCTGGACCGGCTCAAGAAGATTGATGTGGAAGCGGATTTCCCGGTCTGGAAGGAATATGCCTACCGGCAGGGAATTCATCCCGCAGTGATCTCCTACCTGGAGCTGCGCCGGGAGAACTTCTACCGCATCGAGAATACCGTGGACGGGAAGCAGTTTGTGACGGCAAGGGGATGGGAAGACCTCTCGGAACTGATCTATGTGTATGAACTGCTGGGCAAAACCGTGGACCGGGATGTGGCGTACCAGTATCTGCAGCATCCGACAGTGGCGAAAGATTTTGCAAATTATCTGGAACTTTACTATAAATATAAGAAGGACTACAGTGTGGGCGACGTTCTGGAAGGAAAATGGGAGGACGCTGCTGCAGCGAAGATCAGGACTGCGTCTTTTGACGAGCATCTGAGCATTATCAGCCTGCTGAACGGGAAACTGGGGGAAATGTTTTCCGAGTGCTACCGGATGGATGCTTATGTGTCCAGGCTGTATGAATACCTGATCTGTTACCGGGAGAACCGGGCCACGATGATGCTGGACGACGTGCGGATCATGGCGGAGAAAGATCTGGAGAAGCAGAAAAAGTCGGAACTTCTGACAAAAGAACAGGAGCATATATTCCGCAGAGTGACGGAGGCACTGACACGGTTTACGTCAGAACTGAAAGGAGAGCTGTTCATCGGCGATTCGGCGCTGGACGAGGTGCGCCGCATGTTTGCCGGAGAGACGGGCAAACTGGATGAACTCAAGCAGAAGACCGCGGAAATGCTTGAGAATGCGTTCCGGTTCCTGGAGGAAACCTTCGGAGAGAGCCAGGAGATGGTGGCCTTTGTGACAGAACTCAATGCAAATTATTTCAGTACCTGGTTTATCCGGGAAAACGGCAGCGATATGTATTACCGCTACAACAAAGGTCTCTTGTTCGACGACCGGCAGCAGGAGATCCTGGGCGAGATGGATGAAGCCGAGGGGCTTCTGAACCAGGGAATCAAATAAGCACTTCTTTCTTTCCGGAAAAGAGTGTGCTAGAATAGAACCATGGCAAAATTTCCAGACAGGAAGAGAGGTTGATAACATGGATGTCAGGACAATGAGAAATGAAGCGCTCGGGAAACGCGTGGTAAAGGCACTGGAATCCCGCAATATGGAAGCGTATTATGCAGCGACAAAAGAAGAGGCGGTAAAGAAGGCTCTGGAACTGATCCCGGAGGGAAGCACCATCAATATGGGCGGTTCCGCATCGGTGCGGGAAGTGGGGCTGATCGATGCTGTCTGTTCCGGAAATTATGTATTCTATGACAGGGATAAGGCGTCTACTCCGGAGGAGAAGAATGAGATCGCTCTGAAGGCATTTACATGCGATTGGTTCCTGGGAAGCGTCAACGCCATGAGCGAGGACGGCGTGTTTGTAAATATCGACGGAAATGCAAACCGTGTGGCGGCTTATGCATTTGGCCCGAAAAATGTTCTTCTGATCGTGGGAATGAACAAGATCGTCAAGACCGAGGAGGACGCGATGCACCGCGCCAGAAATGAAGCCGCGCCGATCAATACACAGAGGTTCGGCATCGACACGCCCTGTGTGAAAAACGGAAGCTGCTTTGACTGCAAGAGTCCGGACTGCATCTGCTGTCAGATTATGATTACCAGATTCAGCAGGATTCCGAAGAGATTCAAGATCATACTGGTGGATGAAAATCTCGGTTTCTGATGCCGCCCGGCACAGCGTTTTCAGGCGCAAAAGGGCGGCCGGACGGGGGATAAGCAGCCGGGAGAATAGAGAGGGCATGGAAAGATGGACAGAGACGAAAAGAAGCTGACCGGGAGGGAGCCCGGGAAGCAGACCGCGCACAGGCGCAGAAGAAGGAGCAGACCGAAGAACAAAAGCGCGGTAAAGGGAAGACGCAGCAGAGGTGCGCAGAGCGCGAAAGCAAGAAAAAGGGCGGGCTTTGATATCATCTCGACAACAGTTCTTATTGTTGCGGTATGCGTATTCGTTTTCTCCCTTTATCAGCTTGTCATGATGCTCGTCCCATATTATACGGGAAGCGAGGAATATGACGCCATCAAGGAATATGCTATCACGGAAGGCAGCGACGGAGAGGGATTCCGTGTGGATTTTGACGCACTTCTGCAGGAAAACCCGGATACAGTTGCATGGATCCGTTTCGATGAGCCGTCGGTGATCAGTTATCCGGTTGTCAAAAGTGCGGATAATAAGGAGTATCTGACGAAATCATTTTCTGCAAATGACAATAAGCTGGGAACAATCTTTGTGGATATGCGCTGCAGTTCGGATTTCTCCGACAGAAATACCCTTGTTTACGGTCATAATCTCCGGGTAAGCGGCAGGATGTTCTCAAAGCTTCTGGAATATGAAGACCAGTCGTTCTATGAGGAAAATCCGTATTTCTACATATATACACCGGACGGCAAGGTGAGGACCTATACGATCTTTGCAGCCTCTGTTGTGGATGAGACGGCGGATAACTACAATATCACTTATGCGTCGGACGCGGATTTTGAAGAATATCTGCAGCTGTGTAAGAGTTCCTCCCTGTACGATACCGGGGTGGAGGTAAATGCACAGTCCAGGATCGTGAGCCTTTCAACCTGTACCAACGGGGCGGAGACGGAGCGTTTCCTCGTGCAGGGCGTTCTGACGGCGGAGGATTAAGCCGGAGGGATCCGCATTTGCAGACAGAAACGAGACAGCAGGGATGAAACGGCAGGAGCAGGATTGGAAGGAAACAGGATTGCTGGAAAGGAATGAAGAAATGGCAGACAGATTCGACGTAGGAGACGTTATCAGGATGAAGAAACCGCATCCCTGCGGAAGCCAGGAGTGGGAGATCCTGCGCGTGGGGGCGGATTTCCGTCTCAAATGCATGGGGTGCGGCCACCAGATTATGGTGCCGCGGAAACTGGTGGAAAAAAATACAAGACAAATTACGAAAAAAGCTTGAAACTTGCGTCTCGTTATGGTATCATGGATAACCGTGACATACTGTTGGAAACAACAAATGATCCAATTCCTTGCTCCTGTGAAGGACAGGGGCCAGAGACCATAAGGAGGTGCAAGAACATGAATAAGTATGAATTAGCTGTTGTTGTGAGCGCAAAACTCGAAGACGAAGCAAGAGCAGACGTAATCGAGAAAGTGAAAGCACTGATCACACGTTTCGGCGGCAACGTGACAGACGTTGATGAGTGGGGCAAGAGAAGATTCGCTTACGAAATCCAGAAGATGAGAGAAGGATATTATTACTTCGTACACTTCGAGGCTGAGAGTACAGTTCCGGGCGAAGTGGAACAGCGTATCCGCATTATGGACAACGTGCTCAGATATTTATGCGTGAAACAGGAAGCATAAGCGGAAAGAGGTATATATGAATAAGGTTGTTTTAGTAGGACGGTTGACAAGAGATCCAGAAGTAAGATATTCACAGGGCGACAGCGCGACAGCCGTTGCGAGATACACGGTGGCTGTTGACCGCAGATTCAAGAGAGACGGAGAGCCGACAGCGGATTTCATTCCGTGTGTTGTGTTCGGACGTTCTGCTGAGTTCGCTGAGAAATATTTCCGTCAGGGAATGCGCGTATCCATTTCCGGACGCATCCAGACAGGAAGCTATACGAACAAGGACGGCGTGAAAGTTTACACGACGGAAGTGATCGTTGAGGAACAGGAATTTGCTGAGAGCAGAGCTGAGAGCGAGGCGAACAGAGCTTCCTTCCAGCGCCAGAGCGCACCCGCTCCGTCACCGAGCGTTGACGCAGGGGACGGTTTCATGAATATCCCGGATGGTATCGATGAGGAGCTCCCGTTCAACTAGACCGAAAGCACTTAAATTAAGTGAAAGGAGATTCCATCATGGCTTACGAAAAGGGAAGCAAACCAGAAGGCGGCTTCAAGAGAAGAGGCCCGGCACGCAGAAGAAAAAAAGTATGCGTATTCTGTGGTAAAGAGAATAACGAGATCGATTACAAGGACGTTGCAAAGTTAAAGAAGTATGTTTCCGAGAGAGGAAAGATCCTTCCGAGAAGAATCACAGGAAACTGTGCAAAGCATCAGAGAGCTCTTACAGTAGCAATCAAGAGAGCAAGACACATTGCACTGATGCCGTACGTTCAGGACTAATTGACAGGTTAAAAAATCAAGGCTGGTTTTCAGGGATGATACCCGGAGACCAGTCTTTTTTTGTATTATTCATAACAGTTCATTCCCATATGCTCTGGACCGGGAACTGGCACCGCTGAATGCGATTAACGATCATAATCCGAAATATCTGCTTACGATGGACTACGGTCCGATGATATCCCATAACGGGATCCGGCAGCTCTACGTCCTGGACTGGCTGATGAAGTAATATCTGCGGGAGCGCTTAAATATGGAACTGTTGACCAGACTGACAACGGACTGGGAGCTTTACTGGTGAGGGGAAAATGTTTTTCCCCTCTTTTTCCGTTTCCCCATGCGTGCTATACTGAATACAGTGCCGCGCAGCGGTAAATACAAGTGATTTATGAAAGAGATAAGAAAAGAGGGCTCCGATAATGTACGCATGGGAGAAAATGTTTCAGGATACAGCACTGGAGAAAGGAAAAACTGCCTATCAAAGTCACCGTGTAACGGACTTAAAGAAGGCGGGAGACGTATATTCGGCCGCGGTACTTGACCGGGAGAGGCATGAAGTGACAATCACGCTGCAGGACGGCAGACCGAAGAGGGGAAAATGTGACTGCCCCGTGGCGAAGAGCAGGAAACTGTGCGGACATATGGCTGCACTGCTCTATGTAATTGAGGATGAGAAAGCCAGACAGGAAAAGAAGCGGATCCGGGAAGAGGAAGAGAGGGAACGGAAGCGTTTGGTAAGAGAGAAAAGAAAGGAGGAGAGAAAGCAGCGGGAAATAGAAAAGCAGCAGAAAGAGGAGGCGAGGAAGCGGCTGGCAGCGGAGGAAGCGGCCAGGTTGGAGGAGAAAAAACGGGAACAGGAAGAGCGAGAAGCTGCAGAACAGGCGCGCCGTGCCGAGCGGAAAAGGCTGGAAGAAGAAGCACGGCGCAGAGCCGATGAGCGGCAGAAGGAGGAAGAGGAAAACCGCAGATATACCCTTCTTGGAGAGGCGTGGGAGGATGAGGATATCCAGCAGAGTACTTACAGTATCTCCAGCCTGGAACACTATCAGTATTTTGATGTCGGAAAGATCCGTAAATCAGTAAAATTTCCCGCTTCGTCATTGAAAAAGGGGAGACAGCTCTTCCAAAACGGCGCGGTGGAGATAACGGATGTCCACGCAGGATATGACCGGATTGATGGGGAAATCTGCGGGGAAATCCATGCAGTTACCAGAGATGGCGGGGGCGAGGTTACGCAGATTATGCAGTTCTCGCGTACGGAGGCTGTCCGGATGCGGTGCGGATGCCGCCAGTGCGCGCGGATGTTTTACAGCTTTTCATCCAACTGGAAGAGTACCTGCCAGTATTCTGCTGCTCTCATGGATGCACTGGAAGAATATCTGTCGTCCCACAACCTGGCAGATGCAACGGATCTGAAGGGCAGGATGGTACTGGAAGCCCTCGGAGGGCGCCGCAGCCCTGTGAAAGAACCCGGCGGGGCACAGGGAAAACTCAGGATAGAGGCGAAACTGACCCGGGGGTGGAATACGCTGGAGGCATCTTTCCGGGTTGGAAATGAGAAGCTGTATGTTGTGAAAGATCTGGACGAATTCTGTGAGCATGTAAAAAATGCAGAAGATGCGGTTTACGGGACCTCAACGAATTATAATCACGCAATTTCCAATTTTACCGAGGAGGGAAAACGCTGGATCGGTTTTATTACAAATGCGGTAAAAGAGGATGAACAGTTTGAAGCGAGGATGGAGGGAACCAGATATTATGATGACTGGAAATCGGTAAGCGGAAAGAAGATCGATCTGTACGGATGGCGCCTGGATGAATTTTATGATGTGGCTGCTGAAAACGGAGAGGTGCTGTATGACAGCGGAACCGGAGGCCGGGGGACAAAGAAACATCAGACCACGCTGAAAACCCGGGTGAAGAATCCGGAGATCACGGCGGATATCTCGGAAGAGACTTTTGATGATTCCGGGGAATTCCATGGCGTCTCCGTGGATATTTCGCTGCCGGAGCTGTATTCAGGGATGAAAGCCGATTACTATATCAAAGATGGATTCCTGAACAGGGCGGACAGCGGTTTTTCAGAAAAACTGGGAGCGCTTCGGGATCAGGAAGAGCACGGGCACATTCGTTTTCATGTGGGAAGGAATCATCTGAATACCTTTTACTACGATGTTCTTCCAAATCTGGAGGAGATTGCGCGGGTGAAGGAACACGATCCGGAAAAGATCCGCCAGTACCTGACACCGGAGACTAAGTTTACCTTTTATCTGGACGCCGATAAAGGGGACGTGTTCTGCAGAATTTTCGCCGGATATGCGCAGCGGGAATTTTCCGTGGTAGAGAGTTTGCAGCAGGGCAGTGTGGAGGAGCAGTACCGTGATATCGAAAGAGAAGCGGAAATCTTAAACCGGGTTATGAGCTGGATGCCGTATCTGGATCCTGAGAGAGACGCTCTGTGCACAGGCGGAGATGAAGAAGAAATTTACCGGGTAATGACGGAAGGAGTGGAAACGCTGCTCGGACTTGGCGAGGTCAGGTGTACGGACAGTTTCTTAAGCCGCAGGGTGATCCGGAAAGTAAAGGCGAGGGTCGGAGTGTCAGTGTCCGGCGGGCTTCTGGAACTGGAGATGTCCGCAGACGGTCTGGACCAGAAAGAGCTGATGGATATTCTCCACAGTTACCGGGTGAAAAAGAAATATCACCGGCTGAAAGACGGAAGCTATGTGGGTCTGGAAGACGGGTCTGTTGAAACACTGGAAGAACTGATCGAAGCGATGAACCTGAAGCCTGCGGATATGATAAAAGGTAAGGTCAACATTCCCCTGTACCGCTCGCTGTATCTGGATCGGATGCTTGCGGAGAACGATGAGATATACAGCAGGAGAGACAGTCATTTCCGGGAGATGGTCAAGGAATTCAAGACCATCGATGACTCGGAGTTTGAGGAGCCCCAAAGTCTCTCGGATATTATGCGGAACTACCAGAAAGACGGGTTTAAATGGATGCGTACCCTGGAAGAATGGAATCTGGGCGGAATCCTCGCGGATGACATGGGTCTGGGAAAAACGCTCCAGGCAATCGCACTTCTGCTCTCGGCAAAGCTGGAGGGAAGAGGCGGCAGCGCGCTGATCGTTGCTCCTGCAGCCCTCGTGTATAACTGGGAGGAAGAGTTCCACCGCTATGCGCCTGAGCTGTCTGTTGCCGTTGTGGCGGGAAACCAGGAAGAGCGTCGGGAGAAGATCGGACAGTATCAGGAATATGACGCTCTGGTGACATCTTATGATACGCTGCGGAGAGACATTTCTTTCTATGAAGATAAGGAGTTCCGCTATCAGATTATTGACGAGGCTCAGTACATCAAGAATCATACCACGGCTGCGGCGAAAGCGGTGAAAGTGATAAAGAGCCGGATCCGCTATGCCCTGACCGGTACGCCTATTGAGAACCGGCTCAGTGAACTGTGGAGTATCTTTGATTATCTGATGCCGGGATTCCTGTACGGGTATGAAGTATTCCGCAGAGAGATCGAGACACCTATTGTGAAAAATCAGGACCAGGCAGTGGTGGCGCGCCTGCAGAAAATGACAGGGCCGTTTATTCTGCGCCGCCTGAAAGAGAATGTGCTGAAGGATCTGCCGGAAAAACTGGAGGAGATCCGTTACGTCCGTTTCGAGGGAGAACAGCAGAATCTGTATGATGCGCAGGTTCTCCATATGAGGGAAACGCTTGCAGGGCAGGGAGAAGAGGAGTTTAACAAAAACCGTTTCCAGGTGCTTGCGGAACTGACCCGGCTGCGTCAGATCTGCTGTGCGCCGTCGCTGTGCTTTGAGAATTACTGCGGGGAGGCGGCGAAGGTGGACGCCTGTGTACAGCTGATCCAGAGCGCCATGGACGGCGGACACAGGATGCTCGTATTCTCCCAGTTTACCTCCATGCTGGAGATTCTGGAGAAAGAACTGGATAAGGAAGGCATAGAATATTATGTGATCACAGGGAGCACGCCGAAAGAAGAGAGGCTGCGTCTTGTGAGGATGTTTAACGAAGGAGACGTACCGGTCTTTTTCATCTCGCTCAAGGCGGGGGGAGTAGGGCTGAACCTGACCGGGGCTGACGTGGTGATTCACTATGATCCCTGGTGGAACCAGGCCGTCCAGAACCAGGCGACAGACCGGGCACACAGGATCGGTCAGACGAAGAAGGTTACTGTATATAAGCTGATCGCCAAGAATACAATCGAGGAGAAGATCCAGAAGCTCCAGGAGACGAAGCAGGATCTGGCGGATCAGATCATCGGCGGAGAGACCGGACAGTTGGCAGGAATGAGCAGAGAGGATATTCTTGCTTTGCTGGAGGCGTGATCTGCCTGGGGAGTCGGTTGGCCGTTAGGGTCCGTATTGCCCTGGCGGCCACGCTTGCGCTCGGGAGTGAAACGCAGCGGTACTAAAGCCGCAAAGGACGCGGCTTAAGGACCGGCGTTTCACTACGGGCCTTCATGGCAACACGGACCCTAACGGCCGGGGCGACTGGCTCAGGCAGGGAAAGTGGGAAAAGTTTGAGATGATGGAAGGATGGGTGAACGGATGGAAGTAAAGAGAGTTTTTCTGATCGTGCTTGACAGTGCGGGAGTTGGATGGGCTCCGGATGCGGAGCGGTTTGGAGATGTGGGGAGTGATACGTTTGGCTCCTGTGTGAGAAGCGGAAAGCTGCATGTGCCGAATATGGAGCGGATGGGCTTGTACCGGATACAGGGAACTTCATTTGAAAAAAGCGGGATCTCCGGGACAGCCCTGGCGCCGGCAGAGAAGAAAGCGACAGAGATGAATGAGGCAGAAGCAGGACGGTTTGACGGGGGAGCTGACTTCGGGAAAGAAGAAAAGTCTGCCGCGGTAACGGGATGTTTCGGCAAGCTCCGGGAGCAGTCCGCGGGGAAGGATACAACCATGGGGCACTGGGAGATCGCGGGCGTGATCTCGCCGAAGCCCATGCCTACATTTCCCCATGGATTTCCCAAAGAACTTCTGGACGAATTTGCCGCAAGGACCGGGCGAGGCGTGATTTGCAACGAAGTGGGATCCGGGACAGAGATGATCCGGCGCTACGGCGAGGAACAGATGCGGACAGGAAAGTGGATCGTCTATACGTCTGCGGACAGTGTGTTTCAGATCGCCGCCCACGAGGAAGTCATACCTCTTGAGGAACTGTATGCGGGATGCCGGACAGCGCGGGAACTGCTGACCGGAGATTATGCGGTGGGGCGGGTGATCGCAAGACCCTATGTGGGGAAAGCTCCTGATTTTACCAGGACAGTGAACCGCCATGATTTTTCCCTGGAACCGCCCCGGGATACCATGCTTGATATGCTGAAAAGTTCCGGACGGGATGTGATCGGTGTGGGAAAGATCTACGATATCTTTGCCGGAAGAGGTCTTACAAAGACGTTCCCCAATGAGGGAAATGAGAAAAATATGGATGTGGCGATCCGGCTCCTGGATGAAGATTTCCATGGACTGTGCTTCGTCAATCTGGTGGATTTTGATATGATCTACGGGCACCGCAGGAATGTGGAGGGCTATACGGAGGCATTGAACGCCTTTGACCGCAGGCTGGATGAATTTCTTCCGAAGATGCAGGATTCAGATGTGCTGATGATCACGGCGGATCACGGGTGCGATCCGGGATTCACCGGAACAGACCACACGCGGGAGTATGTTCCGATCCTCTGTTGTGGAAAACCGGTCAAAAATGGTGTGGATCTGGGGATAAGAGGCAGCTATGCAGATATCGCGGCGACGGTATGCAGGATGCTGGGAACAGAGTACTGTGGCGACGGGGAGAGCTTTTTAGAACAGATTCGCTAAGGGATGATGCGGGCAGGGACATTTATTCGCTGTAAAAAATGTATTTTTTTAAAAATAATCGCTCATAAAAATGTAATATTGATAAAAAGTTCGCTCATTTTTTTGTAATACAGATTGATATCACGAAAACAGAGGGATATAATATTACCATCGAAAGGAAGTGGTATCATGAAATATCTTAAGCGAAAGATTGATGAGTTCCTTATGGAGTGGAAAGTTGATCCGGGCAAAAAACCGCTGATCGTAAAAGGCGCCAGGCAGGTGGGAAAAACGGAGTCTGTCACGAGGTTTGGCAGGGAAAACTATCAGCAGGTTATTTACATTAATTTTGTTGAGGAACCCAAATATAAGATGATACTGGAAGATGGATACAGCACGTCTGATATCATAAAGAACATCTCAAGGATTGATCCGTCGAAGCGTTTTGTTGAAAATGAGACACTTTTCATTTTCGATGAGATACAGGAGATGCCGGACATTGCAACGTCTCTGAAATTTTTCAAGCTTGACGGGAGATATGATGTGATCTGCAGCGGTTCTCTTCTGGGCATTAATTACAGACAGATCGAGAGCAACAGCGTGGGATATAAGACTGATTACGAGATGAATTCCATGGATTTTGAGGAATTTCTGTGGGCGAAAGGCTATGGAAAAGAGTTTGCCGAAGATCTGCTGGCACATATGAAGGAAGAAAAGCCACTCAGTGAATTGACAATGTCTGTCTGCCGTGGGCTGTTTCTTGACTACTGTATACTGGGAGGTATGCCTGCTGTGGTGGAGCAGTATATTGAAAACGGGACCTTTGAAGGAACGTTGGATCTGCAAAGACAACTGCTTGCCGATTATAAAGAAGATATCCGAAAGTATGCGGAAGGGATGGATCAGACAAGGATTCTGAATGTTTTTAACCAGATCGCCCCTCAGCTCGCCAGAGACAATAAAAAATTTCAGCTTTCCAGAGTGGCGCGCGGAGCAAGATTTAAGGATTACAGAGGCTGTATTGAGTGGCTTGCTGATGCAGGGGTGGTCAATATCTGTTACTGCCTTGGTTTTCCTGAGCTTCCTCTGAAGGGAAATTATGATGATACGAAATTTAAGCTGTATTTTAAGGACACCGGTCTTCTGGTTGCGATGCTGGACGATGAATCTCAGGACGATCTTCGCGCCAACCGGAACCTGGGAGTATATAAGGGTGCCCTTTACGAAAATATTGTCGGAGAAGCTTTGGTAAAAGCGGGGTATGGACTCTATTATTATAAAAGGGAAGACTCTACGCTGGAGGAAGATTTTTTTGTCAGGACAAGGGAAAATCTTGTCCCTGTTGAGGTAAAAGCGTCAGGAGGCAGGTCGAAGTCTCTGCGCACATTGATTGACAGTGAGAAGTACGGAGATATCCGTTGGGGAATAAAGCTTTGCGAGGGGAATATCGGATACAGTGACGGAATTTATACATTTCCGTATTTCTGTACCTTCCTGCTGAAGGAATATCTGAGGGAGCGCTGAATTTTCTGCGCTCCCGAATTTGTGTGCATCGGGGAGCGAGCTTTATAGCGACAGGAAAGCGTACTGATATTAGTTGAGGAGTATCTGTAAAATAGTAGTTGCAAAAGAACTGCTAAAAAGATAAAATAAAATCGAAGATAGAGACTATAAAAACATTATCAGAGAGAAGGAAAGCAGATGCTGTATGAATATTTGAAAGAAACATATGGAGAAAACGAGCCGATTTTTATTTCGGAGATACAGTATGAAGGAATGTCGATGAACAGTATCAGGCAGCAGGTAAAAAAACTGACAGATGCGGGAAGGTTAAAAAGATATGATACAGGTATCTATTTTATACCGAAGAAATCTGTTTTTAAGTCCGGTTCCCAACTTTCCAGAGATAAAGTGATCGAACAGAAATATCTGAAAGAGGACGGTCAAAGATGCGGTTATATCAGTGGGGGAATATTCGCAAACCAGATGGGACTTACTTCACAGGTGCCGGCGAGTTGTGAGGTTGTTACCAATAAGGCGACGAATGACTACAGGGAGGTCAGGCTTGCCTCTTCATTGATAATACTAAGAAAACCGAGGGTGAAAGTGACAGAAGATAACTTCCGTCAGATGCAGTTGCTTGATCTTATCAAAGACATAGATTTTTATGCTGAAAGGGGAAAAGATGAACAGCTTGCACGGATCACAGCCTATATGAAAGCATATGAGATCCGTTTCAGCCAGTTGGAAGAGTACCTGCCCTATTATCCGGATAAGATCTATAAAAATATGTATGAAATGAGGCTGTTAAATGGTGTACTTGCATGAGGAGCGGGAACAGTTTATCGAGGCTGTTAATCTGGCTGTATATAAGACTGGTTTAGAGCCAGAGATTATAGAAAAAGATTATTATGTGACAATGGTGCTGAGAAAGCTGTCTTTGCAGTTCGATTTTCCTGTATTTAAGGGAGGAACTTCGCTCCAGAAGTGCCATCGGGTGATATCCCGGTTTTCCGAGGATATTGATATTACGATCGACCGCACTTTATCACAGGGCAATAAGCGAAAATTGAAATATGGAATTACAGATATCGCTGATGAACTGGGAATGACCATACCAAATATAGAGGATATCAGGAGCAGGAGAGATTATAATCGTTATGATTTGACGTATGATTCTGCGTTGGACAGTGCATTTTGTTCTCTTGTAAAAGAAGTCCGTGAGGTTCGTGCAAAAACAAATATCTGCCCATCGGCAACAACAGGAGTGAATGTGACGGGAGTGTTGAATGAGATAATGGAAAAGAATGTTTACAAAGAAGACTATAACGTTCTTACAAGCAAATTGTTAGAGGAGAAAGTCAGTTATGAGGATGCGCTTTCCGCTGTGAAATGTATTGCAGACAGCAAAGTGTTTGATGAATAAACCGAAGCGTTCATATTTCACTTACAAAACTGTAAGTGTATTTTCCCTCCCCTGCTGATATAATTCTTTCATAAGCAGCTTATGAAGTGTTATGCCGGCAGGGAAGGAGCATCTATGGAACACATTTTGACACTGGAACAGGTAAAGAAGTACTACGGAACGGGAGGCAATATCACCAAAGCGGTGGACGGCATTTCCATGTGTGTGGACGAGGGGGAATTTACGGCGATCATGGGAGCCAGCGGTTCGGGGAAGACCACGCTGCTCAACTGTATTTCCACGATCGATACTGTGACATCCGGGCATATCGTGATCGGCGGAGAGGACATCACGGCTATAAAGGAGAAGGATTTCGCGGATTTCCGGAGGGAGAACTTAGGATTCATCTTTCAGGACTTCAACCTTCTGGATACGCTGACCATCGAGGAAAATATATCGCTGTCGCTGATCATCAACCGGGCGGACTCCGGGACGATCAGCCGGAGGGTGCAGGACATCGCCGGGAAACTGGGAATCGGGGATATCCTGGGAAAGTTTCCTTACGAGGTGTCCGGCGGGCAGAAGCAGAGATGCGCCTGTGCCAGGGCGCTTGTAAACGAGCCGAAGCTGATCCTTGCGGACGAGCCCACCGGCGCGCTGGATTCCCGTTCGTCCCGGCTTCTTCTGGAGACGATGGCGGACATGAACAGAAAGATGAACGCTACGATCCTGATGGTCACCCACGATTCGTTCAGCGCCTCCTTCTGCGGGCGTATCCTGTTTCTGAAAGACGGGAAGATCTTTAACGAGATCCGCAGGGGAAATAAGACGCGCAGGGAATTTTTCAATGAGATCCTGGATATTCTCACACTGCTCGGAGGTGATCTGGAAGATGTTAAGTAGACTCGCCTTTCGCAATGCAAAACGGAGTATCCGCGATTACGTGATCTATCTGATCACCATCACCCTGTCCTTCTCCCTGATCTTTGCGTTCAGCCTGGTGGCGGGATCAGACGCTGTGGCAGAACTGTCCTATGGGATGAATACATTTAAGATAATCATGCAGTTTGTGAATGTGGTCATTATCTTTGTAGTCTGCTTTCTCATTAATTATACCGCAAAGTTCATGTTCGGCAGACGGAGCAGGGAGTTCGGAACTTATATGCTTCTGGGAATCCGGAAAAGAGATATTGCGAAAATGTTTCTCATGGAAAATGTGCTTCTGGGATTCACGGCGCTGATTCTGTCCATTCCGGCGGGATGGGTGGCAAGCCAGTTCTTGTCCTTTGTCATCACGGGGATTTTCGGGATTAAGGATCTGCTGCTGATTGGATTCGACTGGGGTGCGGTGCGCCTTCTGGGGATCTATTTTGCTGTGATCTATGTACTGGTTCTTTTCAGTATGGTGCGGCGGATGCGGAAAATGACGATTCAGGGCTTCCTCTACTACGAGAACCGGAACGAGAAGAAAATGCTCGCCTCGAAAAAATACCGCGCTCTGATCTGTGTGCTCAGCATTATCGTCACCGCAGGAGGGCTGTTTCTCTGGGATTCCCGTTTTGATTTTTCCGTTTCCGGGGCAGAGGAGACGATGTATTGTCTGATGCTCAGTATCCTTATGATGATCGTGGGAATCTACGGGATTGCCATGACACTTCCGGACATGATTCTGTCTCTGGTCCTGAAAAGTAAAAAGGCAAGGTACAGAAAGGATAACCTGTTCGTGGCGCGCACATTTTCCTCGAAGGTGAGGAGCATGAGCTTTACCATGGGAACCCTGGCCATGCTGATCATGCTGACACTGGTCGCCATGAACATCTCCTATATCACCAAAGGAATGTACGAGTACATGATCGATTCCGAAGCGCCTTATGATTTCAGTGTGTTCGATGACCCGGAGGTATTTGACGATTATATTGCCGTCATTGAGGAAGACTATACCATTGACGAGATATTTGCCTTTGATATTTATAAGGAGCCGAAAGGGCAGTTCCGCGCTCTGATCCCGTTCGATGGATCGGATACCGATTTTGATACTGTGATCCGGGAGAGAGACTATAATAAGATGCGGACCCTGCGGGGAATGGATCCCGTGGATCTTGGACGGGACGAGTATATCCTGACCGTGGGGGCGTCGGCGATCTATCTGTTCCAGAATGAGGACAGCCTGAAGGAGATCACGCTGGCGGACGGGACCAGACTTTCCCAGCGGGAGATCGAAAGCCGGACATACTGGTACAGTATATCCAACGAAGGGTATTTTGTCCTGGTGCTCCCGGATGAGTGTACGGAGGGACTGGAAGTGGCAGAGTCTCATCTGATCGTGGATACGAAGGAAGAGACAACACTGGCCCTGCGGGATAAGCTCCGGGAACGGATGGCATGGCATCTTGTGCGGACGGATGAAAACGGGGACAGGCATGAGCAGTTTTACCGTTTCCAGGTCAGAGGAGCCGCAAGGGAGGAGAGCAATACGATGGTGGCCATGGTTTCCTCCATCTGCCTTTACATTGCCTTTATCTTCATCTCCACAGTTGGGACGATTCTGGCGATCCAGTCGCTGAGCGACGCCTCGAAGTACCGTTACCGGTATACAGTCTTAAGCAGACTGGGTGTGGGAGACGGGGCGCTGCACCGGACGATCCTCAAACAGCTCGGGATCTTCTTCGGGCTTCCGGTGGTGATCCCGGTGGTCATCAGCTTCTGCGTGCTCACGTCCATCAACCGGCTCTACCAGGTAATCCTGCCGAACGGATATGCGTATCTGGGATACTTTTTCAGCGGGCTTGCGGTTTTCCTGATTGTGTATGGGGTGTATTTCCTGGCGGCGTATGTGGGATTCAAGAGAAATGTGGATGAGGGAAGGGTGTAACAACAGTGCTTATAGTGATCATAGAAGATGATAAACGGCTGCGCGGCGAACTGGCACGGTTTCTGAAAACGCTGGGCTACGACACCGCACAGCCCGATGACTTTGAACATATCACAGATGAGGTCCGCAGGCTTCCGGCGGATCTCATCCTCATGGATGTGGGGCTTCCCTTTGAGGACGGTTACGAACTGTGCCGGAAGATCCGCGGGGAAAAGCCGGTCCCGGTGATCTTCGTCACCAGCCGGGACTCCTCCCGGGACGAACTGGAGAGCATCCGCGCAGGTGGGATCGACTTCATCACCAAGCCCTATGACACCCTGATCCTGGCGGAGAAGATCCGGCGGGCGCTTGCCCTTACTGACCCCAATAATTTCCGTCAGATCGAGCGGAAGGGATGCGTGCTGGACCTGCATCTCTCCATTTTGCGGTGCGGGGAGCGGGAAGTGGAACTGACGAGAAACGAGTTCCGCATCCTCTACTATTTCTTTATGAATGATGGCAGGATCATCAGCAAGGAGGAGCTCCTCGACCAACTGTGGAATGAGAAGTTTTATCTGGATGAAAATGTGCTGATGGTCAATATGACGAGACTGAAAAAGAAGCTTCGTGAGATCGGTGTCACGGATCTTCTGGAAAATGTCCGCGGAAAGGGTTGGAGACTGTGAATTTTCTGGCATTTCTGGAGGAGAAGATATCGGTGCTCCTCCTCCATCTGGTCTTTCTTCTGTTTGTGATCATGACACTCATGTTCTCGCAGACTCATGGATTTTATATCGTGCTTCTCCTGGGGCTCTTTGTCCTGTGTGAGGGCGCGGTGCTTGTGGTCACATATATGCGGGAGAAAAAGGAGTATGACCGGATCGTTGCACTTACGGACGGTCTGGAGGAGAAATATTATGTTGCAGAGGTGCTGCCAAAGCCCCGGGATATCCGCGGAGCAGCCTATTACTATGCCTTAAAGGAAGCGTGCCGGGCGATGAACGGCCGCATCGGGGCACTGGAGACAGAACAGAGAGAATACCGGGAATATGTGGAGAGCTTTGTCCATGAGATCAAGATTCCCATCAGCGCTCTGTCCCTGACCTTTGACAACAACAGGGATTATGCCCTGAAAAAAGAGGCGGACCGGGCAAACCTGCTTGTGGAACAGATGCTCTACTATGCCAGAAGCGGGGATACAGAGAAAGACTATTTTGTGCGGAAGCTTTCCCTGGAGGAGGCGGTCCATGGCGCTGTCTTAAGATTCCGCCATTATCTGCTCGAACGGGGGATAAAGGTGGAAACTTCGGGTCTTGATGTGGATATCTATACGGATGAGAAATGGCTGGGGTTCATTCTTGCCCAGATTATTCAAAACGCGGTGAAATACAGTGATCCGGCAAAGCCCGGGAGAAGGCTTGCAGTCTCTGCCCGGGAGGACGCGCACCGGGTTCTCCTCTATATCGAGGACAACGGGCGGGGCATCCCGGAAGCGGATCTGCCGCGGATATTTGAGAAAGGATTTACAGGGGCGGACCGGAAAAAGAAGAATGCCACGGGGATGGGGCTGTACCTCTCGAAAAAGTTATGCCGGAGACTGGGACTGGAGATTTCTGTGGATTCGGTGGAAAAGGAATATACGAGAGTGTGTATCTGCTTCCCGAAGAGCGGGATGCGGGAAGAAGAGTGATGGAAAAAGAAAAACGCGGAGCTTAGATAAGCTCCGCGTTTTTGTGTATGGTTTCTTTTATGATATTTTCAACATAGTTTCCGATATGGCGTTTGGTGTCTTTGTCGAGCTGATCCGGATAGATCGGCTTTCCGTATTCGATCACCACATGCGTTTTCTTTACTTTCGGAAGATGATTCTCAAAAATCTCGGCGGTGTTGTTCAGGGATACGGGAATAATCGCACATCCCGACTTGGTAGAGATCTTAAATGCTCCATCCTTGAAAGGCAGCATGCTCAGCTCTTCGCCGGTGTTCCTCGTACCTTCGGGAAAGATGCATATTGAAATTCCCCGTTTGATGTACTCGATGGCCTGCAGGATCATCTTGAGTCCCTCTTTCGGATCTTTCCGGTCAAGGAAGAGACAGTAAAGCCTGCGCATCCAGGTGGAGAGGGAAGGCCACCGTTCCATTTCCTTTTTGGCGATGTAACCGGTCAGGCGTTTGCATCTCGCGTAAGTGAGCACAATGTCAAAATAGCTGCGGTGGTTGGCAATGTATACGACCGCTTCATCGGGAATGTTTTCCTCTCCGATGACTGTCAGCTGAACACCTGCCATTTTAATAATTACTTTGAATGCCCACTGGACAATGCGCAGGGAACTGATATCTCTTGCGTAGGGATTGAATTTCCCGACGATCCATTCCACGAAAAAGATGGGAATCGAAACAATCAGGAACAGTACAACAAATATAACGATACACAGAAAACGAATCATGACGCAACGCCTCTTTTTCTTCAGAATCGGTGTCCCGGACCGCTGGTTCCCTCTGGAAGTTCAGCGGAAAATATGGGAAAAAACACCACAATAAAGTATACCGCAGCAAGAGCGAAAAAGCAAGGGTGGCAGATCCGTATTATTCCAGCTTATGCATTCCCGCAGCCTCAATCAGAAGCGTAATGCCTCCCAGGATCAGATAAGCGGAGATAATATAGTTCAGGGTCAGCGCTGAGGTGAACGGAAGAAACAGGAAAATCACCGCCAGTATAATGTCCAGTACTCCGCTGAAAGTCAGGGCGCCGGTATGTCCGATCCGGAAATATTTCATCCGTGAGGCAAAGGAAATCTTCTGTGTCCCGCTGAAAATCAGCAGAAAGGCAAAAAGAAACGTAATGACCTGAACGGTCAGTACAACAGGCATAAACAGCAGAAGAATACCGAGCAGAATATTAAGGATACCCGTTACGATCAGCATGGGATCCTTAAAATGCCATGTCACGGATGCGTAAGAAACCAGGCGGTAGATACCCAGGATGATCAGTGCCGCGGCGGCAACATACTGTATGACAGCGAAGATACCGACCGGAAAGACGATTGTCAGAATACCGGCGATAATCAGAAGGATTCCGGCGATACAGCTTGCCGTGCGCACCTTTCTTCTCTGGCTGTTCCAATGTTCCATAAATTCGTGTACATAATCAAAATCAGAATCAAACCATCTCATAAAAAAGCCTCCTTGTCAGCTGTGACAGATATATTGTTCATTTTCATCTATGTGAACAGGAACTCCCCGCGGGGAAATCTCCTGATACTCCTAATATAGAACGCATTATCAGCACTGTAAAGAGAAGAGTGCTAATTTATTTAAAATTTAATATTTTACAGCTTCCGGGATGAAGAATCTTCCGGTGTACACAGAATTCTTTCCATGGTAAAATATAAGACAGATATTTACATCAAAAGGCAGATTCAGTTGATTGCAGGAGAGAGAAAATGGCTGTAGATATGAAAAAAGTGATAGCAGGTGCATTTTACAGGCTGCTGGAAACCAGGAGCATCGACAAGATTACGGTGAAAATGCTGATTGAAGAGTGCGGTATCTCACGGCAGACGTTTTATTATCATTTTCACGATATTATGGAAGTACTGGAATGGGTGTTCCTTCAGTCGGCAAAGCGGCTGACGGAGCGAAGCCTTGACGCGGCGAATCTGGATGAGGTACTGCGGATACACATTGAGTTTACCGAAAAAAATTATCAGAAGCTGCGCAGGCTGATGGAGTCAAGAAAAAGAGCGCAGGTGGAGGAGATGCTTGTGGAAGCGGTGTGTGTCTACCTGAAAGAGCTGGCAAAACATCTCCCGGCGGGCAGGAATATCAGTTATGCGGATATGGAAGTGATGCTCCGTTTCCATGCATGCGGTATGGTGGGGGTACTTCTGCGGTATGCGGGCAATCCGGAGACGGACCGGGAGGAACTGGTCCGGCAGCTGAAGCTGCTGCTCTCCGGGAAAATCTTCCCGAACCTCTGAGGCGAGCCGGGAAGGGGGCTTACTCCGGAGTATCGGCGAGATAGAAGCCGGTTCTGCGGGTAAGCTGTGTGTAGTGTTTGTAGAGTATCCCGAAACGATGTACATATCCGGCCTGCCAGGGCTTGGATTTTCCGCAGAAATGCAGGATGGAGGTGTGGCTTAATACCCAGTCCATATTGCATTTTCCGCCGCTTCTGAGCAGATAAGTATTGTAGTTGCGGGCATCGTAGTTCCAGAGATAGTCATCCACTTCCAGGGTACGGTTCCCGAACATGATATTGAGTATGTCCTGATCCGGAAGAAGAAGCTCCTTTGCATGCTCCCGGACAAAGCGGAACACGCCGTCTGCCGAGATTTCTTCCCGTCCCTGCTTAAGATCCATGAGGAGAACACCCGAATTAAAATAATTGTGATCTGTTCCGAGACGGACCTGGTTGATATTGTTTGCCAGGTCCGTCTTTCCCGTATGTGCAGCCGCGGCAAACAGGTTCCCCTGAAGGTCGGTTTCCCAAAGCGTGTCGAGCGGGTTGATGACCAGGGTATCCGGATCGAGATACAGGATACGGTGCAGTTCCCCCGGTAGAAGGAGAGGAGCCAGAAGGCGGTAGTACATTTCCCGGGGATACTGGCGGGTTACAGGGGCATCCCGGAAACAGCCGGGATCGATCTGAACCGGGCAGAAGCCGAATCCGAACCGGTCGCACTGGAGTCCGACCTTATCCAGCAGCGGTGCGGAGATTCCGTTGTGAATCAGGTAGATCTCGAACGGTTTCCCGGGATGGGTGATATAAATGGAAGTGAGAAGTACCTGAAGGCGGGGCAGATAATTCTGGTTGAGTGTGGTAAGAATTTTTATGGTTTCCATCTTAACGCGGTCCTCCAAAGGTTTTGAGTATATTTTATCATTATTATACTACAGGAAAAAGAGAATATTAACTACGGATAAAGAGAGAAAAATATCCTTACAGAATGGAGAATCTGTAATAAATACTGACATATTCTGCATTTTGTAAATACAGAATATGAAAGTTGATAATTGTGGAATGATTTATTTCCTGATATAAGAAAGAAATAGTATGCATATGCAAAGGAGGAAGGAAGATGCAGGAGATAAAGAAACCGCGGAAACCGCTGATTTTCTACTATGTGATCGTCATGATCATTCTGCTTCTGTTCAATTTTCTGCTGATGCCCTGGTTCGCGGAACGCCAGATTGTTGAAGTGGGGTATGAACAGTTTATAAAGATGACGGAAGAGAAAGATATCGGTCAGGTGGAGATCCAGCAGGAGGAAAACAGAATCCTGTTTACAGACAAGGACGGCACCCGGATCTATGAGACCGGGATGATCGATGATCCGGATCTTACACAGAGACTGGTCGATTCAGGGGCCAGTATTTACGGACAGATTGTCAAACAGACATCGCCGTGGCTGACCCTCATTCTTTCGTGGATTCTGCCGATTCTGATTTTTGTGGGGATCGGGCAGTATATGTCAAAGAAACTGATGAACCGGGCAAGCGGCGGACCGGACTCCATGATATTCGGTATGGGGAAGAGCAATGCGAAGGTCTACGTCAAATCCTCAGAGGGAATCCGGTTCTCGGATGTGGCAGGAGAGGACGAGGCAAAGGAAAGCCTGGCAGAGATCGTAGATTATCTTCACAATCCCGGGAAGTACAGAGAAGTGGGGGCGAATATGCCCAAGGGAGTTCTGCTTGTGGGACCGCCGGGAACAGGAAAGACCATGCTTGCCAAGGCTGTGGCAGGTGAGGCAAACGTGCCGTTCTTCTCCATGTCCGGCTCTGAGTTTGTAGAGATGTTCGTGGGAATGGGCGCATCCAAGGTGAGAGATCTGTTTAAACAGGCAAAAGAAAAGGCGCCCTGTATCGTGTTTATCGACGAGATCGACGCCATCGGGCAGAAGCGCGACGGCAGAGTGGGAGGAAATGATGAGAGGGAGCAGACCCTCAATCAGCTTCTCACGGAGATGGACGGATTCGAGAATAACAACGGCGTAATCATTCTGGCGGCAACGAACCGTCCGGAGTCTCTGGATCCGGCGCTGACCAGGCCGGGACGTTTTGACCGGAGAGTGCCGGTAGAACTGCCGGATCTCAAGGGCAGGGAGGAGATTCTGAAAGTTCATGCCAAAAAGGTAAAACTGGACGACAGTGTGGACTTCAACAAAGTGGCGAGAATGGCCTCCGGTGCATCCGGCGCAGAGCTTGCCAATATTGTAAATGAGGCGGCGCTCCGGACGGTGCGCACCGGGAGGAACTGCGTGACACAGGCGGACCTGGAAGAGAGCATTGAAGTCGTTATCGCCGGGTATCAGAAGAAGAACGCCATCCTTACGGATCAGGAGAAGAAGATTGTGTCCTATCATGAGGTGGGACATGCCCTTGTAGCTGCCATGCAGACCCATTCGGCTCCGGTCCAGAAGATCACTATCGTTCCCCGGACATCGGGTGCGCTGGGTTACACCATGCAGGTGGATGAGGGAAATCATTATCTGATGAGCCAGGAAGAACTGGAGAACAAGATCGCCACGCTGACCGGCGGACGTGCGGCGGAGGAGCTGGTGTTCCATTCCTCTTCCACCGGAGCCTCCAATGATATCGAGCAGGCAACCAAGCTTGCCCGTTCCATGATCACCCGCTACGGTATGAGCGAGGAATTCGATATGGTGGCAATGGAGACGGTGACGAACCAGTATCTGGGAGGGGACACTTCACTGACCTGCTCTGCCGAGACACAGGCGGAGATCGACCGGAAAGTAGTGGAACTGGTGAAGAAGCAGCATGAAAAAGCCCGGAAGATTCTAGAGGATAACCGGGAGAAACTGGATGAGATCTCGGAATATCTTTATGAGAAAGAGACCATAACCGGAGATGAGTTTATGAAGATACTGGAGAAGAAATAAAGAATATATCGTTGCGTCGCCGGGGCGGTTTTGTTATGGGCTGCCCCGGCGGTTATGCCGACTCTCTTTGCAATTCAATTTTCCCCTCTTGACATTTCCGCCCTCCGGGTTTACTATAATACCCGGTACAAAATTACATATGATTGATGACAAGGGGAGCTTGTGCGACAGGCTGAGAGGAAGTTAAAAACTTCGACCCATAACCTGATTTGGATAATGCCAACGTAGGGATATGAACCATCTTTATTTTTCGAGCCCCTTTTGTTTTCAGTCGGAGAAACAGGAGGGATTTTTTTATGTTTGATTTTCTGGTGACAGCTGACGGCGGACTTACCACTGCCGGATATGTGGTGAGTGCTGTGGTCGGAATTGCACTGTTTGTCGGCGCTGTATTCCTTGCAGGAAAACACTCCGAGAAAAAGAAACTGACAACCAAGCAGCTTGTATTCTGTGCTGTGGCGCTTGCGTTGGCGTTTGCCACGTCCTATGTGCGTGTTGTGAAGATGCCCTGGGGCGGAAGTGTGACGCTCTGCAGTATGCTTTTTATCGTCCTTGTGGCGAACTGGTACGGCGTGGCAACCGGAATGATGGTAGGATTTGTGTACGGTCTTCTTCAGTTCCTTCAGGAGCCTTATGTCCTGTCACTTTTCCAGGTATGCTGCGACTATGTGCTTGCCTTTGCGGCGCTGGGACTTGCCGGACTGTTCGCAAAGAGCAGACACGGGCTTGTGAAAGGATATATACTGGCTGTGTTTGCGCGGGGAGTATTCCATGTACTTGGAGGATATCTCTACTGGATGGACTATATGCCGGAAAACTTCCCGAAATCGCTGGCAGCGGTATACCCGATTCTCTATAATTACAGCTATCTGCTGGTTGAGGGAATTATCACTGTGATTATTATTTCTCTGCCGCCTGTGGTGCGGGCGCTTGGAAAAGTAAAGCAGAGCGCGACAGAATAACGCTTTTGTTACCGACGAATATGTGAATGAAAAAGCCGGGAATCCGCAAAATGGCGGATTCCCGGCTTTTTGCGGATTCCCGGTTTGTGTTTATGCCGTATGTTACTGCCTCAGAATCTTCAGAAGGATATTTCCCATGGGCATCTGCTGCAGTTCCCGTCTGGTTACAGTCTTAAAGGCGATGATCAGGAACAGGTAAAGGACGAATCCGAATACTGCCGCCACGCACACTGCCAGGGTATTGGACGGGACCAGCGCATGAATTCCCATGTAAATCAGCCTTGCCGCTACAGCCATGATTGCGGAGGCAGCCAGCGGAAGCAGGAAGGTTGTCCTGATTTCCTGATGGTAATGCAGTGTCTTGCCGATGGCGATCCAGTTCAGAATACACACCACCAGGGCAAAGGTCAGGTTGCCGATGACAAGTCCGTACACTCCGAGATTCAGGTGCTGCAGCATGATGTAGACCAGGACAATGTGGATCACCAGGGAGATCGCCGAGTGAGTGACAGATTTCCTCAGCTGGTCGATGCCCTGAAGCACCGCATTGGTCACAGTGGATAAAGAGAAGAAGATTACAGCCGTTGAACCCATCATCAGAAGGTTGGCAGTCATCTCTCTGCTGTCTCCGAATACAAGCTGCATGATCGGACCTGCCAGGGAAAGCATGGCAGCCGCACAGGGGATGGCAATCAGCATGTTGAATTTGACAGTCATATAAATCTTGTTCTTTACTTCCCGTTTTTCCCCTCTGACACGGGATGTCACGATACTCGGTATCATGGATGCGCCCAGGGAAGAGGCGATTGCCACCGGCACGTTTGTCAGAAGACGGTATTTTCCGCCGTAAATGCCGAGCAGGGAAAGACGTTCGCTTTCATCCAGGCCTTTTCCTCCCATGATCAGACCGAACATGGAATTATCCACAGAGCCGCTGAGCTGATAGACAAACTGGCTCAGAATGATCGGTGTAAACGTAAGGATCAGAAGCTTCATGATATCGCTGTAGGAAGATGCCGGGGCAGAACTCCGGCGTTTCCGGGAATGCCTCTGGTATATGTACATCATCCAGGCGAGAATCAGAAATGCCGCCAGTGCGCCCACAAGGGTTCCCAGTGTTCCGCCGGCCGCGCCGTAGGATGCCGGATTATCCATATCTGCAAAGCGCTTCATAAAGTACCAGGACGCCCAGATACTCACTGCCGCATGTACCACCTGTTCAATGACCTGGGACAGGGAAGTGGGCATCATATTGCCGCGGCCCTGGAAGAATCCGCGGAACACGCCCATCACGGCAAACACCAGGATCGTAGGAGCCATGACCCGGAGCGGCAGAGCGCTTCCCGGGCTGTTGAAGATCACGGAGGCGATCCAGTTCGCGCCTGCAAGCAGCAGGACAGTCATAAGCCCGCCGGTAAAGACTCCGATCGCCAGTCCGCAGTGGAATACTCTTTTTGAATCGTTGTAATTGTGTTCTTCCTCCTTGGCAGCGATCAGTTTGGAGACCGCCAGGGGAAGACTGTATGAGGAAAGAATAAGACCGATGTTGTAGATTTCGTATGCTGTATTGTAGTAGCCGATGCCCTCGTCCCCGAGAAAGCGGGTCATCGGGATCTTGTAAAACAGTCCGATCAGGCGGACGATGATGCCTGCTGCGGCCAGGATCGTTCCCTGGATCAGATAATTGTTATCTGCCTGTTTTTTTCTTGTGCCCATTTGTGTACTTGCCTTTCTTTTCTGTCAGGAAAATCTTTCAAAATAATCATATAGATATTTTACGTTCTTATGCTGTCCTTTGTCAACCGCTTCGGAGGGATGCAAGTATGAAAAGAAAATAAATTCTGTCATTAAAACAGCGCGGAAAGTACACATGGGCAGATCGTTCGTTTTTCTTTTATAAGTGCAGACGTGCAGGCCTGCGGATATAAGTACAGGTGCGCAGACCTGCGGATGCAGGCGCAGGGGTTCAGCCTTGCGGAGACACCGTCTGCTTGAGCACATTCTTATTATATGAGGCAATGCTCAGAAATTCGGAAATAATCCGTGCGCCTGCCAGTGTTGTAATATTCCCTGTATCATACTGCGGGGCCACTTCGACGAGATCAAATCCTTTAATGTTCAGCCCGGGAAGGGCAAGCCGCAGAAGTTTTAACGCCTCAGCGGTGGTGAAGCCGCCGGCAATGGGGGTCCCGGTGCCGGGAGCGTAAGCGGGATCGATAAAATCGATATCAAATGTCACGAAAACAGGGCAGTCACCGACTGTGTCCCGAATACGCTGCGCAGCGCTCTCCAGGCTGATCTTGTGGAGTTCCTGTGCTTTTATGATTTTCATGCCGTGACTGAGGGCAAAGTCATGATCTGTTTTGCCGCCGGAGCGGAGACCGATCTGAATGCCGTGGGCGGCATCCAGGCTGCCGTTGTTGATGGCGAGCCGGAACGGGGTCCCGTGAGTGATCAGACAGTTCCCGTCGCCATCGGGAGCGTCCCAAGTGTCCGTGTGGGAGTCGAAATGGATAAATGCCATGGGACCGTATTTCTTTTTCATGGAACGGAGTTCGGCAAAAGTAAGTGCGTGGTCTCCTCCTACGCCGATGGTAACGCCGTCTGTCTCGCTTAAGATCTGATCCAGCTGACTGGTGACGGCGAGTATAGTCTCGTGTACATTCTGGTAAGGAATATCAAAGTCTCCATAATCTATTCCGGTAAAATTCTCTCTGGCGTTAAACTGGAATTCAATGTCATAATTGGAAAATCCCCAGCATTTCCGGATCTCTCTCGGGGCGAAACGTGTCCCTGGGCGGTTGGACGTGGCACAGTCATAAGGCATGCCGTAGATGACCGCATCGGCGCCGGATATATCTCTGGAATGAGGAAAGCCCATAAAAGTATGGATTCCCGTGCTGGGAAAAGCAGGAATATCGCCCTGTTCTGCTAGATTTTTCTCTTCGAATTCTTTTGTCTTTTCCTCGGTGTCCGGGAAAAGCGGAACACCGCTGCCACGGCGGAGAGTGCCAAGCTCTTTTCTCTTCGCGATGGAACCGATCATGTCTACCAGGATGCCGTCCGCAGCCTGGCAGGTGAGTCCGCCGCTGTCAAGATCGGGTGCAACTTCTACGATGTCAAACCCTTTGATGTCAAGAAGCGAAGCAATGCCGCGTATGATCTGTCTGGCCAGGGTTGTCTCCGGACCTCCGACTACCGGCGTACCGGTTCCCGGTGCAGCTGCGGGATCGAGAAAATCAATATCAAAGGTCAGAAAGCAGGGGGCATTGCCGACCTGTTTGAGTATTGTGTCTATGACGGCATCTGCCTTCATATCGAGAAGCTCATAGGCATGAATGACTTTCATGCCCCTGTCTTTGGCAAAATCATAATACTCTTTGCTGTGAAAGCCGCCGCGCATTCCGATCTGGATGGAATGTTCACAGTCGATCAGACCTTCTTCCACAGCACGGGAGAAGGGAGTTCCATGATCGTATTTCGTTCCGAAACAGCGGACGTCCCTGTGGGAATCAAAATGTACAAGGGCAACCGGTCCGTAGTATTCTTTGATGGCACGAAGTTCGGGCAGGGTAACGGAATGGTCTCCGCCAAGGATTACCGTGACGACGCCATGAGAGAGGAATTCTTTCATAGCTGATGTTATCATATGGAAAGAAGGCAGGATATAACCGTGTTTTACCTCGATATTTCCATAATCCGTACCGGAAGCAAGGGAGGTCTCAACCTCAAGATTCTGATTGTATCCCATGTGTTTCCAGTAGCAGTTGCGGATGGCGTCCGGGGCAAAACGTGTGCCGGGTGAACCGCTGGTGGCAGAGTCGAATCCGATGCCTGCCACAACATAATCACAGGTGTCAAGGTCTGCCCGGTAGGGAAGATTTTTATAAGTATTAAAACCGGTTTCCGGTTGCTTTTTTACTGTTTCTGTCATACCTGTATTCCTCCTATATTCCAAAGTCTTCATATGATGTAATGCCGGCTTTCCTGCAGGCAAGCAGCGTCAGGAATTCATAGATAAGCCGTTTCCCGGCTATCGCTGTCTTATCACCGGAGTCATACTGCGGATTTACTTCCACAAGGTCGAAACCGATAAAATTCTTGCCGATCAGGCAGCAGCGGAGAAGTTCGAGAGCCTCCCATGTTGAAAATCCGCCGCCTTCCGGTGTACCGGTACCGGGAGCATAAACCGGATCGAGAAAATCAATGTCAAATGATACAAAGACCGGGGCGTCTCCCAGAATACCGCGGATTTTTTCCGCTGCAGTGTAAATATCCATTTTATGAAGAGCTTCCGCGGTAATGACCGTCATGCCCGATCCCCTTGCAAAAGAATAGTCTTTTGCAACAGCTCCGGTAAGGCCCCGCATTCCGATCTGAACGGAATGGTCTGTAAGGATGCAGTCATTTTCGATGGCGTCCTTGAAAGGAGTGCCGTGATCTCTCGGGGCATCGGGTGCCATCTCATGGTATCCGGTATCAGAATGACTGTCAAAATGAAGGATGGCAACTTTGCCAATGGCTTCCTTATATCCGAGAAGTTCCGGAAATGCGATGGAGTGATCTCCGCCTACCAGGACGGGGATGATTCCGGCTCCTGCCATTTCTTTCACTGTATTCGTAATGTTTTCGGCAGACGGTTCCGGGAATCCGCACTGTACGGGAATGTCTCCATAGTCGATCCCCTGTATATGGTCGAAGAGAGTCAGGTCGAAGGCATCGCTGTAAAGCTGTGCCCCGTAGGCATTACGGATGGCGTCGGGACCGAAGCGGCAGCCGGGACGGAACGTCACCAGTGTGTCGAAAGGAACACCGGCTATGGCAAAATCGATTTCTTCCAAAATCTTTGCATCCTTTGCATATGGAAGATCGAGAAAAGTTGAGATGCCTGTACATGCCGGACCAAGTCTGCGTTTTTTCTGTGGAACGTATTTCATAGTACCTCATTACCTCTTTTCTTTTTTATAATGTCTAAACACTAAATCTTTGCGCTGCACAAAAGTCAAGCGCTGATCAGAAACAGGCGGACAAACGGAAAATGTCGCAGAATGAGTGAATGTCGGAAGCAGTAAAACTTTTTGTGACATAAAACTCGGAAAGTGAAATTTCCAATGATAAACCTTTGTGTAGAACAAAAGTCAATTAAGAAAATATAAAATAAAAAATATTAAAAAAAAGCATTGACAGCCTCCAAAATTGCGCGTAATATGCACAGCAACAAGAATCACGACAGGATTCCAACGAGGGAATGGCAAAAAAGCCATCCCTTTTTTTATTTCCCGAAAAGAGAGGAGAGGATAATATGCGGGACTACGTGAGGTATATCGCAAAGAGAATTCTTATGATGATTCCGATTCTGCTGATTGTTTCATTTCTGATTTTTTTCCTGCTGAGGATCACAAACATCGATGAGGCAGCGATCATAATCGGCGAGCGACAGTCTACACCGGAGGTAAGGGCGAGGGTCATTCAGGAATATGGCCTGGATCAGCCGAAGCTTCTGCAGTATTTCGACTGGCTCAGGGGAGTGGTCACCGGGAATTTCGGAATTGACTACACGAGCGGTCAGGATGTAGGAGAACTGATTTCTTCCAGAATCCCGGTTACACTCGGACTGGTGCTGATCAGTTCGGTTCTTGGTATGGTGTTTGCCATCATCCTTGGAGTGATTGCAGCACTTCACCGGAATAAACCGATCGATACCGCTATTTCCTTATTTATGTTGTTCTTTTCCAGTGTGCCGAGCTTCCTCGTCAGTATCTTCGTACTGATTATACTGGTTCAGTTTGTACCCGGTTATTCGTTTGTCGGAAGCTTCAGCAATACGGCGGAGTTTTTCCAGAGGATCAGCGTACCGGCATTTATCATGGCGCTGGGGCATCTGGCACTGCTGGGCCGTGTCACCCGGAGCAGCATGACTTCCCAGTTGCAGTCGCCCTATATTGTGACTGCAAAGGCGAAGGGAATCCCTGACCGGCAGATTACATATAAGCATGCGTTTCACAATGCAGTCATTCCGGTACTTACCGTCGCAGGTATGAGTTTTGCATCCGCCATAGGAGGTACCGTGCTGATCGAACAGATCTTTTCACTGCCGGGCATAGGAGGTCTGCTGATCTCCGCAGTACAGGCACATAATTTCCCGGTAGTACAGATTCTGGTTATGTTTATGCTTCTCGTTTACCTGGTTATGAGCCTCGTGGTGGACATCATGTATGTGATTGTGGATCCCCGGGTGAAACTGAAATAGATGTATAAACAGGGAGGTAGAGAGAAATGAAAAAGGAGAAAGGAAGAAAATCCAATAACGGAACTTTTTTTACCGTACCGGTTATTGTCAGCGGAACGATCCTGCTTATTATTCTGCTGTCTGCGGTTTTCGCCCATGTGATAGCACCTTATTCGCCGGAGGCGACAGATTATAACGCTTCTCTTGCCAGGGCTTTCAGTCCGGGACATATTCTGGGAACCGACCGGATCGGAAGAGATCTGTTTTCCAGACTTCTCTGCGGGGCGCAGACTTCCATATTTAATGCGATCCTGATCGTAGCGTTCGAGGTTGTCGTCGGCGTTCCCATCGGAATGCTCTGCGGATATTACGGCGGAAAGCTGGATGACCTGGTCATGAGGATCTGGGATATCGTCTGTTCCATCCCCAGCCTGCTTCTGGCATTCATCATTGTGGCTGCATTTGGAACGGGAACCTATTCCGGCGTCCTTGCCATCGGCATTGTATATACACCGCTGACGGCCAAGCTTTCAAGATCACTGATGATGACGGAGAAGACCGCGGTTTATGTGGAAGCGGCAAGATCGCTTGGATACTCGGATGCGCGAATCATCTTTATCCATATTCTTCCCAATATTATCACGACAATGATTGCCCAGTTTACACTGGATATCGGATCTGCCATCACGGCAATGGCCACTCTGAGTTATCTGGGACTTGGAGTGCAGGCGCCGGGGGCAGACTGGGGAACCCTGCTGAAGGATGGCATGGATATGCTGTATCTGAATCCGGTTCTGCTGATAGCGCCGGCGCTGGCGGTTATGATCACTGCGATCTCTGTGAATATCCTGAGCGACGGCATCCAGGCATACATTGATCCGGAACAGAGAAAACTTCCTTCTTTCAAAAAGTACCGGAAGAAATTTCTGGTGCCCCAGAAAGCAGGATTAGCGAAGAATGTATCAGGCGTGGAGGGAAAAGCATGAGAGAAGAGAATATTTTAGAGACAGAAGATCTCTGTGTCAGCCTGATGACCGTCCGCGGAATCATTTATGCAGTGCAGGGAGTGAATCTGACAGTAAAAAGAGGTGAGGTACATGGAGTCGTCGGTGAGAGCGGATGCGGAAAGAGTGTATCCACAAAGGCGATTCTGAGACTCCATGATGACGAGAAAACGGAGTATGGCGGGCATATCAATTTCGCTTCCGGGGAGGGAGAGGTAGACATTCTCTCTCTGAATAAAAAGCAGATGACCGCGCTTCGCGGAAAAGAGATTGCCATGATCTTCCAGGATCCCATGACCGCGCTGGATCCCATTATGAAAGTGGGAGAGCAGGTGGCCGAGCAGCTCCGCGCAAAGAAAGGTCTGGACAAACAGGGGAGCAGGGAGGAGACGCTGAAACTTTTTGAAAAGGTGGGAATCCTGCCGGCGGAGAAACGATATGAGCAGTATCCCTTTGAGATGAGCGGTGGAATGCTTCAGAGGATTATGATCGCCATGGCACTCTCCTGCCAGCCCAGACTGCTGATTGCAGACGAGCCCACCACAGCGCTTGATGTGACGATTCAGGCACAGATCCTGGATCTGATCAAGGAGCTTCAGCGGGAAAGCGGAACATCGGTTATCTTTATCACGCATGACCTGGGAGTGATCGCGGAGGTCTGTGATTCCGTATCCGTCATGTATGCGGGCCGTGTGGTAGAGAGCGGAAATATTCTCGAAATATTCGACCATCCGGCGCATCCTTATACGCGGGCTCTGCTGGAGAGCAACCCGAAGGAAAGCGACCGGGGGGAATATATGAAGACGATCCCGGGTACGCCGCCCCTCTTGTATGAGCAGTTTACCGGATGCCCCTTTGCACCGAGATGCAGTTATGCTACAGAAAAGTGCAGAAGCAGCCTTCCGGAGTATGTGATGATAAGCGCAACCCATTCCGTTGCCTGTCACAATTTTGAAAAAGGGGAGGAGGAATAAGTCTATGGCAGAGAAATTAATCGAAGTGAAAAATATCCGGAAATATTTCCGGGTGGACGGAGGAAAGCTGGACAAGGCGAAGGCCCGTTATCTCCACGCGGTGGATTATGTCAGCTTCTCGGTGAGAAAAGGAGAGATCTTCGGGATCATCGGGGAGAGCGGCTCCGGGAAATCTACCATAGGACGATGCCTCCTGCGGTTTATTGATATAGATTCCGGTGAAATCTGGTATGAGGGAGAGAAGATCAGCGACCTCTCCGTAAAACAGATGAAACCCTACCGGAAGAAGATGCAGATGATCTTCCAGAATCCATTGGCATCCTTCAACCCGAAGAAGACGATCGGTGCGAGTTTCCGGGAGATCGGGAAGGTGTATAAAGTGTCGAAAGATGAGATGGAGGCGAGGATCAGCGAGTGGGTGAATTATATAAATCTTTCGGAAGATGTGCTGAGCAGACTTCCAAAAGAACTTTCAGGCGGACAGCTCCAGAGACTTGCGATAGCCAGAGCGCTTCTGGTACAGCCGGATTTCCTTCTGGCGGATGAACCGGTATCGGCACTGGACGTATCGGTGCAGGCGCAGGTGCTCAATCTCATGATAAATCTGAAAAAAGAGAAGGGCCAGACGATTGTGTTTATCTCACATGACCTTACGGTAGTAAGGCATGTCTGTGATAAAGTTGCCGTAGTCTATCTCGGCGTGATCGTTGAGATGGGAAAAACAGAAGACGTGTATAAGAATGTACTCCATCCCTATACACAGGCGCTGATCTCGGCAAAGCCAAAGGAACATCCTCTGGAAAAGAAGGAGCGCATCCTTCTGGAAGGGGAGATTCCGAACGCCATAAATGTACAGGAGGGCTGCAGATTTGCCAACAGGTGTCCCCGTTTTAAGGAGGGACTCTGCAGCAACCGGACGCCGAAACTTAAGAATATGGGCGGCGGACATTATGTGGCATGTCACTATCCGATTGGATATGAAAAAATGATGAAAGAGGAGAGGATGTTATGAAGAAGAGACTGGTAAAGACACTAATGGCAGCAGCACTTGCAGTTTCCCTGATCACCGGATGCAGTTCATCGGGCGCAGGAAATCAGGGACAGTCTTCATCCGGAGGCAGTTCCGGAAGTGACGGGGACGAGGTGGTATTTACGATCGGCTTCGGCACGGAACCACCGTCCATGGATCCGAAGGATTTTAATACATCAGCCTGTACCCTGATCAGTTACGACTGCTATGACACCCTGCTGAATTTCAGCATGGACGGCCTGGATGTGGAGCCCTGTCTGGCGGAGAGCTGGGAGCAGGTGGACGATACGACCTATACATACAAGATCCGTGAGGGAGTCAAGTTCAGCGATGGAAATGACATGACCATGGATGATGTGCTCTATTCCATGGAGCGGGTCACAAATGAGGCGTACTCCATGAGTTATCTTTTCAACAGTGTGGATTACTGGGAGGCAGATCCGGATACCTGGACGCTGACGGTCCATCTGAAACAGCCGGATGCCACATGGAAATATGTTCCGGCGACTTCGCCCTGTACGGTAGTGGAGAAAGCGGTAGTAGAGGCGGAAGGCGACAACTACGGACAGATCAACGGATCCTGCGTAGGCACCGGCCCGTATATGCTGGAGAGCTGGGATTCAGGCTCTGAGATCGTCACAGTGAAGAATCCGTACTACTGGAATGATCCCGATTCCCTGGATGTGGACAAAGTTGTCTATGAAGTGATTGCGGATGACACTTCAAGAGCGCTGGCGGCCCAGAGCGGACAGATCGATTACACGAGAGGTCTTACTTCGGCAACACTTCCTACTTATGAATCATGTAAGAATATGACGATTACCAATTATGATGCGACAACGACATCCTTCCTTGCATTTAATACCGCAAGGGCACCCTTTGATGATGTGAATGCCAGGAAAGCCGTGGCTTACTGCATAGATAAGAGCGCGTTGACCAGTCTCATCGGCGGAAAATATTCTAAAGAGCAAGGAGCCTTTATCCTTCCGAGAAGTATGTTCCTGTTGGATGAGGATGCATGGAATGAGGCAAATGATACTCTGGAATCCTATCAGCAGGATTACACAAAAGCAGCAGAGGCACTGGCGGCGTCCAACAGCCCGGATGGATTTGAGTTTAACATGTACACTACTCCGACTTACAAGGCAGGATGTGAGGCAATTCAGTCCATGATCAAGGAATCCGGACTGCCGATTACCATGAATATTGTTGAGATACAGAATTCCGATTCATTCTCTATCCGGTATGGATATACAACGGATGAAAATGGATATCGGGTATACGATATGCTCTATACCGGCTGGGTATCTGACTGGCTCGATCCTACGGGATATATGAGAAATATGCTGTGGGGCGGAAGTAATTACCAGGGCGGAGCCAATTATGCAGCCTACACAAATGAGGAATTTGATTCCCTTCTGGATCAGTCCTACCTTGAGACGGATGATCAGGTTCGTTCGGATCTGATGCTTCAGGCAATGAAGATAGCAGTGGACGACTGTCCGTATGTTACGCTTTATGAGACCAATGATACCTATATTATCAACGACCGGTTTGACTATGAAGAAGGTCCGAACTTCTTCTGGAACTTCAGTGTGGCGAATGTACATCTGAAGTAAGGATGGTGAGTAAGGAGGCGTTGCAATGTATTCAGCAATAGACACATTGTGGATGATGGTTGCCATTGTGCTCATCTTCATGATGCAGGCAGGATTTACCATGCTGGAGACAGGCTTTACGAGGAGAAAAAATGCCGGCAATATCGCCATGAAAAATCTGATGGATTTTGTGGTCGGCGCGCTGGTGTTCTGGATTGTCGGATTCAGTCTGATGCACAATGATGCTGTCCACGGAATTATCGGGAAACTGGATATCTTCTCCCGGGGAGATTACTCGAGAGTGGATTATCCGGGAAACGCATACCTCGTATTCCAGATCATGTTTTGTGCCACATCATCAACGATTGTTTCAGGAGCCATGGCAGAGCGCACGAAGTTCAGCGCTTATCTGGTGGTCGCTGCTGTGATCAGCGCCATTGTCTACCCGATCTCCGGATGCTGGATCTGGAATGAGGGAGGATGGCTCCGGGAACTGGGATTCCATGATTTTGCCGGATCTACGGCAGTCCATGTGGTGGGCGGCACCGCCGCGCTGGTGGGAGCAAAGATCCTGGGACCCAGGATCGGAAAATATACGAAAGACGGAAAATCCCGGGCAATTCCCGGACACAGTATCTCTTTCGGAACACTGGGAATCTTTCTTCTCTGGTTCGGATGGTACGGATTCAATGCAGGTTCTACACTGAGCCTGACCGGAGACGAGGCGATCCAGACGGTAAGCAATATCGTTCTGAATGTTACAATCTCTGCTGCCGCAGCATGCTTTGTGGCGCTGATGGTGAGCTGGAGACGTTACGGAAAGGCGGATCCGACCATGACGATCAACGGCGCCCTGTCCGGTCTTGTGGCCATCACGGCAGGATGTAACGAAGTCAGTGCATTCGGAGCTCTGTGCATCGGATGTATCGCAGGATTCGTAGTCGTATTTGCAGTGGAGTTTGTGGATCAGAAATTAAAGATCGATGATCCGGTGGGCGCGGCAAGCGCCCACGGAGTCAGCGGAATGCTCGGCACGGTCCTGACCGGAGTCTTTTCGCTGAGAGCGGGTTTCCTTCACACCGGAAGATTTCAGTTTTTTGGGGTGCAGATACTTGGAACACTTGTCGTTTTCCTCTGGGTGCTTGTCTCAATGACGATTGTATATATGATTATCAAAAAGACCATGGGGCTGCGTGTCAGCGAGGAGGATGAGATCAAAGGCCTGGATGAGTCCCAACACGGGCTGGTTCAGATCCATACCGGCGTGACCGCAGATTACGGAACCATTCCTTCTCCTGCGAAACTGATCGATCAGATTGACCTTGACAGTGATCTGGATGATCAGGAACCGCTTCCGGAGGAGTATATGAAAGCCGACGGCAGGATGCACAAAGTGGTTGTTATCATGAACTCGAACCGCCTGGAGGCACTGATGCGGGCGCTTGACCGGATCGACATTACAGGAATGACAGTGACGAATGTAAGCGGATGCGGCATGCAGAAAGGAAACCGCGAATATTACAGAGGAACGGAACTGGAATCCCATCTGCTTCCGAAAGTGAAGGTTGAGATTGTAATCTTTACCGTGCCTCTCGGGCTGCTGATCAATACGATCAAAAAGACAATCCACACCGGACATATCGGTGACGGAAAGATTTTTGTATATGATGTGGCTCAGGTTATTAAGGTACGTACCGGAGAAGAGGGCAGGGAAGCGCTTGAATAAAGCGTTCCCTCCCTGATGTTCCGGATATGCAGGGAAGCTGCCGTACAGTTTCCCGTTCAGGAAAGGAGAGAGATAAATGGACAATAATATGGAAGAAAGAAAGCAGCCGAAGTATACGCCTGCCGACTGGCTCACGGGAAAGAGCGGTGACATGGATGTGGCGCCGGGAACTTTCGGAAGACTTCCCTATATGAGAACGCTGGAAGATGTAGATTATGTTGTGGTCGGAATCCCGTTTGACACACTGACCAGCAACCGGCCGGGGACACGTTTCGGTCCGAAAGCCATCCGTGAGGCATACGGTGGAATCAACTATGTATACGGCACGGATGTGTATGCCGCTGAAACACTCTCCGGAGTGGACTACGGCGACATTCAGGTGCAGAACGGAGACACAAAACAGAGCTTTGAGAATATTAAGGCAGAGATCGGGAAAATCCTTGAGGCAGGCGTGATTCCGGTAGCGCTCGGCGGGGATCACTCCATTACCTACGCGGAACTGCTCGCTTACCGGGATGTCTATGGTCCCGTATCTCTGATCCATTTTGATTCCCATACGGATACATGGGGCGGTGAGGAGTCCCTGGATTTCCCCACACATGCCAATCCCTTCCGCAATGCGATTCTGACAGGATGTATCGATCCGAAGACTTCCATCCAGGTGGGAATGCGGGGCATTATGAAGAGCGAGCATGATTACGATTTCGCTCACGAGAACGGCCTGGAGCAGATCTTTGCGACAGACCTTCACAAAATGGGGGTATATGAGGCGGCGAAAAAGATCCGGGAAAAGGTCGGAAACAACAAGGTTATGGTGACATTTGATATTGACTTTGTCGATCCTGCCATCGCGCCGGGAACCGGGACTCCGGTGCCGGGAGGATTTACTTCCTGGGAGACACTGGAACTTGTCAGAACAGCGATTACCGGACTCGACGTTGTCGGATTCGATCTGGTGGAAGTGGCGCCGAATTATGACCCCACAGAAAATACACAGCTTTTGGCGAACAAACTCGTCGGTGAATTTATTACGGCGATCGCAGCGAAAAAAGCAGGAATCCGGGAATATACATACATGGAAAAGAAGCAGTAAGGGGGCAGACAAAAAATGTGGAATGAAACAATACCCGAAGAAATCAGAAAGCAGATTGACGAAAATACATACGGGCTTGCTATGGCGTCTTTCGGCGGCATTCCGTTGAAGAGAGAGTTTGACAATGAAGATTTCTGTGTTGTGGGGATCCCCTATGACACCTGTACATCCAGAAGGGCAGGGGCAAGGTTCGGCCCGCGGGCAATCCGTGCAGGAGTCCACAGTATTGCCGGGATCAATGAAAAGGGCATCTATTCCCAGGATGCACACTATGTGATCAGAAACCTGAAAGGAATGGATTACGGCAATATCCCGGTGAAAAACGGATACACGGAAATATCGTTTCAGGTCATCTATGAACATATGAAAAATATCCTGGATCACGGATGTACGCCGATTGCGCTTGGCGGCGACCATTCCATTACATATCCGGAGCTGAGGGCGTATGCAGAGAGTGCGGGGAAACCCGTAGCGATCATTCATTTTGATTCCCATAACGATACGACGGATACTCCGGAAAACCGTAAGTTTACCCACGGTACGCCGTTCCGCCGGGCGTTTGAAGACGGATTCCTCGATGCGGCACATTCCATTCAGATCGGGATCCGCGGCTACATGGACAGCCACCGCCTTAAATTCGCAGAGGAGAACGGGATGGAGGTCATTACGGCAAGGGAGCTCCATAAGATGAGTCCTGAGGAGTGTGCAGAGAGGATCCGCGCACAGGTGAAGGATGCGCCCTGTATTGTGACATTTGATGTGGATTTCCTCGACCCGGTCTACACCCCCGGAACCGGAACACCGGTGGCGGGAGGATTTACCTCCTATGAGGCATATGAACTGGTCCGCCAGGGGCTGACGGGACTGGACATCAGAGGGTTCGATATTGTGGAGGTGACCGAGGACTATGATCCGGCGCAGATAACCGGACTTTTTGCAGGATATCTTGTCGTACAGTTCCTGGTTGTACTATCGAAGAACAAGGCAGAAAAGGAGGGCAAATAAATGTTGGAGAGAATACCGGAAAGATTTCAGCCGAGAAACATTTCGGACGGAAATGCGCTGAACAGTTTCCTGAATCTGGACTACTGCACAGATCTTGAGGGAGTGGATATTGCTCTTGCCGGCATCCCGTTTGATCTTGCGACCAGCAACCGCCCCGGGACGAAAATGGGACCGAAATATTTGAGAAGCAGAGTTTATAAAGGCTGTAAGGTTGACGAAGTGCTGGATATCAATATCGGAGACAAACTGAAGATTGTGGATACCGGAGATTTCAAATTAATGGGTGGATATCTGCTGGATGATTTTGCACTGATTACCGAGCAGACGAAAAAGATCCTGGATGCAGGGGCAACTCCGGTAATTGTGGGAGGAGACCATTCCATCACGTTTCCGGAACTGGCAGCCTACTATCAGGTATACGGTCCCATGGCAATGATTCACTTTGATTCCCATCTGGACACGGGAATGTATCACATGAGTCCCACAAAAGAGATCTATACCCACGGTAATCCGTTCAGCAATGCCATGAGGAAAGGGTTCCTTGACGGAAACCATACGATACAGATCGGGATAAGGACCGGCTCGCCGAAGATGAATGATGAGTATACAGAGAATTACGGCAGAGAGATCCTTTACGCAAAAGAACTTCACGCCATTTCCTATGAGGAAGCGGCAGAGCGGATCCGCAGAAAGGTAGGGAATATGCCGTGTCTTGTGACATTCGACATTGATTTCCTGGATCCTGCGTATGCACCGGGTACAGGAACACCGGTAACCGGAGGATTCACAGTGTATGATGCCATGATGATCCTCGAAAATGCTCTGCCCGGGCTGAATATCGTGGGTGCTGACATGGTGGAAGTGGAGCCGTTCTTCGATCCGTCGGAGACGACGGCAATCTCGGCAAACAATGTGCTGGCAAAACTGGTGACATGTATTGCATATAACAAACTGACGGAGAAGGAAAAGGAACAGGACTAAGATGTGAGGAGGGATCTTATGGATAAGAAAGACAATCTTCTGTCGATTTCCGAGATGGCGAAATTGAGGAAAGTTACGACAGAGACGCTGCGCCATTATGACCGGATCGGATTGTTCAAGCCGGCATACACGGATCCCTCCAGCGGATATCGCTACTATACGATCAGCCAGTACGAAAAACTCGGCACGATCAAAGAGTTAAGGCAGCTCGGCATGGGGCTTACCGAGATAAAAGAATATTTCAATAACCGGAATGTCCGCAAATCCATGGAACTGCTGAAGAAATATCATGAACAGCTGGTAAAGGAAATTCAGGAAAAAAAGGCGGTCGAGAAGGTAATTGCCGAAAAGATCGCCTTTATGAACAGTATTAAGGACATGCCTCCGGCAGGCAGAATATTTGAGTCGGACCTGCCGGAACGTTATATGGTGACTTACGGGCGGATGGAGCCGGAGAAAGAGGATATCAGTTATGCCCTGACAAGACTGGAGGCTTCCATGGATGAAGTGGCGCCTGTTCTGGCGTCGAACCGCCTCGGAGTATACAGCGGCATGCAGCTGTGCCGGATAACAGAGGAACTGAAGCCCGGCGAGCGCTTTGAGGCCGCTCCGTTTATTCTGTGTGACAGGAAATACAGAAAATCAGAATATTTCAGGAGAATACCTGCCGGGCATTATGTATGCGCGTATTACAACGGATTCTGGGCGACATGTTCGGAATTTTTTGAAAAGATAGAGGACTACATGAAAAAGAACCATCTGGAACAGGAAGGGTTCTTTTATCAGATTTATCAGATTGACATTACACTTACGGATCATTTTGATGAAACGCTGGTCGAGCTGCAGATTCCGGTAATGAAATGTTGACTGAAAGAGAAAGGTGGAGGTTTATGGAAACTGCAGTAAGCTATAATGCGAAGGCAGAAAACAGACAGTTTTTCAGAATGATTTTTGCCACAGTTCTGCCGCTGCTGATCCAGTCGGTTTTTACACAGAGCAGCAATTTCGTCGATCAGCTGCTGATCAGTTCGGTTGGCACGGAGGCGATCGCGGCCATCGGAGCGTCCAACAAACTGATGACCCTTTATAACGGTTTCCTGTATGGAAGCTGCAGCGGATGTGCGATGTTCATGGCTCAATACTGGGGAAAAAAGGATTATAAGAGCTTTCAGAAGATTTTCGGGGTACTTGTGACGGTTACGGTTGCGGCAGGCGTATTCTTTTCCGCCATCGTCATCCTTATACCGGAGCGGCTCATCCACTTTTTTGCGGATGATCCTCTGGTTGTCGATCTTGCGGTGGAATATATGCGCACGGTAGTTCTGGCGTATTTCCTGATGAGCGTCATCTTCCCGCTGGAGCACATGATGCGGAGCATGAATAAGGTGAAAGTCACAATGATAGAAAGTATTATCTCTGTCATTGTGAACTGTGTGATCAGCTATATCCTGATCTACGGGAAACTGGGATTCCCGGCAATGGGAGTGGCAGGAGCCGCGATCGGTACAGTGATCTGCCGTATCGTGTCGCTGATTATCCTTATCGTTTATATCAAGGTATCAGGCAATGTGATCTTCCGGGATGCAAGAAATATTTTTGTCTATAACCTTACCTTTGTGAAAGCGTTCTTTAAAAAGGCACTTCCGCTTATTGCAAATGAGATGTTATGGCAGCTTGGAACGACGATCTACTTCATTATATACGGACGTGCCGGTACGGATGCACTGGCAGCCATGAGTATCATGCAGACTCTGCAGCAGCTTTCCAAGATCTTTTCCGGTTCTTTCTGCGGAGCCAGCGCCATCATCGTGGGCAACGAGATCGGAAAGGGCGATGTGGGAAGAGTCAACCGTTTCTGCAAAAAATTCCATGCTGCGGCAATGGTTGTCGGAATTGTATCCGGACTTGCTGTTCTCGCTGTCAGACCGCTTATGCTCTACATCTATTCAATAGAAGGAACAGAGGTGGGAAATTATGTTTCCCAGTGCATGCTTGTGCTGAGTCTCTATATTCTGCTGAATGTAAATAACAGTATCAATGTGGAAGGAATATTCCGGAGCGGAGGCGATACGTCATATGTAACACTTATGGATATGGGAAGTATCTGGTTTGTCGGCATGCCGTGGACACTGATCACCGGTCTGCTGCTGCACACGAATGTGGTGGTCATTTACTTTGCATATATTGTACTTGAGCTGTATAAGCTGCCCCTGGGGTATTTCCGTTTCCGCTCCGGAAAGTGGCTGCACATGCTGTATAAGGAAACGGATCAGGCTCAGGCTGTAACGGGCGAGTAAAGGAGGATGAAAGATGCGCTTGACACCAAGAGAGACAGATAAGCTGATGCTTCATCTGGCAGGGAATCTCGCAAAAGAAAGAAAAGACCGGGGACTGAAATTAAACTACCCGGAGGCGGTTGCCTATATCAGTTCCGAACTTCTGGAACTGGCAAGAGAAGGGCATACGGTTGCGGAACTCATGAGCATGGGGGCAAAGATGCTGGATTGTGATGAAGTGATGGACGGTGTGCCGGAGATGATCCATGAGATTCAGATCGAGGCCACGTTTCCGGACGGGACAAAACTTGTGACGGTACATAATCCGATCCGTGGAAACGGCAGGCTGAAGCCGGGCGAACTTATCACTGAGGAGGGGGAGATCGAGCTGAACGCCGGAAAAGATACGGCGCAGATCACTGTGACCAACACGGCGGACCGCCCCATCCAGGTCGGTTCCCATTTCCATTTCTTTGAGGTGAATAAAGCCCTTGATTTCAACAGAAACCTGGCTTACGGCATGCGCCTGGATATTCCGGCAGGAACGGCGGTACGCTTTGAGCCGGGAGAAACCAGGCGGGTCAGTCTGGTGGAGATCGGAGGCACCCGGGAAGGCTACGGCCTGAACGGCCTCGTGGAAGGGAAGATGGATGATCCTTCAGTGAAGGAAAAGGCGCTCAAAACAGCGAAAGAAAGAGGTTTCAAGGGGGTGGATCAGGATGAATAAGATCAGCAGGGCAAAATATGCGGATATGTACGGGGCGACCACAGGCGACCGCATCCGTCTGGCAGATACTTCTCTGATAATTGAGGTTGAGAAAGATTATGCCACTTATGGTGAAGAGGCGAAATTCGGCGGAGGCAAATCTACCCGCGACGGCATGGGGCAGTCCTGTACGGTACCTGACAGCCGGTGCCCGGATACGGTGATCACGAGTGCCGTGATCGTGGACTACTGGGGAATCGTAAAAGCGGACATCGGGATAAAGGACGGGAAGATCTGCGGCATCGGGAAAGCCGGCAATCCTGCCATCATGGCCGGTGTGGATCCGAACCTGATCATCGGTGCCGGAACAGAGGTGATCGCCGGGGAAGGTCTGATTGTGACTGCCGGGGGTCTGGATACCCACATCCATTTTATCAGCCCGACTCAGGTGGAAACGGCTCTTTACAGCGGGATCACTACCATGATCGGAGGAGGAACCGGACCGGCTGACGGGACAAACGCCACCACATGTACGCCGGGGCGGTTTAACATCGAAAAGATGCTGGAGGCATCTGAGGAGCTTCCGGTGAATCTCGGATATCTGGGAAAAGGCAATTCCTCCAGTCTGGAAACCATTGCAGAGCAGATCGAGGCGGGAGCCTGCGGCATGAAACTTCATGAGGACTGGGGTTCCACGCCTGCGGCAATCGACTACTGCCTGACCATGTGTGACAAATATGATGTGCAGGCGGCGATTCATACGGATACGCTGAATGAGGCGGGTTTTGTGGAGGATACGGTAAATGCATTTAAGGGCAGGACGATCCATACATACCACACGGAAGGCGCGGGCGGCGGACATGCACCGGACATTATCCGGGCAGCATCATTTCCGAATGTCCTTCCGTCTTCTACGAACCCGACCATGCCCTATACGAGGAATACACTGGACGAGCATCTGGATATGCTGATGGTCTGCCATCATCTGGACAAAAAAGTTCCGGAGGACATTGCATTTGCGGATTCCCGGATCCGTCCGGAAACCATTGCGGCGGAGGATGTGCTGCACGACATGGGGATCTTCTCCATGATGAGTTCGGATTCCCAGGCCATGGGACGTGTCGGCGAGGTCATCACGAGAACATGGCAGACTGCAGACAAGATGAAAAAGCAGCGTGGACCGCTTCCGGAGGACAGCGAGAGGAATGACAATTTCCGTGTCAGAAGATATATCGCAAAATATACGATCAATCCTGCCATCACCCACGGCGTCTCGGAATACGTCGGGTCTGTGGAGATTGGAAAGATGGCGGATCTTGTCCTCTGGAATCCCGCCATGTTCGGGGTGAAGCCGGATATGATCATAAAAGGAGGCTTTATCATGGCTTCCAGGATGGGGGATGCCAACGCCTCCATTCCGACGCCGCAGCCGGTGGTATATACGAAGATGTTCGGCGGCTACGGTCTGGCAGAAAAGAGAAGCTGTATTACCTTTGTGTCAAAAGCGGCATATGAGAGCAGGATTAAGGAGCGCCTTTCCCTGCAGAGACAGGTACTTCCCGTGAAAAACTGCAGGAATATCGGGAAAAAAGACATGAAGAACAACGACGTTATTGCAGATATCCGGGTAAATCCGGAGACATATGAGGTGCGCGTCGACGGGAAGCTGATCACCTGTGAAGCAGCGGAGGAACTGCCGCTGACACAGAGATATTTCCTGTTCTGAGAGCAGATGAATGGAAGGAGAATATGAGATGCTGGTGAAAGAAATACTGGGAAATATATCAGATTACCCGATGGAGGGAAAGGAGACGGACCGCTTTTTCCTGGAATGGTATGAACTGGACAAAAAGCTGCTGCGCAGGGCGTCAGAGAGCGGCGAAGAAGTGGGAATCCGGATCGATCAGCGGCTTCATGACGGAGATGTCCTGTATGACGATGCGGGACGGGTTCTGGTGGTAGAGGTTCTGCCCTGCGACCTGACCCGGGTGAAGGTGCATTCGATGAAGGAGATGGGACGGCTCTGCTTTGAACTCGGGAACCGGCATCTCTCTGTATCCATCGGAGAAAATGTGGTCCGTGTGCCATATGACAGGCCAACTTTTGAATATCTGGAAAAGCTTGGATTTGCCCCGGAAAAAGTAAAAGAAAAGTTCACGGACTTTACGGTCTGCCATGCGCACGGACACTCGCATGAAGGCGGTCATGTACACAGCCGTCTGCATGAAGGCGCTCATATGCCGGAACATTCTTACGAAAGCAGGTATGCGCATGGATAAAAGGAATTTTCTTAAGATCCTCCAGTCTGTAGACGCTTTCTTCCCTGTTGGCGCCTTTACTCTCTCCAACGGGCTGGAGGATTATGTCCTGCGGGAACGGATCGGATCGGAGGAAGACCTGGGCGAATATCTGAACAGTTTTCTGCAGACATTCCCTTATCAGGATCTGGGAATTATGTCCCTGGCATACCGCAATGCCGGCAACCGGGAATATCTGTCGGTTCTTGACGCTGTTGCCGCAGCAGTGAAAGGCGCGAAGGAAATCCGTCTCGGGAGCATACGTATGTGCAGCCGTTATGTCAAGGCGCGCGAGGCGATGGGGGACTGCACGGGAGAACTGCGGTGGTACAAAGAACAGATAAAAGAGAAAAAGCTGCTGGGCTTCATGCCGGCAGCTCTCGGTCTTTATGCGGCTGAACTCGGTTTCCCCCAGGAGGAAGCGCTTACGATGTACGGATACAGCAGCCTGTCGGCAATCGTGAATAATGCGGTGAAACTGGTCCCCTTAAGCCAGATGGCAGGACAGCGGGTTCTCTTTGAATCACTGGAAAGACTTGAGCATGCAGTGAATCAGGCTGTGGCTGTGGAGCTGTCGGACATCGGGATATCGGGGACTGCGTATGAAGTACACTGTATGAATCATGAGCATTTGTATTCCAGACAGTATATGTCTTAGCATATATCATAAAAGGCTTATAGGGCAAAGACGTACATATCACAAAGGAGGAGATCGCAATGTCATATGTAAAAATCGGCGTGGGAGGTCCGGTGGGATCCGGGAAAACGGCTTTAATCGAACGGATTACGAGGAAAATGTCACAGGACTATTCCATCTGTGTTATCACAAATGATATCTATACAAAAGAGGATGCGGAGTTCCTGATCAAAAATTCGGCATTGCCGGCAGAGCGGATTATGGGTGTGGAGACCGGCGGCTGTCCGCATACGGCCATCCGGGAGGACTGCAGCATGAATCTGGAGGCTGTGGAAGAGATGGCAGAAAAATTTCCGGATGTGCAGATTATTTTTATCGAGAGCGGCGGGGATAATCTGTCCGCCACATTCAGCCCTGACCTGGCGGATGCAACGATCTACGTCATTGATGTGGCACAGGGAGAAAAAATTCCAAGAAAAGGCGGACCGGGAGTGACGCGTTCGGATCTGCTTGTCATCAACAAGACGGATCTTGCGCCCATGGTGGGGGCAAGTCTGGAAGTCATGAAACGGGATTCCGAGCGCATGCGCAAAGGCCGGGATTTCCTGTTTACGAACCTTATGGAAGGAAACAGCGTGGATGCTGTGATCAGCTGGATTAAGAAAAATGTTCTGATGGAGGATCTGTAAAACAATGCTGACAGAACTTAAACTGCAGATTGTCAGAAAAAACGGGAGAAGTATAATCGGGGACAGCTATTTTACCAGTCCCCTGAAGCTGGGGACACCGGACGCAGAGCGGGACAGGCTGAATGTTGTCTTTATGATGGCATCCGCCGGAATTCTCAAAGGGGATGAATTTGTATATGATATCCGCTGCGGAGAGGGAACAAAGACGCTGATGACAGATCAGTCCTACACGAAGATATTTGATACCGGTCCGGAAGGAGCGAAGAAGTCCCAGTATATTCGGGTGGAACGGGGAGCCTCCCTGTATTACAATCCCTGTGCGGTGATTCCCTTTGCCGGGAGCAGCTATGAAGGGGAACTTCATGTGGAATTAGACCGTGACAGTGAGTTCGCCTGCACGGATATTCTGGCAGCAGGCCGCACGGGAATGGGGGAAAAGTTCGCATTCCGGAGCTACCGGAACCGAATCTGCGTGGAGATGGACGGGATCCCCGTGTGGATGGATCACTGCTTTCTCCATCCGGCACATATGGAACTGGAAAGCATGTTCTTTTTTGACGGTTTTACACACCAGGGGACGTTCTATTATTACGGCCCGGAGGAAAAGCAGCGCCTTTTCCTGGAATGGTATCAGGAAAAGCGGGAAAAGCAGGAATCCGGCATGGGCCGGACTGCCGGGGGAATCACCGAGGCACGGAAGGGGATCTGCCTCAGAGTTCTTGCCCGGACAGCCCAGGATATCGAGGAAATCTTTGCCGGGGCAGCGGGGGCGCTGGGGATGGAGCAGTGAAACTCAGGGACTGCCTACCCTTCGTATTCGATCCTTACCGGTTTCTTTCCGGTCAGTTCCGCGCTTCTTTCATCCGGCTGGGAGAATCCGGCGAAGATCTCATAGCGCTTTCCGTCCCGGAACCGTTTCCCGTTTTCATCTACCACGGTAAAGCAGTCCGCGCGCAGGGAAATATTTGTGCAAAGCTGCCCGTTTCCGTTCAGGTGGACGCGCCGGAATGCCGCAAGATGGGGATGGGGCGTCTCGAACGGAGATTCCAGGTCGCGGATGTAGATCTGGAGCACGTCGTCCGTGGGTACGGAGCTTCTGTTTTCCATCTGCACTTCCAGGCAGAGTGCATCTTTCTCTTTCCCGCTTACTTTTACGGAGGTGACCTCGGTATCCGCATAGGTCAGACCGAATCCGAAGGGATACTGTGCCTTCCCTTCCATATACCGGTAGGTGCGTCCCTTCATGGAATAATCTTCAAAGTCCGGCAGCTGTTCCAGAGATTCGTAGAAGGTCACGGGCAGTTTGCCGGAAGGAGAGCAGTCGCCGAAGAGAATCTCTGCAGCAGCCATTCCGCCCCGGGCGCCGGGGTACCACAGATCGACAATGGCGTCGAAATGCTCTGCGGCGAAGGAGAGATCGATGTCGCTTCCCGCCATCAGACAGAGGATGACCGGCGTGTCTTCCATAGCCACAGCCTCCATCAGTTTTCTCTGGGATTCCGGAAGCTGCAGATCTGTCTTATCGCCGGAGGCATAGCTGTTTCCGGTATCGCCTTCCTCCCCTTCCAGAGTCTCGTCCAGTCCCAGACAGAGGATCACAACGTCGCTGTTTCTTGCCACCGTGCGGGCTTCGCTCAGACGGTCGAAATCCCAGGCAAGCCCTTCGGTTTTGTTCAGGAAGAGATGACTGCCCTCGGAGTAGAGGATGCGCACGGTGTCTCCCGCATATCTGCGGATCCCGTCCAGAACAGTGATATACTCGGAAGCAGTTCCGTGGTAGTTGCCGATCAGGGAAGCACGGCTGTCCGCGTTTGGTCCGATTACCCCGATGGTGCGGATCGTTTCTTTTTTCAGAGGCAGGATGCCGTTATTTTTCAGGAGAACGACGGACTCTCTGGCAGCCCGTTCACTCAGAGCCAGATGTTCCGGGCATTCTACCGTGTCATAGGGGATGGAGTCGTACTCCGTCTTGTCAAAGAGACCAAGCAGATAGCGGGTTGTGAACAGGCGGACCGCTGACTCGGTGATCTGTTCCTCTGTGACCAGCCCCTGTTTGTGGGCGTTCACCAGATGGAGATAGGTGGAGCCGCAGTTCAGATCGCATCCGGCGTCGATAGCCAGGGCTGCGGACTGTGCAGCTGTGCCGGTCACCATATGATGTTCGTGAAAGTCTTTGATCGCCCAGCAGTCAGAAACGACATGTCCCTCAAAACCCCATTCCCCGCGGAGAATATCCCGCAGAAGCATATAGCTTCCGCAGCAGGGCTCGCCGTTTACCCGGTTATAGGCGCCCATGACAGATTCCACGTGGGCTTCTTTCACACATGCCTCAAATGCAGGCAGGTATGTCTCGCGCAGGTCTTTTTCTCCGACCTGTGCGTCGAATTCGTGGCGGCATGCCTCAGGGCCGGAGTGTACGGCAAAGTGCTTGGCGCATGCAGCCGCAGTCATAGTCTCCCCGTCTCCCTGCATTCCTTCTATATAAGCTACCCCGAGACGGCTGGTCAGATAAGGATCCTCCCCGTAGGTCTCGTGTCCACGTCCCCATCGGGGATCGCGGAAGATGTTGACGTTGGGCGCCCAGAAGGTAAGCCCTTTGTAAATGTCTCTGTCATCCAGGGCGGATGCGGCGTTGTATTTTGCCCGTCCTTCTCTGGCAATGACTTCGCCGGTGCTGTGCAGCAGTTCTTCATCAAAAGTGGCTGCCATGCCGATCGCCTGCGGAAATACCGTAGCTGTGCCGGCGCGGGCAACCCCGTGGAGCGCCTCGTTCCACCAGTTGTATGCGGGAATATTAAGACGCGGGATTGCCGGTGCGTCATAGCGGAGCTGGCTTGCCTTCTCCATAAGCGTCATCTGCCCGACGAGGGCTTCTGCCTTTTTTCTTGCTTCCTCTCTGTTCATGATTATTTCCTCCTTGGATGTAAATGTAATAATTCAGAAAAACTTATATTTAGTTTATCAGAACAGAAGTATTCTGTCCTTTTAATTCTTGCGAACCGGTGAGCGGATCTTGCGATTTTTTTCTGTGCTTTTGTTTGATGGGGCTGCACAGAGAAAATTGTGGAGTGAATAAAATAACTGCAGGGGAAAAACAAATTATATCTTCAAAAAAATGCGATTTTGCAGTATGATGGTTGAATAAAAAATGCGATTTTGCAGGAAAAATCAGATATAGGGAAATTAGTGTAATAATTATGGAAAGAAAAGCAGAGCAGGAACAGCCTTTTGAGCCGGTAAAATTCCAGGACAACGGACATGTGAAGGTTTTTATCAATTCAATAACAGATGATTTTGCAGCCCACTGGCATATTCCCCTGGAGGTACTCATGCCTCTGGAAAATGAATATACCGTGGAGTGTGGCAATATCCGCCGGACAGTCGGAGAGGGGGAGGTGGCGCTGATTGCCCCGGGGGCAGTGCATGCCCTGGAGGCGCCTCCAAGAGGAAAGCGGATGTTTATCCAGGCGGATATTTCCTGTTTCCCTCAGATCCGGGAGCTTGATATCCTCTTCTCGGTTCTGCCACCGCTTACTGTGATCGGAAGAGAAGCGCCGGAAGTGATGTGGAAAGAAGCTGCCGGGACGATGGAACAGATCCGGGCAGACTATTTCGGGGAAGAGCCATTTTCGGAAATCGCAGTTTATGCGGGGCTCTTCCGGCTGCTCTCTCTGGCAGGGAGGATCTTTGCCGCGTCCCGGGAAGAAAAGGCGGTGACCGGGAAGAACGGTGAGGGCAGGTGTCGGACGGAAAGGGACAATGCAAACAGGGAAAGGATTACAGCGGTATGCGAATATATACGGGAGCACTGCACGGAACAGATCACTCTGGAACAGACCGCGAAAACAGCGGGATTCAGCAAATATCACTTTGCCCATCTGTTTCGGGATTTTACAGGCGTGACCTTCTATAAATATCTCAACCGGCAGAGAATCATGTGTGCCCAGCGTCTTCTCGCCGACCCGGAACGCACGGTGGCGGAGACGGCGATGCTCTGCGGGTATGAGTCTCTTTCGGCGTTTAACAGAATGTTTAAGCAGATGAGAGGATGTACGCCAAGTCAGTTCAGAAAAATACATAATTCTCCTTTTTAATTCCGGCATCCTGTACGGCAGTATATGACCCTGAACAAAGCGTTGTGAAAGTGCTGCGGAAGTGTTGTGAAAGCAGTTACAAAAAGGTTCAACAGTACAGTTTTTTTGCTTTGGATGATTTGAATACGAAAAGACAAAAAAACAGCGGTTTGTTTGTCAACATATACATAAACAACGTATTATTGCCGGTGGCGGGTTGTTAAAATACTTACATGAGGTGACACGGATGAACAAAAATCACTCATTAAGAAAAAAGGAGGACAAAGGTATGAAGAAAAAGAAAATTTTAGCTTTGTTGATGGCGGCAGCCATGGTTGTGGGTCTGGCAGCATGCTCCAGCGGCGGAGATGCAGACAAAGGTTCTGACAATGCGCAGACAACAGAAGACAACGGCGAGCAGAAGACACTGCGTATGGCGTGGTGGGGCTCCCAGACAAGACATGACATCACAATGCAGGCGATTGAGCTCTACGAGAAAGAGCATCCGGATATCAACATCGAATATGAATACTACTCATTCGATGACTACTTCACAAAACTGAAAACACTGGTTGCTTCCGATCAGGTATGGGATATCTTCCAGCTTGGAGGAAACTTCCCGGAATACATGGACAAGATCCATTTCCTGAATGAGTATGTGGATTCCGGAATTGTCGATACTTCCGATATCTCCGACGCATATCTGAAGACAACAGAGGATACCGAAGGAAATCTGATTGGACTTTCCCTTGGTGTAAACGCTTACGGAATCGCGTACGATCCGGCGATCTTCGAGGAGGCAGGAGCGGAGCTTCCGAAGGACGGCTGGACATGGGATGACTACTATGAAGCAGCGACAAAGATCCATGATGAACTGGGAATCTTCGGATGCTCTTCTTTCGGATCATCTGAGTTTATTGCAGGATGTTCTACATACATCGCACAGTATGGCGAGCATGCAGGAGACTATAACTTCTTCAACATCGACCTGACAGGTATGGGATTCGACGACCCGCAGATGCTGACACCGTACATCCAGATGAGAGCAGACATGATCGAGGAAGGCTCCTATCCGGATTCCGGAGCTGCGGCAGAGATCACAAACATCGAGAACGACTTCCTTGTAACAGGCGAGGCAGGTATGACATGGGTAGCTGTCAACCAGTTCCCGACCATCTATGATGTATGCGCGGCAGACGGACGTGAGCTTGCACTGGCTCCGCTTCCGAGAATCAAGTCAGACGGTCCGACAGGTATCGTAACACAGTCTTCCCAGATGCTCTGTGTATCAGAGGACAGCGAGTACAAAGAAGATGCTGCAGAGTTTATCAACTGGTTTGTAAACTCTACAGAGTGTAACGATATACTTCAGGGAGAAAGAGGTATCCCGATTCCGGATTCCGTAAGAGAGTCTCTGTCTTCAAACGCGACAGACGGACAGAAGATCATGTATGACTACATGGATCTGATCAGCACATATGAAGTACCGGAGGAATTCAACGTATTAAGCCCGGCAGGACAGGATCAGGTTGTAGACAACTACAGAAACTACATCGACCAGGTTGTGTTCGGTGAGATCACTGCGGAAGAAGCCGCTGACAAGACTTATGCGGATGCAGAGGCACTTTTCAAGTAAAGATAAGAACCGTTCAGTGATGAATGCTGCGGCGGATTTTATGAAACTGTAACTTAAGGTGTGGCGTTCATAATCAGAACAGAGTGTGGACGCCACACTCACATTGTAAAGGAGGAACTTTGAAATGGGTAAAGCAGCAGGCACCGGTAAGTTCCGAAAATTTTTATACCACGATACGACAGTGGGATACATCTTCGCCCTGCCGTTTATTTTCGGATTTATCTGCTTCTCTCTGATTCCGATGGCGACTTCTCTGTATTATTCATTTACCGATTACGGAATGGCTGTAAAAGTACCGGAGTTTATCGGTCTGGATAACTTTAAACAGCTTTTGACGGACGAAGTTTTCCATAAATCACTGCTTGTAACAATTAAGTATGTAATTATTTCCGTACCGTTAAAACTTGCATTCGCGCTGCTTGTCGCTTTTGTGCTTACAAGAAAGAGCAAGATGGTGACGCTGTACAGATCTCTGTACTATGTACCGTCTCTGGTCGGCGGAAGCGTTGCGGTAGCACTGGTGTGGAAACAGCTTTTCGCAAGAAGAGGTCTGTTTAATGAAGTTATGACATCCATGGGACTGGACAGAATCAACTGGTTCGGAGATCAGGCGCTTGCGCTGTATCCCCTGATTCTGATGGCGGTATGGCAGTTCGGATCATCAATGATTATTTTCGCGGCAGGTTTAAAAGAGATACCGACAACATATTATGAGGCGGCAAAGATCGACGGAGCCAACGGTTTCCAGTCCTTCTTCAAGATTACGCTGCCCTGTCTGTCTCCGATCATCCTGTATAACCTTGTCATGCAGACCATTCAGGCGTTCATGACATTTACACAGGCATTCATCATCACCGGAGGCGGACCGAACAACAGCACCATGCTCTATGCGCTGAATGTCTACAACCAGGCGTTCCAGTATGATCATATGGGATATGCCTGCGCAATGTCATGGGTAATGCTCGTTGTGATGGCTGTCGTTACTCTGGTAATCTTTAAGACATCCAAGATGTGGGTGTTCAGTGAAGCAGATTCATAGGAAACGGGGAGGGAAAGCTATGAGAAGAAAAGCACAGGCAAAGAAAGCTGCCTATCATGTTTTTGTTATCCTCTTCGGTTTCGTGATGATCTACCCGGTACTCTGGATGATCAGCGGATCCTTCAAGGACAATGCAGAGATATTAAGAGGAAGCTTAAGTCTGATTCCGGAAACGCTGAAGCTCAGCAACTATTCAACAGGATGGAGCGGATTCGCAGGCACGACCTTCGCTACGTTCTTCCGGAATTCTATTGTGATTACGGTAGTTGCCACATTCGGATGCGTGATCAGTTCCGCGCTGGTGGCCTACTCATTTTCAAGAATCAAATACCGCGGAAGAGGTATCTGGTTCGCATGCATGCTGGCGACAATGATGCTCCCAAGCCAGGTTATCATGATCCCGCAGTTCCTGCTGTGGTATGACCTGCACCTGGTACCGGGACCGATCCCGCTGATTCTCCCGTATTACTGCGGCCAGGCATTCTTCATCTATCAGATGATGCAGTTCATGGCGGGTATTCCGAGAGACCTGGACGAGGCGGCGACCATCGATGGCTGCAGCAAATATACCGTATTTACAAGAGTTCTTCTGCCGCTGATGAAACCGTCCATCGTGACCACGGTTATCATCCAGTTCTATTGGAAGTGGGACGACTATATGGGACCGCTGCTTTACTTAAGCACGCCGAATTCCTATACGGTATCCCTGGCAATCAAGAACTTCGCGGATGCAGCATCCACGACAGACTACGGCGCAATGTTCGCCATGTCAACACTGTCCATGATTCCGGTGTTCCTGATCTTCCTCTTCTTCAACAAATATCTGGTTGAGGGAATCAGCACCAGCGGACTGAAAGGATAAAAAATAAATGAAAAGGGGTGTGTTACACCCCTTTTTTGCTAATGGAGGGAAATTCAGAGATGATACAGAATCCGGTACTTCGCGGTTTCTGCCCGGATCCAAGCATTATCCGGGCAGGGGAAGACTATTATATTGCAGTGTCCACGTTCGAGTGGTTCCCCGGTGTGAAGATCTTTCATTCCAGGGATCTGAAGAACTGGGAACAGGTCGGGGCGGCGCTTACGAGAACCTCCCAGATCGATATGAAGGGAGATCCCACCTCGGGCGGCGTGTGGGCGCCCTGCCTGACTTACGACGGCTCCAGGTTTTATCTGCTGTTTACGGATGTAAAGACAAAAAAAGGACGTTTCTACAATACGCACAACTACCTGATCTGGACAGATGATATTCGGGGAGAGTGGTCGGAACCGGTCTACCTGAACAGCATCGGGTTTGATCCGTCTTTGTTCCACGATACCGATGGAAGAAAATATCTGATCAATATGGTCAACGGCTTCAAGGGAATTCTGGTTCAGGAACTTGATCCCAGGACCTGGCAACTCATCGGGGAGAGAAAGAAAGTGTATTCCGGTTCCGGAATCGGCTGTACGGAAGGACCCCATATGTACCATATCGGTGACTGGTACTATCTGCTCACGGCAGAAGGAGGGACCGGATACAGCCATTGTGTCAGCATGGCTCGGGCAAAAAGTGTCTGGGGACCGTTTGAGACGGATCCGGAGAATCCTTTCCTTACATCTGATACAGAAGATCCGGAAGAACTGCAGAAATGCGGGCATGGAGATCTGGTGCAGACACAGGCCGGGGAGTGGTATATCGCCCATCTGTGTGCCAGGGCGCAGCAGAAGCAGAGCCTGCTTGGAAGAGAGACTGCTCTCCAGAAAATCGTGCTCACGGACGACGGCTGGTTCCGTCTTAAATCCGGGGGACGTTTCGGGCAGAGACAGACTGAAGAGCCAGAGGGAGTTTGTTCCGAAGCAGGGAATGCAGGCGCTTCGATAATGGAGGGAGCTGCCCTGATAAGAGATGATTTTGACACGGGAAAAGCATGGAATCACTGGCAGAACGGCTATGTCTCCCCGAGAATTCCGCTTGGGGAATATGCGGATCTTACGGCGAGAAAAGGATATCTGCGGCTGACCGGGCAGGAGTCCATGAATTCTCTTCACAGGGTTACTCTGGCGGCAAGGCGGCAGCAGGAGCTCCACGTACAGGCAATGACGAAGATGGATTTCCATCCCACCTGTGAACAGCAGCTTGCAGGGCTTGCCTATATGTATGATGCCATGAACTTCTATATTGCCGGAAAGACGACGGACGAGGAAGGCAGCCCGGTGCTGGTGCTTCTGAAAAGTGATGCCGGAGTGATCACAGATGAGATCGAACCGGTGCGCCCGGAGACGGACGGAGAGATTATTTTTCGGGCCCGGACCAGCGAGGACGGAATGAAAGTAGAATTTGCATATTCCGGGGATAACGGTGTAAACTGGCATGTGATGAAAGAGGAATGTACGACAGAGATCCTGACAGATGAACACTGCCGGGGATTCACCGGAGCCCATTTCGGCATGTATGTACACGATATGGCGGGACTGTCGGCATATGCGGATTTTGATTTCTTTGCCATAGAGAATCTTGCATGAAGAAAACCTTACCGGACAGGAATCTGATTAAAAAACTGACCGGAGCACAATCAATTACGAGGGAGAATAAGAATGGGAAATGTGAAATTTACAAGCAGCGATCCTCTGGAGAGCAGGCTGTTTCAGAAAGCGGAAGAAAAATCCAGGCTGAATCTGAAAGATTTTGCGGGGAGAAAGGTCCTTATCGAGGGCGGCGGATATGAGAAGATCTGGCTGGAAACACAGCCCATGGGCGGAGAGATGTACGCCATGAGGGATATGGAGGCGGCGCTGAACAATCAGCTCCTCTTTATGGAATGCCGTAGGGAGGACGGAAGAATCCCGGGAAGCATTGCCATGATTGACGGGAAGATTACGCCTCAGTTCAATAAATTCCAGGGCTTCTGTTTCCCGGACCCCGCCCTGAACATGTACTATCTGGCAGAGCAGGGCAATGACTATCTGGATCAGCTCTATGAGACACTGCGGGGGTTCGACGAGTATCTCTGGAAAGTGCGGGATTCCGACGGGGACGGATGTCTGGAGACATGGTGCAAATATGACACCGGGGAAGACCACGCCATGCGGTATATGGACGCGCCGGACGGATGGGAAGAGGAAGTTCCGCCGGAAGGATGCGAGGCAGTGCCGATCGCATCCATGGATATTATGAGTTACTCCTATGCCTGCCGTACTGTGATGGGCGAGATCAGCCGGATCCGGGGCAGGGAAGAGGAAGCCGGAAAGTGTGCGAAGCGGGCGGATAAGGTGCTGGACAAGATGAAGTCCTACCTCTGGGATGAGGCGAAGGGAGCTTACTATGACCGCGACAGAAATCACAACGTAATGCCTGTGCTGACTCACAATAACCTGCGCTGCATGTACTGGGGCAGCATCACGCAGGAGATGGCGGATCGCTTTGTGAAAGAGCATCTCCTGAATCCGGATGAGTTCTGGACGAAGATGCCGCTGCCGTCTGTGGCGGTAAATGATCCTCTTTTCCGGAACGTGACCACCAACAACTGGAGCGGTCAGGCGGAAGCACTCACCTATCAGAGAGCCATCCGGGCTCTGGAAAAATACGGGTATTTCACCCTGATCCCGGTTCTCGGAAGAAAGCTTTTTGAAGCCATCGGAGAAAAATGTGTGTTCGTACAGCAGTACGATCCGTTTACAGGTGTTCCGTCAGCAGTTTCCCTGGAGGGTGAGCAGGACGCCTACGGGCCTGCCATGCTCTCCGTACTGGAATATATATCGAGAATGCACGGCATCCATGTGGAGAGAAAGGAAATCTTCTGGGGCAGCTTCGGTGAGGCGCAGACCGAGTTCGAGCAGAGCTGGCGTGGAAATACCTACCGTATTGTGAGCAGCGGGAAGAAGGCGGAGGCCTTTCTCAACGGGACAAAGATCTTTGAAGCGCCTGCGGGGAGCCGGATCATAACCGATTACAGCGGAAGAGTGCTGCGGGCGGAAAAATATGATGAGAAGGCAGATGCCAGAGAAGTACGATCCTTCTGAATCAACCGTAAAACAAGACAGAGAGGAGCAGATTATGGAATTTTTATATCCGGACTGGAAAAAGAAAGCGCTGACATTCAGCTATGACGATGGGCAGATCTATGACCGCAGACTGGTTGAGATCTTTAATAAATATGGCCTGAAAGGGACATTTCATCTGAATTCCGGTACAGTCGGAAAGCCGGAGTTTGTGGAACCGGGGGAACTTTGCAGTCTGTATGAAGGGCAGGAGATCGCCTGTCACGGCGTGGAGCACAGGCATGTGCTTCAGCTCTGCTCTTCCCAACAGCTTCGGGAAGTGTGGGAAGACCGGGCTGCTCTGGAGAAGATGACAGGGAGGATGATCCGCGGGATGTCCTATGCGTTCGGGGAATACTCGGAAGATTTTATCCGGACAGCAGAGGCGGCGGGCATCCGCTACAGCAGGACGGTGCGTTCCACCCACAGTTTTGCCCTCCCTGCTGATTTCATGCAGTGGCATCCCACTATGCACCACAACGAGGGCATCCTGGAAAAGCTGGAGAAATTCCGCAGCATTCCCGGATATGAAAAGATGCCGCTTTTCTATGTCTGGGGACACAGTTTTGAGTTTGAGAGGGAGAACACATGGGAACTGATCGAGACCTTTGCCCGGGAGGCTTCCGGTGATCCGGATACCTGGTATGCGTCAAACGGGGAGATCTGTGAATATGTGACAGCACTGAGAAATGTGGAGATGAGCGCCGGGCTTGACAGAATGTATAATCCATCGGCTCTGCCCATCTACTATACGGCTTCCGGAAAAAACTATGTATGCCGGCCCGGAGAAGAACGCAGGACGGAGGAGTAAAAATGGGCAGATTTTTTAATGTAGATAATCCCGTGTGGAGATTCATCGGAAACCTGGCGGACGTCTTTATCGTCTCGGTCCTCTGGATCGTGTGCAGCCTGCCGGTTGTCACGATCGGCGCGTCCACGACAGCCATGTATTATGTGACGCTGAAACTGGCTTCCAACCAGGAAGGCTATACGGTCCGCTCGTTTTTCAAGTCTTTCCGGCAGAATTTCAAACAGGCGACCGTGATCTGGATCGGAACGGCTGCCGTAGGAGTTGTGCTTTACCTTGATGTAATGTGGTGCCTGACCAGCGGGACCTCTCTGGGACGGTCGGTAATCATAGCGGCGCTGATCATGTGCGTGATCTATCTTCTGTTCCTGACGATGGTCTTTCCGCTTCTTGCACGCTGTGAAAATACAGTCAGCGCCCTTGTAAAAATGGCGTTTGCCCTGTGCATCCGGAATGCGGTGCTGCTGTTCTCTGCAGTCGTGATTACGGCAGTGATCTTCTATGTGGCGTTGTTCCATGTGTGGATTCTTGCCATCATTGCACCGGGGCTGTCTGCATTTTTGAACTCATACATTATCAACAGAATTTTTGAGAAATATCATCTGAATCTGCAAAGCTGACATCGGACGGTTACGACAGGAAGAATTACGGAGGATTCTTATGTATAATACAAATCGGGACAGGGGTATTTATATTGAGAGACAGGCGCGGGAACTGGGATTTTCCATGGACTATGAGCACTCGCACAATTATTATGAGATTTATTATCTTCTGAAAGGAAAGGTACTTTACTCAGTCAACAACTTTGTATACCAGCTTATGCCGGGGGATGTGTTTATTGTGCTGCCCAATGAGAAGCATTACACACATTATGACGGCAACAGTGAATGCGAACGCATCAACGTCTATTGTTCCCGGAAATCGGTGCCTACCGATATGTTCGGAGGAATACCGTGTATTCTGGATACCATGATGCATTCCGGCAAGATTATCCTGCCGAAAAAGACCCAGGTCGATATGTCACAGCTGCTGATGACAATGCTGAGGGAGAATAATCATCCCGACCAGTTTTCCAGTGCGTTTCTGACCCTGAAACTGGCAGAACTTCTCCTCCTGATTCAGAGAAACGGTCAGCTGGTAAATTCTACAACACAGGAAGGACGGGACAATACCATCGACAAAGTACTGAAATATATAGAGACTAATTTCAACCAGCCTATCACGCTGGAGGATATTGCCGAGATCGCAAACCTGAGTCCGGCTTATTTCAGCCGGAAATTCAAGAAGGAGACCGGCATCACATTTAAGGATTATCTGAACTTCATCCGCAATAAGAGAGCCTGCCAGGCTCTCATTACCACGGATGATTCGGTTACAAAGATCGCTGCGGACTGCGGGTTCAGCAGCAGCAACTACTTTAAGGATATTTTCCGCAAGATGAACGGCGTGTCCCCCCGGGAGTACCGGAAGAGGATGGCGGAGAATTCATCCGTTAAGCGGAGGTGAAGCGGGGATATGTTCAGAAAAGTATACATGTGAAAATGTGCCGCAGTACTTGTGTTTACGCGCATTTCATGGTAAATTAGAAATAGTTCATCCTCTACACCTCAATGAATCCGTATACGGATTACAGGAGGTTTATTTATGTTATACAATGTTCTTGACTTTGGCGCCTGCGGCGACGGCAGTACGAACGACGGGGCTGCGATTCAGAAAGCAGTCGATGCCTGCCATGCAGACGGAGGCGGCAGAGTGTACCTTCCGGGCGGAAAGACGTATGTCTCCGGCTCGGTAATTCTCAAATCCCATGTAGAACTTTATCTGGAATCCGGGGCTGTACTCCGGGGGAGTGCAGATCTGAAAGACTACGCCAGCCTGTCCGAAGCGAAGATCGACACGTCGGTGAAGGTTCCCACGTATGAAAACTGTGAATATGCGGGAGAACCCCTGCAGTTTTTCATTTTCGCAAAGGACGGAACGGATATCTCCATTACGGGTCCCGGGACGATTGACGGCATGGAAGAGATCTACTACGGGACAGTTACACCCTGGCATATTGACGGATCATTCTATCCGAGAATCCCGCTTCTGTTTTTTGAAAACATCGAACACCTGACCATCCGGAATGTGACTCTGCAGAGAAGCGCTTTCTGGACAACACACCTTGTGGGGTGCCAGGACGTTCTGATCGACGGCGTGAGGATTCTCAACAATCTGCGGCTGGCAAACTGCGACGGAATCGATCCGGATCACTGTAAGAATGTGAGGATCTCAAACTGTCATATCGAATCCGCAGACGACTGCATTGTATTTAAAAATACAGAAAAAGCAAATGCATACGGGGCATGCGAAAACATCACGGTGACAAACTGCACGCTGATTTCCACCAGCGCAGCAATAAAGTTCGGCACCGAGAGCGAGAATGTGTTCCGCAATATCATCGTCTCAAACTGCAATATCAGCCGGTCAAACCGGGGAATTTCCCTGCAGCTGCGGGATAAGGGAAGGATTGAGAATGTCATTTTCTGCAATCTGAATATTGTCACAAGAATGTTTTCCAAGCAGCACTGGTGGGGAGCGGCGGAACCCATCGCCATCACGGCTGTAAAGAGAAAAGAAGATTCGCAGGTGGGAACCATACAGAACATCCGCTTCCAGAATATCAACTGTGATTCTGAAAACGGAATCCTGATCTACGGTGATGAGAGCAGAAATATTTCAGACGTTGTCTTTGAAAATGTCTTCCTGAAAATCAGGAAAAAGACAGACTGGCCCAAGGAGGGACACGACCTGAGACCCTGGCCCGGAGAAGCGGTTGCGGCGGGAAAACTTGCCGGCTATTACTGCAGAAATGCGGAAAAGATCCGGATCCGCGGGGGACAGGTGGATGTGTCGCCGGAGATGGCGCCCCATGTGCCGGAGAAATACGACATCGCCGACTGCGGAAGAATGGATATTTCAGAAGACTGAGCATACTGCTAAACGTCCGGAATGCGGTGCTGTTTCCGGTACTTCAGCGGGGAGGTCCCTGTGTGGCTGCGAAAGATTTTTTCAAAGTAGGTGATGCTCTCGTAGCCCACGGCCTCGGCAATCAGAGTTACACTCAGATCACTTTCAATCAGGAGTCTTTCCGCCTCCTGGACCCGGCTGACATTAATATATTCATTTACCGTGTAGCCGGTCGCCTGTTTGAAAATCCGGCTCAAATAGCTTTTGCTCATGAAAAAGTGCCTTGCAACGGTGTCAAGAGAAGAGGCCTCTGCAAAGTGGGAAGAAATATAGGAAGCCACCTCGGAGACTTTCTGATGTGTCACTGACGCAGAAAGAGAGCCGGAGATATCAGTGTCTCTATGCCTGCGGTAACGCTGGCAGAAGATGAGCAGGCGTGTAAGTTTGGTGAGGATCATCGCGCGGTATCCGGTGCCCTGCGTGTTCATCTCCGCAGCGATACCGTTGAGCAGGGAGAGAACATACTCCTGATCCGGAGGATTCAGGCAGAAAACACCCTGGTTCTGCCGGAAAAAGGCGGGAAGCGAGAGCTCTCCGGTGACGGCGAGAAAATCGGAAAGGAAATTACCTCCGAGCATGACTGCAATGCGCTCATGGCTTGAGTCGCCGAACTGGACGGTCTTATGGATCTGGTTGCGGTTGATGAGCACAAGGCTTCCTTTTTTTACATGGTAGATCTGATTTTCGATAAAGTAGTAGCGCTCCCCATCTATGAGATAGTAGATCTCGTATTCATCGTGCATGTGCCGGATCGGCATGGTAAACTCATAATCCCGGACGACGCGGCTGATAGCCAGTCCCGGGATTGTCTGGTTATAGATGATTTTTTTCATGCTCCGTTCTCCTTAAAAAGACAAAATAGTTTGAAAAATATCCTGAAAAGGAAAAATTTTATAAGAATATTATACACTTGCTTTTTATAATGTCTATAGAAAGGTTACAGAAAATGTAACGCTGAAAGAATAAGAAGAAAGGAAGAAGCTGCAGTCACGTAAAGACCCGGTACGGTGCGGCGGGCGGCAGTGGGAAGAAAGCTATGAATTACAGAAACGGAAAAGTAACGGACGTGCAGATTGCATATATCGGAGGGGGCTCAAGGGGGTGGGCATGGACCTTTATGACAGATCTCGCCATGGAACCGGATATGAGCGGTACAATTCGGCTGTATGATATTGACAAGGCTGCGGCGGAGGCAAATGAGATTATCGGAAACCGCTTAAGCGCAAGGGAGGACGCTGTGGGAAAATGGGAGTACAAAACGTACGACAGTCTCCAGAGTGTTCTTACAGGAGCTGATTTTGTCGTGATTTCCATTCTGCCGGGGACATTTGACGAGATGGCGGTCGATGTACATACGCCGGAACGCCTGGGCGTGTACCAGTCCGTAGGAGATACGGCGGGACCGGGCGGAATCATCCGTGCGCTGCGCACACTCCCAATGTTTGTGGAGATCGCAGAGGCGGTGCGTGACCATGCGCCGGATGCATGGGTGATCAATTATACGAATCCCATGAGTCTGTGTGTGAAAGTGCTCTATCATGTGTTCCCGCAGATCAAGGCGTTCGGATGCTGTCATGAAGTGTTCGGAACGCAGAAAGTGCTGAAGGGAATTGCGGAGAGAACGCTGGGCATCGAGAATATTGACCGCCGTGATATCCATGTCAATGTTCTTGGAATCAATCATTTTACATGGTTCGACTATGCATCCTACAAGGGATATGATCTGTTCCCCATCTACAGAGAGTACGTGGACAGTCATTTCGAGGAAGGATATGAAGAGAAAGACGAGAACTGGATGAACTCCACATTCGCATGTGCCCACCGGGTGAAATTCGATCTGTTCCGCAGATACGGACTGATCGCGGCGGCAGGCGACCGTCACCTGGCAGAGTTTATGCCGGGAAATGAGTATCTCAACGATCCGGAGACAGTGAAGAGCTGGAAGTTCGGGCTGACCACAGTTGACTGGAGAAAAGAGGATCTGAAGAAACGTCTGGAGAAAAGCCACCGGCTTGTATCCGGCGAGGAGGAAGTAAAACTTGAGCCGACCGGCGAGGAAGGAATCCTGCTGATTAAGGCACTGTGCGGACTCGGCCGCGTGGTGAGCAATGTGAATATCCCGAATACATCCCGTCAGATCGCAAATCTGCCGGAGACAGCGGTTGTTGAGACAAATGCAGTATTTGAACGCGACGCTATCCGTCCGGTAGTGGCAGGCAGTATTCCGGAAAATGTGCGCAGCCTGATCATGCCCCATGTGGAGAATCATGAATATACGCTTCAGGCAGCACTGACCTGCGACCGTGAGCTGGTAGTGAAAGCATTCCTCAACGATCCGCTGATCAAAGGGAAAGGATGCAGTGAGGAAGACGTGAGAAAACTTGTGGACGATATGATCGCAGGAACGGCAAAATATCTTCCGGAGGGATGGAAGAAATAAAGAAGGTGTTTTTTCGGATGATGAAGAAACTGGATGACGAAAAGCGCAGGCAGATGATTCTGGGAGGGGGAATCGGAAAGATACTTATCACACTGGCAGTGCCGACGTTGATGATGAGTCTTGTCCAGTCGCTGATCCCCCTGTCAGACGGCCTTTTTATCAACAATGTGGCGGGAACCCTTGTGGCGAGCGCTGTGACATTCTGCAATCCGGTGATCAGCCTGGCGACCGCGCTGGCAGTTGGCTTAAGCGCGGCCGCCATGGCCGTTATCGGACAGACATTCGGACGAGGGGATTTCAGCGAAGTGCGCCGCGTCAGCACCCAGACAGTTGTGTTTGGGTTTTCGCTTGGGCTGTGCATTATTCCTGTGATGATCGTGCTGGCATTTCCCATCAGCGCCTATGTGACGCCGGAGATCTCGGACAATGTCAGACTTTATATTATGCTTTATGCATTTGTACTGCCGTTCTCCTTTATGGAGAGCATTTACAATGGTATTATGAACGCCACGGGCAGGCCGGAAAAGCCATTCGTGAGAATGGTGATTATGCTGGTGCTCAAAGTGGCGTTTAATGTCGTTTTTATTGTGTGGCTGCGCCTGGGAATTGTGGGCTGCGTGCTGGCTACATTTTCAGCCAATGTGGCGGTCTGCATCTGGATGTTCTATGAACTTTTCCTGGTGAAATCTTCCATGCAGCTTACCCTGAAAGAATTCCGGTTTGACAGGCGCATCATACACCGGCTGGTGAAAATCGGTGTGCCCTCCATGCTGACCCAGATGATTATGAGTCTTGGATTCGTACTGATTAATAATGAGACGCAGAAATACGGAGCCATCGTGCTCAACGGACAGGGAATCGCCAACAGCATTACAAGCGTGTGCTATAATGTTCCATCGGCTTTCGGTTCTGCTGTGACAACGATGGTGAGCATGAACATGGGATCCGGCAATGTGGACAGAGCCAGAAAAAGTACGTTCTGGGGATGCGGATTTGCCGCTGCTGCGGCAGTGGTGATTATTGCGGTGGTCGTTCCCGTCTCCGGTCATCTGACCGTTCTCTTTACAAGGGAACCGGAGGTTCTTGAGATTGCCAACCGGGCGCTGAAACTCTATGCCTATTCCGTGGTAGGATTCGGTATCTGTGCCGCCGTCCAGGGAGCCATGATCGGACTGGGAAGGACGAAAGTGCCGTTGGTTCTGGGCTTCCTGCGGATCTGGCTTCTGCGGTACGTCTTTATTCTGTGTACGGAGAGTTTCCTGGCATACTATTCTGTGTTCTGGGGAAATCTTTTCTCAAACTGTGTTGCAGCCGTGATCTTCCTGATTTTCCTGGCAAAGATGCGGTGGAAGGTGGTAAACTGAGGACGGATGGAGAGATGTGGAGGAAGCGCAGAACTAACTGAATGAAAAAAGAAACAGAAACAGAGTTCTTTGGCAGGCATGCGCAAAGAACTCTGTTTTTCTCTTATATTAAATATGAGTTTTTAAATAAGCTTAATGCAATACTGCGGTCTTGGCGTTTTCAATCTCTTCGTCCGTAGCATCTGTATATTTTTTTATTGTTGAAACCGGAAGGTTATCCTGCATCATTTTTACTATGATTGCCAGTTTTTCCTGCGTGCGTCCGGTCTTTTCACCGTCCTTTACTCCATCCGCATAAATATCCTCTAACGCCTGACACATATCGATCCGCTCCTTTCCCTGTGAAACTTTTACTTCTTTCATGATCTTCTCTGAGTGCAGAAATGACTGCAGCGCATGATAGGTTTCCACATCCACCTGCCCGAAGTAATCCCGGTTTTCCAACATATAACTGCGCAGTTCTTCTTTCTTTCCCCTGTATTGTAACACGCCAAAAATCTGTTGTAAATCGGTGTGGAAACGGTTTATATTTTCCATATTTCCGGCGTCGATGAGATTGATCCGGTAATTTGGCAGATAAGTGCGCAGAAGGTTAAAGATTTCCGCTTCTGTATCTGTCCGGCTGTCGAAGTGGAACATATCATAAAGCTCCACGGCTCCGTCCCATTTCTTCAGATCATAATAGAATACCAGTGTGATAACGGGAAAGATCCGGTCTGTTTTCCGGAAACGGGAGAAATACTCCTTACTGGTCAGGCGGGGATGGGAAGCCTGTCCATCGGCAGGATTTGACCGGCGATATTCGTCTTCTTTCCAGACTGTCCGGATCTGTTCTGTGTATGACAGACCGTCATACAGCATGTTCCGCACCGGCATGGCATAGTGGATCTTATCCTGTGATTCGCATGCAAGTACTGCGAAAAAAGGCCCCTTCTTCCATTGTTTTACGATATCCCGGTAGCGCTGCAGGGCCCTGGAAGTGTTGTCCTTATCAGTGACAATAATGTCCGTTTCCCGGTCGAGCCCGTCCAGATCTTCCGGCAGTATAACCTGTTTTCCTTCGAAAACGGTTCCGTTGAACAGGTCTGCGAAGCGTCTGTTGTCGCTCAGCCAGGTGTTTACCGCTGTGTTTGCTTTGCCCATAGGCATGTCCTCCTTGTGTGTTTCTGAGAGTTTAATAAGTGACAGTTCATCAAAATGTGGTATCTCCGGCAGAAATGCCATGATATCTGTAAAAGAACGCTGATATTTCGGGAGAATGAGGTGTTCCTGCGGGGCAATAGGTGATCGGGGAATGCCCGGAAACAGGAACAACGGTGATTTTGATGTTTTGTTTACAGGAATAATAGAACGCTCTGCGTTTCCTGTCAAGAAGTAAAGGGAAGAAAGTATATTTTTGTAAATATGTGCCAGAACATGGATTCGGAAAAAAGACCAGATATGAGTTTAAACTTTGTTCGCGCTTATTGCTTTACCGCAGAATCATGGTAGAATAGTAGTGTTTAAAAACAGGATTTTGACATTATTCTGACAGAAGGAGGCTTTAAGCAATGCAGTTATCTGCTGATTTAAGAAATCTGTTGAACAGGATCGACCACCGGGGTTATCCTGCCTACAAAGATACAAGGGGAATGTACCAGTTCCCGGGATATGTTCTGTCAATCGACCATGTACAGGGGGATCCGTTTGCATCGCCCTCAAAGGTAAGCGTACATGTGAAAGGAAAGACAGCGGGATTTCCGCAGGAGCTTTATAAAGGAGATCATCAGCGCATCGCGCTTCAGGATGAGCTGACGCGGCAGTTTGGCAGGAGGGCGGAGCAGTTCGCATTCAAGGCAAAAGGTTCCGGGAAAAGCGGGCTGATCTCAGTGAGCCGCTGCGGACAGGAGGTGTTGGAGCGGACTGCCTGCACGATGGATCCGGCGACAGGGGACATTGTCCTGCGCATGGAGATCGGTTTCCCGGCAAACGGACGGACCATCAATGCACGGGAACTGGAGAAGATCCTCTTTGATTTTGTGCCGGAGTGTGTGAAATATTCTCTGATGTACAAAAATATGGATGCTAAGCGCCTGAGGGGGATTATTGATCTTGCGGAGGATCAGCAGTATATCCGGGAGATGCTTCCGAAGATGGGGCTGTGCGCTTTTGTGGCGGACGGCAGCATTCTCCCCAGAGAGTCGGGCGTCTCATCCAGACCGATGAAAGAGGGCGTGAAGTTCCAATCGCCGGAAGAACTGAAAGTGACTATAGAACTTCCGCATAAGGGTGCGGTCACCGGCATGGGAATCCGGAAAGGAATTACTCTTATCGTGGGAGGAGGCTATCACGGAAAATCCACCCTGCTGAAAGCACTGGAACTGGGAGTGTATAACCATATTGCAGGGGACGGGAGAGAATATGTGATCACGGACGATACTGCCATGAAGATCCGCGCTGAGGACGGAAGAAGCATTCAGAGAACGGATATCTCCATGTTTATCAACGATCTTCCGAACGGTAAAGACACTGTGCACTTCAGCACGGAAGACGCCAGCGGCAGTACATCCCAGGCGGCAAACGTGGTGGAGAGCATCGAAGCGGGAACGTCCCTTCTCCTGATCGACGAGGATACGAGTGCAACCAACTTCATGATCCGGGATGAGCTGATGCAGAGAGTGATTCATCGGGATATGGAACCGATTACGCCGTTTATTGAGAGAATCCGGGAACTTTACGACAGATATGGAATTTCCACAGTGATCGTAGCCGGAAGTTCGGGCGCGTATTTCCACATCGCGGATACGATTATACAGATGGACCGCTATGTGCCGAAAGACATTACAGAGTACGCGAAAAAAGAAGCGGAAAGTTTCCCCATGATCAGTGTTCCGGAACAGGACGGCGTTACTCCGGATTTCGGCAGATGTCCCCGGCCGAACCAGGCGTTTAAGGGAAATGACCGTATCAAAATGAAAACTATGGGGCGTGAGGCGGTTATGATTAATAAAGAAACGATCGACCTGCGTTATGTAGAGCAGATCACGGACAGCGAGCAGGTAACTGCCCTGGGATACTGCATGCGGTATGCGCAGAAGCACATCATGGATGGGAGAAAGAATCTGCGCCAGATTGTGGATGAACTGGAAAATGTAATCCGTAAAGGCTCGCTTGCCGCACTCTGCGAGAGCAGCTCCAGCATTTCCTGCATGGCAATGCCGCGGAGGCAGGAGATTTTCGCATGTTTTAACCGTTACCGGGGAAACATGGGAATGAGATAGAGTGCAGCGATTCCCAAGTACAGCGATTCCCGGTTGCGCTTCCCGCCGATTGCCGATATAATAGAGTCAGCAGGATATTAACCGCTATAATGGATCACGTAAGAGGAAAAATAAGAGGAGAAAGAACCGTGTCTGAAGAAAAAAGAACCGAGAATAATGGCAATTTAAATAATGAGAATGAAAATAACGCTATGAGCCATGCTGACAACGGCGCAGGCAACATGAAAAACGAGCAGCCGGTGACTCCGGCGGACTACACCGGCCCGGGCTATGAGGAGGCGGAAACAGCGTTCTCTGCGGCAGCGGAACAGCCCGCAGACAGCCGCAGCGTCGGAGACGGCGTGACACCGGAAGAACCAGAAAAAGCACCAGAGCCGGAAAAATCCCGGGGAAGATTCTTCCGCTCCAGAAGAGAAGAAAGAGAATTCTCCCGGGAAGAGTGGATTCTCACCCACATCGGCGATGAGAATCTGATGGAATACCTGGAACTGGAGCAAAAGCGCGAGGAGTTAATGCAGAAGACAAAAGAAGCCCGCCAGAAGCGGATTCTCTCTGCATTTCAGCTGGCGGTATCCCTTGCGGCGGTTGTGGGAATTATCTGGCTGCTGCGGGATAATCCGACGGTGATGGTAAATATTCTCTATATCATCGGGATTGTGGGTGCGCTCTGGATCTGGAAAAATCCAAAATCAAAGTAAAAAGGAGCCTTTATTACAGGTTATTCCCATGTATGGCGGATATGCCGGATGGGCAATATAGATGTTAATATCAGAACTGGGGGGACAGCCTGAGCGGGCTGTCCTCAGCATTTTGAAAAAGACGGGAGACGAAACGGAATGACGGAAAACAGTCCGGAATTTTCGGAGAACAGGATAAGGATGTGGAAATTATGAAGAGATATCTCAGGGCAGCAGCGGCATTATTGTTTGTCTTCATAATAACAGTGTCGGCACTGCTGACAACTCCGTACGGCCTGACAGGAGACGGCGAAGGATCTGCAGGAGCGGGAACATATGGAGAGAACGGTGCAGGGACGGCAGATGCATCCGCCCCGGTACGTGCGGAACAGGAGGAAACAGAAGACGGTTTTCTGGATCGGAGACTGTACTGCACAGTTCTGGGGGACAGCATTGCAAAGGGATACTCCGACGACAAGTCCGTTCAGATCGCATGTTACGGAGAGCTTGCGGCCCGGGAGATCGCGGCGGAAAAGCAGGAGCCTTTTACGGTCAGGAATTATGCCAGAAACGGTCTTGCCTCTAAAGGTATGAATGAAAAAATCCTGACTCAGAGGCAGGTGCTTATGGACCTGGAAAAATCGAATCTGATTCTCATCACCATAGGGTCAAATGATCTGCTCAACGAATGTAAGCGGGCAGTTCAGGAGATCCTGAAAACGGATGCAAAGTTCAGGAGCGCAGATGAGGCGCTGAGTGTCCTGGAGGATGCGGTGAAGTCAAATCCGCTTCTCATTATCCGAATTATTGACGCCATAAGCAACTGGGATTACCAGTCTTTTGAAGTGCAGTGGATGCAGATGATGGAGACGGTGAATTCCGTGAGGAGGGATACGACGCAGGTGATCGTTACGGATATCTATAATCCGGTAGTGAATATGAAGCTTCCGTCTACGATGAATCAGGTGGTGGAAGATATTATAGGAAATATGAATTCGGTTATTGAAAAACATGCGGGAACCTACGGCTATTCCGTGGTCCGGGTCTCGGAATCAACGATTTGCGCCCATGTACAGTCGGACGGTCTCCATCCGGATCAGATGGGACAGCAGATTATCGCGGAACTGGTGACGGAGCAGTACCGCGCAGAAAGCGAATAAAGGACAAGCACAAAACTCTGTCACATTTGTAACACAGAAACTTCACACAACTCTGATACCCTTTAGTCATATTTGGCGGACCCCTGTGTGATGGAAAGCGCGGACGCAGGGAACCGCCTGGGAAAAATATATCTCAGGGAGGGTTAAGACCTTGATAGAAGTAAGGAATTTGGTGAAGAAATACGGGAATCATCTGGCCGTAGACCACCTGAACTTCAAGATTGAAGCCGGGCGGATCTATGGCTTTTTAGGTCCCAATGGCGCCGGAAAATCCACCACCATGAATATCATGACCGGATATCTGGGCGCTACGGAAGGGGAGGTGCTCATTGACGGGCACGACATCCTCAGAGAACCGGAGGAGGCAAAAAAACACATCGGGTATCTTCCGGAGATTCCGCCTCTTTATATGGAGATGACAGTACGCGAATACCTGGATTTTGCTGCGGAGCTGAAGAAGATACCGAGGCAGAAACGGGAGGACGCGGTGACGGCTGTGGAAAAGCTGGTGAAGATCAAAGACGTGGAACACAGACTGATCCGGAATCTCTCAAAGGGATACCGGCAGAGAGTCGGGCTTGCCCAGGCGGTACTGGGGTTCCCGGAGATCATTATCCTCGACGAGCCTACCGTGGGTCTGGACCCGAAGCAGATCATCGAGATCCGTGAACTGATACGCAAACTGGCGAAAAATCACACGGTTATCTTAAGTTCCCATATCCTGGCGGAAGTCCGGGAGGTCTGTGATTATATTCTGATTATTTCCAGAGGCAGGCTGGTTGCCAGTGACACGCCGGAAAATCTGGAGAGACTTCTGGGCGAGTCAGAGACCGTTGAGATAGAAGCAAAAGCATCGTCGGCGGAGATACGGGAAATTCTGAAAAATGTACCCGGTATCGAGCAGATTACCATACGGCGGGGAACGGAAGAAACGACATATGCAGATATCCTGCAGAAGAAAGGCGAGGATATCAGAGAACGGGTATTTCTTGCATTTGCCGACAGGAAAATTCCTCTTCTTATGCTGAAGACGACAAGACCAAGCCTTGAGGATGTATTTATGGAACTGACGCAGAAAAACACAGTTCCGGATGCATTTGCAAGAAGACTGATTCAGGAGAGAGAGGAGGACAGAGAGAATGCTGGCAGTTTATAAAAGAGAGCTGAAAGCCTATTTTCAGTCCATGGTCGGATGTGTGTTTATTGCATTCCTGACCGCGTTTACAGGAATTTATTTTATGGCGTACAATCTGATTTCCGGATATCCGTACTTTTCCTATACACTTTCCGGGTCGCTGGTCGTATTCCTTGTGGGAATCCCGCTGATTACCATGCGCAGCTTCTCGGAGGAGCGCAAAAACAGGACGGACCAGCTTCTTCTGACGGCTCCGGTAAGTCTGGGGAAGGTTGTGATGGGAAAATATCTGGCGATGGTGACGGTGATTGCAATTCCGAATCTGATCTTCTGTCTCTATCCGCTGATTATTATGTCCCAGGGAAATGCTTATCCGCTTGTGGACTACACTTCGATTGCAGTGTTCTTCCTGCTGGGGTGTGTTTACGCGGCTATCGGCATGTTCATGTCGGCCCTGACGGAGAGTCAGATCATTGCATTTATCAGTACTTTCGGCATCCTGCTGATTCTGTATCTCTGGGATGGGATCCTCTCCATGATGCCGGACGGAGCTCTGAGCGGCCTGGTCTGTGTACTGGTGATTCTGACGCTGATCGCGGTGTATGTTTACCGGATGACAGACAATCTTGTGATTGCAGGCGGAATTGAAGTCATCGGCATGATTGCGGGGATTGCCGTGTATGCTGCGGATTCTTCCCTGTATGAGAATCTCCCTTCAAATCTGCTGGGAAGGCTGGCACTTGCCAATGTATTTTCGGACATTACCTCCAACAGTATTGTGGATGTAACGGGAATCGTGCTGTATCTGTCGGTGATCGCCGTATTCGTATTCCTTACGGTACAGGCGATTCAGAAGAGACGCTGGAGCTAGGAGGGTGAGAACTGTGGAAAGAATAAAAAAGACAAAACAAAATCTGATCCGGCTTTTTCGCTCAGCCGGAACGCGCAGCGGAGCTTACAGCGTGGGGCTGACCGCGGTTGTCATTGCGATTGTAATCGTATTTAATCTTCTGATCGGCCAGATTCCGGAGGCATACCGGAACATTGACGTCAGCAGCACGAAGATCTATGAGATTTCGGATACCTCAAGAGAGCTCCTTGCCGGTCTGGACAAAGAGGTTGATATGACGGTTCTGGCGGTGCAGGATGAGACGGATGAGAGAATCAGCACATTCCTGAGCAGGTACGCATCTCTTTCCGGCAACATCCACGTGGAATGGGTTGACCCGGTGCTCCATCCTTCGGCACTGACGGATTATGATACATCGGAAAATACGATCGTTATCTCCTGCGATGACACAGGAAAATCAACCACGGTCTCCTTTGACGACATCCTTGTTATGGATCAGTATTCCTACTATTATTATGGAACTACTTCCTACACGGAATTCGACGGGGAAGGACAGCTGACAAGCGCGGTCAACTATGTGACAAGCGATACGGAGCAGATCATTTATCAGACCACCGGACATGGCGAGGGCACGCTTTCCTCAACCATCACGGACCTGATGTCCAAGAACAGCTACACCCTTTCCGATCTCAACCTGCTGATGAGCACTTCTGTTCCGGAGGACTGTGATCTGCTGCTGATGTATGCACCGACCGCTGATCTTACGGAGGAGGAGGTGAATATGCTTTCCGATTATCTGGGCTCGGGCGGAAAGGTGATGATCCTCCTTGGAGACATGGGAATATCCGATCTGCCGAATCTGGGCGGACTTCTGGCTGAGTACGGGATGAACGGCGTGGACGGCTATATGGCGGATCCGACGAGATGTTATCAGGGAAATTATTACTACATCTTCCCGGAACTTTCACTTTCCGGAGATATGGCGACGGGAATCTCTTCGCGGATGGTTCTTCTCGCCTATGCCCATGGAATGACTCTGACAGATCCGGAGCGGGATACGATCACGACCACGGATTTTATGTCCACATCCGCTGACGCCTATGCGGTGACAGAAGAAAGCCAGGAACAGGGTGAATATGTTCTGGGCGCTGTGGCAACGGAGTCGGTGACTTCCGACAGCGGTGATGCAGACAGCGGTGATGCAGACAGCGGTGACGCAGATGAGGGTTCTTCAGACACGTCGGAAGACGCACAGTCAGAAGAGGTGGAGAGCCGCCTTACTGTAATTACGGCAGCGAGCCTGATTGACCAGAACATTACGGATGCTTTCTCGACTCTGGAAAATACTACGGTATTCATGAACGCTGTCACAGAAAACTTTGAGGGCGTGCAGAATCTTTCCATTGAGGCAAAGAGCCTGTCAGTGGAATATAACACCATGCAGCACACAGGGATTTTAAGTTTCCTGGTGGTATTCGGTGTTCCTGCAGTCGTTCTGATCGGAGGATTTATCGTGTGGTTCAGAAGAAGAAAAGCTTAACAGGCAGCATGCGGACCCGGAGAAAGATTCGGGTTCAGAGGCGGAATGCAGATTCATAGATGCAGGTTCAGAGAAAGAGGTGGATCAATGAAGAAAAACAGAGGACTGATGATCGCCCTGGCGGTTCTGGTGGTTCTGCTTGCCGCTTACTTCGGCATGCGGGCCTGGAATACGGCGCAGGAAGAAGAAAAGCAGGCACAGGAAGATGCGGAGAAGGTCTATGTGACTGATACCGATCCGGATGAGATCACAGCCATCAGCTACAATGTGGGCAGCGGGGACATGGCGTTTGAAAAAGACGGGGATACCTGGTATTACACGGCAGATAAGGATTTTCCGCTCAGCCAGAGCTATCCGGAAAATATGGCAGAGACTCTGGGCAGGGTAGAAGCAGACCGGGAGCTGGAAGACGGAGATGAGCTGGCAGATTACGGTCTGGATGACCCGGCGTATACGGTGGAGTACACGGACAGTGAAGGAAATACAACAACACTTTATTTCGGGGATGTGACCGGGGATTACTATTATGTTACGGCAAATGATGACGGCGTTGTCTATACGGTTTCCACAACCGTCATTGAAGATCTGAATTATACGCTGGATGACATGGCGCAGCTTGACGATTATCCGAGCATCGGAAGCGGCAATCTTGTGCGGGAGACGATCACGCAGGACGGTGTGACCACGACCTATGATTCGGAAAATGAGGACCAGTCCGAGGATATCGCGGCGGTGGCAGGCGGACTGGGAGCGGTATCGCTCTCCGATGTGGCCGACTACTCCGTGGCGGATGCGGATCTTAAGACTTACGGACTGGATGAAGCATCGCGCATTACGGTGGAAGCCACATACACCCAGGATGACGAGGAACAGGTGCTTACGCTGTATATCGGAAATGATGACGGCAGCGGCGACCGGTATGTGATGATCAATGATTCAAGGATCGTATACCTGATTTCTGATACAGTCTGCAATAATATTATGAATGTCAGCGATGATGAATGATAATGTTTATTTTTAAAATTTATAAGATTTTAATTGACTTTGTTCGGAAAACAGAGGAAAATAGATAGCATATTACAGATTTCAGGTAAAGGATGGATACATATGAAGGATATGAAGGAAAAATTCATACGGTTTATGCAGGGAAGATACGGGATTGACCAGTTTTCCAAGTTTCTTCTGATCCTCGGTGTTGTGGTAGTGCTGCTCTCATCGTTTCTGAGCAGGAACCCGGTGGGGCTGGTGTTCTATCTGATCGGCTGGGCGCTGGTTATCTACTGTTATTTCAGGATGTTCTCGCGCAACACATCGAAGCGCTATGCCGAGAACCAGGCGTTTCTGGCAAAGACCTATAAGATCCGGACATTTTTTTCACAGCAGAAGAATATCTGGAAGCAGAGAAGGGTATATCATATTTATACCTGCCCGAACTGCAGGCAGAAGATCAGAATCCCGAGAGGAAAGGGGAAGATCGAGATCCGCTGCCCCAAGTGCAGCACCACATTTATTAAAAAGAGTTGATGCCGGTTCCCGCATAGAAGGGATCTGGCACGGAGAGGAAGAAGAAAATGTCAGATCCATACAGTGTGTTAGGCGTTGACAGAAACGCAACAGATGAAGAGATAAAGAAAGCGTACCGGAGGCTGAGCCGCAAATACCACCCCGATGCGAATATCAATAATCCCCATAAAGATGAGGCGGAGGCGAAATTCAAGGAAGTGCAGCAGGCTTATCAGCAGATTATGGATGAGCGCAACGGCTACTCTTCCCAGGGCAGTTACGGCGGTGCCTCCGGCAGCTCCGCAGGAAGCCGGGGCGGATACGGCGGTTACGACGACTACGGCCCCTTCGGTGGTTTCGGAGGATTCGGGGGATATGGTCCCTTCGGCGGCTTCGGTTCGAATGAATACGGCGGCGGTTATGGTTCCGGAGGATACGGCTCCGGCGGCTCTCAGGGTACAGGACAGAGCGAGGAGGATATCCATCTTCAGGCAGCGGCTAATTACATACGCAGCGGTCATTACAGAGAAGCGCTGAATGTTCTGGATGGCATAAAAGAGAGAAGTGCGCTCTGGTATTTCTACAGTGCGTCAGCCAATTCCGGCGTGGGAAATAATGTCACTGCACTGGAGCATGCTCGTGAGGCGGTTCGCCTGGAGCCGGACAACAGCCAGTACCAGATGCTCCTGCAGCGCCTGGAGAACGGCGGGACCTGGTACGAACAGCGCCGCAACATGTACGGCTATCCGGGCTCCTTTGACAGCAGCTGCTGCGTGAAGCTGTGTGTCGCCAATCTTCTGTGCAATCTGTGCTGCGGCGGAGGCGGACTCTGCTGCGGCGGTTATGGAGGCGGCTATGGCGGCTACGGCGGGTATGGAACATATATGTAGACCATAATAAGGGGAGTTGGAGTATGCAGGCGGAAGAAGTTATAGAGCTGGTTACAGCACTCTGCCGGAAGCATCTGGCAGACTATGCGGTGCTTTACGGATCCCGGGCAAAGGGAACAGCCCGGGAGCGCAGCGATATTGACATCGCAGTATCAGGAGTGGAAGACTTTGACTCGCTTAGTGAGGCGGTAGAAGAGATCCCTACGTTGTATACGGTGGATCTGCTTAATCTGGATACGTGCAGAAATGATTTGTTATTGGAGGACATCCGGCAGTATGGACGCAAAATTTATGAGAAGATATGAGTCCTTTCAGAGGTCTCTCGATTCGCTGGCTGAGGCAAAGGACCGTGACCTGTCAGATTCATTTGTGCTGAGCGGGACAAGCGCCAAGTTTTCTATTACATTTGATCTGGCATGGAAGGTGATGAAGGACATTCTGGTTCAGTATTATGCCATTACGGGATTTATATCAGGTTCGCCGCGGGAAGTGCTGCGGCAGGCATATAAGGCAGAGCTGATCAGCGATGATGTGTGGATGGAAATGCTGAAGGTGAGAAATCAACTGTCACATGATTATGACGGTGATATCGTAAAAGAATTCTGCGGCAGGATCGTGAATATCTATATAGAGCGGTTTTATGAATTTAAAGATACAGTGGAAAAACTGAAAGAAAACTTCCGGTCAGGGGAATAAAATCTCCGACCGGAAGTTTTTTCGGGTATTACTGGTGTTCATTCGTTCCGAGCGCTCGCCCGAGATCATCTTCCGAGCGCTCATTCGAGTTCATCGCAGCGGACAGTTCCGATCCCCAGTGCCCCGGGACCGGTGTGGGTGCCGATGCTCATGGTGAGAGGAAGATAGAACAATTCTTTATCCGGGAAATTGTTCTGCAGCTCTTCTTTGAAGCCTTCCAGTTTTTCTTCATCCATTATGGTGTTGGCAATGCCGACTTTCAGAATCTTCCGCTCCTCCAGATGGGAAAAACGGGAGGCGATGTCGTGGCGTACCGCTTCCACCATTGTTTTAAATGCAGATTTCATCCCTCTTGTCTTGGCAAAGGAATCCAGCTTGTCCCCCTGGATTGTGAGGACCGGTTTTAATTTGAGCACCGTGCCGATGGCAGCGGCGGCTGGAGTGATCCGTCCGCCTTTTTTCAGGTATTCCAGAGTGTCGACGGCGATGTATATGCTGGCGTCAAGCGCCTCCTTTTCGAGGATTTCTTTAATCTCCGAGGCATTTTTACCACGTGCGGCGAGGGTCTGGGCATCGAATACAGACTGCGCCTGGGTGACGGAGATCCGGTGGTTGTCCACCACAAAGACACGCCCGGCAAACTCTTCCTCCCTGGCAAGCATGAGCGCGGTCTGGCAGGTGTTGCTCAGCCCGCTGGACATGGGGATAAAGATTACCTCATCGTGTGTGTGAAGAAGCTCTCTCCACATGGAAACGGCGTCCCCCGGAGAGGGCTGGGATGTGGAAATATCCGCGCCGGATATCTGTTTGTGATAAAATTCGTCCACGCTGATGTCCACTCCCTCATAGTATGTCTTTCCGTTGATGATGACAGGCATCGGAAGTACATGGATCCCAAGCTTTTCGCCCTCCGCCGGCATAATTCCGCAGTTGCTGTCTGTCATAATAGCAATCCCTGACATAATATCCCTCCCTACAAAATCCGTTCATTGACCGTTGTTTTAACACGTGTTAAAATTATAGCAGAACACGTATAGAATAACAATGTACAATAATCGGGAATTGTTAGTTATTTATACAGAAAGGGGAAAGTGTCAGTTAATGGAAGACAAACGGATTACAAAGACAAAAAAATGTTTGAAGAATACTTTGATCCGTATGCTTGATAAAGAGGACTTCGAGCACATTTCAATCACGGATCTCTGCCGGGAGGCGGATATAAGCAGGATCACTTTTTATTCCCACTACGGTGACAAATATGCCCTTGTCAATGAAATATTCAATGACATGCTGGAGATCGGGAAAGAAAAGTATTATCGGAGACAAAGTGAAAATAATCCGAAAAAGCATCTTGTGACAGGGTATGTGAATATTCTCAACAGCATCCTTGACGTATATTACGAACGCTATGATTTCTTCCGGCATACGGATCCGGAGAAAAATCCCTATCTTGCGTCAAGGCTGTGCAGTATTATACTGGAGATGGTGGAGCTTCATACAGATCATCTTCAGCGGCGGCTGAAACTGAAATATTCACCCAAGAGAATTGCCGGATTCATGTGTTTCGGTCTGCTTGGGTTTGTCAATGAATCTCATGAGGAAAAGATCCCTCTTGATAAGATACGGGAGGAGGCGGAGCAGCTTCTTACAGATGTGCTCCGGTCGGGAGTGGTTACTGAAGAAGGAAAGGGAGAGAAGTAGCTCTGGAACAGATGCGGTCTGAATCCACGAAAGTTTCGGGATGGAGTTCTGCTTTATATGGCCCTGAGGATGATGTGAGATGAAAGTATAACAAAAAAATGGAAGCAATGGGGCTCGAACCCATGACCTCTCGCGTGTGAGGCGAACGCTCATCCCGGCTGAGCTATGCTTCCATGACAACTATTATAGCACTTTGCCGGGAAAATGCAACTGCCTTTTTGCTTTGCTAGATTGATTTCATTTTTTAAATAGGGTAAAATAACAGCAGGTGGAAGGAGGGACAAGATGGAACGTTATACAGATATTCTGGGGAAATTAATTCCCGGGCTTGTCGATATTTTTCGTGATAAAACGATCAGCATTATCCTGTATGGCTCGGTTGCCAGGGGGACACAGACAGCTGAATCAGATGTAGATATTGCGGTACTTGTTAAGTCTTATACAAAAGATTTGCATGAGCGGATGATAGATCTTGTTGTAGACCTGGAATTAGAATATAATATAGTCCTTTCTGTGCTTCTTATTGAATATGAAAAATTTGTGGAATGGGAAAATGTAATGCCATTTTATAAAAATGTGAAGAAGGAGGGAATTATATTATGGCCGGCAGCATAAAAGATTTATCGAAATACCGGTATGAACGGGCCTCTGAAGAACTGGAAAATGCGAAGTTAATGTTAGATAACGGTAAATATAAACTTGCGCTTAACCGTTCTTATTATTCCATTTTTCATGGAATGCGCGCAGTAAATGTGTTGGATGAATTTGACAGCAGTAAGCATAGTGGTGTCATCGCTCATTTTAATCAATATCATGTTAAAACGGGTGATTTTTCCAAGGAAGCCTCAAAAATCATCCGAACATCCTCAGAAATGCGTGAACATGCAGACTATGAAGATTTCTTCGTTGCCTCCCGACAGGATGCTGAGGAACAGGTTCAGAAAGCCCAAATATTTCACAAATTTATTACAGAATATCTTCAGAACAAAGGAATATTATAAAATAGGAGAAACTGCTCAAAATAGATGAGCAGTTCCTTTTTATAAGGAGGTTTTTAAGAACACCGCCATTTCACGCGACCGCTAATTTCCCTCAGAAGCAGAAACGCTGTGCCTTCCGGAATCAGCTCCGTACTTGCGGAAAATATGTCTCAGCATTATCACTGCACAGATGGCAAGAACCAGTTCTGCCGTGCACTGTGCATAGGCAAGCCCGTAGAGCGGGAACAGCCAGTTCAGGATAAAGAGCGCCGGGATTTCCAGGACGATCTTTCTCATGATAGCAAAGATCAGGGAGTATTTTCCCAGACCGAGTGCCTGGAATACGCCGACTGCAAGGAAATCCACACAGAGGAAGATCAGTCCGAGTCCGAATCCCTGAAGGAATTTCCCACCGTAGGCTACGATGGCGTCGTTGTTCATGAAAAGACGGATCAGAGCGTCAGCGCCAAAGTGGTACAGAACCATGACCACTGCAAGAACCGGAACCATCAGTTTCAGGGCGAAGAGAATGGTGCCTTTCATTCGTTTCCGGTTGCCGGAGGCAAAGTTATAGCTTACAAGGGGCATGATGCCCTGGGAGAAGCCGAGCGTGACCTGCATGGGAACCATGTAGATCTTGTAGGCAATACCCATGGCCGCCACGGCGTCCGCTCCATAGGCGGCAGTAAAATTGTTCAGAATCGTCATTCCCGTAACGTTCAGCAGGTTCTGGATGGAAGCGGGAATTCCCACGCCGCACACTTCCATAACGATCTGCCTGCGGAAAGAAAATTTTCTCGGGTCGATACAGACGAAGGTTTTTCCTCTCTTCACATAGAGAAAAACGAAAAAGTAGATACACGCCACACAGTTTGAGAGGAAGGTGGCAAGTCCGGCGCCTGCGGCTCCCATGTCGAATCCCCAGGGCAGAATAAAGATGGGATCCAGAATGATATTGAGGAAGCAGCCGCTCATCGTACCGATGCTCGCATGCATTGCCGCGCCTTCGGAACGTACCAGGTATGCCATGACGACGTTGAGAATCGCCGGGGCAGACCCCAGGAAAACGGTCCAGAAAAGATAGCCATGTGTAGCCGTGCGCGTTGTCTCATCCGCACCGATGAGTGTGAGCAGCGGACTCTGGAAGATCGCGCAGAGAATACCGAAGAGGAGCCCGCACACCAGCGAACAGTAAAAGCCGAATGCGGAACTGCGGGACACGGTATCATAATCCTTCCGTCCCAGGGCCCGGCTCATCATGCTTGATGTTCCCACACCGAACAGGTTGTTCACCGCGTTGAATGCGAGAAGCACCGGAGCCGACAGCGAGACGGCGGCATTCTCCACTGAGTTGTTGAGCATTCCCACAAAATATGTATCCGCCATGTTGTAAAGTACCATGACCAGAGAGCTGAACACCATGGGGATGGACAGCTTGGCTACCGCTGCGGGGATGGGCGTTTTTTCAAATAATAGGGTTTTTTGGGCGTCTTCCATTGTTACAGTACCTCCTGAATCTGAAAATTCTGTTCTATAATAAATGGGTTAATTGAATATGGTAAATAAAAGACATAATGAGTGAAAAAAAGAGCGAATCCTTAAATCAAGGATTCGCTGAGTTTCGCAATGCGGAAGAAGAGACTTGAACTCTCACAGGATAAAACTCCCACTAGAACCTGAATCTAGCGCGTCTGCCATTCCGCCACTTCCGCTCGACAAAAGATATCTTATCACATCAGGATATATTTGTAAACCCCTAATTTTATTTTTTTTCAAAATTTTCCCGGGAGTTTCCCCGGCATTTTTCCCGGGATTTTTTGGTGGAGCTTTTTAAGATTTTTTTAGAGCTTATTTTGCGCCGGTTCCACGTTCCGTAGACCCGGGGATAACAGGCGTGTATTGTAAAATCTGTTCATTCTGGTATGATAGAGTACATAGGAAAACGGCGGGATTGCAGATTACAGGAGGCATGCGGCAGCGTGAATGAGACAGGACAGTTCATTTCAAAGAAGAGAAAAGAAAAAGGAATGACACAGAAGGAACTGGCGGAGCAGCTCGGAGTGACGAACAAGGCAGTATCAAAATGGGAAACGGGGCAGGGGCTACCGGATGTGGGAGTCCTCCCAAAACTTGGAGAGACACTTGGCGTATCAGTTGATGAGATCCTGCAGGGCGGTGAAAAACCGGCAGAGGAAGAACCGGCAGAAACAGGGAAAACGGCAGAAACAGGGGAAATGGCAGAAACAGGGAAAACAGTGGAACCATGGAAACAGGCGGAAGACGATGTCAATATGCCCCGGTTTATCTTCGATTATTATAGAAGGAAGCTGAGGAAGATCCGTATCTGTCCGGGAATGATTGCGGGAATACTGTTTTTCTTTCTGTCCGCTGCCTGTGCGGCACTGCAGATCTGGTACGTCCTCAGGGGGAGAAACAGAGGATGGGAATATCTGGCGTCATGGATGCCGTTTGCTGTGAATGGTCTTTTTATATTCGGAATATGGACCGGTGGCATGTGTATCGCCGGACTGCGGAAATGGTGGCTGAAAGCCGGAAGCGTGGCGGCAGCGGCGGTTCTGTTTCTGACGAACATCGGAGCGGGAATTGCCTTTTATCCGGGCGGAAAGGAGATGCTCAGCCTGTCTCCGGATTTCTCTTCCGTGATGTGCCTGAAAGTGGATGAGAACGGGAGAGCAGTATTCTACCGGCAGAGGGGGATCCTTTTCGGCACGGAGGCGGATGTATTCCCGTTTACCGTAGAGGCGGATGTGAAAGTACAATGGCTGACCGGGGATGTCTGCGCGCTGACCTATGAATCTCCTGATGATGGCGGAGTACACCAGTATGTCGCAACTTACGGGGACCGGAACGAATATCCGGCGTCCTCTTACTATTACGTATACAATGCGGTTTACGGAAACTGGCAGGGAGACAGCAGCCATGGCGGATATAGGCTGTCAGCGGGAACAGAGCCTTATGGCGGGATACTTATCGAAACGCCGGAGGGAAGCGAATACTACAGGGAACAGGACTGTCTGCAGTACGGGACGCTTGCCCTGGTGTTCCCAAAAGAGAATCCGAAGTGGACGCTGGTTCTTAACGAGGACTGTGTGATTCAGAGAGGAGAATCATCTGTATCAGAGGGCGGGACGCTGACTCTGTGCAGAGTAGGCATGGATAAGACGGCGCCGGTGATCCTGAGCCGGTAAATTATTTGAAGAGGAGAAAAGTAAAAAGGAAATAAATGAAATTAAAGGATAAGCAAAAATGGAAGAGAATGAACTGAGAAATCAGAAAGAGAAGCAGGAAGAGAATCCGAACAGGAAAAACCGGGCAAATTTTCTGATCCTTGCGGCGGTGCTGCTGGTTGCTGTCGGGGCGGCTGCACTTATATTTTCCCGGAGAGAGCAGACGCTTCGGCAGACCGGGACAGGCGTGTTCCTGGAAGAAGATGGACTGGCCGGGCTGAAGGTGTTTACCGCTCAGGAGGGGGGAAACGGGGATTTCCCGGAGCATGCCACAGTTTCCTGGCTCCGGGCGCAGGTGGATGAAAATGGCGAGATCGGCAGCTTTACACTGACTTTGCAGGAATATGACGGGCAGAACGAATATGTGAAGGATGTCTCCTATCAGTATGACAGCGTAAAAGGCCAGATCAGCCGGACAGAAAATGAGAACACTCTGACCGCATCGTGGTATAATCCAAATGCGGACTTTGATTATCTGGATGAACAGATCCGGAAGATCCCTCTGGCAGATGAGATTGCTCTGCTGGACTTTGACCGCTATTCTGTGGAGTATTCTCCTGATACGCAGATTCAGGAAGGAAAACCGGTGATGGATGGCAGGGAGCGGGAGAGTTTCCCATTGCTTACCTACGAAGAATATCTGCAGGGCGCCGGAGGCGGCAGCGACGGATCAACTCAGGTGGTTATCTCCCTGACAGACGGCAGCGGAGCCACCGGAGAGCGGATTGACTACGTGTTCTCTCCGGCAGAGGAGGAGAGCCTTTCCGGGCACCGGGACACTGTGATGGAGACAGATTACTGGTTTTCCGGCGGAGAACTGATGCTGACGGATGACTACGGAGAAAACTGGATCTCCGCAGGACTTACGGAAGAACAGATCCGGGAAACGGAAGAGGTATACCGGCAGTCCGGGTATCTTCCGGAGAACAGCATCTATGCCGATGGAGATGGAATGTTCGCCCTGATCTATGGAAAAACCCCGACCTTCCGCCTGACACTGGATGGCGGAGAAACATGGACGGATACGGCTTTTGACCTGGATTTTCCGCGCACATGTACGGCCCGTGTGATCGGCTTTCTGGACCGGTCGGAGGGGTATGCGGGACTTGGAACGGACTGGTCCATGGGAACCGGAGGAGCCACGTATGTGTGCCGGACCCATGACGGCGGGCTTACCTGGGAGAGCCGGACAGTTGACATCGGAGATGCACGGATCCTGACAGGGCTTGCATTTGCAGACCGGATGACAGGGATTCTTTCGGCGGAAGATCTGTATGAGGATAACCTGTGGCCCTGCATTTTCCTGACGTCAGACGGCGGGGATAGCTTTTCGGAGATCACCCTTCCCTGGGAGTCGCTTCCGGAAGAGGTGCAGTTCCTGAACCGGGTGGACAGTCTTGCTCTGGAAAACGGTGTGTATACACTGACACTGGGGCAGGGCGATTACGGGAACAAAAAGGTGGAATTTACATCCGGCGACGCTGTTACATGGACTTATGTAAAAAATTATACAGGCACGGTACACACAAGGGGGTAACGGAGAAATGATGAAAGCAAAACACTGGGCGTTATACTGGATTGGAACGATCATTATTGCAGGCGGTTTCTGGGGAGTCGGCTGGTACGAAAGGACGCAGTTCTTTTCCGTGATCAGCGGTGAGATGGGAACCAGAAAAATGATGGCGGCAATCCTCTGTCTTATAACAGCGGTCTTTGCAGCGTTGGTCTGTCTGTTGGGCGGGTTCATTAACCGGAGGAAGAACAGAAAGTATGGAAAGATCAGAGAGTATGCGGAGAATTATCTGAAAAGGCAGGAAGAAGCAGGGACAGTAATCGAAGAAGGCTGTAAAAAATGGATGGAAAAAGAAATGGACCGGAATGCGCTGGCGCAGGCGCTGTGCCTGCTCTGGATGTTCCTGTGGCTTGGCATTTACATCGTGTGCAGCGGGCAGAGATGGAGATTTCCCTCATTTATCATCGCAGTTGTGGCGGGTGTTGTCTTTTACTACTGGAGGCTGATTGCCGTGCAGCGGAAGATCGGGCAGGTGTGCTCCGGCAAGGATACCGCTCTGGAGGGATTCTGGTGCTGTCTGCGGCTGCACAATTTCGGCGGGAAAATGGAGACGAGAATGACAATCCTGGATATGAACATGGCGGTTTGTCTGGCGAATTTGAAGGATTATGAAGCGTCCCGGGAACTTGCGGAACTGATATGGAGTGCGTTTGGCAGAAAACGCAGCAGGGGAGTTTACTATGTCCAGTATCACTTCCTCCAGTGGCGGAATGCATTTGCGCTGCAGGATGAGCAGGAGGCGCAGAGGCATATGGGCTGCGTGGAGAGCGAACTGTCCCGTGTCCCGAAGAATAAATTCTATATCCGGGTAAATGAAAGAATCCGGGAAATCAAAGGTCAGCAGGAGGAATAACAATGGCGGTTGATAAAAGTCTGGTTTCCGGCAGTACAATGATGCTTCTTCTGAAACTGCTCTCAGAGAAGGATATGTACGGCTATGAGATGATTGAGACACTGCGGGAACGGTCGCAGAACGTGTTTGAGCTGAAAGCGGGAACTCTGTATCCGCTGCTCCATACGATGGAGGAAAAAGGAATGCTGGAAGTCTATGAGAGAGAAGCGGGCGGAAAGATCCGCAAATATTACAGCATTACAAAGCAGGGAAGAAAAGTCCTGCGGGAAAGGCAGGAAGACTGGAACACGTATGCCCGTGCCGTCAGAGCGGTGCTGGGATTTGCAGGAGGGGAAGCATGAAGAAAGAGGAGTATCTGGAAATACTGACGGAACAGATCCGCTGCAAAATGGCGCGTGGAGCAGTGGCGGAGGAAATTCGCTGGCATATTGAGGATCAGACAGAGGCGTTCCTGAGCGAAGGGATGGAGAGAAAGGAAGCGGAAGAAGCGGCGGTCCGGGAGATGGGGGATCCTGTGGAAGTGGGGCAGGACATGGACCGGATACACCGGCCGAAGATGGCATGGAGCATGATTGCGCTGATTGCGGCGGTGTCTGTGGCAGGGTATCTGCTGAAGTTCGGCATTGAGCGGGCTGTGGGCATCGAGGGTTCGGGCTGGCTCAGATCCGGCAGGCAGCTTCAGTTTCTGCTCCTCGGCCTGGCTGTCATGGCGGGGATCTGTTTTGTGGATTATACGAGGATTGCACTACGGGCAAGGGAGATTCTGATCGTTTTTTATCTCTGCCTTGTGACAGGAGTTCTCTTTCTCAGGATCAATGTGAATGGCCTGCATTTGTGGATCCGCCTGGGATCTTTCGGCTCCGTGGGGATTGTTCCTCTGCTGTGCCTGACAGTTCCGCTGTATGCGGCAGTCCTGTACCGGTATCGGGGACAGGGATGCGTTGTGGCTGTAAAGGCACTGCTCTGGATGCTTCCGGCTCTTGGTATTGCACTTGCCTGCCCCAGCCTGGCGGCGCTGGTGACGGTGTTTTATTCCTGTCTGATCGTTTTTGCCGTGGCAGTATACCGGAAATGGTTCCGTGTGCCGGTGAAAATCTTTCTCGCCGGGACCGCTGCCGCAGCGGTACTCTGCCCTCTGGCGGGATGCGGATATATCTGGTTTCTCGGAGATACCTATCAGCAGGAGAGGCTGCGGGTGCTTCTGCAGTTTGATTTTTCAGATGGAAATTACCGGATGGAGCTGGTGAGAAATATTCTCGGACAGAGCCGAATGGTGGGAGAAAGCGCGGTGTTCGCAGAACAGGCAAAGGGGCTTGCCATGTCCGAGATTATGATCACCGGAATTGCGGGATATTACGGGCTTGCGGCTGCGGTGCTTCTCGCAGCTGCAGTGCTGGCTCTTTTCCTGGTGTTTCTGCGGATTTCACTGCGCCAGAGAAACTGCCTGGGGATGCTGATGGGATGCGGGTGTACGGCGGTACTGCTTGTACAGACACTGACTTATCTGGCGGTAAATCTGGGGCTGTTCAGTCTGGGAAGCGACTGTCCCTTCGTGTCGGCGGGAGGCAGTTCTACGCTTGTAACGTACATCCTGCTCGGAATTCTGCTGAGCATCTGCCGGTATCAGAATACTGCGCCGGAGATCCGGAAGTTCGCGGGGATGTTCCGGGCGGCGTGAATTATATCAGGAAGGACAAAAGAAAATCAGGGGTATGTCGCACAACTCCGGTCGGAGTCTGGCGGTATGCCCTTTTTGCTTTTTATCTGTCGAAGGCTGTCCCGGATGTTTTATATTTCTGGGGAGACTGTCCGAATTCTGATTTAAAAGCTCTGTAGAAGGAGGAGTAGTTTCCGAAACTGTATTTTTCCACAACTCCCTGGATACTCATACTGTCGGAAAGATCCTGCTTTGCCAGGAACAGCTTCTTCTTTATAATATACTGGTGAATGGACATCCCAAGTTCCTGGCGGAATTTTGCAGACAGATGGGAACGGCTTACATAAAAATAACTGCAGATGTCATTTACAGTAAGAGGATCGCAGATGTGTGTATTGATATAGCTCAGTATCTCGAAAATAAGCAAGCTGTCTTCTTTGGATACTGGTGAAGAGTCGAGAAGGATGGCGGGCTCTACCTCTGTGTTTGTATAAAACAACTTAAATTGCGCCAGATTGACAAGTAATTCAATTACTCCGGCATTTGCCAGGAGATCTGCCCCGTATTTTTTTGAGGAAGAGTTGATGAATATTTTTTCAAGCAGATTGTGGAGAACAGTATATGCAGCAGAGGGAAGCCGGATCTGGGCACTGCTGATTCTTGTGTTCTGAAAGATGGTGGACAGATTTGATTTTGTGGAAGATAATTTTTCAAGATAGGCAGGATTCAGCCACAGGACATATCTTTCGTAGGGATTGTCTGTTGTGGCGTCGATGTGGGCGTAGTGGTTCTGCTCCGGAGAAATGAGTATAACATCGCCAGGAAGAAGATGGTATTTCCTGTTGTCAATAAAATAAGTTACATCTCCGGAAATCAGAAAATAGAATTCGTAGTAATTGTGCTTGTTTGGTACAATTTGTGTAAGCGAATAATCACGGTTGTAATAGATTTCGTAATCTTTAAAACGCATGGGCTGCTTATGATAATAAGGGGATGGTTGGGGTCTGTTCTCGTTCATTTTATGTTCTCCTTTCAAAACCGATATCGGAATTCTGCTGTAATAATATCATAAATATTGCAATTTGTATATACAGATAAAAATGAAAGAAATTGTTGAATTAGCTTAAAAACTTGAATTAATCAAGTGAAAAGATAGATAAAATTATGATTTGAGGTTTGTTAAAAGTATGTGAAGTAAGTTATGATTTTGTAAAAATCAATAATAAATCAAAAGAATGAGAATACAAAACGCAATATATTGAGGACAAATGAAACTAGTAAATCATTTTGGAGAAAGGTACAATTATTTGTGAAAGGAGGGAAACGCCATAGAAATTATAGAAAAGTTTATAAAAGGAAAAATCACGGACGAGTTGTGTGAAGATTGTTATTTTATCTCTGAGAATTTTGTAGCGGTAATCGATGGTGTTACATCAAAATCTGATTTTACGTACAAAGGGAAAACCACAGGAAAACTTGCTGCGGAGATAATAAGAGATGTTTTGGGGAAAATGAAGCGGGAAGATTCCACAGACTGTTTCCTTCGTATGGTTAATCAGAAAATCAACCGATTTTATCAGGAAGTAGAGTTCCCTTATTCCAGAAAAGAGAAGGGACTGCAGGCTGTTTGTGTTGTGTATTCAGACTTTGAGAGGGCCATATGGATGATTGGGGACTGTCAGGCTGCCGTTGACGGCACAGTTTATCTGAATCCCAAGAAAAGCGATGAGATCCTGGCAGAGATGCGAAGCCTCATTCTTCATGTTTTGAAGATGGAAGACGGAGACTGGACGGAAGCACAAACACGTGCGAGAAGTTATATCGAACCATGGATACTGAGAGCCAATGCCTTTGCTAATCGGGCGGATCCGGTATATGGATATGCAGTACTGAATGGAGATGAAATACCGGTGGCTCTTATTAAAAGAATTGAACTGGATGAACGTCCGCATGAAATCATACTTACAAGTGATGGATATCCGAAGGTGAGGTCAAACTTGAAAAAATCGGAGGAATATCTCAGTACAATACTGGAAAAAGACGAGTCATGTTACGAATTGTATCATTCTACAAAGGGAATCAATAAAGGACAGAAAAGTTTTGATGACAGAACCTATATAAGATTTACCGTTTAAGGAAAAGACAGCAGAAAAGAAGAAAGGAAGTCAAAAATGAAAGGAAAGAAAGTATTTGCAGTAAGTTTGACAACATTTTTAGCAGCCACAGCTTTATTTGGCTGCGGAAATTCGGGAAACACACAGACAGAGCAGACAGAACTTAATATGGAAGAGGTGCTGTCAAAAGATCCGACAGGAGAAAAAATTGTAGTGGCTACGAATAATGCGGCGAACGGCAGAGATGTGTGGCTTCTGGAGAATGCTCAGGCAGCAGGTTTTAATATTGAGATTGTACAGCTTGGCGGTGGAGATGTGACGGCGAGAGTTATTTCGGAAGTGAATAACCCGACCATTAATGTGGTGTGGGGGCCTTCAGAAGACCAGTTTACATCTATGATTGATGCGGGGGCACTTGTCAAATTTGAACCTGACTGGGCGGAGGAAGTTGCCGGTGCATCAGAGGAAAACGGTTATTCTTGGCCTTATGAGATACAGCCGAAGGTACTGGTGTGCAATCCGGACGTCTATACAGAAGAGACTGCGCCGAAGCGTTGGAGCGACCTTTGGGAAAAGGAAGAGTTCCATGGGAAATATGCAGTCCCTACATCGTTCGACGGCAACACCAACAGGGCAGTTATCGGCGGCATCCTCGGGCGGTATCTGGATGAGAACGGAGATCTTGGCGTGTCTGATGAGGGATGGGATGCAATACAGCAGTATTTTGACAACGGATATAAGACTCCGGACGGCGAAGATGATTTCGGTAATATGGCATCAGGAAAGGTGCCGATCACATTTACTTTTGCTTCGGGTCTGAAAGACAAGTGCGAGAGCTTTGACATTGATCCCCTGATTATCTATACAGAGGAGGGAGAGCCTACCAATACAAATCAGATCGGTGTTGTTGCAAATTCGAACCAGGAGCTTGTTGAAGAATCCATGAGGTTTGCAAACTGGCTTGGAAGCACTGACGTGATTGGCGCGTATGCACAGGAGAATGGGAATATGGTTACAAACTCGGCGGCAGAGGACAGCATGGTTCCGATCATAAGAGAGGTAAAAGAAAATTATAAGCCGGCAGATGTGGACTGGACATATATTAACTCCATGATGGATGAATGGGTGGCAAAAATTCAGTTGGAAATTTACTAAAAACCGGCAATGCTCAGATGGGAGATTTGCAAATGATTAAATTTAACAATATAGAAATCAGATTTGGCGATTTTGCTGCAATCAGAGATCTGTCGCTGGAAGTGGAAGAAGGCGAATTCTTCACGTTCCTCGGCCCATCCGGCTGTGGAAAGACAACAACGCTTCGTGCCCTGGTAGGATTTATTACTCCTGCCAGAGGCACCATAGAAGTAAATGGAGAAGATATTACCTATAAGCCGATCGAAAAGAGGGGGATTGGCATGGTTTTTCAGAGTTATGCCCTCTTTCCGACCATGACAGTGGAAGAAAACATTACATTTGGCCTTAAGGAAAATAAATGGGAAAAAAGGGCGATTGCGGAACAGTTGAAAAAAGTTACAAATATGGTAAATCTGACAGAGGAACAGCTGAAAAAGAATGTATCCGCCCTTTCAGGAGGACAGCAGCAGAGAGTAGCCATTGCAAGAGCGCTTGCCCTGAATCCGAAGATTATTGTACTGGACGAACCGCTTTCTAATCTGGATGCAAAACTGAGAAAGTCACTGAGAGTAGAACTGAAGAAAATACAGAAATCATCAAACACGACGATGATTTATGTTACCCATGACCAGGAAGAGGCCCTTACCCTTTCGGACAGGATCGCGGTATTTAACAACGGCTGTATCGAGCAGGTAGGGACGCCCCGGGAAGTCTACTATTCTCCACAGTCAGAGTTTGTTACCAACTTTATCGGTGATACAAACCGGCTCAGTGAGGAGATTATACAGGAAATCAACAGACAGAATCCGGGCGCAGATCTGAATCCGAAAGATCATATCTACGTCAGAGTGGAAAATGTAAAAGAGGCTTCTGAGAGGACGCCCGGAGAAAAGTATTATCGGATCCCTGCCGTTTTTGATATGGAAGAGTTTTACGGGATTACAACGAGAAAAACATTTCTGTCAGGCAGATCAGAGATAAAGAGCATGAGCCTGAAAAATGATGAAAAACTGGAAAGAGGAGTGCAGATGGATCTGTTCGTCAATCCGTCCGATTTCATAATATTTAAGGAGCGGTGATTATGAAAAACTTATCGAAAAACTACAGGTTAAGAAGAAATATCGGTTTTGTAATCATTGCTGTGATACTGATCTGGGCGATTTTTACATTTCTGGTTTATCCGAATCTGTCCCTGCTTCGAATCACTCTTTTCCCGGATGGCACATTTGATGTCGCTCCGGTGATCCAGATTCTCAGTTCGGACAGAGTGCTGACAGCCTTGAAAAATTCATTTATTCTGGCAGTAAGTCTGACAATAACGGTAAACATTCTTGGGATTTTTCAGATTTTTGTTCTGGATTACTATGAGATAAAAGGAAATAAGTGGCTGAATATCGCTTACCATTCCCCGCTCATCTGCAACGGAATGGTTCTGGTTACCGCCTATAACTTTATTTTTGGAAGTCAGGGATTCCTGACGGCAAATCTTATGGAACTGTTTCCAAATATGGATCCGTACTGGTTTAGAGGTTTTGGTGCGGTATTGATAGAAATGACATTTGCCGGAACTTCAAACCACATCATGTTTGTAAGAGATTCTTTGAAAAATATCGATTATCAGACAATAGAAGCGGCAGAAAATATGGGTGTGAAAGGCAGGAGAATTCTCACAAAAGTTGTGCTTCCGGTTCTGAAGCCATCTATTTTTGCAGCGTCGATCCTTACATTTATTGTAGGTGTATCTGCATTTGCAACACCACAGGTATTGGGCGGGGAAGAGTTCGAGACAATCAACCCGCTGGTAAGGTCCTTCTCGAGAACGCTGACGACAAGAAATTATGCCGCTGTACTGGCACTGCTCCTGGGAATTATTACAATACTTGTTCTGGTGATCACAAATCATATTGAGAAGAAGGGAAATTATGTATCAATCTCGAAAGTGAAGACACCGTTGAAGAAGACAAAGATACAGAATCCTGTTCTGCGGTGGATCGTTACAGTAGCTGCACACATCATTGCCCTGATCCAGACGGTTCCGCTCCTGTTTGTATTCATATTCTCCTTTATGACAGCAGGCGATCTGTATGCCGGAGAGATGAACATTAAAAACTTTACTTTGAACAATTATCTTATGGTGATTAATTCCACGACAGGTTTGAGACCGGTGCTTACAAGTATGGTATATTCCGGGTTATCAGCTGTTCTGGTTGTCGGTTTCATGTTGGTGATTGCCAGAATTATTACGAAATATAATAACAAACTGACCGGAACTCTGGAGCTTTTCCTGCAGATCCCCTGGTTTCTGCCGGTAACACTGATTGCTCTGGGGCTGATAATGACGTTTGACCGTCCTAATATCCTGACATTTGGTCTGACTCTGACGGGAACGGTCTACATTATGCTGATCGGCTATATTATTATCAGGCTGCCCTACACACTTAGAATGATAAAGGCAGCCTACGCCGGGATTGACAACTCTCTGGAAGAGGCGGCAAAAAATCTGGGCGCTTCTACGGTCAAAACATATATAAAGGTGATTTTTCCGATCATCTGGCCGGAGGTACTGTCGGTATTCCTGCTGAATTTTATCCAGCAGCTTTCAGAATACAATGTGTCTGTATTTCTGTTCCATCCGATGTTCCAGCCCCTCGGCGTAATGCTGAATGTAGCTACCGGTGCTGACTCTACACCGGAATCTCAGATGATGTCTTTTGTATACTCTGTGATAATTATGGTTGTATCGATTGTTATCATCAGTTTTGTATACGGAAGGAAAAGCGCGACGCTGAAAAAGAGACAGTAGAAAAAAAGTAAGGGAGCAGAAAATGGTTAATGATACAGTTTATAAATTTGACGAGCAGTGCAGACCTCTGCCTTATTATGGAAATACGGTTATCAGTTATCTGAATCAGGAAGAAAGTCCGGTATTCCGTGCGGCTGTTGAAGTACAGAACCGGATCAGAACACTGGACTTTTCCGGACATCTTGCATTTCTTCCGCCGGATTCTTTCCATATGACTGTACTGACTCTCTGCCGGGAGATTGACCGGCACACAAAGTATTGGCCTCCGATGGTGCCGGAGGAAGCAAGGTTTAAAGAGGTGGACAGGATTCTGAAAAACATTGTGGATCAGGTACCCTTTCCGGAAGAAATTCTTATGGAGCCGGAAGAGTGTGAGATAACGAAAATTATTTTAAAGCCTGCGGATGAAAAGAGCAGACAAAAGCTTGCTGATTACAGGGATGAAGTTTCAGCAAAAACTGGTATCCGCCATTCCTGGCATGATGGCTTCCGCTATCATCTGTCTCTGGATTATCTGGTAAAGCCGCTTGACCTCAGGCAGGAAAAAGAAAAGGAAAGAGTCTGTGCGGAATTTACGGAGAAGCTGAAAAAAGAAGTAAAGCCGTTTATACTGCCAAAGCCTGATTTTGTTATATTTAATGACATGATGAGCTATGAGACGGATCTGAATCTGAGAGGCGAGAGATACTGACACTGTGGACAGAGGCTGTTGGTCAAAGAAGAATTTGATTCGGCAGTCTCTGCTGTATTTTACCAAAAAAGAGGAGGAAGCAACAATGGCACTGGTATATTCCAAAGACAAAGAATTTCATATTCATGTGAAAACAGGGGAAGTGGGAAAGTATGTAATTCTCCCGGGAGATCCCGGAAGATCCCGGAAGATGTGAAAAAATTGCACGATATCTGGAAAACCCGGTAAAAGTGGCAGAGAACAGGGAATATGTGACTTATACAGGAGAACTGGACGGGGTGAAAGTAAGCGTCACATCAACCGGGATAGGAGGTCCGTCTGCGGCGATTGCCATGGAGGAACTGATTCACTGCGGAGCTGACACTTTTATCCGGGTAGGAACTTCAGGCGGCATGCAGCCGGAGGTAAAAGGCGGAGATGTTGTGATCGCCACGGGCGCTGTCCGCTTTGAGGGGACGACCAGAGAGTATGCGCCTCCGGAGTATCCGGCAGTGGCAGATTTTGAAGTGGCGGATGCCCTGCGCCGGGCTGCAAAAAACGTCGGTGTGACTGCTCACATGGGAGTGGTTCAGTGCAAAGATAATTTTTACGGGCAGCATGATCCGGGCAGTATGCCGGTAGCCTATGAACTGAAAAATAAATGGCAGGCATGGATTGACTGCGGCGTACTAGCCTCGGAGATGGAATCCGCAGCACTATTTATTGTAGGACAGGTGAGAAGAGTAAAAGTGGGGACCGTACTGCTCGTATTGGCAAATCAGACCAGACGGGGGATGGGACTTGAAGACCCGGAAGTTTATGATACGGAAAAGGCTGTGGAGACGGCGGTTGAGGCAGTTCGTGTTCTGATCAGAAAAGGAGGGGACCGGTGAGAATATTTTTAATTGTGATAGACAGTTTTGGTGTGGGATGCAGTCCGGATGCCGATAAATATGGCGATGAAGGAAGTAATACACTGAGATCCCTGCGCCGGTCGGAAAAACTGTATATTCCCAATATGGAGCGGATGGGGCTGTACAACATTGATGGCGTGGAACGGGGATTGATAAAGACGCCGTCAGGCGCATACGGACGCCTGCAGGAGAAATCGCAGGGGAAGGATACGACGACAGGACACTGGGAAATCGCGGGAGTTGAGACAGAAACGCCTCTTCCGCTGTATCCTCACGGATTTCCCCGGGAGATTATTGAAAAGTTTGAAAGAGAAACTGGGAGAAAAGTGATATGTAATAAGCCCTATTCCGGAACAGATGTCATAAGGGATTATGGAGAACAGCATATGAAAACAGGGGCGCTGATCGTGTATACGTCAGCGGATTCGGTTTTTCAGATAGCTGCACATGAGGATATCGTACCGGTGGAGGAGTTGTACCGTTACTGTAGAACAGCTAGAAATATTCTTACAGGGAAAGACGGTGTTGGAAGAGTGATTGCCAGACCGTTTACGGGGGATGTACGGAATGGATTTGTGAGGACGTCCCGCAGACATGACTTCTCTCTGGAACCACCTGGAGAAACGATGCTTGATATTCTGCAGAAACACGGGGCTTCTGTGGTGGGAATAGGGAAAATATATGATATATTCGCCGGAAGAGGACTGGATAAAAAATATACCTCTCCGACCTGCAGTAATGATGACGGTATGGAAAAAACATCAGCTCTTCTGCGGGAAAATTTTGAGGGGCTTGTATTTGTTAATCTGGTGGAAACAGATATGGTTTACGGACACAGAAGAGACGCGGACGGTTATGCCGGGGCGGTGAGCAGGATAGACCAGTGGCTTACGGATTTTATGGCAGGTATGGAGAAGGATGACATACTGATGATAACCGGAGACCACGGCTGTGATCCGGGGTTTACGAAAACGACAGATCACACAAGAGAATATATCCCGCTTCTTATCTGGGGATCAGGGATAAAACCAGGCGTTAACATCGGAACAAGGAATACATTTGCAGATATTGGAGCAACTATTGTGGATCTGCTTGGGGCAGAACCGGGAAAGAATGGAAAGAGTTTTAAGAAGGATATTTTAATTTGAAAGTGGAAGATGCAGTAATGGAAAATTTTTCCAGATTCAGAGAACTGGGAGAAGGACTTACGCCTTTTGCGGTGATTTTGAGAATCTGTCTTGCTGTGCTGTGCGGCGGTGTACTGGGAATAGAACGAGGGAAAGCAAATCAGGCGGCAGGCATGCGGACATACATCCTGGTATGCCTGGGAGCAGCACTTGTCATGATGACAGGGCAGTATATGTTCGTGGAATTTAACAGTGGGGATCCGGCCAGACTGGGAGCTCAGGTTGTGAGCGGAATCGGTTTTCTGGGGGCAGGAAGCATTATTGTGGAAGGCCATACGAAAGTCAGGGGGCTGACGACTGCGGCGGGACTCTGGACAGCTGCCTGTATCGGGCTGTCGATCGGAATTGGTTTTTATCTGGGAGCAATTATATCTACTGCGTTTATTTATCTGGTTGTTTCAAAGTTTAAAGTGATTTCGAATCATTTCACGCATAATGATATGTGGCTCAGGCTGTATGTGGAATTTAAATCGGTAAATAATCTCCTGGACTTATATTCTTTCTTGGACGGCAGCGGCATGCAGATAGGGGATGTTGTGATCAACGATGAGCATAGCAAAAAGAATTTTAATGCGATTATTTCAGTAAAAAATATGCAGAACAGAAGAGAAGAAGAAATAGTCCAGTGCCTTCAGGAACTGGAGGGGATAAAGACGGTCAAAATAATTTACTGAAAAATGAGAGCGTCGCGCAAGGGACTCTTCTCGGTTCTATTACCGGTCACTTGCGCGGCGAGTTTCTCATTTCCTGTATGCAAATTTCGGCAGTCCGTTCTCCTTCGGCACGTTCACCTCTCCCTGGATCAGCGGGAGCGCATAGTCGATGAACGCCTGCCCTACATCAGAGCCGTCGTTGACGATCCACTCCAGCGGAACGGTCTTTTCCTGATTGCAGATCCGGTCCACATCTTCGACGGCATAGTCGATCCGGTAATCCCGGCAGTCCGGACTGTTCTGACTCTCCTGAGCAATCCGGTCATTTTGACCATTCCGGGTGCTGTCTGTTTCCTGCGGTACCCGGCGGAATGCCACCATCTTTCCGGTCTCGCCTTCCAGAGCGCATTTGACGCCGTATGCCCCGGAAGCGATGGCTTCCTTCTGGTCTGTGGCGGAGAGCATGGCGGAAGAACATCGCTGGCAGACGTTGAGCTCGATGGAGCGGACCTTCACGCCCAGGCGGGCCTTCACCAGATTCTCCAGATATTTTCCGGAGCCGGTCAGCATCTTGTGTCCGAATGTATCTACGCCCACGTCACTGGCAAGTTCGCAGATGAAAGTCCCTTTTCCGTCGTTGATCCCTTCGGAGATGCAGACAACCAGATTCGGCGTCGTCTCCAGAGCCTTTTCCACTTTCCTGATAAATGCCTCCTGGTCAAAAGCCGCCTCCGGGAGATAGACCAGAACAGGGTTGTCCCCCTCGAATTTTCTGGCAAGGGCGCTGGCGGCAGTGAGCCATCCGGCATGCCTTCCCATGATCTCCACGATGGTTACGGATTTTTTGTTGTCATAAACCGATGCGTCCACGGCAATCTCCCGGACAGTAGACGCCACATATTTTGCGGCGCTTCCGAATCCCGGTGTGTGGTCGGTCAGGACCAGGTCGTTGTCGATGGTCTTCGGAATCCCGATGAAGCGGATGTCGCTTCCCGTCCTGGAAGCGTAGCGGGAGAGCTTGCTCACTGTGTCCATGGAATCGTTTCCGCCGATGTAGAAAAAGTATCCGATATGATAACCGGCAAGTTTTTCAAAGAGAAGCGGATAGACCGGATCTTCAAGATCTTCCGGGAGTTTGTATCTGCAGGAACCGAGATAGGAGCCGGGCGTTGTCCGGATCAGCTCGAGCTCGCCCGATTTCTCCAGGGGTTCCATATCCATCACGTTTCCGTTCAGGAAACCTTCGATGCCGTTTATCATGCCGTATACTGTGCCGAAAGAGTCCTCACGGTTCAGCGCTTCGTATACAACTCCGTACAGACTTGCGTTGATGACTGCAGTAGGGCCGCCGGACTGGCCGACGATTACATTTTTTTTCATAAATTTTCTGCCTCCTTACATGCTGCATTACAGTGCGGCGAGTAGATTATAACATACAATGGGGAATCTGTGCAAAAAAGTAATTTTGTCATGGCAACCGGGGAAGAATAGTGATATAATAAATCCGCATTACGGACGAATCAGCGGAAAATCAGAGGAAAAGAGATTTCAGGAGGAAAAAACAGCATGAAATACATTTCATTTGCCATCCCGTGTTACAATTCAGAAGCGTACATGGAGAAGGCGATCAATTCGATTCTTGTCGGCGGCGAGGATGTTGAGATTATCGTGGTCAACGACGGATCGAAGGACGGAACCCAGGCGATCGCAGAGAAATATCAGGAAAAGTATCCGACTATCGTCAGGGCTGTCAGGAAGGAGAACGGAGGACATGGAGACGCGGTGAACTGCGGTCTTGCACATGCCACGGGAAAATATTTCAAGGTCGTGGACAGCGACGACTGGGTGGATGAGGAGTCCCTCCACAGGATTCTGGACGCGGTGAAGAGCTTTGAAGAGGCCCAGACGCAGGTGGACATGATTATTGCCAACTATGTCTATGAAAAGGTGGGCATGACACACAAGAAAGTGATCCGCTACGACAATGTGCTGCCGGAGAATCAGATCTTCCGGTGGGATGATATCGGGCGCTTCCGTCTGGATCAGTATATCCTGATGCACTCCGTTATCTACCGCACGGAGATGCTCCGGCTGTGCCAGCTGGAACTGCCGAAGCACACGTTCTATGTAGATAACATTTACGTGTACTATCCGCTTCCCCATGTGCGGACGCTGTACTATCTTAACGTGGATTTCTACCGGTATTTTATCGGAAGAGAGGATCAGTCGGTGAATGAAAAGGTGATGATCGGAAGGATCGACCAGCAGCTTTTTGTGACCAAGACGATGATCTCCATGTATGAGCTTCGGATGATTACGAGTAAAAAGCTCCGGAAATACATGATCAACTATCTGGCTATCATGATGACGGTGTCATCGATTCTGTGCATCCGCTCCAAAAAGCCGGAGAATCTCGAGAAGAAGAAGGAGCTCTGGGCGTACCTGAAAAAGAAGGACTACAAGACTTATATGAAGATCCGCTACGGCATTCTCGGACAGACCATGAATCTGCCGGGGCGCTCCGGCAGAAAGGTGTCTTCCCTGGCTTACAGTGTGGCGAGACGTCTGATCGGATTCAATTAATGTCAGCGGCCGGAAAAGGCGGGATCTGTCCGGAATTTTAAAATAATATGCATATTTCTGACAGCCATGGAACATAATTCCTTTTGAGAAAGCAAAATTGCAGAATTGAAAGGAGTATGTTACCATGGCTGTTAAATTTTCAGAAAGTAAGACGAAAGAGAATCTGATGCGGGCATTCGCCGGGGAGAGCCAGGCGAGAAACCGTTATACCATTGCGGCGGAAAAAGCGCGGGAGGCGCAGTTTTATGCGATTTCAGATATTTTTATCTACACGGCAGAGCAGGAGAGAGCCCATGCGGAGAGATTCTATGATCTGTTAAAGGAACTTGTCGGGGAGACGATCCATATCGACGGATCCTATCCGGTAGATCAGCAGGAGAGCCTGGCGGAACTTCTGCGCGCGGCAGAGCACAATGAGCACGAAGAGTACGAGGACGTCTATCAGGCATTCGGGGACACGGCGAAGCAGGAAGGGTTCCTGGAAGTGGCGTCAGCATTTTACCAGATCGCGGAGATCGAGCATGTTCATGAGAAACGTTTTGCAGCTCTCGCAAAAATGCTGGAGGACGGAACTTATTACGGAGGAGAGAATACGCAGAAGTGGATCTGCACAAACTGCGGATATATCCATGAGGGTGTGAAAGCGCCGGCTGTCTGCCCGGTGTGCCGGCATGCCCAGGGATATTTCCTGCCCTATGAATTCGCCTGCTATAAAGGGGAGGAATAACGGATATAGCCGGAAATTGCTGCATATGCTGTTAATATGAGAATTGCCGGGAGAACGGCGGACAGGAGCGGAATCATTTCCGGAAGCGGGAGTTCCCTGTATTCTGAAAGTTTCATCCCGGCGGCAGAGTCAGGAGGACGGCATATGAGTCAGAAGATGGAAAATCTGCTTAATCTTGCCCTGGATGCAACCCGGGAGGAGAGGATGCGTTCGGAGGAACTGGAAGTGGGGTACGATCCCGGGGGAAATGAGTGGGAGCTGATTCTCAAATTCTCCGGGGATCTGGAAAATATCAGGCAGATCACAGTGTCGGCCGCGGAGCTGTTAAACGGCTATGCAGTCGTTTTGGTGAAAGAAGAAAGAATTGAGGAGCTTGCAGCGCTCCCGGAAGTGGAATTTATCGAAAAACCGAAAAGTCTCTATTTTGAGGTGGAGAACGGACGGCAGGTGTCCTGTATTGATACAGTGCAGCTGCCGCCTTTTTCTCTGACGGGGACAGGGACTCTTGTGGGGATCGTGGACAGCGGGATCGACTATGAAAACCCGGATTTCCGCAACGATGACGGGACGACGAGAATCCTGTCCCTCTGGGATCAGACCTCAGCAGGGACGCCGCCGCAGGGGTATGCGAGAGGTGCGGAATTTACGGCGGAGCAGATCAATGAGGCGCTAGAAGCTGCGGACCCGGAGACGCGCAGGCGCCTTGTCCCGAGCCGGGATATCAGCGGTCACGGGACAGCGGTGGCTGGTATTGCGGCGGGAAACGGCAGAGGGAGCGAGGGGCGAAGACTCCGGGGAGCTGCTCCGGATGCAGGGCTGATCATCGTGAAGATGGGAAACGCAAGGGCGGAAGGGTTTCCGAGGACAACAGAACTGATGGAAGGGGTGGACTATGTGATACGAAAAGCCATGGAACTGCGCAGGCCTGTGGCTGTGAATATCAGCTTTGGGAATACATATGGCTCCCACGACGGCAGTTCCCTGTTGGAGCGTTTCCTCAACGACATCTCCGGCGTGTGGAAAAATGTGATCTGTGTGGGGAGCGGAAACGAGGGCAGCACCGCCGGGCATACCGCAGGGACGGTCCGGGACGAGGAGGAAGAGACGGTCGAGCTGGCGGTTCAGCAGCGGGAAACGGCGCTGAGTGTACAGATCTGGAAATCTTACGTGGATGATATGGAGGTGTCCATTGTGAATCCTTCCGGGGAGCGGGTCGGACCCTTCCGGGAGATCCTGGGATCGCAGCGCTTCTATCTCGGGGGGACGGAACTGCTTGTCTACTATGGAGAGCCGAAACCCTACAGTGTCAGGCAGGAGATCTATATTTCCTTCCTTCCGCGGTCGTCCGGGACTCCGCAGAACTATGTGGATGCGGGGGTCTGGCAGATCATTCTTACCCCCAGGCAGATTGTGGACGGCAGATATCAGATGTGGCTCCCCAGCCAGAATGCCCTGCAGATCGGCACGGCATTTCTTCTGCCTGCCAGTCTTGCCACTCTGACGATCCCTTCCACGGCTTCCCAGGTCGTTACCGTTGCTGCCTATGATGGGCGTACTTTCTCCTATGCGGATTTCTCCGGGCGGGGAGCAGATGAAGATCCCGAGCGTGCCAGCGGGATCAAGCCGGATCTGGCGGCTCCCGGCGTCCGGGTGACGGCGCCTGCCCCGGGAGGCGGATATATGGAGATGACGGGGACTTCCTTTGCCGCGCCCTTTGTCACCGGAAGCGCAGCCCTTCTCATGGAGTGGGGAATTGTGCGCGGGAATGATCCTTATTTATATGGAGAGAAGGTGAAGGCATACTTAAGAAGAGGCGCGCGGGAACTGCCCGGCTATGAGGAGTGGCCGAATGTACAGCTCGGCTACGGGGCGCTGTGCGTGAGGGAGAGCCTGCCGGTCGGATGAACGGAAATTTCAGATGGAACTGACTGCGAAGAAATGAAAGAATGTGAGAAATGTAATCCTGCTCTTTCCGCTTTCCCGGAACAATGCTATACTATATTAGTATGGCGCGTTACTTCTGACGCAATAATAATTCCAGGGAGAAACACATGAAAACACTAATTGTACACTTAAAGGATTACAAGAAGGAATCCATCCTGGCGCCGCTTTTTAAGATGCTCGAGGCGCTGTTCGAGCTCTTTGTGCCGCTTGTGATGGCTGCTGTGATTGACGTGGGAATCGCTCAGAAAGATTCCGGGTACATTATCCGAATGTGCCTGGTGCTGGTAGCACTGGGCATAATCGGTCTTGTATGTTCCATCACGGCGCAGTATTTCGCGGCAAAGGCGGCCGCGGGATTCGGAACCGGTGTGAGGCATGCGCTGTTCTGGCATATTCAGAACTTTTCGTTTACGGAGATGGACACCATCGGCACAGCCACACTGATCACCAGGATGACCAGTGATATCAATCAGGTGCAGTCCGGAGTCAATCTTGTGCTGCGGCTATTCCTGCGCTCGCCCTTTATTGTGTTCGGCGCCATGGTCATGGCGTTTACCGTGGATGTGCAGTCAGCCCTTGTATTTGTGGTTGCGATTCCGGTACTGTCGGTGATCGTATTCGGAATTATGCTCATCACCATGCCTTTGTACCGGAAGGTGCAGGCATATCTGGACCGGGTGCTTCTGACGACCAGGGAGAACCTGACGGGGGCAAGAGTGCTCCGTGCATTTAATAAGGAAGAGGAAGAGATCAGACAGTTCGAAGAGGGCAATCAGCTCCTTACAGACGCGCAGAAATTTGTGGGGCGCATTTCCGGGCTGATGAACCCGCTTACGTATATCGTGGTAAACGGAGCTATCATTGTACTGATCTACATCGGAGCGCTGCGGGTGAATGTGGGTGATCTGACTCAGGGCGAAGTTGTGGCGCTGATCAACTATATGTCCCAGATCCTTGTGGAACTTGTGAAACTGGCAAACCTGATTATCACAGTCACGAAGGCGCTGGCATGTGCGAAACGAATCGAAAATGTTCTGGAAGTAAAATCCGATATGAAGGACGGTACAGCTCTGTGGGGAGAGACTGCCGCGAAAAGTGGAACAGATAAGGCGGCTGAGGCAGAGACTTGCACTGCGGGAACAGAAAAACATGAAATTCCGGCGGTGGAGTTCGACCATGTGTCGCTGACCTACAAGGGTTCTGCAGGCGAATCTCTGACGGATATTACTTTCCGGGCGGAGAAAGGACAGACGATCGGAATCATCGGGGGAACCGGTTCGGGAAAATCTTCTCTGGTGAACCTGATTCCGCGGTTTTATGATGTGACGAAGGGAACCGTCCGTATCGGCGGCAGGGACGTCCGGGATTATCAGGTGAAGAACCTGCGCAGCCATATCGGTATGGTCCTGCAGAAAGCAGTGCTGTTCAAGGGAACGATAGCAGAGAATCTCCGTTGGGGCAAGGAGGACGCAACAGAGCAGGATCTGGAAGAAGCGCTTGCAATTTCCCAGGCAAAGGAGTTTGTCGATACAAAAGCAGGACGTCTTGACTTCCAGATCGAGCAGTCCGGACGGAATCTCTCCGGAGGGCAGAAGCAGAGGCTGACCATTGCCCGCGCACTGGTGAGAAAGCCGGAGATCCTGATTCTGGACGACAGCGCATCGGCGCTTGACTTTGCTACCGATGCGGCGCTTCGCGGAGCGATCCGGGGAATGAAGGAGAATCCTACGGTATTCATCGTATCCCAGAGAGCATCCTCGATCCAGTATGCAGACCAGATCATTGTACTGGATGACGGAAAGATGGCAGGCATCGGAACCCATGAGGAGCTTCTGGCGCACTGCCCGGAATATCAGGAGATTTATTACTCACAGTTCCCGAAGGAGGTGGCATCCAATGGCTGATCAGAAGACAGGAAATACAGAAAAACGGAAGACAAAACAGTCAGAGACCATCCGGAAGGTGCTTCGGTATCTCGGAAAATACCGGATATTCCTTGCATTTTCCGTTCTGCTTGCAGCAGTTTCCGTGGCACTTACTCTCTATATTCCGAAACTGACAGGATATGCGGTGGACTATATTGTTGCAGAAGGTCTTGTCAATTTCCCCGGCGTGTTCCGGATTATGTTTCAGATCGGCGTGTGTACGCTGATTACGGCTCTGGCACAGTGGCTGATGAATATCTGCAACAACAAGATGACCTATCAGGTGGTGCAGGATATCCGGAATGAAGCATTCCGCAAAATCGAGATCCTGCCGCTTAAGTATATCGACGGGAAACCCTACGGCGAGGTAGTGAGCAGGGTGATTGCAGACGTAGACCAGTTCGCGGACGGACTGCTGATGGGATTTACCCAGTTTTTCACAGGTGTAGCGACAATTGTGGGGACATTTGGCTTCATGCTCTCCATTAATGTGGGAATCACGGTGGTGGTTGTTCTGATTACACCGGTGTCGTTCCTGGTGGCGAATTTTATAGCAAAGAGAACTTTTGCCATGTTTAAGGTACAGTCTGAGACAAGAGGAGAACAGACCGGTCTGATCGAGGAAATGATCGGAAACCAGAAAGTTGTACAGGCATTCGGAAGAGCGGAGGATGTGACGGAGCGGTTTGATGAGATTAACGAGAGACTGCGGACAAGTTCCCTGCGGGCAACGTTTTTCTCCTCTATTACGAATCCTGCCACACGGTTTGTCAACAGCCTTGTGTATACGGGAGTGGGAATTGTCGGCGCCTTTTCTGTAGTAAACGGATTTCTCACCGTCGGACAGCTCTCCAGTTTCCTGAGTTATGCAAACCAGTATACCAAGCCGTTTAACGAGATATCCGGAGTGGTGACAGAGCTGCAGAACGCGATCGCCTGCGCCCAGAGGATTTTCGACCTGATTGAGGAGGAACCCCAGACGCCTGAGCCGGAGAACGCGGTACAATTAACGGACATTGAAGGAAATGTAAGTGTGGAGGACGTAAGCTTCTCCTATACGCCGGAGCAGGATCTGATCAAAGATTTCAATCTGGAAGTGAAGCCGGGACAGCGCATCGCTATTGTCGGACCTACCGGGTGCGGTAAGACGACACTGATCAATCTGCTGATGCGGTTCTATGATGTAAACGGCGGCAGCATAAAAGTAGAAGGAAACGATATCCGGAAAGTGACCAGAAAGAGCCTCCGGGCAGGATACGGCATGGTGCTCCAGGATACCTGGCTGAAGACAGGGACGATACTGGACAATATCCGCATGGGGAAACCGGACGCCACAAGAGAAGAAGTGATCGAGGCGGCGAAAGCTTCCCATATCCACAGCTTTATCACGAGGCTTCCGGACGGATATGATACATGGATTACCGAGGACGGAGACGGAATCTCCCAGGGGCAGAAGCAGCTCCTCTGTATTACCAGAGTGATGCTCCTTCGCCCGCCGATGCTGATCCTCGACGAGGCAACTTCCTCTATTGATACACGTACAGAGATTAAGATACAGAATGCGTTTGCAAAACTGATGGAAGGGAGAACAACATTCATTGTCGCTCACAGACTCTCCACGATCCGGGAGGCGGATGTGATTCTGGTGATGAAGAATGGAAAAATTATCGAGCAGGGGAACCATGAGAGCCTGATGAAACAGGGCGGATTCTACCGGCATCTCTATGAAAGTCAGTTCAGCGGCGGCAGTATATAAGCCGGACATAAGCCATATATAAGCAGGCGTGTAAAAAGGATATAAAAAATCTCATGTAAAAAAATGCACGATTTTTGAAAAAAATAACATCGACAGGGCGACTTTGCAGGAGTTATAATAAAAGAGTAACTATGCAAACCCGCCCTCTTTCTATATCTTTTGGAGGGCACTACACGTTTTATTCTAAGAAAAGAGGGGTAAAGCAGGTGAAAAGGTATAAAGAAATTATTAAAAAGCTCGGTGCCGTGACCCTTGCTCTTGCCATGACTGCGACAATGGTACCCGGACAGGCACTCGCAGAAGAGAGCGTGCCGGATGGACAGCAGGTCCAGCAGGATACGCAGCAGGAAACAGAGCAGAATGCGCAGCAGTCAGGTGAAGAGGCTGTACAGTCGGGTGATGCGCAGAAGAGCGAAAGCGATGGGGAAAAGACTGCGGATGCAGAGAGTACTCAGACCGCAGAAGGTGATGAGACAGACAGTCAGACCGGTGCTGACGCTGACGCAGCGAAGGACGCGGCTGTACCGGGAACTGCTGCTCAGAACAGCATATCCGCAGAAGATGCAACTGATGGGAACGTATCAGATGAGGGAGACCAGTCATCTGACGGAAACACTGCGGATGACAGCAGTACAGATGAGACAACCGGAAAGGCAGATGTCAACAAACCGGTGATCGAGAGCGTTGAACTGGTTCAGCAGGGTGAGACACTGCATGAGGGAGACACCGTAGAGGTTCGCGTTAAGGCATATGATGCGGACAGTGGGATCGCAGAAGTTCGAATTTCCATGGGGGAGAGCTATGAGACAGGATACGAAAGTGTGTCTCTGGACGTAGAATACAACGAAGCCGAGGAGTGCTACATTGGGACATATACTCTAGACCATGTGGGAACAGGAACAGTAAATATTACTTTTTTGCGGGTTGTAGATAATTACAGCAACTATGCAGATGCCACATTGATGGATGAGAATTCCAATGAGTATCTGTACTGGTTCAATACGAAAAATGAACAGAATACCATCGAGCCGGAGAGCGTTACTTTCCCGGAGAACGGTGAGCTGCTGACCAGAGAGGATTATGGGAAATTTGCCCTGAAACTTTCGGAAGCAGATCCGGGCGAGTATTCGGGAATTCGCGTATCAGTTCAAGGTGAAGGCGAGAATTCAGATACCGTTTATTTATATTATGACTGGGAAAATAATGACTACAGGGATTCCGGTCTGCCATATTATCTGGCGGAGGATACCTATACGGTGACAGCTGTTACATATCCGTGTCTTGGAGAAGACCTTCAGATTCTGGTCGATGACATGGATAAATACAGCTTCCAGTATCAGAAAGATCCGGAAGCGCCTCAGGAAGATACGGAGGCTCCGGTTATCACTTCCATCAGTCTGGATAAAAACGGCGAGAACGTAAGGGCAGGAGATACAGTTACGGTTACAATCAAGGCTGAAGACAACGTGGGACTGGATACTACACAAGGATCTGTATACTTCAATGCAGTATCGGACCTTGATAACAGCACAATCTGGGTGGATCTGACATATTCGGAGGAGCAGCAGGCATTTACCGGAACGCTGGAGATCACAGAGGACACCTATCCTTGTGAGTGGTACCTTGGCGGGATCTATATTTATGATACTTCATCTAATAATGCATCTTCCGGGGAGCTGTTATACGATGCCCCATATTATGTACAGGTTTATTCAGGAAATACTTTCGTGAATCCGGTATATGATGTGACATACCAGTTTATGGAGTTGTCAGAATACGGGTACTGGACCGAAGCGGAAACAAAGGATTATAAGCTAGAACGCCGGCAGACACTGAATGAGGCAGGAATTGAGCTGCCGCAGATCGAAGCCAAATATAAAGATCTGGTCTTTGAAGGCTGGACCACCTATGAGGGAGCAGCGGTAACAGGTGATGAACCGATTCTCAACAGTACATATGCAACCGTCTATGCAAAATATGATAAGGTATACTGTAATGTTGTTTACTCCTATCTCGCTTCCGATGCCACGGTGGGGACTACGCTGGGGAATATAAATAGAGAAGTAAGCATGCCTTTTGGCTCGACTGTAGGTGATCTGAAAGAAGTAATTGAAGGTCAGGAACTGCCCGAACAGTACGAAGGGCTGAATTTTACAGCATGGGAACTTGAAAATACGGACGATGAAAGCCTTATTACGATGAACCGCTACTATTATGCAGATGCGGTTTATGACAAAACACCGGTTATATGCAATTTCAGTTACCTGGATAATAATGGACAGTGGCTGTCCGGGACGGAAGATAGAAGGCTGCTTGCCGTTCTGGATAAAGATGCGACTTATGGAGATCTGCAGAACTGGGTAGAGAAATATAGGCCGGAAGGCATGTCGGATAAATATCAGTTTGAACAATGGGAGAGCACTTCCATGATGGGAGATGCGGATGAACCCATCGGGGCTGATTTAAAAGTCTGGTGGTTTAACGCAAAGTATGAAGGAAAGGATGCCGTAGTGCTCACCGAGTACTACTATAATACAGAGGGAAGAGGATGGTCCCTGGGCACTGATGAGACCTTTTTAATGGATGAAGGCTCGACATTCCAGGATGTGCTGGATACACTGAATGCGCAGGAACTCCCCGAGATGTATGAGGGACTTAAGTTTAAAGAATGGAATTCTTATACCAGTCCGGATTTTGCTATAGTCAATGGAGGACATTTTACAGTAAGTGCACAATATGAGAACTGCCTGATCCGTTACATGCTTGATCCGATATGTGCAGACATCGAGAATCAGACAGAACCTCTGTACGATGATACAGCGGAGGCAGTTTTCTGCCAGGTTGCAGAAGTCGGCGATACTATAACTCTGCCGGGTTCTTTTGAAGGATATGATAATGTAATTTACGTTGGAGATCTTCAGGCAGGCGATACTTATACTGTTGACGGCACATATACTTTCCTGGGCTATACACCGGAAATGGAACCTGGTGCAGAAGAGCCTGGAACAGAACCGGAAGAGCCGGGAACAACTCCGGAGGAGCCTGGAACAGAACCGGAAGAACCCGGAACAACCCCGGAGGAGCCTGGAACAGAGCCGGAAGAGCCTGGAACAACTCCGGAGAAACCGGGAACAACACCGGAAAAACCGCCTGTAGAGGTCCCGGATGATTCTGTATCTACTATTGTAGAGATGGTTCAGACTACTCCTGAGGGACAGAAAGTAGACGTCGATATGGGCGAGGCAACTGTCGTTCCGAAAGAGGTCCTTGAAGCCGCTCAGGGCAGAGATGTGAATGTTGTTCTGCAGATGAATGGATATACCTGGACGATTAACGGAAAAGATATTGCAGCGTCAAATCTTCAGGATATCAACCTTGAAGTTACACTTAACTCCAATGCAATTCCGAGCAATACCGTTAAGAAGCTGGCAGGAAACAATCCGGTGGAGCAGCTCTCATTGACACACAACGGAGATTTCGGATTCCGTGCGGACCTGACGATCAATGTTGGCAGTGACAATGCAGGCAAATTCGGAAACCTGTACTACTATGACAGCGACGGAAGAATGGTATTTATGAATGCCGGAACCATCCGTGAGGACGGTACGGTAAGCTTAAGCTTCAGCCATGCATCGGATTATGTTGTAGTGATCTCTGACAAGCAGATGTCCCAGGCTAATGTTCCGGATGATCTTCAGCCGGTGAAAGACAGCGGAAAAGATCAGACAACAGACGGTAATAAGACATCAGGACAGGGACAGAACACAGGCAAAGGATCTGTGAAGACTGGTGATATGTCACCGGTGATCCCGACCGTGATTGTGCTGATTCTGGCAGCGGCAGTGATTGCAGGCGTTGTTGTAGTGAAGAAACGTCAGAAATAAAGAAAACATTTAGCAATAAAAATGCGGAACCGGAGAAATCTGGTTCCGCATTTTTATGCCGTATTTCTGTGCCGGATTGACAGCAAAACATGCGCAAGCGTATAATGGGCAGTGAAAAAGGCGAGAAAAATACAGAGGTGACAAACATTTATGAAACTCAGTACATTATGTTATATAGAAAAAGACGGAAAGTATCTGATGCTTCACAGAACTGTGAAGAAGAATGATGTGAACAGGGACAAATGGATCGGTGTAGGAGGACATTTCGAACACGGGGAAAGTCCGGAGGAATGTCTCCTGCGGGAAGTGAAAGAGGAGACCGGATACACGCTGACATCTTGGAAATACCGTGGAATCGTGACGTTTGTCTATGGCGCGGATGTGGTGGAATATATGTCGCTCTATACAGCAGACGGATTTGAGGGCGAACCTGTGGAGTGCGATGAGGGAGTTCTGGAATGGGTGGAGAAAAGGAATATCCCTGCGCTGGAACTCTGGGAGGGAGATAAGATATTTTTCCGCCTTCTGGATGAGGGACGTGAATTCTTTTCACTGAAACTCGTCTATGATACACATGATGTTCTACAGTACGCAGCGTTGGACGGGGAGCCTCTGGAACTGTTCGACGAGTATGATGAAAGCGGGAAACGGACAGGCGTGGTGAAGGAACGGGGTGTTGTCCATCTGGACGGAACGCTTCATGCCACATCCCATATCTGGGTTGTCCGTCCCAATCAGGAAAGCGGATATGACCTGCTCCTCCAGAAACGCAGCGATTGCAAAGATTCGAATCCCGGATGCTATGACATTTCTTCTGCGGGGCATGTGGAGGCTGGCCACGAGTATCTGGAAAGCGCGCTCAGAGAACTGAGGGAAGAGCTTGGAATCACCGCATCGGCGGATGAACTGGAAGAAGTGGGAATCCGCCGATGCGGTTTTGAGGATGTGTTTTATGGAAAAATATTCCGGGACAATGAGATCAGCATGATCTACCTGTACCGGAAACCGGTTGATATCAGGAAACTTACTCTTCAGGAGTCCGAAGTGTCAGAAGTGAGATGGATGGATTTCGCCCGCTGCTATCAGGCGGTACGGGAGAAAACCATAAAGAACTGTATCTATCTTGATGAACTGGATATGATCGGAAAAGCGTTGGGGATCCACTGGGAGAAATAGAGTTTTTGGATGCAGTTAAAGGCATGGAAAACCAGAAAACTTAATACGGCTGAACGTATCACCATCCATGCAGATGATATGACGCGGTGCAGAACTCCGCTTCTCCTCATCCGTTGGAAGGATTGTAACAAAAGGCGCAGACACGTGTTCGTTGGAACTCATGTCTGCGCCTTTCTAACAATCCGAAACAACTGTATTCGGAGCGCTTCGCCTGACACACTGCTTACATATCATCTGCATGGATGGGGTCTTCTTTTTACGGAAGCAGGAACGCATACATTACAACAAAGTGGCATGCGCTGCCGCCCATTACGAACAGATGAAAGATTTCGTGGCTTCCGAAATTCTTATGTCTGCTGTTGAAGAGTGGAAGTTTCAGCGCGTAGATCACGCCGCCCACAGTATAAATGATGCCGCCTGCCAGCAGCCATCCGAATGCCGCCGGGGACAGGTTGTTGAGAATCTGCGTAAATGCCAGAACGCAGGTCCATCCCATTCCGATGTACAGCACGGAGGATACCCATTTCGGGCAATATACCCAGAATGCTTTAATCAGAATTCCGCCAATGGCAAGCGCCCAGACGATGGAGAGCAGGATGATTCCGGTTTTGCCCTTCAGAACAAGAAGGCATACCGGAGTATAGCTCCCGGCGATCAGGACGGAGATCATCATATGGTCAATCTTCTTCAGGATCGTATTTACCTTGGGTGATATGTCAAATGTATGGTAAGTTGTGCTTGCCGCATACAGTAAAATCAGGCTTGCTGCATAGATTGCCAGAGAGATAATGTAAATCCGCCCTGGTTCATGCGCTGCTTTAATCAAAAGCGGAACCGCTGCGAATATCGCCATCAGCATACCGATGAAATGTGTAATCGCGCTGCCTGGTTCTTTGATATGTTTTTTTGTTTCCATAAATATGCACCTCCAGGATAATGAAACCGGTATGCAGTTTTAAACTGCCGTCTGTGATAAAATGAATGTAGTTTTCAAAACTACATCTAGTATGTGTATATGTTACATCATATATTCGGATAAATCAACCCGAAATTTGAACAAAAAAAAGAAAAAAACTGCCGCCGCACATGTCATTTTTCTGTGCGGCGACAGTCAATATGGATATTGTATAAATGAAGCAAGTGTAAATCTCTTAGGATGGAAGCGGAAAACTGCGCCCTGCCCTTTTAGCGAATCACAGTACCTGTTTTGCCTTTCAGCGCATCCTTCACCTTGTCAAAGGAAGTGATATATGCACAGCGTCCTTCGCGGCCCTCAATGAATTCAACAGCAGCGCGGAATTTCGGAAGCATGTTGTAGATGCCGAAATGTCCCTGTTCCATGTAGTCTTTTGCCTGAGCAACCGTGATTTCTCCCAGCGGTTCTTCGTCCGGCTGCCCCAGATTGATACATACCTTTTCCACATTCGTCAGGATGATGAGCATGTCTGCATTGATGCCTTCTGCAAGCTTTCCGGCAACAAGGTCTTTCTCGATGACTGCGCTGGCCCCTTTTAAGTGGTTGTCCTGTTCAAGAACCGGAATACCGCCGCCGCCTGCCGCGATAACGATCTGATCCGCATCGAGGAGGGCATTGACAGCGTCAAGTTCTACGATCTTAACCGGATTTGGAGCGGATACCACACGGCGGAACCCTTTTCCGGCTTCCTCGATCACATAATTACCTTTCTTGCGTTCCTCGTTCGCTTCCTGGGCGTTCATATAACGGCCGAGAACCTTGGTAGGAGTATAGAAGGCATCGTCATAGGGATCTACGATTACCTGTGTCAGAACCGTGCTGACTGTCTTGTAAATGCCGCGGTTTAAGAGTTCCTCGCGGATCCCGTTCTGGAGATCGTAACCGATATATCCCTGGCTCATGGCGGAGCAGACGGACATGGGGGCCGGTGTGTACTCCGGATGCGCTTTTGCAAATTCGTTCATAGCGGTATGAATCATTCCTACCTGCGGAGCATTGCTGTGGGTAATTGCCACCTGATATCCTTCCTCGATCAGATCAGCAATGCATTTTGCCGAATGTTTAACGGCGATTTTCTGCTCGGGGAGTGTGGTCCCCAGGGCGCGGTGTCCCAATGCTACAACAACTCTTTTTTTCATAATATATGTTCCCTTTCTGCTAAAGATTTATTACGGTTTCCCGGTCTCATTGTGACAGACACGGGAGAAGATAACTTATAAAAAGTTTACTATTATTCCGGGGAAAAAGCAATAAAAACGTACTATATGACGGAGATTATTTATGAATCCATCTTACTGATAAAATCTTCAATACTTTGGGTTCGGGCAGCCGCTTTCAGCCATTTCCCGAGCTTATCGGAATCACGCTCCTTCATAATCCGGGATTTCAGCTCCTCCGGTACTGTACCTGACTCTTCCAACAGTTCGAGTATGCTTTCTGCTTTCCCTTCTGCTTTGCTGATCCTTCTTGTCTCCTGTACGTCATATACTTCAAAATTTTCAAACAGCATGGTGAAATTCCTCCGTTCTATCTGATCTGTGAACTGCGCCACTTCATCTTTGGGAACGTTCAGCCGCAGGAGCAGCACGGCGATGATCTTGCCGATAAGCTTCAAGACGGATTCTGTTTTATTTTTTCTTCAAATTCTTCAAGTGTTGCGGCACGTGCTGCAACTTTGTGCCATTTTCGCAGTGTATCTGTATTTCTTTCCTGCATGATCCTGTTTTTCAGATCTTCCGGGACAGTTCCCAAGTCCTCTAACAGGTCAAGGATATATTCCGCCTGTCCTTCTGCTTTCCCTTCTGCTTTGCTGATCCTTCTTGTCTCCTGTACGTCGTATGCTTCAAAATTTTCAAACAGCATGGTGAAATTCCTCCGTTCTATCTGATCTGTGAACTGCGCCACTTCATCTCTGGGAACGTTCAGCCGCAGGAGCAGCACGGCGATGATCTTGCCGATGAGCTTCAAGACGGATTCCGGAGAATTCCGGCTGATACTCTCAAAATATTCTTCCGGAATATCTTTAAGCTGCCGGAAATCTGCAGCGCTGCGCAGTTTGTCGATCAGCATGACTAGAGAAAGTTCGTCGTTCTTTTCTACCAATTCCCGGTTGCTGTACCTGGAGAGCGGGACTACGAGATAGTGGAAGTCAGGAATAAATTCCCCCAGGATATCACTGAGCTGAACCCTCTCTCTGAAATTTGTTGCAGCAGTCCAGTTTCCCGGGCCATCGTAAAAGACGATCGGAAGGATCGGCGGGTAGCGGAGAATCCGGAAAGACATGTCATGGTCTACTTTGGACTGATGTTCGATCAGGGCGATCAGGTACAGTGTAATATCGCCTTCACTCCCATGTAAGTGGACTTTCTTTACCGAGTCGGACTCCCGTTCCTCGTGCCACATCCATACAAAACGTTCTGAGATATCTTCGATATCGTCAGGCTGAACATTTTTCAGCAGTTCGACATCGGTATATCCCCTTAAAAACTGGGCGCACAGGGTATGATTGTCAAAGATGAGTTTTGCGCCGCTGTCTTTTGGCGTTGTGTTCCGTATTTTGTTTTTTGGTGTGTCTGCAGTCTGTTCTGCGTGAGTTATTGTGTTTCTGCCGGAATCTGTCATGTGTTTCT
>NZ_NFKT01000013.1 GCF_002160525.1 Lachnoclostridium sp. An169
AATCTGTCATGTGTTTCTCCTTTCGCTGTGGTGCCGGAGGATATCCCATGAGAGATTTCAGCCTGTTTCTATAGATATTGTAGCAACATAGAAGGGGAAAAACAAGGCGTTTTCAGCCGGGATATCCGTCCGGTGTGATGGTTGTAAAGTGGTATCCATTAAAAATCGGAATTTCCCGGCCGAGCGGCCATGAACTTCTGAACAGGAAACAGTGGTAATATTTCCTGCAGGACGGATGAAATATCTGGAACTGCAGTACAAGACGCCGCCCTGAGATTTAATGTAAGAACATTATACACAGAGCGTTTTGAAAAGGCAAGAAAAATTTACAGCAGAGACTCCAGAAAACGTTCCCGTACTTCTTCCAGGTATGTCTTGCTAATCGGGAGCTGTTCGCCGCCTGTTACAAAGACCGTGGTGCCGTCAAGCTTTTCCACATGGTCGATATTGACCGCCAGGGTACGGTGGCACTGGATAAACTCGGAGGGAAGAGAGGAGATCACATTTTTGAGTGGCATCGCCTGGCGGTGGACGCTCCCGTCAGATGTGTGGACCTCGGTATACTGGTTCCGGCTTGAAAAGTACAGAATATCCCGGTAGGGGATCTTTGTGATATTCCCGTAGTGGCGGCAGACAAAATAGGCTCCTGACTGGCGGCGTTTCACATACTGCATGCAGGAGTCGAGCTGTTCGTAGGAGATGGGCTTGAGATAATAATTGAGGGCGCGGACATTATAGCCTTCGAAGACATACTCCTGATAGGCGGTGAGAAAGACCAGTTCTCCGGTATATCCGTCCTGTCGGAGACGGTATGCCAGGCTGACTCCGTCTGTATCTCCCAGACGGATATCCAGGAAGAGCAGGGAGAAGTGGGAATAGTCAAGCGACAGGAACTCTTCCCCGGAACGGCAGACAGAAACAGAAAGGTCCGCAGAATTTGCAGCCTGCCATTTCCGGAGCAGTTCTTCGAGTGTTCTGATATAGGGCTCTTCATCCTCAAGAATACATACGTTGATAGTCATGCACAGCCTCCGTTATCATATGTCAATAGTCATGTACAGTCCCCGCTGTCCAGGGGCAGGATCAGGGTGAACGTGAACTGGTCTTTCTCAGGGCAGAGTTTTAAGAAGCCTCCGGCCCGTTCCGCGATCCCGGCGATCCGTCTCAGTCCGATGCCGTGATCTTCCCCTGCCCGTTCTTTTGTCGTGGCGGGAATCCCCTCGCGGGTCTGATTATAATGTCCTCCGCTGCTGTTCTCAATCTGCAGGAAAAAACTGGACTTCAAGATCTTGATAGTCGTGTGGATGTAGCGCTGCCGGTCATCCGGCAGTTCCAGACACGCCTCTACCGCATTGTCCAACGCACAGGCGAGGACGGCAGAAAGCTCGGTATCCTCAATGGGAAGTGTCATTCCTTCCGGGAGGATGACCGAGTTGACCAGGCTGATGCGGTGCGCCCGGGCGTCAGCGAGCTTGCAGGATAGGACCGCGTCGATGACAGCGTTTCCGGTATGGATATCACGGCGGTCCGTGGTCATCTGGTGCAGGAGAGTGCCGAGATAATGGACGCAGGTCTTTGTCTCCCCGTTTTCCAGGAGCTCCCGGCAAGTCTGGAGATGGCGGACGAGATCTATTTCCTGGAGAACGGGCGCGTCGTGTCTGTGGAGAACAGCCGGGGCGTGGTCGTGGAGGACGAAAAAGGCACGTCTGCAGAAAGCGGGGAGGGGAGCATATGAAGAAGAGACTCATCGGCGCGTTGGCAGTACTGCTGTGCGCGGCCCTTGCCCTGCGGGTCCGGGCAGTGAACGCGGATGTGAGAGAACCGGAGATCGTGAACTATGAGATGGGACAGGAGGCGGCCCTTGGGGAGAATATCTTCCTGGACAGCTATGAAGATATGAACGGGTATTTTGTGACCGTGGAGTCGGCACATATCCTGACCTATGATGAATTTATGGAAAAGCATAAGGAGAGCATTGAGGCGAGCCTGGAGGAGGGGGATTCCCTGCCGGATAAGAACAGCGAAGTGTTCCCCGAGATGGTATATGAGGTGAATATCTTTGTGCGAAACGGCGGTACGGAGGAGAAGGAGGACTGCGGTCTGGCGTTTATGAACTACAACCTGACTGCCACGGACTTTATGCTGCAGATCAGCGATTCCCTGTACTGGCTCGTCAATCCGGGGGAGCCCTCGATGTTCATGGACTTCCGGCTCCGCCCCCAGACCTCTATGGAGTTCTGCCTGCCGTTTTTCTTCGCCCCGTCGTCCGATGCGTCGGGACCGGGGCTTGGTCTTACGGAAGATGAGGTGCGCGGGGCAGAAATGTATTTGCCGGTGTCCCTCTATCCGCAGCAGATCCAGATCCGGGTCGAGGCGGAAGAGTGAGCGTCCGGCGCGGAAAAACAGGGGCTTAAGCAGCCCGTGAAAATTTACAGCTCCACTGCCGTCCACGTATGTCCTGTGGACGGCAGAAACTTTTCCAGAATATCCTGCGTCCTGATCTTCAGGCTTGCTGTGTTGATGCAGGGATGGCAGCCGATGTATTCACTTCTTAAGATATCCCCGTCGATCACGAGATTTACCTTATGTTCTGTGTCGTTCATCAGACCCATGACGCTGACGCTTCCGGGCGTGATGTCCAGGTACTGCTCCATATATTCCGGCCCGGCGAAGGAGAGCCTTGAGATGCCCAGCTGATGGGAGAGGTCCTTTGTGAGGAACTTCTTGTCCCCGGGCATGAGGAGCAGGTAGAAGGCTGTTTTCTGCCGGTTGCACAGAAACAGGTTCTTGCAGGGCATGATACCCAGTTCGTCCTCGATTCCCCGGCATGCTTCGATGGTGAAAGCGGCTTCATGATCCACGCCCTCAAAGGGGATTCCCAGTTTTTCCAGAAGTTCATAGACCCGGCGCTCTTTGTCCGGGCGGCCGGTACAGTCCGGCATCTGTGTAAAATGATCTTTGCTGATATAGATTTCGGTTGAATAAGTTTCGTTCATAGATTGATTATCCTCCATAATTTTATTCAGGCCGCATTTTATCGTTACAGTCTGAGCCAGAGTGATACGGCGAGATCCGCTGCGAACAGAAGAGTCAGCAGTGTGGTCAGCAGGACCCGTTTTGTGTGCGTAAGTTTCAGGAACCATTCGTTCCACCTCGGCGCAAAATAATAGAGAAATGCGCATCCAAGGAGCGCGAATGAAACAGAGCCGCCCAGGTAAACTCTGCCGCCCAGGTTGAGAAAATATTCACTGTAGTTGCGAAGGTGCAGCCCGAGACCCAACTCAAAGAGCCAGTTCATCGTGTATTCTCCCACTGTGTAGAGGCAGAAGTTCATGAGGAATACAAGCACCGGTTTGTCCAGAAAATGCCGGATAACCGCCAGGAGCAATACAGCGCATACTCCATACAGGGGGAGCCAGGGACCGCTCATGAAGTTGGTATCCGGCAGGGTTCCGCTCTGCAGAAGACTGGTCAGCGCCTCCAGTACCCACCCGAAGATGGAAAATGCATGGAACAGAAAAACGTAGGAGAGAAAGCTGTATTTCCTTCCTGCTTTCAGAGGACTGTGGACAGCTCTCGAGGGAGGCTGTACGGAAAAAAGGAACATGGGATACTGTTCCGGCTCAAACTGCGTGATCCTGGAATAAGGTCCGCGGGAGTCGTCATAGAGCGCCTTGCTGATCAGCAGCTCGTCCTCTGTGGGAACATGTTCCAGGTAGGAATCACTTAAATTCTCAAATCCCGGAGAGCGGGAGAGCACATAATTCCTCCTCAGCGTGAGATAGAGCTGGGCCCTGCACCCTGTCATATATGGGTTTACAAAGAGCAGATCTGCTGCTCCGAGGGTACACAGAGACAGAATTTCCCATCCGGTGAAAGACAGATCCAGAAGGAACATTTTCCACTTGTTGTGCTGCGTGAGCTGACGGGAGAGAAAAAATGCATCTTTCCGGCGGATCTTCGGATTTTCAGCGAGAATATACGGGATCAGACTATACTCATAATGCTTTATGAAACCGCCGATGACCGTCAGATTCCACAGAAACTGGAAAAAAGAGCGGCAAAACATCACCCATGCAGGATGGATAAAACAGCGCAGCTGATACAGGAAAAAGATCTTCGAGAGCGGGGTGTTTCTGTAATTGTGGAGTTCAAGGAAGAAACGTTTCTCGCCGACCTGGAGAATATTGTTGACAAAGATCAGGTATAAAAAGGACAGGACCACCCCGCTGAGAAGAAAAACTGCGGAGAATCCGATATCCTCTGTGACAAATGTGTTTATTGTCCTGAGCACGGAGAAGAAAAAGGACGTGCCGGATGTATAGAGGTCGATCAGAAAACTGCCCGGATCCACAGGAGAGCTGCCGATCAGACGGTCGAGAATGGTGTCATCCAGAAAGTTGCTGACCATTTCCTCCGCCACCTGGGAATTGGAGATGTCAGGTGCAAAAGGCGCGTCTGTTGCTCCTTTTTCCGGCACGGAAGTCTGATAACCGAAAAAGGTAGTGGAAACCGGGTATGCAGTTGTAAGTACAGCAATAAGGAAGCAGACGGAAATCAGCTTGAAATAGTTCTTCTTTATGGCTGTACGAGATTTTTTCTTTAGCGCTTTCCTCGTCCACATATATGCCTCCGGACTGAATAAAAACAGTGTAAAAAGTAACAGTGCCGGATGATTCCGACACTGTATTATTATAATTTAGATGAATATAATTTGCAAGATGAATCGAAGCGCGCTTCGCCCGGCAATTCGAAGCGCGCTGTTCCCGGATATTTATTCGGACTGGTACCAGCCCCAGACATAGAGAACCGGAAGGATCAGGTTCAGAATATATGCGGCTGAGAATCCGGTCGTGACGATATTGAACACGATGGTGGCGATTACAGACAGGACATAGACTGCTCCGATGATCATTACGGACTTCCTGGAGCGGTACATGACACCCATGATACCTGCGGCCATATCGATACATGACATGATCAGTGATACAACGTAAGACCACATGGGGATGGCTGCCATTCCCATAGATTCCAGAGCCGAGGTGATGGCGTCGTAGGTGGCGAGTGTAATGATTCCTCCGAGAATACCAAAGGCGCTGAAAATGATCAGCAGAATAGATACGACATTTAACAGTGTGCTTTTTTTCTTCTTCATTGTGAGATACCTCCTCATAAAATTGTGTAAAAAGGGTTTATAGAAAACACGGTTTGCAGACCATGTGCTTTCTCCTGCGCTTTCCCGTTTACATCCTGCGGAGTGCTTCGATGGGGCTTAAATTCGCTGCTTTTCTTGCCGGGTAAATGCCGAAAATAATCCCTACGCCGCAGGAGAAAAGGGTGGCGGTTACAACCGCCGGGAGTGACAGGGAGGCAGTGATGCCTCCAAGCTTAAGGGCGCTGATCAGTGCGGTAAGACCTCCGCCCAGCAGGATACCGATGATGCCGCCGATTCCGGAGATGATGGCAGACTCGCACAGAAACTGGGCGATGATGGAGCCGGTCTTTGCCCCCAGCGCCTTGCGGATCCCGATTTCCCGGGTCCGTTCCGTGACGGAGACCAGCATAATATTCATGACGCCGATACCGCCGACTACCAGGGAAATCCCCGCAACAAGTGCCACGAAAGCGGTGACCCCGTCCATGACTGCGCCGAACATGTCGGTGAGGTCAATGGGGCGTTGGCGGATGAAGGGAGCATCCCCCAGATCTGCATGTCTGGAGTTAAGCACCCGGACCGCGGCAGATGCCACCTGGGAGGAAGCATCGCTGTCTGCTGCTGTCAGGGTGACGGAAGAGAATCCCTCTACCGGGATGCCGAAAGCTTCTGCGGAAGTATAAGGCATTTCGATGGAGATAGAAGTGATGTCAAGACCCATTGCCTGGTAGGTCTGTTCCACTTCCATCATATCGTCGGAAGTCTCACGGATTCCGAGGATGGTCACATCCCGGATACCGCTTCCGATGGCGAGTTCAAAAGTCATGCCGGTCACATTGGTGTTGCCGAACAGATAGATGGCTGTGAGCTCGTCGATAACGCAGACAGGTCTTCCGTTTACCATGTCGTTTTCTGTGAAATAACTGCCACGCATGAGAGGGGCGGAATTCATGGTATCAGCGTAGTCGGGAGTAGTCAGTGTGATGTATGCGTCAAAGGTTCCTTTCCGTGTTGTGCATTTCCCTGTGGTACTCTGGTACGCGGTGACGCTTTCCACCATATCTCCAAGGGAACTCTTCAGATAGGAAATGTCGTCCCCGGTGATAACCTGGGGATCCGTCAGTTCCTCGGTATTCGCCTGGACAGTCACCGTGTTGGTCTGCTGACTGGCGGCGTTCACCACGTCATTTTTCAGTCCGTTTCCGATGGAGACGATGGTCACCACCGAGGTGATGCCGATGATGATGCCGAGCATGGTGAGGAAGGAACGGCCTTTGTTGGCGCGGATGTTATCCAGAGCCATCTTGATGTATTCAAAAAATTGTCCCATATGTTTTTCCCTCCTGGACGGTTATTCGGATTCGGTCTCCTGGGCAACAGCGCGCATTCCTTCGTGAATGTCCAGATTGGTCAGATCATTTACCACAAGATCCCCATCGGAAAGACCATTTACGACTTCCGCCTGTGTGGCTGACATGACGCCGAGTTCCACCGGGCGTTCCCGCACTATGCCATCCTCGATGACGTAGACAAAATCGCCGTCGGAGGAAGCATTGACAGCTTCTGTGGGAATGACGATCACGTCTTTTGCCTCTGCAATGGTCATGCGGACTTTTGCCGAAGCACCGATGCAGATATTACCGTCCGGGTTATTGATGTGAACCTGGGCTCCGATCACGGAGTTGCCCTGAGCGTTTGGAAGGGCGATCCGGTCAATGGCTGTCAGCGTCCCCTCGTAGGTACTTTCTCCCATAGTGATAACAGCAGTGGTCCCTGTTTTGACTTTTGCATAGTCATCGGGAGAGATTTCAATCTTTACCCTGACGTTGTCGGTGCTGGCAATCGTAAACAGCGCTCCGCCCTGGGCGGCGGTTCCGGATTGTGCTGCCTCTGCAGAGGCTATGACACCATTCATGTCGGCTTTCACTCCTTCTCTTCCTTTCTGGAGCAGTTCTTCCGGTGTGAGCGCTGCAAGTTCTGCCAGGTTGTCGCTGATGTCCAGTCCCTTAAGTTCTTCTGCGGTCATCCCAGTATCTGCGGAGACGGAACCTGCAGCCTGAACTGCAGCCTGCCACTCGGCATATTTTGCATCGTACTGTGCTTTCAGCTCTGTATATCCGGCATCATCTACTGAAATATCCGGAAGCTTTGACAGCTCGCCCTGCAGAGCACTGACTTTTGTCTGCGCCTGGCTGCGCGCGGCAACTGCTTCATCATAGGCCTGGAACACCGGCTCCAGATCAGAGATTGTCTTCTTCTGTTCCTCTGTCCGCTCCGCTTCCGGAATATTGAGAGCTGCGTCAAGATCCGCCCGCTTTCCGGCATATCCGGTTTCCGTGGAGTCGATGATATTCTGGCTGCTGTCGATGATCTGCTGCTGAACGCTGATTTCGTTTTCCAGTTCCTGACGGCGTGCGGCATTTTCCTGTGTCTGAGCCTCGGCAGCCTTTGCGTTGGCTTCATACTGTGCCTTCGCCTGAGCGACCTGTGAAGCCAGAGTATTTACTTCGTTTTCCAGGGCATTTGCCTGTGCGGCGGCCTGACTGGCAGCAGCGCTGGCGGCTTCTGCAGCTTTGGCATTCTGGGCTTTGGTTGCCCGGGAGGCATTCAGGCTTGACTGGAGAGTCAGCTGTGCCTGCTGATTATCCCGCTCCAGGGTAGAGGTGTCAAAGGAGACGAGCAGATCCCCTTCTCTGACTGCCTGACCGACTACCGCATTGCACTGGCTGATAGGCGCAGTGACAGGAGAGTAGTAGGTTTTTGTATTTTCACTTTCGATAGTTCCAGTGGAATTGTACTCCTCAGATACCGTGCCGCGGGAAGCCCGTACCGTGGCAAGAGCAGTGCCGGCGTCTGTGCCTGAAGACTGCCCGGATGTCAGGAATGACAATCCTAAAAATGCCAGGATCAATACTCCGATTACCGGTATGATAACCCAGCCGGGCAGCTTCTTTTTTGGAGGCGCGGGAACTGCAGAAAGCACGTCGGTGTCTGACAGGTCTGTTTCGACCGGGAATTCCGTGTCTGTGGATGGAATATCAGGTTGGTTATTGTTTTTCTTACGTTTCATTATGTTTTCCTTTCTCTTGGTTTTTTTTGAATTACTTTCTTAAATCGGATCATCTTATAACTTTAATCTTTCATCTTTATATTTCACGATTCACCATTCAGATAATCCGCTTCCACGCGCCCGTCGCTGATGCGGATGACTCTTCTGCTCTGCCGGGCAATGTCATCGTCGTGGGTGATGACGATGACGGTCCTGCCGCTTTTGTGGAGTTCTTTTAAAATATTCATGATTTCAACGGTCGATCTGCTGTCCAGATTCCCGGTGGGTTCATCCGCCAGTATGACAGGAGGCTGCGCGGCAATGGCCCTTGCCACGGCGACTCGCTGCTGTTGTCCGCCGGAAAGTTCCCCCGGCCGGTGCTTCATACGTTTCCCGAGACCGACTTTTGTGAGGGCGGCAGTGGCGAGCCTGCGCCGGGTCTGCTTTGAAACGCCCCGGTAGATCAGGGGAAGTTCTACATTCCCTATGGCGTCCAGATTCGGGATCAGGTTAAAACCCTGGAAGATGAAGCCGATCTCCTGGTTGCGGATTTCAGAGAGCTGATTGTCTGTCAGCCCGGATACGTCCCTGCCGTTCAGGTAATAGTGTCCGGATGTCGGGGTATCCAGACAGCCGAGCATGTTCATCAGCGTGGATTTTCCCGAACCGGAATGCCCTACAATAGCGACAAACTCCCCTTTTTCAATGGTCAGGCTGACGCCGTCAAGAGCGCGGACTTCATTCTCACCCGGATTGTAAATCTTATGTAAGTTCTCAACCCTTATGAGTGGTTCCATAATAGTCTCCTTTTCATTATTGTATTAATTAAGTAATACAATAATACTGCAAAAGGAAAATGTCAATAGGGGAAGGTTATTTTGGAATGGAAAAACTGATACAGGTTCCCTGCCCTTCATGGCTGAGGATTGTCAGACCGTTATTGCCAGGATAGGACAGAGTAAGCCGTTTATGGGTGTTTCTTACACCGATGTGGAATTTCTGATCATCCGGGGCGTCGAGAGACTTACGAATTGCTGTCAGGCGATCACGGCGGATTCCTGCCCCGTTGTCCAGAATATGAAAGCGAAGAGAATCACCTCTGTCCAGGATTTTAATCCGGATTACGAGGGAGTCCTGGGGCGAATGTATGCTGTACTGAATACTGTTTTCGAGAAGCGGCTGGAAAAGCATGCGGATGACGCGGCAGTTCAGGATATCCTCGTCATATTCCCACAGAAGTGCAATCTGTCCCGGATGATGGAACTTCTGTATTTCCACATACTCTTTGCAGGAACAGATTTCCTCCCGGAGCGTGACGGGCGATGAAGAATCACCGAGAGCATAGCGCAGAATATCAGATAGTGCATGGATCAGCCTGCTTGCTGGAGCCTGATATCCTTCCTGCTTGACGATTTCCATATCAATAGATTGGAGCGTATTGAAGAAAAAGTGTGGATTGATCTGAAGCTGAAGGGCTTTCAGCTCACTTAATGTTTTCTTTAGTTCCCCTTCTTTCACCTGCAGGGTAAGTGCATTATTTCTTACAAAGGTATGGATTACATGATTGAGGATAAGGTTATATTCATCAAGTTTTTCACTGCCCTGATCATTTCTGCCGTCAAGCGGATAAGTGCCGGTTTCCGCCTGCCAGAGAATATCCAGAAGCTGTTCGATCTGGCTGAAATTTTTATTTGTCAGATAGAAACTGAATATCAGGCATAAAACTGCCGCAATGATAACTCCGGCAACGGCGCAGTAAAGGATCTGGTACATGAGCTGATAGATATCATGGGTTGGAACAAGAGAAAGAAAGTGAAGCCCATATTCGGGATAGGTAAATTCTGTCAGAATATAAGATTCTCCCTCATATCGGACAGGCATGAGATATCTGCCTTCCTCTGATGCGGAGAGAGAAAGCTGAAGGTGTACGCTGTTGTTTTTATCAAAATTCATAGCAGAGGCATTGTCATTGGAGAAGAGAAGCCTGCCTGCAGAATCTGTGACAAGTATTGCCTCGTTGGAATAGTTCTCTATAGATGCCAGAAGTTGCGAAAGCACACTCTGGTTCAGATTTATAACAAGCACACCATCATAATAATTGATCCGACGGTATATTGTGACAGCCTCGTGGGCTGCCTCAAAGGAATAGTTCTGAAAGGAACGGTTTACAATCCAGGCATCTTCTTTATCTGTATGGCTCTTGAAATCAGAAAGCCACTGTTGATCCGGCGTATCGGAGATGGAAGTGATCTGGCGTCCCGTCTGAAAAAATATATCATTTTCATTTGGATAGTAGATATATACAGAGTCAATATAATTGCAGCCAGAACGGACATTTTCCAGGATGGAATACATGATGTCTTTTACGGCATTTTCCTTATAATTCAGAGATGCCTGATTGAGAATCCGGTACATGGACATGGAGACGTCAGTGCTGTTGTTAAGCATAACAGCCACTTCGTCCCCCTTTGTAAGAATCTCCTCCATGAGCCGTGTGCCGGTCTGGAATGTGCTCTGTGCTTGCGAGTTTGTGTTTTTCCGGATCTGAATATAAGAAAAAATGGACAGCAAAAGTCCGATAATGATTACGGGAAGAGAAAAAATAAAAAAGTAGCGGATAAATTTGTGGATAAAATACTTCTGTTTCATCAAAAGATTCCTGCCTTATTTTTGGATGGAGTTGTCGCGAAACTCTCTCGGAGTAATTTTGTAGTATTGTTTAAATGCACGGGTAAAATTTTTGGGGTTATCATATCCTACCATCAGTGCGATTTCGTAGGTCTTAAAATCAATGTTTTTCAGAAGTTCTGCAGCCCGTTTCATTCTGCTCTGAGTCAGATAATCGGAAAAGGTCATTCCGGTTATTTTGTGAAAGAGGCGAGAAAAGTAGCCCGGACTTAAATGAACCGATATAGCAGCCGTATCCAGCGAGACATCGCTGAGATGGGACTGCACATAATCTTTGGCCGCATCAATCACTTTGGCGTGATACGTATTATCTCCGGTATCCGGAATGTCGGTCTCATCGGGAGTTTCTGCTTCCAGTTCTTCTTTGATGCGGAGTACTGCGGCGGTTAATTCTTCGTATTTGATCGGCTTCAGAAGAAAGTCATGTACTTTATATCGGATTGCCTTCTGTGCATAATCAAAATGCCGGTATCCGGTCAGAATAATAATGGCAATAGAGTTCTTCTCCTCCCGAAGCATACGGACAAGGTCAAGTCCGGATATGCCGGGAAGCCGGATATCGCTCAGCAGAATATCTGCCGGATGACAGGAAAGATAGTGCCATGCATCCTGACCGTTGGAAAAGCTTTCTGTGACCGTAATGCCAAGGGAATTCCAGGGAAACAGATTGACAAGGCATTCACGGATGTTGTCTTCATCCTCAACAATAACCAGTTTGAGCATATTGCACATCTCCTTTGAATAAAAATAGAAGAAAAATGTCAAAAAATGATACTTTTGCTGATAATGTTAGCATAATCTCGGAAGAAATGTCAAGGAAGGCACCTGTAAAGAAAATTACGGACATGGTAAATTGTATATCAGAAAGGATATCCGAGAAATGAAAAGAAAAGGAGGAACAGTTTTATGAGAAAAAAGTATGTAGCGATGATGCTGGCGGCGATTCTAGGAATTTCAACGGCATTTGCTGCTGGTGGCTGCGGTCAGAACGATTCGGAAGAAAAGCAGGGAGAACAGGGAAATAGCGAAGAAAACGAAGAAGATATCACGCTGCGGTTTATGTGGTGGGGAGATGACGTGCGGCATGAAGCTACCCTGGCAGTAATCGAGCAGTACGAAGAAGCACATCCCAATGTAACGATTGAGGCGGAGTATGGCGGATATGACGGGTATTTTGAAAAACTTACCACACAGCTTTCCGGTGGTACAGCAGCTGATATTATCCAGTATAATGCCAATACAGTTACGGATCTTATGGCAATCGGTGATGTCTTTGTCAATCTGGAAGACTACTCGGATGTACTTGATACTTCAGGATTTAATCAGGATTTTGTACAGAACTTTTCTTACTACGACGGAAAAATGATCGCCCTGCCGACAGGAGTAAACGGTGGAATCTGGCTTGCCAATACAGCCCTGTTTGACGAGGTGGGGATTGATCCGGAAAGTATCGTGACATGGGACGATTTTATTGCGGCGGGCAAAAAGATGCATGAAGCCAACAGCAGCTATTATCTTTTTAATATTGATATCGAGACACTTGGAAAAGAGCTTTTAGGTTCCATTATGGCACAGATTACGGGCGAGGATATGATCGATGTTGATACCTATGAGATGAATTTTACAAAAGAGGATCTTCTCACGGCATTTACGCTCATTGAAGAAATGTACGACAACAATGTGTTGGAACCGGCAGCGGACAGCGCTCCGTATTCTCTGAAGATCAATACAAATCCGAAATGGATTAACCATGAACTGGCGGTCGCATATGGAGCAACCTCTAACATCTATGACGGGTATTATGATTTTAAGGATACAGCAGCGGCTCTTGATATGCCGGTGTTTGAAGACGCGAAAGAGACTGGAATCCTTTATGTTCCGCCGCAGATGATGGCAATATCGTCTACATGTGAACATCCGGAGGTGGCCGCGGATTTCCTGAATTACTTTTTTAATGACGAGACAGCTCTGGATACACTGAAAGGATGCCGCTCGATCCCACCGACAGAAAAAGGACAGCAGATCTGCGAAGAAAAAGGATATATTGATCCGGTGCTTGTGACTGCTGTGGAAAAGGCTGCAGAGACAGGAACTGCTCATCAGAATATCTACACCCCCACTGAGGTAGTGGAGATCCTTCAGGACGCGACAGAGAAAATTGCCTATGATCAGGGTGATGCGCAGAGTATTACGGAGGAGACGATGACTCTTCTTGAGGAAACACTGAACAGGCTGAAAGGATAGCAATATCCTGAGGATACAGATAAGAAGAGGTTTTGGAAAGTATGGGGATGCCGTAACATAGAAGGAAAAGTTCTGAGTGCGGCATCTCCGCTTTCAGAAAAGAGGTCAGGTATGGGAAAAAAGAAAAAAAAGCTCGGGGATGCGAAAGGATACATATACATACTCCCGTGGATCGTTGGCTTTCTTATGTTTCAACTGCTTCCGCTGGCAAATTCTTTCCGGTATTCCCTTACAAACATTAAGCTTGGCGGAGATTACGATTTTATCGGTCTTGACAATTATTTACGGATGTTTACGGGAGATGCGGATATCATTAATTCCGTGCTGGTCACACTGAAATATATTTTTATGACTGTTCCGGCAAAATTGATCTTCGCCCTTGCAGTCGCCATGCTGCTGAGCATGAAAATCAAAGGAATTCGCATATTCAGAACCGTTTACTATCTCCCGTCGATTCTGGGCGGAAGTGTGGCGATTTCTGCACTGTGGCGGGTCATGTTCATGAAAACAGGGATTGTAAATAATCTCCTTGGCACAGAGATCAACTGGCTGGGAGATCCGAAGTATGCCTTGATTACGATTGGTCTGATCGATGTCTGGCAGTTTGGTTCCTCCATGGTATTGTTTTTCGCGGCTCTTAAGCAGGTCCCTGCCGATCTGTATGAGGCGGCGCAGATAGATGGGGCGGGAAAAGTTCGGTCGTTTTTCCAGGTTACATTGCCGATGATAAGTCCGGTAATGCTGTTTAATATCGTAATGCAGACAATCAATGCCCTGCAGAATTATACATCTGCATATGTTGTGACAGGGGGAGGACCGATAAAATCGACGAATGTTATGGCTCTTAAAATTTATGAGGATGCATTTGTGAAATCAGATCTTGGATATGCCAGTGCGGAATCATGGCTTTTGTTTGTGCTTCTTCTGGCGCTGACCGGCGTGATCTTTATTACTTCGAAATTCTGGGTGTTCTATGGAGATGAGGGAGGCGAGTAACCGTGAAGAAAAGAAAAAGGAAACTGATGCGTTGGATATCATTTCTTGTTGTACTGGCTCTTGGCATTGTTATGATCTATCCTCTGATCTGGATGTTTTTTGCATCATTTAAAACAAATGATGAGATTAATCTTGCGACTGCACTTCTACCACAGCATTTTGATCTTTCCGGATTTATTGAAGGGTGGAAGTCATCCGGACAGTATACATTTACAGACTATTTTATCAATACGTTTGTCCTGGTTGTACCTACGGTACTGTTTACCGTTGTGTCCTGTACGGTTGTCGCGTACGGATTTGCCAGATTTTCATTTAAGGGAAATAAGCTTCTTTTCGGGATCATGCTTTCAACCCTTATGGTGCCAAATTCCGTGCTGATTATCCCCCGATATCTCCTGTTTCGGGATTTCGGATGGCTGAACAGTTATATGCCGTTCTGGATGCCTGCCCTGTTTGCCTGCTATCCTTTTTTCATCTATCAGGAAGTGCAGTTCCTGCGGGGAATACCGAGAGAACTAGATGAGGCGGCAAAGATAGACGGGTGCGGTTCGTTCCAGATACTGACGAAGATTCTTCTGCCGGTACTGAAACCGTCTATGATGTCAATCTGTATTTTTCAGACAATCTGGACATGGAATGATTTTATGAATCCGCTGGTATATATCAACAGTGTATCAAAATATCCGTTGTCACTTGCACTGCGGATGGGACTTGACGTAGCAGCTTCGGCAAACTGGAATGAGATTATGGCAATGGCGTGTGTGTCTGTTATTCCGCCGATGATCATGTTTTTCTGCCTGCAGAAGTATTTTGTGGAAGGGATTGCAACGTCAGGATTAAAAGGTTAGTGGAGGAGAAAAATGATGAGTGGTTATACATTTCGAGCAATGGAGGTTCATGATTTTACGCAGATCTGGAATCTGGATGAGATCAGGAGAAGACTGGATTTTATGGTCCGCAACGGGATGAATGCTCTGGTATTTCATGAGCCGGGGATAGAGGACAAGATTGTTTTTCCTGCAAAATTTCTGGGTGGAAGCGGGAATCCCGACAGTTACTACGATGCTTTCCTGGAGGTAGACCATGCGATTCTTTATCATGCCCTTCGGGAGAACCTGAATCTGAACCGCAGAGATTATATAAATCATGTCATTCGAGAAGCAAGAGAAGCAGGAGTGGACGTATATTTCGAAAACAAGGAACTCTGGTTTTCTGATTTTGTCCTGAAATACAGAAAAGAACTGATGCAGCAGGACGGCACGATCTGCCCCAGCGATCCGTTCTGGTATGAAGAGTTCCTTCCGTACAAGTATAAGGAGCTTTTCCTGGCACTTCCGGATCTGGCGGGAATCATATGTTCAATCGGTACGGGAGAGGCGAGACTTGCAATCAGCAATACATTTGCCTGCGGGTGTGACAGATGTAAGAATCTGGATCCGGTGGAATGGTATAAGAATATGATACTGGGAATGTATAAGCCTTTTAAAGAGGCAGGAAAGAAGCTGATCATCCGGGATTTCATCTATACAAAAGCGGAACAGGAGCGGTTCCAGAAAGCGTTTATTGATATGCCGGAAGATATTGTACTCTCTCTGAAAAATACACCTCATGATTTCTATCCCACATTTCCCGACAATCCTCTGATGGGGCAGGTAGGAAGTCATCCGCAGATTACCGAGTATGATGTGAACGGGCAGTTCTTCGGCTGGGGAGCACAGCCTTCTGCGATGCTTTCCGACATCCGCCGCAGGCTGCGGTATGGAAAGGAGCATAATGTGACCGGATTTCTGGCACGGACAGACTGGGAGGGGGTGCAGGACTGGACCTGCTTTGATAACCTGAATATGGTGAATCTGTATGCAATAGCGGCGTGTGCAGAAGATGAGAATATCAGTGATGAAGCGATTTATCTGAAATGGCTTGAGGGAGAACATATGCTCCGGGAAAATCTGACACCGGGAGAACTGAAATCCTGTATCGGCAGGATGAAGGAATGGCTGGATGAAACATGGCCGATTGTGGAGAAAACAAATTTTGTCAACGGGTGTCTGTTTTCGAACGATAGCTGTATTCATCTGACACCGGATCAGTTCACCTTCATCGGCGGAACCCACCACAGTTTAAGTGAGTGGGATCCGGAAAAGAAAGACGCCCTTGAAATGTCTGCAGAAAACATTAGAAAAATTATCGGAGATAAAGAGTGGGCGAGAGAAAAATGCGAGAAACTGGCAGATCAGGTCTCCTCAGGAAATCCGGGACTGACAGAAGAAGCATATGATAAGGTGAAAGAGCATTTTGAGTTTATGCGCTGGTATGTGAGAGGATTCCGGTTAACTGCAAGAGGCTACTGTTTTGGGCGGTATGTGCGGGAAAAAGATGGCAATGATGTGATTGCAGAAGGAAAGACTGCTGCAGAACTTCTGAAAGAAAACATTCAGGAGATGGAATGTTACCGGGAAAAGCTGTGTACTATGCCGTTTATCCATACATATCCGTTTGATGCACAGCTGAATCCGGAACGTGTAGATTTCTATATTCAAGCTTTGAAGAAAATGTCAGGAGGAACTGCGAGATGAGACCGGTAAGGATTAACAGGGAAACATTCCGGGACAAGGTGATGGGGTGCTGGCTGGGAAAAAATGCGGGCGGTACGCTTGGGGAGCCTCTGGAGGGAAAATTCGGGCAGAAGGAAATGTTCCATGTGGACTGGTATCCTTCTCTGCCGGAGGGGGGGATACCGAATGATGATCTGGAACTTCAGCTGATCTGGTTCCAGAAACTTAAGGAGAAAGGACCGGGGATTACATCTGCCGATCTTGCGGAAAGTTGGATGGACTGTGTCTCCTACAATTTTGATGAGTATGGGCTCTGTAAAGAAAATATGCAGAAAGGACTTCTTCCGCCGGTCTCTGGTTGGCACAACAATGCCTTTAAAGACTGCATGGGAAGTCCCATACGCTCTGAAATCTGGGCGTGTATCTGTCCGGGAGCTCCTGAAAGGGCGGCATGGTATGCATTCCAGGATGCCATCGTCGATCATGGAGGCGGAGAGTCGGTTTACGGTGAGATTTTCAACGCAGTGCTGGAATCCTGCGCATTTGTAAACAGCGATAAATTTGAATTGCTGAAGGCTGCTTTGTCTGCAATCCCCAAGTCCAGCAGAACATTTCAGTGCGTCAAGAAAAGCATCGATAATTATCATGCCGGGATGGAATACGAGGCAAACAGGAATGATCTTGTTGAACATTTTTACCATCCGGTTGCGCAGTATTCACCGTTGAATTTAGGATTCCAGACAATCGGCTGGCTGTATGGAGAGGACTTCGGCGACGCCATCTGTAAAGCCGTAAATTGTGGGTGGGACACGGACTGTACTGCTGCGACACTGGGGGCAGTACTCGGAATTATCGGGGGAGCTTCTGCCCTGCCGCAGAAATGGATTGAACCTCTGGGATATGAGATTGCCACTAACATGACGACAGGAGGAATCCGCAATCTTACTGCGCCCACGAATATCCGGGAACTGACCACGCTGGTGTGTCAGGAGGCAGAGAACGTTGCACGGTACTGGAACAGCGGTATCTGCTTTACCGATGCGGAACCAATGAGCCGGAATATGGTTCTCCATGTGGAAAAACCGGATTTTCTGGACAGTTACGAGCCAAATGGTATCGCATACAGCCTGGGCGGTTTGAAAGAGACCGTGTGCTACGAAGAGCATGCAGCTATCCTGGGGGACAGATCTTCAAAAATTTCTCTTTGGCTTGAAAATCCCCATCCGGAAGAAAAGGAGGCAGAAGTGAGCCTGGAACTTCCGGAGGGATTCTCCTGCAGCAGGGATGGCGAGATTTTACCGGAAAATATGAGCGCGGAGGAAAGCATCCGGCTTCGTATTCCGGCAGGAGAGAAAGTTATTTTGAGATATGAAATCAGCGCAGATCCCGAAAAAATCCACGAGACGAATCTGTGCTGGTTCAGAATCCGGATAAAAGGCGAGCCGGTAATTCCGGCGGTTCCTGTAGTGCTGACCGGAGGAAGAAGGTGGATGGTATCCGAACTGTTTGAGGATCGGACACTGGATGATGACTGCGGAATCTGCGAAGAACAGATCTTCCTGACAGCGCCGGAAGGCTGGAAAGAACAGTGGAATCCGGGAAATGATCTGCAGGTGTCCGGCTGCTTTGAAAAAGATAAAAATCGAAAAAGCGGAATCGTGTATGCTCTTCACCAGATATATTCAGAAGAAGACAGGAAAGTAGTGCTGGGGGTCCCGAACAATGGGTATATGAAACTGTTTTTGAATGGTCAGATGATCCACCGGACAAAGGAGAAAGTTCCCCTTCGCGCCAATCTTGGGAATGGAGGAGCCCTGGGAGACCTGTCTAACTATGTGGTGACAGAACTGAAGAAAGGTTGGAATCAGATTCTCATAAAGATGCAGTCAGACGGTGCAGAAAGCGAACCCTACATGGCTCATTTTACTGTAGGCGGGATGAGTGATGTGTGTGTGAAAAATCATGGTATGCCGGTAATGGGATTGATCCGTTCGCGGTTTATCTGGGGGTGGTAGAGTGAAAGAATGGATTCGCCCCGGATACCTTACGCAGACTGTGAAAGCAGATGACAGAAGAATGGAGTTTGACTGTAAGAATCAGACGATTGTGCAGAAGGAAACACTGGTTGACGTGTTGTTTATCGGTGATTCCATTACACAGATGTGGGAACTGCCGGCATATTTTCATGAATCAGGCTTAAGAATGATTAACCGGGGAATCGGGGGAGACCGTACAGGCACGCTCCTTCACAGATTCCGTGCGGATGCAGTCCAACTGAAACCGCATTTTACAATATTAATGGACGGAATTAATGATGCATGGGACCTGGAAGATGATAACTGGAAACAGGAACCGGGAATACCATTGGACGAAGTGATCAAAACGGCAGTTTGCAACATACGGGAGGTGCTTAAGATTGCAGCAGAAGAAAAAATGAAGCTGGCGGTCTGCTCCCTTCTCCCGACGGAAATGCTGTGGACAAACCATGAGAGAGACCGTCAGATCTATGTGCAGATCTTTAATGCGGAACTGCAGAGGCTTGCGGAGAAATATGGATATCCATTTGTCGATTATTATCATTCTTTTGTTGCGGAAAACGGATATTCAGTCAGAAGGGAACTTACCCGCGAGGGGCTTCATCCGAACGTGTTCGGCTACGACAGAATGGCAGAGATACTGAAACGGACAGTGAAAATATTTGATTGAGAATAAAGTGGCTGCAGGTGCTCTTTACAATATACCTGCAGCCACTTTATTTGTGCTTCGTTTCGAAAAATCCCGATTCAGTGTGTTTTCCTCCGCTTTGGATAATGGACGGGAATCTCAAGGAGAGTGCGCACCCTGCCTGCCAGGTGCTTCTCAATGGCATAAAGGTGCTCTTCCGGGAGATTCAGGCTTTTATGTCTCTTAAAGCGGAATCCGATCATGCGTCTGAGCTGTTCTTTCTGTCTGCTTCCCATGACCTCTGCGCACACTTCCTCATAGGAAATATTATAAGGATTGGAGCGGGTTCTGGCGTATTCGTCCAGGTTTGCGTAATCTTCTTTTCCGGCATAGCAGAAAAGAGAAAGTCCGTTGTCAAAGATGGGGGCGGGAGCAATGATTTTTCCGCTGCGGTTATCGCGCAGAACACCAAAGTTTCCGAAATGCCGGTCCTCGTTGTAGATCAGTGCATCAAATACAAGCATGCTGCGGATCTGTTCGGAAAAATCCGTTCCCAGCCTGTCATAATAGGAAAGGCAGGCAGCAATGCCTCCACTCAGGACGATGCGTCCGATGGGAATATAAGAGATGTCGATACTGGTAAAAAGAGCACATTTGGACGCTGTGATTCCTTTCCAGTTCTCCAGGTCATAATGCACTGCATTCAGCCCCATGGTCTCTGCAATCTGAGAAGCGTAATACTCACAGTAGGGTTCTCTGCCGGTATTTGATGCTCCGGAAGTGCCGCCCTTGTATAGGTAGATCCCGTCATGCTCCACATAGCGCCATGCTTTGGGGAGCATACCGCCTGTGGTTAGTTCAGGAGATGTAGTGAACGCCTGTCTGCTTCCACCTGCTCCGGTATAGGCAACCAGAGCCAGAATTTCGGAAAAGCGGTTCTCATAAAGATTATATTGAGAAAATTTTCCTTCAAATCCTTCCGGAACGATCCAGTAACTGTCGTTCAGGGAGAGACCTTTGCAGACGTCAATGATTCCCTTGGTGTCATTGCGGCTCAGCCCCAGAGTCTTTAGAATCTCGTCCACAAAGGCGCGGTTCTTCGGAATGACCCGGCGTTCCAGCCAGTGGATAACACCTTCGCCGGTGCGTTCCATATCCAGGGGCAGCAGATATGCCTGTTCTCTGTTCGTGTATATGATTTCGGCTACCAGACCGGACAGACCACGTTTTTCCATGGAAAAACGCATCAGTTCAGTGTCATAGATCCGAAGGCTGTAAATATCACTCATAGGCTCCTCCTTATCGGTTAATCGCTTAGTTTCATTATAACAGCATTTCCCCTGAGCCTCAATGAATATATAAAAAATATTGTAAAGCGCACTTGACATATAATGTAAAGTGAACTATACTTTAAATGTAAAGCGAGCTATACATCGGGCACAGGTACTGCAGATCCTGTGCGGAAAGGAGAGATCAAACGTGCACAACCGGATACAGGAACTGCGCAAGGAGCGCAGAATTACCCAGAGTGAACTGGCGGATGCGGTGGAAGTGACCCGTCAGACGATTATTTCCCTGGAAAACGGGAAGTACAATGCATCCCTGATCCTGGCACACAAGATCGCCCAGTTTTTCGGGATGACTATTGAAGAGATTTTTATTTTTGACAAAGAGGAGGAGAACATATGTTGATCAGGAGCATGTTGTTTCACGGGGCAAAGACAGATGAAGAATTCAGGGAAAAGCTGAAAGCGAGAAGACGGCTGATGATACCGTTTATTGTGCTTGGTCTGGCGGCGGTTATCGCCGGGATCATCGCGGGAATCGTATTTGAGGATTCACAGCAGGGGTCATTCCTTGGCGGAATGTATACCGGGGCAGGCGCGGCAGTCACTGCGGCAGCGATTGTGGCAATCATCCGGATCAATAAAACATTAAAAGATGAAAAGCGGCTTCACAGACAGCGCATCGAAGAAAGTGACGAGCGGAGGAATGACATCGTCACCAGGTCTTCTTCGATGGCAGGATTCGTTATGCTTTATGTCTGCTTTGCAGGACTTCTTATTGCCGGATTCTTCAGCATGGCAGTGTACTGGACTCTGTGGTGTGTAATGGTAGGATATTTTCTCTGTTTCGTGCTGCTGAATCTGTATTTTGAAAAGAAATTATGATACCGGGCGGTTTTCTCCCGGGTGGAGTGCTTCGTGTTCCCGGCGGATTTCCTCAAAGCAGTCCGGGGCGGTCCATTCCCGGTTTGTCGGAGTCAGGATCGCCTTGTAGGGAAACGGACCTGCTCCGCATTTCCGCAGGGCGGCAAGAGCCTGATTGAGGCGGTTGTCATCGAAAAAGCAGAATACGAAAAGGGTGCCGGGAAGCTCAGCGCCTTCATAGGTACTGTCCACCCGCTCCATGCCTTTTACGCCGGCAAGGGCGCCCAGAGGCTGGTTATAGTCTTCCGGTGAAATCCGTTTCAGACGGACATGAAGGGGAAAGAGCGCCATCTCGATTTTAATGAGCTGATCTTTCTGCGGGGGATTGAAAAGTAAAATTGTTTCTTTCATATGGAATGCTCCTTGATTTTTATAATTGATGATCTGGCTTCGGAAAATGTCTTTATAGCTGAACCAGATACCTTCCTTAGGATTGTAACACGATTTCCGGCAGCAGGGAAGGGGAGGAGAAAAATGAGAAAAATGAAAAAAGCACTTGCATCTTTCAGAAAAGAATGATATAAGATGAATTGTATTAAGACAATAATACAAAATAAATATTATAATGAGGTAGGAGGAAACGGACGTGATTGAGATTAAAAATCTCACGAAAGTGTATAAACTTAACAAGAAGCAGATGCGGGAGTCGAAGACGACAAATCCGCTGAAAACTGCAGTTGATGACTTAAGCCTTACTGCCCGCCCGGGCGAGATCTACGGTCTGCTCGGACCGAACGGCGCGGGCAAAACCACAACGCTGCGCTGCATTTCCACGATTATCCGCCCCACGAAAGGGCAGATCTATGTGGCGGGGCATGAGGTACAGAAGGAGCCGGAGAAGGTGAGGGAGAAGATAGGGTTTCTGACAGGGGATATCCGTCTGGATCCCCAGTTCTCCGTGGACTATATGTTTGACTTTTTTGCCAGGCTGCACAGGATGCCACCGGAGCGGATCAAAGAGAGGAAAGAGGAACTGTTTACTTATTTCGGTATCCGGGATTTCGCTCATAAGAAGATCAAGGAACTTTCCACCGGAATGGGACAGAAGGCAGCCATCGCCGTATGCCTTGCCCATGATCCGGACATCGTGATTTTTGACGAGCCCACCAACGGACTGGACATTGTCACGGCGAGAAATGTGACGGATTATCTGAAAAAGTTAAGAGACGAAGGAAAACTTGTGATTGTTTCCACGCATATCATGTCAGAAGCAGAGAAACTGTGTGACAGGATCGGCATTATCATTGACGGGCAGAAGGTGATGGAGGGAAGGCTGGAAGAGATTCTTCACGACACGGATTCACAGGATCTGGAGGACGCTTTCTTTACCTTATATCAGAGCAGAAAGGGGGAGGAGTAAGATGGAAGGAATCAGACAGATATGCGCAAAGGAACTGGCCAGAGTGTTCCGGGATAAAAAGATGGTGGTCTCTGTCTTTATTCTTCCGGTTGCACTGATGATCGTAATTATGAGTCTGGCGAGCAGTATGGCTCAGAGTGCAAATGAAAATGTAGAGACGCACCGGTCTGTAGTGTATGTGGAAAATGCACCGGCGGGATTTGTGGATTTTCTTACTGCAGCGGATGAAAACTGTCTTGTGTACACTCCGGAAAATGCAGATGAAATGCCGGGCGTCGCGGCAGATGCAGAGAGCCCGGATTCACTTATGAAAGAAGTCCGGAATGCGGTTGTGGAGGGAAATGTGGATCTGATCATCGAGTTTCCTGAAAACTTTACAGATGAGATTGAGTCCTATAAGGCGGGAAATGAGATCCCCCAGGTAAAGACTTACTATAATCCGTCAGAAGACTATTCCAATGCTGCCTATCAGGAAATTTCCGGAGGAGTCCTTGAGGCGTACCGGCAGCAGCTTCTCGCCCGGAGAGTACCTGATATGGCTTCACTGACAGTGTTTACCGTGAACTCCGATAATCCGGATATGATCCTTCAGGATGAGGGAAAAGCAGGCGGTAAGATACTGGGAATGATGATGCCGTACTTTGTGACGATTCTTCTTTTCGCGGGAGCGATGGGAATCGGTACGGATATGGTGGCAGGAGAGAAGGAGCGCGGTACCATGGCAAGCCTTCTTGTCTCCCCGGTCAGACGCAGTTCTATCGTGCTCGGCAAAGTGTTCGCGCTGATGATTATCTCCGGTGTGTCCGCGGTCGTCTATGTGGCGGCAATGGTGATCTTTATGCCGCAGATGATGGGCGGCTTTGCGGGAGAGGATCTGGGTATCAGCCTGACTCTCACCCCCGGACAGATCGCTATGCTGGCGGTTCTGCTGATCCTTGTGGCATTTCTTTATTCCGCAATTGTCGTGATGATTTCCGTGTTCGCAAAATCGGTAAAAGAGGCGAGCACTTATATCACTCCGGCGTACATCGTGATCCTTATGCTGGGGCTGTCCACCATGTTTACCACAGAGGCGCCGGCCGACTGGGTATATGCAGTTCCGGTGTACAATATTACCCTTGCCCTGCAGGGAATCCTGACACATGAGATTACTGCCCTGCAGTATGTCCTGACACTGGTTGTGACACTTGTGACAGGAGGGATTCTTGTGGCGGCGATTGCGAAGGCGTTCGAGAGTGAAAAGGTGATGGCGCTTTAAAGCTGGTACTTTATCTTCAGAAGTTCATATAATAATATAGAAGGAAGAAGAGAGCCGCTCGGGCAGGGGGAGTGTCCGGGCGGATTTTTTTATCCGGTTTTTGTCTGAGGGAGGCTTGACCAGTGAGAATCTGTGAGCTCAGGGAAAGAGAAGTGATCAATATCTGCAGCGGCAGGAGACTTGGGTGTGTGGCGGATGTGGAGATCAATGTCTGCGACGGAACGGTGGAGGCGATTATCGTACCGGGACCGGGAAAGATCTGCGGTTTCCTGGGGACAGACTGCGAGTATGTGATTCCGTTCGGCTGCATCAGGAAGATCGGACCGGACATTGTACTGGTTGAGATTCAGGAAGAAAAGTTTTTGCAAAAGTTCTAGTCTTTGTGTATAATGAACGCAGAACTTCAGGCAGAAAGGCGGGAAATACTATGAGATGTCCATATTGCGGAAACCCGGATACAAGAGTGATCGATTCCAGACCGGCGGAGGATAAGAGTACGATCCGCAGAAGACGGTCCTGTGATGAGTGCGGGAGACGTTTCACTACCTATGAAAAGGTCGAGACGATTCCCCTGATTGTGATTAAGAAGGATAATAACCGGGAACAGTACGAGAGAACCAAGATCGAGCACGGTGTCTTAAGTGCATGCTATAAGCGGCCGGTTCCGGCAGAGATGATCCAGAAGACGATCGATGCCATCGAGCTTGAGATATTCAACCGGGAGGAGAAGGAGATTCCCAGCAGTGTCATTGGCGAGATTGTCATGGAAAAACTCAAAGATCTGGATCCGGTGGCATATGTGAGGTTTGCATCCGTGTACAGAGAGTTCAAGGATGTGAATACTTTTATGGATGAGCTGAAGAAGTTCCTGCAGTGACGGCACAGAGGAAGGAAAGAACATGAGGACATATAAGCTGACTATCGCCTATGACGGCACCCGTTACCAGGGGTGGCAGAGACAGGCAAACACGGACCAGACGATACAGGGAATTCTGGAAAGTGTCCTGTCGGAGGCGGCGGGAATCCCTCTGGAGGTGGACGGTTCCGGCAGAACCGACGCCGGAGTCCACGCCTGGGGGCAGACTGCCAGTGTGGTGCTCCCCTCCCCGGCGGGAGAGGAGTTCTTTCTTGATACGGTAAATGAAAGACTTCCGGAAGATATCAGAATCCGTGAGGCATGCCTGGTCAAAAACGGGTTCCATGCAAGGAAGAGCGCCGTCGGAAAAAAGTATGAGTACCGGATCGACACCGGGGAAAAAGCGGATGTATTTGAACGGAGATATTCCTTCCATTATCCGTGCTGCCTGGATCTGGAAGCCATGCGCAGGACGGCGGGATATCTTACAGGAACCCATGAGTTTGCAGGGTATACGGATAAAAAGGATAAAAGCGGGGAAAAGTCCACAAAACGGACAATCTATGATATAATAGTCAGCGGACAAGGCAGCAGGGTGCTTATTACCTATGACGGAACAGGATTTCTGTATCATATGGTACGGATTCTGACGGGCACGCTGCTGGAAGCAGGCACCGGGGTACGCTCTCCGGAGAGTGCGGCGGATGCCCTGCACAGAAAGGACAGGCAGAAGGCGGGGTTCCTTGCCCCGGCGCAGGGACTGTGTTTAAAAGAAGTGCGTTACTGACAGAGAAAAGAGGGCAGATAAGAAGAGATCTATCTGTCCTTCATTTTGGGGCGCTTTTGCAGGTGCTGTTGGCAGAAGGAGGAATAAATGAAGCTGATATCTTGGAACGTAAACGGAATCCGGGCATGTGTCCAGAAAGGATTCCTTGATTATTTTAAAGAGGCGGACGCCGATATTTTCTGTATTCAGGAGACGAAGATGCAGGAGGGGCAGCTCTCCCTTGAACTGGAGGGATACCACCAGTACTGGAATTACGCGGTGCGAAAAGGATATTCCGGAACTGCTGTATTTACAAAGAAAGAACCCCTTACCGTGAGTTATGGAATCGGAATCGAGGAGCATGATCAGGAGGGGCGTGTGATTACCTGTGAGTTTGAAGATTTCTATTTTGTAACTGTATATACGCCAAACTCCCAGAACGAACTGGCAAGGCTGGATTACAGGATGAAGTGGGAAGATGATTTCCGCGCCTACCTCAAGAAGCTGGAAGAGACAAAACCGGTGATCGTCACGGGCGACATGAATGTGGCCCACGAGGAGATCGACCTGAAGAATCCGAAGACGAACCGAAAAAATGCCGGGTTCACCGATGAGGAGAGACAGAAATTTACGGAGCTCCTGGATGCGGGATTTATCGATACGTTCCGGTATTTTTATCCGGATCAGGAAGGGATCTATTCCTGGTGGTCCTACCGGTTCCGGGCACGGGAGAAGAACGCGGGGTGGCGCATTGACTATTTCTGTGTCTCAGAGTGTCTGAAAGACCGTCTCGTGGATGCGAAGATCCACACGGAAGTGATGGGATCAGACCACTGTCCGGTAGAACTTGACATTACGGATTAAAATAGTAATAGACAGGAGGAATTATAAATGACAAAGATTGATATTATCTCCGGTTTCCTCGGGGCCGGAAAAACAACACTGATAAAGAAACTGCTCTCCGAGGCATTTCAGGGCGAGCAGGTGGTACTGATTGAAAATGAGTTCGGTGAGATCGGCATTGACGGAGGTTTCCTGAAAGAGTCCGGGATCGAGATCCGCGAGATGAACTCCGGGTGCATCTGCTGTTCCCTGGTGGGTGATTTCGGGAAATCCCTGCGCGAGGTTGTGGATACCTACCATCCGGACCGCATCCTGATTGAGCCTTCGGGAGTGGGCAAGCTTTCCGATGTGATCAGGGCAGTGCAGGACGTACAGGGAGAGATTGATGCGGAGCTCAACAGCTTTACTACGGTAGTGGATGTGACAAAGTGCAGGATTTACCGGAAGAATTTCGGCGAGTTCTTCAGCAACCAGATCGAGTATGCCGGCGCGGTGATCTTAAGCCGTACAGACAAGGCAAAGCCGGAGAAGATCGAGGAGGCGGTGAGTCTGCTGCGGGAACTCAATGATAAGGCTCCCTTTATCACGACGCCTATCGCACAGCTTCCGGGGAAAAAGATCCTTGAGACCATGGAATCCAGCAAGTCTCTGGAGGAGGAACTTCTGGCGGAAGTGATCTGCCCGGTGTGCGGAGAGCACCATGACCACGATGAGTGCTGCGGTCATGATCACGACGACCATGACCATCACCACGATCATGAGCACCACCATCATCACGGGGATCACGACCACGACGATCACGATCATGAGCATGGCGGCCACGATCACGATCATCACGATCATGAGCACGGCGACCACGACCACTGCTGTGACCACGATCACGACCATCACCATCATCATGACCACGCAGGTCATCATCATGCAGATGAGGTGTTCACAAGCTGGGGACGCGAGACGATCCATACCTACACAAAGGATCAGATCACAGAGATCTTAAAGAAGCTTGAGAGTGACAGCTCCTACGGAAATATCCTGCGTGCCAAGGGAATGGTTGCGGGCGCTGACGGAGAGTGGATCTACTTTGATATGGTGCCGGGCGAGCATGATGTGAGGACAGGTGCTCCGGAATATACGGGAAGAATCTGCGTGATCGGTGCAGAGATCAACGAGGAAAAACTGGCAGAACTCTTTGGCGTTGCGTAAAAAGAAGGTCCCGGCGCGGATGCCGGGACTTTTGAAAGGAGATGGTACGGAGTATGAGAGAACCTGATGTAATGGTATATCTGATGACAGGGTTCCTTGACAGCGGAAAGACCCAGTTTTTGAACTTTACCCTGAAACAGGATTATTTTCAGATTGACGGGAAGACGCTTCTGATTCTCTGCGAGGAGGGCGAGGAAGAATATAATCCCATGGAGCTCCTGAAATATGGCGTTGTGATCGAGAAGGTGGAAGACCAGGAAGATCTGACGGAAGAATGGCTCATGGAAATGGACAGAAAACATGAGCCGGAGCGTGTCGTTATCGAGTATAACGGCATGTGGAAAGTCAGCGATTTTGAAAAGCTGAAACTTCCCGCAGGCTGGTCCATCGAACAGAAGCTGACGACAGTGGATGCCAGTACGTTCCAGATGTACCTGACGAACTTGAAGCCGCTGTTTGTGGAGATGGTAAGAAATGCAGAGCTGGTTCTGTTCAACCGCTGCGAGGACCGCAAGCCTCTGGCAGGATACCGCCGGAGCGTAAAGGTGGTAAGCCCCCAGGCGGAAGTGATTTTCGAAGATGAGAACGGCGAGATCGACAATATTTTCGAGGATGAAGTGCCCTATGATCTGAAAGCTCCGGTGATCGAGATCCGAAGAGAAGATTACGGAATCTGGTATGTGGACATGATGGATCATCCGGAGAGATATAAGGGAAAAGTCGTGGAATTCACGGCAAAAGTTCTCAAGCCCAAATCATTCCCGTCGAAAGTGTTCCTGCCGGGACGCATGGCGATGACGTGCTGCGCGGAGGATACTTCATTTCTCGGATATGTCTGCCGGAGTGCCTATGCGCCGAAGCTTAAAGCAGGACAGTGGGTGAAAGTGCGGGCAAAGGTGCGGTACGCGAACCTTTCGGTCTACCGGGGAGAAGGACCTGTGCTTGAAGCGGAAAATATAGAGCTTGCAGAGCCTATAGAAGAACTGGTATACTTCAATTAACAGATTCACAGGAGGTATTTGTCATGGATAAGAAATATGATGTGATTGCTCTGGGAGAACTGCTCATTGATTTTACGATGAACGGACAGAGCGAACAGGGAAACAATATGTTTGAGGCGTGCCCGGGGGGAGCGCCCTGCAATGTGCTTGCACTCTTAAATAGGATGGGAAAGAAGACGGCATTTGTCGGAAAGGTCGGAAAGGATCAGTTCGGCACGCTTCTGAGAAACACGATCACAGAAGCGGGGATTGACGCTTCCCATCTGATTACAGACAATGAAGTAAACACAACACTTGCATTTGTACATACATTCCCGGACGGAGACAGAGAATTTTCCTTCTACAGAAACCCGGGAGCAGACATGATGCTGGCACCGGAGGAGATCGATCCGGAATTCATTGCACAGACGAAAATCTTCCATTTCGGAACGCTGTCCATGACACATGAAACGGTGCGCGAAGCGACGAAAAAAGCGCTGGGAATTGCGAAGGAAAACGGATGTCTGATCTCTTTTGACCCGAACCTGAGGGAGCCTCTCTGGAGTTCTCTGGACCTGGCGAAGGCGCAGATGGAGTACGGTTTCGGATACTGCGATATCCTGAAGATTTCTGACAATGAGATCCAGTTCATTTCCGGAAAAGAGGACTATGACGAGGGAATCGCATATCTTCAGGAGAGATACCATATCCCGCTGATTCTGCTGACTATGGGAAGAAACGGAAGCCGTGCATACTACAAGGGAATGCGTGTGGAGCGTCCGGGATTCACTGTAAAGGCGATTGAGACGACGGGAGCAGGAGATACCTTCTGCGGAAGCTCCCTGAATTATATTCTGGAGCATGATTTCGAGAACCTGACAGAGGAGCAGCTGGGCGAGCTGCTGACATTTGCAAATGCGGCAGCAGCCCTTGTTACTACAAAGAAAGGTGCGATCCGGGCGATGCCGGAGCGGGAGGATGTGCTGGCGCTGATCAACGGGTGATTTATGCCATCCGGTTCTTATTCCTCCACTCCCGCGGCGATATCCCGTATATATGCTTGAAGGCCCGGGAAAAATGAAGCTGGTTCGGGTATCCTACGGCATTTCCGATGTCGCTGATGGGGAGATGAGTCAGCTTCAGCAGTTCTGCTGCCTTTACCATCCGGTAATTCATCAGGAATTCCTGGGGAGATTTGCCGATAGTATCTTTGAATATTCTGCCGAAATAGCTGCGGTTGAGACCGCAGAAAGCGGCGATGCCCTCAACGGAAATATCGTTCTGAAAGTTCTGTTCGATATAGTTGAGGGCTTCTTTTATATAGAAGTCTTTCAGTTTCCCGCTGTTCGAGAGCTTCATGGAAGCTGCGGAACGCGAGAGATAATCAATAAACAGGTAGAGATGCCCGATCAGATGGAAGGGCGACTCATCGCTGTGTTCTGCAATATAGAGCATTTCCTGCATCATTTTTTCCCGAAGATCTTTGGAATGGGCGTGGTAAACCGGGTTTTCCGGTGACAGACCGGCAATTTCGATAATCTCTTTCGCGCGCAGGCCGTCGAACTCCAGCCAGACATATTCCCAGGGGAGTTCCGCGTCTGCTACATAAGTATTGATCTGTTTCGGAAAAATCATGAAGCCCTGGCCGCTGCGGATCTGATATGTGTGAGTGACACCTTTCAGATCGTCCGCCATAAGGGTGCCTGTTCCGGAGATTACATAGTGGAACAGAAAGTGGTTGCGGGAGGCGGGACCGAAAGAGTGTGCGGGTTCGCACTGCTCCTTTCCGAACTGGTACAGTCCCAGGTCAACAAAGTTTTCATTTGGAAATACAGAAAAGATAATATCACTCATGGTTGAAATCTCCTTCGGATCAGCTTTGGCGTCTGCAGGCTACATATATATAATATACCAAAATGCGCTCCTATTTGGCAATAGAAAGAAATAAAACGCAAACTGGCATAAAATCCGAAAAACAGGGATATTTATAGGCGCATTTTGGAATGTTATAATATATTCACAATAAAAAAAGAACAAAGGAAGGAGCGGTAACTATTATGAAAAGGAAAAATGCGATCAGCGCTGTCCTTGCGGTTGTCATGGTGACGGCGGCTGTCCTTCCGGGATGCGGTGCCAATGAGAATGACGGAAAGACGGAGATAGAAATTCTCCAGTACAAACCCGAGGCGGCAGCGTATTTCGACCAGGTGGAGGACGAGTTCAACGCGACCCACGATGACATTCATCTCACGATCAGTTCTCCAAATGACGCCAGTACGATTATGAGAACGAGATTTGTGAGAAACGACTATCCGGACATTATCGGAATCGGAGGAGATATCAACTACTCCTATTACGTTGATGCGGATATTCTTGCAGATATATCGGACTATGAAGGGCTGGCCGATATTAATCCGACTTATGTGGATATCCTGGAATCACTGGAGATTGTTCCTACAGAAGGGACATACGGAGTGCCGTACGTGGCCAATGCAGCGGGAATTCTGTACAACAGAGATATGTTTGAGGAGCATGGATGGAAGATCCCCGAGACCTGGAGCGAGCTTATGGATCTCTGTGAGGAGATCCAGTCGGAGGGAATCCTGCCGTTCTACTTCGGTTTCCGTGATACCTGGACCTGCCTTGCGCCATGGAATGCCCTGGTAGTAGGACTGGCGCCGTCAGACACATGCCAACAGGTAAACGCAGGCGAGACCACATTCAGCGATCAGTACCGGGAAACTGCGGAAAAATGTCTGAAACTTCTGGATTATGGTCCGGATGATCCGTTTGCATACGGGTACAATGACGCATGTACGGCATTTGCCAACGGAGAATCTGCGATGTATCCCATCGGAAGCTACGCGGTTCCCCAGATTCAGCAGGTAAATCCGGATATGAATATTGATTCCTTTGTCATGCCGGGAAATGATGACGCATCAAAGAATACGCTGAATTCAGGTGTTGACCTTCTCTTTTCTGTGACGGCAGCATGCAAGAACAAGGAAGCGGCTTATGAAGTTCTGGATTTCCTTCTGGAAGATGAGAACATCCAGGCGTATATTGACGACCAGAATGCAATCCCGTGCAAGAGCGGTGATTTTACTCTGTCACCGGCACTGGACGGCATGACATCCTTTATTGAAGCGGGGAATATGACAGACTATCAGGATCACTACTATCCGTCTGAGATGGCTGCGGATGCACTGATCCAGACATTCCTGATTAACGGTGATGTGGATGATTTCCTGACTACATTTGACACAAGCTGGCAGAGATATAACAGGGATATTATCCGCGAAGTTCAGGAATATAACGAAGAGCATGGAACTGCTGACTAGGAAAGGAGCGGGAAAAGATGAAAAAAGCAAATGACAGCAAAAGAACTTATATGCTGATTACCATACCGATACTGGCACTGTTCGTGTGCTTCAACACGATACCTCTGATCCGCGGTGTGATCTACAGTTTTACGAACTTTAAGGGATTCGGATCTTATGAATTTGTCGGCCTGCGCAACTACATGGATCTGTTTACAGACCCGAGAATCGGAGGGTCATACCTGTTTACAATCAAGCTTGCAGTGGCAGCGACCATCGTGACCAATGTGATCAGCCTGATCCTTGCCCTGGGGCTGAACAGCAGGATCAAAGGAAAGACATTCCTGCGTGCGGCATATTTCGTGCCGAATGTTCTGGGAGCTCTGGTTGTAGGATACATTTTCCAGTACTTCTTTACATACATTCTTCCGGAACTCGGGAAAATGATCGGAAGCGATGCGTTGAGTTCCAGCATGCTTTCCAACAAGAATACGGCATGGATTGCGATTGTGATCGTCTGTGCATGGCAGTCCATTGCAATGAATACAATCATCTATATTTCGGGTCTGCAGACTGTGCCCGAGGATGTATATGAGGCGGGAGACCTGGACGGAGCTACAGGATGGAAAAAATTCCGTTACCTGACATTCCCGCTGATCATTCCTTTCTTTACCATCAATATGGTGCTCTGCGTAAAGAACTTCCTGATGGTATTTGACCAGATCATGGCTATGACGAAAGGCGGCCCGGAACAGAGTACAGAATCCATTTCCTATCTGATCTATAATAATGGTCTGTCAGGCGGAAGCTTCGGATACCAGAGTGCAAACGCAGTTGTATTCTTTATTGTGATCGTGGCAATTTCCGTGGCTCAGATGACGATTTCCGGCAGGAAGGAGGAGCAGTTATAATGTATGAGAAAATGAAAGCAAAGGTAAACTGGCCAGTTACAATCCTTCTGTTTATCGGGTTGATTACAGTGGCATTCCCGCTGTATATGACGATTGTGATCGCCTTCAAACAGCCCTCAGAGATGACCAACAGTATCGCGGGGATCCTTTCCCTGCCGAAGTCCTGGAGCTTAAGCAACTTCGCCCAGGCAATGGAACTGACAGATTTCTGGCGTTCCCTGGGCAACAGCCTTCTGGTAACTGTAGTTACGGTAGTGCTTGCCATTGTGCTCCACTCCCTGATGGGATATGCGGTGGGAAGAAATAAAGCCCACAGCAAAGTTTACAACTTTATCTACCTTTTCATTGTAAGCGGTATGTTTGTCCCGTTTGCTATCCTGATGATGCCTCTGGCAAAGCAGACGGCGGAAATGCATCTGGACAATTGGGCTGGTGTTATCCTGCTGTATGTGGTATTCTATATGCCGATGAATCTCCTTCTGTATACAGGGTATCTTGTAAATATTCCGATTGCCCTTGAGGAGGCGGCAAGAGTGGATGGCGCGAGTACATGGCGGACATTCTGGAAGATCATCTTCCCGATCATGAAGCCCATGCATGCTACGGTTGCGGTTATCACAGCCCTGGCAGTGTGGAATGATGTCATGACTCCTCTGATTATCATGTCAGGAAAAGGAGAAAACACGCTGCCACTTGCTCAGCTGACATTCCAGACCCAGTTCGGTACGAACTACAACCTTGCGTTTGCATCCTATCTTCTGGCTTTGATACCGATTATCATATTCTATGTGATCTGCCAGAAACAGATTATCAACGGAGTGGTGAACGGGGCTGTGAAATAGACGCATATTTTCGGGGCGGAGCCAGATATCCGGCAGTACGGCACCTCACTGCCTGGGGACTGGCTCCGGGACGAAATTGTGCGGAGGAGAGGATGCCACTGACAGAATGGATATAACTTGGAGGAAAGAGATATGGCTATTATATATGATGAACAGCAGAGGACACTTACTCTGCACACGAAAAATACTACTTACCAGATGCAGATTGACAAGTTCGGGTTCCTTCTGCACCTGTACTATGGGAAGCGTGCGGAAGGGTGTATGGATTATCTGCTGACATATTATGACCGTGGATTTTCCGGAAATCCGTATGATGCGGGACGAGATAAGACTTATTCCATGGATGCGCTTCCCCAGGAGTTCCCGTCTCTGGGAACGGGGGATTACCGGTCCCCGGCATGTATTATCAAGAATACGGACAGTACATATTCCAGTGATTTCCGGTATGTTGACCATGAGATACGGGACGGCAAATATGCGCTTCAGGGACTTCCGGCAGTGTATGCCGGAGATGAGGAAGCTCAGTCGCTTGAGGTAAAGCTTGAGGATAAAGTTACCGGCGTACAGGCGGTGCTGCTCTACGGCGTGCTGCCGGAATATGATGTGATCACGAGGAGTGTGAAGATTGTCAACGGCGGAGCGGGGAACATTACAGTGGAGAAGCTCTGCCCCGCCTGCCTTGACATGACCGGTGGAAACTATGATTTTATCACATTCTACGGACGTCATGCGATGGAGAGAAATTATCAGAGGATGCCCATCGGACACGGACTTTCAAAAATCGGCAGCCTGAGAGGTTCGTCGAGCCATCAGTATAATCCGGCTGTGATCGTGGCGGATCACGGGACAACCGAGGAAGCGGGCGGATGCTATGCACTTTCCTTTGTCTACAGCGGCGGATTCCAGAGTGAGGCGGGAAAGGATCAGTATAACCAGACGAGAGTGGTGATGGGGATTTCAGAAGAGCAGTTCGCATATCCGCTGAAGCCCGGTGAATCTCTGCAGGCACCGGAAGTGATCCTGAGTTACTCTGCAGCAGGACTTGAGCTGCTTTCCCAGAATCTTCACCGCTGTATCCGGACCCATCTGTGCCGTGGCAAATATAAAGAAGCCGTCCGCCCGGTGCTGATTAACAGCTGGGAGGCGTCCTATTTCGATTTTACCGGTGAGTCGCTCCTGAAGCTGGCAGAGCAGGCGGCGCAGCTGGGAATCGAGATGTTTGTTATGGATGACGGCTGGTTCGGAAACAGGGACAGCGACTTACGAGGTTTGGGTGACTGGAAAGTCAATGAAAAGAAGCTTGGCTGTTCCCTGAAGGAGCTGATCAGCCGCATCAACGGGCTGGGGTTGAAATTCGGGATCTGGATCGAGCCGGAGATGGTAAATGAAGACAGCGATCTGTACCGGGCACATCCGGACTGGGCCTTCGTGATCCCCGGCCGCAGGCCGAACCGCTCCAGACATCAGCTGGTTCTTGACTTTTCCAGGCGGGAAGTCGTAGACTATATCTATGCACAGATATGCAGTGTTCTCGACCAGGGAAATGTGGAATACATCAAGTGGGATATGAACCGGAGCCTGGCGGATATCTACTCGGCAACAGCGGACAGCCAGGGAAGGGTGCTTTATGACTATACACTGGGGCTGTATGATTTCCTGGAACGGCTGGTGAAACGCTATCCGAACATCCTGATCGAGGGGTGCAGCGGCGGCGGCGGACGTTTTGACGCGGGAATGCTCTACTATACTCCTCAGATCTGGTGCAGTGATAATACAGATGCTCTGGACCGTGTGGAAATCCAGTACGGTACCTCTTTCATTTATCCGGTTTCGTCAGTCGGGTCTCATGTGTCCGCGTCTCCGAATCATCAGACCGGAAGGTGTACGTCACTTCATACAAGAGGGACAGTGGCCATGGCAGGCACCTTCGGGTATGAGCTGGATCTGAATCAGCTCACGGATGCGGAAAAAAATGAGATCAGGAGCCAGATTAAAGATTACAAGAAATATGCAGCGCTTATCCAGAGAGGCCTTTATTACAGGCTTACCTGCCCGCAGACAGATGATGTGGGAGCATGGGCGTTCGTTTCAGAGGACCGCAGCGAGGCGCTTGTCCAGGCTGTGACCCTGAAACAGCATGCAAACATGCCGGTAAACTATATCCGGATCAGAGGACTTGAGGAGGGCTGTATGTACCGTGAGGCGTCAACCGGAAGAGTTTACAGCAGCGCGGCACTTTCGGATGCCGGATTCCCGATTCCGATTGCCATGGGAGAGCATCAGGCATATCAGTGGCATTTTGTGAAAGAAAAATAGGAAGAATCCAGGAGGGGACGCAGATGGCGAAGAAAACGGCGAAGAGAACCGGCGCGAAAACGACTGCGGCATCAACGGTGAAAAAGACAGCGGCGGCTGTGGCGACGACGAAGAAAACAGCGGCAGCGGCTGAGACAGCGACGAAGAAAACAGCGGCCGCGGCTGAGGCTGAGGCAGCGACGAAGAAAACAGCGGCGGGGGCTGAGGCTGTGCAAACGGCGAAGAAAACTGCAGCAGCGGCGACGGCGGAGAAAAACGCGGCCGCGGCGAAAGCTGCAGCAGAAAAGGAAAAGTCGGACAGAATTTTCCAGGAGCGGCTTAACCGGCATCATGATGAACTGAGGTGGCTGTACATGGAGCTCTACGGCAATTCAGACATGTTTGCAGAGCTGTGCGGTCAGATGAAGCGGTATTATGACGAGCGGAATGAAAAGCTGAAAAGGCTTGACTCAGAGCGGGAAAAAGAAGGCGAGTGGTACCGGAAACGGGATATGCTCGGCATGATGATGTATATTGACAACTTTGCGGGGAATATCAGAGGCGTGCAGGAGAAACTGCCCTATCTGGAAAAATGCAATGTGAACTATATCCATCTGATGCCTTTCCTGGACTCGCCGAAAGGAAGATCTGACGGCGGATACGCAGTGGCAGATTTCCGAAAGGTGAAACCGGAGCTGGGAACGATGGAAGAACTGGCGGATCTTGCGGAAAAATGCCATGAAAAAGGGATCAGCCTGTGTATGGATTTCGTTATGAATCACACATCGGAGGATCATGAGTGGGCGCGAAGAGCGCGTCAGGGAGACGGAGAGTACATGAGCCGTTACTTTTTCTATGCGGATCCCTCTATTCCTCAGGAATACGAGAAGACTGTACCACAGGTATTCCCGACAACGGCGCCGGGCAACTTTACCTGGCTGCCGGAACTGGGGCATTATGTGATGACCACATTTTATCCCTATCAGTGGGATCTGAATTACCGCAATCCCCGGGTGTTCAATGAGATGATGTACAATTTCCTCTATCTGGCAAACCAGGGAATGGATATTATCCGGATCGATGCGGTTCCCTATATCTGGAAAGAGCTGGGAACAAACTGCCGGAATCTTCCCCAGGTACATACGATTGTACGTATGATGCGTATGATCGGCGAGATCGTCTGCCCGGGCATTGTACTGCTTGGCGAGGTGGTCATGGAGCCGGAGAAGGTGGCGCCTTATTTTGGAACAGTGGAAAAGCCGGAGTGCCATATGCTTTATAATGTGACAACCATGGCGACTACATGGAATACTGTGGCAACCCGTGATGTCCGTCTCCTGAGGAAACAGATGGATATTGTGTGCGCGCTGCCGAAAGAGTATACCTTCCTGAACTATCTGCGGTGTCACGACGATATCGGATGGGGACTGGATTATGGCACGTTAAGCAACTGGGGCATGAAGGAAGTTCCCCACAAGAAATATCTCAACGATTATTTTCAGGGCAAGACAGAAGGAAGCGTCAGCCGGGGCGAACTCTACAATGAGGATCCGGTGACCGGAGACGCAAGATTCTGTGCCACGACAGCCTCCATGTGCGGGATTGAGAGCGCAGGTTTTGAGCAGGATGAGGAGAAGATGGACTGGGCAATTGAAAAAGATCTCATGCTCCATGCATATATGTTCACCCAGTCCGGCATCCCCATGCTCTACAGCGGCGATGAAGTCGCACAGGTAAATGACTATACGTATAAGGAAGATCCCGACAAGGCTCCAGATTCCCGGTATATCCACCGCGGAAAATTCAACTGGGAACTGGCAGAGCGCATCAGTGAGAAAGGAACCGTGCAGCAGCGGATTTTCGACGGGCTTGCAGAACTGGAAAAGATCCGCAGAACAGAACCCGTCTTCAGCGCCGATGCAGAAGTATATACAAAGGATTACAGCGACACATCCATCCTCTGGATCGTCCGCCGGGCAGAGGGGAGAGAACTCCATGCAGTGTTTAACTTCAGTGATGAAGGAAAGACGGTCTGGATGCCGGAGAAGGCAGAGTATACGGATCTGCTGACCGGGAAAACCGGGGAAGTAGAAACCGTGGAGCTTCCCGGCTGGGGATTCTTCTGGATGGAGAAAAAATAAGAAGTTTTTATATATGGGGCTGTCACATGAGGCTAGATTTCTCATGCGATATGCCCCATATTTGCAGGAAAAGGAACGCGTACTAAAACCGGCTTTGCCCCTGCGCTACTCTTCAAAGTTCAGGTTCTCCGGTCCGTCGGGCAGATCCTCTGTGGGGTCAAAATCAGTGGTCGGGACGTTCAGCCCGACTTCCGAGAAAGATTGCAGGTCTGCCGGCCGATGCAGATTTTCTTCAATGTAGTAAATTTGCTCTTTTGAGCGCCTTTTGAAAGAGATGAAACATATTATCATGATAAAAATGCAAAGAACTCCGCGCAGAAAAGAAAATTTTCGTAATAAGTCTTGAAATTACCGGGGGGGGGTATGATAGATTTGTACTTTATACGAAAAGAGGGATAAAATGTCAGTTAATTTGGAAGAGTGGCAGCGCCGCAGATATGATCCTGTGTCTGTCTGGAATATACATAATGCGGAGGAAGAGGTCAGGGAAGCAGAGCTTGTGACAGCCAATTTTATCATCGGATCCTGCGGGATTGAGAAGATACTGGGAAAAATCCTGGAGAGCCGGGCAAAATATGCGTCAGTGGCGATCCGGGAAGACATGGAAAAAGTGACTGTGGAAGATGTGGTATGGCATTTTCAGAAAAATGGTCTTGACCTGATCTACATGAAAGATTTCAGCGATGGCGGGGGAAATGCAGTGCGGATGGATTTTGAAAACCTCCGCACTGCATGCTGATTCAGAAAGAGTTGTATGTATTTATCTGGAAACGGTCATCGCGCAGAATAAGGTAGTGGGAATGATCCGCATAGATAACATAGTCAGGGGTTGTCAGAACCATGGAGCCCTCCGGATCGAGAATATAGGAAAGCGAGACAGATCCTCCTAATTTTCCTGTACTTATAACAGGATACTCTCCGGAAGTGACAAACGCCATCTCATCACCGTCAGAGAGAGGATAGACTACATCATCGATCACAATGGTGGTCGCCTCGCGGTTCAGCCCCTGGACTACATAGCTGTCCGTACCAAAGAGAAAGATGTTCTGGAGACCGGGGGTCACTCCGGAAAAAGATGCGCCTTTCGTCCGGCTGTAAGCATCATAGACTGTGTATTCTCCGGAGGAAGATTCCAGAAGAAACAGGTCTTTGTCCTGATAGATAATGTCTTCGCAGTTCTCCGGAAATACTGCCTCCTGCATTCCTTCAAGGCGCAGAAAGTGGGGCTGCCTTTCTTCCCCGCAGTCAAACCGCAGATACATATTGTGATCTGTCCGCCGATACTGGTTCTGGGGGAACCATACGTTGAGGTAATCCCATTCTGTAAACTGGATGTGACCTTCCGGGTCGCAGAGAAAAGAAGCGGTGGAAATCAGGTCGGTTCCATCCTCCTGGATCTCTGTATATTTACATTCGACAATCATATATTCTCCGAGAATGATCTGATCTACGGAAATACCGCCGAAAAGCGCCAGATCATAAAGGTACTCCGAGTTCTTTTCGTAAAAGATGCCGGTATCGAGCAGGCAATCTCCGTTTTCGTCTGCAATGTATGAATATCCTTCGGGATTTTTTCTGTTGTACAGAACCAGACCGTTGGCAAAGGAAAAAACTTCTTCCGGGTCTTCACTGTCTTCGGATAACGGATGGCAGTTCCGGTCATATGTTCCGCTGCTGAGCACGAAAGACAGGAGATGCCCCTTGTCATCCGCCGTATACGCGCAAAGTCCGTCCTGGGGCTCAACTGACCAGTCCTGATCAGCAACACTCCAGACGCCGGTCTGATAATTTTCCCGGTCTTTGCGGATGCGGATAAAAAGAAGCGAGTTCTTGGCAATCGCCCCGGCAGTCTGGTCGAGAATCATTCCGTCCAGGGCGACACACATTTCAATCAGCGCGTTTCGGAGGGAGAAGACCGGGCTCCCGTCCGGGGCCAGCACATGTACCCCGGGCGCATAGTCAGATCCGGTAGCGCATAGAAAATAAGTGCCGACAGCCGGAAAACGGTTGAGGTCCGCACAGCCTCCTGAAAGTAAAATGATTGTGAACGCCAGAAAAAACGGCAGGATTTTTCTTCGCAACATCTGCATTTCCCCCTTATGAATGTCTGAACTGATATCGACAGTTTTATCTATACTATAGCAGTGGGGAACAGGCATGTAAATAAAATGTCAGGTAAATAGAATGTTGTCAATAAAATGTTTGACAAGGACGTTTCAGAAAGATATAATAATCACGAAACAAGGGCGTTTTTCATTCAGAGGTGGAGAACGCCCTTTTGATATTTCCAAGTGAAAACAGATGAATATGAAGAATAAGGAAAATGAAGAATCAAAATGAAAAGGAGGTTTCATTTATGCATAATTATACTAGGGAGGATATTCTCCAGATGGTGGAGGAAGAAGACGTCGCTTTTATCCGCCTTCAGTTTACAGATATCTTCGGAATCATGAAGAATATGGCTGTGACGGTCAGCCAGCTTGAAAAGGCTCTGGACAACAGATGTATGTTCGACGTTTCTTCCCTGGAAGGCTTAAGCGGAGAGGAGGATTCGGATATGTATCTGTATCCGGACCTGAGCACCTTCGAGATCTTCCCATGGCGTCCCCAGCAGGGCAAAGTGGCGCGGCTGATCTGCGACGTTTACCGCACGGACGGCACGCCTTATGAGGTGGATCCCCGCTATGTCCTGAAGAAAGCGATCACGGGGGCGCGGGAAATGGGATATACCATGAATGTGGGACCAGAGTGCGAGTTCTTCCTGTTCCACACAGACGACGACGGCCTGCCGACGACGCTGACCCATGAGCAGGGAGGCTATTTCGATGTGGGCCCCATTGATTTCGGGGAGAATGCGAGACGGGATATGGTGCTGACTCTCGAGGAGATGGGATTTGAGATCACATCCTCCCATCACGAGATCGCCCCTGCACAGCATGAGATCGATTTCCGCTATGATGAGGCTCTTGTGACAGCGGACAATCTGATGACATTCAAGATGGTTGTCAAGACGATCGCAAAACGGCACGGACTCCACGCTACGTTTATGCCGAAGCCGAAGAGCGAGACGTACGGTTCGGGGATGCATATCAATCTTTCCCTGAGCAAAGACGGGATAAATGCATTTCAGAGCGCAGATGATAAAAACGGGCTGAGCCGGGAGGGTTACTACTTTATCGGAGGTCTCATGAAACATATGAAGGCGATTACCGCGATCACAAATCCTACGGTAAATTCCTACAAGAGATTTGTTCCCGGATACGAGGCGCCGGTTTATATGGGGTGGTCGTCCAAAACCCGGGGACCGCTGATCCGCGTGACGGAGGGGCGTGGAGAGAACACCAGGATCGAGCTGAGAAGCCCGGACGCTGCGGCAAATCCATATCTTGCGCTGGCGGTTCTGCTGACTGCCGGACTGGACGGAATCCGGAATCAGATTATGCCGCCCGACTGCATTGATGCGAATATCCAGAAAATGACCCCGCAGCAGCGGGAAGCGCTGCATGTCGAGGCGCTGCCGCGGACGCTGGATGAAGCGCTGGATGAACTGGAGAATGATGAGCTGATTCTTGGTGTGCTGGGAGAGAAACTTGCGGATAAGATCATAAGAGCGCGCCGCCAGGAATATCATGAATACTGTATGCAGGTGACGGACTGGGAGATCGCAAATTATCTCTATAAGCTTTAGGAGATGAAAATACAGACTGCAGGAGGTGAAGACCGGTTTGAGCAATATTATCGTGGCGTTCCCGAAGCGTGAAAATGCGGTGGGAATACGGAATGCGCTGGTGCGTTCCGGTATGGAAGTGTCGGCAGTCTGCCTGACCGGGGCAAAAGTTCTGCAGTATGCCGATACGTGGGGCGAGGGCATCGTCATCTGCGGGTACCGCCTGCAGGATATGCAGTATACTCAGCTGCGGGAAATGCTTCCGGAGAGTTTTTCGCTCCTGCTGATCTCCTCGCCGGAGAAATGGGCTGACGGCCTGCCGGATGGCGTGATCGGTCTCCCCATGCCGCTTAAAGTGTACGATCTTGTCAATACGGTGGAAATGCTTCTCCAGTCAATGGAACAGAGAAAGAGGAGACGCCGGGAAAAGGGCAGAGTCCGGAACAGCCGGGAAAAGGAGCAGATCGACCAGGCAAAGGCACTGCTCATGGAGAGAAACCACATGTCGGAAGAAGAGGCGCACCGCTACCTTCAGAAGACGAGTATGGAGACCGGAAGAAATATGCTGGAGACGGCGCAGATGGTTCTCACGATTATGAATGAATAAAAAAGCAGAGAGGATTAAGAAATATGCGTTTTACCAAGATGCAGGGACTTGGAAATGATTATGTGTATGTCAACTGTTTTGAGGAAAAGCTGACGGAACCTTCCAAACTGGCGGTCAGGATCAGCGACCGGCATTTCGGCGTGGGATCGGACGGATTGATCCTCATTAAGCCCTCGGATAAGGCGGATTTCGAGATGGAGATGTACAATGCCGACGGCTCCCGCGGAGAAATGTGCGGAAACGGAATCCGCTGCGTGGCGAAATATGTCTACGACTACGGACTGACCGATAAGACCCGGATCTCTGTGGAGACGCTGGGAGGAATAAAACACCTTGATCTTACCGTGAAGGATGGAAAAGTAAGCCTTGTGAAGGTGGACATGGGAAAACCGGTTCTGGAACCGGAGAAAATTCCGGTAAGGGTAGAAGGAAACCGGGCTGTGGACGTGCCGATTCCGGTGAAAGGAAAGAAATACCGCATGACGTGCATTTCCATGGGAAATCCGCACGCCGTGATTTTTGCAGAGGAGGATGTGCGGGAGCTGCCGCTTCACAAAATCGGACCTTTGTTTGAAAATCATGATATGTTTCCGAACCGGGTAAACACAGAATTCGTAAATATACTCGACCGCAATACCGTGCGGATGCGTGTCTGGGAGCGGGGATCGGGAGAAACACTGGCGTGCGGCACCGGGGCGTGCGCGGTGGCGGTAGCCTGCGTGCTGAACGGACGCACCGAAAACAGTGTGACAGTAAAACTCCCCGGAGGAGATCTGCAGATCGAGTGGGATCAGGAAGAAAATACCGTCTATATGACCGGTCCTGCGGAAACGGTGTTTGACGGCGTATGGCTGCAGTGACGGAAAAAATACAGCGAAAAAGCCGAAGTGCCGGGAGTGTGTCCTGGCACTTCAGCTTTTCAGCATGACTTTCTGTCCGTTTACATTAATATTTTCCAGGTTCTGAAATACCCAGTCCCCGGTCTGAGGAGAATATCTTATGATTACCGGAATCCAACAGTCGCGGACGGCCAGATAAAGATACTGACCTGACCTGATGCTGATATTATTCGGTGAATTATCCCCGGTAATATAGATATCTGAGCCAGAGCCTGTTTTTAATACTCCGGTTATCATAATATCACAGCTCCTTTCGTCCGAAATTCAAAGTGAATAAACTCCCGTTTATTACCATTTCAGTCTATATAAAAATTATGAACATTTTATGTTATATTATGTAAAGTTTTTTTAATAAATCATAAAATAAAGATAAATTCAGAAAAAAATACATAAATTAAAAAATATAAAGAATTTAAAAAAAGGGGTTGATTTTTTTGAAGAGTTTGGTATAATAACCATGTTGCTTGCGAGAGCAGCAAAAAATAAATACAACAATGCGGAATGGTGTAATTGGCAGCACAGCAGACTCTGACTCTGTTAGTAGGGGTTCAAGTCCCTTTTCCGTAGTTGGGAATTTGCGGAGAGCAGGTTCCCTATTTTATCGGAGTGTGGCTCAGCTTGGTAGAGCGCTACGTTCGGGACGTAGAGGCCGCAGGTTCAAATCCTGTCACTCCGATTTCAAAAAGCCTTGTAAAAACGGACTTCCTTTACTGTTCGGTTTACAAGGCTTTTCGTTTACCTAATAAATTTGCCTAATATTTTTCTCAGACACTACAGTAAATCATGATATAATCAATGTTGGAATTTAGAAGATAAGGGATGGTCTGTTATGGATTACAATGAAGTTAAAAAAAACTGGCAGAATAAAAAAATAACTGACGAGGCAGATTTAAAAATAGCATTGGAGAATTTCCGTATTCTGTTTGCCTACAACTCAAATAAAATCGAAAATCCTATGACCACATATCATGATACCCGTGAGATTTTTGAAAATGGACGAGTGGAAAATTACAGTGGAGATCTGAGGACGATCTTTGAAATACAAAATCAAAAAGAGTGCTTTCATTTCCTGACGAAAAAAAATATTGAGCGCAGCCCTCTTGATGAAAATTTAATCAAAGAGATTCAAGGGATTTTAATGAAAGGCTGTTACGATCAGACACGTTATGAGAAAGGGGAGCGTCCCGGACAGTACAAAATACATGATTATGTTGTGGGAGATGAAGTTGGAATCGCTCCGGAAGATGTCGCAGATGAAATCAGAGACTTATGCCAACAGGTAAATGAATATGAGGGCAGTGACATTTTAACTGCGGCAGCCTTTTTCCATCTGAGCTTTGAGGCGGTCCATCCCTTTGCAGATGGGAATGGAAGAGTAGGCAGGACACTTTTGAACTATTATTTGATGATACATGATTATCCTCCGACTATTATTTATAATGAGGACAAGGCAACATATTATATGGCGCTTGCGGCTTTTGACAAGACAGGAAAAATAGACGGATTTATTGCGTTTTTGCGGGAGCAGACAGTAAAAACGTGGACAAGAAAAAATGTGCTTCCGAAGTTGAAAAATCCCTGAACCCGAGTGTGTTCAGGGATTTCTTTTATAAGGGGCAGTCAGGAGAGATTTTCCCCCATACCTTGAGCATCCGGCAAAAATCCGCTATAATCTTAAAGGTAAATTTTAGTTGAGACACAACCTTATAGCAGGGAGATTGATGAAAAATGAAGATAGTATTGCAGAATCTTACGAAAAAATTCCCCGCCCGGGGGAAAAAGAGCCGGGGGGACGTTACCGCTGTGGATAACTTTACCTGCGAGATCCCGGACGGAGAACTGATGGGGCTTCTCGGACCGTCCGGATGCGGGAAGAGCACCACGCTGAATATGATCTGCGGGCTGGAGAAGCCCTCGGATGGAAAGATCTTCTTCGGGGAGGAGGATGTGACCGCCCTTGCACCGGAGCTGCGGGGTGTGGGCATGGTGTTCCAGAATTATGCGCTGTACCCCCATCTCACTGTCCGGGATAATATCCGGTTCCCCCTTGAAAACCTGAAAGGGAAGAATAAACTTTCAAAAGAAGAGATGGAAAGGCGGGTGAAGGAGGCGGCAGGTCTGGTGCAGATCGAGGAACTCATGGAGCGCAGACCCAGTGAGCTTTCCGGCGGGCAGCAGCAGCGGGTTGCCATCGCCCGTGCTCTGGTGAAGATGCCCCGGGTGCTGCTCCTGGACGAACCTCTGTCCAATCTGGACGCCCGCCTGCGTCTGCAGACAAGGGAGGAGATCCGGAGAATTCAGAAGAAGACGGGTATCACCACGGTGTTTGTCACCCATGACCAGGACGAGGCCATGAGTATTTCCGACCGGATCGCGGTTATGGATCACGGCGTCCTCATGCAGATGGGAAAACCCCAGGAAGTCTATGACAATCCGGCGAATCTGTTTGTGGCGAAGTTCCTCGGCACTCCGCCGATCAATGTGTTCCGGGGAGAGGTGCGCGGCGGCATGCTCTGCATCGGGGATGCTCCGGTACTTCCGGCGGCAGGTGTTCCTGATCAGGAAGTGTGGGCGGGTATCCGTCCGGAGGGATTTATTCTGAAGGAAGACGGCCCCTTTGCCTGTCAGCTGAACCGGGTGGAGGTTATGGGAAGGGACGTGAGCATCGTGTCCGCCCACAGCGCATGTACCGGTGAGACGGTCCGTTCCATCATCAATGCGGAAAACCATGTGGACACAGGAGTTTCCACGGTGCGTTTTGCGCTGAAGCCGAACAAAGTATTCCTGTTCCACAGGGATACGCAGGAGCGGATTCTTACTGACGCCCGCTGATACGGAAAGGAGAGAGTGACCTGTTATGAACAGCAATAATAAGAAAGCCTGGCTGTATCTTCTGCCTGCGCTGTTGTTTCTCATCGCTTTTCTGGTTTATCCGCTGATCGATGTGTTTATTTATTCCATGGAGGAAGGCTTTAATTTTGCTTCCCAGACATATTTCGGTGTAGGAATCTACAATTTTTCCTACGTGCTTCATGACCCGTATTTCCTGCAGGCGGTGCAGAATACTTTTATACTTGTATTCATCACAGTGCCCGTGTCAACATGTCTGGCACTGCTGATTTCTCTGGGGTTGAGTTCCATAAAGCCGCTGCGGGATCTGTTTCAGACCATTTATTTTCTGCCCTATGTGACGAATACGCTCGCCGTGGGGCTGGTGTTCATGATCCTCTTTCAGAAGACGGAGTACACGGACGGTCTGGTGAATATGGTGATCAATCTGTTCGGGGGAAGTTCCGTGGATTTTATCGACGGGCCCTACTGGGCGAAAATGTTCGTGCTCTGTTTCTACACCGTGTGGGTGGTCATGCCCTTTAAGATTCTGGTGCTCACAAGCGCCCTGGCGTCTGTGAACCAGGATTACTACAAGGCGGCGCGGGTGGACGGGACGCCTCGGCTGCGCATCTTTACGAAGATCACGCTGCCCATGATCTCACCTATGATCTTCTACCTGGTGATTACGGGTTTTATCGGAGCGTTCAAGGCATACAGCGACGCGGTGGCTCTGTTCGGCACGGATCTGAACGCGGCGGGGATGAACACCATTGTAGGATACGTCTACGACATGCTGTACGGAGACAGCGGCGGCTATCCGTCCTATGCTTCGGCGGCTGCCATCATCCTGTTTGTCATCGTGCTCACGATTACCTGCATCAACCTTCTGGTGAGCAGGAAGAAAGTTCAGTATGAAAGGAGATGAGCGGAAATGGAACAGACGGATTTTGAAAAAGTACAGAAAAAGACGGAGCGGCAGAATGCAGTGCGGAAAGCCGTCACCTACATTCTCCTGACCCTGTGGGCGCTGATCGTCCTCTTCCCTTTTTACTGGATGGTGCTGACCTCGGTGAAGAGCTACGGAGCATATAATGCGGAACACACGCCTTCCTTCTTTACGCTTTCGCCCACGCTTCAGAACTATGTGGATGCATTTACCACAGTGCCGCTGGTCGGCTACCTTTTAAATACCGTGATCTTTGCACTGCTGACCACAGTGCTCATGGTGGTGGTCAGCACACTGGCGGCATACGCCTTCGCCCGCCTGCAGTTCAGAGGAAAGAACCTGGTGTTTACCCTGTTCCTGGCGTTGATGATGATCCCCAGTGAACTGGTGGTTATCACCAATTTTGTGACCATAACGAACATGGATCTGAGAAACACCATGACAGGTCTGGTGCTGCCCTCGGTTACATCGGTATTTTACATTTACCTGCTCAAGGAGAATTTTGAACAGGTGCCCGATGAGCTGTACCGGGCGGCGAAAGTGGACGGCACTTCGGATCTGAAATACCTGTGGAAGGTGATGATCCCCATCTGCCGTCCGACGATCGTAACCATCACTATCCTGAAGATTATCGAGTGCTGGAATTCCTATGTATGGCCCCGGCTGATCACGGACGATCCGGCATACTATCTGGTGTCGAACGGAATCCAGGAGATCCGGGAAAACGGGTTCGGACGCGAGAATATCCCGGCGATGATGGCGGCGGTGGTTGTCATATCCGTGCCGCTGATCATCCTTTTCCTTGTGTTCCGCAGGAAGATCATGGAGGGTGTGTCAAGAGGAGGTATGAAAGGATGAAAAGACCAGGAAGAATGTCGGGGAAAATGCCGGGAAGAATACTTGCGGTCCTGCTTGCGGCTTCCCTGTGTGGGGCGGGACTCTCCGGATGCCACGGCAGAGAGGAAGAGCCGGCAGAGTTTACTGTACCCGAAGAGTTTGACGCATCCGGGAACTATGAGATTACATTCTGGGCGAAGAATGACACCAATAAGAGCCAGACGGATATTTACAGAGAGGCGATTGCAGACTTTCAGGAACTGTACCCCAATATTACGGTGGATCTCAGGCTCTATACAGACTACGGGGACATTTACAATGACGTGATCACAAATATCGCCACAGACACCACGCCCAATGTCTGTATCACCTACCCGGATCATATCGCTACTTACCTCACCGGGCAGAATGTTGTGGTTCCCCTGGATGATCTGATGGCGGATGAGACATACGGTCTGGGCGGGAGCGGGCTGCTTTTCCAGTCGCCCACGCAGTCCCAGATTGTTCCCCGGTTCCTAGAGGAGTGCAGGATCGGAGGAAACTATTATGCGCTGCCTTATATGCGCTCCACGGAAGCCTGCTATATCAATAAAGACTATGTGGAAGCACTGGGCTATACAGTGCCGGATGTGCTGACCTGGGATTTCATCTGGGAGGTGTCGGATGCGGCGGCAAAGAAAAATCCGGACGGCACATATGCCCTGAACGGGCAGGATGTCATGATCCCGTTTATTTACAAGTCTACGGACAATATGATGATACAGATGCTGAAGCAGCAGGGGGCAGGGTACTCTACGGATAACGGAACAATTGAGATCTTTAATGATACGACAAAGGAGATTCTGTATACTGTGGCGGAACATACGGGAACCGGAGCGTTTTCCACATTCAAGATATCCGGTTATCCGGCAAACTTTCTGAATGCAGGGCAGTGTGTGTTTGCCATTGATTCTACGGCGGGGGCAACCTGGATGGGAAGCGACGCCCCGCTGGTGGATATCGCGGAGGAGGCGCTTACGCAGTTTGAGACAGAGGTCCGCATGATCCCCCAGTATGATCCGGAGCATCCGCAGATGATTTCCCAGGGACCGTCTGTGTGCATTTTCAATAAGGATGATCCTCAGGAAGTGCTGGCGTCCTGGCTGTTTACCCAGTATCTTCTGACAAATGACGTTCAGATCGCCTACTCGGAGACAGAAGGATACGTACCGGTAACGACAGTGGCCCAGGAGTCGGAGGAATATCAGGACTATCTCTCGAGGGCGGGAGAGGACAATGACCAGTATTATGATGTGAAGATCAGGGCAGCCGAGCTTCTGCTGGAACACGAGAACGATACGTTTGTTACTCCGGTGTTCAACGGATCTACATCTCTGAGAGATGCGGCGGGGCAGATGATCGAGAATGTGACCAAGTCCATCCGCAGGAAAGAGACAGTGGATGACACGTATATCCGGAATCTGTACAGTGACGTGACAGCGCTGTATCATCTGAATGACAGCAGCGGTCTGGCGGGAGGCAAGGCGGATCTGGGACCGCTTCCCGGGACAGCCGTAGCTCTTATTGCGGGAATCGCGGCAGTCTGGGTGCTGATCATCCTTTATCTGATCCGCTCGAAAGTGAAAGAACGCAGCAGGTGTTGACTTCCCTGTTTTTTTGACTATAATAATATTGTTGCACAAGAACTGTGCCGGTGTCCGGCACTGAGCAATCAGAAAAGGAGATTATTATGAAGAAGAAAGTATTAACTACGTTACTGGCGCTTACCCTGGTGTTCGCTCTGGGCGGCTGCGCAGGCGGCGGAAACAGCGATACGACCGGTGACAACACGACTGCAGAAGACAACACGCAGGATCAGGCAGAAGGCGCAGACGATGCGGCTGCAGAGGTTATGAGCTACGATGAGTATATGGCTGCGGCTGTTGACACGGAGGTTACAGTAGAAGCTTATGTCCAGGCAACACAGTCCTGGTGGGAAGACAAGGCTACGATCTATGCACAGGATAAGGACGGCGGATATTTCTTCTATGACACAGCATGTTCAGAAGAAGATTACGCGAAGCTTGTACCGGGAACGAAGATCCGTGTAACCGGATACAAGACAGAGTGGTCCGGCGAGGTGGAGATCCAGGAGGGAACCTTTGAGTTCGTGGACGACGGGGATACCTATGTGGCGGATCCTGTCGATGTGACAGAGTTCCTTGGAACAGATGAGATTGAATCCTACCAGAACCAGTTTGTGGCTTTTAAGGGTATGACAGTTGAAGCGTCCAGCGATGCAAGCGGAAATGAGGCAGCATTTTTATACAACTATGACGGATCCGGTACAGACGGTGACGACCTGTATTTCAATGCATCTTACAACGGACAGACTTATACATTTACCATCGAGTCCTATCTGTGCGACAGCAGCACGGAGGTCTATGCGGCAGTGAAAAACCTTCAGATCGGTCAGGTGATTGATATGGAAGGATTCCTGTACTGGTATGAGGGCGTGAATCCGCACATCACTTCTGTTACGGTAGTACAGTAGCAGCGGAAAGCACCAGCAGCCGGCTGAAAACAGAATAACTGAATTTGCATGAGATAATTTTTACATGGGATAAGAAATGCCGTGCCGGAATCTGTCAGAACCGGTGCGGCATTTTTCTCTGATATCCCCTGTTTTCAGTGGAGGGGGACGCCGGAAATCGCAGGGCACAATTTGGATTCGGCACTTGATGATGCCGGGAAAACATTATATAATAGCTACAGTCAGTACAAAGATAACTTTTTTCAGAGGAGTGGAATAAGGGTATGTTTGAACATATAAGAGATTGGATCGAGGAGCATAAGGTTCAGACGGTCGGAATCGCCATTGCCGTGGTTATTGCGGCAGGCGGCGTTACTACGGCTGTTGCTTATTCGGCAGGCGTTTTTGACGGGCTTCTACCGACTTCCGCGGAACTGCCAAAGGAGGAGGAGAAGAAGGCGCACCCGCCGGTGATCGCTCTCTACAGTGATACGATTGTCACGGGAATCAATGCGGAGGTCAGCCTTCAGGACAAAGTGATCGAGTCCATTTACGCGGAGGCAGGCGTGAAGGATATTACCATCGAGGCGGCGAACGAGGCGCAGAAGAATAATGTGGCTGTCACGGACATTGAGGACAGGGAAGAGAGAAACGGCGTTCCTGCCAAGCAGATCCGGTTTTCGGCGGAAGGAACTTACACGGTGAATATAACTGTAACTGATCAGGAAGATTCCCAGACGGTAAAGTCGGTGACATTTGAGGTGGGAAATGAGCTCATGTCCTATGTGCAGGGCATTCAGGCGTGGTCTGTTGAAGCCGGGGCGGCAGATACGGATTTCATGTCGGGAGTGACGTGGAATGAGGATTACGTGGCGTCCGTGACTGTGGATGCATCCAACGTGGACACGGCGACCCCGGGCACATACGCCCTGATTTACCGGATTACGGCAACAGACAGACTGGGCGGGACTTCCCTGGAAAAGACGGTGAACGCCACGGTGACAGAGCCGCCGAAAGAGGAAGAGCCGGAAGAAGAACACGTACATAACTTTAATATCCCCATCCGTACAACCGTTGAACATCCGGCGGAGACGCATACGGAGAGACAGTGGGTTGTGGATCAGGCGGCATGGACGGAGACCCAGACCATCGATCATCCGGAGGAAGGACATTATGAGGATGTTCTTGTATCCGGGGCAAGGGATGCGGTCGTTTGTACTGCCTGTGGTGCAGAGATTACTGGCAATGTGGACGCACATCTGCAGGCACATGCAGATGCGGGGGAGCCAGCGGGAACGGAGACGGTTCACTATGAGGCGGTTTACGAGCAGCGCTATGTGGTAGACCAGGAGGCGTGGACAGAGACCAAGACCATTGAGCATCCGGAGCAGGGGCACTACGAGGATGTCACCGTCGTGGACCGGGAAGCATGGACGGAAACCCGTGTGACCGGATACCGGTGCGCATGCGGGGCAGTAGAATGATTTCCGGCAGAGAAATCGCAGCAGGAGCAAAGCAGGTACAGGATATGGAAAAAGCAGTCTTATTTGACATAGACGATACATTATACGATCAGACACAGCCGTTTGTCCGTGCATACGGACGGTATTTCGGAGACCGGTTTGATATAGATGCAGAGAAGATATTCCCGGTTACACGAAAATACAGCGATCAGGTCTATGGCAGGGCGATGGCCGGAGAGATCACGATGGAAGAACTCTACGTATATCGTGTACAGAAGGCGTTTGAGGAGTTCGGAATCTCGATTTCGAGGGAGGAAACCCTGGCGTTTCAGGAGGTCTATGCCGGATGCCAGAAACATATCAGTATGACGGAGCGGATGAAGCGGATCTTGAGCTTCTGCTCCGGGCGGGTGAAGGTGGGGATTATCACAAACGGCCCCTCGCAGCATCAGTGGAATAAAGTGAGAAGCCTGCAGGCGGATCAGTGGATTCCCGAAGCGAATATCTTTGTGTCGGCGGATGTGGGAGCAGAGAAGCCAAGGCGGGAGATTTTTGAATACGCGCAGAAATCCATGCAGCTCGACGGGACGGAAGTTTATTTCGTCGGAGATTCCTATGACAGTGATATGGCAGGAGCCATGAATGTGGGATGGAAAGGAATCTGGATGAACCGCCGGGGACACCGGATCCCGGAAGGCGGAAGAACACCGGATTTTACCGTGACTTCCGAGGAAGAACTGGAAGAACTGCTCCATGAGCTTCTTGCAGGAGCGAAGAACTGAGAAAATAAACAGCGCTCTACAGGAAATTATTTCCTGTGGGGCGCTGTTCTGCAATATTTTTAAGATATTTTTCCGGGATGCCATGCAAGCCGTATACTGGATACATGATGCTCCCCGGTCATCCAGTCCACATCGTTTGTGATCCAGTCCATGATCTCCAGCTGGCGGGTCTCCCAGGCGATGGTGGATTCGCGCGCTTCGGGCGTCTCTTCTACTTCCATGGTTGTATCGATCTCATCGTAGCCGAAGATATAGCCGCCGGCACTCCAGATGCTGAAATTGCTGTCCGGCCCCGGATCGACGGTGTCGCCGCGCTGTGCGATCAGTCCGTCATGGCGTGCCTTATATTCCTCTTCGCAGCCGGGTTTGAGCTTTGTCATGAACATCCGGTGGCGGATCAGTTCCTTGCTCTCACGGACGATACCGAAGTTATGATACATCAGTCTCATATCCTTTCCCGGAGTGGAGATCCAGGTGTAGAGCCCTTCGCTGTCCATCTCCCGCATCAGGCTGTCTGCTTCTGATGCATCGGCCTCTGACGGGCGGACGCCGTCGTCACATTCATAGTAGACAAACACAAGGGATTCTGCGTTCCAGATGCTGAAATTGCGGATGCCTGTCCGGTCCAGCAGCCGGGTGGTACGATCCCAGACCTCTCCCAGTTTTTTTCGATAGTCATTCATTTTTCCGTCGTTGATCTTTACGGCAAGAGCATGTCGTTCCATTTTAAAATCCTCCTGAAAAGATATTGATTTTCGTATAATTAAGTATATCATGGTATTAGGAAAAAGACACGTGAAAAAGTAACACCCGAACCGGGAAATGGAAACCGGGAAATGGAAAGGAGAAAAGATGAAGCAGATCATGGAAGAATCCGGTGTGTTCCAGTATGGAACCGTGGATACAGATCAGATTCGGTTCCTGCAGGAAGTGCGGGAAATGTACTTATCCGGCCGCTCCCTGCCGTTTCCCGGAGCGGGCCCACGGTTCTCTGGAAGGATACGGAATCATGGTGAGTGAGCTTGCCGGACAGGCGGGAATCCGTTATATCAACGGAACAAACACGGTTACATATTTCGGCGGACTGCTGATACCGTAAAGTGCGGTAAAAAGGACCGCGCATCTGAAAGGACGGATGTCACTTTCGGATGCGCGGTCTCTGTTCAGCTTCAGTCTGTTCTGTTTTATACGTATTTCTCAAGTGTTGCCCTTACGGCGCCTTTTCCTGCAATCATTTCTGAGAAGTACCGGCATACAAGCGGAGCCAGGCCGACTTCAAACAGGTTTACGCCGAAGATCTTGTCGTTCTCAAGAACCGGTTTTAATACTTCTTCCGCATTTATCGTGTCTCCCAGTTTGATGGAAGCTACATACGGGCATACCGTGTCGAGAAGCGGATCCGGGCTGAGCTCGAAAGCATTGCCCTCATCGTCGATTGCCATCAGGTAGCGGAGCCATCCTGCAAATACAAGCGGGATGCGCTTTAAGTCTGCCACATTCAGTGTATCGGACTTCTGGTAAGCCTTGATGGTCTCACCGAAGCGGATTGCCAGCTTCTGGGATGTGTCTGTGGCGATTCTCTGCGGGGTATCCGGCATGAACGGGTTCGGGATGCGGACATTGAGAACCGTATCGATGAACTCCTTCGGATCAAGGATGCCCGGATTTACAACAACCGGAAGTCCCTCTTCGTATCCGATGATCTCAACCAGTTTCTTCAGGACAGGATCCTTCATTTCCTTGGAAATGAGGTCATATCCCAGCAGGCATCCGAATACCGCCAGTGTGGTGTGCAGCGGGTTCAGACAGGTGCAGACTTTCATCTTCTCCACCTTGTCCACGGTCTCGCGGTCTGTAAAGATCAGTCCGCCTTTTTCCAGTGCGGGACGTCCGTTCGGGAAAGCGTCCTCGATTACAAGGTACTCGCATTCTTCTGCGTTTACGAACGGAGCCACGTAAGTATTCTTGCTTGTGATAACAGGCTCAAGTTCTTCCACGCCGTCCTTTTTGAGGATCTCTTCCACGGAAGCATTCGGCCGCGGCGTGATCTTGTCGATCATGGTCCAGGGGAAGGACACCTTCGCCGGATCCGTCACATAAGCATAGAACCCTTTTTCGGCAGTTCCATTGTCTTCCCATGCTTTTGCAAATGCTGTAATGGCAGTGTAGAGCTTGTCTCCGTTGTGAGAGCAGTTGTCCATGCTGACCATGGCCATCGGTTTTGCGCCTGCGGTAAATCTTGTGTACAGAAGAGCGGCAACTTTTCCGATATAGCTGTCCGGTTTCTCCGGCCCTTTCTCCATATCTGCGGTCACGGCCGGAAGCTGTTTTCCTTTGCCGTCAACCAGGCTGTACCCTTTTTCCGTGATCGTAAATGTTGCCATCTGGAGAGAATCTTTTGTGAAGATCTCTTTGAGGCGTCCGAACTCTGCCGCGTTGTCCGAATCCAGTGTAAGAGATTCCATCACGCTTCCGACCACGGTTTTCTCAACATTGCCGTCGGCTTTCAGTGTCACGAGGATTGTGTAGTCATCGTGGGGATGATTCATTTTCTCAATGATTTCATAGTCGTAGCCTTCCGCAACGGTCAGTCCTCTGTCGAGAACACCTTCATTTAAAAGGTTCTGCACCACATTTGCCTGGAAGGCGCGGAAAATGTTTCCGGCTCCGAAGTGAATCCAGAAGGGATTCTCTTTTGTGGCAGCCATCACTTTTTCCCGGTCAAATTCCGGGAGTTTATATCCTTTGGAGGTCCATTCCTCTCTGTTTTTTAATCCTGCTTCGCTAAGCTGCATGTCTATCTCGCTCCTTTCTCGATAGCTTCCCAGAGTCCCTGAAGGTAAGTCGCACCAAGCGCGCGGTCATAGAGACCATATCCCGGCATTGCAACCTCGCCCCAGATCATACGTCCGTGGTCCGGGCGGATCGGTCCGTCAAAGCCGATCTCATAGAGAGCCTTCATGATCTCATACATGTCAAATGTTCCGTCAGAGGAGAGATGCGCTGCCTCTTCGAAGTTGGTCGGTGTGATGAACTTCAGGTTGCGGACATGTGCAAAATGAATTCTTCCTTTCAGGGAACGGATCATATCCGGCAGGTCGTTCTCAAGATTTGTTCCGTAGGAACCGGAGCAGAAAGTAACACCGTTGTGCGGATTGTCCACCATGTGCATCATGCGCAGGATGTTCTCCTTGTTGGTGATGATACGCGGAAGCCCGAATACGCTCCATGCGGGATCGTCCGGATGGATTGCCATGTTGATGTCGTATTTGTCGCAGACGGGCATGATTCGCTCGAGGAAATATTTCAGGTTCTCAAAGAGTTTCTCATTGTCAATATCTTTGTACATCTCGAAGAGCTCTTTTACATGCGCCATACGCTCCGGCTCCCAGCCCGGCATTACTGTTCCGTTCATATCGCCGGAGATGGAATTAAACATGTCTTCCGGATTCAGGGCATCGACTGCTTCCTGTGTGTAGGCAAGGACAGTGGATCCGTCCGGCCTTACTCTTGCCAGCTCGGTTCTTGTCCAGTCGAATACCGGCATGAAGTTGTAGCAGACAAGATGCAGGTCTTCCAGTCCGAGGTTCTCCAGAGTCTCGATATAGTTGTCGATATATTTGTCTCTGTCAGCGGAACCTGTCTTGATGGCATCATGTACGTTGACGCTCTCGATTCCCGCCACATGAAGTCCTGCCGCTTCTACTTCCTCTTTCATTGCGCGGATGCGCTCCCTGCTCCATACCTCTCCCGGCTGGGTGTCATAAAGAGTTGTGATAACTCCTGTAACTCCCGGAATCTGGCGGATCTGCTGCAGTGTTACAGTGTCGAATTTCGAGCCGTACCATCTCAGTGTCATTTCCATAATTTCTACCATCCTTTCTTTTTTCGATTATGGCTTGTTTCTTATGTCCTTATTATATTTGATAATGGGGAAAAAGCCAATTGAAAGAGTTGTTGCGCACATTGCAAAAATTGCAGTATTGACTAAGGGGGAGTGAAAAATACATGGACAGGCAGTTTGGTAACGGAAAATTAACAATATTTAAAGAATGCTAACATCTTTTTTAAGAATTGTCGGTTATAATAGTGCTGTAATACATATCAGGTAAGGTGACAGTAAAATGCTAAAGAAAAATAATGGAAAATACAATATCAATTCGCTTATATTATGCGGACTGGTATTTTTTGTGATAGCTGCGACGGCGTTCTGTATGGTAGTGAACAGCCGCGAGGCGGCAGAGGAAAAACAGAGGATTGCGGCGGAGAAAAAGGCCGAAGAAGATAAAAAGGCGGCTGAGGAAGCAGCGGCGGCCGCGGCGCAGAAGGCAGCGGAAGAAAGAGCGCAGTCAATGTCTGTTCAGCCGGGGGTTCCGGTGGGAACGACAGAAGTCAATTCGGATGAAAAAGTGGTATATCTGACCTTTGATGACGGACCGTCGGAGAATACTCAGAAGGTACTCGATATTCTGGCGCAGTATGATGTAAAGGCAACCTTTTTCGTGACCGGTGCCCATGAGGAACTCAGACCCCTGATTAAAACCGCTTACGACGCGGGTCATACTATCGGGCTGCATACATATAGCCACGATTATGCAAAGGTATACGCTTCGGTTGACTCTTATTTTTCAGATCTGGAGCAGATCGGGGAAGTGGTGAAGGAACAGATCGGTTTTGTCCCCTGTTTTATCCGTTTTCCCGGCGGTGCGTCCAATACGGTGTCGAGAAAATACTGTGAAGGTATCATGACGGCACTGAGCCAGCAGGTTCTGGAAAAAGGTTATCAGTATTATGACTGGAATGTGAGCAGCGGTGACGGCGGCAGCGGCTGTACAAAAGATGAGATTATCGCCAACTCCGAAACGGACAAGTACAGCCATGTAATGCTCCTGTTCCACGATGCGGCGACGAAGAATGCCACGGTGGAAGCACTGCCAAGTATTATCGAATATTATAAAAACCTCGGGTATGAGTTCCGGGCGATTGACCGGAACAGTTATGTGTCTCATCATGCGGTGAATAATTAGATGGGAAAGATTTATCGACGAACTCCCCCTTTCTGTGATATGATAATGATCAGATTGTTGAGCAGAAAGGGGGATTTTGTGTGCATTTTAATATGTCCCGGTTTGATTCATACCGTGAGGATAATCGCCGCGAAGTAAAAAAAGCAAAAGGATTCTTTTTAAGCTGGAGGGAATTACAAGAGTTGATGACACGCCGGTGCATAAAGCACTGCGGGAAGCGCTGGCAAACTGTATTGTCAATACAGATTTCTATTTCCCCCGGGGAATTGTAATCAGAAAAGATGCTGAATCCATTATTCTGGAGAATCCGGGAAGTATCCGCATCGGAAAAGAGCAGATGTTAAAAGGCGGAATTTCAGATCCGAGAAATAAAGCCCTGATGAAAATGTTTAATCTGATCGGTATTGGAGAAAGAGCCGGAAGCGGAGTACCTGACATTTACAGTGTGTGGGAACAGCAGGGATGGGAAAGTCCTGAAGTAATGGAAGAATACGGACCGGATCGAACAATATTGAAATTATCATTTATAAAAAGCGCTGATAAAAAAGCGCTGATAAAAAGAAACTTACAAAAAAAACCAGACAACAACTGGAAGAAATAGTGGAATGGATGGAGCCGGACAGAGAGTACAGAGTAGTTGAAATAGCTGATTTTCTTGGAATTAAAGAGACAAGGGCGCGTGAATTGATAAGAGAATTGATACGTCTTGAGAAAGTAAGCGCGATGGGGAAAAATAAAGGGCGCAGATACAGAAAAAAGCAGTAAAGCAGGAGAAGAAAGATTCGTGAACGGTTGCTGTGTTGGAAATGAAAGTGCAGACAGCATTCACTTATACCCCTTTCTGTGATATGATTATATCTATGTGATCATAGAACAGAAAGGGGTATTTCTATGGGAAATACGTTAAAACATATAACCCTGGGGCTCGTCGCCCACGTCGATGCGGGGAAGACTACGCTTTCCGAGGGAATGCTGTATCTCGCCGGTATCACCCGGAAACTGGGGCGCGTGGACCACGGGGACGCCTTCCTTGATACTTATGAACTGGAACGGGAGAGGGGGATCACGATTTTTTCCAAGCAGGCGGTCTTCCCGTGGAACGATGCGGAGATTACGATTCTGGATACACCGGGGCATGTGGATTTCTCTGCGGAGATGGAGAGGACGCTGCAGGTGCTCGACTATGTGGTGCTTGTGATCAGCGCGCTGGACGGCGTGCAGGGGCACACGGAGACGTTGTGGAGGCTTTTAAAGCGCTACGAGATCCCGACGTTTATTTTTGTCAACAAGATGGATCAGGAAGGCGCAGACAGGGAGAGGATTCTCGCACAGCTCAGGGCGCGGTTCGGCGACGGGTGCATTGATTTCGGAGGACTTTCAGGTAATGCGGACATGCTCGAAGATCTGGCGGTTTGCGACGAGGCGATGATGGAGGAGTTCCTTGAGCACGGGACAATAGGCCGGGAGACAATACGCCGGGTGATTCGTGAAAGACATGTGTTTCCCTGTTATTTCGGATGTGCCCTGCGCGCGGAAGGCATAGAGGAACTTCTGGACGGGATTACGGAGTATACATTCTGTCCGCAGTATCCGGAGACATTTGGCGCCAGAGTCTATAAGATTGCCCGGGATGATCAGGGATCAAGGCTGACTTATATGAAAATTACAGGGGGAAGCCTTCGGGTAAAGGAGACGGTTCCCGGAATCCAGGAGAAGGTCAACCAGATCCGGATTTATTCCGGGGCGAAATACGAGATGGTGCAGGAGGCGCTTCCCGGCCAGATCTGTGCGGTGACAGGACTGGACAGCACACGTCCCGGACAGGGGCTGGGTGAGGAAGAAGAGGCGGAGATGCCGGTGCTTGAACCGGTTCTTACTTATCGGATTGAACTGCCGGATGAATGTGATCCCCACACCATGCTCCGATCTCTGCGCCAGCTTGAGGAGGAAGAACCGGAACTTCATATTGTATGGGAGGAAAAACTGGGCGAAATTCATGCAAAGCTGATGGGAGAGGTGCAGATCGAAGTACTCCGCAGGCAGATCAAAGAACGGTTTGGCGTCAGTGTGACCTTCGGGGAAGGAAGTATTGTCTATAAAGAAACAATCGGCACGGTGGTTGAGGGCGTGGGACATTTCGAGCCTCTGCGCCACTATGCCGAAGTACATCTGAAAATGGAGCCGGGCGAGCGGGGCTCGGGGCTGCAGTTTGCCTCCGAGTGCAGTGAGGACATTCTGGACCGGAACTGGCAGCGGCTGATCCTGACCCATCTGGAGGAAAAAGAACACCGGGGCGTGCTGACCGGTGCGGCAGTTACAGACATGAAGATTACGCTGATTTCCGGGCGGGCCCATCAGAAACATACCGAGGGCGGAGATTTCCGGCAGGCTACATACCGGGCGGTCAGACAGGGGCTTATGAAGGCGGAGAGTATCCTTCTGGAGCCATATTATGCATTCCGGATGGAGCTGCCCGCCGGAAATGTAGGACGTGCCATGACCGATATCCGCCGGATGTCAGGGACATTTGACACCCCGGAGACGGACGGGGACAGTGCGGTGCTGACAGGGAGCGTGCCGGTGGAAACCATGCGGGGATATCAGACGGAATTTGCCGCTTACACAGGCGGAAGAGGAAGACTTTCCTGCGTCCTGAAAGGATACGATGTGTGCCACAATGCGGATGAGGTGATTGCGGCTGCGGATTATGATCCGGAGGCAGATCTGGAGAATCCGGCAGGTTCCGTGTTCTGCGCCCATGGAGCAGGATTCGTTGTGCCATGGTATGAGGTGGAGAATTACATGCATTTGGAAGGCATGCAGGAAGAGCGGGGGACTGACGAAAATGATGATTCCGGCGAAAACATACACCCCGGCGGAATTTCCGGAGGCCCGGGAGGATACAGAAGAATCGCCGGTCAGGAAAGACGGCAGATCGAGCTGACCAGGGAGGAGCTGGACGCCATCTATGTGAGAACACCGGATCCGGTGAAACGAAAAGTGGGCAGTACCCCGGTCACTGTGCGTGTAAAGAACCGGAACGAGAGTGCGGAAGTAGAAGGCTCCGTGCAGAATGACAAATGGGCGCAGCGCCGGCGGGACAGGGGCGCCGGGGAAGAGTATCTTCTTGTAGACGGCTACAATATTATTTTTTCCTGGGAGGAGTTAAAGGATCTGGCTGATACAGATATCGGCGCTGCCCGGGGAAAACTGATGGATCTGCTCTGCAATTACCAGGGATACCGGAAGTGTACGCTGATTCTTGTGTTTGACGCATACAAGGTGGAAGGAAATCCCGGAGAGGTGATGAAATATCACAATATCTATGTGGTTTACACAAAGGAGGCGGAGACTGCGGATCAGTATATCGAAAAGACCGTGCGGAAGATTGCCCGGCAGGCGCAGGTTACAGTGGCTACTTCCGATGCCCTGGAACAGGTGATTATCCTCGGTCAGGGAGCGCGCCGGATGTCGGCGCCGGGACTGAAAGAAGAAGTGGAACTGGCGATTTCGGAAATGCGGGGGGAGCATCTTGGAAAAGGAGAGACTCTGAGAAATTATCTTTTCAATTACCTGGAAAAGGATACGGCGAAAATTATGGAGAGCGTGCGGCTTGGAAAAGAAAAACTGGACTGATTAAAAAAGTTAGAACTGGACATTTTAATAACACCAGTCAGGTGCTAGTATACCAGTATTGAAAGAAGCAGGAGGCTGGTTGATTATGGAAAGAAGAAATGAAACAGTGGTAAAGCTTGCGCAGACCGCGCTTATGGCGGCGCTCTGCTTTGTATCATTTACCTATCTGCAGATAAAAATACCGGTAGGAGACGGCGCTACATCGATTCATATCGGAAATGCATTCTGTGTGCTCGGCGCCCTGATCCTGGGAGGCTGGTATGGCGGACTGGCAGGTGCTATCGGCATGTCGATTGCCGACATTCTGGATCCGGTTTATATTGTGGAGGCTCCGAAGACGTTTGTCCTGAAACTGTGTATCGGACTTATTGTGGGACTGGTGGCTCACCGTTTCGCAAAGATCAATGAGAGCACGGATCGGAAATATGTGTTACGCTGGAGTATTATCGCATCGATTGCAGGGTTGGGATTTAATGTGATCGCAGATCCTCTGGTGGGATACTTTTACAAACAGTTCATTCTCGGACAGCCCCAGGAGATGGCTGCCACACTGGCAAAAATCGGAACTGCTGCTACATTTATCAATGCGGTGGTGTCCACGGTTCTCGTGGGAGTGCTGTACATGGCGCTGCGTCCGGTGCTGATGAAGACAGGGATGATTCACGCGGGTACGGGACGGGTGAAAGAAGCCTGAGAGCAGACTTGAGAGAGTCAGTTGACAAGAGAAAAGAAAAGCTATGGGAAAACCGGCTCCGGCAGGATCTGAAAAGAGAGAAAATAACAGATTCTGCCGGGGCATTTTTTATCTGCGGACGGTTTACGGATGAGAGAATTAATGTTATGATAATAGGCAGAAAATCAAAGAGAGAGAGGTTATGGAGATGAGGTGCATCAACTGTTATCAGGAGATACCTGACGGCTCAAAATTCTGTCCCCACTGCGGCGCACAGCAGCCGGTATCCGGAAATCAGGCAGGTACAGATACATATCAGAACACACAGTACAGCGATGCTGACAGCGGGCAGCAGAATGCGCAGTACAGTGATCCGGACGGCGCCCGGTACAGCGGGCAGCAGAATGCGCAGTACAGTGATCCGAACGGCGCCCAGTACAGCGGGCAGCAGAACACACAGTACAATACGCAGAACAGTACGCAGTATCAGTATGCGCAGTATAATCACGAGGAGCCGGTAAACTGGATTCCGTATCTGATCCTGTCGATTATTTCTACAGTATGCTGCTGTATTCCGGTCGGTATCGTGGCTATTTTCTATACGGTTAAGATTAATACGGCAGTTTCTTCCGGAGATGCTGAGAGTGCGAGACATGCGGCGAATATGGCAAAGATCTGGATTATTGTCGCTGTCGTGGTAGGAATCGTGGTGGATCTGATTGCGTATTTCGTTTTCGGAATGATCGGTGAAATCGGGTATTATTACTACTATTGAGAAAGATGGAAAATACCGATAATAGATGGAAAATATCAATATTATAAGAAAAATGTTCCGGGAGAGCGTAAGGATGCGGATTGCCCTGACGGCGGGAATATGCGCTGTACTGGCGGCAGGAGCTCTGTTCCTGTATTTTCACAGCCCGTTTCAGCATCCCATTCCCTGCGTTTTTTATCTGATGACGGGACTGTACTGCCCCGGATGCGGCGCCGGGCGGGCCTGCTATTTTATCCTTCACGGAGAGTTCCTGAAGGCGTTCGGGTATAACCCGCTGATGGTGATTGTCCTGCCGTTTATCGGACTCTACATTGTGGCACGGGGAATCGACTGGACTGTGACGGGAGGAAATCATGTGGACGGGAAGATCAGCGCGAAGTTTCTGCTCACTGTACTGGTGGTGATTCTGATATATGGCGTGCTGAGAAATATCCCGGCATTTCCCTTTACCCTGCTGGCACCCGGCGGCATCACGGCAGTGTTAGGATGATTGAAGATATATTATGGAGGAAAAAAGATGATTAACAAACTGGTTGAAAAGATCAAAAAGACGAAAGCCCCGATCGTGGTGGGACTTGACCCGATGCTGAGCTATATTCCGCAGCATATTCAGGAAAAGGCATTCAAAGAATATGGCGAGACGCTGGAGGGAGCAGCGGAAGCGGTCTGGCAGTTCAACAAAGAGATCGTTGACAAGACGTATGACCTGATTCCGGCAGTAAAACCGCAGATTGCCATGTATGAGCAGTTCGGTATCCCGGGACTTATGGCGTTTCAGAAGACGGTAGACTACTGTAAGTCAAAAGATCTTGTAGTGATCGGTGATATCAAGAGAGGCGATATCGGCTCCACTTCTGCGGCATATGCGGCAGGACACATCGGACGGGTGAAAGTGGGCAGCAAAGAGTATGTTCCCTTTGGTGAAGATTTTGTAACTGTGAATCCGTATCTCGGATCAGATGGTGTAAAACCATTTATCGATGTGTGCAAGGCGGAGAAGAAGGGACTGTTCATCCTTGTGAAGACGTCCAATCCGTCCAGCGGCGAGTTCCAGGACCGCCTGATCGACGGACGCCCGCTCTATGAGCTTGTAGGTGAGAAAGTTGCAGAGTGGGGCGCTGACTGCATGGGTGATGAGTACAGCTATATCGGTGCGGTTGTAGGTGCGACTTATCCGGAGATGGGTAAGATTTTAAGAAAGATCATGCCGAAGTCATATATCCTTGTGCCGGGCTACGGCGCACAGGGCGGTCAGGGCAAGGATCTGGTACATTTCTTCAACGAGGACGGTCTCGGCGCTATTGTGAATTCCTCCCGCGGCATCATCGCGGCATATAAGCAGGAATCATATGCACAGTACGGCGAGGAGAACTTCGGCGACGCGTCCAGAGCGGCAGTGGAGGCGATGATCGCGGACATCAGCGGAGCACTGGAAGCGAGGTAGGAGGCTATATGGCAGAAAAGAGAAAAGAAAACGCAGTGGTTATCTCCCAGGAGAAGATCGCTGCAGATATATACAGTATGTGGATCAGGACGGAGGCCGCTGCGACGGCAGTGCCGGGGCAGTTCATCTCAATGTATACGAACGATGGGAGCAAACTGCTCCCCCGTCCCATCAGCATCTGCGAGATTGACAGGGAAAACGGCAGCCTCCGCGTGGTTTACCGGGTGACCGGACCGGATACGGGGACGGCGGAATTTTCCCGGATGAAAGCAGGCGATATCATCCCGGTGATCGGTCCCCTGGGAAACGGATTCCCATATGGAAAGGCGGAAGGGAAACGGGCGTTCCTGATCGGCGGCGGAATCGGTGTGCCGCCCATTCTGGAGCTTGCAAAACAGATGAAATGTGAGAAGAAGCAGATTATCGTGGGGTACAGGAATGCGGAGACATTTCTCCGGGATGAGTTCCAGGCCAACGGCGAGGTTTATATTTCTACTGAGGATGGCAGTGTGGGGACAAAGGGCAACGTGATGGATGCTGTCCGGGAGAATGCTCTTGAAGCGGATATCATATATGCCTGCGGGCCGACTCCCATGCTTCGGGCAATCAAGCAGTATGCACAGGAGAATGGAATCGAGTGCTATATCTCTCTGGAGGAGCGGATGGCATGCGGGATCGGCGCATGTCTGGCATGTGTCTGTCAGTCGAAGGAGATCGACGACCACAGCCATGTGCACAACAAGCGGATCTGTAAGGACGGACCGGTATTTCTGGCTGCGGAGGTGGAGATCTGATGAATACGAAGGTAAATATTGCAGGTGTTGAGTGGAAAAATCCCGTGACCGTGGCATCCGGAACATTCGGGTCCGGTGCGGAGTACGCGGACTTTGTGGATCTGAACCGTCTGGGCGCTGTGACAACTAAGGGCGTGGCAAATGTTCCCTGGGCGGGCAACCCGACTCCCCGTGTGGCGGAGACTTACGGCGGAATGATGAACGCGGTGGGACTTCAGAACCCGGGAATCGATGTGTTCTGCGAGCGGGATATTCCGTTTCTGAAAAAATACGACACAAAGATCATCGTAAATGTCTGCGGCCGGTCTGAAGAAGATTACTGTGAGGTGGTTGAGCGCCTGGCAGATGAAGATGTGGATATGCTGGAGATCAATATCTCCTGCCCCAATGTCAAAGAGGGCGGCATCGCTTTCGGACAGAATCCGAAGGCGGCGGAAGCAATCACGAAAGCTGTGAAAAAATATGCAAAGCAGCCCGTGATCATGAAGTTAAGCCCCAACGTGACGAGTATTCCGGAGATGGCGAAAGCCGTGGAGGCAGGCGGCGCCGACGCGGTTTCCCTGATCAATACATTTACGGGAATGAAGATCGATATTGACAGAAAAAAATTCGTGCTTGCCAACCGGACCGGCGGAGTCTCAGGACCTGCCATCCATCCCATCGCGGTGCGGATGGTCTATGAAGCGGCGCATGCGGTAAAGATCCCGGTGATCGGCATGGGCGGAATTGCTAAGGCGGAGGACGCCATCGAGATGATCCTGGCGGGCGCTTCCGCAGTGTCCGTGGGGACGGCGAATTTCTATAATCCTGCGGTTACCATGGAGATCGTGGACGGAATCGAGAAGTATATGGAGAAATACGGATTTGAAAATGTCAGCGATATGGTGGGGATTGTAGAGTAAATTACAGATGTGTATTAAGACAGGTGTATTTCATCCGTGCAGGTATTGGCACGGGCGGGATACACCTTTTTTATGCGATGCCTGCTTGAAGCCTTCTTGTGCAGTGTGGTAGAATTGTAAAATAGAAGAAGGGTATTCCCATAATAAAATTCAATAAAGGAGAAGTCTATGATTCGTCCATTTTGCCGTACTGATCTCGACAGCATCGCTGAGATCTGGCTGAATACCAATATAAGCGCCCACAATTTTATCCCGGAGTCATACTGGCGGGACAATTTTCTCCCGGTAAGGGAGATGCTTGGAAAAGCGGAGATCTATGTGTATGCAGAGGATGATGGGATCCGGGGATTTATCGGTCTGGACGGGAACTATATCGCCGGGATTTTTGTGAGAAAGGGAGGGCAGTCACGGGGGATCGGCAGGAAGCTGATCGCATTTGTAAAAGAGAAAAAGCCGGAGCTGTCCCTGCATGTGTATGAGAAAAATCAGCGGGCAGTAAAGTTCTACGAGAGGGAAGGATTTGCGATTCGGAGCAGGTCTGTGGATGAGAATACCGGGGAGCAGGAACTTCTGATGACATGGAAGCATCAGCACTTAAAGAGGATGACAAATCAGGAAATTTTGCGGATCGCCATGGAACAGTCGGCAGTCGATCTGAACTGCCGGGCGGAAGATTTTCTGAAAACAGAAAATGTGATTGTCCATTCGGCAGAGAATCCGGGAGCGAGAAAATATCTGGAACTTCCCTTTACATGCGACCTGGTTTCCTATGGAAGTAATATCGTGGCTTCTGTGGAACCGCAGTATGAGGAAATCGTGAAAGGATATATCGGCAGATATCTTCCGGAACACTGCTTTGAGACCCCGAATCTGTATGTGTTGAACGAGACTTTTGCAGAATATGGGATGAAGGTCTGCTTTATGGCAGAGTATTTTCTGCCGGATGTGGATCAGGAGGTAAAGAATGAATGTGAATATGCCCTGGCGCTGATGGGACCGGAGGACTTCAAATCCCTGTACATTCCCTGTTGGAGCAACGCTCTCTGTGAAGCGAGGAAAGAGCTGGATGTACTGGGAATCGGCGCGTATCGGGAAGGAAAACTGATTGGTCTGGCAGCCTGCTCTGCAGACTGTGACAGTATGTGGCAGATCGGTGTCGACGTGCTTCCGGAGTATCGACGTCAGGGAATCGCTTCAGCGCTCACTGGCGCACTTTCCCGGGAGATTTTAAAGAGGGGAAAAGTTCCCTTTTACTGCTGCGCCTGGTCGAATATCAAGTCCGCCAGGAATGCGATAAAGAGCGGTTTCCGTCCTGCCTGGGCGGAACTGACGGTGAAGCCGGCAGAATTTGTAGAGAAAATGAACAGATAACCATTTCATTTAGGAGGAAAATCATTTAAAATGGAATATAGCATAGTAAGACTGACGGACCGTCCGGACATGAAAGAAAGCGCCGCAGGATGGTTTCACGAAAAATGGGGGATTCCCGAGCAGGCATATCTGGAGAGCATGGAAGAGTGTCTGAAAAAAAGCGGTGGGAAATGCAGCACGGAACGGGAAGCGGCGGTTCCCCAGTGGTATTTGGCGATGGAAGGAGAACGCATTATCGGCGGAATGGGCGTGATTGAAAATGATTTACACGACCGGAAAGATCTGGCGCCGAATGTATGTGCCGTCTATACAGAGGAAGATCGGCGCGGGCGTGGCGTGGCAGGTGCGCTGCTTGGATATGTGTGCAGAGATATGAAGAATCGGGGAATTGATACGCTGTATCTTATTACCGATCATACCTCTTTTTATGAGCGCTATGGTTGGGAGTTCCTCTGTATGGTACAGGGGGACGGAGAACCGGAACTGTCGAGAATGTATGTGCACAGGTAGAAAGATTATGGAGATCAGAGAAGGACAGAAAGTCACAGCAAACGGAAAAGAGTATGAGATCTTAAAACTGCTTGGTAAAGGCAAGGGCGGTTATTCCTGGCTGGCTGCGGTGGATAAAAGAAAAGTGGTGTTAAAGCAGATCCACCATGAACCGTGCGATTATTACCGGTTTGGAAACAAGATCGAAGCAGAGCTTAACGACTACAGACGGCTGAAAGAAATCGGGATCCGGATGCCGGAGATGCTCGATGCTGATGTGGAAAATGAACGGATCATAAAGGAGTTTATCGACGGAGAGACCGTGTATGATCTTGTACTGGCGGAGCGTCTTCCGGAGACCTGCCTGGAACAGGTAAAAGACATGTGTGCGCGGCTGTATAAGGCGGGGACGAACATTGATTATTTCCCGACGAATTTTATTCTGCAGGATAATGTTCTTTATTACATCGATTATGAATGCAATGATTACATGGACGAGTGGAATTTTGAAAACTGGGGGATAAAATACTGGTCGAAAACGCCGGAATTTCTCCGCTATGTAAATGAGCATACGGCGAAAGCATCGGAAAAACCGGTAGATCCCATCTGGCAGAAACTCTACAACGAAGCGAGAAAGGTGCAGCGGGCAAGGAGTCTTTCCCCTTATATCGATGCCGGACAGGTCGCAGCGGCACTTCTCACAAAAAGCGGAAATATCTACGTGGGAGTCTGTATCGACACCGCCTGCACTCTTGGCATGTGCGCGGAGAGAAATGCGATCGCCAATATGATAACCAACGGGGAGAATCAGATTGACAAAATTCTTGCAGTGATGGGAGACGGAAAGGTGGGACCGCCCTGCGGTGCATGCCGTGAATTTATGATGCAGCTTGGCAGAGACAGTGCAGATATTGAGATTCTGCTCGATCTGGAGACCGGGAGGACGGTACGCTTAAAAGAGCTTCTCTCGGACTGGTGGGGGAGAAAGGAAATACAGGAAGATACAGGATGAGAAAATACAAGGGAGGAAGAGTGCAATGAAAGGAACAGGGTTAAAATTTCTGTGCAGAAGAATCGCAGCGGGTGCGTTTCTGCCTGCCGTGCTGCTGACCGGGTGCAGCGGGAATCCGATGGCAGCGCTGTACGACAATGAGAGTGCGATTGTCAGTGACTCGAATTCATATAATCTTGACGGGCTTACCCAGCAGATTGAAGATGATACCCTCGAGATTACGGTGGAGAAGATGGAAGGAATGGATACCATATGGTCGTTTGAGGCGGATTATGAGGCGGAGATCAGCATGACGTACCGTATTTCTCTGGAGAGCGGAAAGCTGAAGCTGGTCCTGATCTCACCGGACGGAGACCTGACTACACTGGCAGAGTGCAGCCCGGATATGGGATTGAACGGAGAGAGCATTATCCCCATTGAACCGGGAGTAAACAGGATCAAAGTTGTGACTGACGAGGACACGAAATTCACCCTGGATCTGTCGATCCCGGAGGGAGAGCTCCGGGAACTGGGATTCTAAAGGATAGGAAAATGAGGGGGACTTATGGGAAGAAAAATACAGGAATATTTTTTCTGCTTTATGCTCTATTCGATCCTGGGATGGATCTATGAAGTGTTTCTGGAGGTTGTTGTTTACCGGTGGGGATTTTCCAACAGGGGTGTGCTCTTCGGTCCGTACTGTGTGATTTACGGAGTGGGAGCGCTGATTCTGATCTTCTCCCTGGGCGGTCTTCAGAAGAAGCGGATCTGTGTGGGAAAGATTCCGGTTACACCGGTTCTGGTATTTATCGGGATTGTGGTGATCACGACAGTAGTGGAGCTGATCGGAAGCTATATTATGGAATTTACAACCGGCGGATGGCTTTGGGATTATACGAGATTTTCCTTTAACTTTGAGGGAAGGATTGCCCTCAATCCGAGCATCCGCTTCGGGATCGGAGGGATGATTTTCCTCTATCTTCTTCAGCCGCTCTTTGTACGGCTGACAGAGAAAATGCCGCCGAAAGTATTTCGTGCTGTGACGGGAATCATGGCGTTCCTTTTCCTTGCGGATGTGGCGGCGCTGGTGATCAAAGCTGTGGTGTGACAAAGGGTGTTCCCATTGGAGGAAATCTGTGGTAAAATTGAGAGGATTTCAAAGGCGGGGAAAGAAAATCAAGGGCCGGAAGGTCCGGAAGATACAGGGAGGTTATTAAAATATGGAACAGTACAAGCAGGAATTTATCGAGTTTATGGTGGACAGCGATGTGCTGAAATTCGGCGAGTTCACCCTGAAAAGCGGGAGAAAGTCTCCGTTTTTCATGAATGCGGGAGCCTATGTGACGGGATCCCAGTTAAAGCGTCTGGGAGAGTACTATGCAAAGGCGATCCACGACAGATACGGGGATGATTTCGATGTGCTTTTCGGACCGGCTTATAAGGGAATCCCTCTGGGGGTTGTGACAGCCATTGCCTACAGCGAACTCTACGGAAAAGAAGTACGTTACTGCTCTGACCGCAAGGAGGAGAAGGATCACGGCGCGGACAAAGGAAGCTTTCTGGGAAGCAAATTGAAGGACGGGGACCGAGTGATTATGATCGAGGATGTGACGACATCCGGAAAGTCCATGGAAGAGACTGTGCCGAAGGTAAGAGGCGCGGCAGACGTGACGATCGTGGGACTGATGGTATCCCTGGACCGCATGGAAGTCGGAAAGGGCGGCGAGAAGTGCGCGCTGGAGGAAGTCCATGATCTGTATGGATTTGATACCGCGGCGATTGTGACCATGGCAGAAGTGGTAGAGCACCTTTATAACAGACCGTACAAAGGAAAAGTTGTCATTGATGATACATTAAAGGCAGCAATTGATGCATACTATGAAACATATGGAGTAAAATAGGAGGCGCATTGTATGGAGAAGGCATATCGTGCAATGAAAAACAGCGGTACGGGAAATATCGTACTGGGAATTATCGTGTTGGTGATCGGAATTACGGCAGGAGTCATTTCCATTGTAAATGGTGCGAATCTGCTCAGGCATAAAAAGGAGATTACATTTTAGAAAAGCAGCGCAGGCTGTGACGCTGGGATGAAAAGGGGGACAGACCGTCCGGAAGGAGGGCTGTCCCTTCCGACTGAATAAACGGCAAAGCGCCGTCTGTCAAAGAGGTAAGATTTTGAGTAAGAAAAAGGCGAAAATAATCAGGGCCTTTGGTAAGGTCCTGTTTGTGTTATATATTGCTTTCCTGATCTATTTTCTCTTCCTTGCCGAGTGGTACGGCAGGGAGGGCGTAGCGGAAGAATACAGGTATAACCTGGAACTCTTCAAAGAAATCCGGCGGTTTCTTACATACCGGGAACAGCTCGGCATGTTTGCGGTGTTTGCAAATCTTTTCGGAAATATCCTCATTTTTGTGCCGTATGGCTTTTTTATTTCCATGGCGAGCAAATCGAGGGGATTCTTCAAGACTCTGTTTTACAGTATGGGGCTGAGCCTGATCGTGGAGATTATTCAGCTCATTACCCGGGTGGGGAGTTTTGATGTGGACGATATCCTGCTCAATACGATCGGGGGAGTGCTTGGATTTATTATTTTTGCAGTTTGTAACAGGATAAGGAGAAGGCTATATGTTCGGAAACGAAAAAAGCGCTGAGCAGCGTCAGCGGGAAAGGGAACGGAAAAAACGGGGGACGAGAAAATACGGACAGGCAAAACAGCAGCACTCCCGCATGGGAATTGTCTCATGCTGGATGGCGCTTCTGTCGCTGCTGATACTGGCAGGATGCATTCTGTATGCCTACCTTACGAGAGGAGGCACGGTGGGGATTGTAGGGGGACTGGCAGTGGTTTCTCCGGTTTTGTCAGCATGCGGGGTTCGGTTTGCCATAAAGGGATTCCGGGAGAGGGACCGCAGATACATTTTCTGCAAGATCGGGCTTCCGGTAAATATTCTGATGCTGATTGTTTTCTGTGCTATTTTAATAGGCGGTCTGAGCTGAATGTGTTTTCGTTTGATGATAGGAGGTTTTTAGATGAGACGGGAAGAATGGCTGAGAGAGAAAAATGAAGCGTGCGCGCAGCGGCATGAGCTGGCGGTGGACCGGCTGAGAAGTCTGATCTCTGAGGAGACGGTGGCTTCCAGATACCGGGCGTTTTTCCAGGATACGGCGATTTTTCTTCTGGAGCTGGAAAATGTCAGGCGTAAAGTTGCAGACGGTATGTGGGAATCCTATACCCTGGAACAGAAGCAGAGCTTAAACGAGATCCTCTACAGCGATATTCTGGGGAAAAATTATGAAGCGAGCTATGGAAATCCGGCTTTCGCCTGCAGAAAGCTGGGAAGGGATATGGGACAGCTCCTGAGTCTGCTGTATGCAGAGATGCGCTCCGGGATTGCCTTCTGCTTCGCGGAACGCACCGATTATCTGACGATTCTCTACGAGCTCTTTATAGAGGTCTACAACTGCTTTGAGGAAAAAGAAGAGCCGGAGACAAAAGAAATCCGTGACATCATTTACTGGTATGCCAGTGATTACTGCGATGTGTTTCTGGAGGAGAGGATACGGGAGCAGATTGATCCGGAACTTTCCTTTGCAGCGGAGATCATAGAACATGCAGATCTGGACACGGACGATTATCTGTACCGGTTCGGGGAATATATTACGGAAAATGAACTTGGAACCGCCCGGCATCTGCGCTCGCTCTCAGAGGAGACAATCCAGAAGATGGCGGACGTCTATACGGAGGGATACCGGATCGGATTTGTCAATACGGGGAAAGATCTCTCGAAGAAGTCGTCAGTCAATATCCGTTACAGCCTGGGATTCGAGAGGGTGATCCGGGCGGCTGTGGAGAATTTCCGGAAAATGGGGCTCAAACCTGTCATTTACCGGGCGGCAACCAGTGTGATCACAAAGAGGGAACACCACAGGATCGGGTATTACGGGGCGGTTCCCAACCGGCAGTATGATTACGACCACCGGCAGGATCAGGCTCTGTTTATGGACAAACGCTATGTTGAGCGGAAACTGGAAGTCATGAAGACAACCTATGAGCAGAACCGGATCCTGGCGGCAGGAATGGGAGGCCCGGCAGTGATGGAAATCTTCGGAGAGCACCCATTTTCTCCGGAGACAAAAGAGGAGGCGCCGTCGTACAGTGAGACGCAGAGAGAACTCTCCCTGTTCTATGACAGCAGATCCGGACAGATCACCAACGAGTATATCCGCGGGGATGAGCGAAGCTTTACCATCGTGGCGTACCCGGTGCCGGAGATCGGGGAGAAATATCCGGAGATCTTTGACGAGGTAATCCGCATCAATACACTGGACGCAAAGCTCTATGAGAGAGTTCAGCAGACGATGATCGACGCTCTGGATCAGGGGGACTACGTTCACATTCTCGGGAGCGGGGATAATGAGACGGACCTGAAGGTGAAGCTGATCACCCTGAAGGATCCGCAGAAGGAGACGATTTTCGAGAACTGCGTGGCGGACGTGAATATTCCGGTGGGCGAGGTCTTTACCTCTCCCGTACTGGAAGGAACATCCGGCGTACTGCATGTGAGCAGGGTATACCTGGAGGAACTGGAGTACCGGAATCTGAAACTGACTTTTGAGGACGGGAAGATTACGGATTACACCTGTTCCAATTTTGAGGATGAGGCGGAGAACAGAAAATATATTTACGACAATATTCTCAAGAACCACGAGACGCTGCCTCTCGGAGAGTTTGCCATCGGCACAAATACCACTGCCTATGTGGCGGCAAGAAAGTATGGCATCGAGGATAAAATGCCGATCCTGATTGCGGAGAAGACGGGACCGCATTTTGCCGTGGGAGATACCTGCTACAGCTGGAGTGAGGACATCCGTGTCTACAATCCCAACGGCAAGGAGATTATGGCAAAGGACAACTCCGTATCGCTTCTGCGTAAGGAAGACGTGTCGAAAGCATATTTCAACTGTCACACAGATATAACCATACCTTATGAAGAGTTAGAAGAAATAAGTGTAGTGACAAAAGAAGGCAAAAACATTATACTTATAAAGAACGGAAGATTCGCACTGCCCGGGACGGAAGTCCTCAACGAACCGCTGGGATAGGCGGCAGGCGAAGGAACAGTAATCAGATTACAGGCAGGTTACAGAAGGAGGAAATCAGATGCCAAAAGTAGGAATTGTAATGGGCAGCGACTCAGACCTGAAGGTGATGAGCAAAGCTGCAGCGACGCTGGAAAAATTCGGAATTGACTATGAGATGACAATTATTTCCGCTCACCGCATGCCGGATACATTTTTTGAGTGGGCGAAGGCAGCAGAGGGAAAGGGAATCAAAGTGATTATCGCGGGAGCAGGAATGGCGGCACACCTTCCGGGAATGTGCGCGGCGCTTTTCCCGATGCCGGTGATCGGTATTCCCATGTCCTCAAAGAACCTGGAGGGTGTGGACGCACTTTACTCCATCGTCCAGATGCCGCCGGGAATCCCGGTTGCCACAGTAGCCATTGACGGGGGCATGAATGCTGCGATCCTTGCGGCGAAAATTCTTGCTGTATCGGACGGGGAACTGCTTGAAAAGCTGAAAGCGTATTCTGCGGAAATGAAAGAGACCGTGCAGGCAAAATCCGACCGGTTAAAGGAAGTCGGATATGAGGAATATCTGAAGGAAAAATAGGAGAGAACAGGAATGGATTATAAGAATGCAGGCGTTGATATTGAGGCCGGTTACAAATCAGTGGAACTTATGAAAGAGCATGTAAAGAAGACCATGCGCCCGGAGGTCCTCGGAGGACTGGGCGGGTTTTCCGGAGCTTTTTCTCTGGCAAAGATCAAAGAGATGGAGGAGCCGGTGCTGCTTTCCGGCACGGACGGATGCGGCACGAAGGTGAAGATCGCCATGATTCTGGACAAACATGATACTATCGGGATCGACGCAGTCGCCATGTGTGTGAACGATATTGCATGCGCAGGCGGCGAGCCTCTGTTTTTCCTTGACTATATTGCATGCGGGAAAAATGAGCCGGAGAAGATCGCGGATATCGTAAAAGGCGTCGCGGAGGGATGCCTTCAGGCAGGAGCTGCCCTGATCGGGGGAGAGACTGCGGAACATCCGGGGCTGATGGCACCAGATGAATACGATCTGGCCGGTTTTGCAGTGGGCGTGTGTGACAGGAAAGACATGATTACCGGGGAAAACTTAAAGCCCGGCGATGTCCTGATCGGTATGGCGTCTTCCGGAATCCACAGCAACGGATTCTCGCTTGTGAGAAAGGTGTTTAACATGAAGCGGGAAGCTCTGGATACTTACTATGACAGCCTGGGCTGTACGCTGGGAGAGGCTCTGATCGCTCCGACGAGAATCTATGTGAAGGCATTGAAGAGCATCAAGGATGCAGGAGTTACAGTCAAGGCATGCAGCCATATCACAGGCGGCGGCTTCTATGAGAATATTCCGCGTATGTTAAAGGACGGCACTCATGCAGTGATCAGAAAGGACAGTTACCCCATTCCGCCCATTTTCCATATGCTTTCCGATGACGGAGATGTGGAGGAACATATGATGTACAATACATTTAATATGGGTCTTGGCATGGTGGTTGCTGTGGACGAGGCGGATGTGGATGCTGCCATGGAGGCGATCCGCGCAGCAGGTGAGGATCCGTATGTGGTAGGTAACATCGAGGCAGGAGAAAAAGGAGTGACCTTATGTTAAAGGTTGTAGTGATGGTTTCCGGCGGGGGAACGAACCTCCAGGCAGTCATAGACGGTGTAAAAAACGGGACGATCACGAATACAGAGATTGTCGGCGTGATCAGCAACAACAAAAATGCATATGCACTGAAGCGGGCGGAGGAGAACGGAATACCGAATGTCTGTGTATCCCCGAAGGATTTTGCCACCCGGGAAGAGTTTAATGACAAGCTGCTCGAAGCGGTGGATGCATACAGTCCGGATCTGGTTGTACTGGCGGGATTCCTTGTGGTGATTCCCCCGGCCATGATCGAAAAGTACAGGAACCGGATGATCAATATTCATCCGTCTCTGATTCCGTCTTTCTGCGGAAAAGGATTCTACGGGCTGAAGGTACATGAGGCGGCGCTTGCGCGCGGAGTAAAGGTGGTCGGCGCTACCGTGCACTTCGTTGATGAGGGAACGGATACCGGACCGATCATCCTGCAGAAGGCTGTGGATGTGCAGCAGGGTGATACGCCCGAGATCCTGCAGAGGAGAGTCATGGAGCAGGCGGAGTGGATCATTATGCCGAAAGCCATTGACCTGATCGCCAATGGGAGAGTGAAGGTCGAGGGAAACCGAACGATCATTTCTCAGGAATAAATCTGTGAAAAATCCTGAATAAATCCGGATGTAATGCCGGAAAGATGCAGAATAAATCCGGGAGCAATGCCGGAAAGATGCAGACGCATCTTTAGAAAAGGAGGACGTTATGAAGGTACTGATAGTTGGAAGCGGCGGAAGAGAGCACGCCATTGCAGCGAGCGTGGCAAAGAGCCCGAAGGCGGACAAGATCTACTGCGCTCCGGGAAATGCGGGAATCGCTGAGTACGCAGAGTGCGTGGATATCGGAGCAATGGAGTTCGACAGGCTTGCCGCATTTGCAAAAGAAAAAGAAATCGACCTCTGTATTGTGGGCATGGATGATCCGCTGGTAGGCGGACTGGTAGATGTTCTGGAAGAAGCGGGAATCCGCACATTCGGCCCGAGGAAAAACGCCGCCATTCTCGAGGGATCCAAGGCATTTTCCAAGGATCTGATGAAGAAATATAATATCCCCACAGCGGCTTACGAGAACTTTACGGATCCGGATAAGGCACTGGCATATCTTGAGACGGCGAAGTTCCCGATTGTCCTCAAGGCGGACGGTCTGGCGCTCGGAAAAGGCGTTCTGATCTGCCAGAATCTGGAAGAGGCGAAAGAGGGCGTGAAGACCATCATGCTCGACAAGAAATTCGGATCTGCGGGAAATGAGATGGTTATCGAGGAGTTCATGACCGGTCGGGAAGTGTCTGTCCTCTCTTTCGTAGATGGAAAGACCATCAAGACCATGACAAGCGCCCAGGACCACAAACGTGCCGGAGACGGGGATACCGGACTGAATACCGGTGGAATGGGAACCTTCTCTCCGAGCCCGTTCTACACAAAAGAAGTAGAGGAGTTCTGTGAGAAATATATCTATCAGCCGACTGTGGACGCCATGGCAGCAGAGGGACGCCCGTTCAAAGGCGTGATCTTCTTCGGCCTGATGCTCACGGCAGACGGACCGAAGGTTCTGGAGTACAACGCCCGTTTCGGAGATCCGGAGGCCCAGGTTGTGCTTCCGAGGATGAAGACAGACATCATTGATGTGATGAAGGCCTGCATCGACGGAACGCTGGACCAGATCGACCTGCAGTTTGAGGATAACGCGGCAGTCTGCGTTGTTCTGGCTTCCGAGGGATACCCGGTGAAATATGACAAGGGCTTCCCCATCAGCGGCCTTGAGGAGTTCAAGAAGCATGAAGGGTATTACTGCTTCCATGCGGGAACAAAATTCCAGGATGGCCAGATCGTGACAAACGGCGGACGAGTGCTCGGCGTGACGGCAAAAGGGAAAGATCTGAAAGAAGCCCGGGCGAATGCCTACGCGGCGACAGAGTGGGTACAGTTCAAGAATAAATATATGCGGCATGATATCGGAAAAGCGATAGACGAAGCATAATTCGGGGACGTAGTGAAATTCAATTTCACTACGTCCTGTTTTGTCTCTCGTCCGTCTTTAAAATGCAAAAAAGGATGGGACTGATGGATACATCAAATATCAGTATAAAGAGTGGATTTGGGAGAAGATTTTATTTATTTTTTTGGAAATCCTGCTGATTCTAACAAAAAATAGATGTATATATTGAACAATGACGAGATGTAAAAATTCTATTTGACAAACGATTTGCACAAGTCTATAATAAAATCATGTTCACGAGCACACACCAAAAAAGAACAGAAAGGAAATGAAAAAATGCGGGCGACAAAAGAATATAGGCTTTCTTTTACAGAAGAGGCACAGAAAATCGTAGACCAACTGACTTTGGAGCAGAAAGTATGGCTGATGAGCGGAAATATTGATATGCAGCACATGACTTCGGATACAATGGCAAAGATGGCTGAGGCAATGCAGAGCGATGAGAATCATTACAATGTGGTTCCATATGCAGCCGGAGGTCTTGAAGATCCGAAAGTTCCCCCGATGCTGTTTGTAGACGGTCCGCGCGGCGTTGTCTGCGGAAATAACCAGGCAACCTGTTTCCCTGTATCTATGGCGCGGGGGGCTACGTTTTCCCCGGAACTTGAGGAGAAGATCGGACACTGTATCGGGAAAGAGACACGGGCCTTCGGCGGAAATCTTTTTGCTGGCGTGTGTATCAATCTCCCGTATAATCCCGGTTGGGGAAGAAGCCAGGAGACATACGGGGAAGAGACTTACCAGGTCGGTCAGATGGGCGCGGCACTGGTGCGGGGCGTTCAGGATGAGGACGTTATGGCGTGTGTAAAGCATTACGCATTTAATGATATGGAAAATGCGCGTTTCAAATGCAGTGTGACCTGCGACCAGCGTACAGAGAAGGAGGTCTATCTTCCTCATTTCAAGGACTGTGTTGACGCCGGTGCTGCCAGTATCATGAGTTCTTACAACCGATATAACGGAGTGCACTGCGGACACCATAACTATCTTCTGAACCAGGTACTGAAAAAAGAGTGGGATTTCGACGGCTTTGTAATGTCTGATTTCTGTTGGGGCGTACGCGACACGGTAGAAGCGGCGAACGGCGGACAGGACATGGAAATGATGTGGACACAGCAGTTTGGAGACCGTCTGGTGAAAGCTGTGCAGGACGGATTTGTGCCGGAGGAGAAGATCAATGAAGCTGCTCTGCGCATTGTCCGGACCATTCTTGCTTTTGATAAGGATCATAAAGAATATGATATGTCCGTTGTCGGCTGCCCGGAACATATTGCAGTGGCAAAGGAGGCTGCGGAGAAGGGGATTACGCTGATTAAAAATAACGGCGTGCTTCCTCTTGACCGCGCACAGGTAAGGAAGGTGGCTCTGATCGGGAAACTTGCGAATACCGCGATCATCGGTGATCATGGCTCCAGTTGGGTACGGCCGCCGTATGTGGTGACACCGGAGGAAGGGCTTAAGAAGCTTCATCCGGAAAGCGAAGTGGTCTTTGACGATGGATCTGATATTGAGAGGGCGAAGAAGCTGGCGGCAGAGTCTGACGCGGTTGTTTTCGTAGTAGGATACAATTATGATGATGAAGGTGAGTTTGTCTCCGCAGAAGAAGTGGACAACTATACCGGAGCTGTGGGCGGTGACCGTAAGACAAGCCTTGGACTCCACGCGGATGAGATCGAACTTCTTCAGCAGGTCGGACCGGTCAACCCGAAGTCCACAGCTGTCCTGGTCGGCGGCAATATGATCATGATGACAGAGTGGTATGACTGCGTGAACTCTGTGATGATGGCTTACTATCCGGGAATGGAAGGCGGCACCGCAATCGCGGAGATCCTTTACGGTGATGTGAACCCGTCCGGAAAGCTTCCCTACGTGGTACCATATTCCGAAGACGATCTTCCCTATGTAGACTGGGAAGCTTACGACCAGTATTATGAGTATTATCACGGATATACCCGTCTGGAAAAGAACGGTGTAAAACCGTTGATACCATACGGATTCGGCTTAAGCTATACCTCATTCGGGTTCTCGGATGCAGAAGCGTATTCTGACGGGGAGAATCTGAAAGTGTCCGTGAAAGTAAAAAATACCGGGGAACGGGCAGGAGAAGAGGTTATCCAGGTTTATGTGGGATTTGAAAATTCCGCGGTGGACCGCCCGGTAAAACAGCTCCGCGGTTTCCAGAGAATCCATCTGGATGCAGGGGAAGAGAAGTCGGTTACGGTCACAACTCCTCTGGAAAAACTGAAATGGTACGATCCCACCCACAGGGAGTGGAAACTGGAAAATATGAGATACTCTGTCTATGTAGGCAACAGCTCGGCAGAAGAGGATCTGATAAAGACAGAGATCGACCTGTAAAAGAAACACAGGAAAAGAAACGGCTGGGGAGGCATGGCGCTTCAGCCGTTTCCTGCATAAACCGGAAAATGAAAGGAGACACAGAGTATGCAGAAACAGTTGTTTAATTCGGACTGGTATTTTACGGACAAGGCGGGCGGAGGCCTGGCAGACCAGATTCACGGCGCTTCCAAAAAGTCGGAGAAAGTGGAACTCCCGCACGATGCAATGATCCATGAAAAGAGGACGCCTGATGCTGTTTCAGGGAGTCAGTCCGGTTTCTATCCGGGAGGTGTCTATCAGTATACGAAGAAGTTTTACGTGCCGGAGGAATGGAAAGATCAGACGGTTATCTTTGAGTTTGAAGGTGTTTATGCCCATGCAATGGTATATATAAACGGCGACTATGCAGGCGGATGCCTTTACGGATACTCCAACTTTTATGTATGCGCCGATGAATTCCAGAAATATGGGGAGGACAATGAGATCCGTGTTACTGCCAACAACAGTATGCAGCCCAACAGCCGCTGGTACTCCGGAAGCGGCATTTACCGGAGTGTCAATCTTTTCACCGGCGGAATGCTGCGGATTCCGGTCAACGGAGTACGGATAACGCCAAAGAATATCCGGCATGACACCGCGGTGGCAGAGGTTGAAGTGAAAATTGAAAATGACTGCCTTCAGGGAGAGCGGATTAAAGTACATACGGAGATCATTGATCCGGACGGAAATACAGCCGCAGAAGATGAGACGGTGATTACCGTTTACCGGGGGGACCGGACAGGCGTGCGCCAGAGAATCCTCCTGTCCGCTCCGAGGCTCTGGGACTGTGACAGCCCGGAACTCTACACGGCACGGGTATCTCTGAACACTGACGGAGGGAAGATGGACTGCGTGGAAGAAAAGTTTGGTGTCCGTGAAATTTCCGTGGACCCGGTGAACGGTTTCTGCCTGAATGGAAAGACGGTCAATCTGCGGGGAACCTGTATCCACCATGACAATGGCATTATCGGGGCGGCGACTTACTACCGCGCGGAGGAAAGACGCTGCAGACAGCTTAAGGAAGCAGGATTTAACTGTATCCGGAGTTCCCACCATCCGATGGGAAAAGCCATGCTGGATGCATGTGACCGGATCGGCATGCTTGTGATGGACGAGCTGTCCGATATGTGGACCAGACCGAAAAATACGAACGATTATGCGCAGGAATTTGTTTATCACTGGGAGGAGGACGTGGAGAAGATTGTCGAAAAGGACTACAACCATCCCTGCGTGATCCTCTACTCTACCGGAAATGAGATCCAGGAAGCCGGAACGCCGAAGGGGGCACAGATGAACCGCAGGATCTCTGATAAATTCAAAGAACTGGACGCAACCCGCTTTACGACAAGCGCCGCGAACGGTCTGATCGCGGCGTCTGACTGTATGAAGGAGATCATGACAGATGTACTCCGCGAAGCAGGAAGTGACCTGAGCGGAAGCGCGGAAGGAGGAGCAGAGGGCGCAGGCGGAAGCAATCTGCTTAATAATATGATGTCTCTTGTCATGTCGGGAAAGACCGGAGATGCATTCGCCGCCCATCCGAAAATGACGGAGCGGCTGGAGGAGTTTGCCGACGCCACCGATATTGCGGGGTACAACTATCTGACAGGGCGCCATGCCCTGGAACACCAGCTGAACCCCAACCGGGTGGTGCTCGGAACCGAGACATTCCCCGGAGACATCGTAAGGCTCTGGGATGTTGTGAAGAAGAACAGCCATGTGATCGGCGATATGACATGGACAGGATATGATTATCTGGGCGAGGCAGGATGCGGTATATTCTACTATGACGGAAAGGCGAATTTCTCATCGAACTGGCCGGACCGTGCCGCGTATATCGGCGATATTGACCTGACAGGATACCGCCGTCCGGTCAGCTATCTGCGCCAGATCGTGTTCGGGCTGAGAAAAGAGCCCTATATCGCAGTGGAACGTGTGAACCGTTACGGACAGCCGCATAGTATGACGCCGTGGATGTTTAAGGATAATATCGCAAGCTGGACATGGCCGGGATATGAAGGGAAACCGGCAAAGGTGGATGTCTACTGCGCATCCCCGGAGGTGGAGCTTTTCCTGAACGGGGAGTCTGTGGGAAGAAAGCCTGCTGGAGAGGAAAACGGATATACAGCGCCCTTTGAGATGACGTATCATCCGGGTGAACTCAAAGCGGTGGGATACCGGAACGGACAGATGGAAGGAGAATTCCTGCTTTATACAGCCGGAGAAGAAGTGCGGCCCGTGATCCAAGCAGAAACGCAGAAGATTCATGCCGACAGCCAGGAACTGGTCTATATTACCGTTGGTCTGGAGGATGCTTCCGGTTATCCGAACCTGTATGAGGTAAGGAATGTTTCCGTGCAGGTGGAAGGAACGGGTGTCTTGCAGGGATTCGGAAATGCGGATCCGCAGTCGGAAAACAGCTATGATGATACAGTCTGCCCGACCTATGACGGCTATGTGATGGCTGTGGTGCGCTCAACCGGTGAAAAGGGCACTATTACAGTGACCTTTACCGTCGAAGGTTGTGGCTCGGTACAAACCATTATCGAGGCAGAATAGAATATCAGGAGTTTAACAACACTCCCGGAGTGCCGTTTCGACAGACACTTCCGGGAGTGTTTTGACAAATAAATGAGGAAGTGCTATGCTGTTTCTCTGAAAAGAAAGAGTGAAGGAGCTTGGAATATGGTGACAATGAAAGATATCGCAGCAGAGGCAGGTGTTTCCAGAGGTACTGTGGACCGGGTGCTTAACAATCGGGGCAGGGTGGCACCGGATAAGGAAAAGCGGATCCGGGAGATCGCCGAGAAACTGGGATACCGCCCGAATCCGGCAGGAAAAGGACTTGCAGCGAGAAAAAAGCAGCTGAAAATCGGGTTTATTTATGTGAAAAATGCGGCGGCGCCTTTCCATATGGCAGTATACCGGGCAGCACAGGAGTATGCGGTGGAACTGGAACAGTATGGCGTAGAAGTCTTGTTTTTTCCTGTTACCAGGGCGATAGAAAATAATGAAGAATGGATCCGGATGTTTGAAACATTGATTCCGGCCCGGCCGCAGATTGACGGATGGGCTGTTCTGGGGCTAGCGGCAGATTCTCTGGTCACCTGGCTTAAGATGAGAGGAGAAGGAACTGTGCCTGTTGTTACTTATAATCTGGATTCATCCTGTGAGTGGAAACTGGCATATGTCGGATGTGACTACCGGCAGGCCGGCAGGCTTGCCTGCGGAGTGGCATCTCTTATGACAGACGCACAAGGAAAGGTCTGTATTCTTTCGATGGACCCCGGAAATATCCAGAGTTCCGCAGAACGGATCGAAGGATTTGAGGATGAAATGAAGGACCGGTATCCGGACATGGAGATCGTGGATAAGATTTTTTTCGGCATGGAAGGATATTATGAGTCGGTAAAGGGAGACCTGATGAAAAAGCTGGAGGAATACAGTGGTATTGATGTGATTTATCTGGTCAATCCGGGAGATTACAGTATTTGCGAATATATCTCCAGGACAGAGATGCCCCACAGGGTAAAGATTATCACAAATGACCTCATCACCGGAGAACAGTGGGAAATGGTGAGAAATGAAAAGATCGCGGTAACAATCTGTCAGGAGCCGGAAAAACAGGGCAGGAAACCACTGGAGATTTTATTTGATTATCTTGCGCTTGGAAGGGAGCCGGATACAGCCTGGTATAAGACGGAGCTTTCTATCAATATTGCACAAAATTTATAATAAATCCAGATGAAACTTGACAAAACTGTGCAGAGGGTATAGTATAATTGTAGTGTGCTCGTGTACATCTTTCGTATTTAAAATATACCTATTTGAGAAAGGAAAGATGTATACATGGAAGAGAAAAAATATTTAAAATGGTATAACAAAGTAGGATATGGTTCCGGAGATCTGGCAGCCAACTGTATCTATGGACTTATTACAAGTTTTGTCATGATATTCCTGACAGATTATATCGGGTTGAACTCCGCTGTCGTTGGTATCCTTATCATGTTCTCAAAATTTGCTGACGGCGTGACCGATGTGCTGTTTGGAAACCTGATGGACAAGACGCATTCCAAAATGGGAAAGGCACGACCGTGGATGCTTTTTGCTGAGATTGGAAACGTGATCTGTCTTGTCGCAATCTTTGCCATCCCGACAAGCTGGGGAATGACGGCACAGTATGTGTATTTCTTCATTACATATACACTGCTGAATGCAGTATTCTACACAGCAAACAATATTGCCTATGCTTCCCTGACGTCCCTGATTACCCGGAATGTGAATGAACGTGTGCAGATGGGGTCCATCCGTTTCATGTTCTCCCTGGTTACGAACATTGTCGTATCCTCTATTACTCTGCTTCTGGTAGAGCCGCTTGGCGGAGGAACCACAGGCTGGCGTAACATCGCTCTTATTTATGCAACGGTTTCACTTATTGTCAATACCCTCTCGGTATTTTCCGTCAAGGAGCTTCCTGTTGAAGATATGAATGAGGCTACCGGAAAGTCGGAAGAAGTAAAATCAGATGTTTCTTTCCTGGAATCACTGAAACTCCTTCTGAAGAACCCGTACTTTATCCTGATTGCCATTTTCTATATTTTAATGTACATTCAGACAGGTATTACAAGTGTTGGCGCTTACTGGTGTACCTATGTGCTTAAGAATGAAGCTGCGCTTGGTATGTTCAGTGCCGCGCAGATGGCGCCTATGGTGGTGGGACTTGCATTTACTCCTATTCTGATCAAAAAGATGAAGGGAATGTATAAAGTAAACTTCTACGGATATTGTGCGGCTACCATTTTCCGTGTCTGCTTTGTATTCGCGGGTCTTTCCATGAACATCCCGTTCATGCTGATTTCTGCTGCACTGGCAGGATTATGTACCAGCCCGGTTACCGGAGATATCAACGCGCTGATCTCTGCTGCATCTGAGTATACGGTAAGGACTCAGGGCAAGCACATTGAAGGCGCCATGTTCTCCTGTTCCTCCCTTGGAATCAAGGTGGGCGGTGGCCTTGGAACTGCTTTATGCGGAATCCTTCTGGATGCAGGCGGATATATTAACGGCGCGGCAGACCAGCCGCAGTCCGCGATCAATATGCTGAACTTTATGTACCTCTTCTTCCCGCTGATCGCAGTAGCCCTTACGGCGGTTGTTATGTACTTCCTGAAAGTGGAAAAGGCAAATGCCGACTGGGACAAGGCACACGGAAAGAAAGCAGTATAACAGAGAAAATTGTTATGGGACTGCCGGCAGACGCCGGAGTCAGTCTCTGATATACAGGGGGCAGCGGAACCAGACACCGCTGCCCCATAATTACTTATCTGCCTTCATTTTAGTTGTTTTCACTGTATACTTCAAATGACTTCTCCATCTTTTCCAGTATCTCTGAATACTGCCGGAATGCGTTTCTCATCTCCAGCTCATTGAATGGCTGGTTCTTATAGCAGATCCGGTGTTCCATGGCAGCCCAGAAATCCATGGAGATCGTGCGGAACTGGATCTCTACCGGATAATACTCCATACCGTCCATATAGTAGACCGGGACGCCGACAATCAGGTGGTAGCTTCGGTATCCATTGGGTTTCGGCGTGGTGATATAGTCCTTCTCCTTTATGATAATCAGATCCGACTGCTTTTTCATGCATTTTACCAGATGACAGATATCGTATTCAAAAAAGCAGATCACGCGCACGCCTGCAATATCATGGAGCTGTGCCCGGGCGTCTTCTGCGCTCTCTTCAAATCCATGGTTCCTGAGCTTTTTTTCAATGCTCGTCTTCTCTTTGATTCTGCTCGTGATTCCGTGAATCGGGCAGGGCTTGTCCTGTTCTTCCGCCTTATGGCTCAATATTTCCAGCCGTGTGAGAATGGTGTTCATAGCGTCTGTGTACGGAGAAATCAGAGTGTAGTACTCGTCTTTTGTCATTTCATTTTATACTCCCTTCGCCGGTTTACTGCCAGGATGGTTCAGCTGTGCATGCAAGCGGAAAATCCTGGATTTATTCTGGGATGCGGGATCCTCTTTTTACCCCGGCTAAAAGGAACTTTAGCACCGGAATGTGATGAATCGGTGCAGAAAATATTATAGAATTCTTAAAATTTTAGGCAGGCAAGGTACAGTAAAGTCAGGCTTTACTGCTTCCCCAATTTACATACCACAGGATATTTACGATGATCTCCGCCGCGCTAAGTATCCACATGGCGACGGCTGCCCACTCGTATCCCGCGGAAATGGCAGTGCCAGCTGCGGATTCCAGCAGGTTACGGACCGGTGCTGCAGCCAGAACAGGCAGGATTACCAGAATTGCGGCGGCACTTAAGGTAAAGATCCCTGTGACCGCGGCAAGGATAAAGCGCATGCTTTTAAGCCCCATTGTATACAGGATGAGGGGAAGAAAATATACTGCAGCGATAAAAAAGACTGCCTGGAACATGCCTTCGCTTCCGAAACGGTTGGCATTTCCGAACTGTGCATACGGGGAGAGGGATGCTGTAACCGTAATCATCATGAAGAGAAAGGCGGAGAGGCATGTCAGGATGAGAAAAACCTTCTGTTTTCCTGTAGTGTTGTGCGGCTGATTCTGATGAAATGTGTTCTGTGGGTGGTTCATTTTACTTCCTCCTTGAACTTTTTGTATTTTTATGTTCTGTTGATTTCTGTGATGCCGGGAATTCCATCGGCATCTTTCCAAAGCATACCAGAAAAAAGAAGGAAATTTGCCACAGTGCCATAACCGGACAGACGAAATGTCATAACCGGTTCGGATGGTATATTGAAATCCCATTTTTTATTCAGTATAATGGAACATGTCGGAAATCCTGTATACAGGAAATGCTGACAGATATGCGGGACAACGGAGGTGGAGTACATGCGGATTGCGTTCTGCGATGATGACAGGGCGGTGCTTTCCCAGCTGGAGGAATATATCCGGGAAGGAAATATCCCGGCGGGAAGTTCTGTCACATATGATTCCTTTTCCTCCGGGGAAGAACTCCTCGCATATATGGAAAAAACGGGAGAAAGCTGGCAGGTGTTTGTCCTGGACATTTCCATGCCGGGGTTAAGCGGCATCGAGACCGCAGCCCGGATCCGGGAAAAGGACCGGAACTGTCTGATCATTTTCCTTACAGATTACAGCGAATATGTGTATCAGGTTTTTGAGGTACTTCCGTTCCGTTTCCTGCGAAAACCGATTACCTGCGAGGCTTTTGAAAAAGTGCTCCTGCAGGCGGCAGACCATCTCCGCCTTTTTGGCAGCCTGTTCTTTTTTCAGAATGGCAGGGAGGAGTACCAGATTCCGTGCTCGGACATTTTCTGCTTCGAGGCACAGGGAAGAAAGGTCCGGATCAGTACGGAACAGGGAGAATATGTCTTTTACGGGCGGATCGGAAAAGTTGCAGAGGAACTGGACAAAGCGCTGTTTGTGCGCTGCCACGCCTCATATATTGTAAACATGGAGAAAATATTTTCTGTGGGGGAAAATACTCTTGTTCTCCAAAGCCGGGAAAGCATTCCGGTCAGCAGAAGATATAAGCCGTCGGTAAAGGAGCAGTATTTTAGATTTGTAAAATGGCGGTGCGGGAAATGACGGACAGAATTACTTTGATTGGGGGCATTACGGCATACGCCGCGGATCTTGTCCTGTGCGGGATTGATATTCTGGTTACTCTGGAACTGATGAGGCGCTCCTTCGGGGAAATCAGAAGGCGCAGACACATGGTTTATGCAGGGATGGCTGTCCTGGTCGCCGGCATTGTGACATGGGGACATCTGACGGGCAATGTGGCGGTATCATTTTTCATTTTCTGGATCTGTATTCTGGTTGTCGGGTTTTATCCCCCGGATTTCAGGAAAAAGGTTCTGTTCTGCACAGCCCTGCTCAGCCTGAATGTGTCGGTACTGTTTGTGATCAATGATATTACCAATATTCTGCCGAAAGGGTGGTATCTCTACGGGCTGACGGCATATCATATTCTGTTCTGGGTGATTGTGTATCTGTCTATGAAGTTCAGCGGGAATTCCGGGGAGGAGCTGACATGGAAAATGTGGGCGCTGCTCTGTGCCATCCCGGTTTTGTGCCTCGCGGGAACGCCGCTTACCGCGCTGCTGACCGGCTGCTACAGCGGATCTGTCCGGGAGGCGGCGCTTCTCCATCTGCCTGTGCAGACGATCTTTCTGGCGGTCAACCTCCTGGTGTTTGTGCTTTACCGGGAGCTTACAAAAGCTTATGCCGCAGACAGGGAAAACGCGCTTCTGCTTCAGCAGATCGAGTATCAGAAGAGACAATATCAAGAAAATGAAAAAGCAGACCAGGCGGTCCGTGAGATCCGCCATGAGATGAAAAACCAGCTCCGGACCCTGACCGCCCTGTATAAAAACGGGGAACAGGCGGAACTGGGGGCATATCTGGAGGCAACGGCAGGCAGGCTGGAGAACTTTCGGCAGAGGATCAGGACGGGAAACCTTCCGGCGGATTCTCTTCTGAATATGAAAATAAATGAAACAGAGCAGGCGGGAATCTGCTGTAATGCGGATGTGCTGATTCCATCGGACATTGAGTTCCCGCTGACAGATATGATTGTTATTCTCGGCAACCTGTTTGACAATGCCCGGGAGGCGTGCATGCTGCTTCGGGAGAAGAATGCCCGGAATATCCGGGTGAATTTCTCCATGAATTATACAGGCGGAATCCTGCTGATCCACATGGATAATCCATATGGCGAATTCTCCGAAAAGACCCGGAAAGAAGAAGCAGATCTGCACGGCCTCGGGCTGAAAAATGTGGAACGGACTGTGCGCGGGCTCCGGGGCATGATGAATTACAGCGCCCGGGATCATCTGTTTTCCGTGGACATTGTGATCCGGTTCCCGCGGGAAGAGAAAAAGGAGCGGATAATATGAGAACATCAGCAGATTTGAATCAGGCAGCAGATATACGGCATCTGCTTGAACGGTCGTTCCCTTTCTGGGATAGTTTAAGTGAAAGCCAGAAGGAAGAAATGATCAGCGGAGTGACGAGGACAGAGTGTCCGAAGAAGACGGGGCTGCATTTCGGAGGCGGTGAATGCGCGGGGGTACAGATCATTGAGAGCGGCAGGGCGCGTGTGTTCATCACTTCTCCTGGCGGCGGCGATATTACCCTGTTCCGCCTGCTGGACGGAGATGTGAGTATTCTAAGCGCGGCATGCATGTTAAACGGAATGGATGTGGAACTGGATATGGAGATGGAGACGGACTGTGTGATCTGCACCGTCCCGAAGAAGGTTTACCGGAAACTGTACGAAGAGAGCGGTTCTGTGAAGGACTATACCATGGAAATGATATCGGAGAAATTTTCGGATATTATGTGGCTCTTTAACCAGTATGTGTTTTCAAATGTGGCATCCAGACTGGCATCGGCTCTTCTGGAACACCGGGCGCTGGAACAAAGCGATGAACTTGCCATTACCCACGAGATGCTGGCGCGGGACGCGGGGACTGCAAGAGAGGTGGTCACAAGGCTGCTGAAACAGTTCCAGGCGGACGGGCTGGTGAAACTTACCAGGGGAAAAGTGGAGATTACAGATGCGAAGGGACTGGGGAAAATATAAAACTTTGTGATTTTATCACGGAAATTTTGCGGGAATGTGGTATACTAAACCCAGAACAGAAAAAAGCAGATGAATTTTAAGGAGGATATAAACATGGCAGTGATCAAATTAACAGCAGATAATTTTGAGCAGGAAGTAATGCAGTCCGACAAGCCGGTACTGATTGATTTCTACGCAGACTGGTGCGGACCGTGCAAGATGATGGGACCGGTAGTGGAAGAGATCTCCAATGAGGTATCCGATGCAAAGGTGTGCAAGATCAACATCGACGAGCAGATGGAACTGGCCCAGAAATACGGTGTGATGAGTATTCCGACGTTCATCGTGATCAGAAACGGACAGACAGCGGCAAAGCAGATCGGCGCGGTGCCGAAGAGCGCGCTCTTAAATCTTCTGAAATAGAGAAAATAACCGGAAACAGACTGAAAATTAAAGGGCAGCGTGTGAAGATCAGGGAAACCTGTTTTTTACATGCTGCCCCTTTTTCTGCTCATCCCCGAAATGTTTTTCGGAACGGGATAACGGGCTTCTGGCCCGGAAACCTTTCCGCGCGCACCGGAAGAGCCGGCTTCCGGTCCGGAACGGCCGGACGGGTACCGGCGGTGACTGTCCGGTTTTCGGAAATTCATGATCATGTGATATGAGTTTGCCAGGTTTTATGATATGATAAAAAAATCAGGAGAATAATTCCGAAGGAAGTGAAAGATATGGATCATTTTGAGGTGTTAAAACAGTTTTCAGAGGCATCGGAGCTCCCGGTGAGCGTGTTCGAACAGAGGGAACTGGTCTTTAAAGGACACGGGGAAAAGCGGGATTTCAATATTCCCATGTTTCTGGTGGAATCTCTTCCGGAAGAACTTCCCGGGATCTGGATCAGCCATACCCCGGAGAATCTCTTTTTCGGCGGCTTTTTCTTTGGCGGGCGGGGATACCTGATTCTGCTCGGCCCGTCTTCCGCCAACGAATGTTCCATCGCCCAGTGCAGGCAGATACTGGGCGCTCTGGGGTACAGAACGAAGGACGCGGGGACCTTTCAGAAGATTATCAATGATTTTGCGTTCTGTGATTTCTACCACATGAAGAAATACCTGCGTTTCCTGGACTGCATTTTCAATGGCAGGACCGTGGAAGATATTCCGGGAATCGAACTGAAATGGAAGAAAATATTTATCGGTTCGGAGGATTATCCGATGGAGCTGCCTGAGAATGAAGAGAAGCAGGAGGAAGACGAAGAAAGGATCATGAATGCGATGATCCGGTACGGAAAAGTAGAGGAACTGAAACGATATTTTGATGAGAGCATGTTTCGGACGAATACCTCCGCGGATAAGCTGTCTGTAAATTCCAGCGTACGCCGCAGCTATGTGGTCGGCGCGAATATGGTGATGTCGAGGATCGCGATCAGCGAGGGGGTGGACGTCCAACAGGCAAGAAACCTCTCCGGATACTATCTGGATCTTCTCATGCGGACGGAGAGTGTCCCGGATCTGGACCGGATTTTTTACAGGTTCGCCCTGGATTATACGAACCGGATCCGCAGCGCAAATGAGATCAGAGGCGGCGATATGCTCTCCAGGAGAGTGAACAGTTTCGTGCAGGCGCACCTTTACACCAGACTGAGCACGGCGGTCATCGCGGAGGCGCTGCATCTGAATGAATCCTATCTGTCTGCGGAATTCAGGAGGGCGAACGGAAAGACCGTTACCGGGCACATACAGGAGTGCAAGGTGCGGGAGGCGAAATTTCTGCTGGAAACCGGACGGAGCCCCCAGGAGATCAGCGATATACTGGCATTTTCCTCGCCCAGCTATTTCGGCGCTGTCTTTAAGAAAATCACAGGCATGACTCCTGTGGAATACCGGAGTTTTGCAGAACGGGGAGGAATAAGGCAGACAGATGAGTAAAAAAAAGAGTACCAGACTGCTGCATGAAAGCAGAAACTGGTACTTTTTTTGTGTATTAAAGCAAAAATTCTGACAGAGAACCAAAATAATTGACATTGATCGAAGAATATGTATTGTACAATAAGTCCTGCGAAAAGAAATATGAGAAAAAAGACAGAGGAGGTTCCTGATCGTGAAAAAACAAAAAGATCCAAAGAAAGTAGGAGTCGGAAAAATCGTTGCCTGGAACAGCCGGGCCATCTCCCAGGGAATCGGTCTTATGGTGGTCGGATATCTGACGCTGTACTGCACCGACACGCTGAGTATGCCGCCTGCACTGGTCGGTATTCTGCTGGTTGTCAGCAGGCTTCTGGACGGAGTTACGGATGTGTTCGCCGGCTATATTGTCGACCGGACAAATACAAAATGGGGCAAAGGAAGACCGTACGAGTGGTGCATCATCGGTATGTGGCTCTCTATCTGGCTGATGTTCAGCTGTCCGCCGGAGTTCTCCATTGTGGCGAAATCCGCATGGGTTCTCTGCATGTACGCCCTCGTCAACAGTGTGTTCTATACCTTCCTGCAGGCAGACAACACCGTCTACATGTGCCGGGCATTCCGGTATCAGGAGCAGTACGTAAGCTTAAGCTCCGGAGGCGCGATCCTTTCCATGGTCTGTGTGGCAGCCTTTAACATCGCGGCGCCCGCACTGGTGGATACATACGGCAACTCATCTTCGGGATGGAGTTTCCTTATGGCCTGCATCGCGATCCCCATGGCGATCATCGGCATTATGAGATTCTTCTTCATCAAGGAGACAGTAGACGCGGACGTCAGTGCGTCCGGTGAGAATGAAGAAAAAGTCACACTCTCGGACGTAAAGACCACACTGACGAAAAATCCCTATATCTGGATCGTGGCGCTTGTCCTGTTTGTGAGCAACTTCGTGACAAATATGGGCGTCGGGAACTATTACTTCAAATACATCGTAAATAACCTGAGCCTGCTCGGACTGGTCAGCGCTTTCCAGATGCTCTCGATCCCGCTTATGCTTTTTGTGCCGGCCATTCTGAAAAGAATCAGTATATCCAGACTGATCATGATCGGCTGTATCTTAAGTGCCGCGGGGTATGCCCTGAACTTTATCGCCGGAGCGAATACAGCGCTGCTCTCCGCCGCGGCGATCCTGTTCGGTATGGGGAGCGCGCCGATCTCCATGCTGATCAATCTGATGATTATCGAGTGCGCGGACTTTAACGAGTGGAAAGGATTCCGCCGTATGGAAGGAACCCTGAATTCCGTGACCAGTGTTGCCATCAAGGTGGCTTCCGCTCTGGGAGCGGGTGTGCTCGGCATCCTTCTGAGTGCGTCCGGTTATGTGGACGATGCGGCTCTGATCCCGGACAGCGCGGTCAGTATGATCCGTAACCTTTACTCCACGATCCCGGCTGTTCTGTGGGCGATTGTGGCGGCAGCCCTGCTCCTCTACAAGCTGGATAAAAAGATGCCGGCGATCCGGGAAGAGATCGAGGCGCGCAGAGCGGCAAAAGAACAGACAGGAGCAGCAGAATGAAAATAACCGAATGATGAAAGAAGGGAGATCATACAGGATGGAAAAATATCTGGATACTTCTCTTTCCCCGGAGGAGAGAGCGGAGGACCTGCTGGGAAAAATGAGCCTGGAAGAGAAGATGGGGCAGGTGGCAGGATGGTGGCCGCAGAAGCCCGGGGAGACGGAGATACTGCGCAAGAATTATCCGGCCGGCGCAGGCCACATAAGCTGTATCGAGATGAGGGACCTGAAAGACTGGGATGAGATCGCGCGTTTTCAGAGGGAGATCCAGGAGACGGTCATGGAGCTGAGCGAGCACCATATTCCGGCTGTATTCCATATGGAAGGGCTGTGCGGCGCATTTCTCCAGGATTCTACAAGTTTTCCGTCCGGAATCGGAAGAGCATCATCTTTTGATCCGGCTCTGGAAGAACGGATCGGGCATGTGGTCGCTATTCAGGAGCAGGCTGCGGGAGTCACCCAGACTTTCGCGCCGGTGCTGGATATTTCCCGGGATTCACGCATGGGAAGACAGGGCGAGACATACGGGGAAGATCCGGCCCTGGCGTCTGCCATGGGCGCGGCATATACGAGAGGACTCCAGGGCGCGTCCCTGGACGGCCGCCATACGGACGCAGTGGCAAAGCATTTTCTTGGATTCCATGAGTCAAAGGGAGGGATACACGGCGCTGACGCCGAAATATCGGAGAGGGAACTGCGTGAGGTGTACGCCAGACCGTTCCAGGCAGCGGTCACGGAGAGCGGGCTGAAAGGAATTATGCCATGCTACTGCTCGCTTAACGGCGCGCCGGTCTCGGCGACAGAAGAGTATCTGACGGGACTGCTGCGGGAAGAGATGGGATTTGACGGGATGACGGTGGCGGACTACTGCGCCATCTCAAATGTCCATACCGTACAGAAAGTCGAAGAGACGCTTGCGGATGCGGGATACCGATGTATGGATGCCGGCCTGGATGTGGAACTGCCGGATAAAAACGCTTACGGGGACGAACTGGCAGAACGGTTCGCGGACGGAAGCGCGGCCCCGGAGATCCTGGACCGGGCTGTGAGGAGGGTGCTGACGGCAAAGTTCCGCATGGGGCTCTTCGAGCATCCGTTCTGCCTCGATCCCGGGGAACAGCAGGCCGTATATGAAAAGCTCAGACCGGAGGCCGAGCAGGTTTCCCTGGAGTCGGCCCGGGAATCCGCCGTGCTGCTGAAAAATGACGGAGTGCTTCCCGCCGGTCCGGAGCGGTATGCCGGAAAGAAAATCGCGGTGATCGGCTGGCACGCGGGAACTGCCCGGAGCTTTTTCGGAGGATATACACATTTTACCTTTGCCGAGGGAAAATACGCGGTGATCACCACCACTGCAGGACTGGGAGGCGAGCGCACGGAGAATGAATCGACGGCGAACGTGGCCCGGATTCCGGGAACAAAGATCCAGGCAGAATCCCCGGTATTTGAGGAGATCCTGAAGCACCAGAAGCCGGGGATACGGAGCCTGTATGAAGAGCTGAGGGAACGCTTTCCGGACGCGCAGGTCGGCTATGCTTACGGCTATCCTTTCGCGGGAAATGACACATCCCGCCATGCGGAGGCCCTGGAACTCGCGGCAGGCGCGGATCTTGTGATTGTGACGCTGGGAGGGAAGTACGGATGCAACTTTATCGCCTCCATGGGAGAAGGCGTGGACAGCACGAATATCAACCTGCCGGAATGTCAGGAGATCTTCCTCAAAGAACTGGAAAAGCTCGGGAAACCGGTAGTGGGGGTCCATTTTAACGGAAGACCGGTATCCAGTGATACGGCGGACCGGGTCTGCAGCGCTCTGATCGAAGCGTGGAATCCGTCGGAAATGGGAGCATGTGCCCTTGCGGATGTGCTGACCGGCAGGATCAGTCCGTCAGGAAAACTTCCGGTCAGTGTGGCTTACAATGCGGGACAGATTCCGGTCTGCTATAATCATCCCAACGGGTCCTGCTGGCATCAGAGTGAGAGCATCGGATTTCCCGATTATCTGGATGCTCCCCACAGACCCAGGTATCCCTTCGGACACGGACTCTCCTACACGTCATTTTCTTACGGAAACATGGAAATCCGTAAGGAGGAGGGCGAAGGTAAGATCCGGCTCTCCTTTGAACTGGAAAACACCGGAGACTGCTATGGCGTGGAGACGGCGCAGATGTATGTGACGGACTGCTATGCCAGTATGACGCGCCCGGTAAAAGAACTGGCGGGCTTCCGGCGTGTTGGTCTCAGTCCGGGGGAGAAGAAGCGGGTGACATTCATCATGCGGGCGGACCAGATGGCGTTCCTGGACCGGAAGATGCGCTGGAAGGTAGAGAAGGGAACTTTCCTGGCGGAAATCGGAAGCTCATCGGAGGACATCCGTCTGAGCGGAGAATTCCGGATCGGGCAGGACCGTTATGTGGACGGCAGGAACAGAGGATTTTACGCAGCATCAGAAGAGGAGAAAATATAAGACCATGGGAAAGCAGATCTATCATGTACTGGAAGATCCTGATTATCAGGATTCCTATATCGACATTGACGAGACGAGAACAAGGAAGAATGCAAAAGGAGAAGAGACGGCTTACCGCTATATCCATGGCGGCTTCCGGAAAAAAGCGGTAAAGTTCAGCATCCACTTTCCCGATCCGGAACAGTACCGGGGGGTTTTCTTCCAGTATCTGTCCCCGTTTCCGGGACCGGACGAGGAGATGGCGGCGTTCGCGGCCACAGGGGCGGATGATGTGATTCTGTTCTCGATCCTTCACGGAGCGTATTTCGTGGAGAGCAATATGGGAGTAAAAGATATGTTCGCCCCGGACCCCGATGAGACGGTGCGGTGGAAATCCAGCGCGGCGGTCGCCGAGTTCAGCAGAAAAAAGGCCATGGAGATCTATTCCTGCTCCCGTCCGGCGGGGATCGTATACGGCGGAAGCGGCGGAGGATACAAGACTATGGCGTGCATCGAAAATACGGATGCCTGGGACGGCGCGGTTCCGTATGTGATCGGAACCCCGGCGTCCCTGCCAAACACGATTACCATGCATGTCCAGGGAGAGCGCGTCCTGCGGAACGCGTTCCCGAAGATCCTGGATCATCTGGACGCCGGCGGCAGCGGAGACATGTACGAGGGTCTGGACCGGGATGAGGCTGACATGCTCCGGGAACTGACCAGTATGGGAATTCCGCCGCTTGCCTGGTATCCCGAGGCGAAGGGGCAGTTCAGCGACCTGTCCCTCCCCGTGCTCATGCCGGGAATCAAACGGATGGATCCCGGATATTTTTCGGATTTCTGGACTGTCCCGGGATATATGGGAGCGGACCCGAAGAGCAGTGCGTCGAAGGACAGACTGCAGTTTGAGGGAACGGTGAAAAGTGTCCGTCTCCCCGAACAGGAAGAGAACGGAAACGGAGAACCCGACAGCCGCAGCGGCGTGGACGACGCCTGGAAGAAGATGATCGCTGAAGGAAAAGATTCCTGGATCGAGCTGGAAAGACTTCCGGAGGGGAAAAATCTGTACATGCGGGGAGTGTCCGTTACTTTTGAGAGCGGCAGTGCGGCGGGGAAACAGCTCATGATGGATCAGGTGTACCCGGGCGAAAACGGCGGCGGATATATTACGGTCAGTATGGGCGGCAGCGGGGAAACGCTCCGGGACATCCTTTCGGGAGTGAAGCCGGGAGACAGGCTGACGCTTGACAATTCCGACTATATCGCCATCCAGTCCTATTACAGACACCAGGTTCCGGCAGATTTAAGTTTTCACGCATGGGACCAGTTCCGCAAAGAGGACGGGACGCCGGCCCTGCCCCAGCGGCAGAATGTTATGGGATACAGCTTTACGGGAACAGGGACCGTGCAGGATGGGAACATTCAGTGCAGGGTCATCATGATCCAGGCGCTCATGGATGAATCCACCTGCCCCTGGAGCGCGGACTGGTACAGGGGAAAAGTGATCGAGTCCCGCGGAAATGAGGATGATTACAGGCTTTACTACATGCAGCGGTGCATGCACGGGGACGTCACCTGGCTGGAGAATAATATGTCCGTCAATTATAAAGGGGCGCTCTTCCAGGCGCTGCTTGACATGGCAGCCTGGGTTATGGAAGGAAAGGAACCTCTCAGAACAACCGTGTACCGGAGAAGCGGCGGACAGATCGAGGAGGAGCCGGACGCGGCACGCAGGCGCGGCATGCAGGCGGGTGTGCGGCTTACCGTGAACGGTGAAAAGTGCGCTCATGTCCGCGCAGGGGAAGAATTTACCCTTAAGGCGGAGATGACCATGCCGGAGAACGCCGGAGAGATCACGTCCGCGCGCTTTGACCTGAATGATAACTGGACGTATTCCGTGCCGGCGCAGGGACTTTTCCCGATCGAAGGGGAAGTGAAGCGCACAGAAAAAGACGGCGTCCATGGTGCGGTATCCGAGATAAACTGTAAGTATGAGGAACCGGGCGTTCATTTCGCGTCTGTGCGGATCACCAGCCAGAGGGACGGAGACGCGGACGATATTTTCACGCAGGTCTGCAATCTGGACAGGGTAAGGATTATTGTAGAATAATTAATATACGGATCCTGTAATTCCGCAAAATAAAACAGAGCGCTGCGGCAGAGGAAATCTCCTCTGCGCGGCGCTCTGTTCTGCTGTACGCCGCCTCTGCAGATTTTTGTTGTGGCGTGTCCGGGGAAAGGATATAATAGATACAGTTCACATATCCTCCGGCCGGTCTTCCGCCGGAGGATCAGACGCAGAATCAGACACAGAATCAGACACAGAATTCAGGAGGCATCCCATGTCATTACAGTTTATATTCGGGAATTCCGGAAGCGGAAAATCCCATTATCTGATACAGCATATTGTGCAGGAGTCGGTCCGCTGTCCGCAGAAGAACTATCTTGTCCTTGTTCCGGAGCAGTTTACCATGGAGACCCAGAGGGAGCTGTGCCGGGCACATCCACGGAGAGGGATTATGAATATCGACGTCTTAAGTTTCGGCAGGCTTGCCCACCGTGTATTCGAGGAACAGGGGCAGGACCATCTGCGGGTTCTGGACGATGAGGGCAAGAACCTGGTTCTGCGCAGGATTGCAGGCGGCTATGAGGAAGAACTGACGGTACTTAAGGGCAATCTGAAGAAGCAGGGATACATCAGCGAGGTAAAGTCTGTGATCTCGGAGTTTACCCAGTACGGCGTAGGCTTTGAACGTCTGGACGAGTTCATGGAGGGTATTGACCCGGACAGCTATCTGTACTATAAGCTGAAAGACATCCGGAAGGTCTATGAAGGCTTTGAGGAGTTCCTGAAAGAGCGGTATATCACGAAGGAGGAAATGCTCGATGTGCTGAGCGGCATGGTTCCCCGGTCGAAGCTTCTGAAAGGGAGCGTTGTCGCACTGGACGGGTTCACCGGATTTACCCCCGTGCAGAACCGGCTTCTGGGAGAACTCCTCCGGGTGTGTGAAAAAGTGATGATTACCGTGGAGATGGACCGCCGGGAAGACCCTTTTGTGTACCGCCATCCGTACCAGCTCTTTGGCTTAAGCAAGCAGATGGTGACGTCTCTTGTAAAGACGGCACAGGAGGTGAATACAGAAATTGACGATCCGGCAGAACTCTGCCAGACACCGCCCTGGCGATTCCGGGAGAATCCGGTGATGGCTTTCCTGGAGTCGGAGCTGTTCCGCTATTCCCGGAGAACCTGGGAGGAAGAGCAGAGCGCGGTGTCCCTTCACGAGTCCAGAAATCCGCGTTCGGAAGCCATGCACACGGCGGAGCAGATCCGCCGGCTTGTGCGGGAAAAAGGCTTCCGCTACCGTGACATCGCCGTGATTACATCGGATATGAATGTGTATGCGGATGTGCTGGAAAAGGCGTGCGCAGCATATGAGATCCCGGTGTTTATGGATTACAAGAAAAGCATTCTCCTGAATTCCTTCGTGGAGTATCTGCGCAGCCTCCTCTCCATGGCGGAGGAAGGGTTTACCTATGAGAGCGTGTTCCGGCATCTGCGCACCGGACTTACGGGATTCACGGCGGACGAAGTGGACCGGATGGAAAACTATGTGGTTGCCCTTGGACTCAAAGGATATAAGAAATGGCAGCAGGCATGGGTGAGACGGACGCCGGGGACAGACGGGGAAGCGCTGGCAGATCTGAATCATCTGCGTGTCCGCTTTGTGGAGAAAATCGATCCGCTCATGATCATTCTGAAGAAACGCAGAAAGACGGTGCGGGATATTACGCTGGCAGTGTATGAGCATCTGGTGCGGGAGAAGCTGCAGGAACAGCTTAAGTCAATGGAAGACCGGTTTCAGGCGGAGGGGGAACTTGCCCTGGCCAAAGAATACTCCCAGGTATACCGGATCGCCATGGAACTGTTTGACAGGTTTGTGGAGCTTCTGGGGGACGAGGAGACTGCCCTGAAGGATTACTGCGGTCTTCTGGACGCCGGACTGGAGGAGGCGAAGGTAGGCGTGATCCCGCCGAGCATTGACCAGGTAGTTATCGGCGATATGGAGCGCACCAGAATCCGGAATATCCGGGCACTGTTCTTTGTGGGGGCAAACGACACCCTCCTGCCCGGGAACGCGGGCGCCAGGGGGCTTCTTTCGGAGCGGGACCGGGAGAAATTCGCGGACGCCCGGATCGAGCTCTCGCCGGGGCCGAAGGAGAAGCTCTATGCTCAGAAATTTTATCTCTATATGAATCTGACAAAGCCCACAGAGTACCTGTGCCTGTCCTGGTCTAAGGTTTCCGGCGAGGGGAAGACCCTGCGTCCCGCCTATCTCATCCAGGATATTCGCAGGCTCTTCCCGGACATCAGGACCCGGGATGAGGAGAACAGGGAACTGGCGTACCGGGAGCTGACGAGAAAGACCGGAATCCGCTATCTCGCGGAAGGCATAAGGGACCGCAGGCAGGGAGTGGGGCAGGAGTGGAAGGAACTCTATACCTGGTTCGCGGGGGATGAAAAGAGCCGGACTGCGCTCAGTCAGGTCCTGCGTGCCGGATTTTTAAGACGGCAGGAGAAAAGTCTCGGAAAAGAGACGGCGGGAGAACTGTATTCCGATCCGGACTATGTAAGCGTGACCCGGCTGGAGCAGTTCGCCTCCTGTGCCTACGCCCATTTCCTGAACTACGGGCTGCGTCTGTCCGACCGGGAAGAATACGGGTTCGAGACTATGGATCTGGGAAATATCGTCCATCAGGCACTGGAGCGTTTCGCCCGGAAAGCAGAGCGGGAGAAATTAAACTGGACGGAGATGACAGATGAGAAACGGGATGAACTGATCGAAGAGAGTGTGGAAGAAAGTGTCATCGATTATGGAAATACCGTCCTTTTCAGCAGTGCAAGAAACGAATATATGATCCACCGGATCAAGCGCCTGATCCGCCGGTCGGTCTGGGCGCTGACAAAGCAGCTGGAGAAAGGGGACTTTGTGCCGAGCGGGTATGAACTGAAATTCGGAAGCGGGAAGATCGACCGCATTGATACCTGCGAGGACGAGTCAAAAGTTTATGTAAAGGTGACCGACTATAAGACCGGCATGAAAGCGTTTGACATTACCGCTTTTTATCACGGGCTGCAGATGCAGCTCCCCGTCTATATGAATGCGGCTGTGGAGGTGGAGAAGAAACGTCATCCCGGGAAACAGGTGGTGCCTGCGGGAATCTTCTACTACCGCATTCAGGATCCCATCGTGGGCAGAGAGGACACTGACGAGGCAGTGGAAAAGAGTATTCTGAAAGAACTCCGTCTGGACGGGATTATAAACGGGAGCGGGGAGATTGTGGAGCATCTGGAACATGACCTCTCCGGTACGTCTGTGCTTTATCCGCTGGGAAGAAACCGGGACGGTTCCTTAAGCAAAAGTTCCCGGGCGCTGCCGCCGGAGGCATTTGACACAGTACTTGCGTATACAAAAGAGAAAGAGCGGGAACTGAAAGAGCAGATGTATGCGGGGGACGTGCAGGCGGCTCCCTACGAACTGGGGGACGCAACCGGATGTGACTACTGCCCCTTCCGGGACATCTGCGGCTTTGATCCAAGGATCGAGGGATGCGGCTACCGGAGACTGGAGAAATATTCTATGGAAGAGGCCATAGAAAAGATGAAAGAGAAGACAGGCGGAAGCGGAAATGAAGGGGAAGATAAAGGAGAAGACCGATGGGAGTAAAATGGACAGAAGAACAGCAGAGAGTCATAGACCTCCGGAACTGCAATATCCTTGTGTCCGCGGCGGCAGGTTCGGGAAAAACGGCGGTGCTTGTGGAGCGCATCATCAGGAGACTGACTGACGAGACCGCCCCGGCAGATGTGGACCGGTTGCTGATTGTGACATTTACAGAGGCCGCGGCAGCGGAGATGAAAGAGAGGATCGGGGCCGCGGTGGAGAAAAAGCTCTCAGAGCGCCCCGGGGACGCTCATCTGGAGCGGCAGGCGACGCTCATCCACAGCGCCCAGATCACGACGATCCACAGTTTCTGCCTGTCTGTGATCCGGGATCATTTCCACGTCATCGGCATCGATCCGGGATTCCGTATTGCGGAGGAAGGGGAACTCAAGCTGCTGAAGCAGGACGTACTGGACGAGATGCTGGAGCAGGAATATGCCGCGGGAGATGAGAAGTTCCTGGAGTTTGTGGAGAAATTCGGCACCGGGAGAAATGACAGAAAGATCGAGGAGCTCATCTTAAACCTCTATGAATATTCCCGCAGTTATCCCCGGCCGGGGCAGTGGCTTGCATCCTGCGTGGAGGCTTACCGGATCGACCCGGAGCAGGCGGAGGAAGCTGAGGTAACCGTGACCGCCAGGCAGCGTGTCTTAAGAAAGGCGGAGGATATTCTGGGGATTCTCGAACGCGCGCGGAAGATCTGTGAGGAGCCGGACGGACCGTATATGTATGCGGATATGATCGAATCGGATATGCGGGAGGCCAAACATCTTCTGGAGGCAGAGACGTATGACGGGATGAAGACGGCGGCGGAGGGCTTTGTGTGGAAACGGCTTTCCGCAAAGAAGGATCCCGGTGTGTCGGAAGAGAAAAAGACAGAAGTAAAAGAGCTGCGGGATACGGCGAAGAAGCTGCTGAAGGAACTCCAGGCGGTGTACTTCTTTGCGCCTCTGGAGGTGTGGACAGAGGATATGCGGACCGCGGGAGAGACAATGGAGACTCTGGTTTTCCTTGTGAATCAGTTCGCCGGGATGCTGTCGGAGAAGAAACAGAGCCGGAATATGATCGACTTTGGTGATATGGAACAGTTTGCCCTGGCGATTCTGACACAGGAAGAGGACGGACGCCTGGTTCCTTCTCCGGTTGCAGCGGAGTACCAGGACCGGTTCGATGAGGTGATGATCGACGAGTATCAGGACTCAAATCTGGTTCAGGAGGCGATTCTGACCAGTGTGTCAAAGGTGTCCCGGGGAACTTACAATATCTTCATGGTGGGGGATGTGAAGCAGAGCATCTACCGGTTCCGTCTTTCCCGGCCGGAACTTTTCATGGAGAAATATAATACCTACAGCCTGGAGGGCGGAGACTGCCAGAGGATCGACCTGCACCGGAATTTCCGCAGCCGGGAGGAAGTGCTGGACAGTGTGAACCAGATTTTCCGGAAGATCATGAGGAAAGAGCTGGGAGGAATAGAGTACGACGATACGGCGGCGCTCTACCCCGGGGCAAAGTTCCCGGAACTGCCGCAGATGCCGACGGCGTTTACAGACCGCACGGAACTGCTGCTTATGGATAAAGACGAGATCCGGGGAGAGGATGAGCGGCGGGCGGAGGCGCGGATGATTGCCTGCCGGATCCGGGAACTGATTGCGGGGGGTGTTGTTCTCGATAAAGAGACAGGGCAGTACCGTAGAATCCGGTACCGGGATATTGTGATCCTGACCCGGAGCATCCAGGGATGGGCGGAGAGCTTCTCCGCGGTGCTCGGGGAAGAGGGAATCCCCGCCTATTCAGTGAGCCGGGAAGGGTATTTTGAGACGTATGAAGTAAGTGTGCTTCTGGATTATCTCAAAATTCTGGATAACGCGCGCCAGGATCTGCCCCTTGCCGCAGTGCTGACGTCCCCGTTTGCCGGTCTGGACTCCATGGAGATGGCGCAGATCCGCCTGGCGTTTCCGAACGCCCCGTTCTATGAGGCGGCTGTGCGGTATGCCGCCGGGGAGGACGGCGCACCGTGCAGCGGTGAGTCAGGCAGCGGTGAGTCAGGCAGCGGTGAGTCAGGCAGCGGCGCACCGTGCAGCGGCGGCAGTCCGGACGGCGGCGCGTCAGACAGCAGTGTATCAGGCAGCGGTATACCGTGCGGCGGCAGTTCGGACTGTGGAAAAATAAAACTCAGGGAAAATCTGCGTACAAAACTTGCTGCGTTCTATGAACAGGCAGCATATTTCCGCGCAAAAGTTCCCTACACGGCGATCCACGATCTCCTGACTGAGATCATTGACTCGACCGGGTATGGTACGTTTATCCTCGCCATGCCCGGCGGAGAACAGCGCAGGGCAAATGTAGAGATGCTTGTGGAAAAGGCAGCGGCCTTTGAGGGTACCAGTTATAAAGGGCTGTTTAATTTTGTCCGCTATATTGAGCAGCTGAAAAAGTATGATGTGGATTACGGGGAAGCGGGTATTATGGACGAACAGGCGGATACCGTGCGCATTATGAGTATCCACAAGAGCAAGGGGCTGGAATTTCCGGTTGTCTTTGCGGCGGGAATGGGAAAACGGTTCAATACCCGGGACTCCAGGGGGAATATCGTGATCCACCCGGAACTGGGCGTGGGAATCGACGCCATTGATCTGGAAACGCGCACCAAAGCGCCGACATTCCTGAAAAAGATCATCCAGGAGGAGACCGGTCTTGAGAATCTGGCGGAGGAACTGCGGATTCTCTATGTGGCGCTGACCCGGGCGAAGGAAAAGCTGATCATGACGGGAATGACGGATGGAAAAGAGACCGAGAGAATTCTGAAGGAAAAAGAATCCGGAGAATGTGAAAGAAATCAGGAACTCGGACTGTATCAGCTGGAAGGAGCCCGCTCTTATCTGGACTGGATTCTTCCCGCAGCGGCAGGAGAGGATTTCCTGGATAAACGGATCTTTACGCCGGAGGACCTGGAGGCTGCCGGACGTGCGGAAGAACATGCAGAGGCGCTGGCGCTCGATGTGCTGACACACTGGGATGAAAGCCGGTGTTTTGTACCGGAACTCAGGAAGAGCCTGCGGGAGCAGATGGATTACGAATATGCCTACCGTGACGAGGGAAAACTGAAACTGAAATTCACTGTATCCGAACTGAAAAAAAGAGCGGCTCACGGAGAGAGGATGGGAGATACGGAGGATACGGCAGCGGATGAGGTCGGGGAAGAGATGTATGCGGAGCCGGATGTGGTGCCGCTGATCCCGGATTTCCTGAGGGAAGAAGAGACACTGACCGGAGCTTCCCGGGGAAGCGCTTATCACAAGCTTCTGGAACTCCTTGATTTTTCCAGGGAATATGATGAGAATTCCCTGGGCGCGGCAATCGAAGAACTGCGGGGCGCGGGGAAACTCTCGGAAGACATGGCGGAGTGCATCCGGCTGCCGGATATTCTCTCTTTCCTGCACTGCGGAAGCGGCAGAAGGATGACAGCGGCGGCAGGCCGGGGACAGCTTTTCAAGGAGCAGCCTTTTGTGCTGGGAGTGGACGCAGGGGAGATCTATCCCGGAGAGACGGCGGAAGACATGATTCTTGTGCAGGGGATCATCGACGTATATTTCGAGGAGCCGGACGGTCTGGTGGTTCTGGACTATAAGACAGACAAAGTGAGAAAAGCTTCGGAACTGACAGAGAAATATCATGCTCAGCTGGACTATTATGGTCAGGCGCTTGAGCGGCTCCTGCAGAAGCCGGTGAAAGAGAAGATTATTTATTCCTTTACTCTGAAGGAGGAGATAAAATTATGAGATTTCTGATCTGGTATCTGATCCTGATCAACATTATCACCTGGATTATCTATGGTCTGGACAAATGGAAAGCCAGGCGCGGGAAATGGAGAGTCCCGGAGAAGACGCTCCTTCTTCTCGCCCTGGCGGGTGGAAGCATCGGCGCCCTGGCGGCAATGGTGATGTTCCATCACAAGACGCACAAGGCAAGGTTTTATATCGGCGTGCCGCTGATTCTGATCCTGGAATGTGTGATCGGGGCGGTGGTCTGGTGGAAACTGTCAGCGTAAGCGTCGTTGTACAGACGCAGTGGAACGAACTGTTTTTGCAGCTGTCTGCTTATTAAATTCCTGCTGTTTTCAACATCAGCCACATTGTTTGTCCTCCGCAGTTTATGTATTGGATTCTGATAGAAGCGGTGACTGCAGCCATGTGACAGGAGAGAAAAAAATTTATTTCTTTTACTCAGAAGTGATGAGAGTAAATGATCCGTAGAGTGCATTTCACATTTTAGTATGATAGAGTAAAGATGCATCAAAACGAAAATATTTCATTTTAAAGAGGCGTGTGGTTATGAAAAACGAAAATGTCTGATTTCACTTGTTTCATTTTTGATTCTGGAGATTACAGGTATTTTTGCCGCCTGCTTTTATGTAAGCGATTTGTATATCAGAAGTATATTTATCACTGTTATTGTATGGACAGGATTCAGTATTTCCTCTCTTCTGGGTACGCTCCTGAAACGGCAATAAACTAATATCCCCGCCCTGTGGGAAAACTGCTTCCGGCAGAAGGAAAGCAGTTTTCCTGCAGGGCGGGGATATTAGTTGTCAGGTATCTGTTATATCCGCTGTTCAGTTATCTGCGCAGATGCTGTGTTATCCGATCAGCCGATCAGCCTCTCCACGATCGTGCGCACATCCTCTGTCTCCATCTCTTTTAAGTACCCTGCCACAGCGTCTTTGAGTCCCGGCACTTCGGTCAGGTCTTTCCCGCTCCAGAAGTCAGTCTTTGAGAGAACAGCCTGTGCGATGCCGTCTGCATCCAGGCGGGACCAGATGTCGGAGAAGAACTCCAGGACAGCCGCGTCGTCACGGATCGGATATGTGGTGCCGTCTTTTCTTGTCCCGGTATAGGCGCCGTCTTTCGTCTCGCCCTGGTAGAATTTGATAAACGCAGCCAGGGAGAAGGTCAGGCATTTCGGAAGCTCTTTCTTCTCCTCCACATACCCGAGCAGGGAGGGAAGGCATCTTGCGTTGAACTTGGAGCAGGAGTTCAGGGAGATGTCCAGCAGTTTGTGTTTGATGTACGGGTTGGCAAAGCGGTCATTTACCGCAGCGGCAAAGGACTCCAGTTCATCTTTCGGAAGATCCAGGGTCGGGATCACTTCTTTATAGATGACGTCGTTCATAAAGGTGCGGAAGGTGTCGTCTTTCATAAAGTCCATAACGATGTCAAAGCCGGCAAGGTATGCGGCAAGCACCGTGGAAGTGTGGGCGCCGTTTAAGATACGTACTTTTCTCTTTTTGTAAGGCTTTACATCGTCCGTCCAGATCACATTGGCGTCAGTTCTGTGAACCGGGAGCTTGTCCGCCCACTTTTTATCTCCTTCGATTACCCAGAGATTGAACAGCTCGCTTGTGTCGATGATATTGTCCTGATAGCCCAGTTTTTCTTCAAAATAGTTCACTTCATCCCTGGGGTATCCGGTTACGATCCGGTCTACCAGAGTGCTTGTAAATTCATTGGCGTTTTCCACCCAGTTTATGAATCCTCCGCCAAGCCCCCACTCGTCCGCGTACTGAAGGACGATACGTTTTAATTCCGCGCCGTTGTTGTCAATGAGCTCTACCGGGAGGAAGAGCAGTCCTTTGTCAGCGGCTCCGTCAAAAGCCTTGTATCTCTCGTAGAGGAAAGCAGTTACTTTCGCGGGGAAGGATACCGGCGGGCGGTCCGTCAGCTTGTCTCCTGCGTGGTAAGCGATCCCTGCTTCTGTTGTGTTGGAAACGACAACTTCCAGATCCGGGCTTTTCGCCAGGTCCATCAGGGCGTCATAGTCTTGGTCTTCATAGGGATTGATGCAGCGGGACACGGAAGTGATGACTTCGATATTCTCCACCGCCTTCCCGTTTTCGGAACCGCGCATCGCCAGTGTGTAAACGCCGTCCTGGGCGTTGATCATATCTTTGAGTCCTTTTTCAATGGGCTGGCACAGGACGATGCTTCCCTGATAGACGCCGTCCCGGTTCGCCTTGTCGATCATCCAGTCTACAAAGGCTCTTAAGAAATTGCCCTCTCCGAACTGGAGCACTTTTTCCGGATAGTTCCCATATACTTTTTTAACGGTTTCATTGACTGGTTTCATGGTAAGTCCTCCTTCATGAAAGAAAATGGTTGGAAAATGATTAAAATAAACCTGTAAAAACAGCGGTTATCTCTCCCGCCCGGGCTACAGGGTGACTCCCTGCTTGAAGATCGCCATATCGTGATAGCCCGCCTTCTCCGATTTCACCTGCTCGCCGGATGCGACGGAGATGACATAGTCGAAAAACCGGTCCCGAAGGGAGGGAAGCGTATCGCCGTCCACCAGTGTGCCGCAGTTGAAATCGATCCAGTTGTTCTTCTTATCGAAGAGCCGGTTGTTGGTGGATATTTTCACGGTTGGCACCGGCGAGGCGAAAGGAGTCCCGCGCCCGGTGGTAAACAGGACGATATGAGCCCCGGAAGCCGCCAGAGCGGTGGATGCGACAAGGTCGTTGCCCGGAGCGCTTAAAAGGTTCAGTCCCTTTTCATGAACCGGCTCGCCGTAGGAGAGCACGCCGCGGACCGGAGCGCTGCCGGACTTCTGGGTGCAGCCCATGGATTTGTCCTCCAGGGTGGAGATGCCGCCCTTTTTGTTGCCGGGAGACGGATTCTCATAGATAGTCTGGTTGTGGCTTTTGAAATATTCTTTAAAATCATTGATCAGGTGTACGGTCTGGTCAAAGAGCTCCTTGTTTTCGCAGCGGTTCATAAGCTGCGTCTCCGCGCCGAACATCTCCGGTACTTCGGTGAGGATCGTCGTGCCGCCCTTGGAGATGAGCAGGTCGGAAAACGCGCCAACTACCGGGTTCGCCGTGATGCCGGACAGCCCGTCGCTTCCTCCGCATTTCATGCCGATGACAAGCTCGCTGCAGCTGATGGGTTCCCGGTGGAATGACCCTGCATAACCGGCAAGCTCTTCCAGAAGCTTTAAGGCGTCGCCGATTTCATCGGAAGATTCCTGGCAGACGAGAAATTTCACGCGGTTTTCATCGTATTCCCCGATATAGTTTTTCAGCACGTCAATATTGCTGTTCTCGCAGCCAAGACCGAGGACGAGCACTCCTCCTGCGTTGGGATGGCTGATCAGGTCAGCCAGGATGGTCCGGGTGTGCTCCTGGTCATCTCCCATCTGGGAACATCCGTAAGGATGAGGGAATGCAGCGACAGCTTCCACCGTCCCTTTAACCAGATACTGTGCTTCTCGCTCGATCGCCTGCGCCACGTTGTTGACACATCCCACAGTGGGGATGATCCACAGCTCATTGCGCACGGCGGCACGTCCGTCCGTGCGGCGGTAACCCTGGAAAAACGCCTCCTCCGTGGGTTGGATCTGGGGGTGCTGCGGTTCGTAGGAGTAGTTCAGCAGATCCCCCAGTCCGGTGCGGATGTTGTGGGTGTGAACCCAGGAACCGCAGGGAATGTCGGCTGCAGCAGTGCCGATGGGACAGCCGTATTTGATGATCTGCGCTCCTGCAGGGATATCTGTCAGAGCGAACTTGTGCCCCTGGGGAATGTCCTGGATGAGCGTGACCGCTGCGCCATCATTGCCGTCCGGCAGCGTCTTTGTCCCTGCCTGCAGGGGAGAGAGTGCGACAGCCACATTGTCGTTTGGATTGATTTTCAGATAAGTTTTCATAAGCACGATCCTTTCAAACTCAAAAATGTAAGTGCTTACATTAAAGTACAATTTTTTTTCGGCTGAGTCAATACGAAATCGAAAAAAGAAAGAAAAAAGTCAGATTTCACAAAAGTGCAATATTAAAATTCAGCGATATTTACAACGAAAACAGATTGCCAGGAATGAGGGAATCGATTATAATGAAAGTATGTGTAAGCGATTACGCAACTGTGGGCATGCGGAGGTGAGACGATGAATATTTATGATATTGCCAGACTGGCAGGGGTATCCATCGCCACGGTGTCGCGTGTGGTGAACGACAGTCCCCGGGTCAGTGAAAAGACCAAGCAGAAGGTGCTTGCGGTGATGAAGGAAAATGACTACACGCCGAATGTGTTTGCCAGGGGGCTGGGGCTTGATTCCATGCAGTCCATCGGAATTGTCTGCCCGGACGTCTCGGATGTTTACATGGCAGGAGCCGTTGCCTTTCTTGAGCACAGGCTGCGGGGGTACGGGTATGACTGTATCCTGTACTGCAGCGGATACCAGCAGGAGAAAAAAGAGCGGGCGCTGGAACTGATCCAGAAAAAGCGGATCGACGCCCTGGTGCTGGTTGGCTCTACCTATGCGGGCAGGGGCGGGGACGACGATTCCACCGGATATATCAGGGAGGCGGCGGAGAATATTCCGGTATTCCTGATTAACGGGAAAGTGACGGGGAAGAATATATATTCGGCGTACAGCACGGACAGTGATTCTTCCTATGATGTGGTTTCAAAGATGATTGAATCGGGGAGAAGAAGAATCCTTTTCCTGACGGATTCCGGTTCCTACAGCGCCAACCAGAAGCTGGAGGGGTATGAGAAAGCTCTGCGGGAGCACGGGCTTCCGGTTCTCGGGGAACTCAAGCTCCGCACAAGGAATGAGGTGCATTATGTGCGGGACATTCTTCTGTCCAGGCGCGCCCTTGTGTTCGACAGCGTGTTTGCAACAGACGACGGACTGGCGGTGGGGGCGGTCAAGTATGCCCATGCCAGAGGGCTTAAGATCCCACAGGAGCTCTGCATCGTAGGGTATAACAATTCGGTGTATTCCATCTGCTGCGAGCCGGAGCTTACGACGATCGACAACACAAGCGAGAAACTCTGCAATATCACCGTGGACAACCTGATGAAAGTGTTAAAGGGGGAGGCAGTTCCGGAGGAAGTCCCGGTACAGTGTGTCCTTGTGAAACGCTGTACCACAGATTTCTGAAAAATTACAGGAGATCTGCCAGAAAGAAAGGAGAACAGACAATTATGAAAGCATTTATGGACAAGGATTTTTTACTGAGCACAGATACCGCAAAGGAACTGTTTCATGACTATGCGGAGAAGATGCCGATCCTGGATTACCACTGCCATATCGATCCGAAGGAGATCGCTGAGGACAGGAAATTTGAAAATATTACCCAGGTATGGCTGGGCGGAGACCATTATAAATGGCGCCTGATGCGCTCCAACGGCGTGGAGGAGAAATATATCACCGGAGATGCCACAGACCGTGAGAAATTCCAGAAATGGGCGGAGACTCTCGGCAGAGGAATCGGTAATCCGCTGTTCCACTGGAGCCATCTGGAACTGCAGAGATATTTCGGCTATACCGGTGTGTTAAACGGGGATACGGCAGAGGAAGTGTGGAATCTCTGCAATGCGAAGCTTGCGGAGGATTCCATGAGCACACGCAACCTGATCCGCCAGTCCGGCGTTACGCTTGTCTGCACGACCGATGACCCGGCGGATTCTCTCGAGTGGCATAAAGTACTCAAAGAGGATGACAGCTTTGAAGTACAGGTCCTTCCGGCATGGCGCCCGGACAAGGCAATGTCCATCGAGAAACCGACCTTTGCAGAGTATCTGGTGAAACTGGGAGAGGCTGCAGGCATGGAGGTAAAGACATTTGCGGACATTAAGGAAGCACTGAAAAAGAGAATGGCATTCTTTGATGAAATGGGATGCCGCGCTTCCGACCATGGCCTGAACTATGTGGTATACAATCCGGCTTCGGAGGAAGAAGTGGAGGCGATTGTGGCAAAGAGACTTTCCGGCGCAGCGCTTACCACAGATGAAGAAGAGAAGTATAAGACCGCGTTCATGCTGTTCGTGGGAAGAGAGTACGCAAGGCTCGGATGGGTGATGCAGCTCCATTACGGATGCAAGAGAGACAATAATAAGGCAACGTTTGCAAAACTGGGACCGGATACCGGATTCGACTGCATCAGCAATTACACGCCGGCGGATCAGGTGGCAGATTTCCTGAATGCCCTGAGCGAGACGGATGAGCTTCCGAAGACAATCCTCTACAGCCTGAACCCCAACGACGATGAGGCGATCGGCACGATCATCGGCTGCTTCCAGGATTCCACGGCTGCGGCAAAAGTACAGCAGGGGTCTGCATGGTGGTTCAACGACAACAAGACCGGAATGATCAAACAGATGACATCCCTTGGAAATCTGGGATGCCTTGGAAATTTTGTGGGAATGCTGACCGACTCCAGAAGTTTCCTCTCCTACACAAGGCATGAGTATTTCCGTCGGATCCTCTGCGATCTGTTCGGAACCTGGGTGGAGAATGGAGAGTATCCGAAGGATATGAAGATGCTTGGCACGCTGGTGAAGGATATCTCCTATAATAATGCAGTGAGATATTTTGGATTTGATCTGGATACAGTAGAATAACTGTTGAGTGAAAAAGAAGTTCAGAAGTGTTTCAGAGGGTCTGGCGCATTACGCGACAGACCCTCATTTTTACTGCGACTGCAGATAGTGCTCTGCGTCCTCAGCACTAAGCTCATATACTTCCTGCCCGCTTCATACCAGTCCTTTTTCATCGCCTCATCATGCTTCTCCTGATCAAATGTCTCCAGGATCATCTGGACCACCTCTGCTTTCTGCGATACCAGGATATTCCTGGTTATTTAATTTTCCATCATTCAATTAGTTGCACCTCCATTATAAAAAATAACTTTTGCAGTTGCAACCTTCTGTGAGCTCAATCAAAAGGAATCTGTCCGGCAAAAGTTCTTCTGGTAAAACTATAACTGCACAATTTGTACGCTATGCCGGATAAATATTCCATTATTATAGGCGCAATGCGTCAATCTGTCAATATGATAATATACACAAATTTCTTCTGCAGATTTTTCCTGCAAATTTTGAAAAAAGTAGTTGACAAACCCTCCGGAAGCATATATTCTGTATATGACAGCTAGTTAGTTACTCAACTAACAAACTAGATAACAAAGAGGTGATACGGTGAACATCAATCCGAATTCAGAGAAGCCGATCTTCATCCAGATTGCGGAGCAGCTTGAGGATTCCATATTTACGGGCGTATTCCCGGAGGAGACGAAGATCCCCTCCACCAACGAGATATCTGCCCTGTTTAATATCAATCCCCACACGGTTCTGAAGGGGATGAACATACTGGTGGACGAAGAAATTATTTACAAGAAAAGAGGTCTGGGGATGTTTGTGAAAGAAGGGGCGGTCGGAAAGATCCGGCAGAAGAGACAGGGGCAGTTTTACGAGCAGTATATCGCCTCTATGATTGAGGAAGCGTCGAAGCTGCATATGACGAAGGAAGAAGTGATTGCTCTGGTAGAAAGGGGATATGATAATGAGTAAGATCCAGATTAAAAATGTTACAAAGCGGTACGGGGATGTCACGGCCCTTGACCATGTTTCGTTTTCCTTTAAATCCGGGAAAATCTATGGTTTCCTGGGACGGAACGGTGCAGGCAAATCTACGCTGATCAACATTATCGCCAACCGGATTTTCCCGGACGAGGGAGCGGTCTTTATCGACGGACTTCCGGCAAGAGAGAACATGGATGTGCATGAGAAGATCTTCTGCATGAGTGAAGCCGATCTGTACGATACGGGGATGAAGGTCAGAGATCATTTTAAATGGACCGGGCGGTTCTACGACAGTTTCGACGTGGAGAAGGCATTTAGGATCGCGGAAGAATTCGGCCTGGATACCGGGAAAAGGTTCAAGGCGCTCTCCAAAGGTTACCAGTCGATTTTCAAGCTGACAATCGCCCTTGCTCTCAACGTCCCGTATGTGATCTTTGATGAGCCGGTGCTGGGGCTGGATGCCAATCACAGGGAGATGTTTTACAGCCTGCTGCTAAAAGAATTCGAGGAAAACGAGAGGACACTGATCATAGCCACCCATCTGATTGAGGAAGTGGCGAACATCATTGAGGAGGTTGTCCTCATCGATAACGGGAGAGTACTGCTCCAGGAGAGCACGGAGGAACTTCTTGAGACCGGATACTGTGTGTCGGGATTTGCAAAGGATGTGGATGCATACTGTCTTGGAAAGAATGTTATCGGAACGGATGAGCTTGGCAGTCTGAAACTTGCCTATATCTGCGGAGAAAAGACGGAGATCCCGCAGGGGAGCAGCCTGCAGATCACGGCGATGAATCTTCAGAAGCTGTTTGTGAAGCTGACCGGGAAGGCGGTGGACGGGAACGCAGTGGCCGGGAATGCAGTGGCGGAGAAAGGAGATATGAAATTATGAAAAAGTTAAAAGCAGCGATCCAGTATGAATGTCTGACATCGGTGAAATACGTCTGGCTCTTTTATCTGATCCAGTATGCGGCTGTGGCGCTCATCACGGTGATCGTGATGCTCAGTGTGAATACTACTGAGGAAGTGGGAACAAACTGTCTGGAATTCAACACACTGATCTATGTGGGAATCCTGGGAGGCCTCGGGGCGAAAGAAGACTTTCGCATGCTGATCCAGAACGGATTTACCCGCAGATGTATCTTCCTGGCGGCGGCGTCCATGTTTGCATTTATATGCGGAGTGATGGCGTTGGTTGACACGGCGGTGGGACAGATTCTTCATCTTGTTTTCCCGGCGTACTCTTCTGTGTTCGGCGCACTCTACGGATATGAAAATGTTTTCGCAAACTGGATATGGCTGTTCTGTTTCTACATGCTCGTGTGCAGTCTGCTGTATCTGGCGGTTCTGGCGATCAACAAGGCGGGGAAGACCATCTCCATCTGCCTGGGGGTGGGACTTGGCGCGGCAGTGCTTGTGATTGTGGCCCTGTTCCGGTATGTGGTTCCGGGAGAGACGGCAGCGAAAATTGCAGAGGCCGCAGCGGCAGCTATGGGATATTTAAGCGACGGGACCGTGAACCGCGTATTTCCCGTGCTTACCATGCTTGTGCTTGCAGCTCTGTCCGGAGCAGGAGCCTATGCGGTGCTCCGCAGGACGGAACTGTAAAAAGAATCACACTTTTTTGTCAGCTTTTTCATAATTCCGTCACAAATCGGGGCTATCTTATGAATCGTAAAAAGGAAATGAAGTGGATGGAAGAAATCCAAAGAGATGAAAAGAGGCTGACAATCATGAGTGAAGAATTCAGGAATGAAAATACAGAGATGAATGAAACTGCACAGAATATGCAGAAATCAGAAAGTGATATGCAGGAATGGTATATGCCGGGTTCGGAGACCGGTAAGGCTCAGAGCGGGAGCAGCACAACGACTGCAGAAGCTCCCGGAAATGAGCATCATCAGAAGAAAGAAAAGACGCACAAACCTATGACAACAGGCAGGAAATGGGCGAGCGTGGTAGCTATGGGCCTTGTGTTTGGGCTTGTAGCAGGAGGCACCATGTTCGGAGTCAACATGGCGGGCAACCGGATTGCGGGTGACTCCGGTAAGACTGCGATCCCGCAGACCCAGACCACATCGGGAACAGCTTCATCCGGAAGTTCAAGTTCATCGGAGGGCGGCACGGTTGCAGATGTGGCGGCAAATGCAATGCCTTCACTGGTTACGATTTCCACCATGTCAGTGGAAGAGATGAGAAGCTTCTTCGGAGGAACTCAGCAGTATGAGGTGGAAGGCGCCGGAACCGGTGTTATCGTAGGAGAAAATGATACCGAACTTCTGATTGCCACCAACAACCATGTGGTAGAAGGTGCTCAGAGCCTGTCTGTCGGATTTATCGATGAGGCGAGTGTGGAAGGCGAGATCAAGGGAACAGATGTGAACAATGACCTTGCAGTAGTTGCCGTAAAACTTTCAGATATTCCGGATGACACGATGAACCAGATCAAGGTCGCAACCATCGGCGATTCGGACGATATGCGCCTTGGAGACCAGGTTGTTGCCATCGGTAATGCCCTCGGATACGGACAGTCTGTTACAAGCGGTTACATCAGTGCGTTTGACAGAGATCTTACACTGACAGACAACAACGGAACGACGATTACATCCACCGGACTGATCCAGACGGACGCGGCAATCAACTCCGGAAACAGCGGCGGTGCGCTTCTGAACATGAAAGGCGAATTGATCGGTATTAATGAGGCTAAGAGCTCTACAACATCGACAGGCGCATCTGTGGATAATATCGGATTTGCTATCCCGATTGACAAGGCAGAGGCGAGCCTGCAGGATCTGATGACACAGGAGACAAGGTCTAAGGTTGACGAGAGCGAGGCTTCCTGGCTCGGTATCCGCGGTCAGGATGTAGCGGCAGAAGTTACCCAGCTCTACGGAATTCCGTCCGGTGTTGTTGTAGAAGAAGTTGTTTCCGGCGGTCCGGCAGAAGATGCGGGATTGAAACAGGGCGATATTATTACGGAGTTTGACGGACGTACAATAACCAGTATGTCACAGCTTCAGGATGTGCTGACATATTATGCGGCGGGCGAGAAAGTCGATATAGTGGTAGAACGCTCCGGAAACAGCGGATATGAGGAACAGGCGCTGACCATCACTCTCGGGTCAGCAGCAGATGCGGCAAATGCAAAGTGAAAAAATGAAAGAATACGCCGGACAGGAATTATTTCCTGCCCGGCGTAAGTGCTTTCAGGGAATATTTTTGCGGAAGATTTCTACCGGTTCATTTCAAGCTGAGGTCCGGTCGCCTTATGGCCTCTGATTACTGCCTCGATCTCTTTGAGATCAGAGGAAGGAAGATCTCCCGGAATCGTGTTCTTTACAGCGCTTGTCGCATTGCCGAACTCCAGAGCCCTCTGACAGTTATTGGAGTCGGAGAGCAGCCCGTAGAGCACACCGGATACATAAGCGTCTCCGCTTCCGATCCGGTCAACCACTTCGATGTTGCGGTAAGGCTCTTCCTCGTAGAATTGATCCGTACGTGCATCGTAGATGATGGAACCGAAGGTATGGATCTTCGGGCTGTGAACGATCCTCTGGGTGGAGGCGACGATTGAGATCGGATAATCGGCGGTGAAGCTCTTCATGATATCCCTGGCATCCCCCTCTTTTAAGAAGGTCAGCCTTGCTGTCTCTTCCGAACAGAAGAAGATGTCCACATAGGGGAGAATTTTCTCAATACACTCTCTGGCTTCATCCCCGGTCCAGAGATTTCCGCGGAAGTTTACGTCAAAGGAGATCAGTGCGCCAGCCTCCTTGAAACGGCGGATCATCTCGATGGCGGTCTCCCGGCACTGGGAACTTAAGGCCAGGGTGATGCCGCTGGTGTGGAAACATCTGGCGGATGTGAAGAGAGAGTCATCGAAATCATCCACAGAGATGGCGTTGATCGTCGAGTGGCGCCGGTCATAGACTACACCGGGTTTCCTCGGATAAGCGCCGTTTTCATAATAGTAGATTCCAAGTCTTGCGTCTCGCGAGTCATCGTATACGAGATAGTCGTCGCTCACGCCGCAGAAACGGATTCTGTTCTTGGCGTATGTCCCGATATCATTTGCCGGGAGTTTGGAGATGATCCCGGTGCGCAGCCCCAGCAGGGAGACGCCGGATACAACATTAAGTTCCGCTCCGCCCACCTGTTTCTGGAGGGTATCACCTCTTACAAGGCGTTCATTGCTCGGCGGGGAAAGGCGGAGAAGAACTTCTCCGAGGGAAAGAAGATCGAATGATTTGCTCATGGCATTTACCTCCGAATATTATGGCGGGGATGCTGCATGGCAGACAGCATCCCCTTTTCAAGGTTTGGGTTTATATAAATTTTAACGTCAGCGTAAATTATCTCTGGACACGTCCGGAAGCGTCTCCGCCGGCCAGTTTGAGAACTTCGTCCATGGATACCATGTTGAAGTCTCCTTCGATTGAGTGCTTCAGGCAGGAAGCTGCCACTGCGAACTCGATTGTTGCCTGGGAATCATATCCGTTCAGGCATGCGCAGATCAGTCCGCCGCCGAAGCTGTCGCCGCCGCCTACGCGGTCAACGATGTGCATGGTATATTTCTTGCTGAAGTAGAAGTCGTTTCCGTCGTACAGCATAGCGGACCATTTATTGTCATTTGCAGAGATGGACTCGCGGAGTGTGATCGCTACTTTGGAGAATCCGAATCTGTCTGCAAGCTGTTTCGCAACATCTTTGTAACCTTCACGGTTTACTTCACCTTTTGTAACATCAGTGTCGGCTGCTTTGATGCCGAATACGTCAGCCGCATCCTCTTCGTTTGCGATGCAGACGTCAACATACTGGCAGAGCTCGCCCATTACCTGACCTGCTTTTTCTTTGGACCACAGTTTGTTTCTGTAGTTCAGATCGCAGGAAATGGTAACGCCTGCTTCTTTGGCAGCCTTGCATGCCTCCAGGCAGATCGCTGCAACGTCGTCGTTGAGCGCCGGTGTGATTCCTGTGAAATGGAACCACTCAGCTCCGTCGAAGATTTCTTTCCAGTTGAAGTCCTCTTTGGAAGCAGTAGCGATGGAGGAACCTGCGCGGTCATAGATAACCTTGGACGGACGCTGGGAAGCGCCTTTTTCCAGGAAGTAGATGCCGACTCTGTCTCCGCCGCGTGCGATATAGGAAGTGTCAACGCCGTATTTCCTGAGAGAGTTGACAGCAGCCTGTCCGATCTCGTGTTTCGGGAGCTTTGTGACGAATTTTGCGTCAAATCCATAGTTCGCCAGGGATACCGCAACGTTTGCCTCGCCGCCGCCGTAAGTTGCACCGTAGGTATCCGCCTGTACAAAACGGTAATATCCTTCCGGAGCAAGTCTTAACATGATTTCTCCAAATGTGATAACTTTCTTCGCCATTTCTTATTTACCTCTGCTTTCTTTTACAATTTCTGCCGCTTCTTTGACGAGCTCTCTGATCTTGTCAAACTCTCCGGCGTTGATCAGATCTCCTTTTACCATCCAGCTTCCGCCGCATGCAAGGATTCTGTCATATGCAAGATAGTCTCTTACGTTCTTTGCGTTGATTCCGCCTGTAGGCATGAACTTCATTCCCACATACGGAGCTGCGATTGCCTTGATGTAGGCAAGTCCGCCTGCCTGCTCAGCCGGGAAGAACTTCACAACGTCAAGTCCGCACTCGATAGCCTGCTCCACGTCGCTCGGGTTCGCGCATCCCGGAGTTACCGGAATTCCTTTTTCCACACAGTATTTTACAACGCGGGGATTCAGACCCGGGCTTACGATGAATTTTGCGCCGGCCTCAACAGCCTGGTCAACCTGTTCTGTAGTCAGGACTGTTCCTGCGCCTACCAGCATCTCCGGGAACTTCTCGCTCATGATGCGGATTGACTCTGCAGCTGCGGAAGTACGGAAAGTAACCTCAGCACAGGGAAGTCCGCCGTCGCAGAGTGCCTGTCCGAGAGGTTCTGCATCTTTCGGATCATTTAAAACAACTACAGGGACGATACCGATTTCTTCGATTTTCTTTAATACTTCGTTCATCTTCGATTCTCCTTTTTTAGTTTCACAATATGGAAATAAGTTTCGCGATGTGATACATCCTATCTACAAGTATACCCCTGGAACTGAAAATGTCAAGCAGGAAAAATATTAAAATTTTCCCGGATAAATTGTGAATTAGTGACAGTTGAAGATAAGAGCGGAATGTGATAGAATGAGTTTCATAATACGAAACCAAAATAAAAACCGGGAGGCGCCCGCCGGAAAACGGCGTGCGGTAAAGCAGAAAAAAGGAGTGACGCCAGTGGAACAGAAGAATCCGATACAGGTAGCAGACCGACTCTTTCAGGCGATGGAGATGCTTGCGGATGAGGGCAGCGTGGGACTTATGGAACTGAGCAGGGAGCTGGGGCTGAATAAGAGCACAGCCCACCGGGTTCTGAATTCTCTTATTTATATGGGATATGCCAGGCAGAATACAGTCAGCGGAAAATACGAACCTACATTCAAGATCGTCGATCTGGCAAACAAGATCATGAGCAAGGTGGATATTGTGCAGACTGTGCGTCCGTATTTGAGGCAGCTTATGGAAGTGACAGGGGAGACGGTGCATTTTGTAGAGCGGGACGGACTGGATGCAGTCTATATTGATAAGGTAGAATCATTTAACAACGGGATTCAGATGGTTTCCCGGATCGGCAGCAGAATCCCGCTCTACTGTTCCGGAGTCGGAAAAGCGATGGTGGCATGGATGGATGACCGGGAGGTGCAGGAAATATGGAATGCAAGCAGGATTGTGAAACTGACCCCGTATACCATCACGGATTTTGACGCCTTTCAGCAGGAGCTTTCCCAGATACGGAACCGCGGCTATGCGTTGGACAATGAAGAAAATGAGGCGGGGGTGCGGTGTATCGCCTGCTGTCTGAAGGATTATACCGGAAAACCGGCTTATGCGTTCAGCATCTCCGCGCCGGTCAGCCGCATGGGGAACGCCAGGATCGAGGAACTGGCCGGGTATGTGCTTGAGGCGGAGAAGAACATGTATGAGAAGCTGCGGGAGTAGTTCCGGGGCTGCGCGGAGGCAGAAATGCGCAGAAAAGATAGAAAATGCGGGCAGGAATCTTTTCTTTGCCGGGATTTTCTGTTAAGATAGCTAAGGACAGGGATGTGCCGCTGTGCCGTGAGAAGCACGGCAGACGGCGGGAAAGCAGTGCAGGGGTATATCTCTGTGCTGCGGTCAGATATGATAAATAAAAATAATAAGGAAAGGAATATGAAATATGCCGAGATTAAATGAAAATTATCTGAATGTAAAAGACAGCTATCTCTTTGCGGAGATTGCGAGAAGAGTAAAGGTTTATGAAGAGGAACATCCGGACAAGTCGGCGAATGTGATCCGCCTCGGAATCGGGGATGTGACACGGCCCCTGACAAAGTCTGTGATTAATGCGCTCCATGAGGCGGTGGACAGCCAGGCTGTTTCCGAGACATTCAAGGGATACGGACCGGAGCAGGGCTATGATTTCGTCCGCAACGCAATCGCAGCTTATTATGCGAAGAACGGCGTTGAGGTTGACCCGGATGCGGTGTTTATCTCCGACGGAGCGAAGAGCGATACGGGAAACATAACCGAGCTGTTTGCAAAGGATAATACGATCCTGATCCCGGACCCGGTTTACCCGGTTTACGTGGACACGAACACCATGGACGGAAAGAATATCATCTATATGAACGGAACAGAGGAGAACAATTTCCTTCCGATGCCGGATGATTCCGTAAAAGCAGATATTATCTACCTGTGCTCCCCCAACAACCCGACAGGAGCATGCTACACAAAAGATCAGTTAAAAGCGTGGGTTGACTATGCGAAGAAGAATGAGGCGGTAATCCTCTACGATTCTGCGTATGAGGCGTTTATCTCCGAGCCGGAGCTGCCGCGGAGCATCTACGCGGTGGAAGGTGCGAAAGAGTGCGCTATCGAGTTCTGCTCCCTTTCAAAGACAGCAGGATTTACGGGAACAAGATTCTCCTATACGGTCGTTCCGAAGGAGCTTGTGTTCACATCCTCCAACGGGACGAAGATGAGTGTGCATGATATGTGGAACAGAAGACAGTCCACAAAGTTCAACGGCACGCCGTACATTATCCAGTATGCGGCTGCAAAGGTGTTTACAGATGAGGGAATGGCAGAGTGCATGGAAAATATTTCCTATTATAAAGAGAACGCACGTCTGATCGCGGATGTCCTCAGTAAAAAGGGAATCTGGTTCACCGGCGGTGTAAACTCTCCGTATATCTGGTTCAAGTGCCCGAACGATATGGAGTCCTGGGAGTTCTTTGACTACCTTCTGGAGAATGCACAGGTGGTCGGAACACCGGGGGCGGGATTCGGCGAGAACGGAAAGAATTATTTCCGTCTGACGGCGTTTGGAAGCCATGAGAAAACAAAAGAGGCGATGGAGCGGTTTGACAGACTGTTCTAAAGCCGGATCTGACTGAAATGTATGGAAGGATGTCTCCGAAAGGAGGCATCTTTTTTTTGGCGGAGCGGATCAGTTCAGATGCAGCCGGGAGAGGTTCCTTAGAAAATCTTTAGAAATAGTTTGGCGAGATTTAAGGTATATTATATTGACTCCTAATATTATATCAAATATAATATAGAAAACGATATAAAAAGTGCAGAAAAAGAAAGGGGAATCCCGGTTTTGCGGAAAGGGTGATCGAATGATATTCAACACAGGTGCGGCTCTTCTGGATGCGGTTGTACTGGCCGTCGTATCTCAGGAGAACGAGGGCACATATGGCTACAGGATAACGCAGGATGTGCGCGGGGTGCTTGATGTGTCGGAATCGACACTGTATCCGGTCCTGCGCCGTCTCCAGCGGGATGAATGTCTGGAGACCTATGACAGGCAGTATGACGGACGCAACAGGAGGTATTATAAAGTGACGGAACAGGGAAGGGCGCAGCTTGAGCTGTACCGGGCAGAATGGAAAGAATACAGCAGAAAGATCAGCGCGATTTTTGAGGGAGGTGTGAAAGGATGACAAAAACAGAATTTCTTAGTGAACTGTACCGCCTTCTTGACGGCATGCCGGAGGAGGAGAGAAAGGCTGCGGTCAGCTATTATGAAGACTATTTCGCCGATGCCGGGGAGGAACATGAGCAGGAAGTGATGCGGGAACTGGGAAGCCCGGAGAAAGTGGCTGCTTCCATCCGGGCAGATTATTTTGGCACGGAATTTCACGAAGAGGATTACGAACGGAAAGCATATCCGGAACACTACGGCGCACAGCAGGCACCCCGCACGAGCCGTGGGGTGAAGATTCTTCTGATTGCCCTGATTGTCCTTGCGGTGGTTCCGGCATTCTGGAGAATCCTGGTTCCGGTATTCTGCGTGGTGATCGGGCTGATCTGCGCGGTGATCGGAATTTTTGCGGGACTGGTCGTGGGATCTGCCGCGCTGATGCTGGCGGGACTGGGAATGGTGCTCTCTGCGGTTCCCATGGTGTTTGATATCCTTCCGATGGCATTCCTGATCGGCGGGCTCGGGCTGCTGATCTTTGTGGTGGGTCTGATGGCAGTTGTGGGTACGGTGAAACTGTGTATGGTTGTCTATCCTGCCATGTTCAGAGGATTTATCAACCTGTGCAGACGTCCGTTTTACGGGAAGTTGGTGTAGCGGAGGATGAAAAGAGGATGGAAAATTTTCTGGATCGGCTGTGCCGTCACGGCGCTGGCAGGAGTGGCACTGACTGTTACCGGGCTGGTTATGGGCGCTGCCACCATCGGGGCTGAGAGCGTGCGGATGTTTCGCGGATGGATCCGGGACGGAGGTCTGGAAGATCTGACGGATGAAAGCCTGGATGTTCTCGACGAGATCGGAGATACTCTGGACGAAGTGGAAGACAGTACGGCAGGACAGAGCGGGGTATTTGCAGACCGGAGCCGGGACTATGTTCCGGCAGAGCCTAACGGGACTACGGTACAGAGTTTTGACGGCGTACAATATCTGAAGGTTGACGTACCAAACGTGGCGGTGAGCATCCGCGTGTATTCCGGAGAAAGTGTCATCGTGGACACGGGATCCCTGCGGGATGAAATTCGAAAGGACGTGGAGATTTCCTCGGATCCGGAAGAACTGAAAGTGGAGATAGACCATGACTGGTACCGGCATCCGGACGGGGAAAATATCATATATATCAGTGTGCCGGAGCATACAGTGCTGACGGAACTTGAAGCGGAGACGGACGGCGGGTGGCTTGAAGTAAGCGGCCTGAAGACGGAGGACATGAACGTATCGGTAGGAGCAGGACAGGGCATTGTCCGGGACTTTTCGGCGGAACGCATGGAGGCGGACTGTGGAGCCGGACAGCTGATTGTAGAGGGCAGCGCCGGTCAGACGACAGAGATCAGCTGCGATACAGGTGAAGTGCTTGTCACAGCGCCGGGCGGAGAAACAGATTACGATTATGAAGTATCCTGTGATATCGGCGAGATTGTCCTGGGGTCGGAGAACTACAGCGGGCTTCACAACCGGGTCCGGGTACAGAACGGAACCGGGCGCCTGCTCCGGGCAGACTGCACGATCGGAAGGATTGAGATAACATTTGAGCCGGGGATGGCTCCGTGATTTTCACGGATAATGAGGAACCTATCGGAGAAGAACAGGCAAAAAGACAGAAATGATTCAGGAGGAATCGATTATGGAAAAAAGATTATACCGTTCAAGACAGAACAGAATGCTCTGCGGAGTGTGCGGAGGAATTGGCGAATATTTTAATATTGATCCCACTCTGGTGAGGCTGGGGCTTGTGCTGCTTTGCTGTACAGGCTCGGGAATACTGGCCTATATTGTCGCGGCCATCATCATACCGGACAGTCCGGCGTAAAGACTGAATATTCCCGCTGCGATCAGGCAATACTTCTGAAAAAGCAGAAGGAAGGCGCAAGAATGGGAAAAAAGAAAGAAAAGCCAATCGATCTGAACAATCTGGAACCGGAGGAAAAGATCAAATATGAAGTCGCTGAGGAGCTGGGACTTCTTGACCGGGTCCTTGACCAGGGGTGGAAGTCGCTTACATCAAAGGAAACCGGAAGGATCGGAGGGCTTGTGACAAAGAGAAAACGTGAGGAAAAGCGGGACGGCTGACAGTCCCGCTTTTCTGCATTGCGATATCTGGGCATAAGTGATTCCCGGCCGACCAGTTCTGACAGGTAAAAATAATTCGCACTAAAACCTATTGAAAATACACAGCTTCACTGCGAAAATATAAGTATACCAAAAAAGTTTTTCACAGTGAGGCTGAAATG
>NZ_NFKT01000014.1 GCF_002160525.1 Lachnoclostridium sp. An169
AGCGTACTCTCTGGCGATCCGCTATTAAAGAAATCAGGGTTGATAAAGAGAAAAATATCACGGGTATTTCTTTCGGGTAATGTTGTACTAATGTGACATTGCCCGTGGGCTCGTCAGCAAGGAGGATGGCGGGTTTGTTGACCAGAGCCCTGGCAATCGCCACCCTCTGCTGCTGTCCGCCGGAAAGCTCACTGGGGTATTTCTTCCGTTTCTCCCAGATGCCCAGTTCCCGCAGAAGCTCCTCGATATATCTGCGGTTCATATGCTTTCCCCGGTCAAATGTGACCGGAAGCGCCACATTGTCATACACATTGAGCACCGGCATCAGACTGTAGTTCTGAAAGACAAAACCAATATTTCTCCTGCGGAAGATGGTCAGCTCTTTTCTCGAAAGCTTTCCCGTCTCCCTGCCCTTGACGAAAATCCTGCCGCCGGTGGGCGTGTCCAGTCCGCCGATGAGATTCAGAAGGGTGGATTTTCCGGAGCCGGAGGTCCCCACAATGGCGATAAACTCTCCCTCCTTTACTTCCAGACTGACGCCGCGCAGGGCACGCACTTTATTTTCCTTTTCCCCGTATATTTTCTCTACATTCTGCAATTCCAGTATATTCATCCGTTCTGCTCCTTTACTGTTAATAGCGCCGGCATTCCCGGCGGATGCAGACCGGGCTTTCCGGTCAGAACCGTCTTTTTCCTGCCGACGCTATCAGTATAACTGTGCCGTCTTTCATTTTCTTTACAAACGGAATATCTATTTCTTACAGTTTTGTAAGAACACGGAAAAGCAGCTTCCCTTCCCGTACTGCGAGCGGACTGTGATGTAGCCGCTTTCTTTTTCCAGAATCAGACTGGAAAGGTACAGACCGATCCCGGAACCTTCCGTCATTTCTGCGTCCTTTCCCCGGTAAAACCGCCGGAATATCTCCGTAGTCTCCTCCGGACGGATTCCCATGCCGCTGTCAATGACCTGGATTTCCGTATAAATCTCATAGGGATGCACGCGGATCGTGACCGTCCCGCCTTTCTCCGTATATTTCACTGCATTCTCCAGAAGATTTGCGAACACTTCTGCCGTCCATTTCCGGTTGTGCCTCAGACAGATATCTTCAAAGGGCTCCAGAGAAAAGCGGATCTCCTTTTTCTCCATTTTCCCGTACACAGTGTCCACCGCGTCAAGAAGCGTCTGGCGAATGGACAGGGCATCTGTCTCAATCCGGTCGATATTCTGCTCCAGCCGCACCATCCTGGAGAGAGAATCGACAATCCATGTCAGCCGCTCAATCTGCCGGTGCATCTTCTCCTCAAACTCCCTGCGGCGCTCCCGGGAAAGATCGTCCCGGCTCAAAAGCTCCGCGCACACCGACAGGCTGGCAAGGGGAGTTTTCAACTGGTGGGACATGTCGGAGACCAGCTGTTTTACCTGTGCTTTCTCCTCATCCGCCCGTTCCACCTGTGCTCCCAGCACATTCTGAATCTGCATGATCTTGCTGACCAGGGCAGAGAATTCCCCTTCCTGCACATCGGACGAGGTGATCATCTCCTGGTTCAGCACACTGTCCAGAAGCCTGTCAATCCTGCGATATGTCTTTCTTCTCTCATAAATCCCGTACCCCACGGAAAGGCACAGAAGTACAAGCAGAAATCCTGCTGCCGCCGTCATCATCTCACTCATCCTTCCAGATATATCCGATCCCGTGAACCGTGCGTATCCGCCTGGGCGCGGACGGGTCGTCCTCAATCTTCGTCCGCAGTCTGCTGATGTTCACAGATATGGTATTCGGGTCCACAAACCGCCCGTCGCTGTCCCAGACCCGGCTTAAAATCTGCTCTTTTGAGAGCACATGGTTCTTATTCTCCATCAGATACACAAGCAGGCGGTATTCCTGGCGGCTGAACGGAATCTCCTCCTGCCCTTTGAACACTTTACAGGTGTTCTGATCCACGGAAATGTCGCCGGATACCAGACGGAATAACTCCCTTTTCCCGCCGTCCGCACCTGCCTGTCCGCCGTTTTCCCGCTTCGCCCGCTCCCGCAGGATCCGATTCATGCGCGCCTTCAGCACTCCCAGGGAAAAAGGCTTGGAAATGTAGTCGTCCACGCCCAGATCCAGCGCCCGTATCTCATCAAGCTCTGTGTTCCGCGCCGTCAGCATGATGATGGGAACCGCGCTTTCCCGCCGGACTTCCCGGCAGAGCTCAAATCCGGTACCGTCGGGCAGGTTGCAGTCCAGAAGCACAATATCGTAAATTCCTCTGCGGATCTCCCTAAGCCCCTCTTCCTTCGTCGCCGCGCCGGCAGCCCGGTCTCCGTCACCGGAAAAGGAAAAGAGAAGCCCATCCCGCAGGTCGTCGTCGTCCTCGATGATCAGTATGTTGTTGTCCATGGGTCGTCCCTCCCGTAAAACATCATTTTTCTTAATCCTTTAAAAGGAACAGACTTCTGCTTTGAAGCATAGCATAAGCCCATTAAAAAAATCAAGTTTATAGTATTCATGTTATAAACTTTAATTTTTAAAAAGTTTGTAACATGGTGTTGATATTTGTCGAAACGTGTCCCTGTCTTCCTGATTTGCCGCTCTGCTGCCCTCCGGCAGGCGTGTCAGGTCCGCCGATAGAGTTCATCAGGGTAAATTTTCCCGCAGCCGGTATTGCGCCGGCGTACAGTGTTCCGTTTTCTTAAATACCGTCTGAAAATAGCTCTGGGATGAAAACGACAGATATTCTGCGATCTCTCCCAGGGACAGTTCCGAAAACAGCAGTAGTTCTTTGGCGGCATCTGTTTTTTCTTTCCGGACGAATGCCGTAATACTCATACCTGTCTCCTTTTTAAACCGGGAACAAAGATAAGAATACGAGATTCCCACCTTCTCTGCTATCCCGTAAATGTCCAGCTTTTCCATTCTGTGGTCGTGAATATACTTCGCCGCTTTCCTGACACCGGGGCTGTGCGCGTGCAGCTTTTTCAGTTCCCGTACTCTTCTGCAGTAATCCCGCATCATTTCCTTCGAAATCTGATATACTTCTGAAGTATTTCCCGCAAGCTCAAAGCGCTGTGTATACCCTTCTGCAAGACGCAGACAGAGCTGTTCGTCCAGACCGCCTGCCTGTGCCGCTTTCCTCACAATATAAACCGATACGATACAGGAATTCTTCTGATGGCGCAGAAGATTCGGTCCCAGTTTTCCGTAGGGGAATTCATGCTCTCCGGTTATGAATTCATCCAGTTTTTCCGTGAGCCCGTTCCGGATCAGGTATTCCAGTTTTTCCACATACCGTTCATTTTCCTCCGAATAAAACACTTCCGGGCTTTCCACCGGTCTTCCGTCTATCTTCTGTCTGTCCGTCATCCCTTCGCTGTCCGCAAATGTCCGTTCCCAGTCCGGAACGCGCTGATTGACTGCCATGTAAAAGAAATCCGAATAATGGATTACCTCTTCTTCTTTTACCGGATATGCCTTCCGAAGATATCCCGCCAGGAGCTTTCGCTCCGTGTCTGACATGCGGAAATACTCCTGTCGGAGATTCTCTGCTTCCAGTTCCCCTTTTTCGCCCCGTTCTCCCTGTTCTCTTTGTTCTCTCTTTTCTCTCGCTTCTGCCGTCAGGAACGGACCGAGCAGAACAGACAGATCCGTATACAAAACCGGGAAATATACCACAATCACCTGCCGCTTTTCCCAGGGAAAACAAAGTATGCCTTCTTCTTGCCCATCCCGGAACTCCGTGCGCATCCACACCGGAAGCCCGCTGTATTCCAGACTGTACCCGCAGGAATAAACAAGCTCAGTGCCGCAAAATACTGCAAGCGGATACTCTTTGAGCATATGAAATTTGTCGCACAGGCGGATCAACATTTCTCTCTTCAACTTCTTCTCCTCTTCGTATTTCCTTTTTTGTGATAAATTTTAAAATATACCATTAAATATTATAATACTTTTTTCTCTTCGTTTGCTATTTTATATGCAAATTTCTTCACAGGAGGTCTGTTACATGGAAGAGAAAAAATTAAGAGTTGTAGTCATCGGTACAGGAAATGTTGCCGGAATTGCCATCCGCTGCCTGCAGGGCAGAAAGGACATGGAACTTGTAGGTGTCTGGGGGCACAAAGAGACCGCGCCCCAGCATATCGGCATGGATTCCGGTCTGCTTGACCTGGATACCCCGAACGGGATCATCATCACAGGGGACGAGGAAGAAATCTTTGCACTGAAGCCGGACTGTGCTGTCATGGCGATCAATATCAGAGATCCCCGCTTTGCCTCAAAGGTCAACGGAGAATGGTACAAGAAATTCCTGTCAAGAGGGATCAATGTCGTATCTCCGTCCGTACCTGATCTGATCTGGCCCAAAGGCGCATTCGACCAGGCATTTGTGGCTGACATCCAGAAAACCGCTGAAGAAGGGAACGCATCCATCTTCATCAACGGGCAGGAGCCGGGATATGCGGAGAATCAGGCAATGCTCCTTGCGACCTGTTCCAACACGATCAAAAGTCTGACGATCAGCGAAATGTACAACTATTCCACCGCGCCGGTGCGGGATGAGATGGCTCCGTCCTACGGATTTGACGAGGATCCCGACTATCAGTGCGCTCTGGAGAACCCGGAGACGCAGATCTATATCTGGGGGCTTACGATCAAAAACATTGCCAACAATCTGGGTTATGAAATAGAAGATTTTAAGACATCCTTTGAAAAACGTGTAGCGGAAAAGCCCATTCCCGTGGGCTGGGGAACCATCCAGCCCGGCAAAGTGGCAGCGGTCAGAGTCCGTACATGCGGTATCATAGAAGGCCGGGAAGCGATTGTCATCGAGCATGTCAACCGGATGACCCAGGACATTGCGACAGACTGGCCTTATACGGACCGTGTAGGACAGATCAGCGTCCGGATCGAAGGGGACCCGAACCTGCAGGTAGATATGAATGTCAGCCTTCCGGAGCACCCGGAGGAGCTTTCCTATGAAGGGTATGTATTTACAGCCATGAGAATTGTGAACGCTATTCCCCATGTATGTGCAGGAAAGCCGGGGATACTTACCATTCATGATTTCCCGATGTCGCTTCCGTCCAATGCGTTCCGAAGCGACGCCACACATATCGATCACAAGATCTGCCGGGCGAAATAAGCTGTGCACAAGACGCCCGGCGAAGTAAATTTGACATAACAAGCTCAGCAAATCAGCCGCTTGCCAAGATTCCTGCAGGAGTGAGAAGATGCGGGAAATCGACGATCTTTGAGATACTCGCGGAAGAGCTGCAAAGAGGCAGTATCCCTTCCGGCCCTATTATTCAGAAACGGTATCCGGATCGTCTTTCTCCCGGATTTTCGCTCTCCGCAGCATGGCCGCCTTATGCTATGCCACCTGGTGCCGCTTAAACCCTCTGCCCGCAAACGGAATCAGAACCGCAGTCAGCACCGCATACACCAGCGCCCGCATGGAAAATGCATCCAGAACCAGCGGACCGAACTGGTAGGACAGATATTTGCCGAATCCCGGTATGAGAGACTGATAGGGCGTCAGGAATATCAGCAGATTATAGACGCCGGCGGTTCCGTTGGGTGCAAGGAACATGGGGATGAACAGCACCGGAACCATCACAATGAGCACAAGATACGGGCTTTTCATCCTGGCGGACAGCAGAAGGGTCAGACCGATCATGGCGCAGAGCACCAGATAGATCACGCCCACATTGATCAGCGCTCCCTCCAGGAATGTCAGGGGATAGGGAACCGTGGTGCCGTTGATCTGCAGAGGAAGGTTCCATCCGTCTGTCCCGAAGGCCGCCAGGGGCAGTGCAAACGCGACAGCGGCATGAAGGGTAAACGCCAGGATTCCAAACAGAAACGCCGCCAGGATTTTCGCTCTGGTCAGGCGGGTTTTCCCGTATTTTGCGGACAGGATGACCGCATCCGTCCCCGCCTGGTATTCTCCGGAAAAGACCGGTGCGATCACGATACATATCGCCAGAACTGCCAGTATAAGGAGCTCAAAAGCGCTGATAATCACTTCCCATCCCTCAAAATAGCCGTACTGAAACGGTTCTTTTACTTTACTGTCCATATTCTGCCAGTAGGCTTTTTCTTCTTCCGAGATCTCTCTGGAGGGATCGCTGAATATCTTGTCAATCTTCTCCTCCCTCGCCTGATAGAAATCCGTTCCCCCGGAGACGTCCAGCTCTGTCAGGGAACTGTATCCCACGCTCACATTCGGCTCTGCATAGTTTGCCGCAATCATATTGAGCAGATCTTCCCGCGGGGCAATTTCTTCCCAGTATGCATCATCAATGAGAAACTGCTCGTTTCCGTCATACCCTACATTGTCGGGATTCTCGAAAAGCTCCTGCACCTCCCGGATCGTTTCTGTGACATACTCATCGGTCAGGGGAACGGAAATATCCGCATACTGCTCTCTTTCATAGCGTATCCCCCCGAGCCCCTTCAGCACACCGTCCTGATTGTAAATCTGGAACTGTATCACCGGAAGGCCGAAGAATACGGCAGTTATAAGAAGGCTTGCCGCCATGATAATCAGAGTCGACTTTTTCCGCAGGATTTTCAGAAGTTCATATTTTACCAGACATTTCATTCTTTTCAGCTCCTTTCACTCTGTCCGTTCCCGCCGAAATGGTAGAGGAACAGATCTTCCAGACTTGGTTCCACGTTCTGTGCGCCCGGTGCAGGAGCGCTGTCTTCCACAATGCGCAGGCGCACCTGTTTTCCCTCGTGATGCAGGTTGACAACACGCATGGTGCGGCTGTACCTGGCAGCTTCACGCTCATCCGCCAGGAACTCCCATACTTTTCCGCGGATACTGTCTGTCACATCCGTCACTGATCCCTGAAGCAGGATCTTCCCGTCCTTCATCATCAGTATGATGTCTGCGATATAAGAAACATCGGAGACAATGTGCGTGGAAAGAATCACGATTTTATCCCTGGCAAAATCAGAGATAAGATTGCGGAAGCGCACCCTCTCTTTCGGGTCAAGCCCCGCTGTGGGCTCATCCAGAATCAGAATATCCGGGTTGTTTAACTCCGCCTGGGCGATTCCCAGCCGCTGTTTCATGCCTCCGGAATACGAACGGATCTTCCGATCCGCCACATCACTTAAGTTCACCAGTTTCAGCAGTTTTGCCGTCCGGACTTTCGCGGTTTTCTGATCCAGCCCCTTTACCGCCGCCATATAGAGCATGAACTCCCGGGCCGTAAAATCCGGATAAAAGCCGAAATCCTGCGGCATATATCCAAGATGGGTATAGTACCGTTCCCCGGATTCCCGGATGGACTTTCCATCCAGACGGATGCTCCCGGAGGTGGGATTCAGGACACCGCAGATCATCCGCATCAGTGTCGTTTTTCCCGCCCCGTTGGCGCCCAACAGTCCGTACACTCCGGGCTGAAAGTCAATGCTCACCTGATCGACAGCCTTCTTTGTTCCGTATTGCTTACATAAATGCTGTAATTGCAGCTTCATACAATCCCTCCCAGTCAGTTTTCGTTCAGATTCATTAAAAAAAGATGGATGATCTATGGTTTTATCATAGTTCACCCATCTTAGGTCTGACTTTCCCGTATCTTAATTTCACCTTAATCTGCAGGAAGATGTATGACAAATTCCGTGCCTTCTCCCACTCTGCTCTTAACCGTAATATCGCCTCCGTGTAAAACGATGATCTGCTTTGCAATCGCAAGCCCAAGCCCGCTGCCTTCCGGCTTTTCCCGGGTGTTCGTTCCCCGGTAATATCTGGTAAAAAGCTCCGCCTGCTCTTCCTCGCTGATGCCCACACCGTTGTCCCGGACAGAAATGCGGATCCCGTCCCTCTCATGTTTCTCCACAGCCACCGTCACTTTCGTGTCCGCAGGATTATGAACCAGAGCATTGACGACAAGATTCCCCACTGCACGGCGGAACAAATCCCTGTCAATGCAGGCAGTAAACTCTGCGCCCTCACTCTCAAACTCAATATCCCTGTCGCCATAAGCGGGATCATTGGCAATATCGATGACCAGCTCTCTCAGGAAGCGCACCATCCGCACCTCCTCCGGGTGGAAGGGAAACGCCCCGGACTCCAACTGATAAGTCAGCTTCAGGTCATTGATCAGCTTTTCCGCATAATCCACGTTTTTCAGAATAATGGCGCCGTATTCCCGAACCGTCCGCTTCTCCGCCGCGAAGCGTTCTGCCAGATCATCCTTCGGACCGGCTGTCGCGTCGCCCATTTTTCCATCTACTGTACCGCCCGTTCCTCCACCTGCCGCGCCATCCGGCATCCTGTCTGCCTGTCCGTCTGCAAGCAGTTCTGCATAGCCCCGGACAGGGGATAAGGGCGTTTTCAGGTCATGGGTAATATTCGTGATCCACTCCCGCCGGGCACGCTCCGTCTCCTCCTTGAGCCGGTCGCTGCGTCGGATCTCTTCATCCATTTTGTTCAGTGCCCTGTATACTCCGGCGAAGATTCCCTTCTCCGCAAGAGGCATATAATCGCGCTGCGAAATATCTTCAATCCCCCGTGTGATCTTCCCCATCTTCCGTATAATCCAGAAGCCGTAAACGAGAAACAGCGCTGCAGCCCCGGCGAAAGCAGAGACAAGTACCAGGCGGAACACCGGGGAAAGCCGACTCACAGTCTCACCGTTATAGTAGAGCATATATTTCCCCACAGCATAGGGAAAACCGATCAGATAATTCCACGTCTCACCGGAGTCCTCAAAACTGCTCACAAAAACCGTATATCCGTCCTCAAAGGCGCCTGTCGCCAGGGCAGCCAGTTCCGACGCCGGGTAACTCTCCGGATAGCTGTCCGGTTTGCTGTGGGCGAAAACCTCCCGTCCGGATTCATCGAGAACCTGGAGCCACAGACCGTACCTGTCCAGTCTGTCCAGACCGATCTCTTCGATTGCAGGAGTGCCGCCGTCATTTTCCATCCACAGAGAAAAATTATCTGTAAAACGCTGCGGCCATGAAGCCTCGCTTAATCCTTCCGGCTCTGGTATGAAAAAAATATAATAATACAGCCCGATTCCCACCGCAGCCACCAACAGCACCAGGGCGGAAAAAATGATAATTATCCAGAAAAACGGATTCAGTTTCCATCTGCTTTTCATGCTACTTTTCATAGTGATGCACCAGCTTATTCCTTCTCCTATGGGTTCATCAGTTTACTGCTTCTCAAATGGATTCACCAGCTTATAGCCCAGCCCCTTCATGGTAACGATATACCGGGGCTTTGCAGGGTCATCCTCCAGCTTTTCCCGCAGATGCCGGATGTGAACCATGATTGTGTTGTCACACCCGAAGCTGTCCTCGCCCCATACCGTCTCATACAGGCGCTCCCGGCTGATCACCCGTCCGATATTCTGTGCCAGATAATATAAAATCTCAAACTCTCTCGCCGTAAGCTCCAGCTCCCTGCCGTTTTTCAGGACGCGGCAGCCCTCCGGGTCGATCCGAAGCTCTCCCACAGCGACCGCGCGGGTCGGCTCCGGACTGTCCCTGTACTCCGCCCGGCGCAGCTGCGCCTTCACCCGGTAAGCCACTTCTTTCGGGCTGAAAGGCTTTGTCACATAATCATCACCGCCTACCGCCAGACCGAGAATCTTGTCCACTTCGTCATTTTTCGAGGACAGGAACAGAACCGGGCAGTGGGAAAACTGCCGGATCTTCCTGCACACCTCGTATCCGTCCATATCCGGCAGCATCACATCCAGGATCACGACATCCGGAGCCTTCTCCCGGCATGCGTTTACTGCATCATTTCCGTTCCCGATCTTGAGGATGCTGCGGAACCCTTCCATCATCAGGGCTTTTTCAAGCAGATCCCGGATGTCAGGTTCATCGTCAACTATCATTATTATGTGTTCATTCATGGTGTTTCTACCTTATCGTGATATATTTCTGATTTTTACTGTTTGGCTTATCTGGTATCGTCATAGATATCCGCCCTTGTTGAAGAAGCGGATATAAATATTTACGCACAGTCTTTTTATCGCGATATCCAAGATATTCCATAATTTCTTGGATATTCTTTGCTTCAGCGCAAAATCTTAGTATACGTTCCTCTATACCTGGTTGTTTAAGTAGAGGATTTTCGCTTCTATCTGGGGGAATTTTTGTTCCAACTGGGGGAATTTCTGTTCCAACTGGGGGAATTTCTGTTCTATCTGGTACATTTTCATCATCAACTGGCGCATACATCTTTGGCTCTAACCGTTCAAAAGGAATTGTCACCACAATACTATTCTCCCTAAGTTCAATACAGTCTTCACCATAAAGTTCCGTTATTTTAGGTACCCCGCGTCCAGAACGTTCACTTATATGAAGCTGAAGAAAAATATCCGACAGTTTCTGGTTGACCGGAACTGATTCCCCGGCAAAAAAACCTTCAACGGTCTGTTTCGGCGGCAGGTGTCCTCGAGACAATATTTCAATTCTGTCCCGAAATCCCGTAAACATCGGTGCATTACCATCTATCCATAAATTATGCACAAATGCATTGATTACCGCCTCTCTATACGCCTCAGCATGGAACAGCGGCACTTCCTTACGTTCAACAATACGGTTTCTTTCATCTGCCTGTGGAATATTCAGCACTTCCCCATAACGAAGCACATCATCCAAAGAATACAACAGACAAGTATTTCCAAACTCTCTGACAGAATACATTGTTGTTGATTTTGACTCTCCTGAAAACAAGGAAAAACGGACTGGAATATGACTATTGTCAGAAAGCAACTGTGCCATCAGATTATATTTTCCATCTTTCGTTAAGAGCCCGAGATTCTTTTTAAATGTACGCTTATTCAGAGTAATACCTTTCGCCTCATAGTATACAAATAATTTATTAAAGGTCAGATCCTGAAACTCCGATTCAGTATTTTCTATTGTCGGGAAACCATTTTTCAGAATATCAAACAGCCTTGATTCCCTCTCCGGATATTCCATCAAATTCACTTTACTGGAACCAATGCGAAGATACCTAACCCGATCAAATGCAGTCGGCACCGTTTTTGCAGCAGGTATCACAAGTACGACAATTCGTTTGCCTTCGAGCTCCATTTCATGGAATTCAAAGCTTATATCCGGTTTGACCATCCGCGCCAGATAATGTTTGAGCGGCTCATTTTTAACATCCTGATGGATATCAAAGGTTGTTCCCTTTATTATGTGAGTATTATTCTCTACTCCCCATACAAAGTACGCATATTCCTCGCCCACCATTGCCGCCGCATTGGACATACCAGAAATATATTCTCCCAACGCATGAGACTCAAACCAGTTTTCTTTAAATTCAAACCATTCCTCCTCATGCTTATGGGAAATAAGGTTTTTTACAATAGATTTAAGTTCATTCATATAATCCGCTCCACAACAAAATTAATTAATAAAACATCTTCAGTCCATTTTTTCGATTTCTTTTATAGTATCACACCTCTCTTCAGAAAGATACCAAAATCAAAAACCTCCCAGAACAAATGTCCTGAGAGGCCATGTAGCGCCTTGCGGCGTTTGTATCGTATAGAATTGTATCCGATTAACGTTTGGAGAACTGCGGAGCTCTACGTGCAGCCTTGAGGCCGTATTTCTTACGCTCTTTCATTCTCGGGTCACGAGTAAGGAATCCTGCGCTCTTGAGTACCGGTCTGTAATCAGCATCTGCCTCAAGCAGTGCTCTTGCGATACCGTGACGGATCGCTCCTGCCTGTCCTGTGTAACCGCCGCCATGAACGTTTACAAGTACATCGAATTTGTCTGTTGTGCCTGTAGCCACGAGAGGCTGACGGACAACAACTTTCAGAGTCTCAAGTCCGAGATACTCGTCAATGTCTCTTTTATTGATAGTAATCTTGCCTGTTCCAGGTACAAGATAAACTCTTGCTACTGATTTTTTTCTTCTTCCTGTTCCGTAATATTTTGCGTTAGCCACTGTTATATCCTCCTTTCAACCTCTACCTAAAATGTAAGAACTTCCGGCTTCTGAGCCTGATGTGCGTGCTCTGGGCCAGCATAAACATGAAGTTTCTTGATCATGTCTCTTCCCATAGGTCCTTTCGGAAGCATTCCTTTAACAGCCAGCTCGATAACCTTCTCCGGTTTCTTAGCCATCATCTCTGCGAGTGTTGTCTCTCTCATACCTCCAACATAATCGGAGTGGCTGTAGTAAACTTTCTGCTGTAATTTCTTTCCAGTAACTTTTACTTTCTCAGCATTTACAATAATTACATAATCACCTGTATCAATGTGCGGTGTGTACTCTGCTTTGTTCTTTCCTCTGAGCACTTTAGCGACCTCAGAAGCAAGACGGCCAAGTGTGCAGCCTTCAGCGTCAACCACATACCATTTTCTTTCAATCTTATCCGGGTTAGCCATATAAGTTTTCATGGGTGTTCCTCCTACCAAAAATCATCAAATAACGTTTCAATTATATATCTGAAATCAACATGCTCCGGGGCTATGGCGCATACTGTTTCTCCCTTTTGTCACGCTGTAATATTATAGACCTGCGAACCACCCATGTCAAGCTTTTTTTCATGTTTCTGCGATTTTCCGCGATTTCTGCGATTTTTACTTTCTCTTTTTCAGTACAATCACCACAACTACTGCCGCGACAGCCGCCACCAGTACTACAATCCAGATGACAAAATTCGCGTTGTCTCCGGTCTGAGGGCTGATATATTCCCCGGAAGTCCCATAACTTCCTGTCAGTGATACACGCCCCGGCAGACTGGTCTTCTGCAGCTGCAGCTTCTCGGTTTTCTGTGTCGGTTCCAGGTAGGACGGCAGATCCGTCTGCATCCCGGAATTATCTTTCTTTTCCGCAACAATAAATGTTCCCACATGGTCCGATTCAAATACCAGATTTCCTTCCGTCACCTGTGCGCTTACCTCTGCAGGCATTCCTGTTCCATCGGTATAATAAACCGCTGCCCTTCCCGGATCATATCCCTCAGGCAGAGGAACAGAGATCAGCACGGCTGCATCCGGCTCTGCCAGGGACATATCCGGCAGGCTCAGAATCCGGATATCAAATACCGCAAACTGATCCGCAATCAGAGAGAAATACTGATTCAGCAATTCCACGGCTTCCCCGCTGTCCACTTTCGTCACATAGAGCATTCCCATGGCGGGCAGTGCCGCAGAATCTCCCTGAACCGTAATACCGGTCTGTGCGTCTGTGAGTACCACCGGCTGTGTCTGTCCTGCGCTGCCCGGCTCACCGGAACCATTTCCGCTGCTGCCGTTTTCATCACCTGTACCTGTCCCCGGTTCAGTACCGGTTCCGCCCTCCGTTCCACCGCCCGGTTCACCGGAACCGGTTTCATCACCTGTGCCGGTCTGCCCTTCTCCACTCCCGTCATTTTCCGCGCCGTTCCCGACCGAGGCGTCCGTCTCGGATTCCGCTTCGGATTCCGTCTCAGCTTCATCTGTTCCCTGCATTTCCGCCGCCAGCGCTCCCGCCGGCGCCATGGACGCCATCAGCATCCCGGCAAGCAAAATAGCGGACATCCGTTTTATAAGTTTCTTTTTCTTCATGATAGGCTCCTCCTTAACTTCTGTCTCCGCATCTCTTCTTGTTTTTCACTATTCTAATGTAAACGAACGGAAATCAAATTTTCCTTTTCCGACAAATATAAAATACAGAGGCTTTACTCCGTCTCCGATCTTCAGTCTGCTCTCCGCCTTCTTCCACCTCAGAGAAGGCGTCACCGGAATCCGCGCCACTTTCTTCATGTCGTCCGTGACAAAGAGCTTCCCTCTCGCCATTCCCCGGATCTCAACGGTGATCTTCTGCGCATTTTCAAACCGGAAATATTTGAACCCCGCACGGCATCCGTTTCCGAAGCAGGAAATATACTGATCCGGCGAATCCTCCCGGTCCTTCCCGCTCTGTTTAAAACACAGTTCAAAGGGATGGAGCCAGCGGAAGCACAGATAAAAGCAATTCCCGTGGCGTTTCTGCAGATTACAGGCGATCCTTGCCTCATAGGTTCCGCGCCCTTCAAGCGGTCCTCCGTTTAACCCGCAGGAAGTCATCTCCGCCTGGCGGAAATTCCCGGTCTTCTCCAGCACCAGTTCCTCTGCGCATGCCTGTCTGGAATACTGGGAACGGTTCGTCTGCCTGTGGTAGAATACATAATATTTTCCGTTCAGCTCCAGTATGGAACCGTGTGTATTTCCCGTAAAATTCGCTGCCGTCCTGGGGCTTACATGACCGTTGAGCCCGATATCGCCGTTGCTCACCAGAGTTCCGCCGAAATGGAAATCCCCGTCCGGTCTGTCGGAAACTGCATAACAGAGCTCGTGTCCCTGATGAGAGGAATAGATAAAGTAATATTTCCCCTGGATCTTCCGCATGGATGAAGCCTCAAAAAACGGATGCCGGGCAAACTCTGTATGCTTCGCCCTCCGAATCCCGGGAACGATCATTCTCGGAGCTTCCCGGATTGTCACCATATCCGGCTCAAGGACCGTCACAGTGGCGCCGTTCTTATTTACATTGGTTCCCCATGAGAGATTGATCTCATAAGCCGCCGGACACCATCCGGTATAGAGATATACCTTTCCGTCTTCCACGAACACGCCCGGATCGAACTGGAACGTATCCCCTTTCCGGTGCCCCAGAAGCTGTCCGTCCGGATAGTGCACATGTCCGTAAAATTCATATTTTCCCGCCGGTTCATCACACACCGCCACGCCGATCAGGGACTTTCTTCCCAGAAAATAATAGAGATAATATCTTCCGTCCGGGCCCTGGATACAGTCCGGAGCCGGAAGGGCCGCCTTTCCGTCCCGGTTCACCGGATCATCCGTCCTCTTCCAGATCACGCCCTCATACCGCCAGTCGCTCAGGTCATCAGCCGGAGCCGACCAGCACACATAGTCATTGAGGCAGAAATTATGTCCGCCGAAACGGTCATGGGAACCGTATACATATACTCTTTCTCCGAACAGCCTGGGTTCCCCGTCCGGGATGTATTCCCAGCTCGGAAGATATGGATTTACCGCCTGTTTTTTCATTAATTTTCACCTTCCGTCAAGCTATAACTCTAGTATATCAGCCCCCGCCCGGCAATGCAATTAACTGTTCTATTTTTATCCCCATTGTGGTATACTGTTGTTAGTGTCAGTACACGGAAAACCTGTATTTCAGATGGATTTTTCCGGTGCGTCTGCAATTCCCACTGACGGCAACTAAATTGAAGGAAGGTATGAAATATGTGGGCTTACAATGAAACTTTTTATCAGATATATCCTATCGGATTCTGCGGGGCTCCGACACATAATGACGGCGTCACCGCGCACCGCATTCTCAAGGTCGGCGAATGGGCGGAATATCTTGAGAAGCTGGGGATCGGTTCGATCATTCTCAATCCGATTTTCGAGTCTGACAATCACGGCTACGACACCCGTGATTTTCTGAAAATCGACTGCCGCCTCGGCACGAACGAGGATTTTAAGGAAGTCTGTCAGACACTCCACAAGCACAATGTAAAGATCATGCTGGACGGAGTATTTAACCATGTAGGAAGAGGATTCTGGGCGTTTAAGGATGTTCAGGAGAAGAAGTGGGATTCCCCGTACAAAGACTGGTTTATCATTAATTTCGACGGAAACAGCGGCTACAACGACGGCTTCTGGTACGAAGGCTGGGAAGGACATTTTGAGTTGGTCAAACTGAATCTTCAGAATCCCGTTGTCGTGGACTATCTGCTGGACTGTGTAAAGACCTGGATTGAAGAATTCGACATTGACGGACTGCGTCTGGACGTGGCGTATTCCCTGGATCACAACTTCATGAAACGCCTGCGCCGTTTCTGCGAAGAAATCAAGCCGGGATTCGCGCTCATCGGCGAAGTTCTGTTCGGCGACTACAATCTGATCGTCAACGACGAGATGCTGCACAGCTGTACCAATTACGAATGCTACAAGGGAATTTATTCCAGTCTCAACAGCATGAACCTGTTCGAGATCGCACATTCGCTGAACCGCCAGTTCGGACCGGAGCAGTGGTGCATTTACCGCGGCAAGCATCTGATGACCTTCGTGGACAACCATGATGTAACCAGGATTGCAAGCATCCTGACAAACAAGAACCATCTGCCGCTGGCATACGGCATCCTTTTCGGCATGCCGGGAATTCCGTGCATTTATTATGGAAGCGAGTGGGGCGAGGAGGGTGTCAAAGCGCCGGACAATGACTATGCGCTGCGTCCCTGCTTCGACGAGCCGAAACCGAACGAGCTGACACGCTTTATCAGCGAGCTGATCGCAGTGCGCCGGGAAAGCGACGCCCTGTGCAGCGGTTCCTACCGCAATGTGGTCATCACCAATCATCAGCTTATCTTCGAGCGTAAAAGCGAAAACGAGCGTGTGCTTGTAGCGATCAACGCTTCTGATGCCGAGTATACCGCATCCAACGGAGAACTCCAGGGAAAATATGTGGATCTTCTGACAGATGGAAGCACACAGGATCCGGAAACGGAGGAGATTACACTTAACGGGCAGCTTACGATGGCGCCTTACAGTGTCCGGTATCTGAAGGCCGTATAATATCTGAAGACTGTACAAATTGCAAAACAGGGCGCACGGAGATGAAAAACATTTCCGTGCGCCCCTTTTTCTTCGTTTCTTCCGGCTTTTTCTTCTATTATTTCAAAATCACTCTGCGGAAGTTCTTCTTGCCTTTTTTAAGGATTATTCCCTCTCCGGCAAATTTTTCCTTTCCGTAGGAAGCTGCAATATCTCCTACCTTCTCTCCTTCAACGGCAACACCGCCCTGCTGAACGGCACGTCTTGCCTCTGATTTTGAAGGTACAAGCCCGCTGCGGACAAGCATTGTGAGAATATCAATCTTTCCGTCTGTGAAATCTTCTTCCACAAGTTCTGCTGTGGGCATCTCAGCGGCATTTCCTTTGCTGAACAGTGCCCGTGCGCTCTCCTGGGCCTTTACCGCTTCCTCCTCGCCGTGAACGAGTTTTGTCAGCTCATATGCAAGAATCTCTTTTGCCGTGTTGAGCTGAGCGCCCTCCCAGGAATCCATCTTGTCAATCTCCTCAAGGGGCAGGAATGTCAGCATCCGGATACATTTGAGAACATCGGCGTCTGCCACATTTCTCCAGTACTGATAGAAATCAAACGGAGATGTCTTCTCCGGGTCAAGCCACACCGCACCGGACTGGGTCTTGCCCATCTTCTTGCCCTCGGAATTGAGGAGCAGCGTAATCGTCATAGCTCCTGCGTCTTTTCCCAGTTTCCGGCGGATCAGCTCGGTTCCCGCGAGCATGTTGCTCCACTGGTCGTCTCCTCCGAACTGCAGGTTACAGCCGTATTTCTGGAACAGTGCGTAGAAATCGTATGCCTGCATGATCATGTAGTTGAACTCGAGGAAACTTAATCCTCTCTCCATTCTCTGCTTGTAGCACTCCGCAGTAAGCATCCTGTTTACCGAGAAATGCGGTCCCACCTCGCGGAGCAGTTCGATGTAATTCAGATCCAACAGCCAGTCCGCATTGTTTACCATCAGAGCCTTTCCATCTGAGAAGTCGATGAATCTGCTCATCTGCTTCTTGAAGCACTCGCAGTTGTGCTGGATTGTCTCCGGCGTCATCATGCTTCTCATGTCGGTCCTTCCGGACGGGTCTCCGATATAGCCGGTTCCTCCTCCAATCAGAGCGATCGGCTTGTTTCCCGCCTCCTGGAGACGCTTCATCAGACACAGCGCCATAAAATGTCCCACATGAAGGCTGTCCGCCGTGGGATCAAAGCCGATGTAAAAGACTGCCTTTCCGTTATTAACCAGATCTCTGATCTCTTCCTCGTCTGTCACCTGGGCGATCAGACCTCTTGCCTGAAGTTCTTCATAAATTCCCATTTCTTTTCTCCTCTCTCTTTTCCGCACATTCAGTTGCCGTGCGCACCTCTGCTCCGCCTCCGGCTCCATCACGGTCGCGGGCTGTCGCTTTCCGCCGGTCGCCGTGCGCACCGTGATTTCGCCTTTGGCTCCATCACGGTCGCGGGCTGTCGCCCTATACCTGGGGACAAAGAAGGAGCCACCGAAAAGCAAGCTTTCCGGTGGCTCCTTCTTTATCCCCAGGTGCACGGCTTGTAGCTTTCGCGCAAAAAGGACGTTTTACCGTGGTACCACCTTTTTTCGCAGGGTGCTCGCGCAGCCTGCCTCTGGGGGTGAATGTTTGTATGAAACTGACACCCGGTGCGGTAACGGGCACGACCCGTCGCAGCCTACTTGCGCTGCACGATAACGGATGTTATGCGCGCTTTCGGTGCGAAGCTCCGGGATGTATTCGTAAATGACCTTCCTGCGCCTCTCATCTTCCGGCTGCTTTCTGTTTTCCGGTTCAGATACTACTTCTTCCCTTCACTGCCTGTAACAGTTTTAAAGTGATATTAGACTATTCCCATACTTTTGTCAAGCCTTAACTTCCTGTTTTTTCCCGCAGACATAGACTGCTTTCACGTTCAGATCCGCATCCAGAAGCACAAAATCCGCGTCTTTTCCCTCTGTGATGCTGCCGCATCTGTCATAGATACCGATCTCTTTTGCCGGGTTTGCAGATGCGCACGCCACCGCGTCTTCAAGGGGGATTCCCATTTTCTTTACCACGGTTCTCAGGCATCCCATAAGGTCAGTTACAGAACCGGCAATTGTGCCGTCAGCCAGAGTTGCCCGGGATCCCTTTACAAACACGTCCTGCCCGCCCAGGGTATACTGTCCGTCCGAAAGCCCTGCCGCACGCATACTGTCGCTGATCAGAATGATCCGGTCCGCGCCGAACATGGCAAATGTCGCGCGCACTACGGATGGATGGATATGGATTCCGTCGCAGATCATCTCCACATGGCATTTTTCGTCATCCCTGGCAGCCCCGATCACTCCCGGTTCCCGGTGATTCAGCGGAGGCATTGCATTATACAGGTGAGTCACATGGCCGGCCCCTCTTCTCAGTGCCTCCGATGCGGTATCATAGTCCGCTACAGTATGGGCGATGGACACCACAACCTTATCTTTCACCGCATCGATAAATTCCATGGCGCCCTCATTTTCCGGAGCGATATCCACCAGGCGGATCAGGCCGCCCGACTCTTCCTGAAGTTTTTCAAAAAGCTGCACATCACACTTCCTGATATGTTCTGCCGCCTGCGCTCCCTTTTTCTTCTCGCTGATGAACGGACCTTCCATGTTGATTCCAACAAGCTTTGCCCCTTCTGTTCCCCGGTATGCCCCGGCAGTCTTCATAATATTGTGGAGTTCCTCCTCCGCCAGCGTCATCGTAGCCGGACAGATGGAAGTCACTCCGACGGACGCCTCATATTTTGCCATATTGGCGACCGCTTCCAGACTGGCGTCGCAGAAATCATCCCCCACGCACCCGTGAAAATGTATATCCACAAGTCCCGGGATCATAAGGCATCCTTCGCCGTCCACCATATCCCCGCCGGCTTCCGAAACAGGAACGAATCTGCCGCCCTCCACTCCGATTTCCCCTTCTGCAAATTTTTTATCCTCGCCGAATATTTTCACATTTTTTATGATCATGCCGCTGATTCCTCTTTTCCATGTATCCTTGCTTTTTCTGTCCATGCCGGATCAGTGGAGTTCTTTTACTTTTGCGAGAGCCGCGCTGTCCGCCACGATCACCACATCCGTATGAAGCTGAAGAATCGATGCGGGAACCTCCGGTGTAATAGGTCCGTAAAATGCTTTTTCCACGATCTCAGCCTTGTCCTCACCGCTCACAACGAGGAGGATTTTCTTTGCCTGCATAATCGTACCGATTCCCATGGTGTACGCCTGTCTCGGCACATCGTCCGCAGATGCGAAAAACCTCTTGTTCGCCTCAATCGTGCTCTCGGTCAGGTTCACACAGTGGGTTGTCTTTGCAAAAGCGGTATCCGGCTCATTGAAACCGATATGCCCGTTATGTCCGAGCCCCAGAAGCTGAATATCCACGCCGCCGAAGGAGCGGATCAGCTCTTCATATCTTGCGCACTCCATATCGGCATCCGGCTCCATTCCGTTCGGAACATGGGTATTCTCCGGTTTGATGTTCACCCGGTCGAAAAGATGCTTGTGCATGAAATAGTAATAGCTCTGGTCATTGTCTCTCGTCAGCCCGCGGTACTCGTCAAGATTCACTGTATGCACCTCTGAAAAATCAAGATCGTGCTTGTTATACCACTCCACTAGCTGGTCATATGTACCGATGGGTGAAGACCCGGTCGCCAGACCCAGCACACAGTCCGGCTTCAGGATGATCTGTGCCGACAGAATATTTGCCGCCTTCCGGCTCATTTCCTGATAATTTTTTGTTTCAAAGATTTTCATGGTTTCCTACCTCCTCATAGTTCGTTTTCGCACGGAATCCGCTCTGTGTCCATCCTCCGGCGCGCTGTAATGCCGTGTAAAAAAGACCAGATTTCCAAAGTATAAAGCAGCACTTTATTTCTTGAAAATCTGGTCGTATCCTTCATAGAGTAACCCCCAGTGCAATAACTATGTTAATACTAGCAACGAACCGCGCAGTTGTCAAGTCCTCACAGAGGCTTTTCCCCTGCCTTTATCGCAGGCAGCTTCATTTTCTCACGGGTACTCGATCCCCACAAGCACAAGCCCCTGAGGAGGCGCTGTAGGACCTGCCGTCTCCCGGTCTTTCGCCTCAATAATCTCCTTCACACGTTCCGCCGGCATAAAACCTCTCCCCACCTGGACCAGGGTGCCGGCGATAATGCGGACCATGTTGTAGAGGAATCCGTTTCCCCGGACCCTCACCGTGAACATGTCCCCCTGCTTTTCCACATCCAGACTGTAGACGGTACGAACCGTATCTTCCACATGGGTATGAATGTTACAGAAACTCTTGAAATCATGCCTTCCCCGGATATACTCCGCTGCCTTCCGCATGGCGTCCAGATCCAGCGGGTATGAGACAAACCAGGAGGTATGTCTTACAAGCGGGTCCGGCATCGTACTGTTATAGATGGAGTATTCATAGGTCTTGACCGAATCACAGTGTCTCGGATGCCAGTCCGGCGCCACCTCCTCCGAGCGTACCACAACCACATCCTCCGGCATGCCGCTGTTCACCGCATAGGCGATGCGCTCCGGCGGGATCGGTGTATCCGTGTCAAACACCGCCACATTTCCGCGGGCATGGACGCCCGCATCCGTCCGGCTTGCACCGATCACTTTGATCTGCTCTCCTGTTATCTTCGAAAGCTGCCGGTTCAGTACTCCCTCCACCGTAATTCCGTTATTCTGCAGCTGCCATCCGCAGTAAGCCGTCCCGTCATACGCGACGGTCAATTTGATTCTTTTCATGAAAACACCTCAGAATATCCACAGTTTAAAGGGGACGAACCTTCCCACTGCAACAATTACAACAAAATAAACCAATGTCAGCAGGTATGCGACTCTGTCCCGGCTCTTATACTTCAGGGGTTTCATCTTCGTCCTTCCCTCGCCGCCGTGATAGCAGCGCGCCTCCATAGCCATGGCAAGATCGCTTGCACGGCGGAAAGCGGAGACGAAAAGCGGCACAAGAATCGGCACCATGGCCTTTGCCCTCTGAATAATATTTCCGCTCTCAAAATCAGCGCCGCGGGCCTGCTGCGCCTTCATAATCTTGTCCGTCTCCTCCAGAAGAATCGGGATGAAACGCAGGGCGATGGACATAATCATCGCCACCTCATGCACCGGCACGTTGATCCTGTTGAGAGGATGAAGCAGCTTTTCGATTCCGTCTGTCAGTCCGTTGGGCGATGTCGTAAAGGTCATAATCGACGAGCCGGTCACCAGATAGATCAGCCGGACCGCCATAAACACGGATGTTCTCAGGCCGTTTTCCGTGATGGTAAAGATCCAGAAATGGACCAGGGTATTCCCGCCCCGAGTAAGGAACAGGTTCATCACAACGGTAAACATCAGAAGGATCACGATCGGCTTGAGCCCCCGCAGAATATATTTCAGCGGCACTTTGGAAAGACGGATGACCGCCCCCAGAAAAAGGGTGGCAACCACGTAGCCGAGGATATTATTCTGTACAAACAGGGACACAAGGAAAACCAGGGTGCAGACAATCTTCACTCTGGGATCCAGTCTGTGTATTCTGCTTTCTGCCGGGTAATACTGTCCTATCGTAATATCTCTAATCATGGAAACTCCTCATTATCTCATCCGCCGCCTCTTCAATGGTCGTCACATCCGGCGACACCGGGAAACCGCGTTCCTTTAATTCATGCATCACATAGGTCACCTGGGGTGCTGCAAGCCCTACCTTTTCCAACTCTTTATAATGGGAAAACACTTCCCTGGGGACGCCGTCGTACATCTTCTCCCCCCGGTTCATCACAATGATGCGGTCCACATATTCTGCAATATCTTCCATACTGTGCGAGACGAGAATCACCGTCATCCCCGTCTGCCTGTGAAGATAATCTATCTGGTCAAGGATCTCATCCCTTCCCTTCGGATCCAGCCCCGCCGTAGGCTCGTCCAGCACGAGTACCTTCGGACGCATGGCCAGAATCCCGGCGATGGCCACACGCCGTTTCTGCCCGCCGGACAGTTCAAAAGGCGACTGTCTGTAATATTTTTCCGGGAATCCCACCAACTCCAGAGCTTCTCTCGCCCTCTTCTCACACTCTTCCGGCGAAAGTCCCTGATTCTTCGGTCCGAAGCAGACGTCAGTGATCACGTCCACCTCGAAGAGCTGATATTCCGGATACTGGAACACGAGCCCCACCTGGCTGCGCAGTTTCCGCATATCGTAGCCTTCCTCATAGATATTCTGTCCCTCATAGAGAATCTTTCCGGAGGTCGCCCTGATCAGCCCGTTCAGATGCTGGATCAGCGTGGACTTTCCGGAGCCTGTGTGCCCGATAATCCCCACGAACTGCCCCTGGGGAATCTCCAGGCTCACGTCCTTCAATGCCTGTTTCTCATAGGCAGTACCGGGACTGTATACATAATTCACATGTTCTAACGCAATCGACATAAGGCTTCCACCAACTCTTCCCTTCTCAAGATCCCCCGCGGCAGGTCCAGGCCGCGTTTCCTAAGTTCCTCTGCAAGCATCGTCACCTGGGGCACATCCATACGGTAGGATTTCAGCGTATCCACCTGGCTGAATATCTCCCGCGGAGTCCCGTGCATGACAATGTGTCCGTCATCCATGACGAAGACCTGGTCCGCGTCAACGACTTCTTCCATATAGTGTGTGATCAGAATCGCGGTCACATGCTTTTCTTTCCTCAGCTTCTGCACCGCACGGATCACTTCTTTTCTTCCATTCGGATCCAGCATGGCAGTGGGTTCGTCCAGTACAATGCACTTTGGTTCCATGGCAATAACTCCTGCAATAGCAACCCGCTGCTTCTGCCCGCCGGACAGTTTGTTTGGCGACGCCTTGCGGTACTCCAGCATACCCACGGAGCGCAGACTGTCCTCCACACGTTTCCAGATCTCATCAGTGGGCACGCCCAGGTTCTCCGGCCCGAATCCGACGTCCTCCTCGACCACCGTACCGATGATCTGGTTGTCCGGATTCTGGAACACCATCCCCGCGCTCTGCCGGATGTTCCACAGTTCATCCGGATCCCGGGTATCCTTTCCGTCCACCCACATGGTTCCGCCAGTAGGAACAAGAATGGCGTTCATATGTTTTGCCAGTGTAGATTTTCCGGAACCATTGTGTCCGAGGATCGCCACAAATGACCCCTGGGGCACATCGATATCGATCCCGTCTATGGCGCGCTCCGATCCGATAATATTTCCTTCTTCATCCCTTTTATCATATTCATATACAAGCTGTTCGGCGTGTATCATTTCCTTTGGCACTGCTTTTGCCTCCATCTTAAAATCCTGCATGCTTCCGTCTGTCGCACCTGCCGCGGGCTCGCAGATCCCATCTGCCCGCGCCGCCGTGCGGCTTACTGCTTCCGTCTGTTTCTGCCGCCGTGCGACTCATGCCCTATATTTTACGACATCACAAACTATTTTGCAAGACTGTCCTGTCCCGCTGTCCTGCCGCCCGTCTTCATCCCGCAGTTTCCTCCTTCACCTTCATACAAAAGTCCGGCAGGTCCGATGTCAGTGTACTCCTGATATCAGATCCTGCCGGATGCTTCTTTCCTCTTTTTCCGGTTCTTACCGGATATCCGCTCTTGCCGCCGCGTCCTTATAATATTTGAAATCTGTAAAAATCTCGTTCCTGTACGGATTTCTCTTCTTCTTCACCGATGCATAGATAATATATGCCAGAGCTGCAATATTTACGATCAGCGCCAGAGCGCTAACAATTGTCATCATGGTCGGGTCGGCGTTGGCGTTTCCGCCCTCCACGATTCCATTCAGCGTTCCGTCCGCATACAGCTTCGGCAGCGTTGCCCATGGGAAGATCCGGGTTCCGTCCGAGAGCGTCTCCTGAAAGAGCGGGAATACCTGGGCAAACATGCACCAGATACAGAGCGTGTTGGCACGGTTCATGATCCAGCCGCCTTTGTTCCAAAGGAGAGCCGCAATGGTCGGTGCCAGAAGGAGGGCGATGCCGCAGAACCATGCATGTGTAGGCAGACAGTTGTATGTGTAAGCAAAATTCCAGATATCATAAACGATAATATATACCCAGATCATATCCGGCCATATCATATCCTTTTTATCTTTTGAGGAATAGACTGCCCACCATCCGGTCATGCAGAAAATATTGATAATTCCCGCCAACCCGTTGAACACATTATGCCATCCGCCGTAAAGCCACACATCTTCGGAGGACAGCCACCAGGAATACCACCCGTTGATGGCAGATTCAAAATCACTGGCCACTGCTATCAGAATATTGATAGCTACGATGACGAATGGATATGCCTTGAACCAGTGGGTTTTCCCGATTCCCCATCCGTATTTGATCATCATAAATCCGATACAGCCCGCAAGGGATGCATAGAGCTTCGCATAGTGGAACCACCCGTTCATATAGACATAGGTCTGATTTTCCAGAGCCCACTGTGCTCCCATCCCCGCGCCCACGGCGATGGCGATGAAATATACGGTCAGCGCGGCGGGAATTACAAAGAACATGATAATTCCTCCGGCCTTTGTTCTCCTGGCAAATTCATTGAGCAGGATCAGAGCCGCAAGCACTCCGAGCATGGCGATCCACTGCGGTACCGCATCCGCTCCGTAAACATGAAATAACATATGAAATTACCCCCTTTTCTCTCATTGAGCCTCGATTTCCCTGATATTACATTCATTTCCGCAGACAAGATATGTCTCCGGACTTTTGCACCAGGGGCACTGCCTGCCGTATTCCACCGTGGGATAGGTCTTTCCGCATGCCTCACAGTATGTGACGGCGGGCAGCGTCTCGATCTTCATCTCCGCATTTTCAATCAGCGGAAACTTCTTCCTGTAATACTGCCAGCAGTCGGTCAGGTAGTCATGCACGACGCCGCTGACCTCCCCGATCTCCAGGGTGACAGACGCGATCTCACTTAAGTTGTTCTCCTCTGCGACGCTCCGGAGCGTCTTTGTGATATGTACGATGATTCCAAGTTCATGCATTTTCCCGCACCTCCTGCTGTCTGTCCTTTCCACACAGCGCTTTTCTTCCTGACACGCTGATTCACGGTCTGATTGTACCGGGCTGTCTGTGCCGGCGTGCAGCCCGGATTTGCCGTCTACGGTTTCTTCTTTAATTTAATTTTAACCGCCCGCTTCAGCGCATAGGGAAGGATTCCTTTTAATTTATCCTCTGCCGTGCGCATCCTGCTCGCCTCCGGAAGATCACGGCTTAAGTGGATGGCGTCGAACTCGCAGCGGGTCGTACACAGACCGCATCCCACGCACTTGTTCTCATCCACGATCGTGGCGCCGCATCCGAGGCACCGGGCCGCCTCTGCCTTCACCTGTTCCTCGGTAAACGTGGAGCGCAGGTCACGGAAGGTATCCGCCGCGGTTCCCGCTTTCTTTCCCGGAATCTGCCGTTTTGCATTGTCAAATTCTTCGATCACCACATCTGATTTGTCCAGTTCGATGAAGTGGCGCAGATCCCGCCCCAGAGTGAGGGAGTGTCCCTCGTGGACAAAACGGTGAATCGATTCGCAGCCCTGTTTTCCCGCAGCAATGGCGTCGATGGCAAACTTCGGACCTGTGCATACGTCGCCGCCCACAAAGATATCCGGCTCTCCGGTCTGATAGGTGATCCCATCCGCCTCAGCAGTCTGGTTCGGTCTGAGTTTCACATCTGTCCCTTTGAGCAGATCTCCCCACACCACGGACTGACCGATGGAGAGAATGACATTTTCACATGGCACTGTGATACATTCTTCCTCGCTGTAAACAGGGGCGAACTTTCCTGCAGCGTCAAAGACAGAGACACATTTCTTCAGCACGATCCCGCATACCTTTCCGTCTTCCGTGAGGATCTCTTTCGGTCCCCAGCCGTTTCCGATGGCGATGCCTTCCTCTTTTGCCTCCTCAACCTCGTCGGCAGCCGCCGGCATCTCTTTCTCCGACTCCAGGCAGTACATGGATACAGAGCCGTCTCCGGCGCGAAGGGCAGTTCTTGCCACATCCACCGCCACGTTTCCGCCGCCGATCACCACGGTATCTCCATGCAGCTTCACCTCTGTTTTTTCCTGCGCCATGCCTTTTTCCGCCAGGTTCACGGTCCGAAGGAAATCCACTCCGGTGAGAACTCCCCCGGCATCTTCCCCGGGCACTCCTGCTTTTCTTCCGCCCTGGGCTCCAATGGCGATATAGAACGCCCGGTATCCCTGGTCTCTCAGCTCCTGGATGGTCACATCTTTTCCCACTTCCACACCGCAGCAGAACTCCACGTTCATCTGCCGCAGCACATCAATTTCCGCCTCGATCACAGACTTTTCCAGGCGGAAGGATGGGATGCCGTTGAGCAGCATGCCCCCGGGACGCGCCTCTTTTTCAAACACCGTCACCGGATAACCTTTCGTCCGCAAATAGTAAGCTGCAGACATCCCGGCCGGTCCCGCGCCGATCACGGCAATCTTCTGCTCAAACTGTTTTCCCTCATGATTTTCGCATTTTGGGATATAGCGGTGTTCCGCATGGAGCTCTTTCTCCGCAATGAACTTTTTGATTTCATCGATGGCAACCGCCTGATCCACCGTTCCTCTTGTGCAGGCATCCTCGCATCGGCGGTTGCAGACGGCTCCGCACACTGCCGGGAAAGGATTGTCGTGCTTGATCAGCTTCAGGGCGTCCATATACCTTCCCTCTGCCGCCATCTTTATGTAGCCCTGCACCGGAAGATGAGCCGGACAGGCAGTCTTGCAGGGAGACGTTCCCGTCTCATAGCAGTTGATTTTTGCGTGGTTCCTGTAGTCGGGATCCCATTTGTCCCTGCCCCATTTTTCCGTGTCCGGAAGAAGCGCTTTCGGATACCGGATCTCCCCATGCTTTGTGCAGAGCTTCTGTCCCAGTTTTGCCGCCCCCACCGGACAGACTTCCACGCACTGTCCGCAGGCCACGCATTTTGACGCTTCCACATGTGCGCGGTAAGCCGAACGCGACATATTCGGAGTATTGAAAAGCTGGGAGGTCCTCAGACCGTTGCACACGCCCGGGGCGCAGTTGCAGATGGCAAAGATCTTCTCCTCCCCGTCAATGTTGGTAATCTGATGGACAAATCCATTTTCCTCCGCCCGTTCCAGGATCTCTATCACCTCATCATAATCGATATAGCGCCCTTTTCCCGTCTCAACCAGATAGTCCGCCATATCTCCCACACCGATGCACAGGTCCCCCTCGATCTCTCCGCATCCCTCTCCGCGCATCCTCTGCTGTCTCCTGCAGGAGCAGGCTCCCACAGCGTACTTATCCTGATATTTCTTCAGCCAGTGGGAAATGTGTTCCACGCTGGCGGACTGCTGCTGCGCGGGAATCGCCTTCTCCACAGGAATGACATGCATGCCGATCCCCGATCCTCCCGGCGGCACCATGGGCGTCACCTTTTCAAGCGGGAGCCGGGACATATTTTCAAAAAAATCCGCGAGAATCGGATGCTCCCGGGTCTGCTTCTCATTCATCATCATAAACTCCGCGCAGCCCGGCACGAACATGGGAAGGACATACTGCTTATGCCGGTCTTCGTTCTCCCAGTTGTACTCAATCATCCCGATGACCGCCATCTCGTCCAGGAGCTGCTGCACACGTTCCTTATCTTTCCCCGACTTCCGGGCAATCTCCTCCAGAGTCATGGGCTTTCTTACTTTCATGGAGAGACAGACCTCAGCCATCTCATCTGTCAGCACTTCTGCCAGCCCCCAGTATTCCGGATCATCCACCGTCACTTTGTGACCGATCCGGTCCGTGATCATCTGTCCTAATTTCAGGATCAGTGTTCTCTCTTCCTTCATTCACCTTCCTCCTCTTCTTCTATTTTTCTTTCCATTCCCTTACCTGTTCCCGGAGCCAGGACACCCACTCGTCGATCCCTTCCCCGGTCCGCGCTGAAATCGGGATGATCTTCATATCCGGATTGAGTTTCAGCGCCCTTGATCTGCACGCCTCCAGATCAAAGTCGAAATACGGGAGCACATCGATCTTATTGATCAGAAGGCACTGGCACACCTGGAACATGAGCGGATATTTCAGCGGCTTGTCGTCGCCCTCAGGCACACTGAGAATCATTGCATTCTTCACCGCCCCTGTATCAAACTCCGCCGGGCAGACCAGGTTGCCCACATTTTCCAGAACAGCAAGGTCTATGCCGCCGGTTCCCAGCTGCTCCAGTCCCTGATGGGTCATATCCGCATCCAGATGACACATGCCGCCTGTGTGGAGCTGAATCACTTTTACTCCGGTTCTGCTGATGGCATCCGCATCCACCGCACTGTCGATGTCCGCTTCCATCACTCCGATGCGCATCTCATCTTTCAGCATTTCAATGGTCCGGGTCAGCATGGTCGTCTTTCCCGCGCCCGGGGAGGACATAAGGTTCAGAAGGAAGGTTCCTCCTGTTTTCAGCTCCTCCCTCACCCTGTCTGCCTCCCTGTCGTTATCCGCAAATACTCTCTGCTTGATCTCATATACTTTGTACATAGCTTTCTCCTCACTTTTCCTGTTCCTGCGCTTCCGACGGTCCGCCCGCACTCCGGGTCTTAAGTCCGCCTACAAGAAGATCCCGGGTAATCCGTACCTGAAGTCCCAGTCCAACCCGGGCGTCAAGACTTAACATACTGCCGTTCCATGCCAGTTTTTTCATCAGACTGAACATGGTATGTGCCAGGGAATAACAGACCTCCTCCGGCGACCACAGGAAGGAAAGAGTTCCGTCGTCCAGCCCCTTCTGCAGTGCGTCCGTAACTCTGGGTTTCAGACTCATAATACAGTCCTCATATTCTTTGAGCCGTTCCACCTCAATCCCGTTCCTGCGGACAAACACATCGAACTCCTGGAGAAATTTCAGCGAGGGAATCTCTTCCTCAAAAATCTTCACCAGAACATCCATGATGCATTCGATCTGTCCCAACCCTGTCATCTCCGCGTATTTCCTTCCGGACAGGGCTTTCAGGTACCGTGTCTCGATTTTCTTCCAGCATGCCACCCCGGTGCGGACTGCAAGTTCCGCTTTCGTCTCAAAATAACGGTAGATCGTGGCGCTGCCGACGCCTGCATCTGCCGCCACATCATCGATGGACGTATCCTCGATTCCCTTCTCGCAGAACAGTTCCAGAGCTGCATTCACAATCTTCTCCGAACGCAGTCTCGCTTTCCTGATTACTGCTGCTGATTCCTTCATCCGACGCTCACCTCTCCTGCTTCCGCCTCCCTCGTTTTTCCGCCGCCTCTTCACACTGGCTTTGCTTGATAGTTATACTATCATATTTATGCACTTCTCACAACTAATTTCTGTTATATTTTTAACTATTAGGCATTTTATCATAAGATTATTGAAGTTTTTTGTGCATTATGATATTGTAAATTCATAATCAAATGCACGGAGGTAGCACTATGACAAAATATATTATGGCATTGGATTCCGGCACCACGAGCAACCGCTGCATCCTTTTTGATAGAGAAGGAAATGTATGCAGCATGGCGCAGCGGGAATTCACACAGTATTTTCCCCGGCCGGGATGGGTGGAACACGATGCAGATGAGATCTGGGCAGCACAGCTCGGCGTCGCGGTGGAGGCAATGAACAAGATCGGCGCAGCCGCACAGGATATCGCGGCAATCGGCATTACCAACCAGCGGGAGACCGTAGTCGTCTGGGACAAGACAACGGGTGAGCCCGTATACCGGGCAATCGTCTGGCAGTGCCGCCGTACTTCCGAATACTGTGATTCCCTGAAAGAGAAGGGACTGACGGAATCCTTCCGCCGGAAAACCGGACTCGTCATCGACGCATATTTTTCCGCCACCAAAATAAAATGGATTCTGGATCATGTTCCCGGCGCCCGGGAAAGGGCGGTCCGCGGGGAGCTCCTCTTCGGCACGATAGAAACCTGGCTGATCTGGAAGCTCACAAAGGGGAAGGTTCATGTTACAGATTATTCCAATGCTTCCCGCACTATGCTTTTCAACATCCGCACCCTTTCCTGGGACGAAGAGATCTTAAGAGAACTGGATATCCCTGCCTGCATGCTTCCGGCACCGGTTCCTTCCAGCCAGGTCTACGGATACGCAGATCCTTCGTTTCTGGGCGGTTCTATTCCCATCGCCGGGGCGGCAGGGGATCAGCAGTCTGCGCTGTTCGGGCAGGCCTGCTTCCATCCCGGAGAGGCGAAGAATACATACGGCACCGGCTGTTTCCTGCTTATGAATACAGGCAAGACGCCAGTATTTTCCGAAAACGGACTTGTGACGACCATCGCCTGGGGGCTGGAGGGGAAAGTGACCTATGCCCTGGAAGGCTCTATCTTTGTAGGCGGAGCGGCTGTCCAGTGGCTCCGGGACGAGATGCGCCTGATCGACTCTGCCGCTGATTCGGAGTACATGGCTTCCAAAGTACCGGATACAAACGGCTGCTATGTGGTGCCCGCATTTACCGGGCTGGGCGCCCCCTACTGGGATCAGTATGCCCGGGGTACCATCGTGGGTATTACCCGGGGCGTGAACAAATACCATATTATCCGCGCCACTCTGGAATCCATCGCCTACCAGGTCAATGCGGTGCTCCGCGCCATGGAAGCCGATGCCGGAATCCGGCTCTCCGCCCTGAAGGTGGACGGCGGCGCAAGCGCCAATAACTTTCTCATGCAGACACAGGCTGATTTAAGCGGTGCTCCGGTAAACCGTCCGGTCTGCGTGGAGACCACCGCCATGGGAGCCGCCTTTCTGGCAGGCCTGGCAGTGGGGTACTGGAAAGATACGGACGCCATCGCCGTAAACCGCACCACAGACCGGATCTTCACCCCCGCCATCAGCGGTGAGAAACGCGCGGAAATGATCCGCGGCTGGGACCGGGCTGTCCGCTGCTCCTACGGGTGGGCGAAGGAGGACTGAATCTATGTATGACATTGTAATTATCGGGGCAGGCGTATCCGGCGCGGCCACAGCCCGGGAACTTTCCCGCTTCCGCGCGCGGATCTGCGTGATCGAGCGGGGAGAGGACGTCTGCTGCGGCACATCAAAGGCGAACAGCGGCATCGTCCATGCCGGTTTCGATGCCCCGGAAGGCTCTCTCATGGCAAGGCTGAATGTACGCGGGAACCAGATGATGGAGGTTCTGTCCCGGGAACTGGATTTTCCTTTCCGGAGGAACGGCGCACTTGTGGTCTGCCGGGATGAGCAGATGCTCCCCGCCCTGGAGACACTCCGCCAGAGGGGCGTGCAAAACGGCGTCACCGGTCTTTGCATTCTGAACCGGGAGGAAGTCCACAGCATGGAGCCCGCGCTGGCCGACGACGTCTGCGGCGCCCTCTTCGCCCCTGCAAGCGGAATCGTATGCCCTTTTGAGCTGAATATCGCCATGGCGGAGAATGCCGCCGTAAACGGCGTGGAATTTCATATGAACACGGAAGCGGAGGACATCCGCCGGACAGAGGACGGATACGAGGTTCTCACCAACAGGGGACCCCTGCGGACGAAGTGCGTTGTGAATGCGGCCGGAGTCTATGCCGACCGCTTCCACAACATGGTCAGCGAAACACCCCTGCACATCACGCCCAGACGCGGGGAGTACTGTCTGCTCGACAAAACAACAGGCTCTCTTGTGTCGCACACGATTTTTCCTCTTCCGGACAGAGATGGAAAGGGGATCCTCGTAACACCCACCGTACACGGCAATCTTCTCACCGGTCCTACCGCGGAAGATATCCCTGACAAAGAGGGAGTCTGCACCACTGCCGAAGGGCTCTCCCGGGTTATGGAGCGCGCCGCTCTCCATGTGAAAGGAATTCCCTTCCGGGAAGTCATCACCTCTTTTGCAGGACTGCGCGCCTGTGAAGACGGACATGATTTCGTCATCGGAGAGCCTGCGGATGCGCCGGGATTCGTGGACTGTGCCGGGATTGCCTCCCCCGGGCTGTCCGCCTCTCCCGCCATCGGGGAAATGATCTCAGAACTTCTCAGGAAACGGCTGAATCTGGAACCGAATCCGGAATTTATTCCTTACAGGAAGGGGAGCCCCCGTCTGTCCTCCCTCCCATTTGAAGAGCGGAACCGGCTGATCCGCGGCAATCCGGCATACGGAAACATCATCTGCCGGTGCGAGGAGGTCTCCGAGGGAGAGATCATCGACGCCATCCGCCGTCCTCTGGGCGCCCGTTCCCTGGACGGCGTCAAGCGGCGCGTGCGCGCCGGGATGGGACGCTGCCAGGGGGGATTCTGTTCCCCGAAAGTAATGGAGATCCTTGCCCGGGAGCTGAGAACCGGTATGGATGAAATCACAAAAGCAGGTCCCGGCTCCGCGGTTCTGAAAGGAAGAAACATGGAGTGGCTTTAAAAACCCCGGCTTATCGCCCTGAGAAAGGAGATTCACTTATGCAGACATATGACATCGTTATTATCGGAGGCGGCCCGGCCGGTCTTGCCGCCGCCATCGCTGCAAAAGAATCCGGTATTGACAGGATTCTGATCCTGGAGCGCTCGGAAAGAGCCGGCGGGATACTCAACCAGTGTATCCACAACGGATTCGGGCTGCATACGTTTCACGAGGAGCTCACCGGTCCGGAATATGCCGACCGCTTTATCCGACAGGCGGAATCTCTCGGGATTGAGTGCCGGCTTCGGACGATGGCAGTGGATATCGCAGCAGGTGAGGCAGCGCCTGTCCACACGGTAACCGCTGTCAGTTCCACGGACGGGCTTGTACAGATCTGTGCCCGCTCAGTCATTCTGGCAATGGGCTGCCGGGAGCGTCCCCGCGGCGCCTTAAATATCCCCGGCTTCCGTCCTGCCGGAATCTTCTCCGCAGGGACGGCGCAGAGACTGGTCAACATGGACGGTTATATGCCCGGGCGGGAGGTGGTGATCCTGGGATCAGGAGATATCGGTCTGATCATGGCAAGGCGCATGACGCTGGAAGGTGCGAAAGTCCACGCTGTGGCGGAGATCATGCCCTACAGCGGCGGGCTGAAGCGAAACATCGTCCAGTGCCTGGACGACTACGGGATTCCGCTCCTGCTCAGCCACACTGTCACATGGATTCACGGGAAGGACAGGGTGGAGGGCGTCACCCTATCTCAGGTAGATGAAAACCGCCGTCCCATCCCGGGTACCGAACAGTTCTATCCCTGCGACACCCTGCTCCTCTCTGTGGGGCTGATCCCTGAAAATGAGCTTTCCCGCGGCATGGGCGTAACGCTCAGCCCTGCCACTTCCGGTCCCCTGGTAAACGAGAGCCTTGAGACAGACATCCCCGGAGTCTTTGCCTGCGGCAACGTGCTCCATGTCCATGATCTTGTGGATTATGTCTCCGAGGAAGCCTCTGCTGCCGGAAGGCACGCCGCAGACTATGTAAAACACCTGGGAGATAAATCCGCAGGGACTCCTTTCCCCATGATTTCCCCTGCATCAAAGCGCAGGATTCCCTCCTCATCGGAGCGCGGGATTCCTCTTACAGCAGAGCACGGAATCCGCTACACGGTTCCCGCCTTTATACGCCCTGAGAGAATGCCTTCGAAGCTGACGATCCGTTTCCGGGTCACAGATGTGTACAGAAACTGCCGGGTCTGCGTCTGTTTCGATGATATTCCGGTGAAGAAAAAAGCGCGCAGAATCGTGGCTCCCGGTGAAATGGAAGAGATCCGTCTCGAGAGGGAACTCTTTGAACGGCATCCCGTCCCCAAGACGATCCGCTTCTCTCTGGAAACTCAGAACGATGAAGATACTCAGGATTTCAAAGAAGGAAGATGACAGATATGTTTCAGAATGATCAGAAAAATATTCCCTCAGCCGGCAAGACAGACACTATTCACCTGACCTGCATCCGCTGCCCGCTGGGATGTGCGATCTCCGTCAGACTGGAGAATCTCCGGGCTCCGGAGAACTGCGGGATTCCAAAGGAGCGCCGGCTCCCCGGAGATTGCGGGATCCTGGAAGTCTCCGGGAACGGCTGCCCCCGCGGGGAAGAATACGCCAGAAAAGAAATTACCGATCCGGTCCGGACTGTGACCACCACCATCCCGGTAACAAATGGCGATGTAAAGCGGATTCCCGTAAAAACCCGGGAGGAAATTCCCAAAGGCAGAATCTTTGCCTGCGTTAAGGCTCTGAAAGGGCTCACCGTAGAGGCACCGGTACAGATCGGCGATGTTATTCTGCCCGATGTGGCAGGGACAGGTATTCCGGTTGTCGCAGCCGGGAACGCCGCCGTGAAACAGCTAGCCGGGAATGCGGTCCGGGAACAGCATTCCTGAAAAGAAGAGACAGAATCCCCGTGCTCCACAGAGCACTAAGGTTTCTGCCCCTTCTTTTTCTTTTCTCCGAACCCCTCGCCGAACACTTCGCTGGTCTCCGTGAACATCAGAAATGCCGTCTCATCCACCTCATGGACAATATTTTTCAGGCGGTAAGCCTCCGACTTCGTGCAGGCACAGAGCAGCACATCCCGATCCAGCTCCGTGTAGCCTCCTGTGGCTTTCAGGAGGGTCACGCCGCGCTGAGCCGAGGCTCCGATCCGGGCCGCCATCTTCCTCCCCTGCCCCGTGATAATAATGGCAAGGCTTCCCGCACCGATTCCATAGAGGATTTTATCGATTACAATGGTGGAAACCGCCGTGGATGCCACCCCGTAGAGCACGGCGTCCACATCGCCGAAAGCCGGCCATCCCAGGGCAATAATCCCGATATCGATCACCATGGTGATCCCGCCGAGAGAAAAGTATGGCCGTTTCTTTTTCACTACCATGGCGATAAAGTCGATCCCGCCGGAAGAAGAGCCGCGCATATAGAAAAGCGCCATGCCCGCTCCCAGGAACACCCCGGAGTACAGCGCCGCCATGATGCGCTGTCCCTGATATGCCGGGAACATGGGAAATATCACGTCAAGAAATATCGTTGACACCGCCATGCTCCGGGCAGTCCGGATCAGGAACTCCCTGCCCACGATCCGGTAACTGATCACAGCCAGAGGCACGTTGAGTGCCAGATTGGTTATTCCCACCGGGAGGCCGAACAGATGGTTCAGGATTAAAGCCAGGCCGGAGAGACCTCCCGGCGCAAACTGCGCGTCCCTGGCAAATGTGTAGATGCCGGCGGCATACAGAATACTGCCGGCAATGTCATAGATCAGATCCGCCATAATCTGTCCTGCTTTTTTCCTGACACTTCTGCTGTACACGTCCGTTCCTCCATCCTCCGTTTTTCACAGCATGTGCAAAAAAGGCAGGAATTATACATTTCTCATAAAGAGCGCCTCTTTTACAGTTCCCGGATCACACACTTTCCCTTTCCGGAGAGTTTGATCTCGTAGAGCACTTCGTCCGCTCTCTTATATAATTCTGAAAATGACCGGTACTTTTCCCCGAAAATTCCTCCCACTGAAACTGACGTATGACTCAGCGGACATCTTTTCTCCGCCTCATCCATATAGTCTCTGCTGATCTGTTCCACTTTTACCCGGATGATATCCGAACTGCTGCACGGATAGGCGAATACGGCAAATTCATCTCCGCCAAGCCGGAGTACGATGTCGCTCAGACGGAACGCCGTCTGCAGCCTGCCTGCAATATACTGAAGCATCCGGTCTCCTTCCCCGTGTCCGTACAGATCATTTACTTTCTTGAAATTATCCAGATCTATCATCAGGAATACATAGGGACCGCCTCTTTCCAGACACCGGCGGATCAGTTTTTCCCCACCTTCCCGGTTGTATACTCCTGTCAGATAATCTCTCTCCCGGTACCGGTAGATCTCGGATATATGCATGGAAGAGATCAGGAGTCCGTCTCCTTCCGCTGTCATTCCCGCACTGAACCGCAGGATCTCCATGAACTGTTCTCCATCCCTCGTCTCCCCTGTGCTCTCAATCAGCCCGAAACATTCCATATATCCCGGTCCGATCTCTTTGGTGCTGTAATTGCTGATTTTATAGTATAATGTCCTGCCCTTCTGCTCCATCTCCTGCTGCAGCCGGTTTCCGAGCTGTTCTTTATTTACCGCAGATTCCCAGTCTCCCCGGAGAAGCCCGTAGATATCATCTTTCATCAGGTCCAGCGCCCCCGGAATATCTTTTTTCAAAAGGCATGCATCCAGGAACACTATGAGCGTTCTGTATGCCAATGCGCTCTGCGAACCCGTCACTATCTCCATTTCCTTTTCGCTGTACTGTCTGTTCTGCATCTCCATTCTTCCTTTGCCAAACCAATTCCTGCTGTATCCTGCCGGCCCTTCCTGTATCAAATCGATCCTTCCTGTACATCCCGGTCTTTCCTGTGTCAAAGCAGGTCTTTTGTGTACTTAATACTATCACAAAGAGCCCCGCTCAGCTCATCCGGACAGCAGAATTGACCGGAGACTGATTTTTCCGGCTCCTTTTTCCCCTCTCATCCGCAGATCAGTGGTATAATAATCAATATGAAAATATTTTTCAGGGAGGACTCTATGTATAAGATTCTCTTTATTGATGATGATCTGGATTTTCTGGAATCAAACCGGATTTATTTTACCCGGAAAGGATTTGAAGTGCTTTGCTGTGAAGACGCCGGACAGGCAGTGGGAAAGATCCTTCCCTCCACAAGACTGGATTGTGTGATTCTGGATATCGATATGCCCGGCATGGACGGATTTGAGATCTGCAAACGTTTCCGGGAGCTCAGCAGCACCCCCGTCATCTTCCTCTCAGGGCTGACGGATCTGGACAACCGCCTGCAGAGTTTCCGTTCCGGAGGAGACGATTTTCTCGCCAAGCCCTATGACATCACAGAACTGGAATACCGTATCCGGGCAAGAATACGGAAAAATGAAAATGTGTTTTTCAGCGGGACGCTGACATATGGCGCCCTGGCGATTGACACCGACCGGAGGATAATTTCATATGAAGGAAGGGCGGGAGATTTTTCCGCCCTCCAGTTTGACATTCTCGCATTTATGGCGCGAAATCCGAACAAAGTTTTTTCCTACGAACAGCTTTATGACCAGGTGTGGAAGACTCCCATCATCCGAAGCCGCCACAATATCCAGGTCGCTGTGGCCACGATCCGCCAGAAGCTTTCCCGGCTCTGCAACGGAAAGCAGTATATCCGGACCGTGTCCAGGAAAGGGTATTGTTTCTCCCCTGACGGGGAATGATTATTTTCGGAAGAAACGCACGGCAGCAGCCACTGCGCCTGCCAGCACGACAGCGACCACGAGGAGACCGGCAGCGATCTGTGCCGCCCCGTTTCCCTGCAGATGTTCTGACGAACCAGATGGAACATCAGACAGCTTATCTGATGAAACATCGGAGGAATCGTCTGGCGGAACATAGAACGAATCGCCTGACGGTGCATAGGACGAATCGTCTGTCAGTGCATAGGACGGATCGTCTGACGCCCGGGTATCGGCTTCGGTGCCCTGCCCGGAAAGGGTATTGCTCTGAAGCTGTTCCTCGCTGTCTCCGGCACTGCCGGCTGTTCCGGTTCCGTTCGCATCTCCAGCACCGTCATTCGTTCCGGTTTCGTTCGCATCTCCGGTTTCACCGGCGCCGGGGAAAAGATTTTCCCCTTCCACGGGACTTGTCTCGCCGCCCCGCCCGCCGTCGATATCTGCTGCTGCAAACACGGAGTTTTCCGTAAACTCCAGAATATCCGAATACAGAATTTCTCCTCCCTGGTCCCGTGAGACTGCATAATAATGGAAAGGCTGCTCCCCGTCAAGATAAGAGATCAGCCAGGAAACTTCCCCTGTTTCCAGCTGTTCCCCGCTTTTCTCAATCCTGGTCCAGTCTTCTCCGTTATCAGAACCACAGAGCCAGTACTCTCCCTCTCCGGGAAGCACGGCGTAAAAGACGAGGGTTGTGGAACCGCCGTACTCACTGGCATAGCAATGAAGGAAATAGGGTCTGCTTTCAGAGGCAGTGACAACCAGACATAGAGGATTTCCGGACCGGTAAGCTTCATAGGTTTCCCCGAAGCGTCCCGTAACCTCCCCTCTGCTTCCGCGCTCCGGAAGTTCCGCTGTGTTCCAGGTGACAGGAAGTTCCGTCAGGACCTCCTCCCCGTTTTCCCATACATAGGCAGTAACATATTCCGGCAGCATCCGGGGCGTACAGGCAGTCCCCTCCGGGACAGTCACCACCGGGATCTTCTCATAGCTGTAGGCAGATACCGCGGAAACCGTGATTTTTTCCGCGGACACAATCTTACCGACGCAGGAAAACTCCGGAAGCCCCAGAGCGGTATCCTCCCCATATTTCAGGACAGCCCCGTTTTCCTGTAAAACCGCAGTATTTTCTTCCGATCCCGTATCGATCGAAATAGAAGTCAGAAGGAGCGTTCCCCCGGATCGCACACAGAAAACGCCTTCCTCTCCTCCCGCCCCATGGACGGAGAGATAGGGCCACAGTTCCAGGGTTCCCTCCACATAAATTGTATAGCCCTCCGGACGGATAATGATCTCTTTCCTGTAAATGGCATTGAGATAGGTATAACTTTCATCCTCAGGGACCGTAATATTATCCGTAAGGGTAACAATCCCTCCTGTAGTGATATGTTCATCTATCCACTGGCACAGTTCCTCAAAAGAAGAGACACGCCCGGTTTCTTCTCCCCGGACGGCTGTAGGAAATAATCCTCCCAGAGCCAGCACAAACAGGATGGATCCGGCGATTATGTACCTGAATATTTTGGAATGGCAACGGGAAAGCATACTTGTCTCCTTTCGCAGAAATAAGATATACTTAAAAAACGAGGTAAACGTATGGACACAAAAAGATTCTTCAGACTTTTTCTATTAATTGCAGCCGCTGTTCTCGCATCTGCAGGACTGTTTTTCTTTCTGTACCGCTTCGACAACAAGTATACCACTTCCAGATTCTCTCCTCAAGAACATCTCAGTTTTGATGAAGAGATTTCCGATTTTTCTTCCGTGGTATGGCTTACAGGTGGATGGGAATTTTACCCGGGTATGACTGCCCAACCGGAAGAACTTTCCGACTGCACTCCCGAATCCGTCTATATCGGACAGTATTTCAGTTTTGCCGATTTCAACGAGGATGCTTCGCCCTACGGCACAAGCACTTACCGGCTGACACTGGATGCAGATGCGGGCACTTATGCCCTCTATCTTCCGGAGATCTTCTCCGCATGCAGAGTATATGTCAACGGAGAACTTGTCGGAACCGCCGGTTCCTTTGCCCCCCATCAGCCCGGCATTAAAGATCTCATCCTCCCAGTGGATACTGACGGCAGAATCGAACTTGTCATACAGGTCATGAACTACAGCCATTATTACAGCGGAATCACCTATCCGCCCGCCCTCGGAACCGTGGAAGGCATCAGCCATCTGATCACAGCGCGCATGCTCTTTTACGGATTTCTGTGCTTTACCTCTCTTGCTCTGGCAGTTTTTTCCTCCGCCGTCTGGTTTGGCTTAAAAAAAGAACGCCAGATGCCCCAGGACCTCTGGCTGGGTATTCTTGCGCTGTCATTTTCCGTGCGTATATGCTATCCTTTTTTCCATATATTCGGAATTTCCTGGTCCAGACTACAGTACACTCTGGAGGACGTCATGTCTGCCCTGGGTATTCTCTGCATTGTCCGCATCACCTGTATTCTGTGCTGTAGAAAGGACAGCACCTTTGCCCGCGTCCTTACAGGGCTGGCATCTGGATTTGTTCTCCTTGGTCTGATGAACAACCTGTTGTTCCTGACGTATATTCCGCGTTTTGTCCCGGTCTACGGTGTGCTTCTCTTCTGGTACAAACTGGGGGGTTCCCTTCTTCTTCTGGGAATGATCGTCCGCAGTATTGTTCTCAGCCCGGAAAAGATCCTCCGAACCGGTTCCTCCGCCTTCTCCGGAGACTCTTTTCCGAGTGGTTCCTCCTTTCTTCCGGGCGGTCTCGCCGCCTACACAGTCTCCCTTGCCGCCCACGCCATCTGCCTGGGACGGTTTGAGCCTGCGCGGTTCGGATGGTTCGATGAATGGGGTACTTATATTCTGATTCTCTGTTTTTCCATGCAGATGGTCATACGAAGCACAGCAACCGTGCGGGAAAACCACTATCTGAACCGACATCTCCAGGAGGAAGTAAACCGCAAGACCGCCTCTCTGGAAAAACTGCTCAGCCAGCGCCGTCAGCTCCTTTCGGCATTTGCCCATGACATTAAGACTCCTATGACTTCCATCACCACTTTTACCCGGCTGGTGGAACTGGATAATGCCGATCTGGATGCTGAGTCCAGACAGTATCTTGATACAATCCGCGAGAAGACCGGTGAGATGCAGGATCGTCTGGAAGCTCTGCAGGATTATTTCCGTCAGGACACTGGCGCCTCCTGTTTCACCACGGTAGATCTCTGCCGGCTGATCGACGATTTCTGCCGCGCAAATGCACCGGATATGGATGTCATGGGAATACATCTGGAATCGGAACTCCCCATACTCCGTCCGGTTCTTGTACAGGGGAACAGGGACAGACTGATGAGCGTGCTGCAGAATCTTGTATATAATGCCGCAAGTTTTATCGAAAAAGAAGGGAATATCCGGCTCACACTTACCCGTGACAACAGGAACGGAGCTGCCATACTACACGTGAAAGATAATGGCCGGGGTATCGCCGCAGAGCATCTCTCCCACATCTTTGACCGCTTCTTCACCCGCCGCGACGATAACAGCGGAAGCGGTCTGGGACTTTTTATCGTCCGCGCTGCCGTGGAAGAACATGGAGGAGAAATCTCTGTGAAATCAGAGATCGGGAAAGGGACATGCTTTGAAATCCGGCTGCCGCTCATGAAAATGCCCTGATGCAGGAATAAACCCCAGAAACCGAAGTTTCTGGGGTTATATTTGAGTTCAATATTCTATTAACAGATTATGATTACTCGATGATCTTAGCTACTGTACCAGATCCAACTGTACGTCCACCCTCACGGATAGCGAATCTCAGACCTTCCTCCATAGCTACCGGATGAATCAGTTCAACTGTCATCTCTACGTTATCTCCAGGCATGCACATCTCAACGCCTTCCGGCAGTTCGCAAACACCTGTAACGTCTGTTGTTCTGAAGTAGAACTGCGGTCTGTAGTTGTTGAAGAACGGAGTATGACGTCCACCTTCATCTTTTGTCAGAACGTAAACCTGGCATGTAAACTTTGTATGGCATTTTACTGTGCCCGGTTTGATAAGAACCTGTCCTCTTTCGATCTCTGTTCTCTGAACACCACGAAGCAGAGCACCGATGTTATCTCCTGCGCGAGCCTCGTCGAGCAGCTTACGGAACATCTCGATACCTGTTACAACAGTCTTCTTAACATCCTCATGGATACCGATGATCTCAACTTCATCAGATACGTGAAGTGTACCACGCTCTACTCTACCAGTAGCAACTGTACCACGTCCTGTGATAGAGAATACGTCCTCTACAGGCATCAGGAACGGCTTATCTGTGTCACGCTCCGGAGTCGGAATCCACTCGTCAACAGCGTCCATAAGCTCCATGATCTTGTCGCCCCATTCTCCGTCCGGATCCTCAAGAGCTTTCAGAGCGGAACCCTGGATAATCGGAGTGTCATCTCCCGGGAAGTCGTACTCGTTAAGTACTTCACGGATCTCCATCTCTACGAGCTCAAGCAGCTCTTCGTCGTCTACCATATCGCATTTGTTCATGAATACTACGATATACGGAACGTTAACCTGGCGGGACAGAAGGATATGCTCCTTTGTCTGAGCCATAACACCGTCAGTAGCAGCAACAACCAGGATAGCGCCGTCCATCTGAGCAGCTCCTGTGATCATGTTCTTTACATAGTCAGCATGTCCCGGGCAGTCAACGTGTGCGTAGTGACGTTTCTCTGTCTCGTACTCAACGTGTGCTGTAGAAATCGTGATTCCACGCTCTCTCTCTTCCGGAGCCTTATCGATGTTATCGAAAGCAACCTCTGCGTTACCTGCTACTCTGTGGGAAAGCACCTTTGTGATAGCTGCTGTCAGAGTTGTTTTACCATGGTCTACGTGGCCGATTGTACCAATGTTACAATGCGGTTTTGTTCTTTCAAATTTAGCTTTTGCCATTTTGAATGTCCTCCTTAAAATTTCACCTGTTATCAGGCATTTCTAAATGAAATTCGATTTTACCCGGCTAAGTTTGATTATATTTCAAACTTAGCCGTTTTTCAAGCCTTTTTCTAACATTTAGGCATTTTTATTGGATAATACCTTTTCCTGTACAGACTTCGGAACCTGCTCGTATTTCTCAAAGAACATGGAGTAGTTACCACGACCCTGTGTTCTGGAACGGAGGTCTGTGGAATATCCGAACATCTCGGACAGCGGAACGAATGCGCGGACGATCTTTCCACCGCCAAGGTCATCCATTCCCTCGATCCGTCCACGACGGGAGTTCAGGTCACCGATGATATCGCCCATATACTCTTCCGGCATTGTAACCTCAACCTTCATGATAGGCTCAAGAAGTACCGGAGCGCCCTGTTTCATAGCATCCTTGAATGCCAGAGAACCTGCGATATGGAATGCCATCTCGGAAGAATCGACCTCATGGTAAGATCCGTCATACACGTTTGCATAGATACCAACTACCGGGAATCCGCCCAGAATACCGGACTTCATCGCATCCTCGATACCCTCGCCTACAGCCGGGATGTACTCCTTCGGAATCGCACCGCCGACAACAGTAGACTCGAACTTGTATGTCTCTTCGCCGTTTGCATCCATTGGCTCAAATTTAACTTTACAGTGTCCGTACTGTCCACGTCCACCGGACTGTTTTGCATACTTGCTGTCAACGTCAACCGGCTTCGTGATTGTCTCTTTGTAGGCAACCTGCGGAGCTCCGACGTTGGCCTCAACCTTGAATTCACGGAGAAGTCTGTCAACGATGATCTCAAGATGGAGCTCGCCCATACCTGCGATAATTGTCTGTCCTGTCTCCGGATCTGTATGCGCGCGGAATGTCGGGTCTTCCTCTGCAAGTTTTGCAAGGGACTCACCCAGTTTGCCCTGGGAAGCCTTTGTCTTCGGCTCGATAGCAAGCTCGATAACCGGCTCCGGGAATTCCATGGACTCAAGGATAACCGGATGCTGTTCGTCACAGATCGTATCTCCTGTTGTGGAGAACTTGAATCCGATCGCTGCAGCGATATCTCCGGAATATACCTTATCCAGCTCTGCACGGTGGTTTGCATGCATCTGCAGGATACGTCCGACACGCTCTTTCTTATTCTTTGTTGCATTCAGGACATAGGAACCGGAGTTCATTGTTCCTGAATAAACCCTGAAGTAAGCAAGCTTACCTACGAACGGGTCTGTCATGATCTTGAACACGAGAGCGGAGAACGGCTCTTCATCAGAAGAATGTCTCACTACCTCGTTGCCGTCCTCGTCAACACCCTTGATAGCCGGGATGTCTGTCGGGGCAGGCATATACTCAATAATTGCATCCAGAAGTTTCTGAACACCTTTGTTTCTGTATGCGGAACCGCAGCATACCGGAACAGCTGTACACTCACATGTAGCCTTCCTTAAAACTGCTTTCATCGCATCAACGGACGGCTCTTCGCCCTCCAGATATTCCATCATCAGATCGTCGTCAAGCTCGCAGATCTTCTCTACAAGCTCTGTGTGATAAAGCTCAGCCTCATCCTGCATCTCTTCCGGAATATCCGTAACAGAGATATCATCACCCTTCTCATCATTATAGATGTAAGCCTGCATTTCAAACAGGTCGATGATTCCCTTGAACTCGTCTTCCTTTCCGATCGGAAGCTGAAGACAGATAGCATTTTTACCAAGTCTTGTACGGATCTGGTCTACTGCATTGTAGAAATCCGCTCCGAGGATGTCCATCTTGTTGATGAAGGCCATTCTCGGTACATTGTATGTGTCTGCCTGGCGCCATACGTTCTCTGACTGAGGCTCAACACCGCCCTTTGCACAGAAAACACCTACGGCTCCGTCCAGCACACGGAGTGAACGCTCAACCTCTACGGTAAAGTCAACGTGTCCCGGAGTATCGATGATGTTGATACGATGCTCCAGAGCCCCCGGCTTCGTTTTCGTCTTCTCTTCCAGAGTCCAGTGGCACGTCGTAGCGGCTGAAGTAATTGTGATACCTCTCTCCTGCTCCTGCTCCATCCAGTCCATGGTAGCAGTACCCTCGTGAGTATCACCAATCTTGTAGTTAACACCGGTATAGTAGAGAATACGCTCTGTCAGCGTCGTCTTACCTGCATCAATATGCGCCATAATACCGATGTTTCTGGTTCTCTCTAATGGATATTCTCTTCCAGCCAAGGTTATTCCTCCTAATTAGAAACGATAGTGGGCAAATGCCTTGTTTGCCTCTGCCATCTTGTGCATATCCTCTTTTCTCTTCACAGCTCCGCCTGTATTGTTCGCTGCGTCAAGAATCTCGTTTGCCAGCCTTTCCTCCATCGTCTTCTCGCCTCTCTGACGGGAATACGTTGTCAGCCAGCGAAGAGCGAGCGCCTGTCTTCTGTCAGCTCTGACCTCGATCGGCACCTGGTATGTTGCACCACCGATACGTCTTGCCTTAACTTCCAGCACCGGCATCATGTTGTTCATAGCTTCCTCAAACACTTCAATCGCCGGCTTCTCAGCCTTCGCTTCTACTCTTGCAAATGCGCCGTATACAATCTTCTGTGCTACACCTTTCTTACCATCAAGCATGATGTTGTTGATAAGTTTGGTAACAACTTTATTGTTGTATATCGGATCCGCTAATACATCTCTTTTCTGAGTATGTCCTTTACGTGGCACGGTCCTTCCCTCCTTAATCATATTTTCCGGTCTTCCCGGGATTAATTCATCGGTACTCACATGTGTCTCTCTATGGAAATCGCATTTCATGTGCTCGTGGCCGCGAGACCTCTATAAAATAAATCCGCAACCTTTGCTTACCGGACTTCTGCTTTTCTGTCCGATAAGACTACGATAATCATAGTTCTGTTTGTGATACGATTTAACTATCAGTTACTTATTTTTTTGCGTCTTTCGGTCTCTTAGCGCCGTATTTGGAACGCGCCTGACGTCTCTTTGCAACACCTGCTGTATCAAGTGTACCACGGATGATGTGGTATCTTGTACCAGGCAGGTCCTTAACTCTTCCTCCACGGATCATAACAACGCTATGCTCCTGCAGGTTGTGTCCTTCGCCCGGGATATAGCTTGTCACTTCGATTCCGTTGGAAAGACGAACTCTGGCGATCTTTCTCAGAGCTGAGTTAGGCTTCTTCGGTGTAGCTGTCTTAACAGCTGTGCAGACACCTCTCTTCTGCGGAGAAGATACATCTGTTGCACGCTTTTTCAGGGAGTTGTATCCTTTCTGAAGAGCCGGTGCAGTAGATTTCTTCTCAGAAGTCTGACGACCTTTTCTAACTAACTGGTTAAATGTTGGCATTCTTTTCACCTCCTATGAATTATTCGTTACCCTGCCGCTTATGCCGCAGGGGGCTGCGGATAACACTGTTTCATTATCCATTTTTGCGCACAAAAAAATAAAGTGTTTTTATGCACGCTCAATTAGTTTATTACGTTTATCCGCGGATGTCAAGGGATTTTATAGCGATTTGAATAAAAAATTAGTATGCTCTTCCCCAGTAAACCATATGCTTCGCCGGCTTTCCGCAGCAGACGCACACGTCGGAGAGGTGTTCTTCCTCCACCGGAATACATCTTGAAGTCACACCGCCGGTCTGTGCCTTGATCTCATCCTCACATGCCTCTTCTCCGCACCACATTGCCTTGACGAAACCTTTTTTATTCTGAACAGCAGCCTTCATCTCATCCATGGTTACTGCCGTGCTGATATGGTCATCCAGGAATGCCTTTGCCTTTGCATACAGATCTTTCTGGATGGTCTCGAGGATCTCACCCAGCTTTGTGGTGATCTCATCCATCGGAACGACGATCTTCTCTCGCGTGTCACGGCGCACAACCACGACCTGACCGTTCTCGATATCCTTCGGCCCGATCTCGATACGCGCCGGAATTCCAAGCATCTCCTGCTCGGAGAACTTCCATCCCGGACTCTTCTCGGAGTCATCGATCTTCGCACGGTATCCTGCTGCCTTCAGTGCATCGAGCAGTTCATTTGCCTTGTCAAGCACTCCTTCTTTGTGCTGTGCAACCGGGATCACTCTCACCTGAACCGGAGCGATTCTCGGCGGAAGCACAAGACCGCTGTCATCGCCGTGAACCATGATGATGGCTCCGATGATTCTCGTGGAGAGTCCCCAAGATGTCTCGTAAACGCTGTGAAGCTCGTTGTTCTTGTCCGCATACTTGATATTGAACGCATCCGGGAACGCATTGCCGAAGAAATGGCTCGTCGCAGACTGCAGCGCCTGCCCGTCATGCATCAGCGCTTCGATCGTGTACGTGTCCTGGGCGCCTGCAAACTTCTCGCTCTCTGTCTTTCTTCCCGCCACAACCGGGATCGCCAGATCCTGCTCAACAAAATCTTTATATACGTTCCACATCATCTTTGTCCGCTCTTCCGCTTCCTCATATGTGGCGTGAATCGTATGTCCCTCCTGCCAGAGAAATTCTCTGGAGCGCAGGAATGGTCTTGTCGTCTTCTCCCACCGGAGCACAGAGCACCACTGGTTCCACACCTTCGGGAGATCCCTGTAAGACTGCACGGTCTTGCTCCACACATCACAGAACAGCGTCTCGGATGTAGGACGGATGCAGAATCTCTCCTGTAACTGCTCCATACCGCCGTGTGTCACCCAGGCAACTTCCGGGGCAAAGCCCTCGATATGGTCCTTCTCCTTCTGGAGCAGGCTCTCCGGGATCAGTACCGGAAGATATACATTCTCCACACCTGTCTCCTTGAAACGCTTATCCAGATCCGCCTGGATATTCTCCCAGATCGCATAGCCGTTCGGCAGATAGTTCAGGCATCCCTTTACACCTGAATAGTCGCACAGTTTTGCCTCGCGGACCACGTCCGTGTACCACTGCGCAAAGTCTTCGTCTCTGGAAGTGATCGACTGTACCAGTTTCTTTTCCTTTGCCATTTTCTCTTCTCCTTTTTCTTTTTGAAAATAAAAACACCGGGACATTCCGTCCCCGAAAACAAGGGACCGGAATTCCCGGCGGTACCACCCTAATTAACACCATGCGTTACGCACTGTGTTCACTCTTTTTCCTCTAACGCAGGAATTACGCCGCACTTTTCACGCGGGAGCTCCCGGACCGGTTCTATGAGTTCCTGCAAAGGCTCGCACCATCCGCCTTCTCTCTGAAGCATTCTCTTCATATACTAATTCCGTTCATTGCTCATCTGCACAAGTGATTTTAGACGAAAAGGACCGGATTGTCAACAGCCCCACGGCATTTTCACTGGTTTTTCCGCGTCAGGCCAAGTGTATACATAACCGCATCTACAATTCCCGGGCTTTCTTTCCGAATGTACGCCCGTACCGTCTCCTCCATATCCGGCGGACACATATTTCTGACAACTGTCCAGATTCCCTCCTCCGTCACCCGGCTGTCATATGCCCTCGGCACCGTATCGCAGGTTCTCTGATACCAGTCCAGCATCCATTCCCGCAGACGCATCACATGGCAGGAAAACGTTTTCCTGCCAAACAGGTTCGTCTTCTCCCCCGGATCCAGCTCAAGATCATACAGCTCATCGTTCCCGGACATGCGGTGTACATATTTGTATTTTCCATCAAAAATCATCGTTCCTTTCTCATGTGCCTGTGCATCCAGTTGAGCCGTCTTTTTCGGCCAGTACGGGTCTTCTTTTGAGGGACCTTTCCCTTTATTAGACGCATGCCACTCATCGCACTGATTTTCACCGGGCAGCCGGCCTCCTTCGCAGCACACATAGTCCCTTACAGATGCGCTGCGGTCGAGAAGGATGGGACGAAGGCTCCTGCCAAAATGGTCGTGTGCCGGTTCCACCCCCGACAGATCCATCACTGTTGCATAAAAATCCACCAGTTCTGCCAGCCCCATGGAAATTCCCGCATCTACCGGCACTTCCTTATGCGGCTTTATAAGAAGCGGCACCCGGGTCAGGCAGTCTTCAAAAGTATTCTGGGCTTTTTCCGGCAAACCGTAATCCCCGCAGAAATCACCATGATCGGAAAGTATGAATATCGCACTGTCATCATACATTCCCACCTCTTTTAAGGTTTCGCAGACCATTCGGATCATAGCGTCCACTTTGCTGCACTGCGCCAGATACACTGCGCGCATTTCTCGCCACTGTTCTTCCGAATATTTATCCATTCCTGCCAGTTCATGCAACCGGTGTATCATCCGTGATTTTCCTTCTGTCTCCTCATACTTTATTCTCGGCGGAATCATATTCCTGTCGATTGCACTGAAGTAGGGTTCCTCCACCTGATATGGCGGATGGGGATTCAGCCACCCTAGGAAGAGACAGATCGGTTTTTCCGCTTCCGAACATTTTCTGATAAAATTGCACGCCGCTTTTGTATCTCTCCAGTCCTTATCCTCCTTCTCCTCCGTCAGCCCTTCAAAATGAGAATACGGATATGGATTTTCTTCCTTTTCTCTCTTTTTCCTCTGATTTCCCCCGTTCTGCGATTCCGTCCTGTCATAGTAAAAAATCTCATCGGCATGCCGCTTTTCCAGGCCGGGTATCTGTCCTGCAAGCAGGTCATTCCTTGCATTCATCCAGACATAGTACCCCGCATCTTTCAACTCGCTAAACAGCGTCGGTTCATCCTCATGCAGCAGATACTGCATCGTACGGTGCCCCCGCGTGTGCGGATAAAGCCCGGTAAAAAAGCTGCATCGGCTCGGTACGCAGACTGGATTCTGGCAATATGCCCGTCCAAAGGATACCGCCTCCTCCCGCGCCAGATAATCCAGATACGGAGTCTGTGCTGCAGGATTTCCCGAATGCCCCATCGAATCCCAGCGCATTTCATCCGGATTCAGAATAATAATATGTGGTTTTTTCATCATCTTCTCCTCTCCTCTGTCTCCTGATTCCTTTTCTCTTACTCCAAAGTAAACTCTCTCCAACAGATCACCCCATCGCTTTCCAGACGGAAAAACAATGGGAAGACTCCTTCCGGCGCAGAAAATACTCCCTCTGCTTTTATCCACTCTCCGTGTTCTGATCCGTCAAAGGAAATCCCTGCAGCCTTTTTCGTACATTCCTCATCCAGATATACCCCCATCAGGCCTGCTTTCTCTGCCTGTACCGTAATGCGGATCTTCTTCGCCTCTCCCAACCGGAAATACTTGAACCCTGCTCTGGTTCCCTTCTGCATATTCGCTATATAATGGATCCTGCTGCCATCCGCTGTTTTCTCTTCAAAAATGTGCGGCTGCTGATCCCGCACGCATCTGCGTACGGACAGACGTCCGACTCCGTCGAAAGTCAGATTGCAGGCATAGGCGGCACTATACGTTCCCATTCCCCTCAGCGGACCTCCGTTCAGTCCACAGCTTGTCATCTCCGCCTGGTTGAAACTGCCGTCCGGATTCAGCGTAATCGGCTCGGCACACCCCTGACGGCAGCATTCAATCCCGTGCGTCTGCCTGTGGTAGAAGATGTACCACTGGCTGCCGATCTTCACAAGGCCGCCATGCGTATTTCCATAAGGTGTCTTTAGCTCCATATTCCCATGATATCCGATATCTGCATTGGACACAAGTACCCCGCCATAGCGAAATCCTTCCATCGGTTGATCCGATATGGCATAGCATAGATCATGGCTTTGTTCCGAAGAATAAATCATGTAGTATTTCCCATTGATCTTCCTCGGGGATGAAGCCTCATAAAATCCATGGTTTTCAAACTCCGTTCCCTTCGCTGCCAGACACCCCGGCAGGAGTTCTACAGGTCCTTTCCGTATTGTGCGCATATCCGGTTCCAACTCAAATGCAAGACTGTATTTTCCCGCCACATTAATCCACGGCGACCCCGGTGTAGGTACAAATCCGGTATACAGATAAATTCTTCCGTCATCATCGATCAGAACTCCCGGATCAAACAATTTTTCCGCCGGTTCCATCCCATCCGGGAAAGCCACATTGCCCAGATATTCAAAGGGGCCCTGTGGTCTGTCGCTGACCGCCACTTCACAGGCATTCTTCGCGCCCCGGTTGTAGTAAAGGTAAAAGCGCCCGTCTCTTCCCTGCACACAATCCGGTGCAGCAAGGTTTCCCGCTTCTTCCAGAGTCTCACCTGTCTGCTCATAAGCATAGGAAATACCCTCATATCTCCAGTTCCCCAGATCGGAAAGCGGAGCGCTCCACACCACATAGTCGTTGACACAGTACCCTTCTCCACCGGCCTCGTCATGGCTGCCGTAGATCCAGAGTCTGTCTCCGAAAATGCGGGGCTCACCGTCCGGCACATACTCGTCCAGCGGCAAATACGGATTCATAGCCTGTTTTTTTTCATTACAGGAAACATTTTCTCTCGTTTTTTCCATTTTATCTCTCTCCATTCACTGTCTTTGCAGATTCATCAGCCGCAAAAAGGCTGCCGCACACATGAAGTACGGCAGCCTCTGCTTTTCCGGTCCGTCAGGTTTTTCTCCCTACAGCCGGGTATCCCAGCCTCCGCACCAGACATTATCGTTATATTTTCCCTTAAATTCACTTTCTCCGATGATCTTCTCCACTGCCGCCCGGATACATGCCCGGGTAGGTGCATAAGCGTTGATAAAGGTCTTCATCATCGGCAGATCATACAGATGGTTCGTATAGTTCAGCGATACACATACTGTAGGCACTTCATGGATCCACCAGGGCAGTTCATTGGAATGTGCCGCGGAATATTTCACTCTCACGTTATTTTCCTGCGCATACCCCTTCATGTTGACAAACACAAACACAATGTCATATTTCTTTTTAAATTCTTCTGCACCGGGCATATCCATCACTTTATATCTGTTGAAAGGAGACATTTCTTTCATCTCCAGTTCATAATAGGACTCGTTGACGTCCACTTCAAACCCCGCCCGTTCCAGTTCCTCAATGACAATCTGCTTTGCCGGATCTCCTCCGTCCACATAGGAAACCGGCGCGCTTTCCAGAAAATACAGCCTTGCCCGCTTCTTTTCTGCTGTGGAGACCGGCAGAAGATTCTGCGTATCTTTCACAAGTGTCACAGCCTGATCTGCAATCTTTTCTGCAATTTCCCGGTGTTCTGCGCACCCGAGGAAATGCTTCTCATCCAGCGTATCCATCATCCGTTTTTTGTGCAGCCCGAGCTTCGCCTTCATTCCAAGGATTCTCATCAGAGCCTCGTTCAGACGCTCTTCTGTGATGATCCCGTTTTTATATCCATCCATCATATATCGGAAATCCTCTTCCGGATCATGGAAGAAAAGGAACATATCACATCCTGCCGCAATTGCTCCGGGCACCTGCATTGAACGCGGGCCGGCGCTTAACATTCCTCCCATATGGGAAGCATCTGTAACAACAATTCCGTTAAATCCCATCTTGTCCCGCAAAAGTCCCTGGATCAGTTCCGGTGCCAGAGTCGCCGGGCGGATATCCGCATCCGTATACTCCGGATGGAACTTCCTGCTGTAAGCAGGCAGCGCGATATGGCCTGCCATGATGGACTCCACTCCATCATCGATCAGCCCCTGATACACCTTTCCAAAAGATGCATCCCATTCCTCACAGGAAAGATCATTGATCCCCAGAACCAGATGCTGGTCCCGCTCTTCCACGCCGTCTCCGGGGAAATGTTTGACACAGGAGAGCACATTACTCTGCCTGCTGCCTCTCAGATATGCGCGGCACATTTCCAGCACCTTATCCGGATCTTTCCCAAAGGATCTTGTATTCACAATTGTATTGCGCCAGTTAAAGACAATGTCAGCCATCGGAGCAAAATTCCAGTTGCACCCGAGTGCCTCCGCCTCGCGCCCGCTTACCAGTCCCATGCCGAATGCGGCCTGCACATCATCCGCCGCCTCACACTCTGCTTCTGTGGCGACAAAGGTTCCCGCCTTGCAGATGCCGTTTCCACCGGTTTCGCCATTCACAGCCACAAACATCGGAATCTTGCTGAATTTCTGATAGCACTGGTTCTGCCGGAAGATTTTTTCAGGATCACTCTCCGTATAGCGCGCTCCTCCAATGTGATACTTTTCTGTCAGAGTACGGATATACCCCTCATCCGTACTCCGTCCCAGATTGATAAAGAGCTGCCCGATTTTCTCCTCCGGAGTCATCTCCCTGATTGTCTCCTTCACCCAGGCAACCGCCTCATCATCCAGGTTAAACGGTTTCTGCTTCAAATCTACTGTCATACTTTTTTCAGTTCTCCTTTTCGTTTTCTTGCCTCAAACCATGCTGTAATAATACTTCCGTAAGGCGTGGTGATAATATTAAACACGAATACAAACACACCGGTTATCACCATGGAAACCGCGCTTCCAAGTTCTGCTGACAGTACTGCCTGCAGTCCGTAGGACATCAGGTTCAGGGTTACAGCGCCCATAACGGTTCCGATTGCCTCGCCGCAGTACTTGCTGAGAGCCAGACCTATAAATACGGGCAGAATATTCGTAAACAGATCACTTACTGTCGACAGAGAGGTAAATGATGCCGACTTAATCGTTGAGGAAGCCCATACCATGGTGGCGCATCCGAAAAGCAGCCCGCTGAACACATAAGAGAGAATCACATTCTTTTTCTCATTAATACCGATATCCACTGCCGCTCCCTGATTATTTTTCAGCAGTTCAGACTGCTTGCCCGTCAGGGTAAAACGCTTGTAAAACTCATAAATTACAATCGCCAGGATAAACGGAATCAGTACTCCCGGAAACAGGGCAAGTTTCTTGATCTCCATATCCGCGATCAGATTCACGCCCGCCCCGTTATAAAGGAGGGGCGTGACCGCTTCGTAGATCAAAGCCATTGTGATTGTACTGATCGCCACCGGCAGGCGGCCGTATGCATAGAGTACCGCAACCCCCACGCTGAGCAGGGTGCAGAGCACAATGCACAGAACAGCAAACAGCACCACATTGCTGTTCATATTTTTAGCGATGTTTCCGCCGATGATGGCTGCCAGCAGCATAACCGCTCCACCAGAAAAGTCGAAGCGTCCGTTGTTAAACTGCAGACCGATACCCATTGCACAGGTAGTGGAAATCGTGATATTGACAATCAGAGTCTTCCACATATCAACCGTCCCGTAATAGGTCTTTCCATTAGCCCAGCATACGGCCATCATAATAAGAAACATCAGAACCGGCAGTATAAGCGTGCCGAGTATTCTTTTCCCAATTCCCATTTTCTTTTTCATCAGGTTTCGCTGACCTCCTTTCGAATTCTGCTTTACCTGCATTTTTCCTTTTTACTCATATGCTTTTTCAGAAAATGCATCTGAAAGCATGAATTCTCTGAATTCCGCATATGTCGCATCCGGATTATATCTGGTCAGATACTTCTGGGCAACTTCATCTGTAATAATGGATTTTGACATATCCCCATTCAGAAGCGGGCTGTTGTTCTCAATATTACTCATAATCTCATCGCTTGAAATATGAACATATACTCCGTCAAGCACTTCCGACTGAGTATAGTCGCTGTACTGTTTTCCCTGAATTGCATTGTCCAACATAGCCATACAGAAGAAAATTTCTTCATAGTTAGGCACATAGAGCTGCTGAACAATCCCGGTTCCCACATCAGCTACCAGATCGCTGGAGCCTTCCATACCAAAGGTAATCAGTTTTGTATCCGGGTTTGCTGTTCCACTTGCAATCGCACTGGAAAGCGGAGGATAGATGAACTGCTGTCCGGCACACAGACCGATAATAGCATCCAGATCCTGGTGGGCAGGCTCATTAAAGAATGTAGCATCCAACGGTTTGAACATCAGCACAGTAGCCTCATCGTCCACAACCTCAATCGGAGTCTCAGCGGTCTCATTGTACGCTGCAATTTCTTCGCGAATTGTCTGATCCGCTACCGCATACTGAGGATATGCAAATGCCGGTGACATACAAACAGCAACTTTTTCATACCCGGCGTCAATAATAGTCTGAGCCAGCATTTTTCCAGTGTCTTCTCCATTCGCATAGCCTCCTGCAACCGTACCGAAGAAATGATCATTATCTGCCACTGCCGCATTGGCTCCATCATCGCTATATACGGAAAGCATATCATTCCCCAGTCCAACCACATACAATTCCGGATATTCTGTCATGATGTCTACCAGGCCGCCATCCTGCATAACGATCAGACCGACCACATCGCTTGTCATGGCATTTTTAACCGCATTCAGGTTCCCTGCCGGATCATTGGCACTGTCACCATATACAACTTCATAAGTATATCCAAGTTCTTCCGTCCATTTGTCCATAAATGCAATGTTGTAATCATACATCGGACCGCTGCTCACATTTGACATAAGCAGAATTTTACCTCCCACGGTATTCGTATCCTCTCCCGAACCGCCGCCTGATGATCCGCCATCTGCGGTGCTGCACCCTGTCAGTACGGATAATGCCAGAACTCCTGCAAATACAGCTGCTGTTGCTTTCTTTGTAACATTTCTGAATTTTTTCATGTTTTTTTCCTCCACTTTTTTCATTTATCTTAACTTGCTTCTATTTCGGCAATGTGCCTTCTTTTTTTCTGCTGGTCATCAGCACTACAATCAGGAAAATTACCGCTTTGACAATAAATGTCATTCTCGTCGGCAGTCCGATCATCGGCAGTCCCACATCCAGGATCGAAAAGGTAAATGCGCCAACCACTGCCGCAGAGACCCTTGATCTCATACCTCCTGAAATCGGCATACCACCCAGGATCAGGGCAACCATGATATTCATTTCAAATCCTGTTCCCGTGGAATCCGACGCAGAACCGGTATAGCCCATCTGGAAAACCGCTGCAACGACAAAACAGATTCCCGCTATGATGTAGCACAGGACACGGAACTTGAGCAGACTGACTCCGCTCTGTCCCGCAGCCACCTTGTTCGCCCCCAGCATCCTGGCGTATTTTCCCACCCGGGTATAGTTAAACAGAAATGCCGTCACCGCCACTTCAATTGCCAGAACTACGAACATGAGCACCGGAGATTTAAACACGCTGTAATCGATTGTCCGCAGCGTAATGCTTCTGGTTCCCAACGTGGAGAACACAACCGTAATGATTCCGGAAAGCACCTGCATCACTACTACCGAAGGAATGATGGGGATAATGTTCAGGAGCGGTCCGGATGCGCCGTTTACCACCGCAATCACCACGGACAGGACCAGACAGATCAGAATTCCCGGGATCAGACTTCCGGTCAGGTTTCCTACGAATACCATAATTGTGGCATACAGACCGATCTGTTTTCCGATACTGATGTCCAGATTTCCCAGTGAATAGATAAACACTGCTCCAACAGACATTAGCGCTGTAACAATCACATCCGACATCAGAGTGGCAAGCTTCGCGGGCGACCAGATACTTTCACCCCGCAGCGGCGTGACAATGGAAAACAGAATAATACAGAATATCAGTCCACCGTAGGAAGCGGCAGCAGCTCCGTTTTTCCGCCACCACTCTTTCAATGGGACAGATTTTTTCTTTGTCTCTTCCATACTTTTTATCCTCCCTTAAATCATGTACTCTATGATATCTGTCTGTTTCAGGTCCGGGGAGCGCATGAATTCTTTCTTCACTTCAAAATCCTTCATGATCAGGATCCGGTCTGCCATTCCTATCAGCTCGGACAACTCCTCCGAAATCATCAGCACTGCCTTCCCCTGGCGCTTCATCTCTTCGATCAGCGCATACATGGACTGTTTAACGCCAATGTCCACGCCTCGGGTCGGACAGTCCATAATGATCACATCCGAACCTTTTGCGGACCATTTTGCAAAGGATACTTTCTGCTTGTTTCCTCCCGACAACGTATTCACCAGCTGTTTCCCGCTGTGGCACTTGATGCGCAAAGCTTTTATCTCCTGATCCGCCAGGGCATGTTCGTCCTTCGGAAATATCATCAGGCCCTTCTGCAGGGACGGAAGCGACGGAAGTACAATGTTCTCCTCGATAGACGCCTCAAGAATGAGCGCCTCCTGATCACGATTTTTTGAAATATAGCCGATTCCGCTCTGAATCGCCTGCAGAGGATTCTTTATCTTCCGTCCGCCACAGATCACTTCTCCTTCATCCAGTTTCTCCAGACCGTAAGCTGCGCGGCCGATCTCATGCATTCCGCATCCTGACAGACCGCCGAATCCGACAATCTCGCCCTTATGTACCGTCAGGCTGAAGTCCCGGATACTGCCGAATGTAAGATGCTTCAGTTCCAGGGCAACCTCCTCCTGATGAGATGTATCGTAATCTTCCCGGTAATATTTGTCACCAATCTCTCTTCCTACCATCAGATACCGAATCCGCTGTACTGCATCAGGCGCATCCATTTCTTCCCTGCTTAACTCACCCACAATACTGCCGTCCCTGAGAACGGTCAGCACGGAGCAGTGTTCCAGGATTTCGTCCATGTCATGGGATACAAAGACAATGGTTTTATTCTCCTTCTCTGCCATCCTGTGGATCAGTTTATAAAGAATCTGGCGCCCCTCCAGAGACAGTGCAGTGGTTGTCTCATCCACCACGAGAATCTGTGTCTCATCTGTCACACAGCGAACGATTTCTACCAGCTTCCGGTCTTCAAAATTATACAAATTAATCGGATCGCCGGCATGGATATGTTCAATGCCGAATTTTTTCAGCAGAACATCCGCTGCTTCGCACATCTTTTTCATGTTTACAATCCCGAAGCGGGAAAACTCAGACTCTCTTCCGGCGAAAATATTCTGGGCCACTGTTACTCCCGGGATCGTATTCGCCTCCTGGAGAATCATGGAAATCCCGGCTTTCTGCGCCTCGATCATCGTCTCCGGATTCCACGGTGTTCCCCGGTAAATCATCTCGCCGCTGTCCGCCTTCTGTTTTCCGCTGGCAATAGACATTATGGTGGACTTTCCGGAGCCGTTCTCACCGATCAGCCCGCGAATCTCACCCTTTTTCAGGGTAATGCTCACATCCCCCAGCGCAACCGTGGGACCGAATGTCTTATGCATATGTTTTACTTCAAATACTACTTCATTCATAATTTCCCTCCATACGTGGCTACTGTTGTTTTCTCCTTTCATCAGATTTTTGATCTGTTGTTATTCTAGCACGTATTTTTCTATTTTGTTATAACAATAATGGTTATAATTAGAAAAATTTTGTACCATTTTTCATATTTATAGCTGTTTTTATCATATTTTGTATTGACCTATGCGGAAATTATGTTAAGATACTGTCAAACCATTTTTTACTATTTTGGGGAAAAGAAGAGGTACATCGCCATGAACCACACAACAGTCTATTTTATAAAACGTCTCCTTCAGGATGCACTTTCATTGAATTTTAATTATCTGATTCCGCCTTTTGAAGATCTTTCTGCCGTTGATATCGGACTGCGGCGGGGCCTGAAATCTTCGGAAGAGCTGTACCGGAATTTCCGGGATATCCTGTCCGGAGCAGAACACAATATTTTTTATCTGTACAGCGACCGATATGATATCAATTATATTTTCTGCCTTCCCTATCCGGACCGGAAAGACCTGATCGTCGTCGGCCCTTTTCTCCGGAGTACAATCGATCAAAGCTTTATTAATTTTCTGATCGAACAGCATCACCTGAACCACACAGAAATCGAAAGCATCCGCGGTCTGCTTTACCATTTCCCGGTGATCGATGATAATTTCCGGCTGTTTTCCATTATGTCAGATATTATTAATTATATCAGTCCGGGACATGACTTTAACACCAGGACAGTAGATAATTCTCCGGAAAACGACATGAACACACCTTATGTTCCCGCAGACGACTATACACTGAACATGTCTTCCACAGAAGAGCGTTACGCCCTGGAAGAGCCTCTGCTCCAGGCAATTGCACAGGGGAAAACTGCAGAGGCACTGGCGATCACCCGCCATTTTATGAGTATCGTATATGCTCCCAGAATTAACGATTCCATAGCGGACAAAAAAGCATCTTTGTATTCTACCAACACCATGCTCAGACTGGGGGCAAAGAGAAGCGGAATTCATCCCATTTTTCTCCACGAGCTGTCCAGCAAATATGTAAAGCAGATCAGTATGTGCGGCTCTCTCCCCCAACTTGACCGGCTGCACGAAAAAATGGTACGCGGATACTGTCTTCTGGTACAGAATAAGGCCCGCAGCCAGTATTCCAGACTGGTCAGAGATACTATGAATTATATCGACCTGAATCTGAGCCATCCGCTCACGCTCCGAATTCTGGCAGAAAACAGCCATGTCAGCCCCTCTTATCTGTCCAAATCATTTAAGCGTGAGACCGGAACCACTATTACCGATCATATCGCCTCATGCCGGATCCACAGTTCACTGCACCTTCTGAATACAACGAACCTGCCGATCCAGGAAATTGCCTTCTATGTGGGAATAGAAGACTACAATTACTATACAAAAATATTCAAAAAGGTTATCGGATGTCCTCCCAGTGAATATCGGAAAAATCTGAAGAATAAAAAACAGAATGAGCAGGTGTAATGAATGGATATTAAAGACAGCTTGCGCAGCAGCATCTACAGTAAAACCCGGAACCTTGTTTCCTTCGGAAGCTATGAAGAACATGTCGCTTCCATGATTAAATCCGGCGTATTCTCCGCCGGCAGACATCAGCGGAGTATGCAGGACCGCTTTTCCCTGACCGGCTGGCATACCGGACCTTCCAGCAATATCCAGGAGGTATTCCTGTCTTATCTGTCCACAGAGGACTTCTATGCATGGAATACACCTTATATAAGCGGAATGTGTACTCCGGAGCACGCCCATTCCTGCCTGGAACTGTTCTATGTGGCAGATGGTTCCCTGAAGGTCCATGCTGCCGGGAGGGATCTTTCTCTTGCCCGTGGAGAACTCCTCCTGATCCGTCCCGGCGTTATGCACGCAGAATATCTGTACCCGGAAGAAAGCACCGTCTTTACCCTGGGGATCGACAAAAGTCTGTTTTTCGATTTTCGGTCTCGAAAAGGGACCGGACGGGACTTCCTTCTGTCCGGCGGCGTCCAGGGAAACGCAGAGCAGATCCTTTGTGCAGTATTTACCCCTAAGTCAAATTCCGGCGCCCTTTTTCATATTCTCTGTAGCATCTTTTACGAGATGAAGAACCGTCTTCCCGGGGGAAAACATCTGATCGCAGGTTCCGTTGAACGGATTCTTTACCTTATGGGTGAATGCTGCCATATGTGCGCCATATCAGAAGATCCGGAAGATTCCCGCAGCGGTCTGTTCCTGGAGATACAGGATTATATCCGCTGCCATTACGCCGATACTTCCGCAGCAGAAATCAGCCGGATCTTCTACTATAATTCAGATTATCTGAACCGGATCTTCCGAAAAGCAAACGGGGTATCCCTTTCCGTGTTCATTCAGAACGTCCGGCTGGAAGAAGCCTTTCGGCTGCTCTCCGGAACAGAACTGCCGGTCAGCGAGATCATCAGGCGGACCGGATATCACAATCAGGGATTCTTTTACCGAAAATTCCGCGAAAAATACGGCTGTCTGCCGGGGGATATAAGAAGACAATGACCGCTTTTCAGAACAGCTTTTTCAAACTCTTCTGAGGCGGACCGCCATATATTCCCGTCCCGGCAGTTCCACTTTCGTATAACCGCTGTGTATTCCCATATCGGTTACTGTCATATTCCAGGTATCGATCACTTCGACCTGGTATTTCTGATCCGACGGGAGTTCAAATTCCCTCTCTGAAGGTCTTCCGAAGCCGTAATAATGGATTTCATAGTCTGCGTATTCCACCGGTTCGAAGAACGAACGGGGCTTTACTGTCGTCTGGTACGGAACGCCAACCACCTCGTCAAAAGCCCGGTTCACACATTTCAGGAATTTTCCGGGCGTCTGTTCCATGATTTTCCTGAGGAAACGGATCCTCGGCTCACTGGTTCCCCGAAGCACACCGCCGTGGCTCCACCAGATCTTGTTTCCCATGTATGTCTCACCATGTCCGGCATATCCGCCGCGGACAAAAGCTTCCCAGAATCTTCTGACCAGTTCTTCCCCGGAGATATTGCCCCAGCCCTGGCTGACGTTTCCTTCATAACAGATCTCGTCCCAGACAACCGGCTTGTCATATTCCTCCATATACCGGTCTGTCAGTTCCACATGCTTATAATAGTCTATCCGCTGCATACTGCAGTGTGTAATCCATTCTTTTCTGTAATCATAAAACTTCATACAGTTGTGTATGGAGATCATGTGCCCGTAGGGATCGGCCTGTCTTATCGTCTGCGCCAGATCTTCCCACTCCTGCTCCGTTTTTGTCATCAGATCATATTCGTTTGCCATCGACCACCACACATTACGGTATGCACCATACCTTGCGGCGACATAGTTGAGATACAGCCGGTCACACTCCGAGGTCATATTTGCAAATCCCCATTTATCATAGGGATGCATCAGGATCAGATCCGCCTCGATCCCCATGTCGCGCAGTTGTTCAATCCTCCGGTCGAATTTTCGGAACATTTCCGTATTAAAACGGCAACAGTCAAAATCCGTAATATCTTTCACTTCAGTCTGTGTATGGAACGGCATGATCTTTGATTTCTTCAGCCTTTCTTCATCAATTCCCGCCCTGCTGCCGCGAAGATACGGATACATCTCCGGTTCTTCTTCGTTAAACCGGTAAAACTTCGGAAAAATACAGAAGCGGATCTTATTAAACCAGCTCGATCCCAGGGTGCGAAGAGTCTGTTCCTGCAGTTCCCGGTTCTGATGAACCCAGGCATAGCAGGTCGTCCCCACTGAATAATACGGCGTCCCGTCCGAATATTCCAGATAGTGCCGGTCCAAAACCCGAACCATACCGTGGTTGTTCCGACTGACAGGCTCTGTAACCTCTATACTCCCCTCGCTGACTCCGGCTCCGAAAGTACCATCCACACGGTAATGATAGACTCCTGTTCTCACCGGCATAAACCGCACCTTATAGATTCCCTCTCCATCATAAAACCCTGATACACGGACAATCTCTCCCTCTCTGGTAAAATCAGCGTGTATCTCATAATCTGTAAACGGATTTCCATCCTGCTTTCCGCTGAACGTAAGTTCAATCATCCCCCACTGTTCTGTTCTTTCCATTGTCTTATATCACCTCTCCTGTTTTTGACCTGAAAATTTCACATATTTTACGTCTTCATCTTATCCGTTTACATCACTAATTACAATGCCGGTTTCCTTCCTGTATACTCCATCCTGATTTACCAAATCCGACTTTTGTTCATCCCGTACTTTCCATGCAGATTACCATTCCAGACAGATCGCTGTTATCCGGGTTGACTGTTTCCGGAACTATCTGCGCCGTGCAAAAAAAAGACGGCAGCATGCCGTCTGTCTGATATTTTATATTACAGGACATAATCCATACCATCCCGCGGTGACCTGCGGACAGGCTTCGCTTTACCCGTCTGCAGGCCACGTGGGAAAAACATTTTCCTACCCCTGAATCTCCAGCAGCTTATTCTTGAGCTCCACTTCCATATTCCGAAGCTCTGCTTCCGCCTCCTGGCGTCTCTGCCTGCCTTCCTTCTGGATATTGAGCACTTCATCCAGGGTGGAGATCAGCGATTCGTTGGTTGCCTTGAGTGTCTCCATATCGACGATGCCGCGCTCGGACTCTTTCGCTGTGTCGATGGTTGCCATCTTAAGCTTCTCCGCGTTTTTGCGCAGCAGCTCATTTGTCATATCCGTCACCTGGCGCTGTGCCTCCGCCGCCTGCGCGGAGTGCTCCACTCCCAGGGCGAGCACCATCTGGCTCTTCCAGAGAGGAATCGTGTTCACTACCGTTGACTGAATCTTCTCCACCATCAGCGTATCGTTGTTCTGCACAAGACGGATCTGAGGCGCCGTCTGAATGGAGATCATCCTTGTCAGCTCCAGGTCATGGATCTTCTTCTCAAACCGGTTGCACATGGAGTCCAGATCCTTCGCCGCCTGGGCATCCTCCGGAAGACCGGACTGCTGTGCTTTCTGCATCAGCTGTGCCAGCTCTGTGCTGCGCACTTCCTGGAGCTTCTTCTTTCCTGCCAGAATGTACATGGACAGTTCCTTGAAATATGTGAGGTTCAGCTCATACATCTTGTCCAGAAGAGCCACATCTTTCAAGAGCTGCACCTGGTGGGATTCCAGCACTTTGACGATCTCATTGATATTCGTCTCCGCCTTGGCATATTTTGCCTTCATATTCTCGATCTTGTTGGAAGCCTTTTTGAAAATTCCAAAGAATCCCTTTTCCTCTTCCTCGTCAAAATTTTTCAGTTCCTTTACCACGCCGGTGAGAAGCTCGCCTACTTCGCCCAGATCTTTTGACTTTACATTTTCCAGGGCAGACTCGGAGAAATCCGCCATCTTTTTCTGGGTTCCCGCCCCGTACTGAAGTACAAGCTGGGAATTGGTCAGGTCGATCTGTTTCGCAAATGCATCGACAGTCCTGCGTTCTTCATCCGTCAGAATACTGTCATCCAGTGCAGGCTCTTCCTGCTTTACCGGAACTTTTTTCTCCTCCTGCGCCTGAAACGGGTCCAGTGTCAGGGTCGGTGCCGTGCTTACATCCTGAAAATCATTGCTCATTGTTCTTCCTCCATATAAGTTATTTTATGTGATTTCTGTTTCTTCACCGCTTTATATCATTACCGCCGCCTCACCGCTTTACCTTCAGCCCGTCCTCTGTCAGTCCTTCCTGGGCAAGCATCGTGTTGAGCACGGAGATATCAGAGGAGAGATCCCACGCCGTATCCTGGAAGAGGTCGTCCAGAAGCTTTTCAAATGCAGTGTTCAGCGTATCCAGCGTCTTTTCGATCTCGTTTTTCGCAGAAATAATATTCTCGCCCTGCACCGGCTGGGCATCCAGATCCTCATAGGCATCCAGGAGCTTGATGGTAGTGGGCAGATAATATTCCATCAGCCTGCGGATATCGGAGATCGAATCCGGATTCTCCTCCACCCTGTCAAAGATCCGGTCAACCAGCATCTCCATCCGGGAGATCTTCGCGGATATTGCCTCCCCGGGAATCGCATCGTTGGCCTCCCGGATCTTCCGCACATACTCGTCTCCGGCGTCCACAATCTTCTGCACCTCGGGGGAAAGTTTCTCATAATCCCGGCGTGCCTTGTCGGCAGCGGCTTTTGCCCGCGATTCTGCTGCCTCTTTCTCTTCCTTCTCTCTTCTCATTCTGTCCATCAGCCCGGTGTACTGACGGTAAGCGTCATCGCTGACCATAAGGCAGGTACCCTGCTCATCCAGATGCCCCTGACGGAACCATCCTTTTTTGATCATTTTACGCAGGTCTTTGGCAACTGCCTTCGCAGACCTGCCGGTCTTCTGCGCCAGTTCCTTTACATCACAGAACTCCCGCTCTTTCAGGATTCCCACATATTTCCGGAACCTTCCCACGCTGCACGCCATACCTGTCCCGATCCCCGCCATCACGGCAAATGCAATGACAAAGATTCCGAACAGAGACGCCACCATTCCAAATACCAGATCCCATCCGGTTGCCACTGCTCCGATCACAAAGAGGAGCAGAAAGATCAGTGCTCCTATCCCGAACACATAGCCTGTGGCCGCCAGAAACACACCGCCGATCCGTGTGGACGTAGCCTTGAGATAAAGTCCTTTTTTCGCAGGCTGCATCTGTGTCCCGCCGCCTGCAGCACCTGCAGGCTGCTGTGCGTTCCGCGCCGGCTGCCCCGGTGCAGGTCCGCCGTTCCATCCGGATGCCGACTCCGGTCCGTCCGGTTTTTGGCTGTTTGGATTCTCCCTGTACCAGCCTCCGTTTTTCAGGCCCCTGGAAACGTTATCCATTGCCTGTCCGATGGTATCGGTCACCGTCTGGTTCAGTCTGGTGAAATCCCTTGAATCCACGGCATCCTGTATTGTCCTGCGGATCTCATCCCCGAACCGTTCCCATTCATTATTTATCATGATTTTCTGTGATTTCCTCCTTAAACGCTTGACCAGATTTTTCTTTTATATGATAATCAGTTTAGTCGGAACGACCAGAAAAGTCAAGAATTGCAAAGCACAAAGGAGCATACATTATGAACTCTTTTTCATCAGGGAAAACTCTCCCGGATATCATACTCTACGAAGACCGCGATATCATCGTGTGCCACAAGCCCGCCGGCATCCCGGTACAGACGGGCAGGATCGGGACACAGGACATGGCCAGCATCCTGAAAAACCACCTGGCTTCTGAACAGGAAACGCCCGGGAAGGCCGGCCGTGAGCCCTATCTTGCCATAATACACCGACTCGACCAGCCGGTGGAAGGGCTGCTCGTATTTGCCAAAACGCCCTCTGCCGCAAAGGAACTGAGCCGGCAGCTCACTTCCTCCGGATTCGGAAAATATTACCGGGCACTTGTCTGCGGTCATCCCCATCCTGCGGAAGGCACTCTGGAAAATTATATGGTAAAAGACGCGCGCACCAATTCTTCCAGAGTCTGCACGGAGAACACGCCGGGCGCCAAAAAGGCTCGGCTTCATTACCGCACCATGGAAACTGCTGAAGAAACGTCCCTCCTGGAGATCCATCTGGATACCGGCAGACATCACCAGATCCGCGTGCAGATGGCAGCCCTCGGCTGCCCCATTGCGGGCGACCGCAAGTACGGCAAAGATCCCGCCTGCCAGTCCAGCACCGCCGCAGCACCATCCGCGGCTTCCACGGACCGCATTCCGCTGCAGCTGTGCGCATACCGCCTGGAATTCCGTCACCCCGCTTCCGGCCGCCCCATGCATTTTGAGCTCCCATGGCAGCCTGCGCACTGACGCCGGGCATTTCTCCGGAAATTCTCCGAAAAAACTGCCGTGCAGGCAGTATTCCCGCACGGCAGTCTCATTTTTTTACATCTCATCAACAACAGCTTCTTCGGGCTCTTCCTCAAGAGCCTGCTCATATCTCTGCAGAATTGTTGTCTGGATTCTCTCTCTTGTCCCGGAATTGATCGGATGAGCGATATCACGATATTCACCATCCAGGGCTTTCTTGCTTGGCATCGCAATAAACAGCCCTTTCTCCCCTTCTATCACCTTAATGTCATGAACGACAAATTCGTCGTCGATGGTAATAGAAACCACCGCTTTCAATTTTCCCTCTTTTGCGACTTTGCGCACACGTACATCTGTAATCTGCATACTCTCCAGGTCTCCTTTCTCCGTCTGCATTAGCGGCGCCGCATTCTTTTGTTCTTCTGCCTGCACCTTTTGTAAGTATTTTTAACTATAATGCATAACGTTCGTTTTTCTCAACTACCACTTTCACGCCGTTCTCACCGACATGACGCGTATTCGCCCTTATCGTATCGCGACTCTCCACAATGCAGTTCTCAATATATGTGTTATCTCCGAGATACACGTCATTGAGAATGATGGAGTTCTTGATCACACAGTTATTTCCCACGAAAACCTTCTTGAAAATCACGGAATTTTCAATGGTTCCATTGATGATGCTTCCGCTTCCGATCAGGCTGTTTTTCACTACTGCGCCCGGATTATACTTTGCCGGGGGCTGGTCGCTGACCTTGGAATAAACGCTCGGAAGCTCCTTAAAGAAGTAATTCCGCACCTCGGGTTTCAGGAAATCCATGTTTGTCCGATAATACGCGTCCACCGTTGATATGTTGCTCCAGTAGCTGTTTATTTTATAACCGTATATCTTCTTCAGGTTCTTATACCGAATCAGAATGTCGGTTACAAAATCGTGTCTCTCCTCCTCCGCACAGTGCTCCACAAGATCGATGAGCTGCCTGCGGCGGATGATGTAGATACCTGTCGATACTGTCCGGGAATGTGCAACCATCGGTTTTTCCTCAAACTCTTCGATCCTGCACGCCTCGTTCATGCGGATCGTCCCAAACCGTGTCGCATCCTCCTCCGGGCCGAGTTCCTTACACACCACTGTAATATCTGCTTTCTTTGCTATATGGTACTCAAGTACCTTGTTGTAATCCATTTTATAGACGGCGTCCCCCGATGTAATGATCACATAGGGTTCGTGGCACTTTCTCAGGAAATCAAGATTCTGGTAGATCGCGTCTGCGGTTCCCCTGTACCAGTATCCGTTGTCCGCCGTGATCGTCGGCGTAAATACATAGAGTCCGCCCTGCTTTCTTCCGAAATCCCACCATTTTGATGAATTCAGGTGTTCGTTCAGTGAGCGGGCGTTGTACTGCGTCAGCACCGCAACTTTCTGAATATGAGAGTTCGTCATATTGCTGAGTGCAAAATCAATCGCCCGGTAACTTCCTGCAATCGGCATCGCCGCTGCTGCCCTCTTCGCCGTCAGCTCATGCATTTTTCTGCTGCTGCCGCCTGCCAAAATGATACCTACTGCCCTCATAACCTGTCACCTGCCTTTATCAATGTCTCGCCGCTCTCCAGAACACCGCCCACATAATCCTCCGGCACGGTCACTCCGCTGATGGCGGTATTCTTTCCGATCTGTACGCCGGACGGAATCACGGAATTCTCTCCGATCGTAGCCAGACCGCCGCTGTAGATATTCGGTTTTGTCTTGTTCGGCACCTCGCCTCCGATTCCAATTGCCACATTGTCGCCGATAACCGTATCCTCCGCGATAATTGCCTTGTCAATCACGCAGTTCTCACCGATGGTCACTCCCTGCATGATGATGGAATCCCTGATAATGCTTCCTTTTCCTATCACAACGCTTCCGCCGAGCACAGAGCTGTGTAGCTCTCCGTAGATCTCCGAACCGTTGCTGATAATACAGCGGTCCACCACACCCTGTTCCGCGATATACTGGGGCGGGATGTTGGCGCTGTTCGTGTAGATCTTCCAGAACTCCTCATAGAGATTGAACTCCGGAATGATATCGATCAGCTCCATATTTGCTTCCCAGTAGGAACTCAGCGTCCCCACATCCTTCCAGTATCCGTTGTACTCATAGGCGAAAAGCCTGTCCCCTTTTGCGTGGCAGTAGGGGATCACGTGCTTTCCGAAATCACAGTTCGGCTGGTCTTTCAGAGCGATCAGCGCTTCCTTGAGCACCGGCCAGCTGAAGATATAGATTCCCATGGACGCCAGATTGCTGCTCGGCTTCTCCGGCTTCTCCTCGAACTCCTTAATCTTCCCGTCGCTGTCTGTCACCACGATTCCGAAACGGCTTGCCTCCTCCATGGGCACCGGCATGGCAGCAATCGTAACATCCGCCTTGTTGGCCTTGTGGTAATCAAGCATCACTTCGTAATCCATCTTATAGATATGATCCCCTGACAGAATCAGCACGTAATCCGGATTGTAAGTTTCCATATAATTCATGTTCTGGTAAATCGCATTGGCAGTCCCCGTATACCACTCGCTGTTCGAGCTCTTCTCATACGGCGGAAGAATCGAAACTCCGCCCACATTGCGGTCCAGATCCCAGGGAATGCCAATCCCAATATGCGTGTTCAGACGCAAAGGCTGATACTGGGTCAGTACTCCCACAGTATCGATACCTGAATTAATACAGTTGCTCAGTGGAAAATCAATGATTCGGTATTTCCCGCCAAATGCCACGGCCGGTTTTGCCACCTTTGCGGTGAGAACCCCCAGCCGGCTGCCCTGTCCTCCCGCCAGAAGCATGGCGATCATTTCCTTTTTATACATTGCGTCACCTCATTTCTAGTTGGTTTCATCTATTATACCATATATTTGTCTTTAGCCAATCATTTTTTACAATAATTTTTCATCATTTTTTCTTTTTTTGTATAGTTCCAACAAAAAGAAACTTCTTTAATTTTTCTTCATATATAGTATAATATAAGCGACTGAAAGATTTTATGACTGCTGTTTCAGAAAATAGTAAAAAAAGTCAACTAAAAAGGGGTATTAATCATGTATAAAATCGATTTTGAGAAACCGATACACATTCATTTTATCGGGATCGGCGGCATCAGCATGAGCGGACTTGCCGAGATTCTTCTGGAAGAAGGATTCACGGTATCCGGATCCGATGCAAAAGAATCTCCGCTCACAAAAAAGCTGGCATCCGAAGGTGCACGGATCGCATACGGACAGTGTGCGGAAAATATCACGGATGACATCGACTGTGTCGTGTATACCGCTGCCATCAACCGCAGCAATCCGGAGCTGATCGAGGCGGTAGCCCGCAAGATTCCCATGCTGACCCGCGCCGAGCTTCTGGGACAGCTTATGAAGAATTACGACATGCCGATTGCCGTATCCGGCACCCACGGGAAGACAACGACTACATCCATGATCTCCCATATTCTTCTGGAGGGCGATCTCGACCCGACCATATCCGTGGGCGGTATTCTGAAAGCCATCGGCGGGAATATCCGCGTGGGGAATTCCGAGACATTCATCACGGAAGCCTGCGAGTACACGAACAGCTTTCTCCACTTTTTCCCGAAGATTGCCGTGATCCTGAATATCGAGGAGGATCATCTGGATTTCTTCAAAGACATCGAAGATATCCGCCACTCCTTCCATCAGTTTGCGGCGCTTCTGCCCTCTGACGGCACGCTTGTCATCAACGGCGACATCCAGGACTACACGGAGATCTATGCCGGTCTGGACTGCCATGTGGTTACCTACGGCTCGTCGGCTGATTTCGACTACAGCGCAGACAATATCTCTTACGATGAGAACGGCCATGTCTCCTTTGATCTGATCAAATACGGCGAGAATGCCGGGCACATCCAGCTCTCCGTGACAGGCGACCACAATGTTTCCAACGCCCTGGCCTCCATTGCGGTAGGGGAACTTCTTAACATTCCCGGGGAGACCATCAGAAAAGGGCTGCTGTCATTTACAGGGACTGACCGGCGCTTTGAATACAAAGGCGAGTTTAACGGGGTGACTGTGGTGGATGACTATGCGCATCATCCCACCGAGATTGCAGCCACGCTGAAAGCGGCGAAACACTACCCGCACAACGCGGTATGGTGCGTATTCCAGCCCCATACCTATACCCGGACGAAAGCTTTCTTCCACGAGTTTGCCGAGGCTCTCTCCCACACGGACCATCTGGTTCTCGCTGACATCTATGCCGCGCGGGAGACAGACACGCTGGGGATTTCTTCGGCGGATCTGGCCGAAGAAGCAAGAAAACTGGGAACGGATACCCACTACTTCCCAAGTTTTGCCGAGATCGAACAATTTTTAAGGGACAACTGCCGTCCGGGCGACCTGCTGATCACAATGGGTGCAGGAGACGTTGTGAATGTCGGTGAGGACCTGCTCAAATAAGGTTTTCACGGGCTTTGCACAGGATATCCACAGGTTATCCACACTTTCTGCACATAGTTATCTACAAAAAACCCGGATTTACCCACGAAAAAAAGCTTTTTAACCGGAGCGTTAGATGATATATTATTGAAGTGACACAGGCAGTTTCTTACAGACTGCCATACCAAGGATAGAAAAAGAAAGTGGGACGGGATGACATGAAGACATTGACATTAAAAAATAAATTTCAGACAAATGCGACACTGCTGCCGAACGATTTCATTGACAATTACATGGTAAATGCAAACGGAGAGTTTGTAAAAGTTTACCTTTTCCTTCTGCGGCACCTGGACGATCCGTGCTCGACGCTGACCGTATCGACGATCGCCGACTGCCTGAACAACACAGAGGCTGATATTCTTCGTGCATTCCGCTACTGGGAGTCAGCCGGACTTCTTCTGCTCGAGCATGACGCCGAGGGAAGAATCACCGGTCTGGAGCTCCAGAAAGCGTCCATGAAGCAGATCGCACGCTCCGGATCTGAGGCAGGTAAAACGGAAGGCAGCACCAATGCCGGAACGCTGCGTGGCGCCGAAGCACAGACTTCTGCCGTATCTCTTCCGTCTGAGGCCGGAACCCCGGACGTGCCGGCGGTTTCCGCGGCGATGACTGCGGCGGTTTCTGCCCCGGCTTCCCGCAGGACAGTGGCAGTGGATGCCCTCCGTGCCCAGAAGGAACTGAAATCTCTGCTTTTCATCGCAGAACAGTATCTCGGGAAGACACTGACCCGCACAGAGATCGATACAATTACGTACTTCTATGAGACGCTCCACATGTCGGCAGATCTCATCGAGTATCTGCTCGAATCCTGTGTGGAAAACGGACATAAGAGTATGCACTATATCCAGAAAGTTGCATTCTCCTGGACAGAGGCCGGAGTCGAGACCGTCTCTCAGGCGAAAGAGCAGTCCATGCTTTACAGCCGCAGCTGCTTCACGGTTCTCAACGCTTTCGGCATCAAGAACCGCGGGCCTGCCGCTTCCGAACTGGTCTATATCAGAAAGTGGTCGGAGGATTACGGTTTCTCCTCGGATATCATCGAAGAGGCATGCCGCAGGACAATCTCTGCCACCCACCAGCCCAGTTTTGAGTATGCGGACAAGATTCTTACGAAATGGCATGACAGCAACATCCGCCACCTGAAGGATATCTGCACGCTTGATGAAGCTTACCAGAAAGAGAAAGCCTCATACAGAACTTCCGGCAAGTCCAGATCTCTCACGAAAAACCTGAACAATTTTGAGAGACGCACATACGATATGGACTCTCTTGAGGAGCAGTTGTTAAACAGTAATTAAAGGAGCCGATTCCCATGGGACTAAAAACCTCACAGTACAATGCAATAATGCGTGAGTATGAACAGCGGCAGCTTAAGAATCACAATATCCAGACTGCACGCTACAAGGAAGTCTACGAAAAACTTCCGGAGTTCAAAGAACTCGATGACTCGATTTCCATCCTCTCCGTTCAGTACGGCAGGAAGCTTCTGGGCGGAGATGAGAAGGCTGTCGATTCCCTCAAGGAAGAGCTCGCCATTCTCAGAAGCAGCAAACGCAGCCTTCTCGTCTCCGCCGGTTTTCCGGAGGATTATCTCGAACCGATATATGACTGCAAAGACTGCAAGGACACCGGATATATCGGAAACAAGAAGTGCCACTGCTTTAAAAAAGCCATTATTAAACTTTTATACGAGCAGTCCAATATCAAGGGATTTCCCGTCGAGGCATCTTTTGACAATTTCAGGCTTGATTTTTATCCCGCAAATTATTATGATAGAAAAACGGGACGCTCTTCCCGCGCTATCATGGAGGATACCCTCCGGATCTGCCACGAATTCATCGATACATTCGGGGAAGATTTCCGGAATCTCTTCTTCTACGGCAGCGTGGGGGTGGGAAAGACTTATCTTTCCACATGCATCGCCCGTGAGATTATGGACAGAGAATTTTCTGTTCTTTATTTGTCTGCGCCCCAGCTTTTCAATACACTGGCGCAGAATGCGTTTGACAAGAAAGACATCGACGCGAAAAATATGAATGAGTATATTTTCAACTGTGATCTTCTGATTATCGATGATCTCGGAAGCGAATATACCAATTCTTTCATTGCATCGCAGTTCTTTACATGCATCAATGAAAGACTGATACACAGGAAATCAACGATTATCTCGACAAATCTCTCCCTGGAGGCTCTTGCCGACCTCTATACCGAACGTTCATTCTCCAGGATTACGAGCAGTTATACTCTGTTGAAAATAATCGGTGATGACATACGAATTAAAATGAAGTTAAAAGGCAGGGAGGATCACTCATGTTACGTCGAACAGAACGAATCTTAGAAAACATTCCGGTGGGAAGTCTCGGGCTTATCACACTGGCGGGCTGTGAGGAACTAGGAAAAAAGGTGGATGACTATCTGGTAAAATGGCGCCACGAAAGCGGAAATGAATACCGGGACGACATTGCATTTTCCGGTTATGAAAAAGACACTTTTCTGATTAATGCAAAGGTGCCGCGTTTCGGTTCCGGAGAGGCAAAAGGAATCCTCGGAGAATCCGTCCGCGGCAAGGACCTCTATATTATGGTGGATGTATGCAACTACAGTGTCACCTACTCTCTGACGGGTCAGACAAACCATATGTCTCCGGACGACCATTTCCAGAATCTCAAGAGGATCATTGCGGCGATCGGCGGTAAAGGCAGACGGATCAACGTTATCATGCCATTCCTCTATGAGAGCCGTCAGCATAAGAGAAGCTCCCGGGAGTCTCTGGACTGCGCGCTGGCGCTTCAGGAGCTGGTCCGCATGGGTGCTGAGAACATCATCACATTTGACGCCCATGACCCGAGAGTGCAGAACGCCATTCCGCTGAGCGGATTCGAGACTGTGGCTCCCACATATCAGTTTATCAAAGGACTTCTGCGCACAGTCAAGGACCTTCAGATTGACAGCGACCACATGATGGCCATCAGCCCGGACGAGGGCGGCACGAACCGCGCGGTATATCTTGCCAACGTGCTGGGGCTTGACATGGGAATGTTCTACAAACGCCGCGACTACACCAGAATCGTAAACGGACGCAACCCCATCGTTGCCCATGAGTTCCTCGGAAGTTCCGTGGAGGGCAAGGACGTGATCATTATTGACGATATGATCTCCTCCGGAGACAGCATCATCGACGTTGCCACAGAGCTGAAGCGCAGGAAAGCGAAACGGATCTACGCGGCAGCCACTTTCGGACTGTTTACCAATGGTCTGGACAAGTTTGACCAGGCATATGAGGAGGGAGTCATCAACGGTATCCTCACAACAAACCTGATCTATCAGACGCCGGAACTGCTGTCCAAACCCTATTACATCAACTGTGACATGAGTAAATATATTGCCCTGATTATTGACACACTGAACCATGATGGCTCGATCAGCTCGATCCTGAGCCCGAATGAACGAATTCAGAACGTACTCAGAAAATACAAGAACGGAGAGCCGGTTTAATCCGGCTCTTCCTGCACATTTACTGCTTATGAAACGACGGATTATTTCAGATATACTTTTTACTGCGCTGATGCTGCTGGCTGCGACCGGACTCTCGTTTCTGTTTTTTCACTTTGGAAATAAGAATTCCGTCAATATTGCCATAGTATATATACTTGCGCTTATTCTGACGGCACTCAGGACCTCCGGTTACATCTATGGAATAGTTTTGTCCCTGTTCTGCGTGGTTGCCGTCAACTACTTTTTCTCCTACCCGTATTTTAAAGTGAATTTTTCTCTTGCAGGATATCCGGTTACATTTATCGGCATGCTTGCCATCTCGCTGATCACGAGCACCACCACCACCCGTCTCAAACGCCAGCGGAAAGCCATTGCCGAGCGCGAAAAAGCCCTGGTGGAGGCTGACCGTGAAAAGCTGCGCGCCAACCTGCTCCGGGCTGTTTCCCACGACCTGCGCACACCGCTGACGAGTATTATCGGCTCCGCCTCCTCCTTTCTGGAAAACGGGCAGGAACTTACCGAAAGCGAACGCACGGAACTGGTGGCAAACATCAGGGAAGACTCGGAATGGCTGCTGAATATGGTGGAGAACCTGCTCACTGTTACGCGTATCAAGGACGTCCCGGACAATCAGGTGAAGAAAACCTCCGAGGTCGTGGAAGAAGTCGTCTCTGAGGCCATTCTGCGCCTGCAGAAGCGTCTTCCCGACATAAAGATAAAGGTGACGATGCCCAATGATTTTCTGATGCTGCCCATGGATCCCACGCTGATCGAACAGGTGCTTATCAATCTGCTGGAGAACGCCTTTATCCATTCCGGGAGCTCGGAACCGGTAGATCTGATCATCTCGGAAGAGCCGGATCATGTCACCTTCCGGGTGCGTGACTACGGGCGCGGAATTGACGAGAGACGGCTTCCCTGCATTTTCGACGGACAGCAGGCCTCCTCATCGGATACCGACAGCCACAAGGGCATCGGAATCGGTCTGTCCATCTGCAAGACAATCATCCAGGCACATGGCGGAACCATAAGTGTCGCAAACCAGGAAGGAAAAGGGGCGGAGTTTACCTTTACCCTGCCGAAAGAAAAGGAGCTTTGAACTTATGCCAAAATTTTCTGTTCTGATCATTGAAGACGAAAAAAACATACAGACTTTTATGTCGAAAGTACTGAAGCGCCACGACTACCGTGTCACCTGCGCGGACAACGGCACACAGGGGCTTGAGCTGATCCGCTCCCAGTGCCCGGACATCATTCTGCTGGATCTGGGGCTTCCTGATATGAACGGGAACAATATCATCAGCGAAGTCCGCACCTGGACGAGCACGCCGATCATTGTTATTTCTGCCCGCACTGCCGAGCGCGAAAAGGTAACTGCGCTGGATCTGGGCGCTGACGATTACATCACCAAACCTTTCGGCACGTCCGAACTGCTTGCCAGAATCCGTGCTTCGCTGCGGCACAGCAACCGCCTGAGGACAGATGAAACACTGTACATCCGACCGTACCGGCACGGCGAGATGACACTTGACTTTTCAAAGAGACTTCTCACAATCGGGAAAAAGGAGATTCATCTGACCCCCATTGAATACAAGATTGTGGCATGCCTGGCACAGAACTCCGGTAAGGTCATCACTTATGCCTCTATCATCTCGGAAGTATGGGGACCTTACGCAGACAGCGACAACAATATTCTCCGCGTAAATATGGCGAATATACGCAGGAAGCTGGAGCGGGATCCCGCACAGCCGGAGTATATCTTCACTGAGGTGGGTGTCGGCTACCGCATGGCGGAGGACGAGGAAGAATAGGATTTCCCCTGTTTTCGCGCATTTGAAAAGATTACTCCAAACGTTAAGATTCCGCTAAGAACCCTTTTATTTTCTTTCCGCCCTTTCTGAACTGTTGTAAAATAAATTCTGGTTTTGTTTTTAGGAAACCTGCAGAATTACAGAAACCTGAATGATTACCGACTAACAGTCAGAAGGGATGTGCAATTATGAATATCGGTTTAATTCTCCTTATGATCATCGGCGGAGCAGCAGGACTTTTTTCCACACTGTACATACTGATCAGCCTTCCATACATGATCATTAAGAAAATTTACAGAAAAGCTCGTTTCGGGATTTCACTTTTTAAATAGGATTCCCCGCATTTTTCACATGTTTTATCTATCTCTAAGCTTTTTATAAAAAATATCCTCTGTCATAAGGCAGAGGATATTTTTTATGATCTGTGTGCCCGAAGGCACACATTTCTTTTATTGTTTTTTCATTCTTCCACAGGAGCTTCTGTTTCCGGCTCTTCACTTTCATCCAGTGTGATCTCGTCATCCAGATCAAGTTCATCATCCATCTGAATGTCTGTGTTCAGTTTTACGTCACGGTATTTCTTCATACCCGTACCTGCCGGGATATGCTTACCGATGATGACGTTCTCTTTCAGGCCTACCAGATGGTCTACCTTTCCGTTGATTGCAGCCTCGGTGAGAACCTTTGTCGTCTCCTGGAAGGAAGCTGCGGACAGGAAGGAATCTGTTGCCAGAGACGCCTTGGTGATACCAAGCATGATCTGCTCTCCCACTGCCGGTGTCTTTCCTTCTGCTGTGAGCTGTTCATTGACATCCTCGAACTCGAGTACATCCACCATAGTGCCCGGCAGGAATTCGGAATCTCCTCTTTCCTCCACACGCACTTTCTTCAGCATCTGACGCACAATAACCTCGATATGCTTATCGTTGATATCAACACCCTGCAGACGGTAAACTCTCTGTACCTCGCGGAGCATGTAGTCCTGAACAGCGCGCAGACCCTTGATCTTCAGAATGTCATGCGGATTCACACTACCTTCTGTAAGCTCGTCGCCCGCCTCAAGCATAACGCCGTCCTGGATCTTGATTCTTGATCCGTAAGGAATAAGGTATGCCTTGGACTCTCCTGTCTCCTCGTTCGTGACGATAACCTCGCGCTTTTTCTTTGTATCGCTGATTGTCGCCCGTCCGGCAAACTCTGTGATAATTGCAAGTCCCTTCGGCTTTCTTGCCTCGAAAAGCTCCTCCACACGGGGAAGACCCTGTGTGATATCGTCACCTGCGACACCTCCGGTATGGAAAGTACGCATGGTAAGCTGTGTACCAGGCTCACCGATGGACTGTGCGGCAACAATACCGACAGCCTCGCCGACCTGAACCACTTCTCCGGTAGCCATGTTTGCACCATAGCACTTGGAACATACACCGTTCTTGCACTTACATGTAAGAATGGTACGGATCTTGACTTTTTCGATGGGTTCACCGTTTTCGTCAACACCGTTCCTGATCACCCGCTCTGCACGGCGCGGTGTAATCATATGGTTTGCCTTGACGATTACATTGCCGTCTTTATCTTTGATATCCTCGCAGGAGAAACGTCCTGTGATACGATCCTGCAGGCTCTCGATCTCCTCGTTTCCGTCCGTAAATGCATGCACATACATGCCCGGAATCTCCTGATTCGGTCCGACACAGTCTGAATCATGAATGATCAGCTGCTGTGAAACGTCTACCAGACGTCTCGTAAGGTAACCGGAATCGGCTGTACGAAGCGCCGTATCGGAAAGACCTTTACGTGCTCCATGGGCGGACATGAAATATTCCAGTACGTCCAGACCTTCACGGAAGTTGGACTTGATAGGCAGCTCGATAGTACGTCCTGTCGTATCCGCCATCAGTCCGCGCATGCCGGCAAGCTGTTTGATCTGCTTGTCAGAACCACGGGCTCCGGAATCCGCCATCATATAGATGTTGTTGTATTTATCCAGACCGGAAAGCAGGGCCTCTGTCAGTTTGTCGTCGGTTGCTTTCCATGTCTCTACGACTTCTTTGTAACGCTCTTCCTCTGTGATAAGACCACGCTTATAGTTCTTTGTGATCCTGTCCACCGTGTTCTGTGCTTCCTCGATCATCTGCGGTTTCTGCGGCGGCACGGTCATATCGGAAATGGATACGGTCATGGCTGCTCTCGTGGAGAACTTGTATCCGATAGATTTTACATCATCGAGTACTTCTGCCGTCTGTGTCGCGCCGTGTGTGTTGATAACCTTCTCGAGGATCTGTTTGAGCTGTTTCTTTCCTACATGGAAATCAATCTCCATGAGCAGCTCGTTGCCCGGTACGTCACGGTCTACGAAGCCGAGATCCTGAGGAATGATCTCGTTGAAGAGCAGTCGTCCGAGGGTCGCATCGATGGTTCCTGTCTTCACAGTGCCGTCCGGCATTGTCTTGGACACGCGGACCTTGATCTGAGAGTGAAGGGTGATATAGCCGTTCTCGTAAGCAAGAATTGCCTCGCTCACACTCTTGAAGAACATTCCCTCTCCCTTTGCTCCAGGTCTTACCTGAGTCAGATAGTAGATACCGAGGACCATATCCTGGGAAGGGACAGCCACCGGACCTCCGTCTGAAGGTTTCAGCAGGTTGTTCGGCGAGAGCAGGAGGAAACGGCACTCAGCCTGCGCCTCTACAGACAGCGGTACATGGACAGCCATCTGGTCACCGTCGAAATCGGCATTGTAAGCTGTACAAACAAGGGGATGAAGCTTGATCGCCTTACCTTCCACAAGGATCGGCTCAAATGCCTGGATACCCAGTCTGTGCAGCGTGGGGGCACGGTTCAGCATAACCGGATGCTCTTTGATAACCTCCTCGAGCACATCCCATACCTCCGGCTGAAGTCTCTCAACCATCTTCTTTGCATTCTTGATATTGTGTGCTGTGCCGTTTGCCACAAGCTCTTTCATAACAAACGGTTTGAACAGCTCGATTGCCATCTCTTTCGGGAGACCGCACTGATAGATCTTCAGCTCCGGTCCTACGACGATAACGGAACGTCCGGAATAGTCAACACGTTTTCCGAGAAGATTCTGACGGAAACGTCCGGATTTACCTTTCAGCATGTCGGACAGGGACTTCAGCGCCCTGTTTCCCGGTCCTGTGACCGGACGGCCGCGGCGTCCGTTGTCGATCAGGGCATCGACAGCTTCCTGGAGCATACGTTTCTCGTTGCGCACGATGATATCCGGCGCACCAAGCTCCAGAAGTCTTTTCAGACGATTGTTACGGTTGATGATCCTTCTGTACAGATCATTCAGGTCAGACGTCGCGAAACGTCCGCCGTCGAGCTGTACCATAGGACGAAGATCCGGAGGAATGACCGGGATCGCTGTGAGAATCATCCACTCCGGACGGTTGCCGGACTCGCGGAACGCCTCTACCACTTCGAGACGTTTTACGATCCTTGCACGTTTCTGTCCGGTAGCGTTCTCCAGGGCTCCCTGAAGCTCTGCATACTCTTTCTCAAGGTCGATCCCCTCAAGGAGCTCCTTGATCGCCTCAGCACCCATTCCCACACGGAACGCTTTGCTTCCCCATTTTTCTTTCTGCTCCTGGTACTCTGCCTCGGAGAGGATCTGCCTGTTCTGCAGATCTGTCTCGCCTTTATCCAGCACAATGTAGGATGCAAAATACAGCACTCTCTCCAGAGTACGCGGGGAGATATCGAGGATCAGTCCCATGCGGCTCGGGATTCCCTTGAAATACCAGATGTGGGACACTGGAGCGGCCAGGGCGATATGCCCCATCCTCTCACGGCGCACGCTGGATTTTGTGACCTCTACTCCACAGCGGTCGCAGACCACGCCTTTATAGCGGATCTTCTTATACTTTCCACAGTGGCACTCCCAGTCCTTGCTCGGTCCGAAGATCCTCTCGCAGAAAAGACCGTCTTTCTCAGGTTTCAGTGTCCTGTAGTTGATGGTTTCCGGCTTTGTTACCTCTCCTCTGGACCATTCCAGGATCTTTTCCGGTGAAGCAAGGCCGATCTTGATCGCATCAAACGTTAACGGCTCATATTGTTGTTCATTGTTATTTGGCATAGAAACGGCTCCTCCTATTCTTCCTCATCACCCAGGTACTCGTCAAAATCTATATCCTCAAAATCGCTGTCATCCGGCTCTTCTTCCGGCTCAACATCTTCCAGGTCTTCGCCGACAAACTCCTGCTCGGTATACCCGTGATCCGCAAAGGACTCATTATCATCGCGGTATTTTCTGTCTCCCTCGATAATATGGCGCAGGTCTGTCTCACCGTAGTCCACGTTCTCCATAATCTCGACCTCTGTATTGTCATCGCGCAGCACACGCACATCAAGCGCAAGAGACTGCAGCTCTTTTAAGAGAACCTTGAAGGACTCCGGAATACCAGGTTCCGGAATATTCTCGCCTTTGATAATCGCCTCGTAAGTCTTCACACGGCCCACGACATCGTCCGACTTCACAGTCAGGATCTCCTGCAGTGTATAAGATGCGCCATAGGCCTCCAGAGCCCATACCTCCATCTCTCCGAAACGCTGTCCTCCGAACTGTGCCTTACCTCCCAGAGGCTGCTGTGTAACCAGTGAGTACGGGCCGGTAGAACGTGCATGGATCTTATCGTCTACAAGGTGATGCAGCTTCAGGTAGTGCATGTGTCCGATGGTAACCGGGCTGTCGAAATACTCACCGGTACGACCGTCTCTCAAACGGACTTTTCCATCTCTTGAAAGCGGCACACCCTTCCACAGCTTCCTGTGCTCCCTGTTGTCAGAAAGATACCGAAGCACTTCCGGGAGCAGTTCTTCTCCGTGTTTCTTCTCAAACTCATCCCACTCCAGATTCACATAATCGTTTGCCAGATCAAGAGTGTCCATAATATCGATCTCGTTTGCACCGTCAAATACCGGTGTGGAGATATTGAATCCAAGCGCTTTCGCTGCAAGGCTCAGGTGAATCTCCAGGACCTGCCCGATATTCATACGGGACGGCACGCCCAGAGGATTCAGTACGATGTCAAGAGGACGTCCGTTAGGCAGGAAAGGCATATCTTCCACCGGAAGCACACGGGAAACGACACCCTTGTTACCGTGACGGCCCGCCATCTTATCGCCCACGGAAATCTTTCTCTTCTGCGCAATGTAGATGCGGACTGCCTGGTTCACGCCCGGAGAGAGTTCATCTCCGTTCTCGCGGGTAAATACCTTCGCATCCACAACAATACCATACTCTCCGTGAGGAACTTTCAGGGAGGTATCCCTTACCTCACGCGCCTTCTCTCCGAAGATCGCACGGAGCAGTCTCTCCTCAGCTGTCAGCTCAGTCTCTCCCTTGGGAGTTACTTTGCCGACCAGGATATCCCCGGCACGAACCTCAGCTCCGATGCGGATGATACCTCTCTCATCCAGGTCTTTGAGTGCGTCATCGCCCACGCCCGGAATGTCTCTTGTAATCTCTTCCGGTCCGAGCTTCGTATCTCTGGCCTCTGCCTCATACTCTTCGATATGGACAGAAGTATAAACGTCATCCTGCACCAGTCTCTCACTTAAGAGAACGGCATCCTCGTAGTTGTAACCTTCCCAGGTCATAAATCCGATCAGCGGGTTCTTTCCGAGCGCCATCTCTCCGCCGGATGTTGACGGTCCGTCTGCGATAACCTGTCCTGCCTCAACTCTCTCGCCCTTGTCGACGATCGGTCTCTGGTTGTAGCAGTTGCTCTGGTTACTTCTCTGGAACTTGGTGAGCTTGTATGCCTTCTTTGTTCCGTCATCGTGGCGAACTACAATCTGGGTGGATGTGGAGCTTTCCACAACTCCCGCCTGCTCTGCGATCACGCAGACTCCGGAGTCAACCGCAGCCTTTACTTCCATACCTGTTCCGACAACAGGAGCTTCTGTTGTCAGGAGCGGCACCGCCTGACGCTGCATGTTGGATCCCATCAGTGCACGGTTTGCATCATCGTTCTGCAGGAACGGAATCAGTGCCGTAGCCACAGAGAACACCATCTTCGGGGACACATCCATGTAATCGAATTTATTTCTCTCATACTCCTGTGTCTCCTCGCGGTAACGACCGGATACATTTTTATTCACAAAGTGGCCTTCCTCGTCGAGGGGCGTATTCGCCTGCGCCACATGGTAATTATCTTCCTCATCCGCGGTCATGTATACAACCTCATCCGTAACACGCGGATTATTCGGATCAGACTTGTCAACCTTGCGGTACGGAGCCTCAACAAATCCGTACTGGTTGATTCTCGCATAACATGCAAGGGAGTTGATCAGACCGATGTTCGGTCCCTCAGGCGTCTCGATAGGACACATTCTTCCGTAATGGGAGTAGTGAACGTCGCGGACCTCGAATCCTGCACGGTCTCTGGAAAGACCTCCCGGTCCGAGAGCGGAGAGACGTCTCTTATGCGTCAGCTCGCCCAACGGGTTGTTCTGATCCATGAACTGGGACAGCTGGGAGGAACCGAAGAACTCCTTCACCGCTGCGGTCACCGGTTTGATGTTGATCAGAGACTGCGGGGAGATTCCCTCCTGGTCCTGAGTCGTCATTCTCTCACGGACAACTCTCTCCAGTCTGGACAGACCGATTCTGTACTGGTTCTGGAGCAGTTCGCCCACTGCACGGATACGGCGGTTGCCCAGATGATCGATGTCGTCGTCATTTCCCATGCCGTACTCAAGGTGCATGTTATAGTTAATGGAAGCAAGGATATCTTCCTTCGTAATGTGCTTCGGAATCAGATCATGAATATCCCTTTTAATCATGCGCTTCATCTCATCGATGTCGCCTGCGGATTCCTCGATAATTCCGGCCAGAACCGGATAGTAAACCTGCTCTGTCACACCGACTTCCTTCGGGTCAATGTCCACAACAGCCTGGAGATCCACCATCATATTGGAAAGGATCTTGATATTGCGGGACTCATCCTCGCCTTCCACCCACAGATACGGAGCGGCAGAATTCTGGATCGCATCTGCAATCTCGCGGGTAATCTTTGTCCCCTTTTCAGCTACAACTTCTCCGGTCAGCGGGCTCACTACATCTTCAGCCACAATCTGTCCCGTGACACGGTTTCTGAGCATAAGCTTCTTATTGAACTTATAACGTCCCACCTTTGCCAGGTCGTAACGTCTCGGATCAAAGAACATGCTTGTGATCAGGCTCTCCGCGCTGTCCACAGCAAGCGGCTCGCCCGGACGGATCTTTTTGTACAGCTCTAACAGACCCTCCTGATAATTCTCAGCAGTGTCCTTTCCAAAGCTTGCAAGGATCTTGGGTTCCTCACCGAACAGATCGATAATCTCCGCGTTTGTTCCGATTCCCAGGGCACGGATCAGCACTGTGATCGGGACCTTCCTTGTACGGTCAACGCGCACGTAGAAAACGTCATTGGAGTCCGTCTCATATTCAAGCCATGCACCTCTGTTCGGAATAACAGTAGCCGAATAGAGCTTCTTTCCAAGCTTGTCGTGGGCGATTCCGTAGTAGATTCCCGGAGAACGCACAAGCTGGCTTACGATAACACGTTCCGCCCCGTTAATGACGAAAGTACCGGTCTTTGTCATCAGCGGAAGATCTCCCATAAAGATCTCGTGCTCGTTGATCTCATCATTCTCTTTGTTGTAAAGCCTTACCCTGACTTTCAGGGGCGCCGCATATGTCGCATCACGTTCTTTACACTCATCGATCGTATACTTCACATCGTCTTCACAGAGTGTAAAGTCCACAAATTCCAGGCTTAAGTGACCACTGTAATCCGTGATCGGGGAAATATCGTCGAATACCTCTTTGAGACCTTCATCAAGGAACCACTGATAGGAATCCTTCTGAACTTCAATGAGGTTGGGCATCTCCAATACTTCTTTCTGCCTGGAATAGCTCATGCGGAAGCTTTTTCCGGTTTTGACGGGACGAATTCTGTTTTTCTCCATTGACGTTTTCACTCCTCATATATTTTTTTGCTGCAGTGCTGTCAAAACAGCTAGGCCACAGCTAATATGGCATAGCTTTCCATAATAGTGCATTTTTAACTATAACACAAACCCCTTTTTACTGTCAATAGCTTTTTAGGCAAAAACCAAAAGACCGCAGAAGCCGTTTATCTTCTGCGGTCTCATAATCATCTTTCGGTAAGCGATTATTTCAGGTTAACTTCAGCGCCCTGCTCCTCAAGTTTTGCCTTGATCTCCTCAGCCTCTGCCTTGGAAACAGCCTCTTTTACTACCTTCGGAGCGTTGTCAACGAGCTCTTTAGCCTCTTTCAGGCCAAGACCTGTGATCTCACGAACAACTTTGATAACTTTAACCTTGGAAGCGCCTGCAGAAACAAGCTCTACATCGAACTCATCTTTCTCTTCTACTGCTGCTGCCTCTCCGCCTGCTGCTGCAACTACAACGCCTGCTGCTGCGGATACGCCGAACTCTTCTTCACAAGCTTTTACTAACTCGTTTAACTCTAATACTGATAACTCTTTGATCGCTTCGATCATCTCAGCTGTTGTTAATTTAGCCATTTTAATATCCTCCATTTTCTAATTCTTTTTGATTATCTTTTTCGATTATCTTCCGGAGGGTTGTTCCTCCTCATCACGCCGGGATTCTCTCTTCTCCGACGCATATCCTGCCGCTGTTACTCTGCTGCAGGTGCTTCAGCCTCTGCCGGTGCTTCAGCTGTCTCTGCCGCCTCAGCCGGAGCCTCTGCTGCTTCTTCTGCCGGTGCAGCTTCTCCGCCCTGCTCAGCGATCTGCTTAATAACACGCGCAAAGTTTGTAATCGGTGACTGGAGACTTCCAAGCAGCTTGGAAAGCAGTTCCTCTCTTGAAGGAATCTTGGAAAGTTCTGTCAGCCCTGCTGTGTCATAAGCTGTTCCTTCTACGACACCGCCCTTAAGCTCAAGTGCCGGTGCGTCCTTTGCAAATTTGCACAGGATTCTCGCCGGAGCTGTCGCATCGTCTTTGGAAATAGCGATAGCGCTCGGTCCTTCCAGATAGCCCTCAAGCGCCTCGCACTCCGTTCCCTCGAAAGCTCTCTTCATCATCGTGTTCTTGTAAACCTTGTACACGATGCCTGCTTCTCTGAGCTGCTTACGGAGCTCTGTGTCCTGAGCAACTGTCAGTCCGCGGTAATCAACCAGTACAACTGACTGCGCGTCCTTAATCTCTTCTGCGATTGCCTGTACGATCGGCTGTTTTAATTCAACTTTTGCCACTTTCTGGTACACCTCCTTATAGATTCTGCGTGTACTGCCAAAGTCTGTATCCTTCCTGCCCGGGAATCCCGGATTCCCAAAGCGGACGAAATAAAAAACCTCCGTGCCGGAAGACACAGAGGTTTGTAAATTCATACATACGTAATAAATCTAACTTCCCTCGGTAGGCGTTTTGTCCTTACGCTTCACAGCACCTACTGTCTTCGGCAGTTGCTAAATTATAATAGCATATGACCTAACGCCTGTCAAGCATTTTTTTCTGCTTCTTCACCGCGTTTTCCTGCTGAATCCGGAGCATGGTGTTTCCATCCAGAGGATAGAACTTCATGGCGATCAGCGATATCACATGGCAGATCGCCGGGATGCCGAACATACATACCATAAGCGTGATCCGAAGTGCTCCTTCTGCCGGAACGTCCGGTGTAATAACTTTATCGCCATATCCCGCGATTGCCAGCGCAACACCGAGAATAAATGTGCTGAGCGAAGATACGAATTTATCTGCAAAAGAAAACAGGGACCCTACCATTCCCGGAATATACCGTCCGGTACGGTTCAGCTCGTAATCTGCACAGTCCGCGATCATCGGGTTTGAAAGATATACGGACACTGTGGAAAACGCCCTTTCCAGCATAATCAGGAGAAGCAGCGGTATGCCGTACTGTGCATCCGGATGCAGTGCGATAATCCCCAAAATGCTCACAAGGGAACAGACATTTGTTATCACATAGATTTTCTTCATTCCCCGTTTTCTTGCAATCATCGGTCCGATCGTCGTTGCCAGGATCGTTGGAAGAATAGCTGCTGTTGCCAGTGTTCCCTGCATGGAACTGTTTACAAGAATGTTCGCATAAAAATATGTAACGGTGGAATTGTAAATCATCCATCCAACTTTCTCTGTATTTGCGGAAATCATCAGGTAGCGCAGACCTTTATTTCCAACTAAAAGCTTTCCGAACTCTTTCAGAGAGAACTTCATGTCGTTCTTCTCCCCCAGTCCGAAGTATTCCGTCCTGTCTTTCTCCCAGATCCCGATTACGGCGAGCACGGTAAAGAATATCTGTACGCCTACAGCTATAAATACGATATTCTGCCATACAACGGGGTTCAAAAGTCCCCCTTCATATCTCGGCGCCAGAATTGTCGTAAGAAGAAGGCTTAATCCGGCATTGACAACTGATGACGCAATACTGTCGGAGATTGTGAAAAGGGGTCTCTGGGCCGGATCGTTTGTAAGAGCTGTCTGTCCGCCTTTCGTCACACAGGTCTGGCAGGTATAGCCAATAACATACAAAGCATAAAACGCTATGATATAGACTAACTTTGCCACTCCCGGCATATTCTGCGGGCAGAAAAAAATCATAATCATGGAAATATTCATAATCACAGACCCCACTACCATATACGGGCGGTACTTTCCAAACTTTCCGTCAGTCTTGTCAATCATAAATCCGACAATCGGATCTGTTACTGCATCAAACACGCGCATCCCCGTGGCAATAGCGCCTACAAGCACAGACGCCATTCCCAGAATATTCTGTGTAAATACCATAAAAAACGCCATCATGGCAAGGTTTGTATTCGTTGCCGAATTATTAAATGAGAAAAAAGCAACCTGCCATACTTTCGCTCTGTTGATTTCCGTCTTTTTTTCCATTTTCGTTTTCTCCTGTACTTCTTACTTATACTCTGCCGCTGCTTTTGCCCCGCGCAAAAGTGCCTTTACATTCTCAAGGGGCGTCCCGGTCTCCAGATAATCCGAGCAGGCAAAAATGTAATGTCCGCCCTTTTTCCCCACCATCATCTGCTCATACGCACATTTTTCAATCTCCTCCGGGGATGCCTCTTTCAGAAAATGAACCTGATCAAAATTACCGGAAAGAATCAGGTCAGTCCCAAAGTAGTCCTTTGCCTCTTCCAGCACATTGTCACCCTGAGGTTTCGGTGAAACGGTTTCCCAGACAGTGATTCCCAGTTTCTTATACTCCGGATAAAGCACCTTTGCGTTTCCACAGTTATGATATATCGTCGGCTTTCCTGCTCTGATCAGCACATCCAGTGCTCTCCGCTCATACGGCAGTACATACTGGTCAAAATAGTCCGCGCCCATGATGGCGCCGTTTGCAATATTCCCCTGGATTCCGACTGCATCGAAAACACTCCGGGCATATATCTCATTTTCTTCTGCTACCATATCGGTAAAATAATTCATATATTCTTCGTAATACTCCTCATCTGCAAGTGCGTCACAGAGCATATCCTGCACATCCATATAGGTTGCTACGAGATTGTAGACTCCTCCGATCGCCCATGGACAGGTAATCCCCAGGTCTCCTACTTCCTCTTTTGCAATCACACCCTGACTTAAAATGAATTCCTCATCTTCTGAGGAATGCTTCGGGCAGTACTTCCGGAAGGCCTCAAAATCCTCCTGCTCTTTTAACAGATATTCGGTCGTACTGAAATGAATCCCGGAAAGAATTTTTTCATTATACTCCGCTGCTTCCACCTGCTGCAGAGTCCGCTCGGGAGTGACAATCGTTGTTCTTCTGACATAATTATTTCCCTCTTTTCCCTCTGTGATCGTAACCCTCCATCCCTCGGCATCTTTTTTCAGGAAATACGGGATCGGATTGATATACTGCCTTGTGATCAGGTCAAAATCAAGTTCCTTCGCAAGCTGGACCGCATCATAAAGCCGGCTTGTATTCTTCCTGTCAAAATACCAGGACAGATACTCCTCCTGTACAAACGGACTTACCGGAACCCGGTCCGGGATCTCTCCTCTCAATACACATAATAATCTTTCTCTTGGTGTCATGCCACAATATCTCCTTTCATAAATGTTTCTATTTTTTCTTTTTCTTCCGGCTGCGCGGCAAATTTAACACTGTTGTCCATATTTCTGTTCTCAATGACAAGAACTTCTGTGTCTTCTTTCAGGATCAGTATGTGAGGTTCGCCTGCCTCAACCATATAAATCTGTTTTTTTTCAAGCTGAAATACCGACATCCTGCCGTCCTCTTCCGCGCCTTTAACCGCAAGCGCCGCACTTCCCCGAATCAATACAAATACCTCATCTGAATCTCTGTGTATTCCCCATGTCCCCGCCGCTGCCATGCCATTGACCGTTTCTTCGTACACATGATGAGCAATACGCCACTGCCCGCTTTCCTCAAAAACACCGAAACCTTTTTTTCCGTCCCAACTGTATTTTTTCATTTCTCATTCCTTTCTGTTTTGTTTTAGTATATTCTTTTACTAAAACGTTTTACTAATACGAAGTTTATATCATACATTCTTAATTGTCAACATCCTTTCTAATCTTTGGTAATCTCATCCAGATTTCCAGACTTCAATTTATATATTTTCCACAAAAAAGATCCCTCAGAATTTTCCCGATTCCAAAGGATCTCATCTTTGATTCTTTTATGAAATATAATACTGATAATTACTTCTCATGACAATGCCAACAGGGAGATATATTTTCTTCCTGTCCAGTTCTGCCAGGGTCAGGTAGCGGTAAAGAACATCCACCGCCGTTCTTCCCTGTTCCACATTCGACTGATAAATAGATGCATTCAGTATTCCGGAGGAAAAGTACGGTTCCAGTTCCAGAAAAACATCTGTACCGACGCAACATATATCGTGCTTATTCATCTCATCCAGAATTCTGCAGATCGAATATGTATTCCGGGCAGTACAGGAAAAAATACCGGTTATGTGCTCTTTCTTCAGCAGTTCCCGAACCTTTGCTCCTATTTCATCCATACCGAAACCGTCCACAAGAATCATATCCGACTCTCTTCCCCGTGTCCCTTCGAACTGGACAAATCCGCCCGCATACTTTTCATTGCTGTATATCTCCTTATTTCCGGTAAGAACCATGAGTTTACCTTCCCGTTCTCCGCATACACTGTCCAGATATTCTGCTGCCAGCCTTCCGGCAACTTCGTGATCGGCCCGTATACTGCACAGACAGTCTGACTCATCGCTGTAACTGGAAACAGAGACCACAGTCACTCCCTGCTTCCGGAATCTCCGCACCCACGCTGCTGTCTCCTCATCATCTGCAATGGTAATGATTCCATTGATGTCATCCAGAATCGTATCAAACAGATTCTGAAGCTCCAGCGAGATATTGCCGAGTCCGTATGCAGACTCCACATACCGGAACTCAATATTATAGGGGGCGAGTTCTTCTGCCGCATCCTGTATTCCCTTCCACAGTCCCCGGAAATAAAAGCGCTCGTCCCCCTCACACTTCGGGAGCACCACAGCTATAACAAGCGTTTTCCTCTTAATTGAGGCTGCCGCGGAATTAATCTGATAATGCGTCCGCTTTATCTCTTCCAGAATCTTACGGCGCGTTTCCTCCCCCACGCCTGCTTTTCCATAGATTACTCTGTGTACAGTTCCAACGGAAACGCCCGTGTTTTCCGCAATCTCTTTTATTGTTACCTTCTTTTTTCTGTCCATTTCCCGTCTCCGGCATAAATATATGCATTTTGAAAAAGGAACTATCAGACTGTACAGCCGATAGTTCCTCTATATGATTTCTTATGCAAGCTTCAGCGGGTTAACCTTCACGCCAGGGCCCATTGTTGATGTAAGAGTTACACTCTTCAGGAACTGTCCCTTGACTGCTGCCGGTCTCGCCTTGTTGATTGCATCGATAAGCGTCTGGAAGTTGTCCGCTAACTGCTCCTCGGTGAAGGAAGCCTTACCGATCGGCACATGGATAATATTTGTCTTGTCAAGTCTGTACTCGATCTTACCTGCTTTGATATCGTTGATCGCCTTTGTCACGTCCATTGTAACTGTTCCGGCTTTCGGGTTCGGCATAAGACCTTTCGGTCCAAGTACACGTCCGAGACGTCCTACAACGCCCATCATATCCGGTGTTGCAACTACAACGTCAAAATCAAGCCATCCCTCGTTCTGGATTCTCGGGATCAGTTCGTCTCCTCCGACAAAATCAGCGCCTGCTGCCTTTGCCTCCTCAGCCTTTGCATCTTTTGCAAAAACAAGGATGCGAACCTTTTTACCTGTTCCGTGCGGAAGTACAACTGCGCCACGGATCTGCTGGTCTGCATGACGTCCGTCACATCCGGTTCTGATGTGAGCCTCAATCGTCTCGTCAAATTTTGCTACTGCTGCTTTTTTTACTAATGCAACTGCCTCGTCTCTGTCGTAGAGGGTTCCTCTCTGGATCAGTTTGGCAGCTTCGATATATTTCTTTCCTCGTTTCATCTTTACAATAACCTCCTTGTGGTATTAGCGGGATTACCCCTCCCACCTGATTCGATTCTTATGCTTCAGGGCGGCTTTCCTATCCGGCATCCATGCTCCGTACCGGTGCAGAGCCGGGTGTACAGCGCCTACTCCTCTACTACAACACCCATGGAACGGCATGTTCCTGCGATCATGCTCATAGCTGCCTCAACGGTTGCAGCGTTCAGGTCCGGCATCTTTGTCTCTGCGATCTCTCTTACCTGCTCTTTCGTGATCGTAGCGACTTTGTTCTTGTTCGGTACGCCTGAACCGGATTTGATCTTGCAGGCTTTCTTGATCAGAACCGCTGCCGGCGGTGTCTTTGTGATGAAGCTGAAGCTTCTGTCATTGTATACCGTGATAACAACAGGGATAATCAGATCTCCCTGGTCTGCTGTTCTTGCATTGAACTGCTTTGTAAACTCAACGATATTTACACCGTGCTGTCCAAGTGCAGGACCAACCGGTGGTGCCGGAGTTGCCTTGCCGGCAGGAATCTGTAATTTGATGTATCCTTGTACTTTCTTTGCCATTTTAAATAACCTCCTTGTGGTATTGGCGGGATCTCTCCCTCCCACTTTTCATTAATCCATTTTTTTCACTTCTGAAAAACCAAGTTCAACCGGAGTCTCACGGCCAAACAGCTCTACATTGATCGACAGGCTCTTCTTCTGCTCGTTCATGCTCTGTACGACCCCGACGGTTCCTTCCCATGCGCCGCTTAACACGGTCACGGTATCGCCCACGCCGAAATCGACAACCACATCGTCCCGTCTGATTCCGAGATTCTCCATCTCGCTGTCATCCAACGGAACCGGCTTGGATCCGGGACCGACAAAACCGGTTACGCCGCGGGTATTCCGCACGACATACCATGTATCGTCATTCATGATCATATGGATCATAACATATCCCGGCAGCATCTTTCTCTGAACCACTTTCTGAACTCCGTTCCTGAGCTCCGTAACCTCCTCAAGAGGAACACGAACCTCAAGGATCTGGTCTTCCAGATGACGGTTCTCGATCGCCTTCTCAATGTTCGCCTTCACCTTGTTTTCATACCCGGAATAGGTATGGACTACATACCATTTTGCGTCTGACATAAAATCACCTTTCTGCTGCGGTCAACTATTTAACCAATAAGTCAATCCCGTATCTTAAGATAGCGTCGATCACTGCGATGACCGCCCCTAATACTACGGAAACAGCAACAACTGCCGTGGTCTGTCTTGCAAGTGTTTTTTTGTCCGGCCAAATGATCTTCTTAAACTCAGCCTGAAGACCTTTGAACCAGCTCTTTTTCTGAGTCTTCGTATTCTCACTCATAACATCCACTTCCTTCCGAGCATTACTTCGTCTCTTTGTGCAGTGTGTGTGATTTGCAGAATCTGCAGTACTTCTTGGTCTCCATGCGTTCCGGATGAGCTTTCTTATCCTTCGTCATGTTGTAGTTACGGTTTTTGCATTCCGTACACTCCAGAGTAATTCTTGTGCGCACAACTTCCACCTCGCTTTTTACTTATTCATCTGCGTGTTACTGATGGTTGCGAAGCCATCGATTTTTAGGCATAAAAAAAAGACCTACTTCCATTCGCCATGCTATTGTAGCACGGCGCTGTATGGGAAGTCAAGTCTTTTATTTCTTAATTGTCTTAATTACACTTCTTTAACCATATCCGGAAAATACACAGGACCGGCACGAAATACCACGCCGGTCCTCACTCATTTTTATATCTTATTTCTCAGAACATCACTTCTGCTTATCTGAAGCCCGACCTTTTTCTGACTGCAAAAATCACTCCTGCCGCTGCCGCTATAACAACTGCCGCGCAAGCTACCACCGGTGCAGTATCCCCCGTCTTCGGGACATCAGAATTGCTTCCGCTGCCTGCTCCCGGTGTGTTTCCGTTTCCGGCAGAAATATTCATATCTGTCGGAGGCACTGGCTGGGCATCGGAAACAGCCGGAACTTTCTCCACGATCACATCACCGCACACGGAGCACACAGCTTCTCTCTGTCCCTCCTCCGTCTCAGTAGGTTCTTTTGTCACAACCCACTCTCCGTAGGAATGTCCTGACGCCTCAATCACCCGCGTCGTTGTTTCGCCACACCGTGTGCAGACCGATGTTTCTTCACCGTCTTCGGTACATGTGGCAGGTACTTTCACTTCCCAGTCAGCAAAATCATGACCAAGTGCATTGATTCCCCGTACGGTAGTCTCCCCGCACACGGTACACTCAGCCGACTCGACTCCTGCTTCCGTACAGGTCGCCGGGGTCACTACCGTCCACTCTCCGTATGTATGAGGCACCTTTTCTGTTATACGGCTGTCAGTCACAGTACCACAGACAGTACAGGTTCTCTGCTCAAGTCCCTCTTCCGTACAGGTTGCTTCTTTCACTGCCGTCCACTCTCCCGGAGCATGTTCCGTCATAGGGATTTCCTTCACTGTATACTCTCCGCATTCCGGTTCCTTACAGTATACCTTCATACTTCCCGTCTCTGTGCATGTCGCCGGGGTAATAATCTCCTCTGCTCCACTGAAATCATGCACATGTGATTCACTTAACTTCGGAATTCTCTCACTGCGCACATCACCGCAGTTTTCACAGGTAGATGTCTTAAGCCCATCCTCATGGAATGTAGCTTCCTTTTCCACAACCCACTCTCCATAGGAATGTCCTGTTGCCGGAATTGTCTCTTCCCGGGAATAATTGCACCGGGAACATGTCACTTCACGTACACCGTCCTCGGTACACGTAGCCTCCTTTGTGACTTTCTCCACATAATCATGTCCAAGGGCATCTACGTCCGCGTTTTCTGTTTCGCCGCAGCGCCCGCATGTTCTCATCTGCACGCCCGCTTCTGTACAGGTCGGCTTCTTGATCTGGGTCCACTCTCCCCAATCATGTCCGAGAGCGTCGACCGCCTCTGTCTTTGTATCTCCACATACCGTACATGTATATGTAATTTCCCCCTGAGTTTCACAGGAAGGCTTCTCTGTAACTGTTCCCTCATCCCACTGATGGTCACAGTAATCCGCAATCGGGTCTGCGGAAATAATCAGGCAGTCATAGACTCCCCGGTAACGGTCATCCATAAACCATTCCGTTTCAAAGGCTTCATCAAAATCCGCCTGTCTGTCCGGAGCTTCATCCCCGACATAATAATAATTCTGAGCGGGATTTTCCATCTCGTAAAAATAAATATTATACGGGAAATGGTCATCCTCGTAAGATGATTTTGTCACACACGTAACCGTAGAATCCTCTACAGAGAGCGAACCGCCCTCGATACCGCTTCTGCGCAGACCCACGCCGATACCAAAGATTTCACCGTTTACTACTTCTACATTAATATCGGAATTTTTCACAGTCATATTTCCATTCTGTGCATCAATGCCCACGTTCGTGCCTGCGATTCTGGCATCGTCTGCGATGGCACTGTGAATATTGACTTCCGCATTTTCCACGGTAAGATTTCCTGCACCGGTATTCGCATCTTTTGTGATCCCGTAAAAGAACGGCGAATATGCAAAATCCCCGGTAATATTAAGCTCACAGTCCCGTATCGTCATAAAATCATCATACATGATTCCATCGCCGCCTGCGGTCTCTGACATATCAATCGTCAGCGAACCGGAACCGCCAATAGAAGCACTGTCAACCGAAACTGCCGTTACCGTATTGTTTTTCCCGTTGTCCACGGTCAGAACATTTGCACCTTCAAGACGGATCTTGAAATCGTCACCCATACCGCTGCTGTTCAGCACAGTGTCTTCTGACGTCACCTTGTAATCTTTCAGCGTCAATGTGTTTGTCTGCAGATCATAGCTGACTCCATCCGGTGCATTTCCCGTCACTCCACCATATGAGACAATCGGTACGCCTGCGACAGTCAGACTGGCGTAGTAATCCAGTTCACGCGCCGCTGTATTCCCATCCGCTGCGTACACCGGCATTCCCAGTATAAGAGCCGCGGCTCCGGTAACAGCTATTACTCTTCTTCCTTTTCTCATAGCGTGTTTCCTTCCTTTTTTATTGGCATTGCCATTTATATCCAGACTTGATTATACCCCCCCCCCGAATTCTGTCAACCATCTCTTTGCAAAATATTGCTTTTCCGTAAAAGCGCAAAAAACCGGGGAATTCGGACCTTGCAATCCGTTTCCCCGGTTCTCCGGAATTCTACAATCTATCTCCGTGCTATTGCCGCTCATCTGTATTCTGTTTTCTTTCGTGCCCTTCTGCATCCTCTGCTATAATGTCATCCGCCGCCGTCTCCTCCTGCGCTCCCGCTGCCCGCTTTCTCTCCGCTGCCCGCGCCGCCTCTTTTTCCGGCTGACCGTTCTTAATATTCCGGTGCTTTTTCCTCAGATGCTTGTACACACTTGCCCGGAACAGGTTATACACCACCGATACGATGGGAATAAAGATCAGCATCCCGACAATCCCCATCAGGCTTCCGCCGATGGTCACGGCTGCCAGCACCCAGATCGACGGAAGGCCCACCGAGCGTCCTACCACTTTCGGGTAGATGAGATTACCTTCAATCTGCTGCAGCACGAGGAACATGATTATAAATCCGACCGCCTGCAGGGGATCTACCATTAATATAAGAAGAGCTCCCACAAAGCAGCCGATAAACGCGCCGAATATGGGGATCAGCGCGGTAAAGGCGATCAGAACGCTCACCAGAAGGGAATAGGGCATACTGAAGATGTTCATCACCACAAAGAACATCATCCCCAGAATCAGCGCCTCCACGCACTGTCCTGTAAGGAAGTTCGTAAAGGAACGGTTGGTCAGCGAGCACACCTCAAGGCACCACTCCACCCGTTTTTCTGAGAGGAATGCATACATCACTTTCTGCACCTGGACTCTGAGTTTCTCTTTCTGCAGAAGAACATAGCACGCAAACACAAAGGCAATCACAAACGTGGTCACGCCGCTGACAATCGAGCCGATTGCCGACATTGTAGAATTCAGAATATTGCCCGCACCGTTCTGGAAGAAGCCAACCGCGCTCTCCATGATCCGGTCCACATTCAGGTTCAGGCTGTCCAGCCATGCGGAAATCTCACTGTTATCCGTAAAAAGTTCCTCAAGGAAACGCTGTGCCTCCGGCACAAAATCACGGATCGTGATTCCCAGTGACAGAATCGTACGCGTCAGTTCCGGAATCACAACGAACATAACCAGTGCAACGACGCCGATTACAATCAGGAGTGTCAGCACAAGCGACACCGGTCTGGCAAGACGGTTTGCAATCTTCTTATTTTTAAGCCAGCGGTTATAAAATACCTTTTCTTCCATAAAATTCATGGGAACATTCAGTACGAAGGCGATTCCGCCGCCAAGCAGGAACGGGAAAATAATGCCGAACACAAACACGACCGCGTCGATAATGATCCCGTAATTCCACAGTGCGATCAGTACGATAATTGTAAATAAGATCAGCTCTTTTATCTTTCTCATATTTTCCCGGTCAAGATTCATAGTGTTCCTCCTTCTCCATGTTTGTCTATTCTATCACGCGTCCGCCATATGCTTCAACCCCCTGCAGCTTAAAAGTTTCTTAAACTTTTCTAAAGGCGAATATTATTTTCAGAAAATTTCGAAAATTAAAACAGCGCAGGTAATATCCCTGCGCCGTTTTGTTTTCCTTACTGTCCTGTTTTCTCTGATTTCCCGATTCCTAGACTCTTCTCCCCTTTTCCACAAACACCTGGAAAGTATCTGCTCCCCGGAGCTTTCTGTTTTCCGTAATCACCACATTTTTATCTGTAATCACATAGTCAATGTCCGCTCCGGATTCCACGACGGTATCCTGCATCAGCACGCAGTTTCTTACCTTTGCTCCCTTGCGGATCTTAACGCCCCTGAACAGAATACAGTTTTCCACATCACCCTCAATCACACAGCCGTCAGCGACCATTACGTTTTTCGCCCTGGCTCCCGGAATATAACGTGTCGGATTGTCATCACGGATCTTTGTATAGATCTGCCCTTTATCGAACAGGGCATCCAGGTTCGCATCATCGAGCAGCTTCATATTTTCCTCATAATAACTCCTCATATCGCAGATCCGGGCACAGTAGCCATCATACCTGTATCCCTGCACGTTAAGTGTCACAAGGTGAGGTGAAAGAATATCCCGCTCATAGAAAACATAGCCGCGCACAAACGCCTGGCTGATCTGATCAATCAGAAGCTCTCTCTCAATGGCATAAATATTCATGGAAAAATTCTGTACGCCTGCCGCCTTGGAATTGATACGTATATTCGTCACCCGTTTATTCTCAAGTTCCAGTGTGTAATAGAGGGACTTGCTGTTCGTCTCGGACTCCAGGGCACTTGGCGGAAGTTCCTCCTCCCGGTACGCAATGGTTACATCCGCACCGCTTGCAATATGTTCCTCGAGAAAAGCGCCAAAATCAAAATTCACGGCAATATTTGTATCTGCCATCACAACGTATTTCTCTTTCTGGCTCTTCAAAAATCCCAGAATGCTCGCCAGAGCCTCAACACGCCCATTGTAGACCTTTACCGTCTTCTCTGCAAACGGAGGCACAATATTCAGTCCGCCGTTCTTCCTGGTCAGATCCCATTCTCTTCCGGAACCCAGGTGATCCAGCAGGGAGTGGTAATTCTTGCGGACAATAACCGAAACATTGTCAATACCGCAGTTCACCATACTGGACAAAATAAAATCGATCATCCGGTAACGTCCCCCAAACGGAATGGAAGCCATCAGGCGGTCCGCCACAAGATCCGGGACAAGGTCATCATAACTGTTCGGGAAAATGATTCCCAATGCATCAATATTCGAATTTACCACTGCTCTTCACCTTCCTTTACATGATTGCTGACCATGGCATTGGGGCCGATCTTGGCTCCGGCTCCCACCTCTACGCCGCTTCCCACTGTCGCCACGCCTCTGTTGTCCCCCTCAGGCATCGCACCAACCACGGCATTCTCACCGATCGTAACATTCTCCGCCACAATGCAGTGTTTCACCACTGCTCCCGCTTTGATCGTTGTACCGCCCATCACAACGGCATCTTCCACTTCCGCGCCTTCTTCCACTCTCACTCCCGCAAAAAGGATGGAATGTTTTACATGGCCGTTAATCCGGCATCCATCTGTAATCATGGAATTCTCCACAACCCCGGTCTCGCCGATCTTATGTCCGGTCATACCGCTGTTTCTGCTGTAGATCTTCCACTCTTCGTCAAACAGGTCGATTCCGCTGTGCTCCGGATCGAGCACTTCCATGTTCGCCTCCCATAGAGACGGGATCGTACCCACATCTTTCCAGTACCCGCTGAAACGGTAGGCATACATCTTTCTCTCGTCGCGGAGCAGATTCGGGATAATGTTGTTTCCAAAGTCATTCTCGGAATTCGGATCCGCCTCATCTTCTTCCAGATATTTTCTCAGGATATCCCAGTTAAAAATATAGATTCCCATGGACGCAAGGTTCGACTTCGGGTTCTTCGGCTTCTCCTGGAACTCGGTGATCCTGTCGTTCTCATCCGTTACCATCAGTCCGAAACGGGACGCATCCTCCCAGGGCACTTCCATGACTGCCACAGAGAACTCCGCCCCTTTCTCTTTGTGGAACTTCAGAAAATCACTGTAGTCCTGTTTGCAGATCTGGTCGCCGGAAAGGATAATCACATATTCCGGATCATAGCGCTCAATAAAGGAAATATTCTGATAGATGGCATTTGCCGTCCCCTTATACCAGTCGGAACCGGTCGCCTGCTGATACGGCGGGAGCACATGGACGCCGCCGTGCAGCCGGTCCAGATCCCAGGGCTGTCCGTTTCCTATGTACTCATTCAGCACCAGCGGCTGGTACTGGGTAAGGATTCCCACCGTATCAATTCCGGAGTTGACGCAGTTCGACAGCGGAAAATCGATGATACGATATTTTCCGCCGAAAGGAACCGCTGGTTTTGCCAGATTCTGTGTCAGGGCATAGAGACGCGACCCCTGACCTCCGGCAAGAAGCATTGCAATCATTTCTTTGGCCATAATTCTTCCCCCATTCTATATTATTTTGCATTTTTGGGTATAAATCATATTCTTATTATCCAAAACCGCAATATATATGATTAAATTGTACATCATATTCATAGAAATTTGAAGAAAATTTATGCAGAAATAACATTTTCCCATTTTCTTTTTCCCCATTGCCGTCTATTATCGTGGCATGGTATACTTATAATAAGTATGTACTTCAATTGACACATGACACATATTCCGTGCAGGCATACATTCTAAGTTGAACAACCCCATAGAAGCAGACCAGGAGGTGGTGCGGCATGAAGCCAGTTACAACAGGTACAGAAGATTTCAGAGAATTTCTGACAGGGAACTTCTATTATATTGATAAAACCGATTTTATTGAAACTGTCTTTCACGAAAAAGTCTCGCTGTTCACGCGTCCCCGCCGCTTCGGAAAGACGCTGAACATGAGTATGCTCTATTACTTCTTTTCCAACAAAGAACAGGAGAGTGCCCGGTTATTTAACGGAATGAAGATCTCGAAAAATACGGAGATCATGCGTCATCAGAATCAGTATCCGGTTATCTTTCTGACACTGAAGGATATGAAAAATCCGGATTTCAAACAGCAGACTGATTATTTTTCTTTCCTCATTGCACGGGAAGTTCGGAATCATGAAGAATTATTCGAAAGCCCGCATCTTCTGCCAAGCGAAAAGGAAACACTGAAACGTTATGATTTCAGGCAGGCCGACCTGATTGATCTGCAGAATGCACTGCTTAATCTCTGCACCTGCCTTGAAAAGCATTATCAGAAAAAAGTAATCCTTCTGATTGATGAATACGACGTTCCCCTGCAAAGCGCGTTTCTCAACGGCTATTATAATGAAATGTCTCACTTCATCAGCGCTGTGTTCAGCTCTGCCCTCAAAACGAACCCGAGCCTGGAGCGGGGAGTGCTGACCGGATGCCTTCGCATTGCAAAGGAGAGTATTTTTACCGGTCTGAATAATTTCAGCGTATACTCAATCTTCAACAAAGACGCCTCCTCACGTCATTTCGGTTTTACAAACGATGAAGTCGACCAGATCCTGCGGGATTATCAGCTGACCGATTATAAAAACAAGACCGCAGAATGGTACAACGGATATCTTTTCGGGAATGAAGAGATTTACAATCCCTGGAGCGTCCTCAATTATGTGAAGCAGATCGTATACGGCAATGATGCGCAGCCCAGATCCTACTGGGCAAACACAAGCAGCAATGATATTGTCTACAATTATATTAAGACAGGCACATATGAGATGAAGCAGACGTTCGAGGCACTGGTGCAGGGGCATGCGGTTACCGAGCACATAGCAGAAGAACTGACCTACCGGGAAATGGATGATACGGAGAATATTTACAGCTTTATGCTCTTTACCGGATACCTGAAAATAAAGGAATCAGTCTGCGGCACGGATGGCGAACCGCTGCCCGGAATGTACCGCCTGGTCATTCCCAACAAAGAGGTACAGATCATATTTGAGAATCAGTTCCAGAAGTACTTTTCTGACTATGTACGGGACAAAAAAGGACTGCTCCTGGATGATCTGAAAGAAGGCAGGGTAAATCAGGCGAACCTGCTGCTGAATGACATTCTCTTCAACTCTGTCAGCTTTTATGACAACTACGAAGCATTTTATCATGGTTTTATGACCGGACTGTTTGCAGGATATTCTGTAGAATCCAACATGGAGAGCGGCGAAGGACGGTTCGACATCGCTGTTCTCTCTCCCAGCCCGTTTGGCACGAACGTGGTAATCGAATGCAAGAAATCAAAGGAACGGAAAGACCTGAAAACAGACAGCCGGAACGCCGCGCAGCAGATCATTGAGAAAAAGTATATCGAAGGCCTGCATGCGCGGGGTTACGATATAGTACGGGGATATGGGATTGCTTTTTATGAAAAGGGGTGCTATATCACAGCAGCGGAATGACATTCCCCTCTTTAATAAAAATATGGAATTACAAAAATCCGGAAGATTCTCCTGTATCAGCAGAAGTCTTCCGGATTTTCAGGCAATCCCCCGTATCATATAGTTAAAGCTTGTGTTTTGCAAATTGTACCAATATCACATTTCTATCATATTCCTGCCATATTTCCCGCACTTACAATATATTCCCAGAGCGGAGCCGCACAGAGTCTGTGATCCTTATTCTGCCTGTCTACGGCATAAGACAGCCTGTCTTCTTCCAGCTCCTCCAGACGTTCAACCTCTCCGGAGATCCATGCTTCCAGGCGTCTCCGGGCAGATTCCAGGCGGACTGCCACCCCACCGAAACGGATATCCAGCACCTCATATCCAAATGGCCTGCACTCTTCAAACCAGATTTTTCCTCTTAATTCCTTCATTTCTCGCACTTTTTCCACACAGAAACCAATTTTTTCACAGAGTTTTTTCATCCTTTTCCGGTCATTTTCGAGATATGTCTGCCGGATCTCTGTACCCAGCCCTGCTTTCTCCGCAAGCAGCTGCGCCACTGTTCTGTAATAGATGAACAATTCTTTTTCCGGTGTTTCCGCCCTGCCTTCTGTCACCAGTTCCAGTTCTTTTGCCAGGCCGCGGTAATATTTATCCAGTCCCATTCCTTTCGTCTGCTCATCAAAGAGCCCCAGCATGACATCCTGATAGAAGAGAAATTTCGAGGGGTTATCTGCACACTCATTATCCGGAAGAATACCCGCCGGACTGTCGAACTTATCGAGAATCCGCCACGCCTCCGGACTGTACCCGGTCAGCAGTTCCAGCCACTTATTAAAATGTATATCCGCCAGTGTTTTCCGTTCTGTATCTTCTTTCTCCGGCGGATAGCAGAGCCGGGCAAAGTACAGTGCCGAAAAGAACAGTGTCCGCACCGGCGTCTCTGCCCCGTTGTCAAACCAGAATGTACAGAACAGTTTTCTGATTCCCTGTTCCCGGCACGCTCTCACCCCCTCGGCAAGTGTCCGCTCTGCCTTCCGGTAGTTCGGAGACAGACCGTTCCACGTCCATCCGCCTCCTGCAAAGACAATCCTGTCTGTCAGTTTCCGATGCAGGCGGATATTCTTCTCATAGTCGCTGCCGTCATGATGGTAATAGTCCCAGTAGACCAGAGACAGATTGCCGGGGATCTGTATCTTTGCTCCGGGTTGTGCGTCGGAAAGGATAAATTCCGTGTCTTCCGGCAGATCATAATATCCGCCGGAAGGTGATTTCAGCCGGAAGAACATATCGCTCCACATCATCGGCTCCACCCCAAGCTCCTCACAGATCCGGCACACCATCTCCAGATGATCTGTCATAATCCGGTAACGCTCCCGATAGCCGTTATTCCGGAGATACTGCCCCAGTCCGAGCATGGCAGCCTCATCCATTCCCACATGAATCTTTTTTGTGGAAAAAGGCATGGATGCATTCCGGATCATCCTGCGCACAAGCATTTCCGTGTCCGGAGATCCTGCCAGAAGGATATCCTCCGTGTCTCTGTAACGGGCACTCTGATTCCAGCGAAGGTATGTGTGAAGATGCGCCAGTGTCTGAATCGTCGGGATCAATTCCACCCCGAAGTTTCTTCCATATGCGTCCAGCTCCTGCAGTTCTTCTCTTTTGTATCTTCCGCGGAAAGCACCGAAATACGGTTCTTCCGGAATCTCATACAAATCTTCCATATACAGGTAAAGCTGACCGATACCGCAGGCCGCGCAGAGACGGATTACCTCTTTTAAAAACGGCAGGGCAGGCGCTGCATTTCTGGAACAGTCCAGCATAATCCCTGTTTCGTCAAAAGCAATCTTCTCTGTTATCTCAAATGTCTCCCGCTGTTCCAGGGCTTTCTCCATCAGCGCAAGGTGCAGACCTCGGTAGAAATGCACCGCCTGCTGCCCGGAAATAACAAGAGAACTTCCATCGTATGCCACCCGCAGGGAAGAAACGGATTTATCCGGTATCCAGCGCAGAATAACGGAAGGTATCCCGGTTTCGGCAGTTATTTCGGCGGTTTCGGAATCCGTTCCCGCACATTTGTGTCCGTAATGATATAGAAACTCCCGGGCCGAACGGGCAATTTCAACGGGTAAGGATGTCAGATTGAATCTCATGGCGGATCTCCTCTCTGGTTGATGATTTTTACAACAACAGCTCTTTTTCATCAATTTACCATATGAGGAAAAACGGCGCAAGATAAAGCATAAAAAATGGACGGGAGACATCCCTAAGGATTATGTCTCCCGTTTCCAGATCCGATACTCCCCGCCAAGCGCCAGCAGGGCAAAGAAATACAGACAGTTATCGTAATACCTTCTCCCGCCTGTCCGAAGCGGCGTCTCCCAGAATCTTCTCACCCACTCTTTTGCATAAGGACCGTCCGCAGCCAGGGACGCCTGGGCGTTGACCGCCGCCACTGCAGTCGGGTGAAGCGCCCTCTGATCCACGGGAGTTCCGTCCGTCAGATATACGCCGTCCAGGCTTTCGCCGGCATCTTCAGAATAAAATTTCTGAAGCCTGTTGGCTGTCTCGCGCTCCCACTCATGCGGACCGAACCATGCGTAATCCAGTCCGATGTTTGCGATTGTCCGGTATGCATCGCTGTAGTACCAGTCATGCCTCCCGAACTTTTCCGTATCTCCGGTGTGCGGTTTTCCGTCATAATCCGCGTACTCCGCGCTCAGACCGGTGAGAGGATGGCAGGCTTTTCTCAGATACTGCCTGCTTGCCTCCGCCGCTTTTTTCCAGAACGCCCGGTCCTCCTCATCCGCCCACAGAGCAAAAAGTTCGTAAAAATGGGGCAGATGATAGGACGGGTCCGTAAATTCACAGTCCGGAATAAAGCGGATCAGCCGGTTCTCCCGGTTCCACATTGCCCTGCCCGTCCCCGGCTTTTCTCCTTTATGGAGGCAGTCTCGGAGGATCTTTCTGGCTTCCCGGGAATATGCAAATATCCCCTCTCCGTCGCCCCACCGTGCCGAGGCGAAGAACAGCGCCATTGCAAAGAACTCCTCTCCGTCCGGGGCAGGACCGTACGAATTTTTCGTTCCGTCCGTGGCGCAGGACCAGGCAAAATATCCTGCATTTTCTCCGCTTTCCATATACATATAGGTTTTTGCCCATTTCCATATCCGGTCAAATTCATCCCTGCGGTTCATCTGAACGCACATCATCATTCCATAGGACATCCCCTCAGTCCGCACATCGTGGTTTCCCGTATCTTCTATATATCCCATATCACTGCCCACGGGATGATAGATCCGTTCTTCCTCGGCACCGTAAAACAGCGTCAGGAATGTCTGTTCGATTTTCCTGCTGACTTCTTCTTCGGAGTATCCGAGCCTGAGGAACCAGTTATCGTATTCTCCTGTATAAAATGCTCCGCACATCGTCTCATTCTCCCCCTTCATATTTTGAAAATACCTTCACAAAAAGGACTGACTGCACGTATGCCATCACGGAAAAACCCGCTACTGCCATGAACGTCCAGAATGCCTTCGTGAAAATCAGCAGGAAAATAATTCCCGCCCAGATCAGCAGCAGAAGCATCGTTTCCTTCAAATCAAATACCGCCAGGATCAGCGCGTTTTTTACGGTCGCTGCGATGCTGTTTTCAAATCTGGCTGTCAGCGCAAATACATAGAGCAGGGATAGGATACCGCAAGCAGCGAATATACACAGAACAGCCAGCGCAGCTGTCTTTATCCCTGCTGTGAACGCCCCCTTCTGCCAGTACGAAAATCCATAGGCAATCAGGACGCCTGCCCCGCAGTAGATGCAGGAAAGCGCAAACGACTTTCCGAAGTTGGCGGCAAACGCCTTGAGATAGGGTTTTACAATATACCCGTCCTCATGGCGCGCCTGCCGCATGGAGACGGCGTACAGGGCACTCAGCGCTGGTCCGGCCGTAACAACCGGAGCGCAGCATATAATAAACAGAATATTCAGAATCATAAAATCAGCTGCTCTTCCAAGAAACTCCAGCACCGGGCTGTCCAGATTAATCTTCATTCTCACATTCTCCTTTTCCCTGTATTCTCACGCCTGTTCTTCCACTCCTATTCCTTCACGCCGCCGAGTGTAAGTCCCGTCACAAAATATCTCTGGAGGAACGGGTAGATACAGATAATCGGCAGCATAGTCAGCACTGTCGCCGCGGCGCGGACTGTTTCCGGCGTCACGGAACCTGCTGCATTTTTCATCGCTTCCGCGGAACTTCCCTGGTTTGTCACCGATGAAAGGAGCTTCATCAGTTCATACTGAAGGGTGGTCAGATGGGACGCCATCCGGTTATAGAGCATGGCGTCAAACCATGAGTTCCACTGTCCGACCGCCACAAACAACGCAACCGTAGCATATACCGGTTTGCACAGCGGCGATATAATCTTTGTAAATATGGTAAAATATCCTGCTCCGTCCAACTGTGCAGATTCCTCCAGACTATCCGGAAGTCCGTTCATATAAGTGCGGATAACGAGCATGTTGAACGCGCTGATCATTCCCGGCACCACATATACCCAGAAGCTGTTTGTCAGCCCCAGGCCCCTGTAAAGGAGGAATGTCGGGATCATTCCTCCGTTCACATACATGGTAATCACCCAGAACAGGGAAAGCTGTCTGCGGAAAAGGAACCGCTTTCTGCTCACAATATACGCCAGTACAGCATTGGCCAACAGAGCCGTAAATGTGCCGAGCAGCGTACGGGCCACTGTTATGTATGCCCCGGTAATCAGGTTATCCTTCTGGAGCACTGTAAGATAATTCTTAAGCGTCCATTTTCTCGGCCAAAGATAGATTCCGCCGCGCAGGGCGTCTGTCCCGTCGTTAAAAGATATTGCCAGAGTATTCAGGATCGGATAAAGCGTGATAACCACAAACAGGATCATAAATATTGTATTGCATACGGTAAACACTTTGTCCGCAGGCGATGTTCTGATCTTTTTCTTTCTTTTCATCCGAATTCCTCCTTAAAACAGCCGTTCGTCGCCATTATGTTTTGCAATCTGATTCGCGATCACGATCAGAATGATGCTTACAACACTCTTGAATATTCCTGCAGCCGTACCAAGAGAGAAGTCGCCCTGGCTGATGCCCCAGTTCAGCACATAGATATCAATGGTCTGGGATACACTCTGCACAAGTCCGTTTCCGAGCAGGTACTGGATCTCAAATCCCGCGTTGAGCACATTTCCCACATTCATCAGCAGCAGGATCATAATCGTCGGCCGGATTCCCGGAAGTGTAACGTTTTTGATCTTCGCCCATCTTCCGGCACCGTCGATCGAAGCCGCCTCATAAAGAGACGGATCAATGGAAGTAATCGCCGCCAGATAGATGATCGCGTTCCAGCCTGTTTCCTTCCACACATTCGCAAATGCAACGATCGGCCAGAAATACTGCTTATGCGCAAAGAAGTTAATGGGTTGGTCTATGATATTCAGGTTCACCAGAATTTCATTGACAATACCGGTTCCGGAGAGCATATCATGAAGGATACCGGTCACAATGATCCAGGAAAGGAAATGGGGCAGATAGGAAATCGTCTGTACAACCTTTTTCCCTCCTTTTGTCCGCACCTCATTGAGCAGGATCGCAAAGGCGATCGCCGCAACAAAGGTCACTGCCAGGTTGATCACTCCCATGGCAAGGGTATTCCGGATCACCCGGAGAAATGTGGCATCGGAAAAAAGCTGCTGGAACTTTTCCAGTCCGATAAATGCGGAGTGAAAAAGCCCGTCCTTCGGCTTATAATCCTGAAACGCCATCACCCAACCCCCGAGGGGCAGATAGTAGAAGATCACACCGTAGATCACGATCACCGCTGACCAGATGAGAAGGGCTTTCTGTTTTTTTACTTCCTTCCAACTCAGTTTCACCGGTGCCTCCACGACGGTCTGCTTTTTTTTCTTTGACAGAAAAGCCATGTCTACACCTCATTTCTATTCATATTTTGCCGCTTCTTCTATCCTCCGGTCGAGTTCTGCCTGCATCTCATCGAGAAACGCCTGGGGATCACAGTCTTCGTATACATCCATATACTCGTCCCACGCTTCCTCAAAGTCCGGAGCCATAACGACTCTCGGAAGATATTCATGCTTGATCTCGCCCATCTTCGTCCATGCCACACCGCCCGGCGTGCTCGTCGTCATCGTATTGGAGTAGGAATACATCGGATACCATGGTCCGGGTGCCTCATTTGTCCCGAGCATATCTACATATGTCTCACAGCCGTAAGCTTCAAAGCATCTCTGCACTGCGGAATTCAGGCTGTCGAAGAACTCTCCCGGCTGCTCTTCCGGCTTCATGGCGTTGATTCCGTCGTCGCTGGTTCCGTTATACTGCGGGAAATAGGAATAGGTACAGATGTGTGACGCCTTGTATGCCGTGTCCGCGGCCTGTGTGCGCTGTTCCTCCGTGCGGTAGAACAGGCCGTCGTCGCCTACTTCATAATCGGTTCCCTCTACGCCCCAGAATCTGAGGTCATGGATCTCCTGACTGAGAAGATCGTCGATAAACTGGAGAGCGCCCTCCACATCATCACAGCTTGTACTGATACCGAGTCCGCTTCCCACATTCAGAACACCGCCGGAATTATGCCACTGATTCCGGATTCCCTCATCAATCGTAATCGGAAGAGGCACGTAGCTGCATCCCTTCTCGTCAAGTCCCTGCTGTTTCAGGGAATCATTCACACTGTACGCGAAGTTCCACCACTGGTCGACCATTCCCAGAACACGTCCCGTGGACAGCTTGGCGATATATTCGTCATATGTCTGTGTAAAAGATTCCGGATCCACGATGCCTTTCTGATACTCATCGTTCAGTTTCTCAAAATACCTCTTTGCTGTCGGCGTCGTATTGTAGTCAATGATCTTCAGTTCTTCAGGGTCCACAATCACCGAGCCGTCGTTGGGATATCCGTCCAGGAACTGGGGCGCATTCTCAAGGCAGTAATATCTCCAGTCCTCACAGAGGATCGTGTACGCGATATTCTCTGTTCCGTCCTCCATCGTCGGATTTGCCTCGACATAGCTTTCCAACAGATCAAAATACTGATCCAGTGTATGTACCTCCGGATATCCGGCCCACTCCAGGACTCTTGTCTGGATCCAAAACGCCTCATCGTTGTGGGTAGTGGACTTTTCCTCGCCTTTAATATTCTGGAACTGGTTGATCCAGTAGATATGGCCGTCATCCTGGCGGAGTTTATCCCACTCCTCCTCTGTGTAATAGTTCTTGATATTGGGATAGTCGTCCAGGTACTCATCCAACGGAACGAACGCTCCTGCTTCATAGAGCTGTCCCGCTGCATCCCCACCGTCAATAAAATCCGGATATTCTCCGCCGGCGATCAGGGTTCCCACTGCCTCGGACGCCGTCTGTCCGGTCAGCCAGGTCTCTTTTACCCTGACTCCTGTCTTCTCTGCAATGATCTGTTGGATTTCATTATCGTCGTTGATCTCTGACCCGGGAACTGCGAAAAATGCGGTAAATTCTTTGACTCCGTCCTCATTTTTCGACTCTCCGCTGCATCCTCCAAGGAGTGACACCGCCATGACACCTGCCAGGATCATCCCGGCTGCACATTTTTTCTTCATCAACATTTCCTCCTCTTTATTCTTGATGATTCTATTTTATTCTCCCGGCGTTTTTTTACAATCTGACAAAATATTTGAAAAGGCAGGACAAATTATAGGCCTGCAATTTGTCCTGCCTTTTTTCTTTCCATCTCCGGATCTGTCGGATTATCCTCCTTATTTGTCTGTATTTCCCGCCTGCTTCCGGTACTTTGCCGGAGTACACCCCTTGATTTCGATGAATCTGTTCACAAAATAGTCCAGATCGTGGTATCCCGCCTTCTCGGCGATCTGGTAGATCTTGTCCTCCGTCCGCAGAAGCATCTGCGCCGCCTGTTCGATCCTGTAATGGTTCAGGTAATCCCGGAATGATTTCCCGTATTTCTTCCGGAAAAGCTGTCCGAGATATGCGCTGTTCAGATAATACTTGTTTCCAAGTTCTTTCAGCGTCAGATTTTCCGCGTACCGCTCCCGAATTTCTTTTTCTATCTTACCGAGAATCCCTCTTGAAGCATTTTTCCTCATTTGCATCAGATAATCCCCATATTCACATGCCACTCTGCAGAGATGCGCCTTGCTTCCCCGCAGAACTCCTGATTCAAAGGTGCCTTCGCTGATCGTCCTGAGCACCTCCTCCTGATTGACCGTATCATCCTGTTCCGCCGCCAGATGGATCAGTTGGAAAAGCAGGTAGTTGATATTCAGCTTCATGATGTCCCCTGACATTCCGCGCTGCCGCATTTCCTCAAAGAACAGATCCGCTCCCTTCATGATCTGTGCATGATCATTCTGCTCGATCGCCCGGAGCAGGAAGTCCAGACTGTTTTTGCACAGGACCACTCCGTCCGTATGGACCTGCACTTCTTCCTCATAGAAATAGATCTGCTTTTTTTCCCGGAATCCCTGAAATGAACGGAGCATGCGGGCTGTACTGTAAGACTTCGCGATATCGCCCAGGTTTTTCACTTCTTTCCCGCAGATCATGACTACCGGCATATCGAGCACGCCGCAGAGGTATGCCAGGAAATCAGAAAGGTACTTCTTCTCCCCCGTATTCTCCCACATATACCCGCAGAGGATAAAGCCGGTGTCATAGATTTTTTCATGGCGCGACACGTCCATGATGCAGTGGGTCCAGTCTTCCTGGAGGTATTCCAGACATGCGCGATACAGCCTCTTCTGTTCCGCGCTTTTCTCTTCATCCCCTCTCTCGAGCCAGTCCGGCATATCAATCAGGATCTCAATGTACCGCACTTTTTCCGAAAGCCGCATATGTTTTCCCGCATAATCCAGATCCGACTCGTCATATTTCCCCTGGATGACGGCGATCAGCTTCCGGTCGAGATAAGAACCCTCCAACTTTTTTGTCTCTTTTGTTTTCTCGATCTCTGCACTGTACATTTTCCGGATCTTCCTGAGTACCTGGAGGAGCTTCTCCTTTTCCACGGGTTTCAGGATATAATCGGTGCAGGAATACTGGATCGCTTCCTGCGCATAACCAAAATCCGCGTATCCGCTGAGGATGACAAACTGGACGCTGCTGTTCCTTTCTGATGAACGCACCCGTTTCAGCAGCTCCAGTCCGTCCATAACAGGCATATTGATGTCCGCCAGAATCAGATCCACCCGGTTGTTCTCAAAATATGAAAGGGCCTCTGCCCCGTCAGACACAGCCGCCGCGATCTCGAAGCCTTCCTTCTCCCAGTTTACCAGTTTTTCCATTCCCTGAAGTATGAATGGCTCATCATCCACCAATAGAACTTTCAGCATGATCCCTTTTTCCTCCCTTTCCCTCAGACCGGGACTTCTGTGTATCATCATAGGGAATCCGGATCAGGACCGAGACTCCCATTCCTTCCTCCGCGCTCACCTCAAACTCCGCATGACCGTCTGATGCCATCTTCAATCTCAGACACGCATTCACGATCCCTACACTCTTCTCATTTTCAAGCATCTCGATGCTGGCGCTGTTCATACGTGCCTGCATCTTCTCCGATTCCTCCCCTGACATACCTTCCCCGGTATCCTCAACCTCAATGCAGAGTTTTTCTTTTTCCCGGAAGACACGGACAAAAACCCATCCCGGAGCCGGTTTGCACTCAATTCCATGCACACATGCATTCTCTGCAAACGTGACGATCGTAAGCTTGGGAATCCGCTGCGCAAGGCAGTCCTCCTCCACATCCAGGTCATAGGACAGCCTGTCTCCGAAACGGTACTGCTGCAGATCCAGATAATTCCTGACATTTTCCATCTCCCCTGCAACCTCGATGAGATCCTCTCCCCAGTCTACATACTGTCTCTGCATAACGGCCAGCTTTTCGACCATGTCCGCGGTTGTAATCTCCCTGCGGAGTATGCTGTGCATCCGGATACTCTCCAGGGCGTTAAAAAGGAAATGCGGATTGATCTGGCTGCGCAGAGCCAGAAGCTCTGCCTTCTGCCTCGCCACCGTCATCTCCTGTTCCCGGATCCGGTTCTTGTACACAATTCCGACAAGCATGCGAATACGCGCAGCCATCTTATTGTAGCTGCGCATCAGATCACCGATCTCATCTGCGGCGGAAACATCTTCAATCTCAACAAGATTCTCATCTTCTGTATTCTGGAATATTTCCCGGAGCCTGGATATTCTTTCCGTCAGGGACCGGTTCAGGATCAGGATCAGCAGGATCGGAAGAATCAGGTTCACCAGGATGAGCAGAAGGAAAAGAGGCACTGCGTCCAGCAGTTCCCTCTGCAGATCCGTCACCGGAGCGAGGACGGCAATATCCAGCGCCGCGCCGTAAATACTGCTCTCCTCGGAATATTTTACCTGAGCCTCTGCGCCGAACTTCTCATACGGTTTTGCAATACTGACATCAGCTCTGTTTGAAAAAATCACACGGTCATTCCAGAGGACATACACCGGCATATCATAGTTCATATTATTCAAAGACTGTGCCATATCCGTATAATTCAACTCAATCTTCAGCACTTTTTCCCTCTCTCCGCCGAAATAATTCATATTCCTTACAAAATAGACATGGCGCTGCAGATTTTCCGTACCCACTTCGGATTCATAATCAAAATAGAGAAGCTGATCCGCACCTGAGCCGATCAGTTCCCTGTACCACATACTGTCCTGGACCTGTTCAATGCTGCGTACTGTTCCCCCGCTCACCACAGAATCATTGTCCGTATAAAGGGTTATCACAGAATTTCCCGTCATATCCCCGCTATTAAACAACGTATCCTTGAAAAACTGCTGATAATGGAGTACATAATCCAGAGGATCGGCGTATTCCCGCTCAAGGAACTCGTCGATATAACTGTTGGTATAGATGCTCTTTGCCACCCGCGAGACACTGTCCACATCATAAAAAATCTGGTAGCGTACCGCTTCCGCGATATCTTCCATCTCCGAACTCTGAAGCTGCTGTTCTGTGTGGAAGACCGTATATATGATCGCCCCGTCTGTCAGGAACAGGGGGATCAGCATACAGAAAATATAGACCAGAAGCATCTTCTTTCTGATCGTAAGATCATCTGTAAAATTCAGCAGTTTATCAAGGATTCTTTTCATGTGACGTTCTGCCCCCGTTTCTCTTTCTTCCTTCCGCTACCATCTCTTCCGGGAAAGCGGGCAGTGCCTCACCCGGACCGCCGCCCTCATTTCCACGAAACATCCACATTCCCTGCACATTCCGTTCAGCAGGCTGCTGCACTGTCTGCACTTTGCAAGCCTGTTTTCATACTCGGTCCGTTCCGTTTTTTCATCTTCCGGAAGATTCCTGATGTAAAGATACATATTTTCATAAAATTCCTTTTCCGGCATATCCCGGAGGAGACATTTTCTGCATTTCATATTATACATTTTACTCTGGATCGACCGCAAGATGGACAACACTGCATGCCGGGATGGTAAACAGAAATCCGTTTTCTGCAGGTGTTACAGAATTAAATTGCGTGATTCTGACACACTCCGGATCCTCAAAAGTATTCTTTGCATGCATTTCACTGACAAGTATCTCTCCCCGAATCTTTCCCAGTCTGTAGTTTCCGGCGTCTTGTTCCATAACAGTCGACACATTCACTGCTCTTTCTGCCGACAGATTGGTCATGGTGATATGTATTACCCCGTTATTATCCACCGACACCGATTCCGTCAGTTCCGGCACCCTCCATTCATCAGGACCGGTCATGTCTGTCCTGAGGCTGCTATCCAGAAGCTGTGCGTCCTGATGGTATTTATACATGTCAAACACATGATATGTCGGGGTTTTCACCATCTGCGCCCCCTCCGTCAGAAGCACTGCCTGAAGGACATTTACCATCTGGGCGAGATTTGCCATGCGGACCCTGTCACAGTGTTTATTGAAGATATTGAGGGTAATTCCCGCAACAAGGGCATCCCTCATCGTGTTCTGCTGATAGAGAAATCCCGGATTTGTTCCCGGTTCGCAGGTGTACCATGCTCCCCACTCGTCCACAACAAGAGCCGTCTTTTTTTCCGGATCGAACTCATCCATGATCTCCGCATGACGGGTGATCAGTTCATCCATATAAAGTGCCTTGCTCAGCGTTTTATACCATACTTCCGTATCAAATTCTGTGGCGCTTCCCTTGATTTCCCCGCCTTCCGGATAAACATAATAGTGAAGGGACAGACCGTCCATGAACCCGCGGTCCGAGTCTCCATGGCGGTTATAGCAGACTGAAAGCACCTTGCGCGTCCAGTCATAATCGTCTCCGGCCGGGCCGCAGCAGATCTTCTGCAGTCTGCGGTCTTTCTGATAGTCATGGACAAAAGTCTGATACCTGCGGTACTCATTAGCATAGTACTCCGGATGCATGTTGCCGCCGCATCCCCAGTTTTCATTTCCGATGCCGAAGAAATCCACCTTCCAGGGCTCTTTTCTTCCATTTTCCGCACGCATCTGCGCCATCGGTGAGATACCGTCAAAGGTCATATACTCCACCCATTCTGCCATCTCCTGTACGGTCCCGCTTCCGAGATTTCCATTAATATACGCTTTACAATCGAGCTGTCGACAGAGTTCAAAAAATTCATGTGTGCCAAAGCTGTTATCTTCTACAACGCCGCCCCAGTTTGTATTAATAATCTTCTTTCTTTTTTCCTTCGGTCCCACTCCGTCCATCCAATGATATTCATCGGCGAAGCAGCCACCCGGCCAGCGCAGCACCGGCACACGGATCCTGCGGAGAGCCTGAACCACATCCGAGCGCATTCCGTTTACATTTTCGATATCCGGATCATTCCCGACATAAATCCCACCGTAAATACATCTTCCCAGATGTTCCGAAAAATGTCCATATATTTCTCTGCTGATCCTGCTCTTTTTTTTGAACGGATCGATCTTCAGTTCAGCTGTTCCAGCCATAAAAGTATCCTCCTTTTCTGCAGTATTACCCGTTTTTTTATATATTACAGAAAAAAAAGGCACGGGTAACCGGATAAATTATAGTAAATACCATTGTAAAGCATGAATCTTTTATCCGGCCGGCAGGCATGTTTCAGGCTGAAAACAGGAAAGTGTTCTCTGTTGATGACTGTTTCTGTAATTTTTGACTCTAAAATTTTCGGGGGACGCACCGGCGCTCACGAGCCGTCTGCCTCCCCTGTTCATATCTTAATCCTCTTTTCCTATTTTTCCCTATAATGATGCGCATCCTCAAGCATCATATCCTTCACCTTCATCAGGCGTATCTGCGTACTCCGCTCATTTTCATCCAGTTTCATGGAAATATACCGGATACTCTCCTCCGTCTCCGGTATGATCACATGTTCCAGTGCATTTACCCTCCGCCTGGTGCGCTCGATCTCCGCCGCCATAAGCTGGCACGCCTTCTCGCACTCGGCGAGCCGGATCATATCCGGCAGGATGTCAGCCAGGGATTTCACCGCGCCGTCCAGATCCCCGGACGTGAAGGCAAATCCGTAGGAATAGATATCGTTCTCATCCGCCGTCCTGGTCTTATATTCAAACGCCGGGATCTCCACGCTCATCACATTCTTCTCCTCTACTTCAAGCTGCACTTCCTGCTTCGGCGCCATGAGCGCCGTATTCAGTACAGCTTCGGACATTCCCGCTCTGGCAAGCACAAAATTCCGGTTTGCCGAACGGATGCCCGCCTCCACTTTCTTGCGAAGGTTCATGTTCTCCCGCACAAGATCCAGATACTGCCGCATCAGTTCATCCCGCTTGTCCTTGAGCAGCTTGTGGCCGCGGACAGCCGTTGTCCGTTTCTTTTTCAGCCTGGTCAGCTCCATACGGGTGGGATTCACATGTTTCGCCGCCACCTGCGTCACCTCCTTTACCGGACTTCCGGGACAGTCCCACTCCGCTTACGCTTCGGGGACAGTCTTCTTCCGGTCCTTCCGGACTTCCGGGACAGTCCCGCTCCGCTTATGCTTCGGGGACAGTCCCGTAGTACATGTCTAAATATTTGTCGTCGATTCGTTTCAGTTCGGTCCGCGGCAGCATCCGCAGGAGTTTCCAGCCGATGTCCAGAGTTTCCTCGATACTGCGGTCGGTATTATACCCCTGGGATACGTATTCTTTTTCGAATGCGTCAGCGAATCTGGCGTACATCAGGTCGATCTCTGTCAGAGCCGCTTCCCCCAGAATCACCATGAGTTCCTTGGCGTCTTTTCCGCGGGCATAGGCGGCGAAGAGCTGGTTCATGGTATTGGAGTGGTCTGCCCGTGTCTTGCCCTCACCGATTCCCTTATCCTTCAGACGGGACAGGGACGGCAGCACATCGATGGGCGGTGTAATGCCCTTCCGGTAAAGCTCACGGCTCAGGATAATCTGCCCCTCTGTGATATAGCCGGTCAGGTCCGGGATCGGATGGGTCTTGTCATCCTCGGGCATAGTCAGAATGGGGATCATGGTGATACTTCCCTTCTTTCCTTTCTGCCTTCCGGCTCTCTCGTAGATAGAAGCCAGGTCCGTGTACATATATCCCGGATAACCGCGGCGTCCGGGCACTTCCTTTCTCGCCGCCGAGACTTCACGCAGAGCGTCCGCATAGTTGGTAATGTCCGTGAGGATGACGAGCACATGCATCTCTTTTTCAAATGCAAGATACTCTGCCGCTGTCAGCGCCATCTTCGGCGTGGCAATACGCTCGATGGCAGGGTCATTTGCCAGGTTCACAAAGAGAACGGTGCGGTCAAGAGCCCCTGTCTCGCGGAAGCTCTCGATAAAGAAGTTGGACTCCTCAAACGTGATACCCATGGCTGCAAATACAACGGCAAAGCTCTCGTCCGTCCCCAGCACTTTCGCCTGTCTGGCGATCTGCGCCGCAAGCTGCGCATGGGGCAGTCCGGATGCGGAGAAGATGGGAAGCTTCTGTCCGCGGACAAGAGTGTTCAGGCCGTCAATGGCGGAAACTCCTGTCTGGATAAACTCCTCCGGGTAACTTCTTGCCGCCGGATTCATAGGCAGGCCGTTGACGTCCAGCCTGGCTTCCGGCAGGATCTCCGGGCCCTCGTCGATGGGGCGTCCCAGCCCGTCGAACACGCGCCCCAGCATGTCTTCCGAAACGCCGAGTTCCATGCTTCTTCCCAGGAAACGCACTTTGCTGTTGGACAGGTTGATCCCCGCAGAACTCTCGAACAGCTGAACCAGGACATCGCTTCCGTCTACTTCCAGTACTTTGCAGCGGCGCGTCTCTCCACCAGCCAGTTCAATCTCTCCCAGTTCATCGTAAGTCACGCCCTCCACACCGCGCACAAGCATCAGCGGACCGGCAACTTCCTGTATGGTTCTGTACTCTTTTGGCATTTACCGCTCCCCCTTTCCGAATGCTTCGGCAATCTGGGCGTCCAGATTTTCATTCACCTTCGCATATTCTGTATCCAGTTCGTCTTCTCTGACATATTTGAAACGTCCGATCTGCTCCCTCACCGGCATACTGATCAGCTTCTGCAGGGACGCGCCCTTTGAGAGTGCCTCAGATGCCCTCTCATAGAATGCGTTCACAAGAAGCATCATCATATGCTGCTTTTTCAGCGACGTGTAAGTGTCGATCTCATGGAAGGAGTTCTGATGCAGGAAGTCCTCGCGGATGGACCTTGCCGCCTCCATCTTCAGGCGGTCGCCCGGCGAGAGGGCATCCATGCCGACCATCTTCACGATCTCTTCTAGTTCCGCCTCTTCCTGAAGAAGCGTCATCATTTTCTGGCGTCCTTCCATCCAGTCCGGCGCCACTTCCCTGTTGAACCATTTCTCCATATCATCCAGATACAGGGAATAGCTGTTCAGCCAGTTGATGGCAGGGAAATGTCTCTTGTATGCCAGCTCGGAATCCAGTCCCCAGAATACCTTTACAATCCGCAGGGTTGCCTGGGATACCGGCTCGGACGTATCGCCTCCCGGAGGAGATACTGCGCCGATCACCGAGAGCGCCCCTTCTCTTCCTTCTTTTCCCAGAGAAATCACATGCCCCGCGCGCTCATAGAACTGGGCCAGACGGCTTCCCAGATAGGCGGGATAGCCCTCCTCGCCGGGCATTTCCTCCAGCCGTCCCGACATCTCCCGGAGAGCCTCCGCCCAGCGGGACGTGGAGTCTGCCATCAGAGCTACGGAATATCCCATATCCCGGAAATACTCTGCGATCGTGATTCCCGTATAGATGGAGGCCTCGCGGGCCGCCACCGGCATATCGGAAGTGTTCGCAATCAGCACCGTCCGCTGCATCAGAGGCTGTCCCGTCTTGGGGTCTTTCAGCTCCGGGAACTCATTGAGCACGTCCGTCATCTCATTTCCCCGCTCGCCGCAGCCGATGTAGACGACGATATCCGCTTCCGCCCACTTTGCAAGCTGATGCTGGATCACGGTCTTACCGCTTCCGAAGGGACCCGGCACCGCCGCCACTCCGCCTTTCGCAATGGGGAAAAATGTATCAATCACCCGCTGTCCTGTGACAAGGGGCATCTCCGGCGGAAGTTTCTTCTTGTAGGGACGCCCCCGGCGCACCGGCCATTTCTGCATCAGGGTCAGTTCTTTATCCCCTTCCGCTGTCTCCACCACGGCGACGACTTCCTCCACCGTGAATTCTCCGGAGCGGATTTCTTTGATCTTTCCCCTGATCCCGTAGGGAACCATAATCTTCTGCTGCACCAGGACGGTCTCCTGCACGGTTCCGATCACATCCCCCGCTTCTACTTCATCTCCCACAGCGGCATTGGGCACGAACTCCCACTTCAGATCCCGTTTCAGAGAGGGAACTTCCACGCCGCGTTTTAAATTGTTGCCTGATATTTTCATAATGTCGTCCAAAGGTCTCTGGATTCCGTCATAGATACTTGTGATGAGCCCCGGCCCCAGCTCCACGGACATGGGAACTCCCATGGACTCCACCGGTTCCCCCGGGCCTAACCCGGAGGTCTCTTCATATACCTGGATCGACGCCTGATCCCCGTGCATCTCAATGATCTCACCGATAAGCCTGTGCCTGCTCACACGGACCACGTCGAACATATTCGCATCACGCATGCCCTCCGCGATGACCAGAGGGCCCGCGACTTTCTTAATCACTCCTGTGCTCATTAGCTTACTCCTCCAAACAAAATGTCCGAACCGACCGCCTGCTCCACGGTCTTCTTCACGCCTTCCACGCCGGATCCCGTGTTCCCGGATACTCCCGGAATCCGGATCACGGCAGGAAGCGTCCTCTCACGATATTCCTCGATCTCCGCCTCGATCTGCGCCGCCGCTGCCTCGGTAATGTAGATAATCCCATACCCTTCTGCGGCTGCCTTCAGAAATGTTTCGCGGATCTCCTCCCCGGTCCTGACAGGGCAGATGTCAAGACCTAACGTGGCGAAACCGTATATACTGTCGTAATCGCCGATCACTGCAATCTTATACATACATCTCCCTTATCCTTTCCCGGATCGCATCGTCCGGGAAACCGTTCTGTTTCCCGGTCAGAATAATCCGAACCGTCTTGATCTCGTTCTGCCTGCCTGTCAGATAACCCAGAAGCGGTCCCACGGAAAATGTCTGGTACTTCTGGGGTTTCATTATCTCCGTCATCCGGTCGTCGCACCACCGCTCAAATGCGGACGGTGACTCTTTTAAAGCTTCCGCCCCTCCCGCATAAGCCGTGCCTGCAAGATACCGGCTGATCTCATCCTCTCCCGCAAGCGCCGCCCGGATCAGCTGTTCCGTGCTGATGCTCCGGCAGGGTGCCATGGCGCGCTGCATGAATTCCGCAGTTTTTCCTGTCTTCCGGGCGCGCACGGCGATACGGATATCTGCGATGGCAACGGTTGTGTCCGCATAGTCCCTTATAATAGGTTCGCCGCTCTTTTCGCCTGCCTCGAAGACAGCCTCAAGCGCCGCCCGGTCGATGAGCACGTCGCAGAGCTGTCCGTCTCCCGTGTGCAGAAGCGTCTCAAAAGCCTCCTGCGCCGCCCCCGGCATGTTCCCCGGAAGCCTGGAAAACTCTTTGTTCTCCACGATCTTCAGCATCTCCTGCCCCGGAATCGAACAGTCCTCATAGAAAATGTGTTCCCCCGGCGCTCCGGTGCAGGCTTTCTTCACCGCTGCTTTTAAATTATGGTACAGCTTCGGATACGACAGCACATCGAAAAGATGTATGTCCGGCGCCACATCACGAATGACTTCCCATGCCTTCTCTTCCTCCCGGTTCAGGAGCGAATCCATATCTTCATCCGCAGCCCCGCTGCCCCATCCTTTTTCCTTTACAAACTGCAGTGCCTGCTCTGCCGTAGGACACGCCAGGATCTGTTCGATCACCGCATCGGTAAACAACGCATTTTCCAACGCCCGAATCCTCGCCACCGCGTAAGTATATTTTGTGTCACTCAAGATTACCCCTCCTTACGCTTTTTCGCTCTATCCGAACAGCATCCGGTTCACTTTATCTGACAGTTCTTCCCTCTTCGAGCCGAACAGTGCCTTTATCGTACAGTTTTCTTCAATTCCTCCGTACCGGAGAAGAAATCCTCCGTCAATATCCGCCGCCTCCCGGGAAACTGTAAGTTTCCCTCCTTTATCTGCGGCCGCTTTCTGTATTTTCTCCGGAAAATCTCCCGGCATCCTCTCCAGATCCGCACCGGAAAAGCAGATCTCTCCCTCCTGGGGAAGGACGTATTTTTCAAGAGCCTTTTCAAGCAGTTCAAAATACTCCTGCGCATCCATTTTCCTCACACTCTCATATGCCCGGTCAATCACGCTGCGGATTACTTCCTGCTTTGCGGCAAGAACCGCCTGCTTTTTCTTCATGTCCCTGGATGAGGCATTTCGCTTTTCCTGCTCTGCCGCATCCCGCTTTGCCTTTGCCAGAATTGTATCCGCACCGGCAGAAGCTTCCTCCCGGGCAGTCTGCATTATTTTTTCCGCCTCTTTTTCCGCTTCGGAAATGATCTCCTGTGCAGAGTGGTTGGCTTCCTCGAGGATGCGGGCTTTCATTTTATCCAGTCCACTCATAGTCCGTTCCTCCTATACCTGAATTCCGGTTACAGAAAGGAATGAGATCAGAAGCGCCAGAATCGCATAGGTCTCAACCATCGCCGGGAAGAGCATTGCCTTTGCAAACTGATCCGGCTTCTTTGCTATAATGCCGATAGATGCCGCAGCGGTCTTTCCCTGCGCGATTGCGGAGAGGAGCCCCACCACGCCGATGGGCAGGCACGCCGCAAGAATCAGAAGTCCTGTCGATACGGACAGATCCGCAAGACCGCCGCCCAGCACGCCGATCTTGGAAAGTGTGATGAATCCGATCAGCAGCCCGTAGAGTCCCTGAGTACCCGGAAGCAGCTGGATGATAAGCACCTTTGCAAATTTGCCGGGGTCTTCCGTCACAACTCCTGCCGCCGCCTGGCCTGCGATACCGACGCCGATTGCCGATCCTGTTCCCGATAAGAGCACAGCCACCGCTGCACCGAGTAATGCGTAAACAATTCCTAATTCACTCATAATAATGTTTCCTCCTTGACTTCTGCATATTTTGTATTCTCTTTAAACGGATGGAACGGCCTGCCGCCGCCATCATAAAACTTCCCGAAAAATTCCACGAACTGCAGACGGTTCGTGTGGACGTAGGCGCCCAGAAGGTTGATCGCCAGGTTCATGGCATGCCCCACGATAAAAATAATGATAAACAGGATCACGCCGATCACGTTATTGGGAAGCATGCTTGCCATCTGGTTGATGACCGATGCGATTACCCCGGTTGCAAGTCCCAGTGCCAGCAGACGCGAGTAGGACAGCACATCACTGAGCCAACCTGTTACGTTGTACAGATCATAGGCTCCCAGTGCCAGCCGCAGCGCCGGATTTTTCTTATCCCTTCCGGACATCAGCACGATCCCGACAGCACCCGCCGCTGCCAGCACCGCCGCCAATGTATTCACCCAATCCGGGAACAGGATCTCCATCTGGGCGATGGATGCGAAAAGGCTGCTTGGCAGGAACAGCAGTATCAGTCCCACAAGAAGCATGAACCATAGCACCACATCACAGAAGAAATCCATAATCTTCCCGTCTTTGATACACAGATACCCTTTGATCCCCAGTCCGGTAAACAGATGGATCAGCCCGAACAGTAGGGAAAAGAGCAGCAGTTTCATAGGCTCATTCAGCGGCACAAACCACAGCGCAGGGGGCGTAACCGTCACCCCGAAAAATTTTTCCGATACAATATCCACAATATTTCCGAAATATCCTCCGAACAGGATTCCCCACACCACTGTGGAGATTCCGCAGTAGAGGAAAAGTTTCAGTGATTTCTTCATCCCCGGCGACATCCGCGGGTACTTCCACACCAGTATGCCGCATACCACCGCCACAATCAGTCCGTATGCCGCATCCGAAAGCATCATTCCGAAAAAGAACACGTAGAAAAATGACATGACAGATGTGGGATCAATCTCTCCTTTTGAGGGGAGCCCGTAGGACTCGACCACACTCTCCATACTCGCGGAAAACGGATTGTTCTTCAAAATGACCGGAGCTTCCTCATCCTCTTTCAGATCCTCCGTCTCCACCTGACAGTCATATTTTTCCGTAAGATAGCTCTCAACCTGTCCCGCTTCACACGCCGGGACATATCCGCTGAGGACAAATGTCCTCTCCGACTGGGGAATCTCGCCGAGCACAGCGTATTTGTCCGCCCTTACCCGGTAATAGTCCGCCAGAATCTTAATCTCCTCCCGCCTTGCGGCAAATGAGCGGATCATCTCTTCCACATCCGCCATCCGGCTGCGGTTTTCCGCAATCTGCTGTTCCAGATACGCTTTCTGCGCTTCGGGAGTACGCTCCCATGTCTGGGATGGTCTCGCAAATCCGGCGCTTCTGAGCGCTTCTTCCACCGCGGCTGCATCCTCTTTCATACAGATCACGGCAAGGTACACTGTGCTCTGTTCTGAAGAAATTATCTCCACGTCCACCCCCTCTGTCCCGGGGCACTGCTCTGACAGGACGCCGTACACATCGTCTGCCGCCGTTCCTCCCGGCATGGTTCCGGGAATCATTACCGTCCGTTTTGTCTCTGTGTTTCTGAGAGGCACTCCGAGGGCAAGCCAGGGCCGCAGACTCTCGATGCTGTTTTCAATCTTTGCAATCTCGGATTTCCTCTCTGCATATTCCCTGTCCAGACTGCAGATCTTTTTTACTGTCTTTAAAAGTTCGCTTTTCTCCTCCTGAACTCTCCTGCCTTTTTCCGTTCCCACCAGAAGCTTTCCCTCCAGGGACGCAAACATGGATTTCTTCTCCGGCGCGTACCTCTCCAGGATCTCAATCGCCTGGTCTGCCAGGGCTGCCGCCTTCTCAAATCCGGCTCTCTGCTGGGCGGTATCCATCTTATCAAAGCCTTCTTCCGTCTCCGGGATGCCGCTGATCTCCATTACTCCAAGACTCTGGAGCTTTTCCAGGATTGCTTTCCGGTCTCTCTTTAAGGCGCAGACAGTCATTCTCTGCATCTTAAGTACCGACATGATTTCATCCCTCCTTTTTTCTCGCTGATGTGCAGTGTCCTCTGTATTGATACAGAACTCCACTGCATAGAGTCAGGGTTCAGACCAGTTGGGAAAGGATTATCTCAACCGCCGCCTGTTCTTTCGCCTGCACAGACTGCTTCAGCTCATTTACATAACTTTCCAGATCTTTCTGTGCCTGCTCCTCTGCCTGCAGACCTTTGGCACGGACAGCCTCTCCCATCTCTTTTGCACGCTCCGAGGCATTCTGCAGAATTTCTTTTTTCTGTCTGTCCGCCTCTTCCCGCGCCTCTTCCAGAATCGTGCGGCTCTTCTCCTGCGCGGATTTCACGATCTCATCCGCCTGTTTTTCTGTCTCCTTAATGGTCCGGATCGTCTCTTCCACCATGGCTTTCTTCCACCACCTTTCACTCCCACACAATATTTGTCAGATTTCATCTCCTTAGTTTTTCCAATAAGATCAACTTCATACAGTCTGTCTGGTTATAAATCGGTTTAACTTCTTAACACAATCTTAACATGTGAGTATAGTGCCATTATATATCAGCCCGGCATTTTTTTCAAAGAATTTATCGCCCTTATTTGTCAGAAAATTTCTTTTATTATAGTTGATTATACAGATATTTTCCATGTATTCTGAAAAACCTCAACAAGTTCTTAATGGGAAATCATTTTCGTCGAATCTCCATCTGGTTTTTTCATACACTGTGTGCTAGTATGTATTCAAAGCATTATTATTTCTGATATATTTCATCTTATCTGCGGAGCTTTCCGTATCAAAGATTCTATGATCAAAAGAAATCTCAATGCTTTTATATCCCATTGACACAGCAGCGAGGTTTCTGGTTGAAAGAAAAAGAGACAGGCGGAGAAGCCTCCTGCGCATTTATTATTAAAAAGGAGGAACTCTATGCAGACAAAAGAAAACACCGCATCTGTCACACCAAACCGGACATATAAGTCCCGGATCTTTATCATGATCTTTGGAGATGAGAAGAATTTGCTGGAACTTTATAATGCCATGACTGGAAAACATTACACAGATCCGAAACTGCTCACGATCAACACCCTGGACAATGCCATTTATATGTCGATGAAGAATGATCTTTCATTCCTGATCGATTCCCGGCTGTCCCTGTATGAGCATCAGTCCACATACAGCCCGAACCTTCCTCTGAGATTTCTTCTTTATCTCT
>NZ_NFKT01000015.1 GCF_002160525.1 Lachnoclostridium sp. An169
GCTTCTACGTTAATAATCAGCTTGATCTGACGTTTCATGCGGGCATAGTATACGGAGAAGCGGATGTCATAATAGAGTTCTCCTTCTCCCGGTACGGAATCTTCCTGCGCTTCTAATGCAACCTTCTCTGTATCCGTCATGCCGGGCACCATTCTGTCTGCCATACCGGTCTGTGTATTGGTCTGGCCGGGCAGGACTTTTACCTCAGCCACCTGTATATCCGTCCCGATACACTTTTTAATCTGGCTGATCTCCATTTCCCTGAACTCTTCTGTCGCGTATTTCAGAATCCAGGCAAGGATGACCTTGTTTGCAAGAATCCGTTTGCAGTATGTATCATACTGGCTTTTCCCTTTCGCCAGAGTGAGATCCCCGGCAAGTTCATTTTTCATAGACTTTTCCCTTTCTACATTATAGCGAATGCGGTTTACAGTTACAAGTGGTTGATTTTTACCCCGGAAATATGTAGGGCAAAGAACTACCGGAATCTCTGACGGGGAAGAATATTGCGATACGCATCCCGTTTAAGATGGGTTGATGTTAACACATTATGCGGATAATTTCAAGAGAGTTTTTGCCAAAAAACAAAAGAATAAATTTCACCTTTCATCTCCCGGGGGTGCATGGTATAATAGATCTGTTATTGTTATTTGCATAATGGAGGAGACAGATGAATCTGCCAGATACATTTGAGAAAAACATGAGGGAGCTTCTTGGGGAAGAAGAGTATGGGCGCTATCTCGCCTGCTTTGACGAACCCCGGCACTACGGGCTCCGTGTCAATACATCGAAGATATCCGTGGAGGACTTCCTTGAGATTGCGCCATGGCCGCTTGAAAGGGTGCCGTGGATTCACAACGGATTCTATTATGACGGGGAGAAATATCAGCCTGCCAAACATCCCTATTATTTCGCGGGACTTTACTATCTGCAGGAACCCAGCGCCATGACGCCGGCGGACCGGCTTCCCGTGGAGGCAGGGGACCGGGTGCTTGATGTGTGCGCCGCCCCCGGCGGAAAGGCCACGGAGTTGGGTGCAAAACTTGGCGGGACGGGACTTCTGGCGGCAAATGATCTGAGCAATTCCCGGGCAAAAGGACTGTTAAAGAATCTGGAACTTTTCGGCATCGGAAATGTCCTTGTCCTGAGTGAAGAGCCGGGAAAACTGGTGCCTTATTTCCGGGAATACTTTGACAAGATTCTGATCGACGCCCCATGTTCCGGGGAAGGGATGTTCCGCAAGGACCGAAAGATGGTGCGTGCCTGGGAGGAACACGGCCCCGGATTTTTCTCGAAGATCCAGAGGAGTATTGTCATGCAGGCCGCGGATATGCTGCGGCCGGGCGGGCTGATGCTTTATTCCACCTGTACCTTTTCCCCGGAGGAAAACGAGCAGACCATTGAGTATCTGCTTGAGAACCATCCGGAGTTCACGATCTGTGAGATGGAAGGCTATGAAGGTTTTTCGGAGGGAATTCCGGAGGCTTCGCAGTCGAAGCGGGAAGATCTGAAAAAGACGGTGCGGATTTTCCCTCACAGAATGAAAGGAGAGGGACATTTTCTCGCCCTGCTGAAAAAAGGGGAAGCGACGTCAGCAGGAAGGCAGGTCAGTCTCTCCGGAAAACCGGTCAGGCTGCCGGGAGAACTGGCGGAGTTCCTTGCTTTGATCGACCGGGATCTGGAACCTTCCAGAATCGAGATCCGCGGGGAGAGAGTCTGCTACATGCCGGAGGGCGTGCCGGAGCTGAAAGGAATCCGTTTCCTGAGGACCGGACTGCTCCTGGGAGAGCTGAAAAAGAACCGTTTCGAACCGAGCCAGGCTCTGGCAATGAACCTGAAAAGGGAAGAGTATGCCAACATTCTTGACCTGCCGGTGTCGGACGAGCGGGTGGTGCGTTACCTGAAAGGGGAGACTCTGGATGTGGAAGATCTGGTTTCCCGGAAAGAGAAAGGCTGGTATCTGGTCTGTGTGGACGGATATCCGCTCGGTTTTGGAAAACTTGGCAACCAGATGCTCAAGAACAAATATCTTCCCGGGTGGCGGTGGCAGTCATGAGCAGGATGAGACTGGACAGATATCTCGCGGAGATGGGATGCGGCACACGAACGCAGGTTAAAAAGGAGATCAGCCGGGGAAATGTAAACATCAACGGAAAAGCAGCTCTGCGCCCGGAGGAGAAAGTAGACCCGGATACAGACCGGGTTACATTTCAGGGAACGGAAATTTCCTACATCCGCTATGAATATTATATGCTGAACAAGCCTGCGGGAGTGGTTTCCGCGACGGAAGACAGCCGGGACGGCACTGTGGTCGGTCTGATCGGGGAACGGCAGAGGAAGGATCTGTTTCCCGTGGGAAGACTGGACAAAGACACAGAGGGGCTGCTCCTGATTACAAATGACGGGGATCTGGCGCATCGGCTTCTCTCCCCGAAAAAGCATGTGGACAAAGTGTATTTTGCCCGTGTCGCGGGAGAGGTGACAGAAGAGGACAAAGAGGCTTTTGCCCGTGGGGTGGATATCGGGGATGAGAAGCTGACGCTTCCTGCAGAACTGGAGATTCTGCGGGTGGAAAAAGAGGCGGCGGCAGAAAAAGGAGCTGCGTCTGAGGGAATGTTCTTTTCGGAAATCCGGCTGACGATCCGGGAGGGCAGATTCCACCAGGTTAAGCGGATGTTTCAGGCTGTGGGGAAAGAAGTCGTGTACCTGAAGCGGATCCGTATGGGAAGCCTGGTGCTGGATGAAGATTTGAAAACCGGAGAATACCGGAAACTGACGGAGGAAGAGATCAGAGCGTTATGTTAAGCGGAAAGAAAGCAGTGATTTTTGATATGGACGGTTCACTGGTGGATTCCATGTGGATCTGGCCGGAGGTGGACCGTATTTACATGAAGAAATACGATCTGGTACAGCCGGATGATTTCCATAAGGCCATCGAGGGCAAGAGCTATACGGAGACAGCACAGTATTTTGTAGATACTTTTTCCAACCTGCACAGAACAGTGGATCAGGTGAAAGCGGAATGGCAGGAGATGACGGTGGATCTCTATGCAACCCGGGTATTTCCGAAGCCGGGAGCCGTGGAGTTCCTGGACGCTATGAAGAGCCGGGGTGTGCTGATGGGAATCGCCACAAGCAATGACAGGACCATCGCCGAGGCGGCGCTTTGTGCCAGGGACCTGATGAAATATTTTGATTCAATCCGTACCTCCTGTGAGGTGGCGGCAGGTAAGCCGGCGCCGGACGTCTACCTGAAAGTGGCGGAAGATCTCCGCGTGAAGCCGGAAGAGTGCCTGGTGTTCGAGGACGTGCCAAACGGGATTCTGGCGGGAAAGAATGCGGGCATGGAAGTGTGCGCCGTGGACGATGAATTTTCCAGGCCGGACGAGGCGGAGAAGAAGCGTCTGGCGGATTATTTTATTCATGATTTCTTTGAGATCAGGGACAATACATATGAGAGATGCAGAAAGTAAGTGTGACATGCATCAAATAAACCATACGGGAGTGGACAGATGGAACAGAGATTTTTGCCGGTGACAGAAGCAGAGATGGAGGAGCGGGGATGGGATCAGGTGGATTTTGTCTACGTGATCGGGGATGCCTATGTGGATCATCCGTCATTTGGTCATGCTGTCATCAGCCGCGTTCTGGAATCCCGTGGTTACCGGGTGGGGATCATTTCACAGCCGGACTGGAGAGATCCGGACAGCGTCTGCGTGTTCGGGGAACCCAGACTGGGATTCCTGGTGACTGCGGGGAACATGGATTCCATGGTGAATCATTACTCGGTATCGAAAAAACATCGGAAGACGGATGCATACACTCCCGGCGGAGAGATGGGAAAGCGGCCGGATCATGCCTGCACAGTGTACGGCAACCTGATCCGTCAGACCTATAAGAAGACGCCGATTATCCTGGGCGGGATTGAGGCGAGCCTGCGCAGGCTCGCGCACTATGATTACTGGTCTGATTCCCTGAAGCGTTCCATCCTTCTCGATTCCGGGGCTGATATGATTTCCTACGGCATGGGAGAACGCTCCATCGTGGAGATCGCTGATGCTCTGGATGCAGGAATTCCGGTGGAAGAGCTGACATATATTTCCGGGACGGTGGTGAAGGTAAAGGGCCTGGAGAATTTTCCGGATGCTTTGATTCTTCCTTCCTATCGGGAACTGACAGCGGATAAGAAAAAATATGCCCAGAGCTTTTATACCCAGTATGTGAACACAGACGCCTTTAACGGAAAGCGGCTTGCCGAGCCCTATTCGGATTATCTCTATGTGCTGCAGAATCCCCCATCTACGCCTCTGAGCCAGACGGAGATGGATGATGTGTACGGACTGCCCTACACGAGAACTTATCATCCGTCTTACGAGGAGAAAGGCGGTGTTCCCGCCATCGCGGAGATCCGTTTCAGCCTGATCAGCAGCAGAGGATGTTTCGGCGGATGCAGCTTCTGCGCCCTGACATTCCATCAGGGAAGAATCGTTCAGGTAAGGAGCCACGAGTCGCTGATTCACGAGGCAGAGGAGATCACAAAGGAGAAGGATTTCAAAGGGTATATCCATGATGTGGGCGGCCCCACCGCGAATTTCCGGCACCCGTCCTGTAAGAAGCAGATGGAACACGGCGTGTGCCGGGAACGCCAGTGCCTGTTCCCGAAGCCCTGCCCCAATCTGGATGCAGACCACAGCGACTATGTCAGCCTGCTGCGGAAGCTGCGGAAGATTCCGGGGGTGAAGAAGGTGTTCATCCGCTCGGGAATCCGATTTGATTATCTCCTGGCAGACAAAAAGGATGATTTCCTGCGGGAGCTGTGTGAGTACCATGTGAGCGGGCAGCTGAAAGTCGCTCCGGAACATGTGGCGCCGCCGGTGCTCGCACTGATGGGAAAACCGGAGCATCAGGTGTATGAGGAGTTTACCCGCCGCTTTCAGAAAATGAATGAGAAACTCGGAAAGAAACAGTATCTTGTGCCGTACCTTATGTCCTCCCATCCCGGTTCTACCCTGAAAGAGGCGGTGCGCCTTGCCGAATTCTGCCGGGATCTGGGATATATGCCGGAGCAGGTGCAGGATTTCTATCCCACGCCTTCCACGCTGTCCACCTGTATGTACTATACCGGTCTGGACCCGCGGACAATGAAGCCGGTGTATGTGCCGAAAAGTCCTCATGAGAAAGCCATGCAGAGGGCGCTGATCCAGTATCGGAACCCGAAGCTCTATGACCTGGTGCTGGAGGCACTGGAGAAAGCCGGGCGCATGGATCTGGTCGGATACGGCCCGAAGTGCCTGATCCGCCCGAAGAAGTCCGGGCAGGCAGAGCGGCAGGGACAGGAAAGGTCCCGGGGATCTGTAAAGCAGAAGCCGGACAAACGCAGGAAGAAGATCCGGAATATTCACAGAAAAAAATAGGAGATGACCGAATGAAGACAGCAGTAGTCACCGGGGCTTCCTCCGGGATGGGCCGGGAATTTGTCCGGCAGATCGGATATTTTTACCGGGATCTGGACGAGATCTGGGTGATTGCCAGGCGGAAGGAACGGTTGGAGCGCCTGGCAGAGAACAGCAGGGTCCAGGTCCGTATCTTTGACGGAGACCTGAGGAAGAAACCGGTTTACAGGAAATTATATACCGCTCTGAAAGAGGAACATCCGGATATCCGGATGCTGGTCAATGGGGCGGGATTCGGAAAGAGCGGAACCGTGGAGAAAATTGCCGGGGAGGATCCGAAGATCCAGACAGACATGGTGGATCTGAACTGCCGGGCGCTGACCCGGATGACGCTTATGTGTCTGCCCTACATGTCGGCGGGGAGCAGAATCATCAATCTGGCGTCTGCAGCGGCCTTCTGTCCCCAGCCATCCTTTGCCGTCTACGCGGCCACCAAGTCCTATGTACTGAGTTTTTCCAGGGGACTCGGGGCAGAGCTGCAAAAGAGGGGCATCTGTGTGACAGCTGTGTGTCCCGGACCGGTGGATACGGAATTTTTCACAGTCAGCGGCGCATTGAACAGCCCCCTGAAAAAGCTGACCATGGCGAAGGCACCTCAGGTTGTACACCAGGCGCTGAAGGACAGCAGGAAGAGAAAAGCGCTGTCTGTATTCGGACTGCCGATGAAAGCAGTCCATGTGGGGACGAAACTGATCCCCCACGGGCTGATACTGAAGATAGAGGAGAGATTATCAGAATGAAAAAAGCAGCAAAAGGAACACCAGGGTATCTGGATTATAAAAAGAAGGTGGAGATCATCCGGACGGTGATCTATTTCGGGATCGTGGCGGCGATCTTTTTCCTGGGATATTTTCAGACCGGCACAAGGCTGAATCTTCTCACCGTAGTGGCGATCCTGGGATGTCTGCCCTCCGCCAAGGCTCTGGTGGGCGTGATCGCCCGCTTCCCGTATCCGTCCATTGACCGGAAGAAGGCGGAGGAGATTGATGCGAAGACCGGGCATCTGACGGTGTGCTACGATATGGTCATCACAAGCCGGGAGAAGATCATGCCGGTGGACTGTATCGTTATATCCGGGCATAATATTTTCGGCTATACCCACTATGAGAAGGTGGATGTAAACGAGCTGGCAAGGCATATCAAGAGTATTCTGGCGCAGAACCAGATCACGGGGCTTACTGTGAAGATCCTGAACCAGTACAAGCCGTTTCTGGCAAGGGCGGAAGGGCTGAACAATATTGCCGCCGTGGAGAAGGAAGATACGAAGGAGAGAGAGGAGCAGATCCGCTCCATTATCCTGAATATATCCATGTAGGAAAGACCGGAATATTTTCATTTAGGAGAGGCCATGAAAGAGATCACAATCGGGAAAAACGAGGCGGGACAGCGTTTTGACAAGTTCCTCGGGAAATATATGAATCTGGCGCCCAGGAGTTTTTTCTACAAGATGCTGCGCAAAAAGAATATTACCTTAAACGGGAAGAAGGCGTCCGGCTCCGAGATCCTTTCCGAGGGCGATCAGGTGAAGCTGTTCCTGTCGGACGAGACAATCGGGAAATTTTCACAGGTTCCGGCTGTTCCGGTGGCCGGAAAGACCCACACGGACAGACGGGATGACCGGAAGCGGGCAGGACATATTTCTGGAAGCCTGCACATATTATATGAGGACGCGGATACCATTTTCATAGACAAACCTGTGGGGATGCTTTCCCAGAAGGCGAGACCGGAGGACATATCCCTGACGGAGTACCTGACCGCCTATCTTCTTGAATCCGGGCAGATCACAGAGGAGGAGCTGCGAACGTTCCATCCGGCGGTCTGCAACCGTCTGGACCGGAACACGAGCGGAATCGTGGCTGCAGGAAAGTCTCTGGCGGCGCTGCAGGAGTTAAGCGCCATGTTCCGGGAGAGGACGATGAAGAAATACTATCTCTGTCTGGTCAAAGGTGAGGTGGAGCGTCCGGAGTACATCCGGGGATACCTGGTCAAGGATCACGAGGCAAACCGGGTGGAGGTTTTTGCCGGGAAAAGCGGCAGGCGTACAGCCGGGCAGCCGCATACGGCAGAAAATCCGGGAAGTGCCGGACGCGATGGTGCATCCCTCATTGAGACGGAATACCGTCCCCTGAAGAGCAGCAAAGGAGTGACCCTTCTGGAGGTTCATCTGATTACCGGGAAGACGCATCAGATCCGCGCCCACCTGGCTTCCCAGGGGCACCCTCTTGCAGGGGATTACAAGTACGGGGACAGAAGGTTTAACGATGACCTGAAGCGGACATATGGACTTGCATCCCAGATGCTGCATGCATACCGGCTGTGCATGCCGCAGGTGGACAGGGGTGTTCTTTCATCCCTGTCAGGAAAGGAAATCTGCGCCCCGCTGCCGGAACTGTTCGAGAGAATCTGCAGGGACAAAGGAGTGATGGACGGATGGCAACCTGGAATTCAAGAGGACTGAGGGGCTCCACCCTTGAGGAGCTGGTAAACCGCACCAACGAGCGCTACTCGGAACAGGGACTGGCTCTGATCCAGAAGATTCCGACCCCCATCACACCGGTGAAGATCGACAAGGAACACCGGCACATCACGCTGGCATATTTCGAAAAGATCAGTACAGTGGACTATATCGGTGCGGTTCAGGGAATTCCGGTCTGCTTTGATGCGAAAGAGTGCAGCGCAGATACTTTTCCGCTTCAGAATGTACATGAGCACCAGATGGATTTTATGGGGAAATTCGAGAAGCAGGGCGGCATCTCGTTCCTTCTGATCTATTACAGTACACGCGGTGAACTATATTATATGAGATACATGCAGATAAAGAAGTTCTGGGACCGGGCGGCAGCGGGCGGCAGGAAAAGCTTTCGCTTTGAGGAGCTGGAGCCGGGATGGTTTATGGAACTTAAGAACGGGTATTTCATTCCTTATCTTGAATTTATCCAGAAAGACCTGGATATTCGGGATTGACAGGAGAAAAGAAAGTGCGTATAATGACAAAAGGATTTTAACGTAGTAGCACGTTAAAGTGAAAGGGGACGTTATATGGAACAGAAACTGCATACCCCCGAGGGCGTTCGGGATATATATAACAGAGAATGTGAGACAAAGCTTGCACTTCAGAGGGAGCTGGGAAATGTGCTTCATCTGTACGGCTATCAGGACATACAGACGCCGACTTTTGAATATTACGACGTGTTCCGCAAGGAGATCGGATCGACTTCCACCCGGGAGCTTTACCGGTTTTTTGACCGGGAGGGGAATATTCTGTCACTGCGGCCGGATATTACGCCTTCCGTGGCACGGGCGGCGGCAACGCTTTTTGAGACGGAAGACTTTCCCATCCGTCTCTGCTATGTGGGAAATACGTTTATCAATCACAGCAGCTACCAGGGAAGGCTTAAGGAGAACACCCAGCTTGGCGCCGAACTGATCGGTCTGGACTCTATTGAAGCGGATACGGAGATGCTTGCCATGGTTGTGGACGGACTGAAAAAGACAGGGCTTACGGAGTTCCAGGTCAATGTGGGACATGTGGATTTTATCCAGAGCCTGATGGAATCCACAGGACTTGAGGAGGAAGAAAAGGAAGAGATCCGGACTCTGATCAACAACCGCAATTATTTCGGCGTGGAAGAGATTCTGGACAACCGCGGCGTGAAGGGAAGTGTCAAGAAGGCGTTCCAGATTCTGCCGGAACTGATGGGCGGTCCGGAGATCCTGGAGCAGGCTGCTGCCATTGCGCCCAATGTAAACGCCAGACTGGCCATCACCAGGCTGCAGCAGATCTATAAGCTGTTGAAAGCATACAGGGCGGAAGACCATGTCTCCTTTGACCTGAGCATGAACGGCAGCTACGGATATTACAGCGGTATTATTTTCCGTGCCTACACATACGGAACCGGGGATGCCATCGTGCGGGGCGGCCGATACGACCATCTCCTTGAAAAATTTGGAAGGAATACGCCGTCCATCGGTTTTGCCATTATTGTCGATGAGCTGATGAGCGCTCTTTCCCGGCAGAAGATCACGGTTGAGCCGGTACACAGGAACCTGATCGTCTACACGGAAGCCACGGAGAACTGGGCAGTTTCCCTGGCGGGAAGTTTCCGCAGCAGAGGGAGAAATATTGTGCTGATCAAACGGGACAGTGAGGATACAAGGGAGAAGTTCGAGGAATATGCAAAACGTTCCTCCATTTCAAGCCTGATGTATCTGAGGGACGAACTGAAAATCGAGATGGTAAACCTGACTACCGGAGAAGAAAAAACTGTGGATGCAAAGAAGCAGAAATAAAGGAGCATTGCTATGAGATATTTGACATTTGCCCTCACCAAGGGGCGCCTTGCCAGCCAGACCATCGAGATGCTTGAAAAGCTCGGCATCACCTGTGAGGAGATGAAGGATAAGAATTCACGGAAGCTGATTTTTACCAATGAAGAGCTGAAGCTGAAGTTCTTCCTTGCAAAGGGGCCGGATGTTCCGACTTATGTGGAGTACGGCGCGGCGGATATCGGCGTGGTCGGAAAGGACACCATCATCGAGGAGGGCAGGAAGGTCCACGAGGTTCTTGACCTCGGGTTCGGAAAATGCCGGATGTGCGTGTGCGGCTATCAGGATGCGGCGGAGCTTTTGAAGCACCATGAGCTGATCCGGGTTGCCACCAAGTATCCGAAGATCGCAAAGGACTATTTTTATAATAAGAAACACCAGACTGTCGAGATCATCAAGATGAACGGGTCCATTGAACTGGCGCCTATTGTGGGGCTGTCCGAGGTCATCGTGGATATTGTGGAAACCGGTTCCACGTTAAAGGAGAACGGTCTTGTGGTTCTGGAGGAGGTCTGCCCGCTCTCCGCACGGATGATTGTCAATCCGGTCAGCATGCGGATGGAGAATGAGCGGATCCGGGAACTGATTACGAATTTGAGAAACCTGCTTCAGGAGGGAAAATAAAAATGCGTATTGAGAAACTGGATGAAAATACAAAGAGTAATCTTCTGGAAGATCTGCTCAGACGAAGCCCCAACAGCTACGGGCAGTATGAGGAGAGCGTTCAGGAAATTCTTCGTAATGTTAAGGAAAAAAGAGACGAGGCATTGTTTGCCTACACAAAGAAATTTGACGGTGTGGATATGGATCCGTCCAGTCTTGTCGTGACGAAGGAAGAGATCGATGAGGCGTACGGGATCGTGGGCGATGAACTGGTGGGGATTATCCGCCGGGCCCTGAAGAATATTGAATCCTACCATGCAAAACAGATGCAGTACAGCTGGTTCGACAGCCGTCCGGACGGGACGATCCTGGGACAGAAGGTGACTGCTCTCCAGAGAGTGGGTGTGTATGTACCCGGAGGAAAAGCAGCCTATCCGTCCTCTGTGCTGATGAATATCATGCCGGCAAAGGTGGCAGGCGTCGAGGAGATCATTATGGTGACGCCGCCCGGAAAGGACGGAAAGGTAACTCCGACGACCCTAGTGGCGGCAAATGAGGCGGGGGCAGACCGGATCTACAAGGTGGGGGGAGCCCAGGCCATCGGCGCGCTCGCTTACGGAACGGAATCCATTCCGAAGGTGGACAAGATTGTGGGACCGGGGAATATTTACGTTGCCCTGGCAAAGAAAGCCGTATACGGTCATGTGAGTATCGACTCCATCGCCGGTCCCAGCGAGATTCTTGTGCTGGCGGATGAGACGGCCAATCCCCGCTATGTGGCGGCAGACCTGCTCTCCCAGGCAGAACATGATGAACTGGCAAGTGCCATTCTTGTCACGACGAGTATGAAGCTGGCTGAGAAGGTGTCCGCTCAGATCGATGAATTTTTAAAGGAACTCTCCAGAAGCGAGATCATCCGCAAGTCACTGGACAACTACGGGCATATCCTTGTGGCGGATACGCTGGGTGACGCCATTGACGCGGCGAACGCCATTGCGTCCGAACATCTGGAGATTATGACGGCTAATCCCTTCGATGTAATGACGCGGATCCGCAACGCCGGAGCGATCTTTATCGGAGAGTACTCAAGCGAGCCTCTGGGCGATTACTTCGCAGGGCCCAACCACGTGCTTCCGACCAATGGGACGGCGAAGTTTTTCTCTCCCCTCTCGGTAGATGATTTTATCAAGAAATCGAGCATCATCTCCTATTCCCGGGAGGCGCTGGAAGAGGTGCATGAGGATATTGAGAAATTTGCAAAGGCTGAACACCTGACCGCACACGCGAATTCCATTCATGTGCGTTTTGAGGAGAAATAGGCAGGAGGTAGCAGGATGGAAGGAAGAACTGCGTCATGCAGCCGGAAGACGAAAGAAACCGACATAACGCTTACCCTGAACCTGGACGGGCAGGGGAAGACAAAGATTGATACGGGAATCCCGTTTTTTGACCATATGCTGGACGGATTCGCCCGTCACGGGCTGTTCGATCTGGAGGTCAGCGTAAAGGGGGATCTGGAGGTGGACAGCCACCATACCATCGAGGATACCGGAATTGTACTGGGAAGTGCAATCGCCCGCGCTCTGGGCGACAAGGCCGGAATCCGCCGGTACGGATATTTTATCCTGCCCATGGACGAGACGCTGGCGCTTGGGGCAGTGGATCTTTCCGGAAGACCCTATCTGAATTTTCAGGCAGAGTTTACCGTGCCCCGTCTTGGCGGAATGGACACGGAGATGGTGCGGGAATTTTTCTATGCCGTCTCCTACAGCGCAGCTATGAACCTGCATCTGAAGATCCTGGACCCGGGGAATAACCACCATATGGCGGAAGCTCTGTTCAAGGCATTCGGAAAGTCCCTTGACATGGCGGTTTCCGAGGAGCCGAGAATCAGAGATGTCTGGTCCACCAAGGGGTCCCTGTAAGGAAATATACAACTGGAAAGCGAATAAAAGGAGATACAGAACTATGAGTTATAAAAGACTGACTCCATGTATCTTCATTGACCGTGGAAAGGCAGTAAAATGGTTTGACGACAGAAACGTTGTCTCGGACGATGTCGTCGGACTGGCAAAAAAATACTGTGAGAGGGGCGCAGATGAACTGATTGTCTTCGACCTCTCCAATTCGGATGAAGAACATGATGAATCAATTGATCTGATGAAGAAGATAAACCGGGTCATCAGCATCCCGATGACTGCCGGAGGAAATATAAGACGGGCGGAGGATGTGAAAAAGATTCTCTACGCAGGCGCGAAGCGCGCCATGCTGAATTTCTCCAAGAAACTGTCCCTGGACCTGATCGAGGAAGTGTCCAAACGTTTCGGAAAAGAGCGGATCGCCGTGTCCTTAAACGACTTTGACGCGCTGTTCAAGCAGCAGCATCTTCTGGAAGAATACAGCTCCGAACTGATATTCATGCACAGGCTGGATCTGAATTCCGTGATGAATGTGACTAGCATTCCCTGCGTTGTGGTGACGGATACCATGGATGAGAGCGAGATCCTGCGCATCCTGAAGAGCGACGGGGTAAAAGGCGTTTCCGGTATGTTTATCAGCAGCGCAGATATGGATTTCAACCGCTTCAAGGAGATCTGTGCGGATGCGGGAATCCAGATGACGTCCTTTGAGAGCCTGATGGATTTCAGTGAATTCAAACTGAATTCGGACGGTCTGATCCCTGTGATTGTCCAGGATTACAAGACCAACGAGGTGCTGATGATGGCGTACATGAACGAGGAAGCTTTTGAACATACCGTGAAGACGGGAAGGATGACCTACTTCAGCCGCAGCCGTCAGAGCCAGTGGGTAAAAGGCGAGACATCCGGACATTTCCAGTATGTGAAATCTCTGACCATCGACTGCGACAAGGATACCCTGCTTGCCAAGGTAGAACAGGTGGGAGCCGCCTGCCATACAGGGAACCGCTCCTGTTTCTACACGACGATTGTGGGCGCGGACTATGACGCGAAAAATCCGCTTCAGGTATTCGAGTCCGTGTATGACACGATTGTGGACCGCAGGCTTCATCCAAAAGAGGGATCTTATACCAATTATCTGTTTGATAAGGGAATCGACAAGATCCTGAAGAAAGTCGGCGAGGAGGCGACTGAGATCGTCATTGCCGCGAAGAATCCCAATCCGGAGGAGATCAAGTATGAAATCTGTGATTTCCTCTATCACGCCATGGTGCTCATGGTTGAGCGCGGCGTGACCTGGGAAGATATTACAAGCGAGCTGGCAGACAGGTAGATCGGTAAGCTTGAAAATTAAGAGCGGAAATAAAGTTCTAAGAGAAAATGCAGGAGAATAATTTATTGCAAAGGACAGTAAATGAGCTCCTGCATTTTTCTGTAATCCGTGGGATGCAGAAATGGAAAGCCGGAAAAGCTGATGCGGGAACCGGGAAGGAAATGTCATGAATGATTCGGAAATGCGCAGGAGAGAACTGCTCCGGCAGACAAGGAAACTTTACGACGAACACCGGGATGTGCCTGCTGTGCATCCCCGGTATGGAAATATCTATCACAGTCTCTATGAAAACAGTGAAGAGGAGAGCCGGCCGTCCGGCGGCAGCTTTTACATACGCCTGGTGATCGGGATTCTGTGCTTTATCTTTTTCGTGTACATGGATCAGAACGGGACGTCTGTAGCAGAGGTGGACAGCACGGCGATCGTGGATCAGATCGGGGCGGATTTCGATGTGGAGGCGGTGAAAGAGGCATGGGGAGAACTGTGACGATCACCCGGGATTTCCCGAGTGATTTTTTGACCGTGTTTTTTCATATGTATCCCTGTATACAGCAGAAAATAAGACTTTGACAGATGATAATGCATATAGTACAATTAAGGACAGGCAAAAAATGAATGAAATATAGAATGAAAAATAAGGAATTGAGTATGAGAAAACTGGCTTTAAGTGATGATATTTTATTAAAAGTAGAAAAACCTGCCCGCTATATCGGCGGCGAGGTGAATTCGGTGATGAAGGACAGGGAGCAGGTGGACATCCGGATTGCCATGTGTTTCCCTGATGCGTATGAAATTGGCGAATCTCATCTGGGAATCAAGATCCTTTATGACATGTTCAACCGGCGGCAAGACGTCTGGTGCGAGCGTGTCTATTCGCCGTGGCTGGACCTGGACAAAATTATGCGGGAGGAGAATATTCCCCTTTTTGCGCTGGAGTCCCAGGATCCGGTACGTGATTTCGATTTTCTGGGGGTTACGATCCAGTTCGAGATGTGCTACACGAATATTCTCCAGGTTCTGGAGCTGAGCCATATCCCGCTCCATGCATCTTTGCGGACAGATGAGGATCCTTTTGTGATCGGCGGGGGTCCATGTGCATATAATCCGGAGCCTCTGGCAGAGTTTTTTGATCTGTTTTATGTCGGCGAGGGAGAGACCGCTTATGATGAGCTTTTTGACGCCTATAAAGAATGGAAGCAAAGCGGCGGAAGCCGGAGGGAATTTCTGGAGAGGGCGGCACAGATTGAGGGCATCTATGTGCCGGCCTTCTATGATGCAGAGTACAACGAAGACGGTACGCTGAAGTCCTTTACACCCAACAATGTGCATGCTCCTGCCGTGGTGAAAAAGCAGGTGGTTATGGATGTGACAGACGCACCGTATCCGGAGAAACCGGTGGTGCCTTTTATCAAGGCAACCCAGGACCGGGTGGTGCTGGAGATCCAGAGAGGATGTATCCGCGGATGCCGTTTCTGCCAGGCGGGCATGATCTACCGTCCCACCAGGGAGAGAAATGTGGAGCGCCTGAAAGAATATGCGCGTGCCATGCTCAAAAGCACCGGCCATGAGGAGATTTCTTTGAGCTCCTTAAGTTCCAGTGATTATTCGGAATTGAAAGAACTGGTACTTTTCCTGATCGATGAGTTCAAGGATAAAGGGATCAATATTTCTCTTCCGTCCCTGCGGATCGACGCTTTTTCTCTGGATGTGATGAGCCGGGTGCAGGATGTGAGGAAGAGCAGCCTGACCTTTGCTCCGGAAGCGGGGTCCCAGAGAATGCGTGATGTGATTAACAAGGGGCTGACGGAGGAAGATATTCTGGAAGGCGCCGGACAGGCATTCGAGGGAGGATGGAGCAAGGTAAAGCTCTACTTCATGCTCGGACTGCCTACGGAGACAGAGGAGGACATGAAGGAGATCGCACGGCTTTCGGACAGAGTGGCGCGCAGATATTATGAGATTCCCAAGGATCAGAGAAACGGGAAGTGCCAGATCACGGCAAGTTCCTCCTTCTTTGTTCCCAAGCCGTTTACCCCGTTCCAGTGGGCATCCATGTATCCGGCGGAGGAGTATGTGAGAAGGGCTTCCATCGTGAAGCACGAGTTCCAAGAGCAGTTGAACCGGAAGAGCCTGAAATACAACTGGCATGACGCGGAAGGTACGGTTCTGGAAGGCGTGATGGCACGGGGAGACCGGAAAGTGGGCGCTGTGATTGAAGAGGCTTACCGCCTGGGCTGTCTGTTCGATTCCTGGACAGAGAGTTTCCGCAGCGACCTGTGGATGCAGGCGTTTGAGAATACCGGAGTGGATATTGACTTTTACAACCTGAGGGAGAGAAAGCCGGACGAGCTGTTCCCCTGGGATTTCATCGATACCGGCGTGAGCAGGAAGTTTTTATACCGGGAGTGGGAGCGTGCTATGAAAGGCGAAGTGACGCCGAACTGCCGGATGCAGTGTTCCGGCTGCGGCGCGGCAAAATTCGGAGGAGGTGTCTGTTATGAAGGCAAGAATTAAGTTCAGGAAATACGGGGCGCTTCGTTTTATCGGACATCTCGATGTGATGCGCTTCTTTCAGAAAGTGATGCGGCGGGCAGACATTCCCATCGCATTTACCGGGGGATACAGCCCGCATATGATTATGTCTTTTGCCAGTCCGCTGGGAATCGGACTCTCCAGTGACGGCGAGTATTTCGATATCGAGCTGACTGAACCGATCAGCAGCAATGAGGCAGTGCGGCGGATGAATGAGGCGTGCGTAGAAGGAATCGAAGTGTTAAGCTTCCGGAAAATCTCCGACGAGAAGAAGATGACCGGCATGACGATTCTTGCAGGGGCGGACTATCTGGTTTCCCTCAGAAAAGGGACACTGCCGGATGACTGGAAAGAAAAGTTCAGGGAGTTTATGTCTATGCCGGAGATCCGGATCGTCAAACAGACAAAGCGGAGCGAGAGGGAAGTGGATATCCGGCCGCTGATCTATCAGTGGGAGCTCCGGGGAGACGATATTTTTCTCCAGCTTGCAGCGGGAAGTTCGGAGAACCTGAAACCGGATCTGGTGATGGAGGCGTTCATGGATTATGCCGGGATTGGCGCCGCGGATACGGAAACTGTGAAGAATGGCGGCGGGACAGAAGACGCCGGCGGTGGGCATGAGACTGGCGAAGAGCGGGAGATGCCCGTGTTCTCATATCACAGGCTGGAGATGTATGCAGACTGCGGGAAAGACGGGGAGCGCAGACTTGTGACTCTGGAACATCTGGGGGAAGAACTGGAATGAAACGAAAGATTCTGATTGAAAAAACGGAACATCAGATCCGCACCTTCTTTCTGGAGGATGATGACATCGTGGAGATCCACTGTGCTTCGGATGACGGGGATGGAAAGAGACGTCATCTGATCGGGGACATCTATATTGGAAAAGTCAGGAATATTGTGCAGAATATCGGCGCTGCTTTCGTGGAAATCGAGAGCGGCGTGAACTGCTATTATGACATGAAAGAGTGCGGAACAGCTCTTTTTACGAATAAAATCGGGAAAAAGCCTCTCTGCATCGGTGACGAGCTTGTGGTACAGATCAGCAAGGAGGCGGTAAAGACGAAGGCGCCGACCGTGACAAGCAATATCAGCTTTACCGGGAGATTTGCCGTGCTGACCCATGGGAATACGAGGATCGGTGTATCGTCGAAGCTGCCACGCAGCCTGAGGGATGAGTATAAACAGCGCCTGAAGGAACTACAGAACGACCGTTTCGGCATTATAGTCCGCACTAATGCAAAGGATGCGGATTTCAGAGAAGTGATTGAGGAGATTGAGCGTCTGCGCAGCGAATACGAGAAGATCGTGGAGACTGCTCCGATGCGGGTGTGCTATTCCTGTCTCAAATCAGCGCCGCCGTCCTATATTTCAGACCTGAAGAATGTCTATATGGAAGGAATGGAAGAGATTATCGTTGGAGATAAGGGATTGTATACAAGTATACGAAATTATTTTGAGGTGGAAATACCGGATAAACTTGGACTTTTAAGGCTCTATGACGATGAGAAATTCCCCCTTGGAAAGTTATACAGCACACAGACTGCCCTGGAGAAAGCTCTGGGAGAGAAGGTCTGGCTGAAACACGGCGGTTATCTGGTGATACAGCCTACGGAAGCGCTTACTGTGATCGACGTCAACTCCGGTAAAAATATCGGGAAGGCGAAAAATGAAGAGGGAATCTTCAGGATGAATCTGGAGGCAGCCCGCGAGGCGGCACGTCAGATCCGTCTGAGGAATCTCTCCGGAATTATCATCATCGACTTTATCAATATGGAATCGGAAGAAAATGTCAGCTCTTTTTTGAAAGAGTTCCGAACATTCCTTGCCGCAGATCCGATCCAGACTACGCTGGTGGATATGACACCGCTGAATCTGGTGGAGGTGACCCGGAAGAAGGTGCGGCGGCCATTATATGAGCAGGTAAGATTATGAACGGGTAAAATTATGGACTGGTGAAATTTTATAAGCAGGTGAACTTATGAGCAAGAAAGAATTAAAGACGAATGCCATGCGCATTCTTGACAGAAACAAGATACCTTATGAATATCAGACCTACGAATGCGAGGAGTTTGTGGACGGGATTACGGTTGCAGACCACCTTGGTCTCCCTCACGACCATGTTTACAAGACTCTTGTCACGACGGGGAAAAGCGGCGGCCATTATGTATTTGTCCTCCCCATCGCTGCCGAGCTGGATCTGAAGAAAGCGGCGAAAGCAGTGGGAGAGAAGTCTGTGGAGATGCTCCACGTAAAGGATATCACGGCGGTTACGGGATATGTGCGGGGCGGCTGCACTGCCATCGGCATGAAGAAGCAGTTTCCCACAGTAATTGACGAGAGTGCGGAAAATCTGGAATACATGTATGTCAGCGGCGGAAAGCTGGGAATGCAGATCCGTCTGAAGCCGGATGACCTGAAGCGGGCTGCAAGAGCGGAGTACGGTCAGATCACGAAAGAAGAACTGTAAAAATTACCCGGGTAATTTACATTTTTCATTTACAAGCCGGATTTCAGGCGTTATAATAATGAACCGAGAGTGTGCCGGAAGGGTCCGGCGCATACCAGACGAATGGAGAACAGGTTTGGAGAGGATGAGAAAAGAGATGAAGAAAGTAGTAAAATTCGGCGGAAGTTCCCTTGCCAGTGCAGAGCAGTTTAAGAAGGTGGGAGCGATTATCCGTGAGGATCCGTCGAGGAGATATGTAGTGCCGTCTGCGCCCGGAAAGCGTTTTTCCAGCGATACGAAGGTAACGGATATGCTGTATGCCTGCTATGCTGCTGCGGAAGCGGGGCAGGATTTTACGGACCAGCTTGAAAAGATTCACGAGAGATACCAGGAGATCATTGACGGGCTTGGACTGAAATTTTCCCTGGATGAAGATTTTGAGGTGATCCGGAAGAACTTTTCCGAAAAAGCAGGGAAAGATTACGCGGCTTCAAGAGGCGAGTATTTAAATGGAAAGATCATGGCGGCGTACCTGCAGTTTGAATTTGTCGATGCTGCGGAAGTGGTGCGTTTTAATGAGGACGGCTCTTTTAATGACGAAGTGACCAACGATCTGATGTCAGAGTGTCTGGAGCATCTTGACAATGCCGTGATTCCCGGGTTTTACGGGGCAAAGGAAGACGGTACGGTTGTCACATTTTCCAGAGGCGGCTCGGATGTGAGCGGATCTCTGGTGGCGCTTGCCGTGCATGCGGATATGTATGAGAACTGGACGGATGTATCCGGTTTCCTGATTGCAGATCCGAGAATTGTGAAGAATCCGAAGTCTATTGAGACGATTACTTATAAGGAATTAAGAGAGCTTTCCTACATGGGAGCGAGCGTGCTCCATGAGGACGCCATTTTCCCGGTGAGAAAGGCCGGAATTCCAATCAATATCCGCAACACGAACGCGCCTCAGGACAAGGGCACGCTTATCGTGGAAGGAACCTGCCGCAAACCGAAATATACGATCACAGGTATCGCAGGTACAGACGGATTTGCCGCAATCACAGTGGAAAAGGCGATGATGAACTCCGAGATCGGGTTCTGCCGCAAGGTCCTGCAGGTATTTGAGGACAATGAAGTGTCCATCGAGCATATGCCTTCCGGTATCGATACCATGACGATCTTTGTACACAAGGATGTGTTCGAGGAAAAAGAGCAGAAGATTCTGGCCGGCATCCACAAGGCGGTAAATCCGGATCATATTGAGCTGGAATCTGATCTCGCCCTGATTGCTGTCGTGGGACGTGGAATGAAGTCCACGAGAGGTACAGCGGGAAGAATTTTCTCTGCTCTTGCCCATGCACATATTAATGTAAAGATGATTGACCAGGGATCCAGTGAGCTCAACATCATCATCGGTGTGCGCCACGATGATTTCAAGAATGCGATCCGCGCGCTGTACGAGATCTTTGTGCTGACAGAACTGTAAAAACGGAGCTTTAATTATTATGAATATTTTGTTTTTTCTGAAACCCAAGAGCGAAGTTGCCTTTGTCTACGATCACTGCACGCTCCGACAGGTTCTGGAGACGATGGAATACCATAAATATGCATCCATTCCCATGCTGAACAAGAGCGGAGAGTATGTGGGGACAATTACAGAGGGAGATCTTCTGTGGGGAATCAAGAGATATACGAATCTCAACCTGAAGGAAGCGGAGAATATCTTTATCCAGGACTTCCCGAGAAAAGCGGATTATGAAGCAGTTTCGGCTGATTCGGATATGGAGGATCTGATCCGCAAGGCGATGAACCAGAATTTCGTTCCGGTGGTCGATGACCAGAAGAAGTTCATCGGAATCATTACCCGGCGCAGTATCATTGAATACTGCTATGAAAATATGAAGAACCGGAATTTCCGGGACTGAAATTTCAAAACAGAAATTTTCAGAAAAGGTATTGACTTCCTGAAAATCTCTGTGATATACTACACTAGTATGCCGCACAATGAGGTTTTTAAAGTGCTGTCTCTGTGACAGCCACCGTAATTGGCGAGTAATGATAATAGGAGGTGCCATATGTACGCGATTATAGCAACAGGTGGTAAACAGTACAAAGTAGCTGAAGGCGATATCATTAAAGTAGAAAAACTTGGTGTTGAAGCTGGAGAGACTTACACATTCGATCAGGTGCTTGCAGTGAATAACGACAAGCTGGTCGTTGGAAACCCGACTGTTGAAGGTGCAACAGTTACAGCTTCTGTAATCGGCGACGGAAAAGCGAAGAAAGTTGTCGTTTACAAGTATAAGAGAAAAACCGGCTACCACAAAAAGAATGGCCACAGACAGCAGTATACGGCTGTCAAGATCGACAAGATCAACGCGTAAGCGGTCTGTCCGATGATAAAGGTAACCGTTTATAAGACCGGAAGGCATGAATACTCGGGGTTTGACGTGACGGGACATGCAGGAGCTGCAGAGGCGGGACATGATATTGTCTGCGCTGCCGTTTCCGCGCTTGTCATCAATGCGGTCAATTCTGTTGAGCGTTTTACGGATGATGAGACGAGCTGCGTCAGCGACGAGGACGAGGGAAGCATTGAATTCCGCTTTGCGGGACGTCCCTCCCACGATGCCGGACTTTTGCTGGATTCCATGATTCTTGGTCTGGAAGCAATAGAAGACAGCGACGACTCAGAACCATACATTGACATTGTTTTCAAGGAGGTGTAAGTACCATGATGAAAATGAATCTTCAGTTTTTTGCTCATAAAAAGGGAGTTGGTTCCACAAAGAACGGACGTGATTCCGAAGCTAAGAGACTGGGCGCGAAGAGAGCGGACGGACAGTTTGTTAAGGCAGGAAACATCCTGTACAGACAGCGCGGAACAAAGATCCATCCGGGTCTGAATGTTGGACGCGGCGGAGATGACACTCTGTTTGCACTCGTTGACGGCGTAGTGAGATATGAAAGAAAAGGCAGAGATAAGAAACAGGTTTCTATCTATCCGGTAGCTGAATAAGAGGACTGACTGGAAGAGTCCGGCCGGAACTTTTCACTCGTATATCAAGGCAGTAATGGCCCCAGACCTTTCGTCTGGGGCTTTTGTATACCAGAAGGAATTTTAAAAGGAGTAGTTATGTTTGCAGACAGAGCGAAAATCTATATCAGATCCGGCAAGGGCGGCGACGGACACTGCAGTTTCCGCAGGGAGCTTTATGTCCCAAACGGCGGACCGGACGGCGGAGACGGCGGGCGCGGCGGCGATCTGATCTTTGAAGTGGACGAGGGAATGAACACCCTGGCTGATTACCGCCACAAGAGAAAATATGCGGCCGGAGACGGGGAGCCGGGAGGAAAGCGCCGCTGCCACGGAAAGGACGGACAGGATCTCGTCCTGCGCGTCCCTGAGGGCACGGTGATCAAAGAATCTGTGACCGGTAAGGTAATTGCCGATATGTCCGGAGAAAACCGGCGGCAGGTCGTTTTAAAGGGCGGAAAAGGGGGACTGGGCAACCAGCACTTCGCCACGGCGACCATGCAGGTGCCGAAATACGCACAGCCGGGACAGCCTGCCCGGGAGCTGGAAGTCAGTCTGGAGCTGAAGGTGATTGCAGATGTGGGGCTGATCGGTTTTCCGAATGTGGGGAAATCCACCCTGCTTTCCCGTGTGACCAACGCGGAGCCCAAGATCGCCAACTATCATTTCACCACACTGAACCCGAATCTGGGAGTAGTGGATCTGGATGGAGCAAAAGGATTCGTTATGGCGGATATCCCGGGGCTCATTGAAGGGGCATCCGAGGGCGTAGGGCTCGGGCACGAGTTCCTGCGGCATATCGAGCGAACAAAGATGATGATTCATGTCGTGGATGCGGCCGGCACGGAAGGGCGTGATCCGGTGGATGACATCTACAAGATCAATGCCGAACTGGAGGCATACAATCCGGAGATTGCACAGCGCCCGCAGGTGATTGCGGCGAACAAGACGGATCTGATCTATGATCCGGAGAATGATCCGGTGGAGCGCCTGAAAAAGGAATTTGAGCCCAAAGGGATCCGTGTGTTCCCCATATCCGGAGCAACGGGGAAAGGAATATCCGAGCTCCTCTATTATGTGAGCTCACAGCTTGAGACAATGGATACGCCTCCGGTTATCTTCGAGCAGGAGTATTTCCCGGATGACGAGCTGATCTACGAGCAGCTGCCGTATACTGTGGAGCAGGAGGACGGCATGTTTGTTGTGGAAGGACCGAAGATCGAGAAGATGCTCGGCTATACGAACCTCGATTCCGAGAAGGGATTTGCCTTCTTCCAGAAATTTTTAAAGGAGACGGGAATTCTCGATGAACTTGAGGCGGCAGGAATTCAGGAAGGCGATACGGTAAAGATGTATGGCTTCCAGTTTGATTATTACAAGTAATTTTGATTCAAAACAGCAAGGAGAAGAGCAGGAATGACGACAAAACAGAGGGCTTATCTGAAGAGCCTTGCCATGACCATGGAGCCGATTTTCCAGATCGGGAAATCCAGTATGACGCCGGGGCTGACGCAGGCGATCTCCGAGGCGCTTGAGGCGCGTGAGCTGATCAAGATCAGCGTACTCAAGAACTGCGCGGACGACCCGCGGGAGCTTGCGGAGATCATCGCCGAGCGGACACGTTCCCAGGTTGTACAGGTAATCGGGAAAAAGATCGTACTCTACAGAGAAGGAAAAGATGACAAGAAGAAAATCATGCTTCCCCGGTAAAGACGGAGACAATAAAAAAATAGGAATTATGGGAGGAACGTTCGATCCCATTCATATCGGACATCTTCTTCTGGGAGAGTTTGCCTATGAGGATTTCGGGCTGGATGAGATCTGGTTCCTCCCCAACGGGAATCCGCCGCACAAGGATACGGAGGACACAAAACAGGCGCTGGGGCACCGCGTGGAGATGATACGTCAGGCTATTGACGGTGTGCCTTATTTTCGTCTGAATCTGTATGAGGCGGATATTAAGGATCATTCGTACACTTATCAGACCATGAGGGAGTTTAACCGGATCTATCCGGATTATTCCTTCTATTTTATACTGGGAGCGGATTCCCTTTTTTCCATTGAAAAGTGGATGTATTTCAGGGAGATTTTTCCTACATGCACCATACTGGCAGCCATGAGGGATGACAAGGATGCCTGCGAGATGCGCCGGCAGATCGGATACCTGAAAGAGAAGTACGGGGCGGAGATTGAGCTGCTTCAGGCGCCGCTTCTGGAGATTTCATCGACGACGATCCGGGAGCGGGCTGCCAGGGATTTAAGCGTCCGCTATATGGTGCCGGATACTGTGGCGGAATACATCCGGGTCCACCGGCTCTATCAGAAGGACGGCGGACAGAAAGATCATGAGAACCTGGAGGAAGAGCAATAATGACGGAAGAACTGGAACAGATCAGAAAAAGATTATCCAAATTACTGAAAAAGGAAAGATACGAACATACCCTGGGAGTCATGTATACAGCCGCGTCACTGGCAATGTGTTACGGCGCGGATATGCAGAAAGCCCTGACAGCGGGACTGCTCCATGACTGCGGAAAATTCTGTCCGGCGAAGGAGCAGATAGAGATGTGCCGGACGATCGGGATCAAGCTGACAGAGTCCGAACTTCAGATGCCCGCACTCGTCCATGCGAAGCTGGGCGCCTGCCTGGCACAGTATGATTACGGGATCCGGGATCAGGAGATTCTGGATGCCATTACCTACCATACAACAGGAAGACCGGACATGACTCTTCTGGAGAAGATTATCTATATTGCAGATTATATTGAGCCAAACAGGAAAGAGATCCCGGGCCTTCAGGAGATCCGCGGTATCGTTTTCCGGGATATTGACCAGGCGGTCTGTCTGTCGGCAGGCTCCACGGTGAGATATCTGGAAAACGGCGGGAAAGCAGTTGACCCGATGACGGTAAAAACGTATAATTTCTATAAAAAGGAGGTCTAGGATGAACCAGTCAAGAGAGATGGCAAAGATCGCCTGTGCCGCGCTGAGCGATAAAAAGGGCGAGGACATCAAAGTGATCGATATCACAGGAATTTCCGTTCTGGCGGATTACTTTATCATTGCCAACGGGAACAGCGACACGCAGGTGAACGCCCTTGTGGACAGCGTGGAAGAGCAGCTTCACAGGGCAGGCTATTCGCTGCGCCAGTGCGAAGGGCAGGGCACCGGGAGATGGGTGCTTATGGATTACGGCGATATCATTGTGCATGTGTTTGATAAGGAAAACAGGCTGTTCTACGATCTGGAGAGGATCTGGAAGGACGGAAAGCTTATCAGCGCAGAAGAGCTGTAGTGAACGACAGCAAAAGCGAAAATGACAGTAAAAGTGAAATAGAAAAGAAGCAGCAGTATTTGTCAAGCTGATACTACATCAGTAAAACAGAGACCGCTGCTTTTTTTTATAATATTGTAATATTCTGTCCGTAAAAATTATTTAAAAAAGCGGAATACACCGATCACTTTTCCGAGTATTATAACGTCATGTACGATAATCGGATCCATAAAGTCATTCTCCGGCTGCAGGCGGTAAATGCCTTCTTCCTTGTAAAAGGTCTTTACGGTAGCACCGTCTTCCACAAGGGCAACAACCATATCACCGTTGGAAGCCGTGGAAGTCTCTTCTACAAGGACCATATCGCCGTCCAGAATTCCCGCGTTGATCATGCTTTCCCCTTTCACCTTCAGCAGGAAAGTCTGCTTATTGGGAAGGCGTTCCACCGGAATGGGGAAGTAGTCCTCAATATTCTGTTCCGCATAGAGCGGCTCTCCTGCAGCGACACTTCCGATCACCGGCACGTTGGCCATCTCCCTGCGAACCAGATTAAAATCGTCATCCAGAATTTCGATGGCACGCGGCTTCGTGGGATCCCGGCGGATGTAGCCGTTCTTCTCCAGTGTCTCAAGATGAGAGTGGACAGAAGAGGTGGACTTCAGATCGACTGCCTCACAGATCTCCCGCACAGACGGCGGGAACCCCTTCTTTAAAATCTGCAGTTTTATATACTCAAGTATTTCCGTCTGCTTCGGACTTATTTTCCCCTGTGACATAATATCTTACTCCTCCAAGAACTTTACATTTTCAGCTATTAACTATAGTACCACAGCAGTTTTTAAAAAGCAAACATATGTTACGAAAATATGTTCGGTTTTTTTAAAAATTACGGATTGACAAACATATGTTCGTGTCATATAATAAAACACGTAGAGAACAAACGTTCGATCAAATTAATTTCGGGGTATTATCCAGGGGGAATGGAAAATGAGAACAGCGAACAGAAGAAAAAGGAACATCAGAACACTCACAGGAGCTGCCGCAGGATTTGCAGCTGTATTATGCATCTTTCTTTTTTGCAGTGTATTTTTTGTATCTGCAAAGGAAAAGAATGAGGAACAGGTTCTCTATAAATATTATACAAGCATCGTGATTGAACCGGGTGATACGTTATGGGGAATCGCGTCAGAGACAATGACATCCGAATATGATTCCATTCCGGAATATGTAGAGGTTCTCAAAGAGATGAACAATCTTACCTCTGATTCCATTGAGGCCGGACAGAATCTGATCATCGCCTATAACGACACAGAGTTCAGATAAATCAGGTATCAATATACATCCCTATGTATTGATATATATACACTCCAAGATAAAACCGGACGGGAAGGGCAGGCTGCCTGGAGCGTCCGGTTTTAAACTGAGAAATAGATCTATACGACAAATACCGATTTTTCCAAAAGATGTGGACGAAAGTCCGGGAATTTGTTATAATTATACAGGCACTAAGGAAAATCTGCAAATATGGAGTATAAAAATAAGAGGTAAACAGTTATGCCACAGAAAAATGAAAACGCAAATGGAAACAATGGAAACGATACGAAAACCTATCAGGAACAGAAATATATAGACAACACGCTCAGGCTGCGGAATATTCTGAAGACGCTGCCGCCTTTTGCGAAGGATTATTTCCGCGCCATGGAGCCCGTAACGTCTGCCAGGACGCGGATTTCCTACGCATACGATATCCGGGTCTTTTTTCATTTTCTGATCGAAAATAACCCGGTTTACAGGGATTACACGATGGATCAGTTTACGGTCCATGATCTGGAGCGCCTGGAGCCCGTAGATATCGAGGAATATCAGGAATACCTGAAAGTATATGAAAACGATGACAAACAGCTCACAAACACGGAAAAAGGACTTGCCAGGAAGATGTCCGCTCTGCGTAGTTTCTACGGTTACTATTTCAAACACCAGATGATAACAAAGAATCCCACGCTTCTCGTGGATATGCCGAAGATCCATGACAAGGCGATTATCCGTCTGGACGCGGACGAGGTGGCGCTTCTTCTGGATTATGTTGACCATGGCGGGGACAACCTGACAGGACAGAGAAAAGTTTACTATGAGAAGACAAAGAACCGGGATCTGGCGATCCTTACTCTCCTGCTCGGCACCGGAATCCGAGTCTCAGAGTGTGTGGGGCTGGATATTCAGGATGTGGATTTCAAAAACAACGGGATTACTGTCACACGGAAAGGCGGCAATCAGATGGTCGTCTATTTCGGCGAGGAGGTGGAGAACGCTCTGAAAATGTATCTCTACACGACCCGGAAAACAACGGTTCCTCTTCCCGGACATGAAAATGCGCTTTTCCTGTCAACCCAGAGAAAACGTATGGGCGTTCAGGCTGTGGAAAATATGGTGAAGAAATACGCCCGCGAAGTGACGCCCAACAAGAAGATTACCCCCCACAAGCTGCGCAGTACATACGGCACGGCGCTCTACCGGGAAACCGGGGACATCTATCTTGTAGCGGACGTTCTCGGGCATAAGGATGTCAATACCACGAAAAAGCACTATGCGGCAATCGATGAAAACCGCCGCAGACAGGCCGCCGGCGCTGTGAAACTCCGTGAAGTGTGATTGATTGCTACTGATATTTATTCTTGTATTTATGCCGGGATCTCAGTATAATATATGACTGGAGCGTAATTCCGGGATAAACTCTGCGGAATACAGAAACTATCAAAAAGTGACGATGGAGTGATTAGAGTACAATGCAGTTACAGAGATTACTGAGCTTTACAAGAAAAGCTGTTGACGAATATGAAATGATCCAGGAGGGCGACCATATTGCGGTAGGTATCTCCGGAGGAAAGGACAGCCTGACGCTTCTGTGCGCCCTGCACGGCCTGAAGCGCTTTTACCCGAAGAAATTTGAACTCAGCGCCATAACGGTGGATCTGGGGTTCGAGGATTTTGATCTTTCCCCGATTCAGGAAATGTGCCGGGAGATGGATGTCCCTTATACAATCGTCAAGTCGGATATCTATAATATTCTTTTTAACGTGCGCAAGGAGTCGAATCCCTGCTCTCTCTGCGCAAAGATGAGAAAAGGAGCGCTCAACCAGGCAATCAAGGAGGCGGGATGCAACAAGGTGGCATATGCCCATCATAAGGACGATATTATCGAAACCATGCTTCTCTCCCTGATCTTTGAAGGCAGGTTCCACTCCTTTTCCCCGAAGACCTATCTGGACCGCATGGATCTGACGGTGATCCGCCCCATCATGTTTGTGGACGAGATGGATGTCATCGGGTTTAAAAACAAATATGATCTTCCGGTGGTAAAGAGCAAATGTCCGGTGGACGGATACACGAAGCGGCAGTATGCCAAAGAGCTTCTTCATCAGCTCAACCATGACCATCCCGGCGCCAAAGAGCGCATGTTCCATGCAATTCTGAACGGAAATATTCAGGGATGGCCGGAGCGGGTAATTCATACCCGATGAGCCGAATGCCGAAAGAAATGCGGAAAAAGAATAACTGAAAAACAGAAAATGCGGATGCTCAGATTATATGTAAATTCAATATTCTGAGTATCCGCATTTTCATTTTATTTTTTTTAGGAGGAGTTTTTTTAATATCAGATTTTCCGGTCTTCTCTCTTTATCTGTTCCTTTCTCAGCACATATTCCTCGATCATCTTAGCTGTCCCTTCAATGCCCAGCTCTGCGCTGTTCAGACAGAGCTCATAGCTCTCTGCATCCGACCACTTTTTGTTGGTGTAATAATTATAATAGCTGGAGCGCTTTTTATCTGTCTTGATGATCAGATCTTTTGCCTTGGCGTCTGTCAGATCATAGATCCGTGCGATACGACGGATTCTTGTATCCATATCTGCGTGGATAAATACACTGACGACGTTTTTGTAGGACTCCAGAGCGTAATCAGCACATCTTCCGACCAGAATACAGGGACCTTCATCGGCAATCTTTTTGATCGCGTCAAACTGTGCGAGAAACACCTTGTGGTTGATCGGCATGTCTGTGTAGCTGTTGCCGGAATATCCGAGGGAATAGGTATCCATCACGAGAGAATAAAGAAAGCTGTTCGTCGGCTTTTCGTCGTGAGTCTCGAATATTTCCTCGCAGATCCCGCTTTCTTTGGCCGCTCTGGCAAGCATCTCCTTGTCATAGAGTTTAATTTCAAAATCTTCCGCAATCCTGCGCCCGATTTCCCGGCCTGCACTTCCAAACTGCCGTCCGATTGTAATGATCGTATTTGTTTTCATAATTAGCCACTCTCCTTTGCGTCAGCATATATTGTGATTTTGCATAAAAAACAGTGCTTCAATCACTTACTATATGACTATTATAACGAGAAAAAAGGAAAATGACAATATTAAAATAAATTCTTCTTCATTCTCTTATGATTTTGCCGGCGCTCTGTGCTGTTATTCCGTCAGCCCCGGCTCTTCCTCAGACGTTCAAGAAGCTCTGTAAAATACTGGGGAAGCGGCGCGTCGAATTCCATATATTCCCCTGTAACCGGATGACGTATCCCGAGAATCTTGGCATGGAGCGTCTGTCCCTGAAGCTTAAAAGGGCATCTGGAAGGTCCGTATACCGCGTCACCGAGCAGCGGATGACCGATACTCGCCATGTGGACACGGATCTGGTGTGTGCGCCCGGTTTCAAGCTCACACTCAATATAAGTATAGTCTCCATACCGTTCAAGGACTCTGTAGTGGGTGACAGCCGGACGCCCGTTTACCGCTTTTGTACTCATTTTCTTCCGGTCTGTCGGATGTCTTCCTATAGGAGCATTTACAGTTCCGGAATCTTCCTTTATATTTCCGCAGACAACCGCGTGGTACCGCCTTGTAATAGAGTGTTCCTTCAGCTCCTCAGCCAGAATCTGATGGGCGTGATCCGTCTTGCAGACAAGCAGGGAACCTGTGGTGTCCATATCAATCCGGTGGACGATCCCGGGGCGCAGAACGCCGTTGATCCCGGAAAGACGGTCCCGGCAGTGATACAGAAGGGCATTTACCAGAGTGTGGCTGTAATGCCCGGGGGACGGATGAACAACCATCCCTTTCGGTTTGTTTACCACCAGGATTTCGTCGTCCTCGTAAAGAATATCGAGGGGGATATCCTCTGGGACGATGTCCAGTGGTTCCGGATCCGGAATTTCCACACAGATTCTGTCGCCGGAAGATACCTTATAATTTGATTTTGCCGGATTATCATTTACGGTAATACTTCCGTTTTTCAGAAGTTTCTGGATATAAGAACGGGAAAGGTCATTGAGCTTTCCGCACAGAAAACGGTCAATCCTTTCCCCTGACAGATCTGCAGTCAGATTAATCTGTTCCATCTGATTCTCCTTTTCCTAATTCTCCTTTTTGCTTTCATCCTGCGTCCCGTTCTTCTTCCCGGATTTGAGAAAATCAAAGTCGCTGTCATCCCTGTAATAGAAAGAGATAAGAAGTACGAAAGAGATGCAGGAAATCACCACATAGCAGTCCGCAACATTAAAAATCGGGAAATCGATCAGCTTGAAATAGAGAAAGTCGATTACGTAATTCAGTCTGAGCCGGTCAATCATATTTCCCACGGCTCCGGCACAGAGGAGAACCGCACAGATACGGAGCGGATAATACTTCTTCTCGTGCGGGAGTTTACCGTACAGATAAGCAAATATAATGAAAATTGCCGCTGCACCGATCACAAAGACGAACTGCCGGTTCTGCATCAGCCCGAAAGCCGCACCGCGGTTTTCCAGATAGTGAAATTCGAATACCCCGTCAATTACCGTAAACGGCTGAGCATTTTTCAAAAATAGAACAGCCAGATATTTTGTGAGCTGGTCGGCAAAAACAGCCACCGCAAACCCGGCAAGTGCCAGTAGATAACTTGTAATATTTTTTCTTTTCTGCAAAGCATTCATTCTGATATGTCCATCCTTACTGAGTAATTTCGTCTGTTCTGCAACACATGTCTGTAAATCCGCTACTACACATATCTGCGGACAGAGACGGTAATCCGGTTCTTGCGGGTTGTCCCCTGCGTTCCCTCGAATCGAAACTTTCCCATTCCGCGCACAGAAACAATATCGCCGTCTTTGAGCTGGTATCCGTTGCTTGTGATAAGTTTCCCGTTTACAAAGACCCTGCCGCCCTCGATCAGGCCGGAAAGCCTGGATCTGGAGGAAGAAAAGGCGAGGGCTAACAGACTGTCAAGCCTTACGGACGCTACAGTGCCCCTGATCTCCTCGTAACGCGGCGTATAGTCAAAGTCCTGAATATCAATGGAATCCAGTCTGACAGAGGTGTGACGCACTCTTGTAAGCTCTTCCTTCAGGAAGAATTCCAGATCCCGGTGTACGAAAATAACGGCGTCGCTGCCGTCTATGAGGATATCCCCGGTTTTGGAACGGTCGATTCCCAGGTTGAGCACTGCGCCGAGATAATCCCTGTGCGACATCTCCCCGGCAAATTTCCGGTTCAGGGGAGAGATTTTCACTGCACAGAAAGGAAAATCCAGTTCCTCCATAGTGAGTTCTGATTTTCCGTAACGCAAATAAAGAGCATCAGGGATGAATGCCGCCATCTGACGCTCTGCCATAAAATACCCGCCAAAAGATCTGTAGCCTGTAAAAAGTCTGTCTTTTGGCAGGGTATGTAAAATATTCTGCTCATTCAGATTCAGAAAATCCGTATATGTAATAATCTCGCGCTGATATGCCAACCGGGAAAGCTCGATAAAACGTTTTTCCAGCATCTGCACATCTTTTTCCTGACTGTCTCTGTACATGTTCAATCCTAATATCTGCCTCTCACACTCGGTGTTTCCATCGAACCGCCGAGAAGATCCTGAAGATCACCGGAAATATCAACGTTGGTAGGCGTCACAAGGAAGATATAATTAGAGATCTTCTGCAGGTTTCCGCTGATTGCAAAAGTAGCGCCCGAGATAAAATCGATAATTCTCTGCGCAATCTCGAGATCCATGCCTTCAAGATTCAGAATAACCGTGCGCCCGGAGAGCAGTGTCTCTGTAATCTCCCTGGAATCATCAACGGAAGTCGGTTTCACAACACAGACTTCCATGTTGCCGCCTCTCTTCTGGGCAGGCTGTCTCATCGGAGTTACCTTACTGCTGCTGCTTCCCGCAGGCTGGTACTTCTTCTCCTCTTCCATGTCAAAGTCGTCATAGTTCTCTTCTTTTGCATTTTTCTTTCCGAACAGGGAACGACGGGGCTTCTCTTCATAATCATCGTCATAATACTCGTCATCATCATAAAACTCATCGTCATCGTAGTCATCGTCGTTCAATTTCATGATGTCCAGAAATTTATCAAATACACCCATTTTTACACTCCTATCTTGCATGCGATGGCGCATGCAGCCTTCTTTTTTTCATACTTTCTGTTCCAGGCTCTGCTGAAGATCAGCGGGACACAGCGACGCCGGCAGATCTATACAGCATAATTTCTGGCACCAAAGATACCGGTTCCGACACGTACCATAGTAGCGCCCTCTTCGATCGCAACCTCGTAGTCATTGGTCATCCCCATCGAAAGTATGCTCACAGTAACATTATCAATGTTTTTATCGTTAATGTCAACAGATAATTTATGTAAATCTGCGAAAACTGTACGATTTTTTTCGGGATTTTCAACAAAAGGCGCAATTGTCATTAAACCTTTCACTCTGATATGGGGAAATTCTGAAATCTTTTCGATGAAAGGAATCACCTCTTCTGTTTTCAGCCCGAACTTGCTCTCCTCTTCCGCAACGTTTACCTCGACCAGAATATCCATGACTTTCCCATGCTTGGCTGCTTCTTTCTCAATTGTTTCGGCAAGTTTCAGAGAATCTACGGAGTGGATGAGATCGACTTTGTCGATGATATATTTTACCTTATTTGTCTGAAGATGTCCGATCATGTGCCAGTGAATATCCCGGGGAAGCGCCTCGTATTTTTCTGTCAGTTCCTGGACTTTGTTCTCTCCGAATACACGTATACCAAGATCATATGCCTCTTTCAACACTTCCACCGGCTTTGTCTTGCTGACTGCAATCAGGGTGACATCGTCCCTGTTCCGCCCTGCCCTGTCGCAGGCTGCCTGAATCTTCTGTTCCACATCCTCCAGCTGATCTTTCAACATTATCTGTTCCTCCTGTCTTTATATATGTTATTGTAAATGATCAAACGGCGCTATTGAAATACAACCTCGTCCGGATCAACGGTACTGCCGTCCTGGACAATATGATCGTAATTCGACAGCCCGTAGCTGTCCCCTTCCTGTACAATGTAAAACTCATCGCTCTCGCAGAGGATTGTAACCTTCCGGAATACGGCATAGCCCCGGTTGATGTTATACACGCCGGTCAGCGGCTTCACCGCCCCGACGGTAAACGTCTCCGTGGAATCCGGCCGGATCAGAATATCGCCCTCTTTCAGCTCGTCCCGGCTTAAATATACTTCCCCGTCTTCCGATGTAGAATAGATGCCCACGCTTTGGAAGGTGGCGTTTCCATTCCCGTCAGAAATCATGACTCCATTGGAAGAACTGTTCCCTCCCGTGGTAATATATTCCCCGGGAACTACAAAGAAATCTTCCTCCACAACCGATGAACGGGGAATCTTAAGACCGCTTTCATCTTCCAGAATCAGCTCAATGTTCAGGTAACGCTCCTCAGCGTAGCGGATCATGGAATTGTCAAAATCAAGACGCCCGTAAGATTTTCCGTCCTTTTCTATAATGGAAAACCCGGCGACCATTGTCTCGCTGTCCTTGTCGATGCGCACGCGGATCCGTGACACTTCATCCTCTGCAAGTTCGGCAGCGGTTTCATCGGAAAGAGGGACGATGACCGACCAGTTGTCAGAGGTGATCAGGCGGTATACGGGATCGCCGGTCTGCACCTTCATCTGGTCCTGCAGGAGCGTGTTTTCATAATCTGAACGGTCAAAATCCTTTTCCGTAAAATTCTCCGCAGTCAGACTCTCGCAGCCGTCCACCGTAAATGCAACGATTCCGTCCCGGGAAGTCTGGTAAGAAGTGACATTCTGACCGCTGGCGGCAATCGCAGCCCCGATATAATCTGTCTTTGTCTCACTGAGAGCATCCTGCAGTGAGGAGATGACTTCATTTTTTAATGTGTATACAGAAGAAAAGTCATTCTCCCGATAATTTTCATTGAAATTCTGAATCTGAAGAACGATGGCAGACTGCACCTCCGCGTTGAGTTCTGCGGTGGAGGTATCCGTCTGACCGGTGTTTTCCCGGGGCTCAAGCCGGTTCGGGGAAAGCGCGTAAATATTGCTTCCCGCTTTCACTTTACTGTTTTCGTTCTGGTAGTAGATCACATATCCGTTTCCCTCCGAGAGCACAGCCGTCTCTTCCCGGATTACCAGGCCGGTATAGGAGTTGTCCCGGACAATACTCCCCTCTCTCACTTCATAAGCCGCGATCTGCGTCCCTGTAAGAGAGCGGATGACCGTGACGATAAGATAGAGAAAGATAATGGCAAAAAGGAGAAGTCCGACGTTAAATTCCCGTTTGTTTCTGTATTTTTTTATGCTGACCGATTTATTTTTTTTCTCTGCCAAAATGGGATAAACCTCCTGCATATTCATAACTTAGACAGTATAACATTTCTTCATGTATATTTCCAGTTTTTACGGTAATAATAAAATCATTGACATGGAAAAGGAGGAAATAACATGAAATGGTTTGATTATACCGCTCTGACACTTGTTATCATCGGTGCTGTGAACTGGCTTCTGATCGGACTGTTCCGCTTCGATCTTGTGGCGTTCCTGTTCGGCGACCTGAGCTGGCTTTCCAGGATTGTCTACACGATCGTAGGGCTGTGTGGTCTGTACCTTATCAGCCTGTACGGCAGAATCAGAGGCATGTCAGAATAAAGGAGATCACATCTGCAAAAAAAGGATCACATCCGCAGGATGATCACAACAAAAGCCTTCCGCGCGGAAGGCTTTTGCATTTCCATTCATTCTCACCGGCTTATGCGTCACATAGTCTTATGCGCTGATTCCGGCTGTATAAAGACGGTTCATCGCTTCATACAGGGCGTTACGGCTGGAAGCCCCCATAATCACTGAAATATATGGATTCTCCTGAGAATCCACACAGTAAAGGATTACACAGTTGCGGGCGAGATCTGTCGTCCCTGTCTTGCCGCCCAGAACACGGATCCCATCGGGAGCCTGTACCTGTCCGGAAGAATAGTAATTGGACGCCTCCCATGTCTCCGTGCGCACTGTGCCGTCCGCGCCGGTCAGCGTGCCCTTATAGGATGTCATGGATATGATCTCGGCGAACCGCTCATCTTTCATAGCCGCATTGAACATCAGGTAGAGATCATATGCCGTCGTATAATGTTCCTCATCAGGAAGGCCGTGGGGATTGACGAAATGTGTTCCCGTCGCACCGAGCGCCCGGGCCTCCTTATTCATCAGCTCGACAAAAGCTTCCTCGCTTCCGGATATATGTTCGGCAATTGCAGTGGCGCAGTCATTTCCCGAATGAAGAAGCAGGCCGCATACCAGATCGTACAGTGTGATCTGATCACCTGTGCGAAGTCCGCACACAGAGGCATCCCACTCAAAATCAGTGGCATGCTCACTGACTGTGACGACATCCTCAAGGTTCCCGTATTTCAGCGCCAGATATCCTGTCAGAACTTTTGTCGTGCTGGCGGGATAGATCCGGTTGTACAGATGGTAACCGCATACTACGCTCCTGCTGTTCAGATTAAAAAGTCCGGCCGCATAAAAGGAAGCGTCATCCGCGAAGCCATCCAGCGCCACATCTTCTGTGGAAACACAGAGGTCGTCCGCAAAAAGAGTGCCTTCATAAAGGCTCCTGCTGTACTTCTCCGCCCCGTAAGCGGCCACGGTGTCACCTGATAATCCGGAAAACAGGAAAAATGCGGCAGAACCTGCTCCGATCAGAACGACAAGGGAGATCAGCACGGCTGCAATCCGCTGCTGTCTCCGTCTTTTTTTCATCAGCCGGCGCTTTCGGGCCGCCGCCCTGCTTCTGGCGGATGCGCCCCGGCCGGTATGTTCTCCCGGTCCCGTGTTCACGGAGACCCTGTTTACAGAAGTCCGGTTATTATTTGTACATTTCACGCCAGTCCAAATCTCCTCTGTCGAGTGCCAGAATCAGAGCTTCTGCCGTAGCAATGTTCGTGGCAATCGGAATATTATACATATCGCAAAGTTTTACAATATCGTTGACATCCGGTTCATGGGAACGCGGAGTAAGCGGATCACGGAAAAAAATCAGCAGATCGATGTTATTGTGTTCGATCTGGGAACCAAGCTGCTGTTTGCCGCCAAGGTGTCCGGGCAAAAATTTGTGAATGCTCAGGTTCGTGACATTTTCCACGAGAATTCCCGTTGTCTCTGTCGCATACAGTTCATGTTTGCTGAGTATTCCGCGGTATGCTATGCAAAAATTCTGCATCAGTTTCTTTTTCGCATCATGTGCTATTAATCCGATATTCATAGTCGCAACTCTCTCCTTACTGATATTTATTAGGCTGCAGGCCAACATTCAGTACGAACCCGATTCCCATAAAAAAGCATACAACGGAAGTCAGTCCATAACTTACAAAGGGAAGGGACAGACCTGTGTTTGGAAGGATCATGGTAGCCACGCCGATATTGATAAAACTCTGGATTCCTATCAGCGCGGCAACTCCGCCGCAGATAATCCGCCCTCCTGTATCTTTTGCTTTCAAACCAACCAAGATGCAGTCTATTATTATTAATAATAGCAAAAATATAACGACACAACAACCCACAAATCCTAATTCTTCACCAATAATTGCAAAAATAAAATCCGTCTGCGGTTCCAATACGAAATTTCCGTTTTTTACTGAGGTAGTGGCGTCGTTGTTGTATCCTTTCCCTGAGAGCTGTCCGGACCCGATCGCCATAACCGAGTTGAGCTGCTGGTAAGCAGTGTCATCCGCGTATTTCTCCGGTTCCAGCCATGCCAGAATACGCTCCTGCTGATAATCCTTGAGAAACGGCTGGTTGGGCTGTACGGCAATCACCAGGACAATGATAAAGGCAGGGATCGCTATGGCAAGAGCCGTGCCGATTACCTTGTAGCTCAGGCCTCCCAGGTAGAGCAGCGCGCAGAACAGAGCTGCAAGACATAGTGTGGTTGAGAGGTTCGGTTGGATAACGATCAGTGCCAGGGAAGGCAGAATCAGGGCGATGGCCTGGAGGATCGTCTTCGGGTCTTTGATTTTATGCTCCCGGTCCATCAGGAACTTGGCAAAGAACAGAATCATCAGAATCTTTGTCAGGTCTGATGGCTGGAACTGAAATCCGAAGAGTTCGATCCAACGCTTTGCATTGTTTGCAACCTTTCCAAGCGGAGTAAAGCGAACAACTACAAGAAGGATGATATTTACGACATAGATCAGCCAGTACAGTCCGAGCACCCACTTGTAATCAATCAGTGAAATTACAATCATGGCAACAACGCCAAGTCCGATTCCCATAATCTGTCTGGTCATGAGATCCGGGCGGGCGCTTCTCACCATAAAAACACCTATGGTTGAAAGTACAAGTACGAATGCAACAAGGCTGAATCGGTAATCTTTTAAATTGTAGCGCTGTTTTAGATTCTTTAAAATAAAATTCAATTTGATTCTCCTGTATATCTGATATGTATGTCAGTACGTGTTATCTCTATCCTGAAATCCTCCGGACGGATTTCCATGTATTTTGAGACGGTATTGTACAGGTCTTTTGAGAGCCTGTCCGCCGCATCAGGTGTACACTGTATTCTGTCGGATATGAGCAGATTCCGGAGCCGCTCTTTTGCAATGGAAACAGAAGGTACACTCATGGCGCTCCCTCCTAATTCCTGTGCAGGAGGCTGGAGATCTTCTCAAGGAATCCTTCCGGCCTGGTGAAGTCATTGATCGGAATCTCATCTCCGAGAAGCCTGCGGCAGATCCGCTCATATGCTGCTCCCGCAGCGGACTCCTCTCCTACTACCGGCTCTCCCTGGTTTGTGGCAATTACAACCTGTTCGTCATCCGGGATAACGCCGAGCAGTCCGATGGCAAGAATCTCCGTGACATCGTCAACGGTCATCATATCGCCCCGCTTTACCATATCCACCCGGAGGCGGTTGATAATCAGCTGATTCTGCCGGATCCCTGATGTCTCAAGGAGACCGATAATGCGGTCTGCGTCCCGGATGGCAGACACTTCCGGGGTGGTGACGATAATCGCCCGGTTCGCCCCGGCGATGGCATTCTGGAATCCCTGTTCAATGCCGGCGGGACAGTCGAGAAGGATAAAATCAAAGTCTCCTTTTAAGCCGTCAACCAGCTTTCTCATCTGCTCCGGAGAGACACTTGTCTTATCCCGCGTCTGGGCAGATGGGAGCAGATAGAGCTCCGGGAAACGCTTGTCCCGGATGAGCGCCTGCTTCAGCCTGCAGTTTCCCTCAATGACGTCCACAAGATTGTAGACAATCCGGTTTTCCAGTCCCATGACTACATCCAGATTCCGCAGTCCGAGATCCGTGTCGATCACTACGACCTTTTTCCCGAGCCGCGACAAACCAATGCCGATATTTGCTGTTGTCGTCGTCTTGCCGACGCCGCCTTTTCCTGAAGTAATGACAATAACTTCGCCCATGCTGTTTTTCCTCCTACATATATTGCAACGGCCTGCCCTCTTCTGCGGTCAGTCTACAAGCGGATCGAGGTAAATTCGTTTTCCGTCGATTACTGCGATCTTCGGACCGCTGATGTTCAGGCTTTCCTGATAGATAATCTGGCGTTTTGCCTCAATGTCACCGATCATGAGCTGCTTCGGCTGCATGGAAAGAGCTACGATGAACGCGTTCCTGTCTCCTGATGCGCCGGCGTGAACCGAACCGTAAAGAGCTCCTACGATGACAATATTTCCTTTGGCAGCCACCCTCGCACCGGGCTCCACATCGCCGAGAATCACGATGCTCGAGTCCGATTCAAGGATCTGTCTCCTCCTGAGAGTACCCCGGTAGAACTGACCCTCTTTTTTCTGAATGTTGGAGAGAGTCTGCTCGACGACGCTTTTGTACATTAATTCATTTTTTTCATTTTTCTCTATAATGCATACCACTTCGATATCGGTCGTGTCACTGATGATCTTTAAGATCCGTGCTTCTTCCGTCCGGCTGAGCGTCCGGCCGCTGAAGCTGACAGCCATCCGGGCGCCCTTGAAAAACTTCGAGGAGTCGCTGAATTTCCGGTTCAGTGCTTCCGTCAGTTCCAGAAACGGTACATCCGGATCAAGCTGTATATCCATACCGTAACGGCTGCTCCTGATCGTCACCAGTCTGTCCACTTTGCATTCCCCCTGTTTGTAATCCCGTTTTATAAAGTGCAGCGCATCAGTCTCCGGAAATCGCAGTACCCAGGTCGGCAGCCGTTCCTGTGATCAGCTCGCCTGCAAGATCCCGGTTGAAATAAATCCTTACAAGATCTCTCGCCACTTCCGCTGCATAGGAGGAAGTGTATCCGTAAGCGATACGGATTGCAATGGAGATTTCCGGGGAGTCTGACGGCGCGTAGCCGACAAACAGCGCGTGTGTGGAGCGGAGACTGCTCTGCTGTGCAGTACCTGTCTTACCGGACATGGAGATGCCGGATCCGGTAAAGGTCGATGAGTTAGCCACCATCCTCTGCATTCCCTCCTGGACGAGATCCCAGGTCGTCGAGCTGACTTCATCCATAGTGTTGATCACTTCCGCAGAGTAATCCTTGATCAGCTTTCCGTTGGAATCTGTCGTCTTGTCAATCAGGGTCAGATCATAGACGGTTCCGCGGTTTGCCACGGCTGTGACGTAGCGGTTGAGCTGGCTGACCGTGTAGTTGCTGTTGCCCTGGCCGATGGCAGAACGAACGGAGTCTTCTGTAGAAATCTGCGGCGAAGATTCGGAAATCTCCACACCCGATTTCTGTCCCAGACCGAACATCTCGGCATATTTTGCAAGTTTGTCGGTTCCGGTTTCGCTGTTGTAATTCCCGTTCTCATCAATCCCGAGACGGTAGCCCACTTCGTAGAAGAAGTTGTTGCAGGATACCTGCAGCGCCCGGGTAATATTCAGGCTTCCGTGCCCGCTGGGATAGATCCAGCATCTCGGGCTGGGCGTAACCTTTGTAAACGGGCCGTTGCAGCTTAAATATGTGCCGCCGTCGATCACGCCTTCCGTCAGTCCGGCAACGGATGTAACCATCTTAAAAGTAGAACCCGGAGCAGTCAGCTCCTGTGTGGCACGGTTGTAAAAGGTGTTTGCATCCCCTGTATTGAGCTGGGTATAATAAGCCGAATCCATCGTGTTGGCAAGTCTGTTGTTGTCATATCCCGGATAGGAAACACATGCCAGGACATCGCCGGTATTCGGATCGGTCAGTACCAGACCGCCGGAACACGGGTCAAGCGCCAGCTGGCCGGGTGTGATCTCGATATTATCAATCTTGCTGTACAGCCAGGAATAAGCGCTGACGCTTCCGTCAAGCAGGCCGTTGTATGCACTCTCATCCATGGGAAGGACGCCCTGCTCATAGGTGATCGCACAGATATAAGCTCCGCTGACACTTCCTGATTTTATAAGATATTCATAGAGAAGTTTGTCGAAATCACTATCCTCATTCAAATATTCCTGCAAATAATTTACAAGTGCCTGGTAAATCTCCTCCGAACTCGAATAGGAACTGTCGTCGATCAGTGATGTATCGATCCAGTTCTGGGTGATCGCATAGTTCAGGAATGTGTAAAGGCTGATGGATTCATCGCTGCGCCATGCCGTATAGGTCGGATCGCTTGTATCGATTCTGTCCGTCAGAAGCAGGCCGGTCTGGTCATCCAGAACGTCGTTTACAATATAGGACATATAAGCCTGCATCTCTTCTGACAGGTCCCTGTATGCGGATGCATCGGGATTCTGCATCTCCGAGAGGATAGCGGACAGAGTTGAAGTCTTTTTCTCCTGGAAAATGCCGTATACAGTGCGCTCTGCCGTCTGGGCGTCTGCACTGCCGAAATGGTCCATGTCGATGATCTCATTTGAGATAAAGCTGTTATAGGCATCTCCCACCGGGATGATAATATCGCTCTGGCTCTTGGCCTCCGCCGGATCGTAATCAAGCACATTGCGCAGTTTGTTCAGGATAATTCCCGCAAGCTTCTCCTCGAGCAGGTTATAGGCGTAGATCTGCAGATCTTTATCTATGGTAAGGTAGACGTCATTTCCGGCTTCCGGCTCTTTCCGGCTGACAGTATCGAGTATTTTACCGAGGTTGTCCACATAGAAGGTGGACTCGCCCTTTGTACCCTGGAGCACACTGTCCATAGTCTGCTCGATTCCGGTCTTTCCGACGATATCTGACAGGGAGTAGCGTTCCTTGTCCTCATCGCTTAAAGCATCGTACTCCGACTGGGATATCTGGCCGGTATAGCCGACGATCGATGCGAAATATTCTCCGTCCGGATATCGTCTCAGCGACTCCTCCGAAATGTCAACACCGGTAAGGGAATCCTTGTTTTCCATAATTGCCGCCGCAGTCTCATCGCTCACGTCCGAGGCAAGGGTGGTCCCCATGTACTGGCTGTAGCTGGTAAGGCTCATGGCATAGCGCATGTTGATCATCTTCAGGATATAGGCCGCATCATGGCTCTCCTGGTCCAGGTCATAGCGTTTCTCCGAACATAAATAATCAATGATCTCAGCTGCAGTCTGATTCTTCTGATCGGCAGACAGCTTGTCAATGGTTGCCAGCCCGTATACGTCTGCCACGAAACGGAGCCGCTGGGTCTCGCTGCGCTGGGTAAACTGGTACTCTCCGGAAGAGTTCAGCGTGATTCCGAATGAACTGATCACAGAGTCGCCATGGGATTCCACAATGGAGAGAACCTTGTCAAGAACGGCATTCAGAAGCTCGTTCTTGTCCTTCCCGCTGGGAATGCTGTCTTCGATCGTGACGGAATATGCCAGCTCATTGTATGCAATCAGGCTGCCGTTGCGGTCGTAGATGTTTCCTCGGGTGGCAGGTATCGTCGTAGTTCTCCGGATCTGCAGCTCGTAATTCTCCAGATAGTCTTCTCCCCGGATAATCTGCAGGTAGAACAGCCGTCCTATCAGAATGGAGGACGTAAGGCAGAAAACGACAATCAGCATTACAAGCCTGTTACGCATCAGGTATTCACCGGCTTCTTTGAAGCGGTCTAAAATTTCTCTAAACAAATTTGCTTGCACTCCTTTTTTCTTCTGCTTCAAGCTTCTGGTTGATAAAAAGGATCAACGGATAAAGCCCGAGTGTTATCACCAAAGTGTAGATGAGCTCCGGCAGGATAATCCTGTTTAAGTAATACAGAAAATTGAAATCACTTCTCAAAAGGAACTCAAGAAAATAAATAACAACCCCATAGATAAACTCACTGATAACAATCAGAAAGAGGGGAAGTTTGATATCCTCATCAAAGTACATCTGCTCAAACAGACCGTTGATAAATCCGATCAGCAGATAAATCAGGGCATAGAAGCCGATTATATCCCCGAACTGGATATCGACGAACAGGCCGGAAAAAAATCCGACCAGCATCCCCTCACGGGATCCTCTCATAAATCCGAAAGCAGCTGTGACAATAATCAGCAGGTTGGGCCGGATTCCCGCCAGCTCCAGGAAGGAAAACACCGTACACTGGAGCAAATAGGCGGTAAGAAGAATGACGGCGGTCACAGCGAACCGCTTGATTTTTAATGCTTTCATGAAAAGCTCCTCTCCTATTCTCCTGAAGCATCGCCGGAGGTCCCTTCACCGGTAAGCTCCGCCTTGGTTGTGGTGATGACGAGTACCTCCTGGATGTTCTTGAAGTCCACCGCCGGAATAATATAACCGGAACGGGTCAGGTTATTGGAATCTACATTGACTTCACTGACATATCCGATCAGGATTCCCTGCAGATACTTGTCACTGATATATGATGTGACGATCTGATCGCCTACTGCAACCGTATTATCGTTGTTCTCCATCTGTTCAAAGCGGATCTGCCCCTCGCTCATAAGCGAGAGATCGCCGCTGACGATACAGCGGTCCGATGTGGACAGAACCATACCGCTGACATTGCTGGAATCGTCAATGATGGAGCGGACTTTCGCCCAGGTAGGCCCCACATCAACGACAATTCCGACAAGGCCGCTTCCGGCCATTACATTCATATCTACCTCAATACCGTCATTGCTTCCCTTGTCAATCGTAAAGGTGCTGAACCAGTTGTTGGAGTCACTGCCGATTACATGGGCCGCGGTCTTTTCATAGTCTGCGTAATTCTGGTCCAGCTTATAGAGCTCCTGAAGACGCTCATATTCATACTGCTGCTCCTGGAGGTAATTATTTTCCGAGATCAGGCTGTCCACCTGCTCCTGAAGCTGTTCATTCTCTGCCCGCAAGTCCTGCATGGTAGCAAAGTTCTCCGTAATATCACTCAGCCAGATGCCGATCTGGTTAATCCCCTGCTGAAGGGGAATGACCGTGACATTTGCAACAGCCCGGAACGGGCCTCCGACCCGGTCTGAAAATGAGGACAAAACCATCATAAAAATGCAGAAAACAGAAAGACCGATCAGGATATATCTGTTTACGACGGATTTCTGATTTTTCTTTTTCATATTATCTCAACCACCTGTAATCTTCGTCCAACATGGAATAGGTCAGACGCCTGTAATATGTTTTGTTCTGAATAATTTTCTGCAGCCCCCTGACAACACAGAGTTCAGGGGATGGCACTGTCAACACCGGAAGTCCGATGCTCTCTTCCAGGTATGTAGACAGCCCCTTCAGATTGCCGATGCCGCCGGTCAGGCAGATCCCGTTTGCCTCTATTCCTCTCCTTACATCAGGAGGAGTCCGGTCAAGCATGGATCTGATCGCGTGGACACAGTCCTCCAGCGGCTCCTTCATGGCGGCGCGCACAAGACTGATGGGAACGTCCGTCTGTGAGGGAACGCCGGTGATCAGATCTCTTCCTGCAACGGTAAGCCTGCTGTCCGTAGACTGGTCAAACACTCCGAATTCCCGCCGGAGCCGTTCTGCCGTAAGCCTTCCGATCAGAAAATCCCTGTTGTGCCGCACCAGTCCGGCGATGGCAGAGTCAAAATGCTCCCCGCCCGTCTTGACCAGGCGGTTCATTACCATACCGCCGGAAGAAAGAACGGAAAGCTCTGTCGTCCCGCCCCCGAAATTAGCGATAAAGACGCCCTTTTCATTCATGATATCGATGCCGAAACCGATGGCGTCCGCCAGTCCTCTCTCCACGATGCGCACGGATTTCGCCCGTGCCTCCGAGTGGAAGACAAGATCATAAAAAGCTTTCTTTTCCACCTCGGTCACATCTGTGGGTACAGCGATCACATATTCGGATCCGCGCACAAAGTGCCGGTCCGTCTTCAGCAGTGTTCCCAGAAGATACTGCATATCGTCGAAATGAGCGATCACCCCGTTCTTCATCGGAAAAACCACCTGGATATTGTCCGGCGCTTTCTCATACATCTCATAGGCTTCGTCGCCTACGGAAAAAATATACCTTTTGTCCTTCATGGCGATTACGTTCTTTTCCCGCCATATACTGTCCTTTTTTTTGTCAAATATCTTTATTTCATATGTTCCCAAATCCAGTCCGTAAACATTCCTGGCCATAAATCTGATTCCATCCCCTTAGAAACTACTTGTCGGGCCCTGTGTTCAAAAAGCCCTTTTCCCTCATGCTGACAAAACAGTTATCCCCGATTACAATATGATCCAGCAGCTCCACGCCGATCAGCCGTCCGGCTTCAAGCACCCGGCGCGTGATGAGAACATCCTCTTTGCTCGGTGTGGGATCTCCGCTTGGATGATTGTGCAGCAGGATAATAAAGACCGCGCCCCGCTGCAGCGCCTCCACAAAAAGTTCACGCGGCGAAATCAGCGCCATATCCACCGTACCGGTAGAAACGTCGCTCTCCCCGATCAGCCGTGCCTTTGCATTGAGGAGAAGAAGTCTGAGAACCTCCCTGTCCCTGTGGCGCAGATCTTCCATATAGTAGCGGGCAATTGTCTCAGGCGCGGAAAAATTAAGCCCCTCCGATGCTGCGGCTTTCGCCATTCTCTTGGAAAGCTCTGCCAGACAGAGGATCTGGACAGCTTTCACTTTCCCGATTCCTTTCACCTGCATCAGACTTTCCCGGTTCCACTTGTGGAGGCTTAGCACGCCCTCCCCGGTGAAACCTGTGTGCAGAAGCCGCTGGGCGAGCTGTATCGAATTCTCGCCTCTTGTTCCGGTCCGAAGAAGAACCGCCAACAGTTCCACATCCGTGAGATTCTCCGCTCCATACTCTTCACATTTTTCATAAGGCCGCTCTTCGCGGTACATTTCCTTGATCGTATTGCTCTTCATATTCTATTTTATCACTGCGACGAAACAATACAACGATTAATTTTAGCACAGAATAAAAGACATGTATAGAGAACGAATCTTAATTTTTTGTGAAAAAAGCCATGCGCCCCCAAAACAGAACGCCGGATATATGCTCGCATATATCCGGAGATTCTGTTTTGGGGGCATACGGCGCAGCCGTAAAGCCCGGGCGTGCGGAGCGCGGTCGGGCTTTGTGCATGGCTGGACGGATCCGATATCTGATGTCCTTCTCTATATGCAAAATCTCCGGATCACCGCCTCCGCCGTCTTCAGTCCGTCCATCGCCGCCGAGGTGATTCCGCCGGCGTATCCGGCGCCCTCGCCGCAGGGATAGATCCAGGAAATTTCGGAGGTGAAGTTTTCATTTCGCAGAATCCGAACCGGGGAGGAAGTCCGGCTCTCCACACCGGACAGCAGGGCGTCATCGTCGGCAAAGCCGTGGATCTTCCGGTCCATGGCGGTGATCCCTTCCTCCAGTGATTCCGCAAGTTCCGGCGGAAAGATACCTCTCACATCGCCGAAAGTATATGAGCCTTTGATGCAGGGATGAATGTGCCCGAAAGAGGTGCTGATCCGGTTTTCCCGGAAATCTTCAAAGCGCTGGACCGGTACGTTTCCATTTCCCGCCTTCCATGCCCGCTCCTCCAGGGCGCGCTGAAAGCTCACTCCGGCGAGGGGACCGTCTGCTCCGTAATCTTCCGGTGTCACGGTGACGATTACCGCGCTGTTGGCATTTACTCCTGCCCGGTCATGATAGCTCATGCCGTTGACTGCAAGCCGGTGTTCTTCGGAGGAAGCGTTTACCACATAGCCTCCGGGACACATACAGAAGGTGTAGACTCCTCTCCCGCTCTTCGTGTGTTCCGTCAGTTTATAGGCGGCTGCCGGCAGATTTCCCCGTTCTGCGCGCCCGTACTGGGAGTGGTCGATCAGGCTCTGGGGATGCTCCACGCGCACGCCCACAGCGAAAGCCTTGGGTTCCATGGGGAATCCGCGGCGGTGCAGCATTTCAAAGGTATCCCGCGCACTGTGCCCGACAGCCAGGACTGCTGCCCGGGCCCGGACCTTTTCGGTTCCGTTGATGACCAGGAACTGCTCTTCGGGAAGAATGTCCGTGACCTGGCTGTGAAAGCGGAAGGTACCGCCCAGGCGGATGATCTCCCTGCGCATTGCCTCCACCACCTGGATCAGGATATCCGTGCCGATGTGCGGTTTCTGGTCATAAAGAATTTCCGGAGGCGCGCCGAAAGCGACAAAGGTCTCCAGTACGAACCGGTTCCGGCCGCGGGAATCCTTGACCAGTGTGTTCAGCTTGCCGTCAGAAAAAGTGCCTGCGCCTCCCTCTCCGAACTGTACGTTGGATGCAGGATTGAGAACGCCCGTCTCCCAGAATTTCTCCACATCCGCCCGGCGTTCCTGAACCGGGGCTCCCCGCTCAATCACAACGGGGCAGTATCCTTCCCTGGCCAGCAGGTAGGCGCAGAACAGTCCGGCAGGACCGCTTCCGATCACGGCAGTGATCCCCTCTCCGTCTTCCGTGCCATGTTCCGGTGCGGAATAGGGGATATCTTTTACAATACTGACCTTCTCTCCTGCCCTCTTTTTTACAGCCGGTTCATTTTTCACTTCCACATCCACGGTATAGACATAGAACAGCTCCGGCTTTTTCCGGGCGTCCAGGGAGCGTTTGCGGATCCGGATGCAGGTCAGGTCGCCGCTGTTTATATGAAGTGTTTTCACGATTTTTTTGCGGAGCTGTTCCTCCGTGTGCTCCGCCGGGAGCTTGAGCTGACTGATTCTAAGCATGGGCTGCCTCCTCTCCTGCCCGGTGTCCGCTGGACCATGCCCACTGCAGGTTGTATCCTCCGCACATGCCGTCCACGTCGAGGATCTCGCCGGCAAAGTACAGACCGGGGACAAGCAGGGATTCCAGCGTATCCGGGTTCACTTCCGCGGTGTCCACTCCGCCGCAGCAGACCTGCGCCTGCTCGAAGGAATTGGTGCGCAGGACGGTTACGCGGAACTGTTTGACCAGGCGGACAAGGGTTTCGATCTCATCCTCTGTCAGCTTCTCCACCGTCTTTGTGCGGGGGATCCCGGAGAGGCGGATCCACAGGTCAGAGAGCTTCTTGTGGAACAGACCGGTGAAAAACTGCTCCAGTGTTTTATCCGGGCGCATGCGGATGCGGCTCTTTAAAAACTGCGCAAATTGTTCCTGCGTATGATCCGGCATGAAATCAAGCCGGACAGTCACCTCTTCTTTTTCGTAAAGGGCGCGGGATACGAAACGGCTCACCTGGAATACCGGTATTCCGGAGATCCCGTAATCGGTCAGCTGGATTTCCCCGCGGTCCGAAGCCAGAAGTTCCTCCCCGGCAAAGACGGACACTTTTCCGTCTGCCCGGACACCGGCAATGCTTTTGAAGAAATTTTCTCTGCATCTGAGCTGTACAAGAGCCGGAAGCACAGGGATCAGATGATGTCCCAGCTTTTTTGCAAGGGAGTATCCGGACCCGTCCGATCCGGAGGAAGGAGCGGCTTTGGAACCGGCACAGAGAATGACCCGGTCGGTGAAAAATGACTCCTTATCTGTTCGCACGGAAAAGCCCGCAGAATCTTCCTGCGATGAATGTTTTCCCCGGGACGGATGCACCGGACGGATCTCCAGGCACTCCTGTTCTGTGCGCACATCCACATTGAGACGGGAAAGCTCCATGCGAAGCACGTCCAGTACTGCGGACGCCTGGTCGGAATTGGGGTAAAGGTATCCGTTCCTGTTTTTGGAATATATGCCCAGCTTCAGAAAAAATGCAATGGTATCCTGGGCACTGAACTTCTGAATAATCCCCCAGGGAAAAAGCGGATCCTCCGACCGGTAACAGAGGGACTCCTGGTGGATGTTGGTGAAGTTGCAGCGGCCGTTCCCGGTGGAGAGGATCTTCTTTCCCACTCTTGCATTGTGTTCGAGAAGGATCACCCTCACTCCGCATTCCGCCGCTGTGATGGCTGCCATCATACCGGAGGCTCCGCCTCCGACAACAGTAACTGTTCTCATAATCTGACTCCTGTCTTTTTTTTAACGGATTACTGACGGATCTTCCGGATATCGATAACTCCCGCGTCGATCATGCACTGCAGGGATTTGAGAATCCCAAGTTTTGCGTGGTACCAGGTAAGTCCCCCCTGGAAATAGACGGCATAGGGCGGCTTGATGGGACCGTCGGCGCTCAGCTCGATGGAAGAACCCTGCACAAACGCGCCTGCTGCCATGATCACGTCGCTGTCATAGCCCGGCATCGCCCACGGCTCCGGCGTAACGTAGCTGTCAACAGGGGCAGCAGCCTGGATTCCCTGACAGAAAGCGATCACTGCTTCCGGGGAGCCGAGAGTCACTGCCTGGATGATATCATGACGGGATTCCCTGCCGTCCGGGATGACCGGAAAGCCCAGCTTTTCATAAATATTTGCTGCAAAGACGGCTCCTTTCAAAGCGGAGGCCACCACTGTAGGCGCCAGGAAGAATCCCTGATAGAAGGACTGCATGACCCCCAGCGAAGCGCCAACCTCTCTTCCCAGTCCCGGGGAAGTCAGACGGTAGGCACAGTTTTCAATCAGATCTTCTCTTCCGGCAATATAGCCTCCGATGGGGGCAAGTCCGCCTCCCGGATTCTTGATCAGGGAGCCCACGATCATGTCCGCGCCCACATCACTGGGCTCGATGCGCTCTACAAATTCGCCGTAACAGTTGTCTACCATGCAGATCACATCCGGACGACGTTCCTTGATAAATGCGATCAGCTCGCCGATCTTCTCCACGGAGTAGCTCGGACGGGTCTGGTATCCTTTGGAACGCTGGATAGTGACAAGCTTTGTCCGCTCGTTTAAGGCCGCTTCGATAGCGGGATAGTCGAAGTATCCGTCGGGGAGAAGCTCCACCTGACGGTAGGTGACGCCGTATTCTGCCAGGGATCCGTTTGAAGGACGGATCCCGATCACCTCTTCCAGAGTATCATAAGGCTTGCCCACCGGGGAAAGAAGCTCATCTCCCGGGCGCAGGTTTGCAGCCAGGGCGATGGCAAGGGCGTGGGTCCCGCAGGTGATCTGGGGACGCACAAGAGCCGCCTCCGTGTGGAACGCCGAGGCGTATACCTTCTCCAGGGTGTCTCGTCCCTGGTCGCTGTAGCCGTATCCGCTGGCATAATTAAAGCATCCCTCGCTGACCCGGTTCTCCTGCATGGCATGGATCACCTTGAGCTGGTTATATTCCGCCGTCTCGTCAAATTCCCGGAATCTTTCGGAAAGGGCCTTCTCGGTCTCCTGTCCCAGCTCCCAGACTTCGGGAGAAATGCCAAGACTGTTGTAGATTTCTTTCATTTCTGTGTTTCTCTTCGTTTCCATAATATCTGTTTCCTCTGTGATATGTTGTAAATATATTGAAATTCTTATCTGTAATATTTCCGTGACCGCTTGTTATGAAACGTCCTTTTGTGTCCCGGAAAAAGAGCCCGTTATATTGCGTTTATGCAGGACGGGCAGAATCTGCCGCTCTACGATCTCCTCCGCAGAGACGGAGCCGGTCTTGTCGATCCAGATCACATCTTTTTCTCTGCGGAACCATGTGAGCTGCCGCTTTGCAAAATGCCGGGTATCCCGTTTGATAATGCGCACTGCCTCATCCAGAGAATACGCTCCGTCCAGATAAGCGAGAATCTCCTTGTACCCGAGCCCCTGCATGGACACGCAGTTTTTGTCCAGTCCTCTGGCTTTTAAAGCGCGGACCTCGTCCAGCAGCCCCGCTTCCATCATCTGGTCCACCCGCCGGTCAATCTTTTCGTAGAGAACGGAGCGGTCCTGGGTCAGCACAAAATAAGCAGAATTATAAACAGAAGTTTTCTCCCGCTCCCGGGCGTTGTGTTCCGAGATTTTCTGCCCGGTCTGATGGTGGAATTCCAGGGCACGTATCACTTTCTTTACGTTATGGGCATGGATCTGCTCCGCAGCTTCCGGATCAACTTTTTCAAGCATCCCGTGAAGATATTCGGCGCCCTCCCTGCGGGCGGTCTCTTCAAGGAAGGCCCGGTAGGACATGTCGCCGTCGTTCTCCGTAAAGTCAATGTCATACAGAACTGCCTGGATGTAAAACCCGGTTCCGCCTACAAGAATGGGAATTTTCCCCTTACTGCAGATCTCGCGGATGGCGCGCTTTGCCAGTTCCTGGAAACGCACCACATTAAAGTCCTCCTCCGGTTCCAGAACATCGATGAGATGATGGGGAATCCCGTCCATCTCCTCCGGCCGGATCTTCGCCGATCCGATATCCATATGCCGGTATACCTGCATGGAATCCGCGGAAATAATCTCTCCGTCCACGGCTTTGGCCAGGGCGATGGAAGTGTCTGTTTTTCCGGCCGCGGTCGGCCCTGTCAGTATAATCAGTGGCTGTTTCATCATACAATCCTCTTGAATTTTTTCTCCAGTTCCCGTTTTGTCATGGCAATAATCGTCGGTCTGCCGTGAGGACAGTGATAGGGATTGTCCAGGGTCAGAAGTTCCCCGATCAGGGCGTCCACTTCTGCCGCGGAGAGCCTGTTGTTGCCCTTTACCGCAGCCTTGCATGACATGGATGCAACTTTCTCGTCGATCAGATCCGGCGTCATGGATGTGGTGAGCCCGTCGGAGAGCTCGTCGATCATCTCGAGTAAGAGCTCTTTCTTTGCAATGCCGAAGAGGTTGTCCGGAACCGCGCGGACGGCGAACTCATCTCCTCCAAAAGGCTCGATCTCAAAGCCGATCCGCGAGAAACGGTCCATATGCTCGGTAAGGACCTGGGCCTCCTGCATGGACAGTGTCAGGATAATCGGGGGACTCAGATACTGGGAGGTAAACTCTCTCGTCTTCATTCCCCGCAGTGTCTTCTCATACAGAACTCTCTCGTGGGCGGCATGCTGGTCGATGATATAGAGACTGTCCTGGAACTGGACGAGCCAGTATGTGTCAAATACCTGTCCGATCAGACGGTATTCTGCCCGCACGTCCCGTTTGAGAAAGTTTTCTTCGAATAAATCCATCTGCCGCGGCGCTTCTGAAGGAGCCGGATCGGTCCGGTTCTCCTCCGGGCGAATCGGATCAGTCCCGTCCTCTTCCCGGCGAACCGGATCAGCTCCGTCCTCCTCCTGGTGAACCGGAAGGACGACTTCTTTCTGTCCGTGAATCTCATTCCGGGCGGAAACCTCCGCGGCGGATTTGCGCTCGTGGTAAGCCATGACTCTCTCCCGCATCTTGCGGATGAAATAGTCTTCATCACGGACTTCCGGTTCTGTGGAACGGGCAGGATTCACGGGAGCCGCATTATCCGCTGCCCCGCCGGTCCGGTAGGCCGCAGGCTCCTCCCGAATCTGACTGGGATAAGACGATTCCGGCTGAGGCTGCGCCTGCGCCTGCATCTGCTGTGTCTGTGACGGCTGTGCCGGTGTCTGCTGCGGCTGTCTGGGTCGCAGCAGAAAGGGGCTTCCTGTGTTTCCTGTTCTTCCGGACGCATCTGCCGCGGTATCCCCGGGCGCGGGAGCCGGACCGGACACAGGATCCGGGACTTCCGCGCGCTGGATCAGCTCCGGTTCGAGAAGCGTCCTGTGAACCCCTTCAAAGACTGCGTTATAGACATCCTGCTGCTTCTGGAAACGCAGCTCCATCTTGGTGGGATGGACGTTGATGTCAATCTCCTCCCCGTTCACCGAGAAGTGGAGAACGGCAAAGGGAAATTTGTGCTGCATGGTAAAATCTTTATAGGCGTCCTCCAGCGATTTTGAGATCATCCCGCTCTTTACATATCTTCCGTTTACAAAAAAGTTTTCAAAATTGCGGTTGCCCCGGGTAATGATGGGCTTGCCCAGATAGCCGCGGATGCGAAGACCGTTTTTCTCATAGTCAATCTCCAGGAGATTGGCAGCCACATCCCTGCCGTAGACGTTATAAATGACGTCTTTTAACTTTCCGTTTCCCGAGGTGCGCAGTTTTTCCTGCCCGTTGTTTTTAAAAAGAAGGGAAACCTCCGGGTGGGAAAGGGCCAGGTGGATGAGAAGATCCTGGACATGCCCTGCCTCCGTCATGGGAGTTTTCAGAAACTTTCTTCTCGCCGGGACATTGTAGAAAAGCTGTCTTACAAGAAACGTGGTCCCGTTGGGCGCGCCGGTTTCCTCCAGGGATACTTCTTTTCCCCCTTCGATGACGTAGCGGGTGCCTGTTTCGGCATCCGCCGTCTTTGTAATCAGCTCTGTCTGCGTAACGGCTGCAATGCTGGAGAGTGCTTCCCCTCGGAATCCCAGAGAGGAAATATGAGAAAGGTCCTCCACGCTGTGGATTTTGCTCGTCGAATGGCGGAGGAATGCACTTCGCACCTCGTCAGAGGCAATTCCACATCCGTTGTCCGTAATCCGGATAAAAGAAATCCCACCGTCCCGAATCTCTACGGTAACAGAGGACGCCCCTGCATCGATGGCGTTCTCCACAAGTTCCTTGACAATGGAGGCCGGGCGTTCGATCACTTCCCCGGCCGCGATTTTATCGATTGTAACCTGATCCAGTACCTGAATATGCGGCATAACTGTCTCCTTTTTGTGTTATAGCTGTACTACCAGCGGTTCTTCAGTTTGTTCTGCAGCCGGTAGATGGTGTTGAGCGCCTCGATGGGCGTAAGGTTGCCCACATCAATGTTTTTGAGTTCCTCCAGGACATCGTCATCCTTAACAGTGTCGAAGAGGGACATCTGCGCGATATCCACCTCGTCATATTTTTTCACTTTATGTTTTTTCTTTACGACCCGTTCTTTGGATGCGATCTCGCTGACTCTGGCAGTGACGTCAGCGTCGCTTAACTCCTGAACGATCTCCTTGGCGCGCTCGATCACCAGATCGGGAACCCCTGCCAGTTTTGCAACCTGGATTCCGTAGCTCTTGTCCGCCCCGCCTTTGACGATCTTGCGCAGGAATACGATATCATCGCCTTTTTCCTTGACGGCGATACAGTAGTTGTTTACATTGTCGATCTTTCCCTCCAGCTCGGTCAGTTCATGGTAGTGGGTGGCAAAGAGGGTCTTGGCTCCCAGAAGACGGCTGTCACTGATATATTCCACAACCGCCCAGGCAATGGAAAGACCGTCAAAGGTACTGGTTCCTCTTCCGATCTCATCCAGGATAAGAAGGCTTTTTGAGGTCGCATTTCTCAGGATGTTGGCAACCTCCGTCATCTCCACCATGAAAGTACTCTGGCCGGATGCCAGGTCATCGGAAGCTCCCACTCTCGTAAAGATACGGTCGGACAGACCGATATCCGCGCTTGACGCGGGGACAAAGGAGCCGATCTGCGCCATCAGGGCAATCAGCGCGGTCTGGCGCATGTAGGTGGATTTTCCTGCCATGTTGGGGCCGGTGATAATGGAGATCCGGTTCTTTTTATCATCAAGATACGTGTCGTTTGCAATGAACATGTCGTTGGGAATCATCCTCTCTACCACAGGATGACGTCCCTCTTTGATGTTGATCACTCCTTTTTCGTTAATCTTCGGGCGGACATAGTTGTTCCGCTCCGCGACCAGAGCCAGGGAGGCGAATACGTCCAGCCCCGCGACCGCCCGTGCTGTGCGCTGGATCCGCTCCACCTGAGCGGCAATGGTATCCCGGACTTCGCAGTAGAGGTCGTACTCCAGGGCATAGAGCTTGTCTTCCGCCCCAAGGATCATATCCTCCAGCTCCTTGAGTTCCGGCGTGATGTATCTCTCCGCATTGGCGAGCGTCTGTTTTCTCATATAATAATCGGGCACCATGGATTTGTAGGAGTTTGTCACTTCCAGGTAGTAGCCGAATACTTTGTTGTATTTGACCCGCAGATTTTTGATTCCGGTTTTCTCCCGCTCGTCATTTTCTAGTTTTGCCAGCCAGTCCTTTCCGTCGGATTTGGCGCGGCGGAGTTTGTCCACTTCCTCGTTGTAGCCGTCCTTGATGATATTTCCTTCCTTCATGGCGAGGGGCGGTTCATCGCGGATGGCGCGGGTGACCAGATCGCACAGATCCGTAAGGGCATCCAGGTCCTTATAAATCTCCCGGAGCAGAGGCGTCTGCATCTCCTCCAGAATACAGCGGATGTGGGGGAGCATTTCCAGGGAAGTCTTAAAAGCCGTCAGATCCCGGGGATTGGCGGATCCGTAGGTGATCTTTGTGATCAGCCGCTCCAGATCGTAGACCGGAGTCAGGTATTCCCGGATCTCCTCCCGGGAAATAGCCTGGTTTTTCAGCTCCTCCACGGCATCCAGCCGACGGATGATCTCCGCCTTGTCGATCAGGGGCTGCTCCACATATTTGCGCAGAGTCCTTGCGCCCATGGCTGTTTTCGTCTTGTCCAGAACCCAGAGGAGGGATCCCCTCTTCTGCTTCTCACGCAGCGTCTCGCACAGCTCCAGATTCCTCCGGGTGGAACTGTCCAGCATCATATATTTTCCCGCGGCATACGGTGTGATGTGGGTCAGGTTGGACAGGGAGTTCTTCTGTGTCTCGAGCAGGTATGTAAGCAGGGCGCCGGCGCTGATGATCCCGCAGTCATAATCCTCCAGCCCGAGTCCCTTGAAGTCCCGGACATGGAAATGTTCCAGAAGCTTCTGCCGGCAGATATCATCGTCAAAATACCAGGAGTCCAGAGAATAGATCGTGATTCCCAGCCGGTCCCTGAGACCGTCCAGATCCATTCCGCTCATATAGAACGCCTCGTTGCAGATGATCTCGGATGGAGAGAATTTGTATATCTCATCCATCAGTTTGGAACTGTCCGGTATCTCTGTCACGAAATAGTCTCCTGTGGTGATGTCTGCAATGGATACGCCATAGCGGTCCGCAATGTAGACGATACACATGATATAATTGTTCTTTGTCTCGTCCAGAGCCTGCGGATCCACGTTGGTCCCCGGCGTCACGATACGTACCACATCCCGCTTTACAAGCCCTTTTGCTGTCTTGGGATCCTCCAGCTGTTCACAGATTGCCACCTTGTATCCTTTGGAAACCAGCCGGTTCAGATATCCCTCCACGGCGTGATAGGGTACGCCGCACATGGGCGCGCGCTCCTCCTGGCCGCAGTTTTTCCCGGTGAGTGTGATCTCCAGCTCCCTCGACGCTGTGAGTGCGTCGTCGAAGAACATCTCATAGAAATCGCCCAGTCTATAAAAGAGAATGCAGTCCGGATACTGTGATTTTGTCTCCATATACTGTTTCATCATTGGTGTTAATTCAGCCACATTCCTACTCCTTTTTCTGTGAAATAATCTTGGAAGGGCAAAAAAGCCCCTTCAAAACAGTATAACATTTTTGAAAATCCAGTTCAACAAAAGAAATTAAAGTACATGAAACCCAGGTTTTTCTTCCCGGTAAACGTAGTGCAGAATGAAGCCGCTCATGAGGATTCCGACTGCACAGAGCCCGGAAAAAATAATGGCAAAAGGCAGGCAGATCTGTCCCATCAGTTGAAAGGGCAGCCCCGAGTAATCCCAGACATTCCAGTGCAGAATGCGGTTGACAATGATTCCTGTAATAAATTCGCCGGCGGTCACAAATGTGACGCACCAGAGCACCTGCTTCCACAGCGGCGCCGTCCAGTGCGTCCATATGCCCTGCTGGGCACAGAAAATCAGGCAGATCCCTCCCAGCAGAAACATGGTCCAGTGGGAGAATCCGCGGAAAATCATCTCGAACCCGTAGTAGATCGTGCCGCCCAGTGCGCCCAGAAACAAGTACTCGCTAACCTTTCTCACAAAAAACGCCCTCTCCTGTCTATGATGTGGAGGACTGACGTATCACAGGAAACCCTGCAATGCGCAGTTCTCTGACTATAGATAGTTTGGGCAGTTTTTCTTCTTTTTATTGATGGAAAAATTTCTTTTTTATTTATTGATGGATAATTCTATTACCTGGGAAAATTTCATCAGCAGGAATTTTCACTTACAATCCATATCAACAGCCTCACCGAGATAATAGAATCCCCGGCATTCGTCCAGACGGACCTTCACAATCTTTCCGATCAGGGATTCGTCTCCCGGAAAATGGACGAGAAGATTGTTTCCGAGGCGCCCCGTCATCAGCTGCGGATCATGGTCGTTTACGCTCTCCACAAGGACAGCCTGCACGGTTCCCTGATGGACGGCGCAGACTTCAGAGGCGATCTCCTGGACTTCTTTCAGAAGCCGGTCAAAACGGTCCTTTACCACATCTTCCGGCACCTGGTCCGGCATAGCTGCCGCCGGCGTGCCTGTCCGTTTGGAGTAGATGAACGTAAATGCGCTGTCGAACCGGACTTTTCTGACCACGTCCAGCGTCTCCTGGAAATCCTCCTCGGTCTCACCCGGAAATCCCACAATGATATCCGTTGTCAGGGAAATCCCCGGAACAGCCCGGCGTATTTTCTCCACAAGATCCAGATAGTGCTCTTTGGTGTATCTCCGGTTCATCTTCTCCAGAATCCTGGTACTTCCCGACTGCATGGGAAGATGCAGATGGGGACAGATCTTTTTCGAGCTTCCCATAACTTCGATCAGCTCGTCGGAGAGATCCTTGGGATGGGAGGTCATAAAACGGATCCGTTCCAGACCTTCGATCTTCTCGATCTCCTGAAGAAGCCGGGCAAAGCTCATGGGCGAATCAAAAGTCTTTCCGTAGGAGTTGACATTCTGGCCCAGGAGCATGACCTCCACCACGCCGTCAGCCACAAGCCGCTCGATTTCCCGGATAATGGCGCGGGGATCCCGGCTTCTCTCCCGCCCTCTCACATAGGGGACAATGCAGTAGCTGCAGAAATTGTTGCAGCCGAACATGATGTTTACCCCGGATTTGAAGGAATATTTCCGTTCGCTCGGGAGATCTTCCACGATCTTATCCGTGTCTTTCCAGATGTCAATAACCATGCGTCCCGGCGACTGCAGGCAGACATACAGAAGTTCGGCAAATTTGTAAATGTTGTGGGTACCGAAAATGAGATCCACAAAGCGGTAGCTTTTTTTCAGCTTCTCTACCACTTCCGGCTCCTGCATCATACATCCGCAGAGCGCAATCTTCATGTCCGGATTCTTCTTCTTTGTGCGGCTTAACTGTCCCAGATGTCCGTAAACTTTCTGGTTTGCGTTTTCCCGGACGGTACAGGTGTTGTAGATGACGAAATCCGCCTTCTGTTCGTCGGTTTCTTCCGTATAGCCCACCTGTTCCAGGATGCCGGCAAGCTTTTCCGAATCTCTGGCGTTCATCTGGCATCCCATATTTACGACGCAGGCTTTCGGCAGGCGTTCGTTCTTTTTCTGAAAATCACTGACCCACTCCCGGCATTTTGCCATAAAATAATACTGTCTTGCAGGCTCCTCTGCCGGGGGCTCTGCAGTCAGATCAATTCTATCGAAATTAAGTTCGTTAAACATTTCCCTAAGTGTTTTCCTTTCTTTCTCTATACAAACTGATTTCTCTGTGCATCATATTCATAATCAATCGATGAAAGTTTTTCTGTGAGCTCCTCCCGGTCGATCTGCATATCTTCGCACATCTCGTCCAGGGAGTGATAAAAATCTCTGAGTTTTGTATTCACAACGCTCAGAAGAATCATCGGATCTTTTGGCAGTCCGGTAAACATTCGATGATCTCCTTTCCTGTAATAATAATCTCTGCGGGGATATCTGATGGCTCTGCGGGGACGGATGGAATGAGCTGCTCCGGAAAGCAGAGGGCTGCCCTCCGGCAGAGCGGAAAGCGTGACAGATACGTATCGTAGTAGCCTCCGCCATAACCGAGGCGGTTTCCCCGGCAGTCGAAGGCGGCCCCGGGCATGATGATCAGAGTATCCTCATCCGGAACCGCTTCTTCTGCCGGAGGGCCTGCCGGTTCGGGAATCCCGAATGTTCCGGGAGTGAGCTGATCAAGGTTCTGTATGTAATAGAACTCCATTTCTCTCTTCCCCAGAACCTTCGGCACCGCCGTCCTTTTTCCGCGCCGCAGCGACTCTTCCAGAATGTGAAAGGTTTCTGCTTCATCCCGGAAGGACACATAGCAGAACACTTTCTTTGCGTTTATGTAAAGAGGGCACGAAAAGAGCAGCCCCGCCATCTCCCGGGAAAGTTCTTCTCTCCGACCGGGAGACATGGCTGCTCTCCTTGCTAATGCCTGTGCCCTAATTTCCTTCTTGGCTTCCGTATTTTTCACCGAGATTCACAACCGTTCCGTCTTTTTCTTCGATATCGATATTGTTGAGCTGGGAGCGAAGATTTCTCTTTACCAGCTCCAGATATTCCTGCCGGAGAATCTTCTGCTCTTTCCTCTCCGCATCGGTCAGCCCTTCGGCTTTCGATTTGCGGTACAGCTCGTTGATCCGTTTTATCTTATTCTGATCCATGGTATTCCCTCTTGTCTTTTTGTTTCTTCTGATGTCATTTGACGCACAGTATTATACACGATTCCTGCTGATTCGTCCAGTACCGGAATCGGTTCAGCAGCTCTGACGGGCAAAATCAATTATCTCATTTGTCCTGTTCCACAAGCACCGCGCACTGAAATGCTTCCAGTTCCAGCTTTCCTTCACAGACCGCCCCGTTCTCGGCATCCGTCCATTTTCCGATGCCGTCCACACAGACCGGCTCATTCCTGAAGTTCATCACAAATACGACGTCCCCGTACCCGGTTTTCTCCGCAGCTCCGTCTGCCAGAGCCGGATCCGCACATGTCCGCTTTGTCACTGTCACGCCGTAAGGCAGTTCTGTCCCCAGCGCATTCTTTAAACCGGTGCTTCCGAACACATCCCTGTAAAATGCCCGCAGGAACTCCGTGTCGGACTCCGCCGCCAGATAATACGCCGCTCCTTTTCCGAATGTATTGTGCGTCACCACCGGACATCCCGCATAGAAATCTCTCTCATAGGAAGAGAGCACTTCCGTCCCTTCTTTCGCGTGGTCGATCTCGCACATCCGACGCGCCGGATACTCCGTGCCGTTATATGCGAATTGATTTTCAAATTCTTGCGATGGAGCGTCGATCTCCTCCTGAACGATACCCAGCACATCCTCCAACGGATGCTGCCCGGTAAAGCACAGATCCGTTTCGTCCGCCATGCCGCTGAAAAATGTGGTGACAAACGTACCCCCGCTTTCAACGAACGCACGGACTTTCTCCGGCCATCCCGCCTTGTACATATAGTTAAGAGGCGCGGATACGAGCCTGTAACCGCTGAGATCCGCATCCATATCTACAATATCCGCCTCGATGCCCTGCTCCCAGAACGCACGGTAATGTTCCATGACATACTTCGGGTAATCCAGATCCAGTCTGGGACCGGTCGTATCCTCCACAGCCCACCAGTTTGCCCAGTCAAAGATAACCGCAGCTTCCGGACGGTTTACCGTTCCGTCAAGGATCTTCTCCAGACCCGGCAGCCGCTTCCCGACTTCCGCCACTTCGCGGAATGTCCGCGTATCACTCCTGTTCTTGTGATCCAGCACGGCGCCGTGAAACTTCTCATAAGAGCCGCGGCCTTTTCTCCACTGGAAGTACTGGACAGAGTCCGACCCGTGTGCCACCGCCTGCATGGAGGAGAGCATATGCATTCCCGGACGCTTCACCGGATTATTATTTCTCCAGTTGATCACAGAAGGCGCGCTCTCCATCAGAAGGAACGGTTTCTTCTTCATGGCGCGCATCATACTGTGGTTAAATGCTGACTGAACCGCCACGGGTACTTCATCTTTCTCTTTGTGCCAGAACGGATAATTATCCCACGACACAACGTCCAGCTCCTTCTGCAGCCTGTTGTAATCGATGTTCTTAAATGTATCCATAAAGTTCGTAGTTGCCGGAAGATCCGAGTGTTTTGCCACCGCGCGCCGCTCCATACCGCAGAAATCACTGATCTGATCCGTGACAAATCTGCGCCAGTCAAGCTCCAGTCCGGTCACAGTCGTCTCTCCGTGGGGCGCGGGGCTGTGGATCTGCTCCCAGTCCGTATATACATGGCTCCAGAATCGTCCCCACCACGCGTGGTTCAGCGCATCCAGCGTACCGTATTTTTCTTTCAGCCACTCTCTGAAAGCGCTCTGGCACAGACTGCAATGACAGGCTCCGTCTCCGAAGTTTCCCGCCAGCTCGTTGGAGAGGTGCCAGAGGATCACATTTTCCTTCCTGCCGAACCGCCGTGAGAGCGCCTCGTCAACAGCCCTTGTCTTTTCCTGCATCACCGGAGAAGTATAGCAGAAATTGTGCCTCTTTCCGGGCAGATTTCTCCGGCCGTCGGCGCGCACCTGCATCACCTCTGGATACTTCTGCGTCATCCAGTGGGGCATGGCTCCTGACGGCGTCGCGAGGATTACCTGAATCCCCGCATCGCCCAGATTGTCGATTATCTCTTCAAGCCAGTCAAAGTCATAGACTCCCTCTTCCGGCTCAAGTACCGCCCATGAGAACACTCCCAGTGTCACGCAGTTGACGCCTGCTTCTTTCATCAGTCTGATATCTTCTTCTAAGATCTCCGGGCAGTCAAGCCACTGCTCCGGATTATAATCTCCGCCATGGAGCAAATGTCCTCCTAACATCAATCAGTCTCCTTTTCTTATTACTCTTTAAAAAATGTAAAATTTTGAAACAGCTCAAAATGTTTCCGCAACAAAGTGCGCCCCGGGCATTTTTCCCAAGATGCCCGGGACGCACTTTTGTCTCATAAAATCACAGATTTAGAAATCTTCCATCTTATATCGCCTCATCATTGCGCCGTATTTCATCCGGATGACTTCATTTCTCTTAAGAACATCCTCCTCATTCCCGACATACTGGCAGCGGATGCAGTAATATTCGTCCTTATCCTTATCATAGAACATATCGATATCAAGATCTCTCATAAAACACATCGGACAGCGGTAATTTAATCTGCCTTTTCCAGCTTGAGCCATGTGGACACTACCTCCTTATCAGAAACTTCTGTCGTATATCCCAGCGTAAACATCGGTGAGAATGCATAGCCCTCGCGGACGTAGCCTTTCGCCTCTTTTTTATCCATGCTCATGGACACCTTTGTCTCAATCTCAGGGATCACTGCACTGACGCTGTCTGCTCCTTCCAGATCAGCTTCCCTGCACTTATATTCATAGCGGATAGTCTTCTCTTCTCCCACCTTCGTGCAGGCAAGAGTAATGCCCGTCATATCCTCCGGATATTCAGTTGTTCCGTAACATGCGACCATGTATTCGTTCAGTTCGACTTTGGCGGACGGATCGCTCATCTCCAGTATATTTCTCTCAATCTGAATATCGGATTCGCCCTCCGCAAAGATCACCCGTGTCTGAAGCTTCACTGTCAGATCCGCGAACTCAATCTCCACCGGATCAAGGGTAAGGATCCTCTTTTTCCTGCCGCCCTCCATTTCTTCTTCCGAGAAATGCGCTTTCGTGCGGCACAGGCACAGATCCACTTCTTCGCCGTTGTGGGTAAGTTTCGCGCTGCGCACGGTTCCTTCACCTGCGTAATGCGTGAAGTATCCGGCTCTGTATTTCTCCTGGATCAGGAACGGATAAGACGCGTCCTGCACATGTTTTGTCCCGATTCCGACTTCCCATTTAAGCTTCGCCGCATAGGGCCGCAGATCTACGATCGCGCCGCCCTGATCCATATTGACGCAGGCTCTCATATACGGATCGCAGTACCAGAAGACCTGTTTATCCGATCCGTAGAGGATATCTCTCCACAGCGCGCACTCCGGTTCCGTATAAGTCTTTTTCTGACGGTAATGATCCGCGAACTCCGCCATTGTCATATCGACGAGTTTGCCTTCTTTTTTGAGCTGCCCGTAATATGCCATGCCGTCCTCATAGGACTTTTTGAGGAGTTCGTACGGAGCTTCCCAGCGTCCCATCTTATTGAGCCAGCCCGGTCCTACGAACATCATATTGTAGGCATAACCGTTGTTATATTTCTCAAGTGCGCGGTACTGGTCGATGAGGTTGTACAGATACGGATACTCCCATGTCTTTGTATCATAGATCATTCCGCGCAGCACGTTCTGGGGATGGGTTCCGAAGTTGGATCCGTTCCCGTCGTAACATGCCAGCAGGTCACGGGAGAGATGTGGGATCGCCACCACGCCGCTGTCCTCCGCCTCATTCGCCGCCGGCGCGTGTGTGTTCTGCTTTGACGGGATCCACGGGTTCCACGGGCCGCCGTCGAACAGCGTGTACCACGAATTGTTGCACGTGTGGTACGCCTTCGGTCCTTCTTCCCAACAGGTCGCGATCTCACACTTTACGGACGGATATTTCTCCTTGATGTAGTTCGTCAGCTCCGCGTCCATATAGTAGGAACCGGTTGACTCCGGATAGAAGCCGAATGTGTCGTAGAATTTTCCGAATACATCGTCCACGATCGATTTCTTATCCTCCATGGAGAACATCCAGATGCAGAAATCTTTCGTCTTATATTTCTCACGGAATTCCGTGCACGGAAGCCCCAGAAGCGACAGCGCGATCTCATCCCCGTATTTCTCGTGATCTTCCTTCGCGATCTGAATCGCCTCTTCATTAAAGAGAGATGCATATGTCATCTGGATCGTCGTCTTAAGTCCGTTCTTATGCGCAGTTTCCTGCTGGAATTTAAAGATATCAAGAGACTCTGTGAGAAGAGACTTTCTTCCGATATCTTCCTCTTTCCCGTGTCCGGTCACTTTCTCTGCGTACTCCGGCACCATCTCGGGACGATGAATAATATTTACGATAAATTTATCCATGTTTATGTACCAAACCTTTCTGTTTCTGTAAAATCCGTGTCGCATTCCAAGCCGCGCCCTACGGCCGGACTGCTGCAAAATCCCGGATCGTATCAAGCGCCTGAAGGGCATTGCCCCGGTAGTCAAAGAGCGCCTGATTGGCCCATTCGTTTCCGCCCGGACCTTTCTCCTCTATATATGCGAGCGCCGCCCCGTTTGCCCAGCCGCTTCCTTTCACCGGAAGCCAGCCCGGCTCCCAGTAATAAAAGCCGCGGGTTCCTTTCACCCCCGAGATCCTCGTGAGGAAATCCTGCATGAAATCACTCTGCCCCTGCGGCGTCATCGGATACTCCACCTTTGCCGCCAGTTCCGGCTTCGTCGCCATGCCTTTGCGCTGCCCGTCCGGGAGCTGTTCGAAAGAAGCGTAATCTTCCATCGTATGTCCCATGGACACTTCCGCCACGATCAGCTCTTTTCCGTACCGGGCGGATATGTCGCGCATATTGTCTTCCAGATCCTGCAGTGTGCCGTGCCAGAACGGATAATAAGACAGCCCGATCACTTCGAACTCCTCTCCCCGCTTCATAAACTCGTCAAACCACTCTCTGTAGAGCGCGTTGCTGCCGCCGTTATCCAGATGGATCATGACCGGAAGATCCGGATCAACGCTTCTCACCGCCCGTATCCCCGCATTTATAAACCTCGCGATATTGTCATACTGCGGTACTTTCCCGTAAGGCCAGAGCAGGCCGTTTGAAAGCTCATTTCCAACCTGTATCATCGTCGGGAACGCATCCTGCTCCCTCAGCGACACAAGCACCTGTCTGGTGTAATCATATACGGCCTGCTCAAGCTGCGGCACATCCATGCCGCGCCATGCCTTGGGGATGCGCTGTTTGCCCGGATCCGCCCAGAAATCACTGTAATGGAGATCCAGCAGAAATCCCATGTCTCTGGCGAGCACCCGCTTCGCAAGCTCTGTCGTCGTCTTCAGGTCATTGGTGCCCGCACCGTACGGAACTCCCGATTCGCTGTACGGATCATTCCACAGCCGCAGGCGGATCGAGTTCACGCCATACGCTTTCAATATTTCCAGAAGCTCTTTCTCCTGTCCGTCTTTATAGTATTTTGCTCCCAGCTCTTCCAGTTCTTTCAGCGAGGAGACATCCATGCCCTTGATAAACGCTTCCATATACTTCCCTTTCTGTCAGAATGCCGCCGGTGTAAAAGTGCACCGGCGGCGCTTTTATTAACCTTTGACTGCTCCGCCTGTCACGCCCTCTACATAGAACTTCTGCATAATGATAAACAGGATCGAGATCGGGATCGATACGATCACGCCGCCCGCGCAGAACTGTGTAAAGTATGTATTGATCAGGCTCTTCTCAAGCATATTGTATAGTCCGATAGCAACCGTCCACTGGGACGCCAGGCCGGAATTGAGCATCATCTTCGCGTATACGAAGTCCATCCACGGTACAAGGAAAGAACTGATGACTGTATATACGATGATCGGCTTGCTCATCGGCATGACCACTCTCCAGAACACCTTTGCCTCGCTCGCCCCGTCAAGGTACGCTGCTTCACGCAGGGAGACCGGAACCGTATCCAGAAAGCCCTTGGCGATCAGATAGCCCAGTCCGGACGACGCCGAGTAGACAAAGATCAGGCCCAGATGGCTGTTCGTAAGCCCGATGCTCTTTAAGATAAAGTATACGGCGATCATCGCCAGCACGCCCGGGAACAGATTGATGATAACAGCAATGTTCATCAGCGTCTTCCTGCCGCGGAAACGCATACAGGACGTCGCGTACGCCACCATCAGCACAAACGCCGTGGAGATGATGCAGGTAAAACATGCGATGATAAACGTATTCCAGAACCACTGGGGGAACTGCGCCACCGTGTCCGCTCCGAAGAGCAGGTTCTTATAGCTGTCGAGCGCCCACTCTTTCGGGAAAAATGTGGACGAGTTCATACCCGTATATTTGCTGAACGATGTGGCGAGCAGCCACACGATCGGTATCAGCCACACCACCGCAAGAAACGCCAGAAGTACATGTCTTAGAACATCGGATACTTTGATCTTCATTATTGATATACCTCCTCTCGGTCTCCTCTGGTCATACGGCCGAAGGCGATCAGTGTAAACGCTGCGCAGAGTACAAAGACAACAATGCCGATAACAGCCGCCATCTTATAGTTATAGTATTCCTGCGTCAGACGGAACAGCCATGTAACAAGCAGGTCCACTTCCTTCGCCTGCGAGTTGGCGAGCGCCTGATCCGTAGTCGTGTACACATCCTGCGTCAGCAGGTAAATTACGTTAAAGTTGTTAATGTTCTTTACAAAATCCGTCACCAGCGCAGGCCCCGTGATAAAGAGCACGTACGGCATGGTAATATGACGGAAGATCTGTACCGGAGTCGCCCCGTCGATACGGGCACTCTCCACCTGATCCGTCGGCAGGTTCATCAGTACGCCGGTTGCGATCAACATCTGATAAGGCACGCCGACCCATATATTAATCAGAATGATCATCACGTGCGCCCATCCCGGCGATGTAAGGAACGGGATATAGGACGTACTGATCAGCCCGATATCTCTCAGAAAGCCCGTCAGTCCGATATTTGCGCAGATCGTATTGACGATGCCTCCGTCCGCGAAGAAGTTTCTCACCAGAAGCAGGGATACGAACTGGGGCACTGCGATCGTCACCATGAACAGGGTACGCCACATTTTCTTAAGCTTGACCCTCTTATGGTTGATCAGCAGGGATAACAGGATACCGCCGATATATGTGGTAAATGTAGAGAACAGAGCCCACACCAGCGTCCAGATCAGGACTCTCACAAAAGAGTATCCGAACGTGATCGTAAGCCCGCCGCCTCCAAACAGACTGATAAAGTTGTCAAGCCCCACCCATGTAAAAAGCTGTGCCGGCGGCATATGCTGCTGGTCGTAGTTCGTAAACGCCACCAGGATCAGGATCAGAAGCGGCACGACTGTGAAGACTACGACTCCCGCTACCGGAAGCGCCAGCAGCGTCTTATAGAAGTTCTCGTTACGGTAAGTATTCAGATCTTCTCTAAATGTATTGATATGTTCTCCGTTCTCCGCCATCTTCTGGAGCTCATAAGCATGTTTTACATTGGAGATCCAGACCACAAGGAATACAGCCCAGATCACGATGCTTACCACAGAGAACAGAAGGATCATAAACGAGTTGTCGTAATCGTTGATCTCATTTTTCATGGTCACCGGATTGAACTCCGATGCCCGCTTTACGGTTCCCAGCGTGCCGAACTTCGGTATGTAATGTGAAGAGCAGACAACGCTGAACACGATGACCAGCGCTTCAAATATAGTGATCAGGACGGATTTTACATACTGCTTCCTGCGGAAATACCCCGCGCCCATCCAGATCATGGAGAGTTTTACGAAAAGGTCGCCTTTTGCAACGGCTTCTCCGAATCCACGAAAGAATCTGCCGATGCCGCCGAAGACCCCTGCGATCTTCCCTTTCGATTTTTCCATACTTTTCTCCTTCCAAGCCGGATAAAAGATCATTTCATCCGGTCCTCTTTCAAAAACCGGCCGGCTCACTGCTGTATTCCATGTGGCCGGCCGGCTGATCAGGCATTTTTATTGCCGGTTGTTATCTCTATCGTTCCTAATTCCTTTAGTTGACCGGAGCCGTAGCGCCTTCTACCAGCGTATCAAGCGCTGTCTGGATCGCGTCCGTATCATCTGCATTAAGCTCTCCTTTTGCGACGATCTCGCCGAATGTAGCCGCCGGATCCCAGAAGTTCTGTCCTGCAAACTGTACAACACCGAACTCATTCTGCGCTGCAAGGGCTGCAAGAGCTACATTTGACTGTACTGCGTCAGACTCAAGCACCGTGTTGTTTGACGGCCCGATCTGGCGCTCCTCAAAGCGCTGCTGCTGTGCGTTTTCATTTGTGATCCAGTCTGCCAGGAGTGCTGCCCATCCTACGTTCTCAGAATGTGCGTTCACGCCTACCAGCTTGTAACCGGATACAGAAGCCTGCTGCAGCTGGTCGCCTGCGATGGTAAATGTCGGAAGCTTCGTTGCTGCATATCCGTCTCCGAATGCCTGCTGAGCCGCTTTCGCATCCCATGTGCCGGATACTGCCGCGCAGAGCTGTCCGGATGCGATCTGGTTGGAAATATCGCCGTCTGCAACTGCCATAAACGCGGGGCTTCCTGCGATATTCAGCATCGCCTGCGTCACTTCCACGCCTGTGTAATCCGCATTCCCGTTCCAGTCCATGGATGTACTTCCGTCGTCATTAAGTCCCGTCGTAAAGCCTGCGCTGTAGAAGAATGATGCATTGTACCAGCCTGACGCCAGAGTCATGGCAACTTTCTTTCCTGCCTCGTCCGCCTTTGCAAGCATGCCGTCCCATGTAGCCACGTCATCCGCTGAAAGCACGGAAGAATCATAGTACAGGAAATATCCGTTGTCCGCCGTCATCGGGAAAGCGTACAGCGTATTGTTGAATGTAGCCGCCTCGACAGAATCAGCAGAGTTAGCACTCTCGATATCCTCCACTCTCTTGCCTGCGTAAGCCTGGAGAGCCTCGTCCATCTCGTCAACGGACTGAAGTGCTCCCGCATTTACCAGATCCGGAAGCTGGTCAGATGCGAATGCGTATACATCTGCCGCGGCCTCAACGTCTGTCAGGACTGTATCTTTTGCCGTAGACTCACTCTCAACGCCGAGCTCGACTGTGATATTTGCCGCATCGGCATATTCTTCCTCGAAAGAATCGATCAGACTCTGCAGAAGCGTCTGGTCTTCCTCTGCGCCCCACAGTCTCAAGGATACATCCTGCTTTTCGCCTGACACCGTGCCCTCGGACTTGTCCGAAGTATCATCCGGTCTGCTGCCGCAGCCTGCAAGCAGTGTTGAAACCATTGCCGCTGACAACAGTACGCTTACCAACTTTTTCTTCATAAAATAACCTCCTTTTCCGGCCTTTGCCGGAGTGCTTTGTTAATGCTCCTGCACTCTCCGATGTTTTCGCATTCAAGAGTTGCGCAATCGCTTGCTCTGTAGACTATTATAGCACCTGCCGTATTTTTGTACAATGTGCATAATACACATTCATTTCAAAGTATTTTTATATCTTTTATACAAAGATAGCGGCTGAATTTGCGCAACTTGCGCATTTCAGCCGCGTGTCAATCTTCCTCTGTTTTCTTTTTTCAAGGCGTCTCCCTGCCGGGAATTCCCGCTATTTCGTCGATTCCTTGAGCACGACCTCATAGTCAAGCACCGTTTTCGGCGGCACTTCCCTGCCCTCCAGCATATCGATCAGCACGTCGCAGGCAACGCGTCCGATCTCGGTATTGTCAAACTTAAGCGACGTCACCGTCACCGGATAACTGTCCAGCGCCTTGCTGTTATGACACGACGCCACGCGGATATCCTGTGGGATCCTTACCTGTTGGCAGTACAGTTCCTGAAGCACGATATTGCAGACAGCGTCATCCTGGCAGAGAATGCAGTCCGCCTTTTTGCGCACCAGTTCATCGGTATTTTTGCGCATAATCATCTCTGTCGTATTGTCCCTGTATACAAGGTCCATATCCACGTCCGTGCCAATGTCATTGAACGCCTGCCGGTAGCCCTTGTACCGCTCCTCGTTGACGATCAGATTGCCCGCCTGTCCCATATAGGCGATCCGCCGCATCCCGCGGGAGAGCAGGATCGCCGTCAGATCCCTGCAGGCGCCCATATTGTCATGGTCCACCTGCACGACCGTATCGTCGTCCATGGAACCGATGGCTACAAAAGGGCACCCCCTCGACTTCAGGAATCGCGCGAACGAATCATCCCTGTGGGTATTCCCGAGGATCACGCCGTCTACTTTCTCATTGTCCAGAAGCCGCTTCAGCCGGGTCGTATCCCTGCCGTTCGTCGTCACGACGAACATATCGTAGCCCCGCGCCTGCGCCACCTCGTTTACGCCGCACATACATAAGTAGAAGAACGGCTGCGCCACCAGTGTGCGCACCTCAGGGATCAGAAGGGCAATATTCTCCGTCTTTGCCTGCGCAAGACTCTTTGCGCTGCTGTTCGGATGATAATCATGCTCCTCGATAAATTCCAGCACCTTCCGGCGCGTCTCGCTCCCGATCCTCCCTTTGCCGGAGATCGCGCGGGAGACCGTGCTGATCGAAACTCCGAGCTGTTCCGCCACGTCATTGATGGTCAGTTTCTTTTCTTTTTCCTCATTCCCGTTCACCGTACTGCACCTCTTTATTTCACAGTTATTTTCCTCTAGTATGCCCTCTTCGGGGCATACTGTCAATCATTTGCGCAAAATCAGCCGCTCTGACGAGCAAAATATATTATACCAATCTCGTGATTTTTCCTTCTGTTTTGCCGGAAAAACCTCTCTTCACTGATCAGTTCAGCAGAGAATAGGACCGGTACGGAAACGGTTCTGCGAAGGGGACGCCCAAAACCTGCTTAACTGGAATAGTTCTCCAGAAAAGCGTACAGCTCTCCTTCCGAGGCAGCATATTTTCCGGCTTTTACTTCTGCTGCCACGTCATCGGGCAGTTCGTCAGTCGGGATCTCTGTCAGTTCATAGATCGTTGTCCGGTTTCCGAGATAAACCACGACAAACCCGTGCAGTTCACAGATATAATAGCCTTCCACGGCATCCGGATTCTCCTCTTTTACCGCTTCTCCCTCCGCGGAGATACTCTCTGATACGGGAGCGTGTTCTTCGGACCGCGCCGCCTGTCTGTCCATGACAGCCCGGTAGCTCATCTGGTATCCTGCAGCAAGGAGAAGAAGGATCAGCAGTAAAAACGCGAAAAAGCCGGCAATATATTTTGGTTTCATATCATTCAGCTCCTTTTTACAGGAAGTATTGGCTTTTTCTCCGTTTTTATGCAGAATACTGCGGTTGTGTCAGTGTTTTTCTGTCCTGGAGGGTAGCAGATGAAGCGTGCGGCACAGCCGGAATATCCTGCTGCCGGCGGGCAGAAGAAGAATATCGCTTTTGGAGAGCGTGTCCAGTTTCAGAAGTGCTGTGACATACACCAGAATTCCCACTGCAATTCCCAGAATGACCGGGAGAAATCTTCCTCCTGCCAGAAGATCTGTAACCAGATACACCGCATCTCCGACAGCTCCCATCACCGCCGCTGCGGCAGCAGGTCTGACGAAGGAACGGGCTGTGTTGATGCGGAAACCGAAAATGCGTTTCAGGCTGAAATGATTCATCAGGCCGAGGACAAGAAAGAATGCAGCGTCTGCGGCAGCCAGTCCCGCCAGTTCTGTTTTTATGCCGAAAAGTCCGATACACAGAACAGCTATCGAAAGAAGAAACCCGGCAAATGTATTCCGGATCAGCGTTGTCAGGTGCCCTGTGAATGCCAGAATCACACCGGATACTCCTGCTGTTCCGAAGAAAAATATGACAGAGGAACCGTACCAGAAGAGAGGGATAGCTGCAGATTCCGTATTCTGAAAGAGCAGTTCCATAAGCGGAGCAGCGAAAATGGCAAGCATAGCCCAGGACGGAATCGATACAACGGCTGTCAGACGCAGAGCCTGATCGTACCGGGCGCGAAACACACGGCGTTCCCCTTTCTCATATGCGGAAGCAAGAACGCGGACACATCCTGCACCGATTCCACAGGTGAGAATAAGGGGAAACAGGATCATTGCGCCGTATTTCATCAGATATGTCCCGGTCAGAGAAAGCATCTGTTCTGCAGAAGTTTCCCGGGACTGAAGGGCATAACGGAACAGGGCAAGTCCGGCCGGTTTCCGGAGAAAAAAGAAGGCTGAAAGGGCAAGGGACGGTGCGGCGGCAACAGTCAGTGAACGGAGCAGGGATGGAATCTTTTCCTTCCGGGCGGTATCAATGTGCTTTCCGGTTGCTTTTTTCTGTATCAGAACACAGGAAGTGCGCAGGGCGAGAACAAGAAAAATCAGGCTTAATGCTGTCCCTGCCACCCATCCGGCAGCAGCTCCGGCCGCCCGGGAAACGGCGGGAAGTCCCTCTGAGGAACCGCTGATCCAATGTTTTAAGATAAGGGGCAGCACAAATACTCCTGCCAGTGCCAGAATGACACCGGACAGACATGCAATTATCCGGGATGCGGCAGCAGTGCCGGAACTGCGGATGCCCAGGAAATATCCTTGAAGGATTCCATTTGCGGGGAAGAGAAAAATCCCGGGGGCAAGGCAGCGCAGCACAATGGAGGCAGACGGGTCTGACAACATACGCTCCGCAAAGAAGCCGGCACCCAGAAAGGATGCCAGAGAAAGGGCAAAGGCGGATACGGTTCCAGGAACCAGAGCAGTAAATAAGATGCGGGAACTGTTTTTTCCCTGATTCTGCGCTGACTTTCCGGCTATGGTTTTCCCGACGGCAGCAGGCAGTCCCAGGGAGCCGATGGCGGACAACGTCGCCCCGAACAGGAAAGTAACAGCAAGAACGCCGCTCTCCCTGTCTCCAAGCAGCCGGGTAAGCGGAATCAGGCAGAGCGCGGCAAACAATACGGCAGGAAAGGACGCGGAGAATGCCGCAGCTGCCTCAACAAAATGCCTGTCTGCTTTTCGCCGTTCTTCTGTTTTCTTTCTTCTGATCTGTTCCTGCATTCCGTACTCCTTCTGTTGCATTTTTGATCTTCTTATCCGGATGGTATATTCTTACCACACAAGTCCACGGTATGTTTCTGCCCGCGCCAGCTATTCCCGCGGAATATTTACCTTCTCCATAATCTCACGCTGCTTCTGTTCCATCACCAGACGCTCGTCCTCTTCCATGTGATCGTATCCGAAGAGATGAAGCATGCTGTGGGCGATCAGAAAGGCGTATTCCCGTTTCGGAGAATGACCGTACTGTTCTGCCTGCGCAAGGACGCGGTCCTTGGAGATCACAATATCCCCCAGCATCAGTTCCCCGGATTCCGGATTAAAGATATCTTCCGACTCCTCGTCGAATCTCGAAAAATCTCCGGGAATATCGTATTCCTGCATGGGAAAGGAAAGAACATCGGTAGGGCGGTCAATGCCACGGTGCATCTGATTCATCTCATGGATCTCATCATCTGTGGTGAGAAGGAGATTCACTTCTGCCTCATAGGGACAGCCGATATAGTCCAACGCAGCGGATACCACCAGCTCCGCCGTATTCTCCACATCAAACGGCAGACAGACAGATCCTTCTTCCTCGATAAACAGACTCATGCTTTTCTCCTCCGTGTATTCTTCTGCCGGGCGGCAGATTTTTTCTCATAGTCTTCATATGCCTTGACAATCTTCTGTACAAGAGGATGTCTCACAACGTCCTTGCTCGTCAGAGAGCAGATGGTGATGTCATCCAGATTTTTCACAACCTGCACTGCAACATCCAGACCGGAAGCGGCTCCGGCAGGCAGGTCCTTCTGGGTGGAATCTCCGGTGATAACGACCTTGGAGCCGAAACCGATTCGTGTCAGGAACATCTTCATCTGGGCAGGGGTGGTGTTCTGCGCCTCGTCCAGGATGATGAAGGCATTGTCCAGGGTACGTCCACGCATATATGCAAGAGGCGCCACTTCGATCAGGCCTTTCTCCGAGTTCTTGATAAAGCTCTCCGCCCCCATGATCTGATACAGCGCGTCATACAGCGGGCGCAGATAGGGATCAATCTTGCTCTGCAGATCCCCGGGCAGAAATCCCAGCTTCTCTCCCGCTTCGATGGCGGGACGGGTCAGGATGATCCGGCTGACTTCATTTCTCTTAAATGCAGTAATCGCCATGGCCATGGCAAGGTAGGTCTTTCCGGTTCCGGCGGGACCAAGCCCGAAGGTGATCATGCCTTCGCGGATGGCGTCCACATACCTCTTCTGCCCCAGTGTCTTCGGCTTCACCGGTTTCCCCTGAAGCGTGTAGCAGATCAGGTCTTTATCGATAGCGACAAGGTCTTCCTCCTGATCCTCGTAGACAAGCGAGATCGCATAGTCCACATTCTGTTCTGTTATTGTATTGCCCCGCCTGGACAGCTCCACAAGCTGGGTGAGAATACGAAGCACCTTCTGGGCGGCGCTGTTCTCCCCCACGATCTTTGTCTGCCCGTCCCGGGCAATAAGCGTAACGTGAAAGGTACGCTCGATTTTTTTTGCATAGGAATCAAACTGGCCGAACACATTTGCCTCATGTTCGGCCGGTATATCAATCATCAGTTCCGACAGGCTCATCTGGTTCCTTCCTTTCAATTGTTAATATTTCCGTGTCTGCTTCCCGGGTGATCCGTTCGTTCAGATAAATCGTACCGGAAGCATCGGCAGAATTTTCGCCTATGTGTATTTTAACACTATTCCCGCGGATGTGAATACCCTTTTCCTCCAAATCCTCACAAAAGCGCCTGAAATTCAGGCTCAGCTTTTTCTGAAGTTCCTCCTGCGTACATGTACGCTCTTCTGCCGTGTAGGATCTTGCCTCCTTAAAGCCGAAAGAAAAGGGCAGATAGAAGTTCTCTCCCGCCTTCATCTGTATTTCTTTTGTATAAATTTCGCAGTTTTCAAAGGAATTCCGGACTGTGCCGACAGACGCTGTCCAGCCGAAAAAACGGAAAAAGAACTGGAAACGCTTCTTTCCGTCATACGTTTTTTCCGGTTCCGTAAGAGGAACACTGTCTGAGTATTCCATCTGTGTGTCTGCGTAGATATCGGCATCCGAATGCTGATACTGATACCCGATGACTTCCCCGCTGTCGTTTTTTACTTCAATCCTGCCGAGAACAAGGATGTCACCCGCTTTTACCTGATCTCCGGCATGAACCTGGGGCACTCCGGAGCGTGTAATGATTTCTGTAATCGTGCCGTCGGACGAAGCGATCAGGTCTGTGGCATCCCCTTCGCCTGCGGTTTCGATTTCTTCCGGATTCTGTCCGTCAGAGGATGCGGTGCCGGATGAACCTGTGCCGGACGAAACCGTATCTTTCCGGAAAGTATCATCATTCTCCTTGATCTGGATCTTCAGGCGGCTTCCGTCGATGGAGGCGGATACCCAGACAATATCGTTATATGCCGTCCGGATCTCTTTGACGATTTCCGGGCAGTCCACAGTACGTTTTAACATCCCTGGTGCAACGCCCTCCGAGGCCAGGAATTCCGTCAGTGTTTCATCCGTCCACCGTTCATTCCCCTCAAAATGAATATCCCAGATAAAGAGGGAATATCCGTAGATCAGAAAAATGCAGAGAAGCAGACCGCCGAAGAAAAGTTTCCGGCGCCGGTATCTTGCCAGAAAGAAGGGAAAGCCAAAGCGTTCCAGGACGGTTACTTTTGTATGGGTTTTCCGGACAAAGGGACGGATCCTGCGGAAACCGGAAAGCTGCATGTAAAGCTCATAGGAACCGTCGGCCGGATACAGCCCCCAGATCAGAATATGATGAAAGCAGCACATATTCAGAAAGCGTTCTGGGGAATATCCCTCCACGCGGATTTTGACATATCCTTTCAGGTAACGGATGAGTGAGCGGATCAATCGTCATTCCTCCCGTCGGCAAATTCCAGTGTGCAGATTTTTCCGGTGATCTTCATCTCATCATTGGTGTAATATTCAACCTGCAGACGTTTCCCTGTAAGACGGATCTGCGAACCTTTTACTGCAACACGGATCAGTGTATCCGTATATTCAATAATCCCCCGGTAATTCTCAATACATACTTCATTTCGTCCGAGGATCGTAGTCACTGCAGCGCCGAGCACCACATCCTTGGGCATGCTTGCGGCGGATGCAAGCTTTTCCCGGAACTGTTCTCTTTCCATAAAAATGCCACACATATGCTATTTATAGTCAGTATATGTATGGCATCTGATGTCCTATTCCTTTTCCGGAATTCTACCTTCCGGAATCAATGATTTCCTTAATCAGCGGGATATCCTGCTGCGGATCCGGTGAAAATTCATAAGCAGCAGCAAGACGCCGGGATGCTTCCGGCAGAAGGGAGGCATCTGATGCGTGAATTACGGCAAGAGCCTCTCCCGGGGCAGCCTTGTCCCCCTTCTTCTTTTTCAGGACGATTCCTACAGAGAGATCAATGGGACTCTCCTTTGTCCTGCGTCCTCCGCCGAGCAGAAGGCAGATCCGTCCGATCTCCTCAGTATGAATATCACTGATATATCCTCCGGCCGGAGAAGGAACTTCCTCCTGATACGGTGCCAAAGGAAGCAGCTCCGGTTGATCCGCCTGGCTTGGGTTACCGCCCTGTGCCTGAATAAACTGGCGGAAAACAGAGAAGGCCTTTCCGCTGTCCAGAGATTCCTCCAGAAGTTTCCGCGCGGTTTCCGGATCTGCTGCTGCACCCGCTTTTACCGCCATGTAAGTTCCGAGCACCAGTACCAGTTCCCGCAGGTCCGCAGGTCCCTGCCCTTTCAGAGTGTCAATGGCTTCTTTCACTTCCAGAGCGTTGCCGACGGCATATCCGAGGGGCTGATCCATATCGGAGATCACGGCGGTCACATCTTTTCCGGCAAGTGTCCCGATGCTTACCATCTCACGGGCAAGTGCGCGGGCGTCTGACAGTTCTTTCATAAATGCTCCGTCTCCGGTCTTCACATCCAACACAATGGCGTCTGCTCCGGAAGCGAGCTTTTTGCTCATGATGCTGGAAGCGATCAGGGACATCTGGTCTACCGTTCCGGTAACATCCCGCAGGGCATACAGCTTTTTGTCCGCAGGAGCCAGATTGGCCGTCTGACCGGCAATGGCGATGTGAATCTGGTTTACGTTGCGGATAAACTCTTCCGGGGAAAGACTGGTAGAAAAACCGGAAAAACTCTCCAGTTTGTCAATGGTTCCTCCTGTATGTCCCAGTCCGCGTCCGGACATTTTTGCCACCGGAACACCAAGGGAAGCGACAAGGGGCGCCAGGACAAGAGAGGTCTTGTCTCCCACTCCTCCGGTGCTGTGTTTGTCCACCTTTATACCGTGGATGGCGGAAAGATCCAGCACGTCCCCGCTGTGCGCCATGGCCAGCGTGAGGTCTTTCGTCTCCTCGTCTGTCATGCCGACAAAACAGATTGCCATCATCATGGCAGACATCTGATAGTCCGGGATTTTACCGGAAGTATAGTTCCGGATCATCCAGTCAATTTCCTCTTTTGTCAGAGCGCCGCCCCGCTTCTTTCTGACGATCAGATCGTACATATTCATTGCGCTTCGCCTCCTTTTTCCGACCTCGCATTACTCAGTAATCCAGACAGGCTCTTTCTGTCACAAATGGACGGACATAAGTATCGGCAACAGCAACATGCGCCGGATGATTTGCGTAAACTGCAATATCCTCTGCTTTTTCAAGGGTAGAGACAAGCGCCACGTCATGGGTGCTTGAAGGCAGCGGATTCTCGACGAATTCCAGGCTCAGCAGACCGGGTACTCTGCCGACAAGAGAAGCCAGGTTCTCTTTCATTGCAGCCTTTAATTCCGGCTTCTTTTCCTCCGGGATCTCCGGTTTGAATTTCCACATAACAATATGATGTACCATGTCAGGTTCCTCCTTTTATTTTTTTTGCAGATTTTCCCAGATTTCATCGGCAGAAGCATGAGGATTTTCTGTAACAGCATTGTAGTAAACCGAAAGTGCGGCCGGTTCCTCCTCAAGCTCTTCTGCAATTACATCCTGGTATTTTGAGTTTAATGTCAGGATCTTCTTCTCGGCAGAAATACGCGGCGATAAAAGCACGTTCAGCATCCCTGTCAGTAATGATCCTCCGGAATCATCCGGGTTCAGACAGATATGTATAATCGTCAAAGAGTAAATATACTATATCACAGAGCGGAAAGTGAGACAAATAAAATAAATATAAAAAACGTACAGAACACATCAGCCAGACCGGCTCATCGTCCTGTACGTTTCTTCTGACAATTAATCCAGATAGTTTCCTACCGGACTGGAATTATACTGTTTGATCACTTTTACGATGATCGATCCGTCCGGCTGTTCCGTTTCCTCAAGAATCTTATACTGGGTATGGTTTCTGTCCAGTCCCTTTTTATACTGTTCGACCTCCTGCTTTACAAGATTTACAGCATAATCATGACCAAGATCTTCCTTCAGCAGGAAGTGGAGAGTCTGACATATGCAGGCTGCTTTTACACGTTTCATTCTGCAATACCTCTCTTTCAAAAAATAAATGTGCAGCTCCTGCACAACCGGAATTACGCATGAGAGCTACACGTTGTAATATTATTTTAACTAAATTTTCATAAAATTTCAAAAGTGATTTTGTACAAAATTTCCTGCGTGTAAAATAGAAAAAATGCTCAGATTCCGGCTTATAACGGAAGGAAGCTGCCTGATATCCTACAGCTTTCTGCGCCTGTGAATCCAGAATCTCCAGATCAGCAGACCAGACACAACAGCAACAGCCACAACAGGTATCACCAGAAACCATATGTTTACCTGTCCGTTTTCCTTGGCTTCAGTGATCAACGCCGGATCTGCTTCCTGACCGGGAGCAGGGACATAGTCGGCAAGCTTTGGTATCTGTGTACTGGTAAGATCCGACAGACAGAGCCACACGTGGCGAGAACCGAACATATATTCCCGATATCCCCAGAGACGCCCTGCCGGGTCTTCATAAAATGTCGTGAATGTAATATCGCCCATCAGAGAACTTGTTTCTTCATCAGAGCTTCCGGAGCCTGGATAGGACCACCGGACATAATCGGTGCCTTCTTCCAGGATATAAGGCTCGCCTTCATAAATCTCATCCTTATGGTCACGGATGAACTCACGGCTGGAATAGGGGAGAAAAACATCTGCCATCAGTACCCATTTTCCAAAGGAATCCGCAAGTCCCCACTCCAGTCCGTTTTCATCCGTGTAAACATAAGACACGGAGAAAATTTGTCCTTCGGCAACTGTCTCGCGGGAAAAATAAGAATTCGGTGAGTTCCAGAGCAATGTATCTTCTCCCGCGATACAGGACCGGTTCAGATAGGTGCATTCCATGCTGTGCCTTCGGTAAAATGAATTGTCCGGCTCATAGATCACATCCGCCGATACAATAAGCGGGCGGAAAAGATTTCCTGCAAACAGCGTCATAACAAGGGCGAGAATGAGACCTTGAAATCTTTTCACATTCTGAATCCTTTTTATATTCTGAAATTGTTTCATACCGTTCAACTTCCTTTCTTTGGAAGACGTTCCTTCCCGGTAAATTCTGTTACATCGATCCGGTAAACGCAGGTTCGCTCCAGCGCTTCCGGTGAAAATGATATCTCCGAGCCGGGAGCCATATGTTCCATCAGTCTGGCGAGTCCCTTCTTTTTCTCCTCTATATCATCCAGAGGGTGAATAATGCCGTTCCCCATTATACTGCGGTAGGCGTAGGAATAGCTGCAGGAATAATCTCCCCGGATGATTTCATGCATATAATCCATCTCAAATGCAATTCCGGGGGCGGAGGCGAAGGCACATGCTTTGCGCCCCTCTGCTGCTCCATGGATATAGAAGGTCAGCGACGGCTTTCCATCTGTAAAAGTAAATGTGTATCCGTAATTGACGGGAACGATAAACATGCCGTCCTCATCGGTCATACCAAGACGGATCACATCACATTTCTCCACGATTTCTTTTAACAATTCCGGATCTTTTATCTCTCTTTTATAAAGTCTCATAGGCTGCATAGTTAATTCCTCCTTTTTTGCGTTTCTGACCTCAGTATAGCAGAAAGCCGTGAATCTGTCCCGTGAAATTCAGAATCTGCCCCGTTAAAAAGGAAAACAGATTAAGCGTCAGCGACATAATCCAGGGGTGTGAGGCTGATTCCATCGCTTTTCCAAGCATGAGTCCCTCCATAAGGAAAACGAGGATTTCTACAGGAATAATCAGCGCTGTACGGGAGATTCCGGTATATTCAACGGTCAAAGTACAGATGAGCACGGCGATGGGATTTGTCAGTGTGTTGATGAGAACCAGAAGAAACTGATCCCTCCAACTGCGCACCCGGAACACAAGGCAGGCGGCCGCTCCTTCCAGAATCACGGTCAAAACCCAGGAAACAACAAGAGATATTATTATTTTATCCATCTGCATCACCTGCTCTGTTCATCAGTCCGGCACACAGCAAGACCAGAGAAAGAACAGTCAGCGCTGCATACACAGAGGGAACCGAAAGTCCGGAGGCTGCCCCTGCATATACAGGCAGAAATCCGAGATACAGGGCAAAAGTCAGAAGCCCGAAGGCAGTACCCGGATATCGCGGAAGGCACCGGAAAAATTCTCTGTCTTTCCACCTTCATTCCCCCTCCCGAAAGTTTATTCCATCGATATATAAGAGTCCGGCAGCCGGGATATTGTTGCAAGTTCCGGAAAATAAAACCGTATTTCAAATCCTTTTCCGTACTCGGACCGGATTTCCACCCGGATCTTCAGATCGTCCGCCAGCTGTTTTACAAGATAGAGCCCCATCCCCGTAGATTTCCTGCCGTTTTCTCCGGTCTCCGAGCAGAAGCCCCGGTCGAAAAGGAAGGGGAGGTCCTGCCGCATCACACCGATGCCGTTATCGGCAACAGAAAGGCAGACGCCGTCTTTTTCAACGGGAAAGGCTTTCAGAGAGAGGCGCGGCACCGTGCCGTCCTGTTTCCGATATTTTACTGCATTGGCGAAAACCTGGCGCAAAATAAAGGCAAAGTTTTTCCGGTCTGTCAGAACCGGAATCTCTGTGTAAGCTTCTTCTACCTGAAAGCCGTAAACGGAGAGAAAGAGCCGGTACTCATCGAGCACCTCGTGACAGCATTCGGAGAGCTGCAGGCGTTCAAAGACGTAATCTTTGTGCTCCGCACGGACACGGGAGTAATAAAGCATCTGCTCCACATATTCCTGGATCTGTATCTGGGCGCAGTCCAGTCTGGAGCGGACCGTCTCCGACATCTCTTTGCTCCTGCTGTCCAGCATCAGGGTCAGAAGGGAAAGGGGCGTCTTGATCTCATGTGCCCAGGTCTCAATGTACTCTTCATAATCGGTGCGTCTGCCAATCTCCGCCGAAAGTGCCATGCGGTCCCCGTTTATCATATCCTGTACCGCCCGGATCTGCCGCTGTTCCCGGGGCGAGGCCGCCTCGGAAGCCTGTCTGGCATGAAGCTCGTCCGGATCATCCAGAAATTCCCGGTACAGGCGTTCCCGTTTTTCCTCCCTGCGGCAGAGAAACAGAATGGCACCGAAAAAAACCGCCGCAGAGGAGAATGCCAGAAGTCCGGCAAGAACCAGGAAAGCCTCTGCATCCAGAAGCCAGAGAAACAGTGCGCAGACTGCATCCGTAAGAAGGAGAAAGGCAAGCCAGAACCAGTTCTCCCGAAAAATCTCTTTCACTCTTTCTCCTGCTTTTGTTTTTTCCTTTATTTTCGTTCGGATTCTTTTCATTCGGATTGTTCCTCCCGGATAAACTGATACCCTTTTCCCCGTACATTTGCGATATGCCAGGCAAGCCCCATGCCGGACAGCGTCTTTTTCAGACGTGTCATATTTACCTGAAGGGCGTTTTCATCGATAAATTCCGTGGTGCCCCAGAGTGCTTCGCAGAGTCGTTCCTTTGTCACAGGCTCCCCGCTTTTTGCACACATCAGTTCTGTGAGAATCACGCCCTGGTTATCCGGAAGGATCACCGGGGAATCTCCGCAGAAGACTGTATGGGTCTCCCTGTCGTACTGGAAATCTCCTCCGTCTATGATATTTCTGCTGACTTCATAGCGGCGCAGGAGATTTTCGATTCTGGCAGTAAGCCGCTCCATCCGGCAGGGTTTGGTCAGATATTCATCTGCCCCCAGCCCCAGGGCGTGGACCTCGTCTTTCAGAGAATCACGGGAGGTGAGGATGAGAACGGGGATGCTGCACCTGCGCTTTAACTCCCGGCAGATATCAAATCCGCTGACTCCGGGAAGGTTCACGTCAAGAAGGACGAGATCCGGATTTAACCGGATAATCTCGTCCGCTGCATTTTCAAAATGTGTCAGGATACAGGGGTGATATCCGCTGTTTTTCAGGATCAGCTCCAGCTCCTCCCGCATAAAGATATCATCTTCTGCAATCAAAATTGTTCGCATTCCAGTAACCACTCCTGTTCACTATTTCATCCGGCAGTCTTTGCCGCCGTATTTTCTTTTGTCACAGCCTCTCCTGCGCCTCCTCCATCTGCCGCACAGTATGCAGCAGATGGGTATTGTTCAGGCGGACGACCGCTTTCATGTAGACATATTCTATCACGAACAGAACAGCGATGACAACCATTCCCGTAAGGAACAGCGCCGTCCGGTCTTCCGCTGCCCCGGACCACAGCCCGGTCAGCAGGGACGGAAGCCCGAAGATACTGTTGACCACAGCCGCGGCAAGCGGAACAAGGAAATACCAGCGCACCTGGCTTCGGGCAGATTCACACAGAGCGTCATATCCGGCGCCCAGAAGCGCAAGAATTCTGCATCTGCCGGAAGTTTTCCTCTGATGCATGAGGAACTGCACGGAGATCACGGTATTGGCGATCACCAGCAGGATGACGGCAATGTAGATTGTCAGGTAGGATGCTGCCACAATGTAGAAGAGCTGGCGCCCCATACTCTGCAGATAACTCTCGTAGTCCAGTCCGGAATCCTGCAGAAGCCGGTTGGTCTGGTATACCGCCTGCATCATACCGTCTTTTTCCACCAGATCCTTATTCAGCATAACATTCCAGTAGGAAGTGGCATGATCCCCCACAAGAGAGTCAAATACTTCATCCGGGACAATCAGCCCCTCGCTGATGGTGATGAGCCGGTCGGCTACCAGAGGATCATTGCACACCTGACTTCCGACCCGGTAGTTTTTCCCATCGATCTCTACGGAAAGATCCCGGGCGAGAATCTTCTCCCATGCAGAGATCTCCCCTTCATAAACCGTCTGCGGTCCGCGATAGATCATGACCATATCGGAGGCAAGTTCGACGGGCTCTTCTCCCATGGCTTTGCGGATGCCGTTGTAACCGGACAGGTTGATCAGATAGGGATCATCATAATAGCGGAGCGCCTGGGTAAGCCCGGTCCTTTCCGTCTCATCCTCCAGGGATTCGGCTGCCTCCGTGAGCTGGTCATAATAAAATTCACGGACAGTATCCGGATCATCCGTGGGAATCGACTGGGTATAGAGCAGCCCCATCCGCACCTCGTAGGGTTCCTGCAGGTTTTCCCCGGCTCCGGTCTTCGTAAGGGTCTGTTCCAGTTCTCCCTCCGGACTGTCCTCTCCCTCGCGGAAGGTAAAGTCAGCGCTGTGCGCTGTTCCCGAACCGCCCAGGGAATGAGCGGCGGAGATTCCATAGGCCAGACAGCAGAACGCCGCGAGAAACAGAAGGCTTGTGACGGCAAGAGATTTCCACTGCCGTGAAACCTGTTCGGTCAGCTGGCGGAACGTAAAGATGCCAAGCCGTCCCCGGTTCCGTCTCCAGATTCCTCCAAGTGCAGTATCAATGGCAGAAAAGATCAGAAAAACACCTGCAATCCCCAGGATTACCGTGCGGCTCATCATCCCGAGCCCTGCCCAGGCTCTCCCGGAGATGGCAAGAGCGTAGGCAGCGCCGAGGAGAAGCACGCCTGCCAGAATACGGATAATGGCAAAGACCGTACTCCTGCGCTTCTCTTCCACTTCCTCAGAGTCCTGAAAATAGTAGAGAATCTCCCGGCGTGCCATTCTGCCGCTTAAAATGCCGAACGCACAGAGCTTCATCCCCGCGAACCCGATGGCAGTCAGCACCACTGCCTGAAGAGAAAAGGAAAAGTGATGCCCGATAATCCCCAGTCCTACAATCTTTGAGGTGATCAGGCTGATCATCTCGGAGAGAAACACGGCCACGGGAATGCCCACTGCCAGAGCGGTCAGGCTGTTCCACAGATCTTCGGCGAGAAGAAGCAGAAAAAGCCGGCTGCGCTTCATGCCAAGCATCAGGTATACACCCAGTTCATATTTCCTGCGCTCCAACTGATATACCCCGGAAAACCAGACCAGGAAAAACAGCAGAAAGAGCGATACCATGTAAAATGCCGGCAGGAGCATGAGCAGCTTCTGCACCGCATCGCTTTCCATGGTTTTCAGGAAAATAATCACATCCTGGTTCTCCAGGGAGAGAAAGATGTAAAAGGCGGCAACAGAAATGATCAGGGATACGAAAAAGATCCCGTTTTCTTTTCTTGTACGCCTGCCGTTTTTCCGGACAAGATCAAAGAACATTCGAAGCCCCTCCTCCCAACTGTGCCATCACGTCTGCGATTCTGGCATAGAAATCACTCTGTGTTTCCGTCTCCTCTCTGCGGCGGAGCTCATGGAAAATCGTGCCGTCTTTCAAAAACAGTATCCGCGAGCAGTAGGCCGCAGCATCCGGATTGTGGGTAACCATGAGGATCGTCCGGTTCATCTCTTTGTTCAGTGCAGAAAGTTCGTCCATCAGATGACGGGCGTTTTTCGTGTCCAGAGCCCCTGTGGGTTCATCTGCGAGTATTACTGCAGGATCAAGGAGCAGCGCCCTTGCCGCAGCGATCCTCTGCTTCTCTCCGCCGGACATCTGGGACGGATATTTGTTCAGGATCCTGCGGATTCCCAGGAAACCGGTCAGTTTTTCGATCCGTTTTCTGCTCTCCTTTTCTTTCATGCCGTGGATGGCAGCAGGCATCATGATGTTTTCCAGTCCGGTCAGATTGTCGAGCAGCTTGAAATCCTGGAACAGATATCCCATCTTGCTGCCCCGGTACTCCATCTGCTTTTTCTCGTTGAATGCCGCGATGTTCTCGCCTTCCAGAAAGATCTCCCCTTCCGTGGGGCGTATCATGGAAGAGATGCAGTTTAACAGAGTTGTCTTTCCGCTGCCGGAGGGACCCATGATCCCTACAAACTCCCCTTCCAGTACATAGAACGAAATGCCGTCCACGGCTTTCGTAATGTTTTCTCCTTTTCCGTAGTATTTTTTAAGTGAACGGATATCCAGTATTTTTTTCTCCATATGTTAAAACCTCCCTTGCAGTTTTATTATAACTGCAGGGAGGTGTTCTGAACACTTACAGATGATGTAAGTTCCGAGGCATCCCGGATATTGTCAAACATCCGGTCCATAAACTGTTCAAAGAGGCTGACCTCTCCGGAGTCAAAGCCTGAGAGCAGTATTTCCCAGAGTTCCTCCTGGAGACGGTCAATCTCCCCGGTAACAGAAGCGGTCTTTTCCGTAAGCTGAAGATGCTGTATCCTCCGGTCGGAGGAATCCTGGGTGCGGATCAGGCAGCCCTTACGGATCAGGGATTCCACGGCCTTGGAGACGCATCCTTTTGAGAGCATGCGGAGTTCTACGATATCCGTGGCAGTGTCCTTTCCCGGGTTATTCCACAGGAAGCTGACAATTTCTGTCTCTACGACAGTGAGTCCGTATTTGCCGCAGACACTTTTTAACATGGTTTCGTGCAGTTTCAGCATCCGGTTGATCCCGAGCAGAAACTGGGTGTTGCGTTTCATCTGATCATATCCCTTCAAAGAAATGTTTTATAAAAATGTTTTATAATCCTCATAATTCTTCTCAAGAAGCGCAGGCGTGTTCAGTCCGTACGGACATTTTTTCATACACTGGTTGCAGTGCAGGCACCCTTCGATTTTCTTCATTTTCTCCTGCCACTCTTCTGACAGCCATCCCGCCTGCGGCGCACGGCGCAGAAGCAGGCTCATGCGGGCACAGTTGTTGATCTCGATTCCTGCCGGACATGGCATGCAGTATCCGCATCCGCGGCAGAAGTCGCCGGAGAGTTCTTTCCTGTCTCGTGCAATTTCCTCGTTGAGGGCACTGTCACGCACCGGCGGATTGTCCTGGTAGGAAAGGAATTCATCCAGCTCTGACTCTCTCTGAACGCCCCAGATAGGCGCAACATTGGAAAATTCCGGCTGTGCCAGGTATGCATATGCCGCCGCCGAATTGTGGATCAGGCCGCCGGAGAGCGCTTTCATGGCAATGAATCCCATGTCCGCGTCTTTACATGCCTTCACGATCTCCAGGTCCGCATCCGCTGCCAGGTAAGAAAACGGAAACTGCAGAGTCTCGTACAGACCAGATTCAATGGCTTCCTTTGCCACGGCAATGCGGTGGTTCGTAATGCCGATATGACGGATTTTGCCCTCTTCTTTTGCCTTGAGCATGGCGTCGTAGAGCCCCGATTCATCTCCCGGCTTCGGGCAGAATGCGGGATTATGGAACTGGTAGATATCAATATAATCTGTTTTCATCGTCTTCAGACTGGTCTCAAGATCCTTCCAGAACCCTGCCGCATCCTGGGCTGCCGTTTTTGTGCTGATGATAATCTTTTCCCGTGTGTATTCGAAAGCAGCGCCGATCTTTTCCTCGCTGTCTGTGTAGGCACGGGCAGTGTCGAAATAATTGATCCCGTTGTAAAATGCCTTCTGCAGCAGATATACCGCATCTGCCTTGGAGATTCTCTGGATCGGAAGCGCTCCGAATCCATTCTTGTTCACTTCAATACCTGTCCTGCCGAGAACAACCTTATCCATACTATATAGTACCTCCTACTTGTTGTATCTTCTTTTATTTATTATCTTATTATCTTCTTGTCGCCTGAACTCTTCTTAATTTTTTATGTCTTTGCCGATTACCAGGCTGTAGTGCTCCATACTGCCACGAAGGCCCGTAGTGGAGCGCCGGTCCTTGGACCGCGTCTTTTGCGGTCCTATGTACCGCTGCGCTCCACTCCCGAGCGAAAGCGTGGCCGCCGGGGCAGCATGGAACAATACAGCCGGATGAACGGAACAGCAGACCATTCTATTCCAGCCCGAGCGCTTTCATCTCGTCTGTGACGCTCTCCTCGCAGGAACGCATGGCAAGAATGGTCTTCTCAAAAAGTTCCGGCAGTTCCCATCCGAGCATTTCCGCGCCCTGCTTTATGATATCCCGGGAACAGCCCTGGGCGAAACGTTTGTCTTTGAATTTCTTCTTCACGCTGGATACTTCCATGTCCATGACGCTTTTCGAGGGACGCATCAGGGCTGCGGCCCAGATCAGCCCGGTCAGTTCGTCCGCGGCGAAAAGGACTTTCTCCATCAGGTGCGTCGGTTCTACATCACTGCAGATCCCGTATCCGTGGGAACAGACAGAGTGGATAATATCCTCTCCGACGCCACCGTTTTGCAGAAGCTCCGGCGCTTTCTGACAGTGCTCCTCCGGATACATTTCAAAATCGATATCGTGGAGCAAACCCACGATCCCCCAGTGCTCTGCCTCATCTCCGAAACCGAGCTCTCCGGCATACCATTTCATAACACCCTCCACGGTGAGTGCATGCCGGATATGAAATGCCTCCTTATTGTATTTCATCAGAAGCGAAAGCGCTTCCTCCCTGCTGATTGTGTCTGCCATAGTAAATTCCACCTTTCTTTTTTGCTATCTGTATCTTTTAATTTTTATATTTCTTTCCACACCTTTGCCGGTCCCATGCTGTACTGCCCCATGCTATCACGACAGAAGGATCTTCGCAAGCTCTGCCATGTCAACCTTCTCCAGAATATGATCCGCTTCCGGCAGTTCCTCCTCTGGAGAAAGATTGGAACGGATATAAACCGTGGCAAGACCGGCTCCTTTTGCCCCTCTGATGTCGCAGATGCCGTCGTTCCCTATCATCACCGCAGTCTCCCGGTCAATCCCGTAAGTATCGAGGAGTTTTTCAAATAACCGCAGATCCGGTTTTTTCACTCCCGCCTCGGAAGAGATCAGGATCCCGTCAAAACAGTCGAGGATCCCCAGATAAAAGAGCTCATGCTCCGTAAAGATCTTCTGGGCGTTTGTCAGAAGATAGAGTTTCTTCCCCTGCTCTTTTAAGTCTGCCAGCAGTTCCTTTACTCCCGCATAAAGGCGGACATAATCGGTAGACAGGGTACGGAAGAACTGGCCTGCATGGACAGCCAGAGTCATGTCCGCTTTCACGCCTTTTTCCGCAAACAGCTGTAAGAACACATTTTCCAGCCGGATCTCCGGATAAGCCTCGTGGGAATCTTTTCTGAGGGGATCCTTTTCCGCCATCTCTCCGGTCAGCCGGCGGTAGGCTTCCTGCAGTTCCTCCCCTGTATACCGGGCTCCGTAATAGCCGTAGAACAGGGCGAGCTTCTCCCAGAGTTCCGGTTTTTCCTCGTCGGTGTGGATGTCGGCAAGCGTGCCGTACAGATCAAAAATACATGTTTGGTACATCGTCTTCTCTCCTGTCATTTTATTTTCGGTCATTCTATTTTCTGTCAGTCGGATCGATCCGGCGTTCATTCAGGAACATTCCCTGGAAGCGTTCGGCATGAAAACGTCTGACGAACCAGTCACATTTGCAGAGAAACAGGTAATAGACATTCAGGCCGCATCCATGCAGTGTCTCAAAATTCCCCTGCCCCTTGGAAATGACCAGATCAGCCTCTTCTATGGCCCGAAGCGCTTCATCGCTGATGTCATCCGGATCCGTGCCTGCGATGGAACTGCCGTTTCCCATGACCGGAACGATCTTGTCCAGTCCCACATAGACGGCGGTATCCAGATCTGCGTCGTTGACTACAGGAGCCCCGCGCACGATCACCTGAATGGAAAGGTGCGGGTACTGTTCTTTCAAAAGCTTCAGCACGATCTTATCCAGGACGATCTCCCCGCAGTTGTCCGTCAGATAAACAAGGAAGGACGCCTGTGACAGGTCGTCTAGAAAATGCGTGTATTCCCGGTCATCGAGTCCGTCCCGGGCCTGGTTTTCAAATAGCTCAAGAAGCTTTTCTCTTGAGATATCTTTCACCGAAGCATAGTCGATATAATTTCCCGTCCGGGCATAGAGAAGGGATGCCGTCAGGGGATCCCGGTGAGCGCGTATCTCTGCTTCGATGTCCTGTTCCAGAGAGAGCAGATAGTCGTTGAACTCCTTCTTCACCGCGTCAAGTCCGGACTGTTCGCCCCAGTATTTCTGATAGATACGGGAAAGGGGACGGATCAGTGCCGGGGCGGAGAGATCCGGGTTACAGGAGGAAAGAAAGGCGAGCACTTCCCGCATGTACTGCATTTTCTTTTCTTCATCGGTAAACTCCCTTACCTGGGATTCCTGCATCTGGATCAGACAGGTAAGGCAGAAAGAATTGATCTTCATGAAGCGTTCCTCCTTCCGGCACTCTTTTTCTTCGCGGAAAATTCCGCCGCCTCCCGGATCCATGCCATCAGTTCGTCATCGATCTCCGCTGGTTCGCTGATCAGGACATGGTGTGTCCAGCGGTTCGGATAAGGCTCCGTGGCAATGTCGATCCGCGGGGACTCTGCCCGGTGTTCCAGGCCGAAGGTTACCACAATATAGGAATCCGGACGATCGGCTGCTTTCCTCACTTTTGCAAAAGAAACACAGGCAAACAGGTGGCTGTTGTAAAATGTGATCTGGGTTTTCTGGACTTTGATGCGGACGTCACTGATCTCAGACAGGATCCGCTTTTCCAGTCTCTCATATAACGGCAGGGCGTCCGGATCCTGGTCAAAAAAATGTAAAATGTTCTCGTCCATGATATCATTCCTTTCTTAAGAGATCAAAGCTCGGTTCCTGTGACGATGGCTTCGATCTTCCTATCCAGGGTTTTCATGTTCTCCAGGATAGTATCCTTAAGATTTCGCAGGCGTCCCAGGACCTTCTGGATCTGGTCATATGTCTTTTCTGCCCGCTCTTTTGAGGAGCTGATCTTGTCCAGTACCATCCAGTCGGAAAAGATGTCGTCAAAGAAAAAGTCGGCGAAGTGCAGAAAATCTCCAATGTTCAGCTGAATATCTCCAGACATTTCTTCTTTCACATCCGCCAGCTCAGTACGAAAATTTCTCAGGGCGCTCTGCAGATCCTGAGCAAGATTCTGAGCCTGATCCAGTTTCTCATATTTTGCCATATCTGTCAGAAATCCTCCGCCGATCACATCCCATGTGCCCCAGTTTTTCGCACTTTCCAGTTCGCCCACCAGCTGTTGGGAGATATCGCGGGCACGCACTCCTGCGCGGATCGCTTCATCTATCTCTTTCTGCTGGCTTTCCAGGGCAGTTTTCTGCGCCTCGAGGCTCAAAATATCTGAGGCTTCGGGCCGCCCGGAGTTTCTGACCGCCTCCTTTTTGGCATCCAGAGCTCTCTGATACCGGGTCTCACACCAGCGAAGTTCTGCCAGACGGCTCCGGCACCTGTCAATATCCTGTTCCACGGACTCAAGCTCCGCAGCCGCTGCATCATATTTCATTGCAGCAGCATAAGCCTCCTCCTCTTCGATGGTCAGCCTGTCTTCCATTTGCCCGGAAATCCTGTAAAAGAAAGCGGCAAGGCTCCTGCCCTTTAAACGGTCCACATCCTCCTGCTCCTCAAACTTCTGATGCTCAAGTTCAGCAGTCCTCTTTTTCAGTTCATCCTGCTGAATCAGCAGATCAGCCAGCTGAGCATCCAGACGCTCCTTCTCCAGGATCTCTTCCTGCAGTTTCCTGAGTTCACTGTCATAATAAACCATAATACCCTCCTCATCCCGTCACATTCCTTTTGTTTTGTTACCTTTCTATCGCTTTGCAGTTCATAAGTTCTTATACAACCTCCCTGCTCCATATTAAAGATTTTATCTCTTCCCCGTCCCCGTGTCCACATAAAATTCTCAGCACGGGTTCCTTTTCTTTATACGGGTTCCTTTTCATTCCCGCGCCGGTTCCCAGGCTGTGCGGGACGACATTGTCACGAAGGCCCGTAGGGAAGCGCCGGTACTTAGGCTGCGTCCTTTGCAGCCTTAGCACCGCTGCGCTTCCCTCCCGAGCGAAAGCGTGGCCGCCGGGATAATATAGGACCGTACTGCCGTAAACCCGACGTTCATTATGAAAGGCCCCCGTACTCTCCCTCCATTGATACGGTCATCCTCCGGATAGCGGACTGCGGAATCATCTTCCCTCCAAAGGGTCTCATAGCCAGTGCCATAAGTTTCATAGGATTGTCATCGGCTGCGGTGCGGTTGGAACTTACCTTCCCGCACCTTGTACACCGGTGGATAACGGCCCACTCTCCGTTTTTTCTCACCCAGACACCGATGGGTTCCATGCGGCCGTGACAGTCTGAGCCACGGTCGCCGGGTTCGTTGTCCAGGTGGATACTGTAAAGGCAGTTGGGACAGTGGTTTCTGTGATTGCTCCCCGCCCCTGCTGAGACGACCGGCCATCCGCATACTTTGCAGGTAAAGGAATCCGTGCAGGGATGGGTCCGGAAATATTTTTTGTCGTATTTCCTCTTCTTATTTTCTCTGTTCATTGCTATCTCCTCCGATTTCTCCGCGTCCGCCCATGATCTTTGTCAGATCTTCGAGCCTCTCTATGGGGAACGGCGGTGATGATAATGGTTTTGATGCTACGGACAGTACCTTGATCAGGTTGTCCTTATGGGAAAGCGGTGTGGTCGTCATTTCTCCGCAGAAACTGCATCTCTGGATGATCTCCCATTCACTTTCCCCTCTGACCCAGATGCCGACAGGTTCCAGAATCCCGCCGCACTCCTCTTCTTCCTCGCTTGTTCCGCCTGATCTGCCGGCAAAATTTCTGCCATGTATGCCGGCGAGGCAGTTGGGACAGTGGGTCAGGATCTCTTCCGGTCCGGGATCTGTCGGGCATTCCTGGTATTCTTTGTTCATCGGACGTTCGCTGTCCTTCCGCCCGGCAGACGGTGTCCATCCACAGTTGGGACAGCGGAAAACAGCGCTATTTTTAATCGTTTGTTCTGTCTCTCGTTTCATTTTATCTATACACTCCTTTTTCCGTACTCTTTTGCAGATACACGATGTGATCGTATTTATCCGGCAGGTCTTCACGGATAATCTGCCTGCGAAATAAAAAACGGATAACCCATTACTCTGAGTTATCCGTATACCTGTCGTGTGTGAACCATTATCTGACTTTTTTCCGATCTTTTCATGATATCCGCCAGCACATGACATCCGCCAGCGATAATATCTGCCCGATAGTCCGATACAGCAGACCGGAGCGCCGCTTTCCTGCAGGGGGCATATGTCATGCACAAGCGCAGGCTCCCGAAAAAAGCATTCGATCATCCGCAACTGGCAGATCCGGTGCATATTGTAAAAGGATCTGATCCATGTAAAGCTCCCTGTATAAGGGCATGAAAAAAAGAAAGTCAGCCTGATGACTCTATCCGCGTACAGGTACAACAAAAAAACCCATCGTAATTATCTGATGAGAAAAAATTATCGTCCCTATCATTAGCGAATAGCCGACATCAAGCCACCTCCCTTTCAAATTGCTTTTATCAGCATAACACAGAGAGCTTTCTGTGGCAAGAAAAAATATTAAAAATTTTCCCGGTACTCTTTCGGGGAGCAGTGATATTTTTCCGCAAACTTTTTGTAAAAGAAACTGACATTTTCATACCCCGCCAGATTCGCCGCTTCTGTTACAGGTATTCCGGTATTGCGAAGCAGATTCGCCGCATATCTCAGGCGCTGGTCCTGTACGAGCTGTGTGAAAGTCATCCCGGTCTCCTGTTTGATATAATTGGAGAGGTAATTGGAATTCATATTGAAGAATTCCGCGGTTGTTCTCAGCGTGCAGGTCGAGTAGTTCTCTTCAATATACCGGAGAATCGGGATGATGTGTTCTCTTCCTCTCTTCCCATTACCCAGGTTCATGTCCCGCCGGAATACGTTGGCAAGTTCCAGGAGGATCAGTGTCATCAGGCTGTCAAGATAATCATCCGAATAAAGGCTTTTGTCATAGTATTCACAGAGAAATTCCCTGATGAAGACGGGAAGGCGTCTGCTCTCTTCCGAGGAAAAGAATACATAGTGATCCGTCTCAGTGCGGTTGTTCAGTGCGTTGATAAAGAAACGGGAAAGGTAGCTTTCTTCGGAAAAACGGTTGAAAAAATTCTGCGTCAGATATCCCTCTGTAATGAGAAAATTCAGGAGAATATCGCTTTCCCCGCAGGCACGGCAGAAATGTGTCACACCGCGGTTGATAAGAAGGCACTGGCCTTTCTGCAGTAAAATTTCCTGCCCTTCTACCAGGATCGTTTCGGAACCGTCATACATGTATACCAGTTCAAACCAGGGATGCCTGTGATAAGGAACCTCCCGGTAACGGTCCTGTTTTGCAACAAGGATTCCCCCGGAAGCCGGGAAAGTACGCCACATTTCCCAGGTGGATTCGGCGGGAAGTGTATTGTCGCGGCGGATTTCATTTTCTGTAGGCATTCGAAGATATTTGTCAAGATTTACAGTGTCCATCGTGTGCACCTCCTGAGAATAAAGTATAGCAGAAAATACCGGCAGGTCAATACAGAAGGGAATGCGCCCTGCCGGAAACCGGATAAAACAATAATCTGTAAATCAGTCAATAAATATATGTAATCCGGTGATTAAAATCCGGGGAAAGAAAGATTACAATAAAATGTGGTAAAAAGTGTGCAGCATGAAACAAAAATCTGGCAATGGAGGTGCAGATGTTATGAACACAAAAATGGAAAAACTGCTGAAAGGGAAAGGCGGCAATTATATTTTCCCGTTTTTCTGGCAGCACGGGGAAACGGAGGAAGTTCTGCGCGAATATATGAAGGTGATTGACGAGAGCAATATCAAAGCTGTCTGCGTGGAAAGCCGTCCCCACCCGGATTTCTGCGGGGAAAAATGGTGGCAGGACATGGACGTGATCCTGGATGAGGCGCGGAAGCGGAATATGAAAGTGTGGATTCTGGATGACAGCCACTTCCCCACCGGATTTGCAAACGGGGCCATGGCGGATCAGCCGGACGAACTGTGCAGGCAGAGCATCTGCTGCAGGGTCTATGACATGAGACCGGGCGCAGAGCAGGCTGTTAATGCAAAAACACTGCACATTTCATCTCAGGAACTGCTCCACCCGGATCCGTTTCAAAAATCCATGATTGAAACATACGTCATGAGGGATGAACAGCGTGCTTTCGATGATGACCGGCTTCTGGGGCTGTGGGCGGTCCGTCTGGACGGACATGTCAGCGGTCAAACGGAAGAAGCCGGAGGCACAGAGGCGGGGAAAACCGCGGATGGCTTCCGGAATGAAAACTCTGCCGCAAGGATCAATCTCCTGCCGATGATAAAAGACGGGGAACTGAACTGGGAAATTCCGGAGGGAAACTGGAAGGTCTATGCCCTGCATCTGACGAGAAATTACGGATATCACAGGTCTTATATCAATATGATGGACAAGACTTCCTGCCGGGTACTGATCGATGCTGTGTACGAGCCTCACTATGCTCATTACAAAGACGACTTCGGCACGACAATCGCCGGATTCTTCTCCGACGAGCCGGAGCTCGGAAACGGACATCTCTACGAGGTCAATGATCCTTTCGGGACGAAAGGAATGGATTATCCGTGGAGCCGGGAACTGGAGGAAAAGCTGCAGAAGAAACTGGGTGATGAGTATTCCCTGCAGATGGCGCTGCTCTGGGAACAGGAGGCAGATCCAACCGCGACTGCCCGTGCCCGCTACGCCTTTATGGATGCGGTGACAGAACTGGTAAAAGAAGATTTCTCCATGCAGCTCGGAGAATGGTGCCGCGAGCGCGGTGTTATGTATATCGGTCACCTGATCGAGGACGACAACCATCATACCCGGACCGGTTCTTCTCTCGGACACTATTTCCGCGGACTCTGGGGACAGGATATGTCCGGAATCGATGATATCGGCGGGCAGGTTTTCCCTCAGGGGGAGGACGTCAGCTACAATAACGGTACATTCCAACACCGAAACGGAGAGTTCTATCACTATATGCTCGGAAAGCTGGGAAGCTCGGCAGCTGCCATAGAGCCGCGCAAAAACGGGAATTCCATGTGTGAGATCTTCGGAAATTACGGCTGGTCTGAGGGCGTACGGCTTGAGAAATATCTGGCGGACCATTTCCTTGTGCGGGGAATCAACCACTATGTTCCCCATGCCTTCAGCCCGAAGGAGTTCCCCGATCCGGACTGTCCGCCGCATTTTTACGCACACGGGCATAATCCGCAGTACCGCCATTTCGGGTATCTGATGGCATATATGAACCGGGTCTGCTCTCTCATCAGCGACGGACATCACGCGGCTCCGGCTGCAATACTCTACCATGCGGAAGGTGACTGGACGGGAAAATGCATGACCGCAGATAAAATCGGGCATCTGCTTGCCGATGCGCAGATCGAGTATGACTATATTCCTCAGGATGTCTTCGCCCACCCGGAAGATTTTAAAACACAGATCCGTGATCAGGCGCTCCAGGTAAATCCCCAGGAATACCGCGTGGTGATTGTGCCATATATGCAGTTTGTGACGAAAGCCTTTGCAGAGGCAGTAAAAGAACTCTCCTCCCATCATGTTCCGGTGATCTTTGTGGGCGGACTGCCGGAAGGTCTCTGCGATATGCCGGAAGATGAAGCAGCCGCAGATAACCGGGAAAAATCACAGGAGGAGACGTTGGCGACGCAGGAAAGAATTCAGGAGATTTTTCAGAAGTACGGTGAAATTGCAACGCCGGATGAACTGGTAACTGTCCTTAGAAAGAAGGGAATACCGGAGCTGACCATCTCTCCCGCCGACAACCGGATCCGCTATATTCATTATATCCACGAAGACGGAAGTTCGATGTGGATGTTTGTAAATGAAGGGCGAGAAGTCTACCGCGGGAAAGTAACGCTGCCGGCATCAGATTATTCCGACAGGCGGCTGGTCTTGTACGGATATGATGCCTGGACAAACTGCATCGAGCCTGTAAAGAGAGAAGGCAATACTCTGTTCCTGGAGATCGAACCCCTGAAAAGCCGGATTTTTATTGCGGATCCTGCCGCTTCTGCAGAGGAGACTGCAAAATTCCAGAAGAAGAACATCTGGGACGGTTCAGATACAGAAGCAGAAAAGACAGGGGCGGATTTCCAAAAACAGGACCCTGCTTTTAAAAAGCAGCAGCTTGCAATGAAGAGCGGTTGGAGACGAAGCATCTGCAGTTCCAAGGCATATCCTGCTTTTGCAGAGGAAAAGGAAGTCATACTTCCCGACCGCCTCGCAGAGGAAATGCCGGAGTTCTCCGGATTCGTCCGCTATGAGAACACTCTGGAAGCATCGGCGGATGACTGTATCTATCTGGAGATCACGGATGCATATGAAGGTGTGGAAGTATTTGTAAATGAAAGAAGCCTGGGCATTCAGATCGTCCCTGTATACCGCTATGATCTGACCGGTCACTTAAGAGACGGAGAGAATAGGATCCGCATCGAAGTGGCGACCACGCTGGAACGGGAGATGGCAAAGATCCCGGATCGTTTCGGCAGAAAGAGCGAGGTGAAAGGACTTTCCGGGATCACCGGAGATGTGAGGGTGTGGAAAGTCACTGTTTCCCAGCCCATCTGACAGCCAGACCGATCACCAGCCCCGCTGCAGCCGGCCCTACCCAGCCGAAACCATATTCCGCCAGAGGCAGAATAGCATCGGCAGCTTTCACGATACCGTTTACATGCAGAACTTCCTGCACACTCAAAGGCAGCGCCCGGAGAAAATCAAAGAGCGCTGCCGCTGCAGTGAAGGCAAGGGTACACTGCAGCACTCTCCTGTCGTTTTGGAACAGACGTCCGAAGAGTGTCAGAAGAATCAGTACAATGGCAAGGGGATAGAGAAACATCAGTACCGGAGCAGACCATCCGATGATCATCGTAAGTCCCAGGTTGGCGATCAGGAAGGAGAAAAGGCAGAAAAGGACTGCCCATATGCGGTAAGAGGGACCGTTCGGAAAGAGTTTACTAAAGGTTTCCGAACAGCTTGTAATCAGCCCTACTGCTGTCTTCAGGCAGGCGACTGTCACAGTTACGGCGAGGATGACCGCACCTGCCTTTCCGAAGTAATGCTCTGCGATCTGCGCCAGAGCTTCCCCACCGTTAGGTGCCGCCGCGAAAAGGCCGCGGCTCTGGGCGCCGACTATAGTGACACATACATAGATCAGAGCCATGAGCAGGGAGCTGAACAGCCCTGCTTTTACTGTATTTTCTGCAATCTCTCCAGGCTCTTTTACTCCAAGTCCCCGGATCACATCCACGACGACAATTCCAAAGGCAAGTCCCGCCAGGGCATCCATCGTATTATATCCCTCAAGAAGTCCGGTTGAAAATGCACCGCTTATATAGCTTCCGGAAGGCTCGACTTCCATCATATTCCCCATAGGCGAAACGATCGCGCAGATAACAAATACTGCCAGAAGAACGAGAAACAGAGGGTTCAGTACCTTTCCGATCCAGGTCAGGATCTCGCCCGGGCGTAGAGAGAAAAACAGAACAAGCGCGAAAAAAAGCATGGAAAATACAGCCAGCCCTGCTGTCTGTCCTGTTCCCGGAAGTACCCGTTCAATTCCCACCGTGTAAGAGACGGTAGCACATCTGGGGATTGCGAAAAAAGGGCCGATTGTCAGGTAGAGCACGCAGGTGAAAAACAGTCCGTACCGCTTTCCCACTCTGCTGCTCAACTCAAAAAGCCCTTCTTCCCGGCTGATTCCCAGGGCTGCAACAGCAAGAAGAGGCAGCCCGACTCCGGTGATCAGAAAGCCTGCGGACGCCTGCCAGATATTACTCCCCGCAAGCTGTCCCATGGACGCCGGAAAAATCAGGTTGCCCGCTCCGAAGAACATGCCGAAAAGCATGCTCGCTATAAAAATGATCTCTTTGAAAGTCAGTTTTTTGCTCTGTGTACTCATGGCGCTTTATCCTTTTCGATTCTGCATTTTGTTTTTTAGTTTTCCCATACATTTACAATAATATAGCAATTCTCTCCGGATAAAGCAAGGGAATCCTTGATTCATACTTCTCCCAGAAGATCGCTGCGGCCAGAAGATCCGCGCATCCTCCGGGACTGATTCTTCGCCGGATAAACTCCCGGTTCATCTCTTCCAGTCTTTTTACTGCGCGGGAATCGATAACCGGATAATGCTCCAGAAAATCCCGGGCACTCGTCCTGACCCCGCAGAGTGCAGAATAACCTGCTCTTGTAAGAATATTTGTATCGTCCACGGAAGCCATAAGGGACAGAAGGACGTGAAGCCTTGCTGCGTTTTCATCAGGCTGTTCCCTGAGTCCTTTTTTCATGGCAGGAACGGCGATGTAAGCCAGGGAAGGAAAACCGCCCATGGCTTCTCCCCGGATACCCGGGATTCCGTATTTCCGAAAAATCTTCTCCCCGTGAGTCACCGGTGCGGCTTTACGCATTCTGGACATGTCTTTTCTCAGATGCGGTGTTACCATTCTTCTGGCATCTGTGAGCATCGCTGTCAGAGAATCCGGCGGCAGACTCGTTGTTTTTCCTTTTCCGCAGCCGTATTTCCCGTATATGTATCCTGCTGCCGAGACCAGGATACCCAGGGTAAAAATGATCCCTTTATGGGTATTCACTCCTCCGGTTGCCTCCAGCATGGCTTCCTCCGCCTCGATCCCCAGAGCGCGGATAAGGGGAAACAGCTCGGTGATCTCTCCATCAAACAGGCAGCCGGTTTCTGCCATTTTCACAAGATAAGGGGTAATGGCATCTGTACTGCGTTCAAAAGTATGTATATCCATATCATGATGGGCCCCATTGTCTTTCAAGTCCACAAGTCCCGGCTTTGGTGTTGTACAGACTTCGCCCATAAGTCCCTGTCGGATGCAGCTTTCCATGCAGGAGAGGAAAACGCGCAGATCTGTCACTCTCATTATCTTTCACCTGAAAGCCACCGGAGTTCCGGAAAGCTTCTCCTTCCGATCTCGGTCAGGGTGTGGGCAGATCCGATCTCGATAAATGTATCGATTCCAAGTTCCTTCATCAGGGTGATGCCGTCGTACCACCGTACTATGCGGGCAGCTCCCACAATCAGATCCTCTTTTACCTCTTCTGCTGTCCACACTCTGCGCGCCCTGCTGTTTACAACTGCCGGAATCCGCGGACGCTTCCACTGCATCTTTTCACTTGCCCTGCGCAGGACATCAGTTACGGGATCCATAAGACAGCAGTGGGACGGTACTTTGACCCGCAGAGGCGTCACTTTTGCCGGATAATCTCTGTGAATAAATCCGGTGAGTCGCTCCAGCCACTCCAGACTGCCGGAGATGGTACACTGCAGTTCTTCGTTTACAGTGGCAGGAAAGACCAGGGCATCCGGATACTCATGTTTAAACTGTTCCAGGATCCGATACATCAGACTTTCGGTGATCCCGGATACCGCATACATTCCGTAGCCGGAGGAAAACATCTTTTCCATATATTTTCCGCGTGTACGGATCAGCGCCAGTCCGTCTTCAAAACTCAGAACACCCGCCTCAACCGCTGCGGCAAAGCTCCCTGCCGAGTGTCCGGAAACGGTGTCACACTGCCATTTTTCTCTCATGATCCGGCTCCATACGGTCTCGCAGACATAGATGCAGATCTGAGTGTTCTCATTGGAGGAAAGAGCGTCCGCCGTATCCAGCTGATCAATGCTGCATTCCAGTATGTCCTCCGTCCTCTGCAGGTATTCGCCTGCTGCAGGATGGTCCGGGAGTGCGTGAAGCATCCCCGGACGCTGAAATCCCTGTCCTGTATAGATAAACGCTGTTTTCATCCTCTCAAGTCTCCTTTTTTACCTGCTCCTCCTGCCATAAATCTTCTGCCAGACAGCACCCCTCTGCCGTCTTGATCAGAAATCTCCCGCTGCTGTGAACATATTCGTCCAGAGAGGTAAAACCACGATCTGTCACAAGCACGGCGTCTGTGCGCACCGGAAGCACCTGCAGAGATTCAAAGATCTCGCGGCAGAGTTCTTTTGTACAGTTCCGGGTGACGGTAAAAAGCAGGTCAAGATCGCTTTCCGGTGATGTGACTTTTCTGCCGCTTGCAAGCTCAAACCCGGCACTTCCGCCGATACCGATGCCGCTGACTTCCTTTTTGTACCAGGACATTTCCGTAAGTTTTAAAAGTTCCTCTTCCCACCCGCTCCAGGGTCCGTTTCCCTTGCGTTTCCCGGCTTTATAGTCCTGCAGGAGTCCCTGAAAGATCTGTTCCGGAGTACGGATTTCCTCTACCGGGAAGACCGGTTTCGGTGTTATTCTGCCTTCCGGCGGCGTACTCCGGATATGCAGAACACATCCGAACCGCTGCTGTTTACTGTCTCCGCGAATCCCCACCGGAATTCCGCTTTCTGTTTTTTCCCTTCGCACAACGACCCAGGGCGTTTCCGTCAGAAATCTTCCTGCCCAGCCGGGAATCGTCCGGTCAAAGAGATTCCCGGTTTCCGGCGGGAATGGGAAACGAAGCCGGAGCAGATCATGCGCCTGTAAACGATATTTCATTTTTCTCTCCACGCCTCCGCCATCTGCCTGCGAACCTGGATGGAAAGTGCCCGGTACTTCGGGGCATTCGGAGTCTTCAGCCGGTAATCCAGAGTGTTACCGTTTGCCTCGGATTCCCGGATTCCCTCTGCAATCTTTTCTTTCATTACCCGTACATCATCCTCTGACGGATGGTCGTGGTCCGGAAATTTCAGCAGCGTATTCACTGCGCCAAGGCAGTTGAAGGAATGAATATCGTAGGCAATAGCTGCCACAGAATCTGCCGCTTTGTCCATGTCCTCGATGGAGCGTTTCGTGATCCTTGCCGCTGACTTTTTCGACATGGCATGGACTGTGATGGTCTCATCGTCCAGCGCGATCATATGGCTCCCCTGCAGTCCGTGGGCGAGAAATGCTCCGGAAATGGCATTTCCCACGATCACCGTGATTACCGGGTGTCCTGCGTGGCGCGCCATAGCGTAGGCGTTGACGGATGCGGCGCATGACAGGAAGATCCCGTGATACTCCTCCAGATATCCGTAAGCCTGGCTCGGAACGTCCACAACCGCGATGAGCGCTCTCTTCTCCGGGCTGTCATTGTCTTCCTCCACAGCCTGCCGGATCAGGCGTGCCAGTTCCCAGCCCTGCTGAAGTCCTACTTCTCCTTTCCGTGTCCGCGGGAATATGGTGTGTGGATCTGCTGTGACGGCAAGCACCCGGCATGTTCTGTTGCCGAGAATGATATCCCTGCACAGGACAGATCCGATACTTCCCAGATTACCGGTGATGGCATCTTCTGTCAGTGCCTCAAACCAAACTCTGCCACGCAGTCCGGCAGAATTCTTTTCTGACCCCGGCGCTACATTTTCTGACCTGGTATTTTCCGAAGCTGCATTAGCTGGCACCGCTTTCTTCGAAACTGCATTTCCCGGCGCCGCCTTGTCAATCTTCGCGCGGTACTCTTCCACCATCGTGCTGCGGTGAACCGGGATTCCTTTTTCCATGCAGTTTTTCACCGCCTGATGCACGGCTTCCCGGCTGTCCTCTGTAAGTACATCTGCAAGTCCCTGGGCCACCCGGTGTTCCCCGCCTATGGTCCGATAGGTGAATGCTTTATCGGAAGAATCCCACTCTTCGATTCCCGCTTCCTGTTCGATGACTTCCGGACCGTTCAGGGTCAGACGGCCTTCCTTTGTCATAATAATATAGCTGAACAGGCTGCAGGTCATGGACATGCCGCCGAAGCATCCCACCTTTCCGGGGATCAGTCCGATCACAGGTACATATTCCCGGATAGATACGAGAAGATCCTGGATCTCCGCTATCGCAAGCAGCCCGTAGTTTGCCTCCTGGAGGCGCACACCGCCGGTGTCCATGATGATCACAGGAAAGACCGGATGTCCTGCCTGATTGTCATTTAACACTTCCTGAAGGGCAGCGGCGAATTTGGCTCCGGAGATCTCTCCGATCCCGCCGCCCTGGAATTTTCCTTCCATGGCAATGACTACCGTATCTCTGCCTTCGAAGCGTCCTTTCATGACGATCATTCCGTCGTCATTCTGGGGAACGATTCCCTGCTTGAGCAGATGGGGAGATTTCAAATGGGAGAAAGGTCCCAGCAGTTCCCGGGCGCTGCCCGTATCCAGAAGATTTTCCGCCCGCTCCCTTGCAGAGAGTTCTGTAAAACTTGCATGAATTCTGACCATTGTCACTCCACCTCCTCTGCCAGCTCCAGCGCCTGGAGCAGCCGTAGCCGGACTACTCCCGGAGTTGCGCCGAAATCATTGATCTCCAGATGCACAGCCACCGGATTTTCCTGAAAGAAACGTTCCAGAACACAGTTCCATATCTCCCGGTTCCCGTCCAGGCTTGTTGTTACTTCTGCTTCTGCCTGCCCGGAAACGGAAGGCTCCATAAGCACCTCCAGATTCCCGGACCCGACGACTCCCACATGGGAGGATTTGCTGACCTCTTTTTCTGCCGGGTAAGTAAATGTCAGACATTCCATATTTTCTGCACCATCCTTTCGTTTACCAGCTCTTGAACTGTACGGGAGGACGGTACAGTCCGCCGGACCATTCCACAAGCTGTTCCATGTTCTGCGCGGCAAGAAGGCTCCGCTTCGCATCCGTCACACGGATACCGAGATCCCGTGGGAAAGCTACGATTCCTTCCCTTCGGAGCGCTTCCGTCTCCTCATTGCTGATCCCTCTTCCAAAGGGCGTCACTCCGGCAATCGCCTGAAGGGCTTTCCGCCGTTTTTCCCTGTCCTGCGTCAGATAGAGATAGGCAATCCCCTGCTCGGTCACCACATGCGTGACGTCATCGCCGTAGATCATGACCGGTGCATTTGGCAGGTGGGCTTTCTTTCCGATCTCAACGGCGTCCAGTTTCTCCACGAATACCGGAGTAACGCCGGAACCATATGTCTCAACCACCTGTACCACCAGTTTGCGTCCCATGCCAAGTTCATCGTCTCCCTGTCTCATATCCTGCCATGCCTTTGTGGAATGTCTTCTTCCGCCTGGATTATTTCCCATATTCGGGGCGCCGCCGAAACCGGAGAGCCTTCCGCTGGTCACGGTGGAAGAATTGCCGTACTCATCGATCTGCAGAGTGGAGCCGATAAAGAGGTCGATGGCGTAAAGTCCGGCAAGCTGTGTCAGCGTCCGGTTGGAGCGCAGGGAGCCGTCGCATCCGGTTGCAAAAATGTCGGACCGTGCCCGGATATACTGGTCCATCCCCAGTTCTCCTCCGAATGCGGATACACTTTTCACCCAACCGCTCTCGATGGCAGGAATCAGCGTGGGATGGGGATTCAGCGCCCAGTGGCTGCATATTTTCCCTTTCAGTCCCAGCTGTTCTCCGTATGTCGGAAGCAGCAGTTCGATGGCTGCCGTGTTGAATCCGATCCCGTGATTTAAAGACTGAACCCCATGTCTTGCATAGATTCCCTTGATGCACATCATAGCCATAAGGATCTGCAGTTCCGTGATGTTGCGGGGATCCCTGGTAAAAAGAGGCTTGATCTCGTAAGGTTCCGGTGACTCTACGATAAAGTCCACCCAGTCCCCGGGAATATCCACCCGGCTCACCCGGTCACGTATACGGTTTACCTGAGCGATCACAATGCCGTTTTTAAATGCCGTGGCTTCCACCAGCGTCGGAGTCTCCTCGGTATTCGGGCCGGTGTACAGGTTCCCCTCCGGGTCCGCCTCATCCGCCGCAACCAGACATATATCCGGAATCAGGTCGATAAAGAGCCGGGCGTAAAGCTCCACATAAGTATGGATAGCCCCCACTCTCAGTGTTTCGTCTTCGATCATCTGTGCGATGCGCATGCTCTGGCTTCCTGCGTAGGAAAAATCGAGAAGGGAAGCCATCCCTTTCTCAAACAGGTTCAGATGTTCCGGACGGGATACGCTGGGAATGACCATATGAAGATCATGGACTCTCTCAGGGTCACAGTTTTCCAGGGCTTCCGAGAGAAAAGACGCCTGTTTCTGATTGTCGCCCTCGAGAATAACCGTATCACCGGGGAACAGGATGTTTTCCAGAAATTCCGTCATTTTCTCTGTATCGATCTGCTTTCCTCTGCACAGCCCGTCAGCCTGTTCCAGACGTTTCTTTTTTGTATCTCTTCTGACAGACCATTGCTGTTCTGACATAATATCTCAACACCTTTCTTTCTGAATTTTTTAAGGTTGGATCTGTTTTCTGATTTCAGGATAAAACTTTTCATTCATTCTGTAAAATTATATTTATTTATATATCTATATCGATTTGGTTATCAAAAATAGCATAACGTTTCAGTAAAGAAGTGCGTCTGTTCTTGTTATTTCTTCGAGCAGATGATAGAATGTGTTTAGTTGATGACAAACTGAAAAGAGGTGCTCAGACGACATGAAACGTTCCGAAAAGATGAAACTGCCGGTGGGGATTGAAAATTTTGAAGAAATACGCAGAGAAGGATTTTACTATGTGGATAAGACTGGTATGATCCGGGAACTTTTAACCAGCTGGGGAAAAGTCAATCTTTTTACCCGTCCCAGACGGTTTGGGAAATCATTGAATATGAGCATGCTTCGTTCCTTTCTGGAACTCGGCTGCGACAGGACACTGTTTGATGGCCTGGAGATTTCAAGAGATAAAGAACTCTGTGATCAGTACATGGGGAAGTTCCCGGTAATCTCTGTCAGCCTGAAAAGTGTAAACGGGACGGATTTCCGCACTGCCAGATCGCTGATCTGTTCTGTCATCGGAAACGAAGCCATGCGCTTTTATGATCTGTTGGACAGCAGGATGTTGAACAGCGAAGAAAAAACTATTTACCGTCAGCTTATTACAGCCGATACCGCAGACAGCGGAATGTTTGTAATGTCTGACGCCGCTCTGATGGGAAGTCTGAGAACCCTTTCTGCTCTTCTGCAGAAGCATTACGGTCAGAAGGTGATCATACTGATCGATGAGTATGACGTCCCCCTTGCAAAAGCAAACGAAAACGGATATTACGACGAAATGATCTCTTTGATCCGCAATATATTCGAACAGGCGCTGAAGACAAATGAATCTCTCTATTTTGCCGTACTGACCGGATGCCTTAGAGTTTCAAAGGAAAGTATATTTACCGGATTAAACAATCCGAAGGTCCGATCTATTCTGGATGTCCAGTTCGATGAATATTTTGGATTTACAGACACGGAGGTAAAGGGGATTCTGGAATATTACGGTATATCGGATGCCTATCATGATGTGCGTGAATGGTATGACGGATATCATTTCGGCAGTACAGATGTTTACTGCCCCTGGGATGTGATCAGCTACTGCGATCAGAAGTTAAGCGACCCGGATCTCTATCCGGAATCTTACTGGTCAAATACAAGCAGCAACGATATTATAAGGCATTTACTGGAAATGGCTTCTGCAAACACAAGAAATGAAATCGAAAAACTGATTGCAGGAGAATTTATAACAAAGGAAATCCGCAATGAACTGACTTATAAAGATATTTACAGTTCAATAGAAAATGTGTGGAGCGTTCTTTTTATGACCGGATACCTGACCCAATGCGGAATGCCGGACCGGAAGAACCGCAGTTTACTTAATCTTATGATACCCAACGAAGAGATCCGCAATATTTTTGTCACGCAGATCCAGGGGTGGATGCAGAAGGTTGGAAATACGATGACGGATCATAAAGAAATCTGAGCCGGCGACTTATTCTGCCCCTGGCGAAAGAATAGGTATTATCGCCAGGAGCAGGACCAAAATCAAGAAATCAAATCGGTTCGAACCTACTCTTCTTCTCTTGTCAAGAAACTCCATTTTCTTTTCACATTTGTGCATTCTTTTTCTGGTATTTTCTGTAAGCCTTCCTCTCCCTGCGCAGACTTTTCCGCAGTTCTTTCTTAGGCATATTCAGATATTTCTCCCGCAGATCCTTCCCGGACTGTCCGGTCTCCATATCCGTCATGATCCACTGAACAGCGTTTTCTTCCCGAAGTTTATACTTTTCGAGAATATAGCGGATATAGATATGAGCCACATGATAGCCTCTCTTTTCCATATCATCCTGAGCGGAACGGATCGCAGCCAGTTCCCGCTGTCCTCCTGTCACCATGATCATATGATCACCTTTTTTGTCCGCTACTACTCTCCAGATGACATGGGATACATCGTATGGCACTTTTCCATTCTCGCTTTCAAACAGGAATCCCAGTCTGCCGCCGGTTGCAAAAATCAGCTTTTTGTCCTGATATTCCGAAATTTTCCTGCACTCCACATTTTCCTGCGCTGCAAATCTGGCGGCCCCGTCACAGCAGCTCTTTTTTGTGTCTTCATAAAAAATAATTGTTTTTTCCATACCCATCTTCTCCTTTCCTGCCGGTTGAACTCCGGATGTGAAATATTTTATTTTTAAACCTTATGAATACAAAGACGAGTGCCCGAATCTTACTCCAGGCACTCTGCTGATTTACAGAACTTTTTCTATATTCCGGTTCATCTTTTTCGCTACGGTGGAAAGAACCTTCTGTTCCTCTTCCGTCACGCCGTCCATGATGATCTCCCAGACTATTTTGGAAATCTTCTCAATCTTGCGGATTACGGCGTCCGCCTCTTCGGTCAGATAATTATGCGTACATCTTCTGTCATTGAGATCCTGCTCCATCTTCACATAACCGAGTTTCTGCAGCCGGCTTAAGGACTGAGAAATGTGTCCCCGCGTAAACATATTGAGCTGCATGATGTCCTTCGACGTATTATGCTCATGGGAATGTTTCAGGTAAAGCAGAATCTGCATGTCGATCCTGTACAGCCCGTACTCTGTCTCTATGGGCTTCATCTCTTTCTCGAGCAGGCGGCGGAACTGCATTCCATACAGCAGTGTATCCAGTGAATAATTCATTTTCCCCTCCAGGATAAATCCTTGTTTAATCGTTTGCAATTTGATTTACTATTAAACTATTTATAATATAAATGGAAAATGAACTTTTGTCAAGAGCCGCCTCAGGAGAAAATGCCTGTTAGACATTGCATTTCCGTACTAACACTGCGCTTCTTTCTTCGCACTGCTGTAGAAAATATAGCTTCCCGGCGCTGCGTCATAAGTCTTGCCTGCGATCACGATCTCCGCCTCTACCGGAACATCGATCTCATAGCGGAAACTGCCGTTTTCCTGATACCATCCTGAGCGGATATGTCCGTGTCTTGTATCGAGAGAAGCTTCGAACCACTCCAGACGGGAGTCCGGAACCGGGGCGATCCTTACCTTTTCATAGCCAGGCGCTTCCTCCACCGGTTTGATTCCCGCCATTACGCCGTACATCCAGTCTGCGACGGAACCGTAAGCGTAATGATTATAGGAGTTCATGTCACTGCTCCAGAAATCCCCGTTTTCCTTAATGCCATCCCAGTGTTCCCAGATCGTGGTTGCCCCTTTTGTCACCGGATAGAGCCAGGACGGATACTCCTGTCTGAGAAGCAGGGTGTAGGCAAGCTCCTCATAACCGTTTTCACTCAGCACATGGAGCAGATAAGGCGTCCCCACAAATCCGGTCTGCAGATGGCATCCGCAGGACTGAATCATATCCGCCAGCTGTGCACTCACTTTTTCTCTCTGCTCTGTCAGGTCAAAATGAAGGGCGAGAACACATTCTGTCTGAGTTTTACATTCCCCGAAAGTGCGAAGGAAAGTATCCCGGCAGGTGTGATAAAGTTCCTCATAAGACCGTGTATCCTTTCCTAGTACTTTACCGGCTTTAATCACCAGCATGATTGCGTGTGTATAGAATGCGCTGGCAATAAAGTCGTCCCGGCTTGCCCCCTTGTAGCTTCCCTCTTCCGCATCCAGTCCGAGCCAGTCTCCGAAATGGGTGCCTCCGGTCCAGAGTCCCGGCGTTGTGGTGTGTTCCGTTATATAGCGCACCCATCCGCACATGGAGGAATACTGTCTCTCCAGGATCTCTTTATTTCCATATGCCAGATAGACCTCCCAGGGAACGATAACCGCCGCGTCACCCCAGGCAGTGCTCGGATCATCAGCTTTTAAAAGATCCGGAATTACAAATCCCACGTATCCGTCTGCCCCCTGATCCGCTGCCAGATCACCGAGCCATTTGGTATAGAATTTTTCTGTGTCAAAGTTATAGGCCGCTGTCTTTGCAAAGGCCTGTGCATCTCCCGTCCATCCGAGACGCTCGTCTCTCTGCGGGCAGTCTGTGGGAACATCCAGGAAATTATCTTTCTGGGACCAGAAGATGTTCTCGATCAGCCGGTTTAAAAGCGGGTCGGATGAACGCAGACTGCCGGTCCGCTTTATATCCGAGTATACTGCAATTGCAGTAAATGCATCCGGACTTACATGCTCCGGTCCGCCCGGGAATGCGTTGACACGGATATAGCGGAATCCGTAAAATGTCAGTCTCGGCTTATATGTCTGCTGTCCCTCGCGGCAGGTATACCTGTATAACGCTTTTGCAGACCGGTAGTTTTCTGTATAGAAATTCCCGTTTTTATCCATTACTTCCGCGAAAGAAAGATCAACTACGTCGCCTTTTTCCGCATTCACTGAAATCTCCACATACCCGGTAATCTCCTGCCCGAAATCGACCACAACTTCGCCTGCAGGGGTACGGAAGATTTCCTTTGGGACAAGGCGCTCATGTTCGCGAACTTCCTCCCCTTCCTGCGGGATCAGATGGTCAAATGGGCCGTCGAACTCTTCCGTTTCTTCCGGAGCACTCTGCTCTGCAGCGGCATCACAGATTTCTCCGTCGTAGATCTCGGAAAACCGGATACTGCTTTCCCGTACCTTCCATGTGCTGTCGGAAAGAACCTGTGTACAGGTCCCGTCACTGTACTCGATATCCAACTGAACAAGAAGTCCGGCAGGATTCTTCTGAAGTTCCTGCTGCGCCGGAGAACTCTGCCATCCCACAAGTCTTCCACGGTACCATCCTTTTCCGACAAGCACAGTAAAACAGTTCCCTGTTCCCGGCATGTTCAGCAGTTTTGTGACATCATATTCCTGATACTGAAGACGGTGCTCATAGGTAGTCCAACCGGGAGCCATGATAAATTCTCCTACTCTCTTTCCGTTAATTGCCGCCTCATATACACCGAGGGCGGTGATTTTCAGCACCGCTTTCGCTACTTCCTTTCCGCAAGAAAATGTCCGGTGGAATTCCGGTACTACATCCCCCATATCTTTCTGCGGTTTAATCCATTTTGCTTTCCATTCCATGATTGCCACCCTGTCCTTTCTCAGTTTCATATATTTTTGCGGTCCGCTTTTAATTTCTGATGGATTAATTATAGTCGTCCAAAAGATCAACCTTCAATGACTTGTCGGAATCAATTTCATTGACTTTTCGGAATACAAAAGCTTGTAATTCAAAAACTGCAGTGGTACTATTTTTCAGGGAAGCTTTTTTCGGGAATTTTAAGACAGGAGGACAAGATATTGAACTACGAGATGGTAATTGACAGCCTGAATGCGTGGCAGCCGGACGAATGTCTGTTCCGCGATTCTTACCGCGTAAAGAAGGGGGAACTGTCTTTTGATCTGTTTGTCCGGAAATATGCGGCGGATCCCGATGGCATCCGTTATGCCATGTATCAGGAGAATTCTCCGGCGACGCTTCTGGAAAATGATTTCATACACAGCGGAAGGGATGTTGTGATCAGCAAATCCGCCCGCTATGCCCCCATGTTTTTCCATGATCACGCTTTCTTTGAACTGATCTATGTGCTGACAGGTCAGTGCGTGCAGCATTTCCGAACACAGCAGTTCGATCTCAATGCAGGGGATCTCTGTATTCTTGCGACAGGCGTCAAGCACAGCATCGAGGTAAACAGTGACAGTATTGTGCTGAATCTTCTGATCCGTCAGAGTACATTTATGGATATTTTCATGAATACGATCCGGGATAAAACCCAGTTGTCCCAGTTTTTCTTTAACAACCTTTATACAAGAAACAAGATCGATTACATGCTTTTTCATACCGATGGAGATGAGGTAATCCGAAACTATATCCTTGACATGTATTCGGAGCAGCTGATGATGGACGAGTATTCCAACCGGATTATCTGCAGTCTGATGACGATCTTCTTTACCCAGCTGATGCGGCGCCACAGGAAAGATCTTGTACTCCCGGGAGTCCGCTGCCAGAAAGGAAACTATGAAGCTGAGATTCTGGACTATATGATAAACGGTTTCGCGAACGCGTCTCTGGAAGACCTGGCGTGCCGTCTGCATTTTTCCAGGCAGCACTGCTCCCGAATGATAAAAGATATCTTCGGCTGCACATTCTCCGACCTGCTGACAAATATCCGGATTCAGGAAGGACGGAACCTGTTGGGCTCCACTTCCTTAAGCATTGCCTCTGTCAGTGAAAAGACAGGGTATAAAAATCCAGAGACATTTATCCGGGCTTTTAAAAAGCATGTGGGATGTACTCCGGCTGAATATCGGAAAAAGAGACATTTCTGATCAGGAAAATTCCGTCTCATGTTCTTTAAAGAAATCATAATACTGCCGGACATTTTCCAGTTCCGTCCAGCGTTTTACATCTACGGGGTCACTGTCCAGATCGTAGATCTTCGCTCCGCGCATAGCGAGAAGAAACGGCGAATGGGTGGAGATTACAAGCTGACATCCGAAGAAACGAGCCGAGTCTTCAAGAAATTTCACAAGTTCTCTCTGCTTTTCCGGAGAAAGGCTGTTCTCCGGCTCATCCAGGAGAAACAGACCGTTGTCAGTGAGCTTCTCGGAAAAATAGAGAAAAGCACTCTCCCCGTTTGAATACTCCCGGACATTATCCATCAGTTCCGAGCGCACATACTTCGACTGCGTGAGCTTTCTTGCCTTTCGAACTTTTTTCAGGGTTTCGTAATCATCCAGGGACCGCATCCGGAAATCGGAATACTTCGCATCGAGGTAATCGTCAAACAGTTCTTCTTTCTTCCGGTCGATCCCCTCATTCATGCTGCGGATATCCAGCATGTAGTCGAACACGTCGTCGCTTGTGATGACCCGGCTGTTCTGCGGGATCTCGCCTCTGAGCCCGCAACGGCAGAGTTTCAGATAGTCCTCATAAAAGTTGGAATGATTAAAGCGTCTGTCCCGGGAGATCCGGAGCTTCTCCGCGATCACATTCAGGGCAGTCGTCTTGCCGCTACCGTTTCCGCCGTACAGGATCGTCACCGGATCGAAATCGATTCGGTGGAAATGGTGCCGGGACAGGATCTGAAAGGGGTAATAGGTATCGTAGCAGGTTCGTTTCTGCCTGAGGAAAAACTCAAATTCCTCATCGCTGTCCGGGAATGTAAAATAGTCAAGGTATATCATTGCGGTAACTCCTCACTCGTTCCGTAAACGTTTTTTTCAGATACAGAATGCGGCATAGAGCGGCACAGTCTTTTTCCCATCTTCAAAGCCAAAATTTTTTGCCGAAAGTTTGATCGCATAAGCCGGATTGTATGTCTCCATATAGATTTTCAAACTCTTGGCTTTTGTATTATCAGCAGATTTGACCTCGATCGGGATGAGATTTCCTTCCCTCTGTATAATAAAGTCAATTTCTGCTCCGCGGGCTGACTCCCAATAATAAGTCCGGTATCCGTTTATCGTAAGCTGTACATTTACATAGTTTTCAGTCATACCACCTTTGAAATCATTGATCTCATCAACCATGTAGAGAATATCATTCGCAGAGAGATCTTTCTTTGCACAGAGAAGTCCCAGGTCTGATACATAAATTTTGAAAGAATCAATATCCCGGTAGTTTTCCAGAGGCTTTTTGATCTGCTCTACTTTGTAAACCTGGGAAACAATCCCTGACAAAGTGAGCCATTCGATCGCATTTTCAAATTCAGAAGCGCGCCCGCCTTTTTTGATCAGTTTGTACTGAAACCGGGTGTTTTTCTTTGACAGCTGTACGGTAATATTATCATAGGCAAGACGTGTTTTTTTAATTTCATTTAATGTATTATATTTGCTCATATCATTGAGATAACTTGCCAGGATTGTATCCTGTGTATGGCGCACCAGTATATAGTCTCCCGTTTCGGCGAACTGCGTCACACATTCCGGCATACCGCCGATTACGAGATACTGGCGGTATATCTTCATTGCTATATCATGAAGAGCCTCCGGCATGGGGGTGTCGCTGTCGAATGATCTCCGTATCTGCTCTACCAGATCCTTTTCCCCGAGAGCAAGCATAAATTCTTCCAGATCCATGGGATAAAGAGTTTTGATGTCTACTTTTCCTACCGGAAAAGAAAATTTTGCCCGGTTTACTGCCACGCCAAGAAGACTCCCTGCTACAATAATATGATAGTCCGGAGCCATCTCACAGAAATATTTCAGCGAAGTCAGCGCCCTTTCACAGAGCTGTATCTCATCAAATACAATCAGGGTTTTTTCGCGGACGATTGTCTGCCCTGCGATATGTGATAAAATCGGGATCAAATAGTCAGGGCTGATATCCTCCTCAAATGTCCTGTTCAGTTTTGGATTGGTCTCAAAATTAAAGTAGGCAACATTTTCGTAATGGAGACGGCCGAACTCCAGAACAGAATAAGTCTTTCCGACCTGCCTTGCTCCCTGCAGGATCAGGGGCTTGCGGTGCTTACTCTCCTTCCAGGCTTCTAAGAATTGTGAAATTTTACGATACATGGATATCCCTCCGTACATAATGCAGACTATCTGTTATGCACAATATAACATTTGTTAATGCAAAAATCAATAAAATATTCGTGGAATTTTTAATCAAATATTTTAGAAATATTACACTAAATGACATGAATATAATACTGTCGCCGTCAGCACTTAAGATGATCTCTTTCACAGCTAGCTCCTTTCTACAAAACAAGGGCGGAATGCGTTGACCTCCTCGTCGCCAAGAAGGTCAAACAGTACGTCGATATCGTCTTCTGTGAACCTGCGCAGGATCAGACGGGGTGTTTCAAGGCAGGGGGTGTTCATGTGTGAGTTCCTCCTTCATATACCATAAATACCTGTTCATCCTTTTCATAAAACCCGTTTTTCTTATAAAAGCGGAAAGCTGGAAATGTCCGGTCAGTGAGGAGTGTGATTTTTTTTATGTCCCGGTCAGAGAGAAACTCTTTTATCTTTCTCATGAAATCCGAACCGGTGCCTTTTTTCTGATATTCCGGGAGAATGCCGAACTCATCGATCCAGTATTCCGCCCCGGTATACCAGTGCTTGATCCTTCCTAGCGCGATCCCTGTCAGCCTCTCATCATCATAAAGCCCAAGCAGCAGAGGATTACTGTTCCCCATCAGCTCAAGTATATAGAGCCGGAGCTGCTCATCCGTCCACGTATCGTTCCAGGGCTCTGCGGAAAAGATCTGCAGGAATACACTTTTGATCGCGTCAATATTCTCTTTGCTGAGTTCACGAAGTTCCATAATGTATCTGCTCCTGTTTTTTTTATTTTTCTGCTTTTCAGACCGCTATTATATAAGCCTCATTGTAAGCAGGGATTAGTGAGTCGTGTGATAAAATATCTCTTTCATGTTTCAAAACGGTCCCCTCCCTTAACTATACATTTTCTATCCAATACCTTTTCGTTTTTCTTTCAACATCATCAATAACATTTACAATAGTATCCTGCAATTTTCCTCCATTTTTTTCTATAATTCGAGCTGATGCTATATTGCTTTCATCACATGTTATTAATACTTTCTTTAATCCAAGAACTTCTTTGGAATATTTTAACCCTTTAGAAAGCATGACCATATGTATCTATATTATGTTCTTTGTATTCCTTTATTGCTTCCTTATAAGACTCATAAAAATTAAACTCTGGTATAATTAAATCCATTTTTCACACTCTATTGACTATTCATCTGCTCTAATAAATCACACATCATAGTTGACGCAGTTACCGCTCTGTTAAATTTAAAAATTGTAATACGATAAGTCTCTGTATTCTTCCGGCAGTTCATCACCCAGTCCTGTCCATCCGAGATTTCTGACGGGAACAGAGTATACGATACTGCCGCCGTCAGCACTTAAGATGATCTCTTTCACAGCAGGCTCCTTTCTACAAAATGCACTTCCGATTCATCCCAGTATTTCCAGTACACTCTCTCCTGATTTCCGTCAAGGTTCAACTGATACATCCGGAATGTGACCAGAACATTTTTCGGCTGTACCAGCTCTTCATAGGAATACTGATACTTCATGCCCAACTGCCTCATAACGCCTCCGCTCCTGGAATTCTTCACATCATGGGTGGCGGTGATATAGGGGATGCCGTCTTTCCTTAACTGGCTGACAACTGCCTGACAGGCTTCCGTCATGATCCCCTGATGCCAGAATCTTTTTGCAAGTCCATATCCCAGATCATAACTGTCACTCATGTTGAGGTTTACATATCCGATCGGAATATTATCCGTTTTCAGGCAGACGGCATAATTATATCCGGAAGGTTTCCGATAGTTCCGGGCAAACCGCTCTTCATAGAACTGCACGGCCTCGTCTCTTGTCCGGGTGGGGAACCAGGGAAGAAATGTATTGACCTCCTCGTCGCCAAGAAGGTCAAACAGTGCGTCTATATCGTCTTCTGTGAATCTGCGCAGGACCAGACGGGAGGTTTCAAGGTGAGGGGTGTTCATGTGTGAGTTCCTCCTTCATATACCATAAATACCTGTTCATCCTTTTCATAAAACCCGTTTTTCTTATAAAAGCGGAAGGCTGGTTTTCCTGCTTTTCAGACCGCTATTATACATGCCTCATTGTAAGCAGGGATTAATGAGTCATGCGTTAAAAAGAGCATGTCATCTACCAAAGCCTGACAGATTAAAATGCGGTCGAATGGATCTTTATGAGGAGGAGCCCCTTCTGCCCGCGAAAGGGATCCCAATGCAAAAATATGTGTTTCTCTGACTGGAAGAGACTGATATCCCGCCTGAAAGCAGTATCCCGATACTTCTTTTGCAGTTATGGGCAGTGCTTCCGGATGCGACAGATGTTTGATTTCTATTTCCCATAAAGAAGCAAGGCTGTAGTATATGTCATTTCTGCTATCGAGGATCATTTCTCTCGCTTTTTCAGGAAGCTTTGAATCTCCGGATAAAGCCCATAACATGATGTGAGTATCTAGCAAAATTTTCATAATTCCCCTCCAAACATTTCCTCCACTTCTGTATCCCATAAGTCAAATTCATCCGGCACGGTAAACTTTCCGGCAGCAACCCCTATTCTTTTTTCTTCTTCTCTGTTCGGAATAAGCGTCATCTGTACAACTGCAGTGCCATTTTTTGCCAGATATATTACATCCTCCTGTTTTGTCTCAAGCATATTTACTAATTTGGAAAGATTACTTTTGGCTTCAAGCATATTTACTTTTCTCATATTCCACCTCCGGTCATTTTTTAGCTGTTAGCGTCGGGCGATTTTCGCCATTCAGAGTCGGATTAAAAACGCCAATCTCAGTCAATTTAAAATCGCCAATGCATCATGTATGTTATTAACAGTTACGCATTTTT
>NZ_NFKT01000016.1 GCF_002160525.1 Lachnoclostridium sp. An169
ATTACCAGAAGCAGAAGCGTAAAGTGGCAAGACGCCATGAAAAGGTCAGAAACCAGAGGAAGGATTATCTTCACAAGCTCAGCTTCAGACTGGCAGAGGAATATGATGCTATAGCAGTGGAGAATCTGAATCTGAAAGCAATGAGCCGGAGCCTGAACTTCGGGAAAAGTGTGTTGGATAATGGATACGGGAGCTTTCTGAACATGCTGTCCTATAAGCTGGAAGAACGGGGAAAGGTACTCGTAAAGACAGACCGGTTCTATCCCTCTAGCAAGAAGTGCAGCAAATGCGGGAAGGTGAAAGAAAGACTGGAATTATCCGAGCGGACCTATCATTGCAGCTGTGGAAATCATATGGACAGGGATGTAAACGCGGCAATCAATATCCGGGAGGAAGGAAAGCGGTTATTATGCGCATAACTGCGCGGAAAAAGATGTCTGTATCCGGACAATAAAAGAACCGCCGGGCCGGCGGGGATAGCCTGTTGATACTTAGCCCGTTGGGGCTAATGAGCAGGAAGCTCCCACTTCAAACCGTCAGGTTAAGTGGCGGGAGGAGGTCACAGTGGGAAACATGGAAGTGAAGAACCGCATCGGTATGTCACCCATGGGAACAAACTCCGCTTTTACAAACGGAAGGAAAGACGCACAGGGGATCGATTATTTTATTGAGAGGGCGAAAGGCGGCGCAGGCATCATTTTCATGGGATGCCAGATGCTCAACGAGAAGATCGCCCAGGAATCTATGGAGGGCTACCTGGATTCCTATACGGTACTCCCGTTTCTGACTTCGGTTTGTGACGGCATGCACAGATATGGGACGAAGATCGTCTGTCAGGTGAGCCCGGGAACCGGAAGAAATGCTTTCCCGGATACTTGATCGACCAGTTCATGTCCCCGGTATGGAACTTAAGGACAGACGAGTACGGCGGAAGCCCGGAGAACTGTGCAAGGTTCCCGGTGGAGATTGTCCAGGCGATCAAGAGCGTGGTCGGAAATTCCATGCCGGTTATCTTCCGTATTTCCCTGGATCACCGCTTCCCGGGCGGACGGACAATGGAGGACAGCCTGAAGCTTCTGAAGATCCTGGAAGCGGCAGGCGTGGATGCATTTGACGTGGATGCGGGCTGTTATGAGACGCTAGATTACATATTGACAAAATGGTATACCGTACAGCTTGAGAAGCTGAATGTGGATGTGCGGCTGAATACGGCAATTACCGGAGACGAGGATATTCTTGCAGAGTGCGACAGGATTATTGTGGGCTGCGGAGCAGTTCCGGTGATGCCCGCCATCCCGGGAATTGACGGGGAGAATGTCATCTCTGTTTTGGATGCGCATAGGGATCTTGACAGGATCAAAGGCGACAATATCGTGGTCTGCGGCGGCGGTGCGTCGGGGTTGGACTGCGCCCTGGAACTGGCGTCCGAGATGGGCAGAAAGGTGACGGTTGTGGAGATGCTTCCACAGTGCGGAAAAGATGTATTCTTCATCAACCAGATCACACTGTTCCGGAAACTGGAGGAGTCAGGCGTCACACTGATGACGGACACGAAAGTCGTGGCGATGGACGAGAGCGGCCTCACAGTGGAAGGAAAAGACGGAGAACAGAAGAAGATTGCGGCGGATACGATTATCGCGGCATTCGGCATGCGCCAGGATCTGTCTGTGGTAGATAAGATCAAGGAAAAATATCACATCAAGACGAGAGTCGTGGGAGACAGCGCACGGATCGGCAAGATCGGCGAGGCTGTGAGAGACGGATTCTACGCGGCGACAAGTCTGTGAGAGAGACAAGCCTGTAAACTGTAAAAAAGAGGTTACTGGAGAATACAAAAAACGGTCAATGAACATTGCTTTTACATGGAACCGGGAGCAGGGCAGCCCGCAGGAGGAGAAAAAACCTTCTGCGGGCTGTGAGTTATTTTTCGATACTTTGGCACTTTAAAAATCGGTGATTTGGCACTATTTTTTTTCGGAAGCTTTGCAGAAATCAGTCTGCTTCATACAATCTGTTTTGCTTCCGACTTTTCTTCCGGATCGTCATCTTCCGCCTTTCTCCTTCCTCTCATCATCAAAACTGCCGCCAGAATAAAAATACCATACCCGGCAACCGCAAATGCAGACGCCTCCACGCCGAAATCTCCTCCCGTGACCAGAAAATCCCGGCTGGTTAAGACATAATTGAAAATATACAGGTCATTTTTCTCCGTACCGATGTAGAATATCCCTCCGACCAGAAGGATATTCCACACCGCATGCATAAGTGCGCTGTTCCAGATACTTCTGCTCTCCAGCGTAACAAGAGAAAACAGGATCCCGGTCAGGCTTCCGGCGATGAGAAGCTGGAGGATACTGGGAAGATCCAGATAGGCACCGATTACATGGGAAAGTGCAAAGATTACAGATGGAACAAGAACGGCAGCGACTTTATTCCAACGCTTTTCCAGAGCAGTCATGATGATTCCCCGGAAAGTGATCTCTTCCACGATCCCCACTGCGATCCCGTAAAACAGTACTGCGTCTGCAACTGTATAGATCAATTCTCCCATATTCATGTCAGTTATAATCCATCTGCCGGAAGTCTGAGTGACCATCAGGATGACGAGAAGAGGCATGACCGCTGACGAGACTGCCCATATTGGTCTGACGGATACCGGGAAAGTGATCCGACAGCCCGAAAGAGAAGTTTTTAATATTTTTTTGCTGATAAGATTTATGAAGATCAATGCCGCTGCCACATAAAGGATGGCGGAGATAACACTGGATATGATAGAACCGGTTATGGTCCCCGCCACAGACTCTGCTGCAGTTCCTGCCGTAGTTCCCAACACAGTGCTGACTGCATTTCCCGCAGCCTGCCCCGCCAGAAGTGCGAGAAGCTGTGCGGCAATCAGGGCAAAAAAAGACAAAATGCACCCGCCCACAGCTCGTGCTGTAGTAATCTGTTTCTGATTTTCTGTTTTCATTTCTTTTATTCTCCGTATTTTTTGATAAATTTTCTGAAATATAGACGATGCCTGCCCAACGCAGCAGAGCAGGCAATATGCTGAAAAGCTTATGACGGATTCTGCTGCGGTCGCTCCAAAGGAAAACGGATTTCAACCATAAAGGTATTCCCTTCAAGATCTGCATGGATCTCCCCGCCCATTCTTTCGACGAGTCCTCCGGCAATAGAGAGACCAAGTCCGGCAGACGTGTGTGTCCGGGCAGAATCAGCTTTGTAAAACCGGGTAAATACCTGTGATATATCGATCTCCTCCGGATGTTCTGTATTGTTGGAACAGCGGAAGAAGGCGATTCCGTCTTTTTCTCCCAGGGTGAGCGAGATGGAGGAACTGCCGTGTACCAGGGCATTTTTAATCATATTCTGCATGGCGCGGCGTATGGCTTCCGCATTTCCGAGGATAAAGAGATGACCTTCACAGAAATCGATCTGCGGTTCGATTCCTTTCTTCTGAAATTCATCGTAGAAGGAAAAGGTTGTGTCGAACGCGCAGCCGGCAAAGTCAGTTCTCTCCAGATCCATCTCATACCCGGCGTCCTGAAGCCGGGCGTAGGTGAAGAGCTCTTCCAGCATATCCTTCAGACTTGCGATACGGGACTGGATGATGGCAGTATATTTCCGGTGTTCTTCCTCCGACCCGCTTGTGCTCAGGAGCTGAAAATATCCGTCCAGGGAGGTCAGGGGAGTGCGGATATCGTGGGAGAGATTGGTGACGGTTTCCCGAAGCTGCGCCTCTTCCTTCTGCGTCTCCCTGCGGTTCTCTTTTTCACGGTCCAGTACGTCGTTGACCGAATCGATCAGATCGTTGAATTCCGGGAGGGGCAGATCTGAGGTGAGCCGCAGATTGGTCTGATTGTTTTTCAGAAAATCCAGCTGCCGGATGATTTTGCGGATCTGCCTGCGGCAGAGGATTAAAAGGATAATGGAAATAATCGCCGCTGCAGTTGCGGCCAGCGCCCAGATCAGCATAGAAGTCCCTCCTGTATGTTTCGTGTTCTGCAAGATAATTTCTTAGATCCGTGGATGAATTCCACGGATAAATTTTGTGGCTGCATACCGCAGATACTTCTGAAAAAAGGGCTTTAACGTACATCCCTTTTCTGCATGACAGTCATGGCCGCTGCCGCTGATACAATGAGGAAAACTAATCCCACTGCCACGGCGCGCAGCATGGTTCCGGCCGGTGCGCCGATCCCTGCCATCTGAATATTCCCTTCCAGCATATAAAGGCTGAGGTTGAAATCTTTCCCGGGCAGGATGCTGCTGATTCCCCGGCTGATCAGGGCGTAGACAGAAAACAGCACGCCGAGGACCATGAGGATCCCCGCTGTCATACCGAAGGCGGAGCTTCTGGTCAGAGTACACAGAAGGAGAATCAGCGCGCAGAACCCCATGTTCAGCAGGTACTGCGTTCCCAGGCAGGCAAGAAGGTCTGAGAAAGAGCCTGCGACAATCCGCCCATGCCAGAAGATCTCTCCGGAGAGCAGAGTTGACAGGATAAATACTGCCATGATAAACAGCACCTGGACCGCGCACGCAGCAAGCTTGGATAATATAAGAATTCCGCGGTTGGACAGCTGTCCGGCGATGTTTTTGACGTAGCCGTTTCTCTGTTCTGCGTTTACGAATACTGCGGTGAAAATGATGCACAGAAGCGCCAGAATTCCGCTCTGTATCTGTGTGCCTACCAGCTCTCCGGCGTCGATGTCTCCATTTACCCAGTTCGGGTCTGTCACGGAATAGAGTCCGATCTGCAGATCCTCCGGGGCGCTTTCGGCAGCGGGGGCTTCATCAAACATTTCCTCCAGGTAGGCAGGATCCTCCGCCATGGATTCTATATCGATGTTTACCATGGAAACGCAGAAAAGCGCGGCTCCCGCGGTAAACAGCAGGACGATCCAGGTTGAGAGGGAGTGAAACATGCGGTAGAGATCCATTTTTATCAGATTAAGCATTGCGGTCACCTCCTGTGAGATTTAAGTAGTAGTCTTCCAGAGCTTCATTTTTCACGGTAATGCCCATGGTGCGGATCTGATTTTCCGCCAGTGCCATGGTAATTTCACCGCTGTCACCCAGCCGCTCGAAGATGTGGATGGTATCCGGGTCCACGACTTTGTACCGGGTGATTCCCATCCGTTCCAGCACGGTGCAGGCTTTCCGGGTATCGTCTGTCTTTAACTCGATCCGCTCACTGCATCTTTCCAGCAGTTCCTCGCGCGTGAGCTCCTGGAGCAGCACACCGTCGTGGATGATGCCGTAGCGGGTGGCGATCTTTGAAAGTTCCTCCAGAATATGACTGGAGATAATCAGGGTGATATTCCGCTCACGGTTGAGGCAGGACAGAGTGTCGCGGATCTCCGCGATCCCCTGGGGGTCAAGTCCGTTGATGGGCTCATCCAGGACGACCAGGTCCGGATCTCCCACAAGAGCCAGGGCGATACCGAGGCGCTGCTTCATACCGAGGGAGAAGTTCTTTACTTTTTTCTTTCCCGTATCTGCAAGTCCTGCGATATGGAGAAGCTCCTCCACCTCATTTTTCCTGCGGACGCCCATTGCCAGACATTTCAGGCGGAGATTGTCAGCCGCGGACATATTCGGATAGACGCCGGGAGACTCGATCAGAGTTCCCACGCGGGAGAGATATCTGCAGGCTTCTTTTCCGCGCGCGCCGAACAGAGTAAAATCCCCCTCCGTCGGGGACGCCAGCCCGCTGATCAGCCTGAGGAGCGTGGTCTTTCCCGCTCCGTTGCGGCCGATCAGCCCGTAGATGTCGCCCTGACGGATGTGGATATTCACGGAATTTACCGCTTTATGCCTGCCGTACTGTTTGGTCAGGCTGTTTGTACTTAACAAGTATTCCATCATGTATGCCTCCTTTGCTTTACGTTCTTTATCTTATCTGTCAACCTCTAAAAAAGCGCAAAGCAAAGTTTAAGAAATGTTAAAGATCATTTCTTCAGCCGGAAGCCGATCCCCCATACGGTTTCAATATATTCTTCTTCCGTAACCGCCTTCAGCTTTTTCCGGATATTGCTGATATGTACGTTTATGGTCTTATCTTCACCGATGTAAATATCATCCCAGGCATAGTCGTAAATGTCCTGTTTGGAAAATACTTTGTTCGGGTGGAGCAGGAGAAGTTCCAGGATCTTGAACTCCTGCCTTGTCAGGTCGAGCGGTTTCCCGCAGACCGATACAGAATAGGAATCCATATGAAGTTCCATTTCCTTAAAGGTGAGGACATCCGCCTCCGGTGAACCGCTCCCGGATAAATCTCTGGCAAAGCGCCGGATCTGCACTCCCACCCGGGCGATGAGCTCCTGGATGTCAAAGGGTTTCGTGAGATAGTCTTCCGCCCCGGAAGTCAGAAGGTTCACCTTGCTGTCAATGCTGTCCTTTGCGGAAATCACAATAACAGGAATGTCCTGCTTTGCCCGGATCTTCGGGAGCAGATCCTCGCCGTTTAATCCCGGAAGCATGAGATCCATGATCACCAGGGAAAAGGGCTCTCTCTCAATATACAGAAGTCCTTCCGTGCCGGAAAACGCCTGGGTGGATTCATACCCTGCTTTTTTCAGGGCTTCGGCTGTCATGTTGTTGATGTCGGTGTCATCTTCGATGATTAAGATTTTATTCAATGGGGAGTCTCCTTCCGGTTACAGTTTCCCGTGCATTTTCAGCAGCTGAATCAGCATCTTATCCCGGTATTCTTCCAGAGATTCCCGGGTGTTTCCGGTCTCGGGAGCCCGGTTTTTCAGCTCCTCGTTCACTCCGTCCTGCGCTACCTGCGCCCACTCCTTCGGAAATTCCTTCCAGTCAGCCATGTCGTTGAGCCAGAGGGTGATAGAGTCGTTCAGGTGGTTCATCAGACCGGATACGCCGCCTTTGCCGCCGCCCAGTTCAAACACAAGAGAGGGTCCCATGATCCCCCAACGGATACCCGGACCGAAAGTGACCGCTTTATCCGCATCCTCCACTGTGCAGACTCCGTTCATCACCAGATTGCACACTTCACGGTAGAGCGCCATCTGCAGCCGGTTGCAGATGAATCCGAGGGCTTCTTTCTGCAGGACCACAGGCTCATTTCCGATTTCCTTATAAAATGCCTTCGCTCTTTCCACTGCGCTGTCACAGGTCTTATCGCCCTTCGTGATTTCAACAAGGGGAATGAGGTGAGGCGGATTGTAGGGGTGGCCGCCGACGAAACGCTCCGGATGTTCTGCATATTTTGCAATCTCTGTGACAAGCAGACCCGAGGTGGAACTTGCGATTACCGTATCTGCAGGAGCGTACTTCTCGATCTCCTTTACGAGCTCGTGCTTTACCTCATAATGTTCTGCTGAAGATTCCTGGATAAACGCCGCGTCCCGGACTGTTTCCTCAATGGAGGTCGTGTAGTGGATGCGTTCCCTTACTTTCTGTGCATCCTCTTCTGTGAGCACTTCGTTTTTTATCAGTGATTTCAGGCTTTCCTCCACGTTGGCTCTGGCGCCTTCCGAGGATGCTTCACTGCGGTTCCATGCGTAGGTCTCATAGCCCGCCATGGCGAATTTGAGCGCCCAGCTGTAGCCGATAACGCCGCAGCCCACGGAAGCGGCTTTCTTTGTGTCAGTTGACATATGTATCCCTTCTTTCCTGTAATTGGGGCGTGATGTACGGAAAGATCTGTGTACATTACGTTCCAGGGATATTGTAGCGCGGGGGTGAGGGGATGGCAAGGAAAATAAGAGGGGCCGGCGTGATTTACGACTTATCACGCCGGCCCCTGTGGGATTTACATTTCTGGAGCATAATCTGCGGCAATATTTTCTTTCATATCATCCTCCGTAGAATGTTCCTGCACCGGTGCCTGGCTTATGGCAAGCGTATGAAGCCGGTGGCGTCATCCAATTCCATCTCCGCCACAGCGATCCGTTTATGCATCAGGGTACACTTCAAGCTGTTCACCTCATTTCAAAAGGAGTATATCCTTGTTAACTTCCTTTTGTCGAAAAATTTTTATCCATCCTGACTTTTTGCCCTCCTCAGTTGTTATACTCGATAGAAAGGGATAAACGTTTTGAACTTCAACAGACGGGAAAGGAGGATTTTGTGGATATTGATTTTCTTTTGATCAGAAAGATGAAGCAGGGCGACGATGAAGCTTTTGATACATTTGTCCGAAAATATTACGGAGATATCCTGAAATACTGCGGATATCACTGCTCCGATGCGGAGTATGCCGAAGATCTGACGCAGGAGACTTTCGCCAGCTTCTTCACAAAATTGTCTGATTATCGTCATAAAGGAAAAACAAAAAATTATCTGTACACCATAGCAGGAAATCTGTGTAAAAACTATTATAAGCAGCAGAAACCGGCTTCCATTGATGATGAAAAAATGTCAGAAATAGAGGCCTCCGGAGACCAGGAGAAGAAGATCACGGACAAGGTTACGCTGGAATGGGCGCTGGAGCAGCTCCCGGCTGAATTCCGGGAAGTGATTGAGCTGTACTATTTTCAGGAAATGAAACTGACGGAGATCGCAGAACTTCTGGGAATCGGGCTGTCACTGGTAAAATACCGGCTGACGCAGGCCAGAAGCCGCCTGCAGGATTTGCTGGGAAAGGAGGAGACGGAAGAATGAATCTGGATGAACAGCTCAGGGAGTATAAAGGGAAAAAAGAAATGAATCCCAGAGAAGAGAAGATAAGGGAAACGGTTGAGACTTCGAAGGAAAACTTCCTTCATGCCGAAGCGGAGAAAATATTGTCTTACCGCTCTTTCCTGTATATACAGTTCCGGATGATAAAGAAAAGATGGTGGCTCTTCCAGATCCTGGTTCTGGTCGCTTTATGGGCGGTGTTCCCTCTTGCAGACGACGCCCTGTATGCATACAGAAGTATGGGAGTCGCGGCGGCGCTGTTTATTATTCTGATCATTCCGGAACTCTGGAAAAACAGGACAAATCAGTGCATGGAGATCGAATCTGCCACCTATTATTCGCTCCGCCAGGTTTACTCTGCGAGAATGCTGCTGTTTGGCATTGCAGATGTTGCCATTCTCACGGTATTCTGTGCGGCGGCATCCGTCTCGCTGAAATTATCCTTAACGGATCTTCTGATACAGTTTCTGTTTCCCATGGTGGTCACCGCCTGCATCTGTTTTGGCATTTTGTGCAGCAGACGGGCGTTCAACGAAGTGATCGCCATCGGAATGTGTATGATCTGGAGCGCTCTCTGGTGGTTTGTCCTGCTGGATGAAAAGCTCTACGCTGCCATCACGATTCCTGTATGGGTCACACTTTTTGGTATTGCTCTGATATTTATGGTATTTACTGCATACCGGTCCGTCCGTCAGTGCAGTAAGATATGGGAGGAAAACACAGATGGAACTGAAAATGATTAATCTCACGAAACAATTCGGCGATTTTACGGCAGTCGACCATATGAATCTCACCATGACAAACGGGGTCTATGGTCTGCTCGGTGTAAACGGCGCCGGAAAAACGACTCTTATGAGGATGATCTGCACGCTGCTGCAGCCTACCGGAGGGAGGATCATCTGCAACGGGAAAGATGTTTTTAAAATGGGGGCAGATTACCGCAGGCTGCTGGGATATCTGCCTCAGGATTTCGGATTTTATCCGGAGTTTACGGTGAAAGATTATCTCCTTTACATTGCGGCATTGAAAGGGCTCCGGCCGGCGGTGGCAAAAAGGCGCGTGCGGGAACTGACTGCAAAGGTCGGTCTTTCCAAAGCGGCGAACAAAAAAATGAAAAAGCTGTCCGGCGGAATGAAGCGCAGGGCGGGAATCGCACAGGCGATGCTGAACGACCCGAAGATCCTGATTCTGGACGAACCTACGGCAGGTCTGGATCCAAATGAAAGAATCCGTTTTCGGAATCTGATCAGCGAACTTTCCGAGGACCGGCTGGTGCTGCTTTCCACACATATTGTGTCTGATGTGGAGTATATCGCCAACGAGATCTGGCTGATGAAGGACGGACGGCTTCTTCATCAGGGCACATCCGATGAACTGATCGGTTCCATGGAGGAAAATGTGTGGAAGTGTTATGCGGCAAAATCGGATGTTCCGGCGTTGATGAAGCGGTATAAGATTTCCAATATCAAATCCGAAGCCCATGGCGTGGAATTAAGGATTATCTCCGGAGAAAAGCCCCTGCCGGATGCGGTTATGGAGGAGGCAAATCTGGAGGATGTATTTCTGTATTATTTCGGAGAAAAGGCGGGTGTTCATGATGCTGTTATTTGAAATAAAAAAAGTTCTTTCAAAACCTTTAAATAAAGCTGCCCTTCTGATCCTGGCGGCAGTTCTGATCATAGGGAGTATTCTGACTATAAGAGATGTGAAGTATATTGATGCGGACGGAAATTCATCCGCAGGCATATCGGCGGCCAGAAGTCTGCGGGCAGAAAAGAATCAGTACAAAGGATATCTGACTGAGGATGTCATAAGGCAGGTCATTGAGGAAAATGCGGCGGTTTCCGCTTCCCCGGAAGCGCAGTCGGAAGATGCGCAGGAGAACAATAAGGCTGCTGCAGAGGCGCAGGGATTTGCCGATATCCGGGAGATGATCAACCTTGCCTTTGGAGAAATGGAAAATTATGACTACTACAGAATCAACAGTGTATCGGAGGACGAGGCGGGGAGCTTTTATGAGCAGAGAATTGCCGGGCTGAAAGACTATCTGAACAGCGATGATGTAACAGACAGTTTCACGGAAGAAGAAAAAGAATGGCTGATTAATAAGTATGAGAGTCTGGATACACCTCTGTACTATGAGTATGCGGATGGATGGAAGGCGCTGATGGATTCCCAGTATCTTCCCACACTGATGATGATTACGGTTCTGATTACCGGATTTCTGGTATCCGGAATCTTCTCCGATGAATTTGCCTGGAAAGCAGACTCGATTTTCTTTTCCGCAAGACTGGGGAGGGGAAAGGCCATTCTCTCCAAAATGGGCGCGGGTTTTCTGATCACAACTGTCCTGTACTGGAGCACGGTGTTCCTGTTTGGCTTTATCGTACTGGCTGTACTGGGATTTGGCGGGGGAAACTGTGCGGTGCAGACCGGGGTGAGCAACTGGAACAGTATCTACAATATTACGTATTTTCAGGATTATCTGCTCAGTACCGCCGGCGGATACGTGGGAAGCCTGTTTATTACAACACTCGCCATGCTGGTCTCCGCAAAAACCCGTTCCACGGTATTTGCAATCACGGTCCCGTTTATACTGACCTGCGTTCCGCCTTTTGTGGGACGGCTGGAAGCCTTTGCACGGATCATGACACTGTTTCCGGACCAGCTTCTGTCCATCAATAAAAATCTGGAAGATTTCAGCCTCTACCATATCGGCGGCGGTATATTCGGCGGGGTAACAGTCATCATCCCGCTGTACCTGATCCTGTTCTGCCTGGTATTTCCGGTTCTGTTCCTTGTATACCGGAGAACGCAGATCAGGTAGCAGGAGATATCCGTTCTACACTTCTTTTTCTGTAAAACCTTCTGCAAAGGGTCCCGGAAGGGCGTTCAATCCGCGGGGATCACCAAAGTAATCTCTGTTGAAGATGATCGCTCTTCCGTCCGGCTCTTCGAAGCGCTGCTCCGGTTCAAAGGCTTTCCCGAGAGTATCGCTGTCGATTATGCCGGTGGTCCAGTTTTTCAGGAGTTCGTAGACATTTGTCTCAATATAATACTTCCCGTTCTTTTCTGTGAGCTTTACACAGGCTTTCACATCATCGGAAGCGATAAATTTTTCTTTTTCGTTCTTCCAGTTCACTGCACCGTTGAAATATGCGTTCCCGTTGATCCATACAGGAAGCTTTCCGAAATGATAGTCCTGCATCGCGCCCATATCAGGCTGGGGATTCTCCAGTTCAAAGGGGACGATCCACTCGTCGTAGGTCGGGTAATCGTCAAATACCCCTGTTCCCTGCACTTTGGTGTCATACTTGACGAATCCCATATCTTCTGTTTCTTCCGCCGGTTTTACCGGCCAGTTCTGGATAAAGATATTGTTGTATATACGGTCGTCGCCGTGGAGGATCGTCATCATTCCCGCAACCTCTGTCCTGTGGCGGATGTGATAAGGCGTATATCTGGGAGTCATGGTTCCGTCTTTCAAAGCCATGTCCGTACCGCTTCCGATCGAATTCATTGCGCCGAGGGACAGGTTGTGGACCAGTGCGCAGCCCTGGGTGGCGAGTTGGAATGACACCCTGGAAAGAGAGATATTATTGTCAATCAGAGTCGGACCGTGGCTGACTTCCACGAATACATCACAGCTTGACATTCCGCCCGGGACAAGGGGAATCTTTTCATCCGGGGCATGGTTGTCGTGGAAGAGGTTCTGGGAGATCCGTGTTCCCTGTGCCTGCCAGTCGCACCAGACCCCGATCGTCGAATGATGGATGTGGTTCCTCCGGATCGTGACATCGATCGCCGCGTGGAGCTTGATCCCTGCCACCTCGGCCCCGGCCAGCTCCTGCATACAGTTGATATGGTGGATATGGTTGTCTTCTATGGTGGAGAAAACTCCGCCCATCCTTCCCACAATTCCTGTCTGCTCACAGTGGTGGATATGGCACCGGCGCACGATGTGGCTTCCGATGCGCTCTTTCGTCCAGCCGTGATACTGCCCCCTGCACACGGCGTCCCGCTCCATCTGTGTCGGACTTTTTACATGTTTTCTTGTGAAATAGTGATCATTTTCCGGGTCATAATATTTCCCCAGGGAGATGCCGCAGCATCTGCTGTTGCTGATCTCGCAGTCTTCGATGATCCAGCCCTTCGACCAGTGGGGACCGATCATGCCGTCCTGGTACGCCGCAGGCGGAGCCCATGTGGTTGCGGCCTTATTGATGTTAAAACCGCTTACCGTGATATATCCGATCTCTGTCCTGGAAGGCATGAAGCAGTTGCGCCGGACATTGATCTCCACATCTTCCTCATTTGGATTCTTTCCCTGGAAGTTTGCGTAGATCACGGTTCTGTTCTCTTCTGTGTCCTGTTCGGTATACCATTTGTATACAGACCATTCCGGCTCCCAGGAGTGGATATAGGTCTCGCCTTTTATGCACTCCTCCAGTGTCTGCGTCTCATAGAACTGGCGCCCGTTCAGGTAGACTGCGCCCGTGTGCCTTACAAACGGTCCGAAATACCAATCCCCCATGATCAGTGTGGTGTAAGGGTTATATGCGCCGAATATCCCGTTGTCCACACAGAGCATCCATACATTACCCTGAAAGTGCTGCCAGCCTTCCGCCTTTTCCGCTCCTGTGATGACAGCTCCCAGAGGGATCTCGCTTCTGTATGTGATCCTTGCATCCTCACGTCCGGCATTTCGCGGGTCTACATATTCGCGGTAGACGCCGGGGGCAACGACTACTTCATCGCCGGGGCATGCAGCCCGGGCTGCGTCGTTTATATGCTTATAAGGATACTCCCTGCTTCCGTTCCCGTCTTTTCCTGCGTTGACATCTACATAGATAACCATGGACATTTTCCTCCTTGTTCTTCGTATTTTTCCTGCTGTTTCATGTCAGGGATAAAACAGTCAGGGCTAAACGCGCTTGATGTGCCTTCGGGCTTATTATATAATCGTGATATAAGTTAAATAATATCGGAAATAGAAAAGGAATACATAAAATGTATCTGAAATCGACTTTTACCAAAGAGGAAAACACCAGGGAGCAGGATGATATCTCCGGGAGAAGGATCATCCGGGCAGACGACATGAATTATACGCATCTGATCCTTCACGATGAGGATGGCTCCGTATATCAGTCCTTTGATATAAACATGCCCTATCTTATTCTGTACAAATCTGTGGATGTGAGAGCGGATACTTATGTTTATCAGGAATTCAGTGAAAACTCCAAGGTACTGACAGGATCGTCATATGCAGAATTCATAGCTGCCACGGAGACGGAAAAACAGCATTTTCACAATTTTTATGAGCTGACTTTCGTACTTTCCGGAGAACTGACGATGAAGATCGAGGACGAATTTGTCGTCTATCATCAGGGAGACTGCTGTCTGTGCAACAAAAATATCCATCATCTCGAGTTTATGGAAAAAAATGCGGAGATCTTGCTAGTCCTGATGAAAGAAGAGTACATCCATGACGTCTTTGACAGAAATTACTATTATGACCGTCTGGGCAATCCGCATCCGATCAGGACGGTATTTGATGTGTTCTTCTCAAACAACCGGAAAAATCCGATGTACGACGCAAAAGTGTATGCAGATTACAGATGTAAAAATGCGGAATTTTTAGAGTCTGCTCTGGGGATCGTCAATCAGATGATCACGGAGATCGCGGGGACGGGATCCGGCAAATGCCACATGATGAAAGCTCTGCTGTGCCGTTTTTTTGAGATGCTGGAGGACAGCCGCATCTACCGCGGGGAAGTACACCGGGCAAAGCTTTCAAACGAGGAACAGGTCATCTGGAAGATCACCGAGGCGTACAGAAAAAAAGACGGACTATTTTCCCGGGGAGAGATCGAGCAGATCACCGGCTATCACGGAGATTACGTGGAGAGGATCGTAAAGAAGCTTACCGGAAAGACCCTTCTTGCGTTCGGAAGAGAGTTCCTCGTCCAGAAAGCCGCAGTGCTGTTAAAAGACACGGATCTGAGCATTGAAGAGATATGCGGAAAGATGGGCTACTCCAACCGTTACTATTTCAACCGCATATTCGCAGAAAAATATGGCATGACCCCATCCGAATTCCGGCGCCATTCTGCATAGTTATAAAAAGAAAAAATAAAGAAGAGAACTTGCATTTTTATTTATAATTGCATATAATATAGATGTGAAAGGAGTGTTGGATATGGCACAGACAGTAAACGTGAATTTTAAACTGGATTCTGATGTAAAAAAGAGCATGGAACAGGTTTGCTCTGAATTGGGGCTTTCCATGAGTGCAGCATTTACGATATTTGCGAAAAAAGTCGGAAGAGAGAAACGGATTCCCTTTGAGGTTTCAGTCGACCCGTTCTATTCAGAAAGCAATATTCGTTATCTGGAACAGAAAATGGCAGACTATAAAGCCGGACGGTTAAAGTTGGCGGAGCATGAACTGATAGAGGAGTAGTCTGCAGATGAAGAAATTGCAATGGGATTTTGATGCATGGGAGGATTATATTTATTGGCAGGCGCAGGACAAGAAAATTCTGAAAAGGATAAATCAACTAATAAAAGATGTTGTGCGTAGTCCGTTTGAAGGAATAGGCAAGCCGGAACCGTTGAAGGGGAAGCTTTCCGGCTTTTGGAGCAGACGTATCGATGGAGAACACAGACTGGTTTATGTGGTGGAAGATCATGCGGTTTTGATAATCTCATGCCGAGGACACTACGACGATTAGAGGACGGCTATCCGTCCTCTTTCCATCTTGTAAATATCCGGTTTCTTTTCCTATCTGCGCCGTTGCCCAGGCAGAAGAGCCCCATGCTGCCATGAAGGCCCGTAGTGGAGCGCCGGTCCTTGGACCGCGTCCTTTGCGGTCCTATGTACCGCTGCGCTCCGCTCCCGAGCGAAAGCGCGGCCGCCGTGGCAGTATGGGGCTCTTCTGCCGGAAACTTCGCACAGTTGTGAAAAGTGACCGGATTTCCCCTTTTTCATTGCCCATCCGCTTCAAACATGGTATATTAATAGCAGGTGTTGTATTATTTACACAAAAAATATAAAAAGAAAGTAGTAGGAGTGGTTAAAATGTATCAGGAAGATTATAAGCGCTGGATGGAAGCAGACCTGGAAGACCCGGATCTGAACCCGGAATTATCCCGGATCGAAGGAAATGACGATGAGATCAAAGAGCGTTTTGCTGTGGCGCTGAAATTCGGAACAGCAGGACTCAGAGGCGTTCTTGGAGCAGGTACGAACCGGATGAACATCTATGTTGTGCGCCAGGCTACACAGGGACTTGCAAACTGGGTAAAGACCCAGGGCGGTACACAGACGGTGGCGATCAGCTATGACAGCCGTATCAAGAGTGATGTATTTGCAAAGAACGCGGCGGGCGTTCTGGCGGCAAACGGGATCAAGGTAAGGATCTACGATGCACTGATGCCTGTTCCGGCACTTTCTTTTGCAACCCGTTACTATAACTGCAATGCAGGAGTTATGGTGACAGCTTCCCATAACCCGGCAAAATACAACGGATATAAAGCATACGGACCGGACGGATGCCAGATGACGGACGACGCGGCAGCGATCGTTTACGATGAGATCCAGAAGACGGACGTGCTGACAGGTGCAAAATACATGTCATTCGCACAGGGCGTTGAGGAAGGTCTGATCCGCTTTGTGGGCGACGACTGCAAGAGAGCGCTTTATGATGCCATCGAGTCCAGACAGGTTCGTCCGGGTCTCTGCAGGACTGCAGGGCTGAAGCTTGTTTACAGCCCGCTCAACGGTTCCGGTCTCGTGCCTGTGACACAGGTATTAAAAGACATCGGCATCACGGATATCACGATCGTTCCGGATCAGGAGTATCCGAACGGCTACTTTACAACATGCAGTTACCCGAACCCGGAGATCTTCGCAGCTCTGGAGCAGGGACTGAATCTGGCAAAAGAGACAGGCGCGGACCTGATGCTCGCCACAGACCCGGATGCAGACCGTGTGGGTATCGCCATGAAGTGCCCGGACGGCTCCTATGAGCTGGTGAGCGGAAATGAGGTTGGAGTTCTTCTTCTCGATTACATCTGCGCAGGAAGGATCGAGAAAGGTACCATGCCGGAGAATGCGGTGGCAGTGAAATCCATCGTTTCCACTCCGCTTGCAGATGCGATCGCAGAGCACTACGGAGTAGAGCTCAGAAGTGTGCTGACCGGATTCAAATGGATCGGAGATCAGATCGCACAGCTGGAAGAGGCCGGAGAGGTTGACCGTTTTATCTTCGGATTCGAGGAGAGCTACGGATACCTTGCAGGGCCGTATGTACGCGACAAAGACGCTGTCATCGGCTCCATGCTGATCTGCGAGATGGCGGCTTACTACAGAAGTATCGGAAGTTCTCTGAAACAGAGAATGGAAGAGATCTACGCAGAGTACGGACGTTATCTCAACAAGGTTGACAGCTTTGAATTCCCGGGACTCAGTGGAATGGACACGATGGCAGGCATCATGCAGAAACTGCGTGAGGAACCGCTGACAGAGATCGCAGGATACAAGGTAGTATCTGTGACAGACTACACGAAGCCGGAGGAGACAGGTCTTCCGTCGGCAAATGTCCTGATCTACAAGCTGGAGAATAAAGAGACGGTTATCGTCCGCCCGTCCGGAACAGAGCCGAAGATCAAGATCTACTACACGACTCTCGGAAAAGATCTGGATGAGGCGCAGGCTGAGAAGGACAAGCTGGCAGAGGCTATGAAGCCGATCATGGCGTAGGGATACTGTAGAAGCAGGAATGTTGAAGAAGCGGTCTGGAAACAGGCGAAAGTTTTCATAGAAAAGGACAGAAGAAAGAATAAGACCGGGGAGCGTACGGGAATGTCAGATAGTGCGCTCCCCGTTTTTACTTGTATGAAATCCTTATGGATCGGACGGTAAAAAGCTATAACAGTACCGGGAAGGGAATGATCACAAATGGATAGTGTATTTCTGGAAAAGTTGTATGAGTTATTTCAAGTTCCAGTCTCTATTTATGAATTTGGAGAAGAGTATATACAGATGGTAAGACCCAGGCGGTGTCAGGTATCTGTCAGATCAGACCCGTCTTTTGCCGACGGAATTGTAAGTGCAGTAAAGAGCCAGAAATGGCCGGTTTTATTTCTGGAGGAAGAGTTTATTTTCTACGGACTTTTTAAGCAGGAAAAAACCTGTTGTATCTTCGGGCCGGCTGCCAGAAAAACGATCGAACAGGAAAAGATCAGATCATATAAGTACAGGCATCCTGTATTTGCACAGACGGATATTTCATACATCAGTGTAGAGAAGCTTTCCAAACTGCTGGTCATGGCATTTTATCACTTTACGGGGGAAGATGTGGAGTACTATCATTTGCCGCTGGTCACGAAAAACGGGGAGTTCAGCAGATGGACGCCGGAAAGTGATGTGGAGAATTATCAGCTTGAGCAGTCCGAATTTGACAGGGGGCATAACAGTATTGAAACGGAGAACCAGATTCGCCGGATCGTGATGGAAGGCGATATGGAATCTATGAAGAAAATCCTGAGTGCCGATGGATTTGATATGAATAATGTCGGGGCGGTAGCGGAAAATAATGCAAAGCAGTGGGAGTACATGATCGTATCTATGATCGTGCTGTTGTCCCGCGCGGCAATAGAGGGCGGATTGAATCCGGAATTGTCTTATGAGATGTCGGATGTGTACCTGCGGAAGCTGGAAAAGTGTAAGAGCATAGAGGATATGATGCTTCTGGGAATGAAGGCACAATATGAATATACGGAAAAGGTACATGAGGCGAAAGAGCAGCTGAGCCACCTTACCTATATTGAGGAATGTAAGGATTACATTGCAAAAAATCTGAGGAAGCCGTTTAAGGTCGGGGATATCGCGCCGGCGATCGGAGTGAGCAGAAGCTATCTTGCAAGAAAGTTTTCGGAAAGCGAAGGGATGACGATCCAGCAGTATGTGATGAAGGAACGCTGTAAACATGCCGCAAACCTGTTGAAATATTCAAAATATCCGATCTCTATCATATCAGAATATTTTTGCTTCTCCTCTCAAAGCCATTTTGGAAAGCAGTTCAGACATTTTTACGGGATGACCCCGAATGAGTATCGGACACAGAACAGGTACATAGAAAGCTACAGTAAATAGAAGTAAAATTGGTGATAGAATACGAACATTCGTAATATATGGATGCTCGTATTTTTTTTATGCTTCCGTTATCAGGTCTTTTATTTATCAAAAAACAGATACAAAAAGGAGAACGTGACAATGGGTATGGAAGATTTTTTTGCAAGTCTGCCGACAGGAAAAGAAGATAAGCCGTTATTATTTGGGATTGGGCCGCTTACATATGATTTTCATGATGTGGATGGTCTGTACTACATGCTGGACAGAAGACTGTCCGGATGCATGATCATGATGTGGTCCAAGCAGATGAATCCTGAGATCAGAGGGAAGGTCACACTGGACGGAAAAGAAATCCGGGGATCCGTCCTGACATCTATGCAGCAGATGAACTATATGTGGATCCTCGGGATTCCTCTGAGAGGGCATATCGCGGAATGTGGAAAGGAATATGCGCTTCATGTAGAAGGATATGAGGACACAGACGGAAATCAGATGAATCCGCAGGATTTTGTGATTCAGTCGGCTGCCTGGACAGACGCGGAGGAGAAATATGCCGGGCATGAACAGATCGCCTACCAGGCGGCGGTGGAAGGGACTGTTTTGCTGGAAAACAAAAACCACGTGCTTCCGTTAAAAGAAGGCACGGTCTGCAATCTTTTCGGGAAAGGGATCCATCAGTTCAGAAATGGGGCGGTCGGAGCCGGCAAGATCAATCCGCGCTACAGCCGGAACCTGGCAGAGGCACTCAGGATGAGCGATGTGTTTACTTTGAATGAGGAGCTTGTGGAGTTTTACAGTTGTGACGAGGATGAGATTCCGCCAGAGCACATCATGGAAAATGCAAAAAAAGCGTCCGATACAGCGATCATGCTTATTACGCGGGCAGCCGGGGAAAACATGGATAATTCCACCGCAAAAGGAGAGTATTATTTATCCGATAAAGAAGAAGCGCTTATTCAAACGCTCTCGCAGGAGTTCGCCCACGTCGTTGTCATTCTTAACGTCGGCTATCCGATCAGTATGTCTTTTGTAAAAAAATACGGTATCGAGGCAGTGCTGTACACAGGTTTCGGAGGAATGCTGGGAGGACCGGCAGTTGTGGATCTTTTGTCAGGCAGGCAGTATCCTTCGGGAAAACTTCCGGATACCTGGGCGGAGGATTATTTTGATATCCCGGCGAGCAGAAATTTCTACGACTGTGTGGACAAACCCAGGCTGGATGCAGAACAGGATGTATATGTGGACACGGTGTACGAAGAGGATATTTATGTAGGATACCGCTATTTTGACACTTTTGGAAAACCTGTGGCTTATCCGTTCGGATATGGACTCAGCTACACCGAGTTTTCCATGAAAACAGAAGAAGTGGATTTTGATGGTGAGAATCTGTCCCTGAAAGTGATCGTGAAAAATACGGGAGACAGAGCGGGCAGGGAAGTGGTTCAGGTCTATGCCGGAAAACCGGAGGTTGAACTGGAAAAACCAAAAAAAGAACTTGTATTCTTTGAAAAGACGAAAGAACTTCTTCCGGATGAAGAACAGAAGATGGAAATTGTCATCCCGAAAGCGCATCTGAGTTCCTACAGCGAAAAAGACGCGGCCTATATTCTGGAGAAGGGAGAGTACCTGGTGTATGTGGGAAACAGTGTGGAAGCAGACGCGTGCGGAAGTTTTACTCTGAGTGAGAAACAAATTACCAGGCAGGCGGTCAACCGGATGGTCCCGCAGACCGCATTCACCCGCCTTTCCAAATACAATAGTGAAAGTTATCCAACAGGAAAACCGTCGGGGGTAAAGGAAGAAAAACATACTTTTGAGCCGTATGCGCCAAGAGAAAAGTTCAAAGCAGAATTCAAGGGAGAAAAGCCGTCAGAGAAACTGACTTTTGCTGATGTCAGAGAGGATCTGTCCAAAGCGGAAGCATATGTGGCACAGTTTTCTCTTGAAGAACTGGCCAGGATCTCGGTATGTGCCCAGGCAGGCTGGGGGATGGAAGGCGTAGGCGAAGCCGGAAGCATGTATCAGATGGAAGGATTTGATATTCCAAGGTTCCCGGTTTCCGATGGAAACTGTGGAGTCAATCTGCGGATCCCGAATATCGGAATGCCTTCAAGCGTAACAGTCTGTGCAACATTTAACAAACAGCTTGCCGAGCAGGCGGGGCGGGTGATCGGAGAAGAAGCGAAAGAACTCGGCATGCCGATGATCCTGGCGCCCGCCATGAATATCCACAGGAATCCGCTGAATGGACGTCAGCCGGAATATTTTTCTGAAGATCCATATCTGGCCGGTGTTATGTCCGGATGTTTCAGCAGAGGGCTTGAGAATGCCGGAGTCGGCGCCTGTATCAAACATCTTATAGCCAATAACTGTGAATCCAGCAGAAAGCGGAATCAGAGTATCGTCAGCGAGAGGGCGCTTCGGGAAATTTATTTCAAGGCCTTTGAATATTCGATGGAGGAGCATATGCCTGCAGCGGTAATGACCGCCTATAACGCCTGCAACGGACAGCCTGCTTCTACAGACGCAGAGCTTATTCTGGGAATGCTCCGGGAAGAGTGCGGATTCGACGGTTTTGTGATGACGGACTGGACTTCCTATGATACAGCGGATGTGGCTTGTATGATCGAAGCAGGCAACTGCTGGATCACTCCGGGATCTACCGATGATACTTTCACCAGCCGGATCATCGCCGGGGTAAATGAGGGAAGGATCCAGCTTGCACGCCTGCAGCAGAATGTAGTGTCTATGATCAGAACGATGGCAAGATTCAGTTAGGGAGGCTGTGCCATACAGAGTGAGGGAATTTCATGAGAAGAGAAGATTTTAATACGGGATGGAAATACAGGAATGTGAATGACAGGCAATGGAGGGAGATTACACTGCCTCACGATGCAATGCTGTTTGAAAAAAGGAGAGAGGATGCACCGGGCACGAACGCTGTCGGGTATTTTGAAGGCGGGCGCTACATATATGAGAAGACCTTTCTTATTCCCAAAGAGTGGGAAGGGGATTATTTAGCGGTTGAATTTGAGGGCGTCTATCAGCATGCAAAAGTGTATTTAAATGACACATTGGTGAAGGTCTGCGAATACGGATACATTCCGTTTCGGGCAGAACTCATGGGCGCGGCTGTCTATGGGGAAAAGAATGTGATCCGGGTAGAGGCGGATAACTCGGATCAGCCCAACAGCCGCTGGTATTCCGGCAGCGGGATCTACAGACCGGTACATCTGATCCATGCCGGCAGTACGCATATCGACTGGCAGGGAGTCAGGATAAAAACCCTCTCTTACGAACCGGCAAAAATACAGATTCGGACATCAGTCACCGCAGAGACGGAGGTAAAGATCATCCTCCATGTTACAGAGGCGGGCAGCGATACTGTGATCGCAAAGGCAGAAGGAACGGAGGCAGAAATAGAGATACCCGGCGCGAAACTCTGGGATGAGGAGCATCCGCATCTGTACCGGTGCAGAGTTCTGCTTATGGAAAATGATACTGTGCTGGATGAAGCGGAAGAAGAATTCGGGATCCGGCTGGTTGAATGGACGGAAAAAGGACTGTTTATCAATGGAAAAGAGACGCTTCTTAAGGGGGCATGCGTTCATCATGACAATGGGGTGCTGGGAGCAGCCACTTATGATAAATCCGAAGAGAGAAGAGTCCGGCTGTTGAAAAAATATGGATTCAATGCGATCCGGAGTTCCCATAATCCGGCAGCAGAGGGGATGCTCCGCGCCTGCGATAAACTTGGCGTATACGTCATGGATGAAACCTGGGACATGTGGTATGGACATAAAAACAAGTATGATTATGCCGATGCATTTATGGAAAATTATCATTCTGATATCAATGCAATGGTGGAACGTGATTACAATCATCCCAGTGTCATCATGTACTCTATAGGAAATGAAGTCTCTGAGCCAAAAGATGAAAAAGGTGTTCAGCTTGGCAGAGAGATCGTGGAGTATGTTCACAAAGCAGATGATACAAGACCGGTGACTGCCGGGATCAATTTAATGGTCATTGATATGGCGAGCAGAGGAAAAGGAGTCTATAAGGAGGAGGGCGGACGTTCGGATCAGGAAAAAGCAAAGAAGAGGAAAGCGAAAAAAACGAAAGCTTCCGGAAGTCTTTTCTTTAACATGATGACATCCATGATCGGAACGAACATGAATAAGATGGCAAATTCCAGGCATGCGGATGAGGTGACATCGCCAATCCTCGATGCACTGGATATCGCCGGTTATAACTATGCATCGGGAAGATATCCGCTGGAAGAAAAAGCCCATCCGGGGCGTCTGATCATCGGTACGGAAACGTTCCCTATGGATATTGCCAGAAACTGGGAAATGGTAAAGAAGTACCCCTATCTTCTGGGAGATTTCATGTGGACGGGATGGGACTATCTGGGGGAGGCCGGGATCGGAGCCTGGACTTATACGGCAGACGGGGCCTCGTTTGACAAACCGTATCCATGGCTTCTGGCGGACGTGGGTGCACTGGATATTCTTGGAGATGCGAATGGAGAAGCTTATTATGCCAAAACAGTCTGGGGACTTTCCGACAAACCCTATATCGGCGTAAGACCTGTGAACCACCCGGGGATCAGGGTACGGACAGCAACATGGAGAGGAACGAACTGTTTCGCGAGCTGGAGCTGGAGCGGATGCACGGGAAACAAGGCGGAGATAGAAGTGTATGCCGACGCTGCCCGGATCGAACTGCTGTTAAACGGAAAATCCCTTGGGAAAAAGAAAGTGAAAGCATATAAAACATTGTTCCGCGCAAAATACCGGCCCGGAAAGCTGGAAGCGGTCGCATATGACGCTTCGGGAAGAGAGACAGGAAGAAATACCCTCGTATCTGCCCGGGAAGATCTCAGAGTATCTGTGCTCCCGGAGGAAGAAAAGGTGAAAGCGGGAGATATTATCTATATACCCGTGTGCATTACGGATCAAAATGGGATCGTGGAATCCAATATGGACAAAAAAATATCCGTATCGGTCGAAGGAGGAACACTGCTTGGATTTGGCAGTGCCAGGCCATGCACACTGGAATCTTTTGTAACGGGAGAATATACCACATATTGTGGACGGGCATTGGCTGTTGTGAAAGCCGGAGAAGGAGATAAAGTTAGGGTTTATGTTCAGGCGGAAGATTTGGGAAGCGCAGAACACTGGATCGATATTGTTCAGTAATTAATATTTGCGATTGTAATATTCGTGATAAAAATAAAACATTCGTAATATTGGGAAGAATATCCGGATCATATAATACAGTCAATAAAGAAAAAGGAGGCTGGCTATGAAACATTATTGTAACCCCATGAACCTGGAATACCGTTATCAGTTTTACCGCAAGGTAAATGCAGCGGAAAAACCTGAGCCGTTTAAAGTTTACAGAGAGGCGGCAGATCCTTCGCTTATCCTGTTTAAAGATACATATTTTCTGTTCCCGTCCATGACAGCAGGTTTCTTTACAAGCGATGATCTGTATAACTGGGAGTTCCATGAGTTCAGAGGAAAGATTCCGATCTATGATTATGCGCCGGATGTGAGGGTGATGGGAGACTATATGTATTTTTCTGCTTCACATATGGGAGAGGCGTGTGATTTTTATCGTACCAGGGACCCCAGAACAGAGGAATTTGAGAAAATTCCAGGTACATTTGCATTCTGGGATCCGAATCTGTTTATTGACGATGATGGAAGAGTGTATTTTTACTGGGGATGCTCCAATCAGGAACCGATCTATGGAGTCGAGCTGGATCCGGAAACGATGGTGCCGACAGGAGAGAAACAGGTGATGTTCGATACGGATCCGGAACATCGGGGATATGAGCGCTTCGGGAATGAGCACATCCCCCCGAAAACGCAGGAACAGATCGAGGCTGAGGTGGATCAGATGTATCAGGGCCTTCTGGCACAGTCTGCAGCAGAAGGCCGGGATATGGGGATGAATGAAGAAGAACTAAGGAACATGCTGCGCGGATACTTTGGAAACAAGCCATATATTGAAGGGGCATGGATGACAAAACATGACGGCAGATACTATCTGCAGTACGCGGTTCCCGGTACAGAATATAATGTGTATGGAGACGGGGTATATGTAAGTGATCAGCCGCTCGGACCGTTTAAGCCTGCAGAGAATAATCCGTATTCATATAATCCGGGAGGGTTTATGACAGGGGCAGGCCATGGATCTACATTAGAGGACAGGCAGGGGAATATCTGGCATACAGCGTCTATGAGAATCAGCCATAATGAGAATTTTGAAAGAAGGCTCGGACTTTGGAAAGCGGGATTTGACGAGGATGGAGAATTGTATTGTGATCAGCGGTTTGCGTGCTGGCCGATCGCAATGGATGCAAAACCGTTCGATCTGCCGGACTGGATGCTTCTTTCCTACCGCAAACCGGTAAAGGTCTCAAGCGGTACAGGGGCTGAGAATATCACGGATGAAAATATTCAGACATTCTGGAAAGCAGCGTCAGATCAGCCGGGAGAGTATGCGGTCGTTGATCTGGGAGAGGAGATGCGTGTCTCTGCAATCCAGATCAATTTCGCAGATGACGGTATGAGAAAAGAACTTCCGGATACGCTGGAAATGCTGCGCCTGCCCTATGAAGAACGATGGATCGATACGGAAAAACAGAGTACAAACTGGCTGCTGGAAGGTTCGGCTGACGGAATAAAGTATTTTGTTATTGCCGACAAACGGGCAACAGATACAGATTATGCGCATGATTTTATTGAACTGGCGCAGGAGACCAGGATCCGTTTTGTAAAACTGACAGTGGAAAAGCTTCCTTATGGACAGTGCGCAGCTGTTTCCGGCATCCGTATATTTGGAAAAGGAAACGGCGAATCTCCGCACAGAGCAGAAGGGGTTCAGGCTGACTATGACGGCGCCATGGATATGGACGTCAGCTGGAGAGCAGAGGATGCAATCGGAGCAGTGATCCTCTGGGGACATGCTCCGGAAAAACTCTACCACAGCCGGATGGTCTATGGCAGAGAGGAAGGACATGTCGGCGCGCTCGTAACCGGGCAGTCTGTTTATGTCAGAATCGATACGTTCAATGAGAACGGAATAACGGAAGGCGAGGTGATCACAGTCTATGAAGGCGATCATGGTGATGTATGATTCCCTGAACCGGAATATGCTGGAACCGTATGGCTGCGACTGGATCCGGACCCCGAATTTTATTCGGCTTGCAGAGAGATGTGTGACATTTGACTGTAATTATGCGGGAAGTCTGCCATGCATGCCCGCGCGGCGGGAAATCCACACAGGAAGATATAATTTTGAACATCGAAGCTGGGGGCCGATCGAACCTTTCGATGACTCAATGCCGGAGATACTGAAAAACAACGGGATCTATACCCATCTGGTGACAGATCACGATCACTACTGGGAAGACGGTGGAGCGACCTATCACTCCAGATATTCTTCCTTTGTATTCAGCAGGGGGCAGGAGGGAGACCACTGGAAGGTCAACTGTGATCTGATCCGCGCGGTGCATGAGAGGAATCTGTACAGCGGGAAAAACTATTATGACCTTGCCAACAGGGAGTATATGGACCGGGAGGAGCGGATGCCGCAGGCGGTCACGTTTTCAGCGGGATTGGATTTCCTGGAGAAAAACCATGCTGAGGACAACTGGTTCCTTCAGATCGAGACGTTCGATCCCCATGAGCCTTTCTTTACCCAGAAGGCATATAAAGAAGCGTTTGCTCATGATTATGACGGGGATATGGGAGACTGGCCGCCTTATTATTTCGTGACGGAAGGCGGGGACGCCGTCCGTCATGTGCGGATGGAATATGCGGCGCTTGTCACTATGTGTGACCATTATCTGGGACTGGTGCTGGATAAGATGGACGAATATGATCTGTGGAAGGACACGATGCTGATCATCAATACGGATCATGGTTTCCTTCTGGGAGAACATGGCTGGTGGAGCAAAACCGTCATGCCTGTCTATGAGGAGATCTGTCATACGCCGCTTTTCATTTATGATCCCCGCAGCGGCGTGCATGGGGAGCGCAGGAGCGCCCTGACACAGACCATCGATCTTGCGCCTACGATACTGGAACATTTCGGACAAAAGATCCCGCAGAATATGCAGGGGAAACCACTGCAGTCTGTGATAAGACATGGCGGAAAGATCCGGGACTATGCAATGTTCGGCTATCACGAGGGTCACTGCAATATCACTGACGGAAGGTATGTGTATATGAAAGCGCCTCTCGAAGGAACGGAATTTTACGAATACACCCTGATGCCGACCCATATGCAGCGCCGGTTCGGAACAGAGGAACTTCAGGATATTCATCTGCAGGAACCCTTCTCCTTCACGAAAGGCTGCCGGACCATGAAGATCCGGGCAAATGAGGGGATGAACCATCTGGCGAATTTCGGAACAAGACTCTTTGATCTGCAGGATGATCCCAGGCAGGAGCATCCGGCTGACAATATTGAGAAAGAGACGGAACTCGCCAATGCCATGATCCGGATGATGCATGAGGACGAGTGTCCGGCAGAGCGTTTCGGGCGTTTTGGATTCCCGGAAGAAGGAGAAGTCACTCCGGAGGATATCAGAAGGCTGCATGAGAAGGAAAAACAGGTCCGTATTCCGGACAGATTCTCCGATATGGAGTGGGAGGAAGGCGCGGCAAATATGTGCCAGGTGATCGCACGTTTCCTTCCGGAAGAGGCAGCAGAGCAGGCAGTTGAGAGAATCTGCCGCAGGAAAGAGGACAGCGGAGGCAGAGTAACGGCGGACCGGATGCTCGAAGTGATCAAAGAAGCGGTCCCGCAGGAACAGCAGCCGATTGTGTACTATTTCGGCATGCTGGCGGCCCGTACCGTGTGATGTGTGCGGATATAGGGAGATAACGGAAATCACGTATAAAGAGAGATAACAGAAATCACGTAGTGAAAGGAGAAACAAATGGAAAAGAAAGATAAAATGGGAATCGGTAAGTTCTGGGGATGGCAGGCAAGGGCAGTTTCTATGGGATGTATGGTCATTATCCTGGGGTATCTTAACATTTACTGCACAGATACTCTGATGCTTTCATCCGCAGTAGTGGGAATACTGCTTCTCGTATCAAAGATCACAGACGGTATTACCGATCTGATCGCGGGATATATTATTGACAATACACATACGAAATGGGGAAAGGCAAGACCTTATGAGGTGTTTATTATCGCTCTGTGGATCTGTACATGGCTTTTGTTCAGCTGTCCGGCGGAGTGGTCTGATGTTTTGAAATATATATGGGTATTTATCATGTATACGCTGGTCAATTCCATATTCGCAACTTTCCTGTATTCTAACCAGACTCCATATATGCTGCGGGCGTTTGGTTCACAGCAGCAGATCGTCAAAGTAAATTCTTACGGCGGTATTGTAGTAACGCTGGGCTGTGCAGTAGTTTCCATGCTGTTCCCGCAGATGATGGCGACAATGGCGACCTCTGCGTCAGGATGGTCGAGAATGGTGGGGATGTTCGCAATCCCGCTTTGCGCGATCGGTCTGCTGCGTTTTCTGCTTGTAAAAGAGACGGTTGAGATCGACAATGGTGAGACCGAACGTGTAACACTGAAAGATATGCTGGGGGCGCTCAAAAGCAACAAATATATCTTTATGGCGGCAGGGATTTCACTGTTGTACAATCTCGTTCAGGGAATGAACGCTTATACATATTATTTTACATATATCGGAGGGGGGATTGATAAATATACTTCACTCGCAGCGCTTTCCATGCCGCTTCTGATCGTCATGTTTATCTTTCCGCAGGTGATGAAAAGAGGAATCACCACTTCCAGGATCATCCTGTTCGGCGCGATATGCGGTGTTGTCGGATGGGGGCTTAATTTCTTCGCGGGAGACAATATGGCCATTCTGATGATCGCAGCAGTCCTTTATACTTTTGCAGGACTTCCGATTGCGTATATCAGCGGACTTCTGCTTCTGGACTGTTCGGAGTATAATGTGTTGACCGGGAAAAAGAGGATGGAGACAACGATGAGTGCCGTGAGCAGCTTCGGCACAAAGATCGGTCAGGGCGTAGGCAATGCGCTGTTGGGAATTATGCTTGCCGTATTCGGATATAATGGGGCAGCAGAGGTGCAGACGGCAGACGCAGTGATGGGGATCAGATGCCTGTACAGCGTGATCCCGGCTGTGATCTATCTGCTGATCGTCATTATTTGTATGAAATATGATCTGGAGAAGATTCTTCCCGGACTGCGCGAAAAGGCAAAGGCAGGAAAACGGGCGGAATAAAGAAAATTCCAATTGATGGAGCAGGAGGAAACGGTAAGATGCCAAATTCAAGAAGAGATTTTATGCGGGGAACTGCAAATGAAAAACCGGAGTACAGTGAAAAACGCAGACCTGTCCAGGTGCATGAATGTGATGTACTTGTGATCGGCGGAGGAATTGCCGGCATGGAAGCAGCACTGCGTGTTGTGAGCAGAGGGAAAACGGCGATTATTGTTGACAAAGGGGTATTCGGGCATTCGGGAACATCCGGCATGAACTGGGGGCATACTTATCAGAGCATGGAGTTCAGTCCGGATGATGACGCAGCAATAGCAGGCACTATCGCAGTAATGGATATGGTATGTGAGGGACTGTTAAACCAGCCGTATTTCTATAATCTCCTTAAGGCGCATAAAGAGGAAAAGATTATTCAGAATGGCTTGAAATATGGAAGTATTCCTTTATACAACGAGGACGGAACTGTTCTCAGCAGAAATGAAGTGAATCCTCAGTTCCCGGTGACGCATGATCAGGGATTCTGGCCGAGGATGATGGCGCAGTGGTGTCAGAGAAATGGTAATGTAACGGAGATCATAGATAATACTTATGTTGTAGATATTCTTCTGTCGGATGACGGGCATGCTGCGGGCGCAGTAGCCATTGACATGGTGAACGGTATTCCGCATGTGTTCCGGTCCAGGGCAACCATTATGGCAACGGGAAGCTACTGCTGGATTACCGGATGGAACGGCATGGGGGCAGAGTCCATGGCCGGAAAGGAGAATACCGGGGACGGAACTGCCATTCTTCTGAGGCATGGCATCCCCATGGCTGACATGGAGCAGTACTGCGGCGATGCTTCGCAATGGACGCCTGCGGGTACGAGACAGACTATGGGGAACTTTAACTTTGATGCAAGTCAGACACCAAAGAATATGATTTACGATAAGGACATGATTTCCTGGGCGGAGATGCTGGGAGATAAACATCCGATGATAAATATGGGCGGAACCATGAGGATCTTCTATGGTCTGAGACTGCATGGAAGAACGACGGAAAACGGAGGCTGCTATCTGGATAAAGCGTCAGCACCGGTCAGCCCGCGTTATTTCAGGCGGGTAGAAGAGAGGCAGAAAGCTTTGATGGACTATGAACTGCCGCAGTATGTGGAGGTTGTGCCTGAGACATGGGACAGTGCCGGATGTCCGCGTGAATTGTCAGAAACTTCAGAAACGGTCATACCGGGATTGTTCTTTGCGGGAGCGGCGCCGGGAGCAGTCGGAGGCATGACACAGATCGCAGCCCAGTCCGGCGGATGGATCGCGGCAAACGGAGCGGTCGAGATCGCTTCAAAGATCAGTATGCCGGCAGTGGATAAAGAGCAGGTGGACAGGATCATTGAACGGGCATTCCACTATATTGAAAAAGAACCGGAGAATCCGATCAGGCCGAATAAGGTGATGCGCAGGATTCAGCAGACCTACTGGGACAGAGAGAACGGGCCTCTGAAGGATGAAAAGAAGATTAAGGATATCATCCGGGAACTCACAAGGATCAAGGAGGAAGATATCCCAAGAATGTGGACTTCAGACAGATCTTATCACATGAACTGCGAATGGAGAGACTGTTTTGAGGCGGAAAACATGCTCTACTGTGCGCTGGGAGCGTCATATGCAGGATTGATCCGGAGAGAGACAAGGGGATTCAATATGCGTACGGATTATCCGAATCTCGACAACAGTACCGGACTGAAAAATACAGTGGTAAAACTGGAGAAAGATGGGACATGGCATTCGGAGTTCGCTCCGAAATACGATCAGATTATTCCGTCAGCGGTTGTAGCTCAGATGGTTCCGACAGATATCGGACTTGATACATTTGCAAAAGGAGAAAAGGATGACGCAAAGGAGAACAGATAATGGAAAAGAAGATTACTGCAAAAGTGTTCAGGTATGATCCTTCTGTGGATGAAAAGCCATATTATAAAGAATATGAAGTCCCATGGCAGGAAGATAAGAGCGGATTTATGACAGGCCTGCAGGTACTGCACTATATTTACGAAAATATCGAACCGATCGCATATGATTATAACTGCAGAGGAAGCATATGCGGAAGATGTTCCATGGTGATTGACGGCAAGCCCGGCCTGGCATGTTATACAAAGCTGACACCGGGGCGTCATACGTTTGAACCGCTGGAGGGTCAGCCCATTATCCGGGATCTGATCATAGACAGGAAACCGGTCATGCAGAAATTTGTTGAAACGCAGGTGGCAAAGAAAACACTGAATCCGGTAGAAAAATCAGAGAATATTGATTATGACCTTTACTGGAATACTCTGGAAAGGTTAAATAACTGCCGGGAGTGCATGCTCTGCTACGATGTATGTGCCGCTTTAAAAGTGAATGACTGGGATTATATAGGACCGGGGGCAATGATGCAGGTCGCGTTCCGGCATCTGGATCCTCACGATGAGGCTGACCGTGTAGAGCAGGCGGTCCATTCGGGATTATGGAAATGCGTGATGTGCGGAAGCTGTGAGCTCGTCTGTCCTGCTCAGATCCCACATTTATCACTCCTTAAGAGACTGCGGGACGACGCTGAGAAACGGGGCCTGAAACCGGAAGGCTGCGATGACCACAATTTCTGGAAGAACAGTCAATAAGTACGATAAAGTGTGAAAGGAATACAGTTATGAGTTCGGTCAAATTTAGTGAGAGCGTGATTCAGAATGCGGATAAGATCGTTCATGAATGCATGGGACATGAAGATGCCTTCTGTATGAGCAGATGTCCGATGAGTACGGATGTAAAAGCGTATATCGGCCTGATCGCAGAACGCAGATATGAGGAAGCGCTGAAAGTGATCCGGGAGAAACTGTTCTTACCGAATACTTTGGGGAGGATCTGCGCGCATCCCTGCGAAAATGCATGCAGAAGAGAGATGGAATTTCACCAGCCCATGGCGATCGCTGCGCTGAAACGGTTCGCGGCAGAGCAGGCAGATGATGAGTCCCTGTGGGATCTGGAAACAGGAGCAGATACCGGCAAACGTATAGCGATCGTAGGTTCCGGGCCGGCCGGGGCACAGGCTGCGATCGACTTGAGAAAAGCAGGACATGAAGTAACGATCTACGAAAAAATGGATAAGGCAGGCGGAATGCTCCGGATTGGAATTCCTGTTTACCGACTGCCCAGAGAGATCATCGATCATGAGTATCGTTATCTGGATAAACTTGGCATAAAATTCAGATTTGGCGTCCAGGTAGGCAGAGACTGCTCATTTCAGGAGTTAAGAGAACAATACGACGCTGTATTGATCGCGGCAGGCGCACAAAAGGGTAATGTGATCAAAGTGCCCGGTTATGATGCAGAAGGAGTATTTACTGCAGTTGAATTTTTGAGAGAAGTAAATGAGACAAAAGATTTCAAGGCTGCGGGAAGAAGGATCATGGTGATCGGCGGCGGAGATGTGGCTATGGACTGCGCGCGTTCAGCAGTCCGGTTAGGAAATCGTGAAGTATATCAATGCTCGCTGGAGAACCTGGAGATTCTGCCGGCTTCTGATGAGGAGAGGGATGAGGCGCTGGAAGAAGGCGTTCAATGCAATTTCGGATGGGGACCGGCACAGATACTGGAAGAAAACGGAGCGGTGAAAGGAATCGTTATTCAGGAAGTCACCTCTGTATACGATGCAGAAGGAAGATTTGCTCCTCAATATGGAGAGAAAACGAAGACCATTGAAGTAGATACTGTTATTATGGCAACGGGACAGATCGTGGAAGATATTACAGACGGAGCTGTAAAGCAGATCGGAGGAGGAAGATATCAGGTCGATCCGGATACACTTGCCACGGAAATCCAGGGCGTATTTGCAGCAGGTGATGCGGCAGGCGGAAAGATCGTGGTAGAGGCCATGGCCCTGGGCCGTAAGGCGGCTGTCAGTATTGATCGGTTTGTCTGCGGCAGAGATCTGAAGGAAGACAGAGATCTGAAGAAAGAATGGGCATATGAAACAAAATTAAACGTTCCGCTTCCGGAAGGAACGAAAGATGAGCCGAGAGTACATAAGAATCTCAGACCGGTCAGTGAACGCATCCGGGATTTTGAACCGATTGACGCCGGATTCAGTGAGGAAGATGCGGTAAAAGAAGCATCCAGATGTCTGAAATGTGAATGCAGATTATGCATGAAAGAATGTGTCATGATGAATGAGTACGGCAGCTGCCCGGAAGATATTTTCGGCCAGCTCGCTTCTGAAGGAAAAATGGAGGCAGTGGTATCATATTCATGCAATGATTGTGACGGATGTACCAGAGTATGTCCGCTCGAGCTTCCGATCAAAGAGATATTCATGGAAGCGCGCAGAGATTTTGTGAAAGCAAACTACGGACAATCTCCGATGAAAGGCCACCGGGCGGTAAACATACACCAGGAACTGGGATTTTATTCCATGTATACAGCAAAAGCCTGTGGAGGTGAGAACGATGATCGATAAGGCAAAACATTATGGATTTATGCCGGGATGCAGTCTGGCTTCTTATAATCCGGAGGCTGTTGCAAAGACAACGGCATATCTGAAAAGCTGCCTGCCCAAATTCTCAGCGGTATTAAAGTGCTGTGGGAAACCGACAAAAGATATCGGACAGTACGAGCTTTTTCGGGAAAGATTTGCCGGACTGGAGCAGGATCTGGAAGAGGTACATGTAGAAGAACTGATTCTTGCCTGTCCAAACTGTAAAGCGGTATTTGAGAAGGAAAGCAATACGAAGGTGCGTTCTTTATGGGAGATTCTCCCGAAGACAGGACTTCCAGAAGAAGTCAGGGGAAAAGCAAAAGACAGTGATATGATTTTTACGATTCACGATTCCTGCTCCGCACGTTATGATAAGGAGGCGCAGGAAGGGATCCGCTGGATATTGAAGGAATTGGGATATCAGTATGTCGAATCTGAATACTCAGGTGAAAAGACGAAATGCTGCGGATTTGGCGGGCAGGTCAATCCGGCCAATCCGGATATGACGCGAAAAGTCATGCGGCGCCGTATCGAAACACTGGAGGATTATCCGGTTGTAGTATATTGCTCGACCTGTCGTTCTGCTTTCATGCAGAATCATGTTAAGGCATGGCATATATTAGATCTGATCTGGGGACCTGTTGTGCATATGGGAGATGAACCGGGATGTGATGTCCTGGAAAAACCGGACAATGTATGGCATAATCGTTTTGAGACAAGAAAACAGATGATGAAATGTTTTGAGTGAAAGTGTGTGATATGGAAGAGAAGATGGGGATGTCTGTCGGGAAGAGCAGACATCCCTTTTTCCCTTCCTTTACTTTTGGCTCCACTTAGAAAGAGCGTCAGCGTCTGTGACAGCTTCTCCTGCCAGTTCCATAACTTCATCTGTATCTAATTCAAGAAATTCGGCAATGGCTTCCGGGGACATGCCTTTATCCAGCTTTTTTCGGATCAGTTCTTTTAAAGCGGCACGCTTGCCCCGCCGTTCTGCGCTGTTCATCTGCGTATTATAATCATGAAGCGCCCGCTCCCTTGCTTCATACTCCAGGCGTTTCTGCTCATCCAGACTCAGTTTTTTCAGTTCGTTGTATGCTTCTTCAATATATTCATCTTTCTTTGCCATATCCTCGAACTCCTTCTTGGTCTTCCCACTTAAGAAGCGCATCCAGCGGATCACACCTTCCTCGTTCTGGTCTTCCTCAGGCAGTTTTTTCAACTCCAGGATATGCAGTTCCATAAGGTTTGTATACTGCTTTCCGGTTTCAACATCACAGAATGCGATCTTTCTGTAACAACGCTTATCCTCTGGAAAATGGATGAAATCAAGAATACTTACATGAATACAGGGTTTTAATGTTTCGTAAGGCTCACCCCTTTTGATCTGGCTGGTGTATACTTTGCATTCATAAAACAGGACCCGGTTTGTCCAGAATTCAAAATACGGTACCTGCATTTCCATGTTCAGTTTTGATCCGTCATCCAGCTCCACCATCACATCCAGGATTCCAAGCTTGTCGTCAGAGGATTCTCTGCGCAGTTCCGAGGGAATCAGGATCGTATTCCGGATTGATACTGGATCTTTCCCGAGGACTGCCGCGATGAAACCTTTCCTGACCTTGGGATTTTGCATCAGTTCTTTAAAACAGAAGTCCACTGTGGGAAGCATGATAAAGTTGTCATGTTCATTTTTACACATATCGTTTCCTCCCTTATCTTACCACGTTCTATATGAAAACACCACCGTTAATGTTTCGTCTCTTCTTTGGAGTAGGCCAACCATACCACGCTGGAAAGATTCTTTCAATAGCTGAAGCATAAAAAAACGAGTTATCAACAAACTTACAGGAGATAGAAAAAGTTTTCCGCAGCATGAGGATTCTTATAATGAGTTTCTGACAGAAGAGCCCATTAAATAAACCGAAATATGATATGTCCGATCAGGCTCTGGATTTTCACAATACAGAATGATACAATGAAAAAATAACGGAAAAGTTATTTGATTAAGCGGAAAATTTATGCAAAAAGGTGAAAATATGGGAGTGAAAATGAAGAAATTGTTGAGACAGCTGGATAAGCGCCTGATGTTCTTTATCTGTCTTACGGTGATTCCGGTTAATATCCTGGCAATTTTTCTCAGCTATGTGGCAATCAGGGAAGCCAGGGAGCGGATCGCCGTTTCTTACAGGACGGAATTTGAGATATTTATGGAAGGACAGCTTGGCAGTCTGGAAACTATTGACAGATGGTATGCAGGGCTGATTTCAGAAAATCAGCAGGAATTTATGGGAGCCGCAGAAGTGAATGAGGTAGCAAGTATTGTACTGGCAAATGAGGCACGCGAAGCGCTGAATTTGTATGGTATCAGCGGCTTTTTTTATCTGGAGGAGAAAAAAGAGAACGGGAAGATATATATGAGCTCTTCTTCTAAACTTGCAAATCCAGACGACATCCAGATGATGAAAACAGAACTGCAGATGAAGGAAAAAGAAGCAGGCAGTATGGGAAAATGGAAAATTACATGCCTTCAGGAAAGGTATTTTTTCCTTTCTTTTACCACATACCGTAATTACAATGTATGCATCGGTCTGGACTTTAATACAGAGGCTGAACAGTGGCTGATGTCAGATCATATGGAACAGTGCGGCATACTTTATTCAGATTCTGTGAACCAGATCTTCCTTCAACCGGGGAAAAACATAGAAATGTTCCCGGAAGATGCAGAAACCGGCAATAGCATGGGAAAAGAAAGATGGGAATCGGTGAGCCGCATCTCAAACGAAGGCTCCAGAATATACGCTGAGCTCTTCCATTATGGCAGATGGACTGCGACGCCTGCCGCTTATCTGATCCTTCAGTTTATTGCATGGCTGGGAATAGCAATACTGGCGCTTTTGTGGATACTGATCCGCAGACAGGCAGTTCATCCTATGAAGGTACTGGAGAACGGCCTCCAACAGTTAGAACAGCGCAATTGGGCTTTCAGGATAAATGAACGTGCGGCGACGGAGGATTACGATTATATTTATTGTAAGTTTAATGAGATGGCAGAAGATATCCAGATGGCCAGAGAACAGGAAAAAATGCTGTACGAGACTCAGCTTAATAATCTGAAGCTTCAGGTAAATCCGCATCTTCTTTTGAATTCCCTGAACATGATCTATTCCCTGGCGCAGACCAAACAGTATGAAGTAATCCAGAAATATACGATGAATCTGGTAGAATATTTCCGATACTGTCTGAGGGAAAATAACGATCTCGTTACAGTTAAGGCAGAAATGCGCTTTGTTGAAAATTATCTTGATATTCAGAAGATACGGTATCCGGGAGAAATATCAAGTGTATATTATATGGAAGAGGGTATTGAGAATGCTTTGATACCGTCACTCCTTATCCAGAATTTTGTGGAAAATGCAGTGAAATATGCACGAAAATCAGATGAAGCGATTGAGATACTCATCTATATGCGAAAAGAAGAGGATAAACTCTGCATTTCTGTAAATGATACAGGTGAGGGAATGGAATCGGATCTGGCGGAATGTCTGAATGAGGGAAAAATGTATATTGATAAAAACGGAGACAGGCACATAGGGGTATATAACTGCCGGAAACGTCTGGAGGCCTTTTACGGCGACAAAACAGAACTTCACATCAGCAGTACGGCGGGAGAAGGCACGCAGGTATGGATCACGCTGCCATTTACGGTGAGCAAAGATGAGATGTCCGATTTGTGTTAGTTTATGCCCGATTTATATCCATACAATTTTAAGTGGAAAAGAGATAATAAGCTTACCAAATACAAGGAAAGCAAAGGAGGAAATTGTATGAGAAAACAGTTCAAAAAGGCAGCGGCGGTCCTGCTGTGCACAGCAACGGCCTTGTCTGTTTTGGCAGGATGCAGTACGCAGACAGAACCGGAGCAGAGTGGCAGTGAGAAGGAAAACACCAGTGAGACGGATCACATTGTGGTGACTTACCTGACGCTGGGGCAGACTCCTGCAGATCTGCAGGAGGTGCAGGATGCTCTGAATGAGCGTTCGGTCAAAGATATCGGGGTGGAAGTCGAATTTAAGCCGGTATCGGCATATGATGCCATGTCCCAGTTCACAACATGGCTTGCCACAGGGGAACGATACGATTTGATGATGCCTCTTCTGCAGGATCTGAACACATATAAAGAGCAGGGGCTTATCCAACCGCTGACTGACCTGATAGCCGAGAACGCACCATATATCCAGCAGATGACAGATGAGGGCTGGACCTATGCGAGCAACAACACTATGGACGGGGAAATCTGGTCGGTAATGGCCGTGCCGAATGTGACAGGATCTGGCGGCGGCTTTGTGGTAAAGAAGCAGTATGTAGATGAGACGGACTGGGCTTACGATGAGAATAAAGTATATACTCTCGATGAACTCGGAGAACTGTTCGCAGCAATCAAGGAAAATCATCCGGATATGTATCCGTGTGGACAGACAGGCGCCACTGCAAGCTACGGATATGTAGGAATGTTTGATGCGATGGGCGGCGATCAGGCGACAGGAGTTCTGATGGATACGGAAAGTACGGAGATCGTTAATCTTTATGAGACAGATGAGTACAGAGATTATCTGCAGCATATGCGGGACTGGAATCTGGCGGGATATATTTATCCGGATGCTGCCGTGACGGATTCCAGCCAGGAAGAACTGGTGGATTCCGGGGTCGCAGCAGGCTATTTTATGGTAAGTGCCCCGGTACAGGCAGATGATTCAGAGTATATGATCCGTTTGACAGAGGTTTTCCAACCGACTCAGGCTATGGGAGGATGGGTTGTACCAAATACGGCGGAAGAACCGGAAGCGGCAGTGCGTTTTCTGAACTATGTATGGGAGAATCCGGACATAGCAAATCTGATCCAGTGGGGAATTGAGGGCGAACATTATGTAGTATTGGATGAAGAAAAAAATCTGATCGGTTTTCCTGAGGGAAAAGATGCTACAAACAGCGGATACTACAACACACTGGGGCTCTGGGGAGATACCAGGGAGGTATATGTATGGAGCGAGAGCCAGTCTCAGGAAAAGAATGATGCATATACGGAAGAAGCAATGAATAATCCCATGAAAGATATAGGAGTGCTTTACAGTCCATCGGCAGAAGCTTCGACGAAGATCGCAGCGATAACAGCGGTTGTTGAACAGTATGAGCCGTCTCTGGAGACCGGGAGCGTAGATCTTGATCAGTATTATGAAGAGTTCATCAATGCACTTAAGGCAGCCGGAGTGGACGACGTGATCGCTGAGAAACAGGAACAGCTTGACGCTTTCCTGAAAGGAAAATAAACCAATACAGACAGGAGATTCAGAAGAAGCGCTGTACAGAAAAATGAGGCAAAGAAATCATTTGAGGTGCGGCGCTTCTTTGCTATACGGAGGGAAAAGGCAGTGAGGAGAGAGAAAAGTCCGGAGATTCAGCCGTTCCTGAATATCTGGGATACAGATACTGAGGATGAGATCCGCAGCAGACTTCAGGAACTGAAAAAGATGGGGATCAGTTCCTTTGTGATTCAGTACGCAGCCAGAGAAAACGACGGACAGAAAAATTGGGGCATCAGCCCTTTTGACGAGAGATATTTTTCGGTACTTGGAAAGATATCGAATATATGCCGGGAAATGCAGATGACATATTGGACGCAGGATGCGGCGCCTTTTCCTACAGGAGCTGCAAACGGGGCGTTTCGACAGGAGGAATATTTTCAAAGAGGAAAGCTTTATATAGAAGAACGTCATACAAATGTGCGGGGACCGTTAAAAAGTGCCCGGATTGCAGCAGACCGGTTTAACGGACTGCTCACAGGCGGAATGGAAAATATTATTGCAGGAATGAAAAAGACCGGTCCGGAGAAAAACAGCCGGGCACGACTTCTTGGAGTGACAGCAATGCCGGAGACAGAGGAAAATGAATATGATGCAGGAAAGGCGATCAGCCTTACGGAATACCTGAATGAAGAAAGCGGCATACTTCAGTTTGATCTTCCGGCAGGTATATGGCGCATATTTTTTATCTTTGAGACACATATCGGAAACGGCAGGAAGTTTTACATGAACCTGTTGGATAAAGAATCCGTAAAAGTACAGATAGAAAAGGTTCATGAACTGCACTACAGCAGATTAAAAGATGAGCTTGGAATTACGTGGGAGGGATTTTTCTATGATGAGCCTGAAGTAGGAAATGTAGGAGGATATGATTTCAACTGTCTTCCGGGGGATGTGAAGGGGAGAACGCCGGCAGCTATGCCATGGAGCAGAGGGATGCCTGAAGCCATGAAGAAAAGGCTGGGAGAAAAATGGCTGGAGCTTCTTCCGGGATTGTGGTATGAATGTGGCGAAACAAGCCGGATAGTAAGATATCATTATATGGATGCGGTAACAAGAGCAATTCAGGAAAATTATAATGGTCAGGTTTTTTCATGGTGTCGTGACAGAGGTATCCGCTATATCGGTCATGTTGTAGAGGATGAGAATTCCCATACGAGGCTTGGGTGCGGAACCGGACATTTTTTCCGAACACAGCGGCATCAGGACATGGCGGGGGTGGATCTGATCGGAGGTCAGCTGCGGCCGGGGATGGATATGAAGGGGGTGTGCTGGTACGGATGCGCGGATGGAGACGGAGAATTTTACCATTATGGGCTGTGCAGGCTTGCCGCATCGGAAGCGCATATTAATCCGGAAAAGCAAGGAGGCAGCTTCTGTGAAATAAATGCGGTGTACCAGGAACTATCGAATGGGAAGTTTTATAAATTCCTTTTAGACCATTTATTTGTTAATGGGATTGACCATCTTGTGCCGGTGATCAGAAAAGCGCTTCTTCCGGAAGAAGGCGCGGTACTTTTCCGCTATGCCGGAAAGATATGCAGAATGCTGTCCGGAGGAAAGGCAGTGATACCGGCTGCAGTCCTGTACCATGCAGAGGCTGAATGGAGCGGGAGCTGCATGTATTTCCAGAAGGCAGGGGCAGTGCTGCAAAAGGAACAGATCGCTTATGATGTAATTCCTGGAGATGTATTTGTAGAGAGGGAGTATTATCATACCATGATTATGCCGGGCAGATTCTCGGTAAACGGACAGGAGTACAGGGCACTGATCATTCCGAAATGCAGTTATATCCGGGAAGATGTTCTGAAAGGCGTTCTGGAGCTGCATGAGAATGGGACAGAGATCATGTTTATCGACTCCCTGCCGGTCGGCTACTGTGAAAGGGCAGGGAATATCGAGTGGAAAAATAAAAATTTTTCTCCGGTACCGCTGCAAAAGACGGCGGTGAGACTTAAGGAAAAAGGAATATATGATGTCCGCGTTATAGGATCGGCCCCCTGGCTGCGGTATGCTCATTGGAAAAAGGAGGAAAGAGATTATTACCTGTTTCTGAATGAGGATGACAGAAATGGCCTTCAGACAAAAATCATTTTTCCCGGATCGGAACACAGGTATATAAGAAGGGTAGATGCAGAGGAAAATTGGATTGAGACAACTGGTGCCGGAATGGTGGATTTGTCTCTGGGCTGTCTAGGGAGTGCTCTGTATATTATCGGGGAACCTCTCCGGGAAGAAAAAGAACAGAACCATGTACCGGAGGGGACTTTGTCAGGCAGACTTCCGAAGATCGGGTGGTCTCGGGGAAAATGGACGGCAGAGTACGAAAAAGAAGGAACAAAGCAGATTCGGGAACTGGCGGAACCGGAAGATCTGGAAATGCAACAGGATATGATAAGATTCACCGGTGAGCTGGTATACAGGACGAAAGCTGTTTTTATCGGACTGCTTCCCGATTTCCTTAACCTGGGGGAAGTTTGTGACAGCGCTCATGTGTATATAAACGGGATAGATGCAGGATACCGGATTGCGGCACCGTACATATTTGATGTTTCTTCAGTGGTAAAAGAAGGAAGCAATGCTGTAGAGATACACATACAGCCTTCCCCTGCAAGAGGAATACCGGATATAAGAGATCAGGATATGGAATCTATTGTGAGTCCGTGCGCATATGTATGTATGCCACGGTTGGGGCTGATCGGACCGGTATGCTGGCAGAAGGCGGCAGAATAAAAAAGAGGTGATATGATCATGAATCTACTGATCGTTGATGATGAACAGCAGATCATTCAGGGAATTATGCAGGGAGTACAGTGGGATCAGCTGAAGTTTGACAGGGTATTTACCGCAAAGGGATACGATAAAGCTGTGCAGATTTTTGAATCCACGCAGGTGGACATTCTGCTTTCCGATATCGAATTAGACAGAAAAAGCGGTCTGGATCTTATTGAGTGGGTGAATGAACATTCGCCAGAGACAGCCTGCCTGATCTTATCCTGTCATGAAAACTTTAATTTTGCCCGCAGGGCAGTGAAACTAAAGTGTCTGGAATATATCCTGAAACCGGTTCCTTATGGACAGCTGACAGAAATTCTGCTGCGCACAAAAGCTCAGGTACAGTCTCAGCAGAATGCGGTATTACTGGAAAATTATGGGAAGACATATATAAAGCAGATGAAAGAAACTGCTGCACCGGAAGCAGGGGGGAATGCCGTAGAGGAGGCAGCAGAATATATTCATGATCATATTTCGGAGAATATAACGGTAGAATTTCTTGCGGCAAGGTCACATGTGAGCATAAGGCATCTGAACCGTCTGTTTCAGAGAGAGTTCGGGCAGTCTGTCGGAGATTATATGTCCAAACAAAGGATGATTTTGGCAGGAGAGCTCCTTAAGGATTCCGGAATGTCTGTAACGATGATCTCGGACAGGGTAGGCTATGGAAACTATTCCTATTTTACAAAGCAGTTTAAAAAATTTTACGGCATGACGCCAAGGGAATACAAAATGAAAGAGTCAGGCAACAGGAGAGGAGAAAACGATGAAAAGGAAAGAAAAGTATAAGAAGATACGATGGAAGTGGATGGTGCCGTTCTACATTATGATGATCCCGGGACTGGTCTATTTCCTGATTAATAATTATATGCCTATGGCGGGGATTGTAATGGCATTTAAGAAAATTGACTACAGCAAAGGAATCTTCGGGAGCGACTGGAATGGTTTGGCAAATTTTGAGTTTCTGTTTGCTTCCGGACAGTTCGGGACAATGGTAAGAAATACAATCTTGTATAACGGAGTTTTTATCATATTTAATACGGTGCTGGGAATCACAGTTGCAATACTGCTCAACGAAATCCGCGCTAAAATTGCAAACAGAATTTACCAGACGGTCATTCTTCTTCCATATCTGATGAGCTGGGTTGTAGTCAGCTATCTTGCCTTTGCCTTCCTGAGCAATGAGACCGGATTTATTAATAATGGTATTCTGGAAAAACTCGGACTTACCCAGATTAATTTCTATCAGGAACCGAAATACTGGCCCTGGATTCTCCTTTTTGTAAACGAGTGGAAAAATATCGGGTTCTCTATGATCATATATCTTGCCGCTATTGTCGGGATAAGCAAAGATTATTATGAAGCGGCAAGCGTTGATGGGGCGACAAGATGGCAGCAGATCACAAGGATCACACTGCCCTGTCTGAAGCCCACAATTATCACGATGTTTATACTGAGTGTCAGCAAAATGTTCTATTCGGACTTCGGATTGTTTTTTCAGGTTCCGAAAAATTCAGGGATTCTGTATCCGACAACTATGACGATTGATACATATGTATATAACGCGCTGATGAAGCAGAACAATCCGGGAATGTCGGCTGCGGCAGGTTTTCTTCAGGCAATCGTGGGATTTGTTCTGGTAATCGGTGCAAATGCACTGATCCGTAAGATCAGCAGAGAAGATGCGATATTTTAAAAGGAGGAGCGGATTATGAGTGATGTTATGTCAAAACAGGGAAAGATCATGCAGATTTGTTCACATATAATACTCGCGGCGATGTCAGTTATGGCTGTTGTGCCGTTCTGGCTTCTGATTGCAGCGTCCTTTTCAGATACCAATTATGCTGTGGCGGAAGGATATCAGTTTTTCCCGGAGGTGTTAAGTCTTGATGCCTATGAATATATTCTCCGTCAGTGGGCGCAGATCGGGAGGGCATATCTTGTGACTATTGTGGTGACCGTAGCAGGAACGGCGGCGTCTCTTATTATTGTTTCCATGCTTGCATACGGGCTGGCACAGGAAAAACTGCCGGGCGGGAAAGTGATATTTGCGCTTATACTGATCACTATGCTGTTTAATGGCGGGATTGTCCCACAATATATGATATATAACAATTTCTTTCATTTGAAAAATACAATCTTCGGGCTGATTATACCGAATCTTCTTTTAAATGGTTTTACGGTGGTGCTTGTCCGAAATTATTTCAGATCCAGTATACCGGGAGAACTTTCGGAAGCTATGCGGATCGATGGGGCGGGAACGTTCTACATATACAGACATCTGATCCTCCCGCTGTCAAAACCGATCCTTGCGACAATAGGGCTTATGGAAGCTGTGTCGTATTGGAATGACTGGAATAATGGTCTGTATTATATTACGGACAGTAATCTGTACAGTATGCAGCAGCTTCTGAACGAGATAAATAACAATGTAAATTTTCTTGCCAATAACAGTTCTATGCTTGGAGGTGTAGATCCGGGAGCTCTGCCCACGGCAACGATGCGACTTGCCATAGCAGTTATTGCGATTCTGCCGGTGTTGGCTGTTTATCCGTTTTTCCAGAAATATTTTGCAAAAGGAATTACTATGGGTGCAGTGAAAGGATAGAAAATGAATAAGGATAAATTTATGGTGAAGGAGTTTCCGGAAGAGGTTTTTTCCGTCAGCGCACCTGTATGGATGACCCGTGGAAAAAAAGGTGGTGCAATTATGCAGACATGGGCCGTATGTGGAAGCCGGTGCGTGCTCGCTGTAGACTCGCCGGCACCGGAAATCCCGGGACTGAGGGAATATATAGAAGATATTTTTCAAAAGCCTGCCATAATGATAAATACCCATGGTCATATTGACCATATCGGATGTAACAGACAGTTTTCTGAGGTATATATGTCCAGAAAAGACTGGAACCTGGCAGCGGGCGGCGGGATATTCCGCAGTGGGAAAACAGATACGGCGGGAGGGCTCCCTTATAAGCTGAACGACATGCCGGAAGGAAAAAGATTTTCCCTTGGAGACCGGAGCTTTACGGCAGTCAGTGTGCCGGGACACACAGCAGGAAGCATGGTTTTATATGAACAGGAGACGGGAATACTGTTCGGAGGTGATGCTATTGCAAGGCGGATACTGTACGGACTGTCTGACTGGACGCCTTTGGAACAATATAAATCAGGATTAAGAAAAATTGCCGGACTGCATATAACAAAGGTCTGTTCCGCACATGACGATTTCCCGCTTCCGGGGAATATGGCGGAAAGAATTCTGGAAAATATAGATAAATATCTGCCCTATACGGAGAAAGTATGGACATCTCCTGTAGACGGACGGATTTTTAAACAGATCGTGACAGAAGCGGGAGAAGAAAGCATAGACTATTTCAGTTTTGTGATCCCGGCAGACAGATGTGAGGAGAAAGAAAATGAAAGTATATGACCTGAAAACATTACATATGACAAATGCCTTTGGAATTGATCAGATTCCAGAGTTTTCCTGGAAGCTTTCAAGTGACAGAAAAAATGTGATCCAGACGGCATACCGGATTACGGTGAAAAAAGGCAGAGAAACAGTCTGGGATAGTGGAAAGAAAGAGAGCAGGGAACAGTCCTTTGTGGAGTATGAGGGAGAAAAACTGGAATCCGGGACAGTCTATACATGGAGGGCAGAAGTCTGGAATAATTATGGAGAGCAGGCGTGCGCAGAAAGTTCTTTTGAGACGGCGCTGCTTTGTAAAGAGGACTGGAAGGCATCCTGGATTGCCTCTACAGTTGAGAGAAAGCCGGTAACACAGTATAAATATGGAGATACTTATGCGCCGGTGATGTTCCGCAGAAATTTCCGGTTGGAGCAGAAAAAAATAGCGTCCGCCAGGATGTACGCATCTTCCTATGGAAATTACCGTCTGTACATAAATGGAGAGAGACCGGATGACCGGGAATTTGCCCCCGAGTTTACTGTCTATAATAAATTACTTTATTATCAGACTTACGACGTTACAGAACTGCTTCGAAGCGGCGATAATAAGATTGCCATGTACGTGGGGGATGGATGGTATTTCAGTGGTCAGACCGGTCCTTCTGAAAAGAAAGTGAAAGAGCCTTCTGTGATTTACCAGCTTGAGATTCGATATGAGGACGGCAGCAGGGAGAGAATCATGTCTGATGGTACCGAGCAGTGTGGGACGGCTTATATTTTATACTCAGATCTTTTTCAGGGAGAGAAGCAGGATCTCGGAAAGAGCGGGACGGAAGAGACGGCCTTTCCGGTCAGGACAGAAGATTATGGACATGAAATGCTCTGCGCCCAGCCCATGCCCCCGGTCCGGCCGGCTGCACTGATCCCGGCGGCAGAAGTGTTCCGGACACCGAAAGGAGAGACTGTCGTTGACTTTGGACAGGTACTGTGCGGAAGAGCCCGGATAATGATCAGCGCGCCGGAGGGAAGCGAGATCACTTTTGATTATTTTGAGATCCTTGATGAGAATGGAAATTACATTAATACCATGTTTGCTCCTCAGAGAGACATTGTGACTGCTGGAAAGACACCGATGGTGCATGAGGCGTTATTTACCTTTCACGGGTTCCGGTATATCCGGGTAAGCGGTATAGAGAATGTGAAAAAAGAAGATTTTACAGCAGTTGCGCTGTCCACGGAAAAAGAAAACTCCGGGGAGTTTGAGTGCTCGGATGAGCGTCTCAATCGGCTGTATAAAAATATCCGCTGGTCACAGCAAAATAATATGATGTCCATCCCCACGGACTGTCCCTCACGGGAAAAAGCAGGGTGGACAGGCGATATCCTGATCTACGCAAAGACCGCACTTATGAATGAAAATATGACGCCATTTTTAACCAGCTGGCTGAAAAATGTAGCTGCGGACCAGCAGGACGACGGAACAGTAATGATCACAACTCCGTTTGCCAATCTGTATTCCGGACTGGTGAAGGCACAGTGTGCTGCATTTGGAGACGACAGGCCGACAGGAGTAGCCGGCTGGAGCGATGCGGTTGTCTGGGTGCCCTATATGATGTATCAGGTGACGGGAAACAGGCGGATCCTGCAGGAGATGTACAAACCGATGGTAAAGTGGTGCGATTATATTATCCGCACTGCAAGGGAAAAGCGGGGATATCAGGACTTCCCGGAGGAATATGACCGGTATCTGTGGAACACGGGATTCCACTTTGGCGAGTGGCTGATCCCGGGTAAGGAAGACGGCGGGAATTTTGAGGACTGTAAGAAATCCTCCTACTATATCGCCCCATTTTTCGGATACAGGACGTTGACTATGATGGCAGAAATCGCCGGAATTCTGAAAGATAAGGAAAAAGAGGCGATTTACAGTGCCACGGCAGAAAAAATGAAACATGCGATCCGGATGACACTGTTTGCGGAAGACAGGATGCCGGAGAATCTGATGGGGGCGTATGTGCTTGCCTTTGCATTTGATCTGGTGCCGGAGCATCTGACCGGAACATATAAAGAAAGACTGATCCGTCTGATCCATGAGAACGGAGACTGCCTGGGAACAGGATTCCTTGCCACGCCGTTCCTGATGGATGTACTGGAAAAGCTGGATGAAAAAGAGATGGCCCATGACCTTCTGTGGCAGACGAATAGACCGTCATGGCTGTATGAAGTAGAACACGGAGCAACCTGTATCTGGGAAGCCTGGGATGCGGATGATGCAGAAAGAACAGGACGTTTTGTCAGTTTTGACCACTATGCCTTTGGCTGTGTGGACGACTGGATCTGTCGGAGACTCTGCGGTATCGATTCAGATACTCCGGGCTTCTCGCATATCATCATAGCTCCGGAAGATGATCGGAGACTTTCATACTGCCACAGGGTTTTTGAAAGCGAAAAAGGAAAGGTTGAAGTGACATGGACAGACAGATCCTTGAAGATCACTGTACCATGCAACGCATCGGCCACGGTGATTTGGAAAGGAAAACAGTTTGAGACAGGCAGCGGGGACTATTTATGGGAAATATAACAGAGAATACAACTTTATATGAATTGAATCAGGATGAAAGTCTTATACAGGTCAGAGATAAACTGATCGGCGGAGGCAGGCAGATGTTTTACGGAGAAATGGGCAATATGACACTTGCCCAGCTGTATGAAAAACAGCCAACCTGGTATGTGAATGATATTATCTATGGGATGAAGCGACTGCAGAAAGTCGCAAAGTCTGCAGAGCAGTGCGTTTTTTGTCCGGCTTCCGGAAAGGAAGAAAATGTTCATCTGATCTATATGCCGGCAGAGGAGCGGAAAACAGACTGTTTTGTTATCCTGAATGCCGGCGGCGGATACGGAGCAGTGTGCAGTATGGTGGAGGCCATTCCCGTCGCGGCACGTCTCAATGAAATGGGGATCGACTGTTTCTGCCTGAATTATACAACGGCAGATGAAGAGAGCATGAAGACGGGGCTGATGCCTGCTCCTCTTGACGATCTTGCATCGGCGTGGAAATTTATCCGGGACAACCGGGAGAAGTTCCGGGTAGATCCTGAAAATTACTATGTGGCAGGTTTCTCTGCGGGAGGCCATCTCGCCGGTATGTGGGGGACCGCACTGGGTGCTGCCAGATACGGGATCCCTCAGGCGAAGGGCCTTATCCTGGTCTATCCCCTGATCTCTGCCAGCGCATTGGAGGGGGAATTTAAGGATATTTTGCAGAAAGGGCTCACCGGAGAAAACAGTTCATCTGTGGATGTGGATGCATACAGCATCGAAAAAAATGTTGAGTCGGACTATCCGGCAACCTATCTGATCCAGTGCGAGGATGACGATGCGGTTCCGATCAGCCATTCATATATAATGGAAGACGCTCTGAACCGGGCTCATGTTAAAAACCTGGTTGAGAGACATGAAAAAGGTGGTCATGGCTTCGGACTCGGCTCCCGGATCGGAGACGGAAACTGGGTTAATAATGCAGTAGAGTTCCTGCAGATCCTGAAATTTGATATCGATGAGCAGATGAACCATTATCTCCGGAATCAGGAAACATCGGGGGCAGCGCTGATAGTAAGGAAAAGAGGAGATGTCGTTTTTCAGGGAACATGGGGATACCGTTCGCTGGAGACAGGAGAGAAGGCGGAATATGATACGATTTACCGGATGATGTCAATGACAAAGTTGATCACGACGACAGCGGTACTGCAGCAGATCGATGCCGGAACGATACAGCTGGATGACCCGGTGGAAAAGTTCCTGCCGGAATTTGCAGATAAGCGGGTGGCGGACGATCCGCGCTATGTGCTGGATGATCCGGATAACATGTTGAAAGTATTAGAATGGAGCAGAGATTTTGATGTTTCTGCTGTAAAAACCGTTCCATGTGAGAGACTGCTGACGATCCGGGATCTTCTTTCCCACTGTTCCGGTATTGATGAGGGAGTGATCGGCGTCCTTCTTCTTTTCACCAGGAAAGGAACGGACGTTTCACTTCAGGAGCGTGTGAGCAGATATGCAGAGTATCCGCTGGGATTCCAGCCGGGGAGCGCGACGGGATATTCCGCAGTCGGCAGCTGGAATATCCTCGGGCGGATCGTAGAGATTGTTTCCGGATGCCGATTTGAAGACTATATCCAGGAACATATCTGCAGACCGCTGGGGATGAAGGATACCACTTTTTTCCTTTCGGACAGTCAGAAAAAGCGCCTGGCTGATCTGTATAAGAGAGAGGATGGAACGCTGAAAAATATTACCGGGACAGAAGAAGATCTGTATGGATTCCTTTCAATGGAGCCGGAATCTTTTGAGGAGCCCTGTGGCGGCATTTATTCTACGGTGAAGGATTTTGAGAAATTTGCGGCTATGCTGGCAGCAGGCGGTGTCTTTGAGGGAAAACGGATCCTCTCTGAGAAGATCGTTCAGCGGATGCATCAGGAAGGTCCGGATAAGCACATAGAATTCCAGCCGGGAATGGTCTGGGGCCTGGGTGTTTTGATACGCCAGGATCCGGTGAAAGGGGACAGTTATGCTTCACAGGGGGCTTATGGATGGAGCGGAGCATTCGGCACACATATGGTTGTCAGCCCGGCAGACGGACTTGATTTTGTCTTTGTGACAAACCGTGCAGATCTGAACGGCTCGGGAAGTTATATCAGCAGAGAAGTGGAAAGAATGGTGTTCGGAAACTGGCGAGATTCATAGTGGTGCAAGAGAAAACAGCAGCGAAAGGATAAATAAAATGACAGTGAAAAATCATCAGGAATTTCTCCGGAAGATAGCGCCGGAGTGTATGGTTCTGCTGAAGTCAGATGGTTCCTTTCCTTTAAGCGGTCCGCAGAGCATCGCTCTGTATGGAAATGGAGCCAGGTATACGAAAAAGGGCGGAACCGGTTCGGGGGACGTTAATGTAAAGCAGTTTTTAAATATAGAAACAGCTTTGAAAAAAGCGGGTTTCGAGATCACAACAACAGAATGGCTGGACAGTTATGATGCGGCTTACGAAAAGGCCTGGAGAAAATTCCGGAATTCTCTGCGCAGGCAGATCGCGGAACAGGGACTTTCCGCATTTCTCTCCTGTATGGGGGCGGCCATGCCGGAGATGGAGTATGATTTCCCAATGGAAGCGGGCGGAGATGTATGTCTGTACGTTCTTTCAAGAAACAGCGGAGAGGGAACAGACAGAGAGGTGAAAAAAGGAGATTTCCTCCTCACAGACACAGAAATCCGGGATATCAGAAAGGCAGGGGAAAAATATGAAAGATTTCTGCTCGTCCTGAATGTGGGAGGAGTGATTGACATTTCGCCTGTAGTGGATGCGGCACCGAATATTCTTCTTCTGTCGCAGACGGGGATGATGACAAGTGAAGTCCTGTGCGATGTAATCCTTGGAAAAAGTTATCCCTCCGGAAAGCTTGCGTCTACATGGGCTGCATGGGAGGATTACTGCCACGAGGGAGATTTCGGAAAACAGGATGACACAAGATATCGGGAAGGTATTTATGTGGGATACCGGTACTTTGACACTGTATGTAAAAATCCCCTGTTCCCTTTCGGTTTTGGACTTGGTTACACTTCATTTCAGACAGAACTGCTTGGACTGGAGAAAGAAGCTGCCAGGATCCGCGTAAAAGTATCCGTGACAAACTGCGGAGAAAGAAACGGGAAAGAGGTTGTTCAGGCTTATGTCTCAGTTCCGGAGGGAAAGCTTGATCAGCCGTATCAGGTGCTCGCGGCGTTTGAAAAGACGGACGAATTAAAGCCGGGGGAGTCTCAGGTTATTTCCCTGGAATTCAATCTGAAAGACCTGGCCTCCTACTGCCGGGAAATCTCTGCGCGGATCCTGGAAAAGGGAAGCTACCGGATCTATATCGGGAATTCGAGCCGAGAAACAGTACCTGCGGGCACGGTTATATTGAATGAAGATATTATTACAGAAAAAGTCACGTCAATTGCAGACCAGCCGGATTTTATGGATTACCGTCCGGAGAAGAAATGCCAGTCCGGGCAGGCACAGGAAGAAGAACGCCGGGAGACGCTGTATATCACCAGGGAGGATTTTGCATCCTGTGAAGATATGAGGCAGATTTGCCCGAAAAAGACCGATGATGAAATTCTTGCAGTGATGGAAACAATGGATAACTGTGAACTTGCATACCTCTGTGTCGGTAATTTTCAGGACGAGGGAAATAAAAGTGTAATCGGGAATGCCGGAACCGTTGTGGTCGGAGCAGCAGGGGAGACTACCCGAATTTTTCAGGAGAGAGGAATCTCTTCAATTGTTATGGCAGATGGTCCGGCAGGCATCCGGATCGCGCCGAAATATGGAAGAGACGAAGAAGGCGTCTATAGTGTAGACGGCGGGAATCTGGAGGAATTGGCAGATATTCTTCCGGATGAGATGAGAAGATTATTCCTCCAGAAAGACAGGACAGAAAAGCGGAAGGGTGAAATCTTTGAGCAGTACTGCTCTGCAATTCCCGTGGGAACCGCCATAGCCCAGAGCTTCAGCAGAAAAGCTGCAGAACAGTGTGGAGAACTTGTTGCGGAAGAAATGGAGCAGTATGGTATTTCGCTCTGGCTCGCTCCGGCATTGAATATTCACCGGAATCCGCTGTGCGGACGAAATTTTGAATATTATTCAGAGGATCCCCTCGTAAGCGGGTGCATGGCGGCAGCAGTTACGCGGGGAGTCCAGAGCCGGAGCGGGTGTGGCGTAACTTTGAAACATTTCGCCTGCAATAATCAGGAACAAAACCGGATGCATTCCAACAGTATTGTTAGTGAGAGGGCGCTGCGGGATCTGTATCTGCGCGGATTTGAGATCGCTGTAAAAGATTCTTCGCCGGCTGCCGTCATGACTTCCTACAATCTGCTCAATGGCGAACACACTTCTTCCAGAAAAGATCTTTTAACCGGAATCTTGCGGGACGAATGGGGCTTTGACGGCCTCGTCATGTCTGACTGGGTTGTCACAGGCGTGGTGAGTGGAAAAAAGTATAAATATCCTTCGGCATCTGCTTCGGCCGCAGTTCGTGCCGGGAATGATCTCTTTATGCCGGGAGGAAAAGCGGATTATGAAGATATCATCAGAGCAACAGAACAGCCGGATGCTTTATATCCGGTTACAAGAAAAGATTTGATGACAAGTGCTTACCGGGTTTTAAAAACAGTGAAAAGGCTTGCACAGAAAAAAAGTGAATAATGTGAATAAGAAGTGGGGCATTGCCATAACTGTAATATCTGAACACGGTTAAGGCAATGCCCTGATTTTTAAAGGGCAATGGACATTCGAAGTGATCGGTTATCCCCATTAGTTTATGGACATGAGCTGAGAGAGTGATCTGATTATCTGACAGAAGGAAATCAGTGGGGCAGATTTTCTGCGTTTGCGACGGGTTCACCTGCCAGCTCCAAGATCACGCTTGTATCTAATTCAAGGAATTCGGCAATATCTTCCGGGGACATGCCCTTATCCAGCTTTTTTCGGATCAACTCTTTTAAAGCGGCACGTTTGCCCCGCCGTTCTGCACTGTTCATTTGCGTATTATAATCATGAAGCGCCCGCTCCCTTGCCTCATACTCCAGGCGTTTCTGCTCATCCAGGCTCAGCCTCTTCAGTTCGTTGTATGCTTCTTCAATATATTCGTCTTTCTTTGCCATATCCTCGAACTCCTTTCGGGTCTTCCCACTTAAGAAGCGCATCCGGTGGATCACACCTTCCTCGTTCTGGTCTTCCAGTGCATCTACCATATCACGACGAGTTTGATATTACAACAGCTGTTTTGGAAAAAACAGGGTTATCAACAAACTTACATGAGTTATAAAAAGTTATCTGCGTTGTGTTAATATTTTTCAAGATTTTCTGCGTCTGACCTGATTGGGAGTACACAGATATTTCTCTTTAAATTTTTGGACAAACATTGCATAGCTTGCAAATCCGTTTTTCTCTGCAACATAGTTTATCGAATAATCCGTGGTAAGCAGATCGGTGTAGGCGTGCTCCAGACGGACACTGCTGATATATGAGGTCAGAGTGGTACCGGTTTCCTGCCGGAAGAATTTCGACAGATAGGACGGGGCAACAGATACCATATCCGCAAGTTTTTCAAGAGAAAGCGATTCGCTGTAATGCTCATTGATGTACGTTGTAAGAAACGAAAGACGTTCATAGTGTTTCATATTCTGTCTCCGGGATGCCGGCTGAAAAACAGAGAAAGAATGAAACAGAATATATAAAATCCGGTAAATATTATTCATGATCAGAATCTGATAAAACTCCGGTCTGCGGGACTGCAGTTCATAACACGTAAGGATCAGCTCTTTTAAATGGCTGATCTGAGCCGAAGCATCACAGGAAAGTGTCCCGGAAGAAACGGCGGGAACCTCAAATACAGACGTCTCTCCGGAAGGATAATAAGGTTGAAAAAGCCCATGAGGAATCTGAAGGACATACGCTGTAGTGTCGGATACTTCCGAAAGCGTGGAATGGATCTCGTTTGAGTTAAACAGCAGGAGATCTCCTGGAAAAAAAGTGCGCCGTTTATATCCGGAAGAAACAGTCAGACTTCCGGACAGGAGATATATCATTTCAATATCCTCATGAAAATGGGGCGGGACATAGGAAGGCCTCCGGTCATTGCTGAAGAAGATGCGGACCGGCACATTCTTCTCCGGCGAAACAATCTCATGATAATATTTTCCGTCTTTGTCTGAAAACATTTTGCAGTATCCCTCCTCTCTTGCAGGATCCGGGCAGGCAATCCGGTGCAAATGTCTGTGGAATGCTGTGCCCCTGTTTCTGTAAGTTAAATTCTAAATACAGAAAAGGAAAAAAACAATAGATTTTTGATAAAAAAACTATCTGTGTGGACAGACGGAGCGATGATATAATGACAGCAAAGCAGCGGAAACGGATGCAGATGAAAGTGAGGAGCAGAGTATGGGACTGGAGATAACGAAGATATTAACAGAAGATATGGACAATCCTCTGGGGCTGGACTGTGAGAAGCCTCAGTTTGCCTGGATACTGGCGTCCGACCGGGAGAACACGTTCCAGGAGGCTTGCCGGATCCGGGTGTTTACAGAAGAAGTTCAGATGCCGGTGTGGGATTCAGGGAGGATGGAGACGGACTGTTCGCTTGGGATTTCATACGATGGAGAAAAACTGGCAGCATGTACCCGCTATCGGGTCAATGTGGAAGTATGGGACAATTACGGAAGAAAAGCGGAGCAGGAGAGCTGGTTTGAGACCGGATTTCTCTGTCCGGATATAGAAGCGTGGGATGGCGCAGAATGGATCAGCGCGCCCCGGTTTCACGTGCAGGCGGATACAAGAGGTGTGTTTGTGATCGAGAGCACATTCCGGATGGAGAAAGGAACCAGCAGAGCGGGGATCGTGTTTGGTGCAGAAGATTACCGCCTCAAGAGCAGTCATCTGAACGAATATGGTCTGGAGGGGGAGAACTATATCCGCTATGAGCTCTGTATCCGCCAAGAGGAAGCATATCTGGATATTTACCGTGCGGGGTATACGGAGGATGACCGTGCAGATGTACCGTTTGCTTCTGTATTTCTGCGACAGTATGGTGTGCCGGACGGACCATGCCTGATCACAGAGGAGAACAGATACGAGTTCCACACTTTGAAGATCGAGGTGCAGGGGAATTCTGCGCTGGCGTATATAGATGGAATCCTCGTGGATGCGGTCCCGGATCAGCTCCTTCACACCATTGCGGGCAGGACGCTCAATCCCCGCGGGTTTAATGACGTCCCGACGTATCCGAGGATCAACGAGATCGGTTTTTTTGCGGAGGAGCAGGGGACGGCATATTTCAAAGATATTACAGTCAGAAATTTAAGAGAGCCGGGACGCGTCGTGATAAAAGAGACGCCCCGGGGAAATCTGTATGGCGAAGAGTCGATCTTTTACGATGTGTTAAACGAAGCGGATGGATGCTTTAAAGTAGAAGGAGAGCAGGTGACGCGGGATCCTTCCGGAGGAGGGATGCCGATGTTCCGGAGAGCATTTGTGCTGAAAAATGAAAAGATCCGTTCCGCAAGGCTGTATATAACTGCCCGGGGAATCTATGACTGCCGCGTGAACGGGGAATCGGTCACAGACATCCGGCTTACGCCGGGGCTGACCCAGTATGATAAACGCATCAATTACCAGACCTATGACATTACAGACAAACTGATGCCTGGGAAAAACGCGGTGGGGGTGACTCTGGGCTCCGGATGGTGGTGTGACGCACAGACATTTGTGGTGAAAAATTATAATTATTTCTGGGATAAAGAAGCGCTGCTGGCGAAGATCTGTATCCGTTATGAGAACGGAGAAAAGGAGACGATCGTGACCGATACATCCGCTTGGAAATATTCGGATCAGGGACCGTACCGCTACGGCGGACTGTTCCAGGGAGAACATTTCGACGCATGCAGGCGGGAAATCTATGAGAATTATTCCAGGGGAGAGTTTGACGACAGCGGATGGGAAAGTCCGGTTGCGGAGACGATAGGCAGGATCGGCGCGACAAGGACCATGCCGGAAGGATTCGGGCGGAGCTGGCCCGAGATAAATGTCACAGAACCAAGGTATGAAGGGGGATATGATGCCCCGGTGAGGATCGTGAGAACCCGTCAGGCGCAGGAACGCAGGAAACTGGAAAAGAACGTGTGGCTCTATGATTTCGGGCAGGAAATGGCCGGAGTGCCGAGGATCCATGTCCATGAAAAGAAGGGAACAAAGCTGATCCTGAGGTACTGTGAAGTGCTCTATCCGGATATGGAAGAGTACCGGAAGAACAAAGAGCATCCCAATACCGGGCGCCCCATGGTGGAAAATTACCGCGATGCTTCAAGTACGGATATTTATATCTGCCGGGGCGATAAAGAGGGAGAAGTGTATCAGCCGAAGTTTACGTTTCACGGCTTCCGCTATCTGGAGATCACAGGGACAGAAAATCCGCCGGAACTTACGGAAGTGGAAGCCCTGCAGTACTCCTCGGTGGAGAGGCTGGACGGAAATTTTGCAAGCTCCGAGCCGCTGTTGGACCGGTTTGCGGAAAATGTTGCCTGGTCTCAGCTGTGCAACTTTATCAGTATCCCCACAGACTGTCCCCAGAGAAATGAGAGGATGGGGTGGGCAGGAGACACCCACGTATTCTGCCATACAGCTCTGCAGAACAGTAATCTGAAAAAGTTCTACGAGCGGAATCTGCAGGCAATGTCCGACCTGCAGACGGAAGAGGGGAGATATCCGGAGATCGCTCCCATAGGAGGAGGCTTCGGAGGGATCACTTACGAGTGCGCATCCATATTCATGGCGTGGGAACTGTATCAGCAGTACGGGGATATCAGGATTATGGAACGATTCTACCCCGGCATGGACAAGTACATGGTTTATATGGAGGACAAAGGTCTGCCGGGGCAGGGAGATCCGGCGAAGATCGGACCGCTCGGCGACTGGCTGGCACCGGAGGAGACGGACCTGCAGCTTCTGTGGAACGCATTTTATTACCGGGAAGCAGATACAATGGGGAAAATCGCAGCAGTCCTGGGGAAGAATGCAGATCGGGAAAAATATGAAAAACTGGCAGAGGCGTGCAGAAAATACTGGAACGATACATTTGTCGATCCCGTTGACGGGAAGACAAGAGGCGCGGACGGAAAGCTCTGTGACAGCCAGTGTTCCTATGTGATCGGGCTGGAGTACGGACTGATCGAAGATCGCGGCCGTGCGGCAGAGAATCTGAAGAGAAAGACCAGGGAGCTGGACTATACGGTGGGAACCGGCTTCTTCGGAACCGGGCTTCTCAATCAGGCTCTCACAGATACAGAAAATGATGCGGACGCATACCGGCTGATGCTTCAGACAAAATGTCCTTCCTGGCTGTATCCTGTGACCCAGGGAGCTACGACAATCTGGGAACGGTGGGATTCCTACACACCGGAGAAAGGATTTGGCGGGAACAACACCATGAACTCCTTTAATCACTATTCTCTCGGCAGTGTCCTCTCCTGGATGTACAGCTATATTCTTGGTATACAGAGACTGGAGGAGTACCCCGGATACAGCCGGTTTGTGCTCTGCCCGGGAATTGACGGACCGCTTTCGGAAGCACGGGGAAGCGTGTCCACGCCTTACGGTCCGGTTCAGAGCGGATGGAAAAAGGAAAAGGACGGCGTGATTTATGAGTGTGAGATTCCGGTAAACACCCGGGCAATGGTGAAGCTGCCGGGAAGAGAGCCGGAGTGGATCGGATCCGGGAAGCATGAGTTCCGGGTGGAGAAGGGAAGGTAAGGCGGTTAAACAGGTAAAAGAAAAGGGCAGAATCCCAAAGATATGGTTCTGCCCTTAAATTTTTATCTACTCTCCCAGGAAATATCTTCCATATGCGTCCGCTGCCTTGATCGCCGCGCATACGGTTTCCGGTGTTACCTCAAATGGCATGTTGTGGAGAGTATCTGTGGGTGCGCATGCCGCTTCTGCCACAGCCATAAGTTTTTCATCTGTCGGATTCTCAATTCCCAGTTCTTTGAGCGTGACCGGAAGTCCCAGTTCGATACACCAGTCGATGATATCTTCCAGTTCTTCGGCGTCAACATTTTCCAGGACAAGCTGTGTGATTGTTCCGAAGGCAACTTTTTCTCCGTGGTACATGTGGTGGCACTCATCCAGAATGGTAAATCCATTGTGGATCGCGTGTGCGCCTGCCAGACCGCCGCTCTCAAAACCAATGCCGCTGAGGAGCGTGTTGGCCTCGATGATCTTCTCGACTGCCGGAGTGCATGCGCCTGCTTCCAGGGCGAGTTTCGCCTTTACGCCTTCCTCCATCAGTGTGTTGAAGCACAGCTCTGCCAGCGCCATTGCCGCGGATGTCACCTTGCCGCCTGCGCAGGTCGTAGCGCCGCTTGCCTGGCATGCGCGGGCCTCAAAGTATGTAGCCAGCGCATCTCCCATACCGGAAACGGTGAGGCGGACCGGGGATTTGGAGATGATGTTCGTGTCCATCAGGACCATGTTCGGGTTTGCCGGAAGGAACAGGTATTCCTCAAATACTCCTTCGTCTGTATAAATAACGGAGAGTGCGCTGCAGGGGGCGTCAGTTGATGCGATCGTCGGGCATACAAGAACCGGAACGGATCTGTAATAAGCGACTGCTTTTGCGGTATCCAGGATCTTTCCGCCGCCGATACCGATCACGAGATCGCAGCCTTCTTTCTCCATGATTGCGGTAAGCCGGTTAATCTCCGTCTTGCTGCATTCACCGTTGAAATAGTCGAAAACGATTTCCGTGCTGCTGTTTTTGAATCCCTCTTCTACAATGCCGCCGCATCTTTTGTAACCGGAAGCGGTGATAAGGATGAGGGCTTTTTTGCCGTATTTTTCAGCATACTCTCCCAGTTTTCCAAGTTCGCCTGCGCCCTGCACATATTTGCCCGGGCTGATCAGAATGTTTGCCATGATGATAACCTCCTTGAAGTTCGTTGATACAAATTGTTATATTTATAACAATACAGATATATTTTAGTCTGCACGGAAAGACAAGTCAATGAAGATTATGTTAAAAGAAGTGCTGTTTCCCGTGGCTTTTAATTTTAGACGGAATCAATTTTAAAAAATGTCAAAAACTCTTGACATTTTGGATGTCATCCGTTATTCTGAAAATGTAAAAAGTTTTTGATAATTCCGGCACATGGAACAGAGCAGTTTTCCCGGGAATGTCCGGTGACGGATAAGGAAAAAAACCTGTACTTATATCATGGAGGATGTGTAAGATATGGAAAATCTGATTCTTGTATTGTTTGGTATTTTTCTTGTTGTGATGATCTGCCTGGATATCGGGATGATTATTTCTCTGGCGAGGGGAGGTGACGAGCGGAGAATGATAATCGTCTGGAAGTCCAGCACATATACTCTGCTCGGTTCAGCCGGAGCGCTGGTTATCAATATTATCGAGTGCCTGGTGCGTGCTCAGGAGATGAGTGTGAATCCGTTTACACAGCTTTGTACCATGGCAATTATTTATTTTATTCTGATTTTGTTTTTCAGAAGAAAGTATGGTGGCTGATATGAGGAATATGATCCGGGAGAGAAGGAAAGAGTTGGGGCTGTCACAGGAAGAGCTGGCCAGAAAGTGCGGCGTGACCCGGCAGACAGTCAATGCAATCGAGAATAACAAGTACAATCCCACGCTGGCACTGGCGTTTGATCTGGCGCGGGAGCTGCGGATTACGGTGGATGAGCTGTTTATGCCGGAGTGAAGGAAAAAGAGGGTGAGCGGGTCCACTGGGCATGGCATATTTATTTGAATAGGAGAACAGTGCATTGCATCTTCTTAAAAACAGTAATATCTGAAAGAAGTTGTATGCAATGCACTGCTGCTTAACCTGATCGTTTATTTTTTACTATTTACTTTTCCGGCAAGCTCCGCCGCCGTATCCCGATCTATCCCGAGGAAGGATGCAATCGTATCCAGATCCAGGCCTTTTTGGAGATTTTCACTGATCAGCTGAACCAGTGTCTCTTGCTTTCCAAGCTTGATCCCTTCCTGCTTCCCAATCTCAATGCCCCGCCTCTCTGCGCTGCTCATCTGGGTATTATAGTCATGAAGAGCCCGCTCTCTCGCCTCATATTCCAGGCGTTTCTGCTCATCCAGGCTCAGCTTTTTCAGTTCGTTATATGCCTCTTCAATATATTCGTCTTTCTTTGCCATATTCTCGAACTCCTTTCGGGTCTTCCCACTCAGGAAGCGCATCCAGCGGATCACTCCTTCTTCGTTCTGATCCTCTTCCGGAAGTTTTTTCAGTTCCAGAATGTGCAGTTCCATCAGGTCGGTATACTGCTCACCGGTTTCCACGTCACAGAGTGCGATCTTCCGATAACAGCGGTTATCCTTTGGAAAATGAATGAAATCAAGAATACTTACATGGACACAGGGCTTTAATGTCTCGTAAGATTCCCCCTTTTTGATCTGACCGGTGTATACTTTGCACACATAAAACAGCACCCGGTTTGTCCAGAATTCAAAATACGGCACCTGCATTTCCATGTTCAGTTTCGATCCGTCATCCAACTCCACCATCACGTCCAGGATCCCAAGCTTGTCATCCGGGGACTCTCTGCGCAGTTCTGTAGAAACCAGGACGGTCTTACGGATTGATTTCGGATCTCGCCCGAGAACCGCCGCGATGAATCCCAACCGGACTTTGTCATTGCGCATCAGCTCCTTAAAACAGAAGTCTATTATGGGAAGCATGATAAAGTTGTCAGTTTCAGTTTTACACATATTGTTTCCTCCCTTATCTTATCACGTTCCACTAGAAAACACCATCCCCGCGGCTTTTCTTCCCCGCGGTAATTTTTCCAAACTTTGAACGGTATCCGTTTTCACCGTAAAATCAGATCATCATCCTCTGGAAATACAGGCGATTTGCCCGGGAGTTTTGACTGCTTTATGAGATTTATCAGATTACTTGAAAAGTTTGAATGCACCCGGTGATCTGACCTGCAAAAGGCAGGAGTGATCTCCGGGTGCATCTACCATATCACGAAGCGCTTAATATTACAACGGCTGTTTTGAAAAAAACAGGGTTATCAACAAACTTACATCATTTATACAATTTTATCCGCACTGTGTTAATAATGTGGGGCGAATTCTTGCCATAACTTTTTCCCCATGATAGAATTGCCTTATATAAAACGTGAAAAGAGGTAATCAGAATGGAACTGCAGAAAACAGACCCGAGAACAGTAACCCGTGAATATTTTGACAGCCTTCTTTTAGAGCAGCGTCTTGTAGGCGCGGTGGAGCCGGATACGGAGACGGTGATCTACGGACACCGCTTTGCCACGCCGATCATGACGGCGGCACTGTCCCACTTAAAGACGTTTAATCCGGATGCCGGCGCGCCTATGGAAGCGTATGCCAAAGGAGCGGCAGATGCGGATGCGGTCCACTGGATCGGCATGACGGAGACGGCGGAATTCTATTCTGTGATGAACTGCGGGGCGAAGACCATCCGGATTGTAAAGCCTTATGCGGATAAGGACAAGATTTTCGCACAGCTCAAAGAGGCGGAAGAGGCGGGAGCTCTGGCTGTGGGGATGGATATAGACCACACGTTTGACAGGACCGGAAGCCCGGATCTCTGTATGAATGAGCAGATGGCAGTTTATGATGTTCCCGCATGGAAAGAGTTTATCAGTGCCACAAAGCTGCCTTTTATCGTGAAGGGTGTGCTTGGTGTTCGGGACGCTGTCCGGTGCGCGCAGATGGGTGCGCAGGGGATTGTTGTCTCCCACCACGGCGGGCGGATGCCGTCGGCAGTTCCGCCGCTGATGGTACTGCCGGAGATACGCAAAGAGCTGGGAAAAGACTTCCCGATCTTTGTTGACTGCGGGATCGCTTCCGGGGTGGATGCATACAAGGCAATGGCGCTTGGAGCTACGGCAGTGAGCGTGGGCGGACACCTGATGAAGATCGTCCTCCAGGAAGGCGCGGAGGGTGTGACGGCCCGGATCAGGCAGATGACAGAGGAACTCAAAGGCGTGATGGCTTTTACCGGAGTGAAGGATACTTCCTCCTTTGATCCGACGGTGGTGCATCTGAGAAATTTTTAGACATGCGGCGGAAACAACAATAGAAAACAGGCAAATTTTATCACAGAGACGCAAATCTGGACATACAGATCGGCGTCTCTTTTTCATTATAATAAAACCACAGGATAAATAATCACAGAATTACTGCAGTGATCGAAGAGAAAACGGAGGTATGGGATGAAATTTAAGAAAGATGTTGATTTTGGAGAATTCTTTAAGAAAGTGAAACAATGTAAGCAGGATGTCCTGTTTTACTCTCTGGAGGGCGACCAGTTGAATCTGTCTTCCACGATTTCAAGGTTCATCTTCTCGGCCGTGAACTGCCACGAGGGGATCATAAGCAGCGGGAACGTCGTGTGCGGCTGTGAAGAAGACAAGGAACTTTTGAAAGAATTTTTTGAGAAAGAGGAATGAGGTATTACATATGTTCGGAAAAAAACGAAAAGAAAATCCGGCCAGGATCGGCGTGGGGAAATTCTGGGCATGGGGCTCAAGAGAAGTATCGGAGACGACAAATGTTCTGATCCAGGGGTATCTGATGTTCTACTGTACGAACACGCTTCACCTGAATCCGGGAATCGTAGGTATCCTTCTTGCTGTCAGCAAGGCGATTGACGGGGCTACCGACCTGGTCGCAGGCTATATTGTAGATAAGACGAAGAGCAGACTTGGAAAAGGGAGACCTTATGAGCTGTGCATATTCGGAACATGGATCTGTACATTCCTGATGTACAGCTGCCCGGAGGGCTGGGGAGACATAATGAAATATGTATGGGTTCTCTCCATGTATATTCTTGTAAACGCGCTGTTTAATACGTTCCTGAATGCAGGTGAGACGGTATATATGGTGCGCTCGTTCCGGTCGGAACAGCTGGTAAGGATCAATTCGTATACAGGACTTATTTCTTCCGGAGTCGGATTTATCGTAAATATTATTACACCGCAGCTGGTAGAAAGATATTCCTCTGTGCACGGAGGATGGTCACGGATTATCCTGACCCTTGGAATCCCGGTTCTGATTATCGGAATTATGCGTTTTGTATTTATTGAAGAAAAATATGATCTGGATATTTTTCAGAAGACGGAGACGATCCGCCTCAAAGATACGCTGCACATGCTGAGAAAAAACAAATATGTGTGGATTATCGTAATCATGACGTTTATCACACAGCTTGGCTCCCAGGTGGGACTTGGAACTTACTATTTCCAGGAAGTATTCGGAAGCATCGGACTTCAGAGTCTTACCTCAGCAGTCACGATTCTTGCTCTTCCGTTGGTATTCGTGTTCCCGAAGAGCATTAAGAAGTGGAATGTGCGTGACGTAATGTTGGTCGGCTCCATATGCTCCGTGGTGGGTTCTGTGGTCTGCTTTATCTCGAATACCAATGTGGCAATGTACATGGTCGGGTGGCTGATCGTCGGGATCGGTTCGCTTCCGGGCACTTATCTGATCAAGCTGATGATCTTCGACAGCGCTTCTTACAATGAATGGAAGAAGATGCACAGAATGGAGGGAACCATCGGAGCTGTACAGGGATTTGCAAAACGTGTGGGAGGAGCTCTTGCGGCGGCGCTTGGCGGCCTGATTCTTATGGCGGTAGGATATGATGCTGAAGCTGTTACAGAGACGGCAGTTATGGGAATCCGCGTGGGACAGACGCTCCTTCCGGCATTCTCATCCATTATCGGTATTATCTGCCTGCTGTTCTACGACCTGGATCATAAGATGCCGCAGATCAATGCAGACAATGAAAAGGCAAGAAAAGAGGCCCTGGAGGCACAGAACAGTGCAAAGACGTCAGAGAACTGATTGACATGGGCGCGGAAATGAGGGATGATAGAAAAAAAGAAAAGGAGAATCAGACGATGGCACTGTCGGATGTATCAGTACCGGAACGGCTCTGGTACTATATGGGGATGGTCTACAGCGGAAACGGCGTCTGGGTCTGGTGCTATTCGGAAAATGGGGAACTCTATTACAGCAGTTCCCCATATGAGAAAGAACTGGATATGTTTTTTACTGCCGGCGGGTGCAGAGCCTACGCAATGGAAACGGGAAAAACATTGAACGGGCCTTTCATGATGAGCAGCTCTGTGGGAATGGTATGGCTTGGAGAATTTGCAGCCATAGGAGACGAGAGGAGGCTTATCCTGATCGGTCCTGTTTTTTTCGGAACCGCTTCATCCCGCTCCGTGGAAAATGCACTGACGAACATGAATCTGTCTGTGGAGATAAAACGGCTATGTATGAAAATCCTGAGAGATGTGCCTGTGGTAGGCGGGGATATTTTCTGGTCGCTGGGCAGGATGCTTCACTACATGATTACACTGGAAGATGCGCGGAACATAGAGATCCCGTGTCAGTATCTGGAAACAGGGAATTCGTCCGGAAAACACGAAAAAGACGCAGGCGGAGTCAGCTATGAACGCATGCGTGAGCAGGAAGAACTGATTTTGCAGTGTGTCAGGGACGGGAACAGGAACTACAGTCAGGCTTTTGCGACAATCGGAAAAGCAGGAAGTGACAGATTTCACAGCGGGGACGAACACAGGGATGCGGTAAACAAGATGATCATCTTTACTTCCCAGTGTGCACGTGCCGCCATTGAGGGCGGAGTTACGCCGAAAATTGCACTGGAATTGGAAGAAAAGTATATTCGGGCGGCAGAAGAGCCGAAGACACTTCCGGAACTGATGCAACTGAATAAACAGATGCTGGATGATTTTATCGCCAGGGTGAATGAGTCCCGGGAAATTTGCGGCGTGTCTCCCGTTATCCGTGAGTGCTGCATCTATATCCGCGAACATGTGACAGACGAGCTGACACTGGCTGGAATTGCAAAGCAGATGGGATATGCGGAGTATTATCTTGCCAGAAAATTTGCCAGGGAGATGGGCGAGAAGATGTTGGATTATATCAAGGACCAGAGAATCGAGTATGCCCGGATATGGCTTGCGACTACCAATAAGACCGTGCAGGACATCTGTGATTCCCTTCATTTCGGCTCACGCAGCTATTTCAGCCGGATGTTCAAAGAAAAACTGGGAATGTCGCCTGCCGCCTACCGGGAGAAGATACAGAAATACAGCGGAAAAGGAGAATGACAGAAATTTATACATAATATCAAATTTTCTGATGCCATCCAAAAATATTTTCGGCTATAATAAATCTGAGCCGGGTGCGATAACAATAATACGAAGTAAAATGATATGAAATAAATAATAGAACAGTAGAGAAGGGATGTTTCTGCAGCAGGCGGATACATCCCTTTTGTGGTAAGAGGGAACAGGGATGCGTCCGGACAGAAAGAGTTTTATTATGTAACCAACATATATTGAAAATATGTAAAAAGTATGTTACGATATACCTGGTGATGAACATGAACGAGATGGAGCTGTTATATTGTGATCTGCAGCGGAAAAAAGCAGAAGCGGAATCAAGACTTCTGGAATACCGGAAGCGTCTGGATGATATTTCCGGACAGAAACAGAGTATAACAATTAAGAAAATTCACGGGGATCTTTATTATTATTCCCAGTATCGTCGTGACGGAAAGATAAAAAGCAGATATCTCGGACCGGTTTCGCCGGGCAGCATAGCAGAAGAAGAACGGAAGCAGATGGAAATAGAGAGTCTGACCGATGAGATCCGGGAGCTTCAGTGGAATATCGAGAGCCTGGAAAGGATGACAGAATATCTGCAAAAAAGAAGAAAGAAAGAAAAGATCGTGGACAGCCTGCTGTTTGAGGTGTACTGGAAAGATGAGATCACGGCGAGAGTTTATGCAAGAGGTTCGGATGTAATTATTTCCAGATTTACGGATAATCCGGGAAAACAGTTGTTTGCGGAAAAGAAAATGACGCGTTATCAGTTGGGCAGGATATTCGAACTGCGCTGCTGGGAGAAAGACCGCCCGGACATTAATGAGATATTGGAATATCTGGGGCTGGATGAATATAATCCTTATGAAATCGTAAAAAAGACTCACGGGGTAAGCTGTAATGATTATATCTGGTTTCGCTTTCCGGGAGAAAAAATAACCAGTAAAGACGTTTTGGTCAGGTGATGAAGTTGTTTCACGAAGATATAGGCAGAGAATTTATTATCATGCAGGCAGGTACCAGTGAAGGTACTCAGATTAAATACAGAAAAGACGGATACTGGTATAAGAAGGATAATCACGGACATGAAGGACTGGCTGAATACCTGGTATCGAGAATGTTGGATTTTTCGTCCCTGGATCCTTCCGAGTATGTCCGGTATGAAGCGGGTACGATCAACGGATCAGGCGGATGCAGGAGCAGAAATTTTCTTAAGGACGGAGAAGAGCTCATTACATTTTACAGGCTCTATTATAATACGACAGGGAAAAATCTTGCAGATGTGGTTAATGCGATGGAACAGATGGAGGACAGGATAGAATATGTGGTCGAATTTATCAGACAGAGCTGTAAACTTGATATTAGAGACTATCTGCGGAAAATCCTGACTTTGGATATGATCGTACTTAATGAAGACAGGCATTTCAATAATCTCGCTGTTATTATGAAGGATGACAGATTCAGCCCGGCTCCGATTTTTGATAATGGGATTTCACTTCTGACCGCCAACAGAAGTATAAACAGAAGACTGTCCATGGAACAAAATGTAAAAAGAGTGATAGCCCGTCCGTTTTCCGGTTCCCATGAAAGAATGGTAAAATATCTCGGGACAGGATTTACAGTTGACTGGCCGTCAGCACTGGGATGGCTGAATACGGAGCCGGAGTCAGAGGAGCGAAATGTACTTATGTATCAGATTCACAGATATGAAAATCTGAATACGATCATAAATACAGACGAAAAAGAAAACCAATTTTAATACATCAAAACAAAATGAGAGATAGGTATTTTCCTCCGAAAGTTTTATGATTGAAACAGAAATGAAAAATATTCTGTTTATTATGAAAGTCAGGAGGAGAAAAAAATGGCAGTTGCAAAAGAAATCTATCACGCAATGGATGACCCGAAGATGCAGAAAATGGTTATCGATACACAGGAGAAGAGGGAGAGGGAGCTTTCGGATGGTACGAAGATCCCCTTCCTCTATATTCACGGGTCACTTCCGGACAATGAGATCAAATTTATTCTGTGTATTCCGGAAAAAGACAAGTATGAGGGAAGGTTTTTCCAATACCTGTCTCCGTTCCCGGGACCGGACGAGGAAGTTGCCTCTCTGAAGAAGTCAGGGGAGGATGACGCTGTTGCGTTTGCACTGACCCACGGCGCATACTTTGTAGAGAGCAATATGGGTTCAAAGTTTGCCTTCGGCGGAGCTGCGGATCCCACGCTCTGTTGGAAGGCTTCCGCGGCTGTGGCAGAACATTCCAGAAAGATCGTTATGGATCTTTACGGGGTAACACGTCCTTATGGTTATGTATATGGAGGAAGCGGCGGCGGATATAAGAGCATGGCCTGCATCGAGAATACGGATGCGTGGGACGGAGCCTGCCCGTATGTGATCGGTTCCCCGGTTTCTCTGCCGAATACGATCACCATGCACGTGCAGGGACAGCGCCGTCTGCGCCATGTTTTCGGAAAGATCGTGGATGCGCTCGATGCGGGCGGGAGCGGAAATCCGTACGAAGGACTGAACGAAAACGAGGCGGCCATGCTTAAGGAGCTGACCCAGATGGGATTCCCGCCGAAGGTATGGTTTGTGGAAGCTTACGGCGTAAAAGATCCGGGTTCCCTTCCTGTGCTGACACCGGGCGTGAAACAGCATGATCCGTCTTATTTTACAGATTTCTGGACAGTTCCGGGATACCTTGGAGCTGATCCCGACAGCGAGGAAGTCAAAGACCGCCTGCAGTTTACCGGGAAAGTGAAAAGTGTACATCTTCCCAGTGAGGAGAACGCGAATCTGGGAGGAAACGGAGTAGATGATGCCTGGAGAAAGCAGCTTGCCAGTGGAAACGGAGCGTGGATCGAACTGGAGGAACTGCCGGAAGGGGAAGACCTGTACCTGGAAGGCGTGACCATCGAGCTGACCACAGGAAAGGCAGTCGGGAAACCCATGCTGTTGGACAAGATGATCCGGGAGCCGGGAAAGAAGAGCGGCTATCTGACCATCGGACTGTGTTATGGAATGACAGATATTGCGGAAGTGATCGGTTCCATCGAGCCGGGAGATACGCTGACTATGGATAACTCCGATTACATTGCAATCCAGTCCTATTACCGCCATCAGGTTCCGGAGGATCTTTCCTTCCACGCATGGGATCAGTTCCGGGATGAAAATGGAAAACCGGTGCTTCCCCAGAGAAGTGACGTGATGGGATACGGTTTCACGGGAACCGGAACTGTACAGGACGGAAACATTCAGGGAAAAACGATTATCACCCAGTCGCTGATGGATGAGTCTACCTGCCCGTGGTGCGCCGACTGGTACAAGGGGAAGGTAGCGGAGAGCCGCGGGGATACAAAGGATTTCCGCCTCTATTATATGGAAAACTGCATGCACGGCGATGTGGCATGGCTGGAAAACAATATGATTACAAATTATGTAGGAGCGCTGCAGCAGGCTCTTCTGGATGTGAGCGCATGGGTGGAGAAGGGAATCGAGCCCCTGCCGGAAACCAGCTACCGCTATGAAAACGGACAGATCTATGTGCCGGACAATGCGAAGGAACGCCACGGCATGCAGGCAGTTGTCTCCCTTACGGTGAATGGAGAAAACTGCGTTCATGTAAAGGCAGGCGAGCCGGTGACCATGGAGATGAAAGCACTGCTTCCCGAGGGAGCGGGACGGATTACTGAGGTGAGATTCGGCGCGGAGGATCCCCGTAAGTTCCCGAGCATGGCAGATCAGAAGCCGTTGAACGCCTTCCCGGACAAAGCCGACTTTGAAGTAATAGAAGAAGGCGGTCTTGCCGGAGCGAAGGCTTCATATACCCATACTTATACAGAGCCGGGAACCCATTTCGCTTCTGTCAGAGTACGCTCGACAAGAAGCAGCCGGGATGACGATGTATTTACTCAGGTACGGAATATCGCAAGAGTAAGAATCGTGGTGGAATAAGTTGCAATGAAATAAGAAAAGCGGGAAAGGATGATATTATGGAACAGGAGAAGCAGCGAGTTAAAATTACTCCGGACATGACTTTCGACAGTCTGGAAAAAATACCTCTGATTGCAGAGGCAGTCCCGTATCTGGTGGGCGGAGACGGACAGTACTATTATATGATGAAGGATCTGCCCCTTGGAAAAGGCGATGTACTTGGCTGGAATTACGAGAGTATGGCAGAAGGAATCGAATATCTGATGGACCGGGCGGAGAAAGGGAGATATCTGTACCCTGTCTATTCAGAGGAAGAAATCCGGGAAACACCTGCCAAAAAAGATGTGAATATCATGCATTTCCCGGCAGAGGACAGAGCGGCGGCAAATGCCAGACCGTACATTATCGACTGCCCCGGCGGAGCATACCTGAATGTATGCTCCATCGCCGAGGGCTATCCGATTGCGAAAAAGTTCAATCAGATGGGCTATGATGTATTTGTTGTCAATTACAGGGTAAATGAAAGAAATATCATGCCGAAGCCGCTGGATGATCTGGCGGCATGCATCCGGTATGTGATGGAGCATCATAAGGAGTTCGGCATTGCAGATCCGGAGCGCTATATTGTGGGCGGATTTTCTGCAGGAGGAAATCTGACGGCACTCTGGGGAACAAAGCACCTCGGGTATGCTGTATATGATCTGCCCCGCCCCGTGGCAATGTTCCTCATCTATCCGGTATCGGATCTGCACCTGTTTGACGGGATCGTAGACGAGGAACTTGTGCGTGCATTTATGGATACACTGTTCGGGGATAACCAGTCGGAGGAGCGAAAAAAAGAGTATTCTGTGCTGGAACATATGGATCAGGACTATCCGCCCTGTTATATCGCATGCTGCCGGGATGATGAGACCGTGCCATGCATCAATTCAGAAAAAATGTATGAGAAAATGCAGTCGTTGGGAATTCCTGCTGTTCTGGATGAGGGAGAACACGGCGGACACGGTTTCGGAGACGGGCGTTTTGCGGATACGAAAGGCTGGATGGAACGGGCGGTTGATTTTTTTGCAGAAGCAGAGGAAAAGCAGAAATGAAAATTACGAAAGATACGACACTGGAGCAGTTTATAACGGGGTACGGACTCCAGAATAAGGATTATATGATCGATCCCATGTCGGAGATTGATATAAATCTTCTGGGAGACGAGACATATCAGGAAGAACTCTGTAAGATTACACATGGAAAAAACTTCCGGCAGCTGACACTGGAGGAGATCTCCCGGATGGCGCCGGACTGGAAGCTGGCGCCCATGCAGGCAGGACTTCAGTTTTTTGCTGACAGAATGGAAAAAGGAAAGGTTTTCTATGATATCTGGGACGATGAGCGGAAAAACGTCACCGGACTGACTGCATTTCCTGCAGAAAAGAAGAGCCGGTTTGTGCTGATCTGCCCGGGCGGCGGTTATCTGAATGTGTGCTCCATTGCGGAAGGATTCCCTCTGGCAATGGAGATGAACCGCCTGGGGTACGCGGCGTTTGTTCTTCAGTACCGCACTGCAGAGTATGCGCAGCAGCCTGCTCCCCAGGAGGATGCTGCAAGGGCAGTACAGTTTATCATGGAACATGCGGATGAATTTCATGTGGAGACAGATGGATATGCGGTGATGGGATTTTCCGCGGGCGGTCATCTGGCCGCATCCTGGGGAACCGAGTCTCTCGGATGGAAGAAATACGGACTGCCCCGTCCGGCAGCCATGATGCTTGGCTATCCTGTGATCACAATGGGGGAAAAGACCCATGCGGACAGCAGGGCAAGACTTCTGGGAGAGGAACATGTAAGAGATGAGAAGTTAAGAAATCTGTATTCTGTTGAGCAGCAGATAACCGGAAAGTATCCTCCGTCTTTTATATGGCAGTGCGCGGCGGACGCCACAGTGCCTATTGAGAATACCCGGCTTCTGGTGCGGTCACTGGAAGAAAAGAATGTTCCTCATGTATATGAAGTATTCCCGGGACCGTCCCACGGCTGGGGGCTCGGGACCGGAACTGCGGCCGAAGGCTGGGTGGAGAGAGCAGTAAAATTCTGGGAAGAGGTATAGCGGACTGGGATGAAAATAACAGACCAGCATAGAAATATCAGCGGCTTTGAAAGGAGAAATTGCAGATGGAGAAATTTACAAACAGGCGCAACCCGGTGCTTCCGCCGCACTGGCACATTCCGGACAGCGAGGCACATGTGATGCCGGACGGAAAACTTTATATCTACGGGAGCTATGACGATGGAAAGCATGTATACTGCAGCAACAGATATTATGTGGTTTCCACTCCGGATATGGAGCACTGGACGATTCATGACAGCTCCTTTGACAGCAGCCGGATCTCCTGGGCGGAGGATCCGGATTCTCCGCATTATCCGGGGATAGACTGGGAGCATCCCTCTCCCTTTATTCAGAAGATGATCCGGGAAAAACCGGACGCTCATCCGGATCTGGTAAAAGAGGAAGAGAAAGAAAACGGCGGGAATGCCATGGAGCATGGTGATGAGGGACACCTGCTCTATGCTCCGGACTGTATTGAGAAAGACGGGAAGTACTATCTGTATTTCTGCATGGATGACGACCGGGAGGGTGTCGCAGTGTCAGACCGTCCGGAAGGACCTTTTGACAACGCGGTTCAGTTCCCCTGCGGCGGGATCGATCCGGCGGTATTTGTAGATGACGACGGACAGGCATATTACTACTGGGGACAGATTTATTCCCACGGAGTAAAGCTGAATGAGGACATGATGTCTTTCCGGCAGGAAGAGGTTGTCGATCATCTTGTCACGGAAGAAAAGCACTATTTTCATGAAGGATCATCCATGAGGAAGATCGGCGATACATATTACTATGTTTTCGCTGATGTGGAGAGAGGAAAGCCGACATCCCTCGGGTATGCTACGGGGAAATCTCCCCTCGGTCCGTTTGAATACCGGGGAATCATTATAGACAATGCGGACTGTGATCCGGACAGTTGGAATAACCACGGCTCTATCGAGTGCGTAAACGGTCAGTGGTACATTTTTTACCATCGGTCCAGCCGCGGCACAGAACGTTTCCGGAGACTGTGTATCGAACCCATTACCATTAATCCGGACGGTTCCATTGACGAGGTGAAAATGACTTCCCAGGGCGCGGGGGATCCGTTTGGCGCAGGAGAGGAAATCATGGGATATCAGGCGTGCGGGCTGAAAGGCACGGTGTTTTCTGCGCCGGATGAAAACGGAACAGAATATCTGACAGAAATCTCCGATGGGGATGAAGCAGTGTTCCGCTATGTGGAGAGTGAGAACGGATTCTCGGAAATCCGGATGGAAGCGGAAGGCAGCGGAACAGTGGAAATCCTGATGAACGGAAAAAGTGCAGGGAAGGTCCGGATTGAAGGCGGAAAGCAGATGGAAACACAGATCAGTGCAGAGCCGGGGCTTTCTGAGGTTGTGCTTAAGTTTTCCGGAACAGAACGGCTGAAGATCAGAAAGTTTGTATTCCTGTGATCAGGGGAGATTTTGCAGCCAATATATTGAAAATGTAAACAAAATATGGTATTACAGTATCGGATGATAAGTATATGTATGAGGTGGCATAAATGGAGATTAAGCAGGCTGCAATGAACAACTTTGAGGAAATTATGTCCTTTTACAGTGTGATGTGTGAATTCCTTGGAGAAAAGAATTTTTTGCCGGATGGGAATAAAGGCGGATTTCCCTCGCCGGATATGGTAAAAGATTCCATTTCCTCCGGTTTTCAGTTTATCGGTGTGGAAAACGAAAAAATTGTTGCCGCCTATATTATGAACCATGAGTGCGACAGTGCATATGATACTGTTCAATGGCACATTGATGCGGCCCCGGATGAAGTGGTTATTCTTCATGCCCTGCGTGTCCTTCCGGACTATGGCGGCCGGGGATATTCAAAACAGCTTGTAGAACATGCCATCCGGACTGCAAAAGGATGGGGGCAGAAAGCGATACGTTTGGACTGTATTGTAGGAAACGATGTTCCGGTAAAAGTATATAAATCTTTCGGCTTTGAGTATGTGGATACGGTGGATATCACCTATGCCGATATAGGAGTCCCCATGCAATTTAAGCTTTATGAACTTCTTTTATGAGAAAAGCGGCTGCGTCCTGACGTGACCGCTTTTCTCTTCTGAAAGTCCGGTCAATGGAAAAACAAAATAAGGAATCCCCATATTTATCAACAAATTTCTTCTGCTTATCAACAAAAAACACATTGCGTGCTGAATTCGATGGTGCTAGTCTTTATTTACACAGAAATGCTTGTCAGAAATGACCCGAACTTATTATAATGGAGGTGGAAAATGAAGAAAAAGAAAAGTGGCAGAATATCGAATCAGAATAAAAAGCAGATGCAGAAGAAGAGACGGCGGAACCGTGGAGGACGCCGGTTCCGTGTCAACCGGGAGTATAAGGACCGGCTGTTCTGCAAGGTGTTTGAAGACCGGAAAGATCTACTGGACCTGTACAATGCGATGAACGGTACGAACTATACGGATCCGGAAGCGCTGACAGTGAACACGCTGGATTCAGCCGTCTGTATGAAAGCTATGTGGAGACACAGGGGATCCGGATCTACGGCAGAAAACGGATTTCTCTTCCAACGCCCCAGTACGTGATTTTTTACAATGGCACAGATGCAGAAGAGGACAGAAGCGAGATGCGCCTGTCTGATTCCTATATTCAGAAGGATATGGAACCGGCGCTGGAGTGCAGGGGAATCCTGCTGAACATCAATTACGGGCATAATAAGGCGCTGATGGACAAATGCCGGAGACTGAAAGAGTACGCTATCCTCGTCTCAACGGTAAGGGAAAAGCTCGCAGGAGGGAACCCCCTGGAACAGGCGGTTGAGGAAACGGTGGATGAATGTATAGAAAACAATATTCTGAGGGATATTCTTGAGAAGAACAGAGCGGAGGTTATCGGAATGATACTGACGAGTTTTGATCAGGAAGAATACGAGAAGACAATACGGGACGAGAGTTATGAGGACGGACATTCAGATGGATATAAGGAAGGATGTGCAGACGGCTACAATTCCGGCTTTGCCGAAGGCGAAGAACAGCTGCTCCGCCGCATGGTTGAGAAGAAGCTCTCGAAAGGAAAGTCTGTTTCGGAGATAGCAGCAGAACTGGATATGGAAGAAGAGCAGATTCTTCATGTGATAGAAAAGATGGAGAAAGAGTAATATCAGCCGGAAAACCTGGAAAGAATACCGAAAAAGAAAAAAGAAAAGAGAGACAGAAGCCGCACCGAGAGTGACTTTCCATGAAGCCTCCGTGTGCGGTTCCCGTCTCTCTTTTTTCCATTCTTTTCTTATTCCTTCTCTATTCTCCGCTTACCACAATAATATTCCCCCGGGAGGCATACCCGCCTTCCGGCTGCCGGTCTGTGATGATCTGTGCGGAGTCAAAAGCCCCGAAGCTGACCGGGCTGGTCTGGTGAAACTTGCTGCTGTCGCAGAGAACGTATTTCTGGCGGGAGTGCTTCATGGCACATTCCTTGATCAGCGCCTCGTTGATATCCGGTGTGGTAAATCCGGAAGCTTCCCCCACGCCGTTTGCACCGAAAAAGCCTTTGGTAAAATTATATTTCTGCATATAGGCATAGGCTTCATTCCCCACGATTGCCTCTGTGGCGGCTTTCAGCTCTCCGCCGATCAGGATCACCCGGAAACCGTTATCCGAGAGCTTTAAGGCGTGGGAGACGGCGTTGGTCACGAAAACCGCGGACTTTTCTGTAAGGAACGGGATCATATATCCGGTTGTCGTCCCCGCATCCAGATAGACGAAGTCATCTGCCTGAATGAGAGAAGCGGCGTACTGTGCGATCCGCTTCTTTTCTTCGCTGTGGAGAGATTCCCGCATGGAGACTTTTTCGTCTTTTGTGTTAAGCGTTGTCTCTGCCTGGACCGCCCCGCCGAATACTTTGACGAGTGCGCCTTTTCTATGAAGTGCGTTCAGGTCACGGCGGATGGTGGACTCGGAAGCACCGAAATGTTCCGTCAGCTCCTGGACCGTCACGCTGCCCGATGATTCCAGCATGCGGAGAATCTCTTCCTGCCTTGTTTCTGTAAGCATGGTATCCATCCTTTCGCATCGTAAATTTCGTATCTGTCTGATCCCTATTTTACAACGGAACCGGCGGGCAGGCAAGACGGCAGCCTGGCAAATTTCCGGCAGATCGCAGTCCCTTCAATATCAGTCTCTTTGCTCTCAGGCAGTTACCTTCTTTTTCAGAATTCCCAGCAGTACCGCGCCGATTACGGTTCCGACAACGAGGGACACCAGATACATCAGCGGATGTTCCACAACCGGGAACACGAAGATTCCGCCGTGGGGCGCCATCAGTGTACAGCCGAATGCCATGGAGAGCGCTCCGGCAACTGCAGAGCCGATGATGCAGGATGGCAGTACATGGAGCGGATCAGATGCTGCGAAGGGGATGGCTCCTTCTGTGATAAATGCCAGACCCATGATGAAGTTGACCGGACCTGATTCGCGCTCTTCTTTCGTAAATTTATGCCTGAAGAGAAGTGTGGCAAGGGCGATCGCGCAGGGCGGAACCATGCCGCCGATCATGACGGCTGCCATGATGTCGTAGTTGCCGGCTGCGATGGATGCTGTACCGAATACATATGCTGCCTTGTTGAAAGGACCTCCCATATCGATGGACATCATGCCTGCCACGATGATTCCCAGGAGGATCTTGCTGCTTCCGCTCATGTTTGTCAGGGCAGTGTTAAGCCCCGTGTTCAGCGCGCCGATAGGCGGCTCCACAATATACATCATGATCAGTCCCATGATCAGGATACCGAAAACGGGATAGAGCAGTACCGGGGCGATTTTCTCGAGGGCTTCCGGAAGTCTGCTGAATATCTTCTTCAAAAGCTGAATCAGATAACCTGCCAGGAAACCTGCCAGAAGGGCACCGAGGAATCCGGATTTCCCGTTTGCCGCAATCATACCGCCGACGAATCCCACCGCAAGGGCAGGCCGGTCGCCGATACTCATGGCGATGAATCCCGCCAGTACCGGGAGCATGAACCCGAATGCCAGATCACCGATCCCTTTCAGAGCAGCCGCCACCGGGGTAATCGTACCGAAGCTGGAGCGCATCTCGTCAGACAGAGAGTTGATGTCCACGCTGAAACCATCGATCAGGAATGCCAGGGCGATCAGGATTCCTCCGCCTACCACGAAGGGTAACATATGGGAAACGCCGTTCATGAGCTGGGTATACAGCTTATGCCCTGCACCGCCGGAGCTTTTTGTCTCGCTCTGTGTGGATGGACTGCCCGCCTGGTAAACGGGTGCATCCCCTTTCATGGCTCTCTCGATGAGCTGGTCTGCCTTGCTGATGCCGTCGGATACCTGGCACTCGATGAGTTTCTTCCCGTGAAAACGGTCCATGGGTACCTGGGCGTCCGCGGCCACGATGATACAGTCGGCATCTTTGATTTCCTGATCGGTCAGCACATTTTTGGCTCCGCCGGATCCGCGGGTCTCTACTTTAATAAAACATCCGGCTGCCTTTGCCGCTTTCTCCAGTCCTTCCGCCGCCATATAAGTATGGGCAATTCCGGTGGGGCAGGAAGTGACTGCCAGAATCCTGCATTTCGGGGCAGGAGTATCGGAAGATTCGGCCGCTGTGCCTTCTGTCTGGGCTGCAAGCTGTTCATCGATGTCCGGTTTCTCCTGATCCGCCTTATCTACAATCTCAAGAAATTCATCCACGGAGGATGCGTTTTTCAGACTGGTAACAAAGGACTCGTCCATGAGCAGCATGGAGAGTTTGCTCAGTACGTCCAGATGTACGTTGTCCTTTGTGTTCGGGGCTGCAATCAGGAAAATCAGATGTACCGGCTGGCCGTCCAGGGAGTCGAAATCCACGCCGTCAGGGATGACCATCGCTGCAAGTCCCGGTTTGATGACGGCATCGCATTTCCCGTGAGGAATGGCAATTCCCTCTCCGATTCCTGTGGTGCTCTCTTCTTCTCTGTGATAAACTTCCGCCCGGTAGGCTTCCTCATCCCGTATCTTTCCGCTTTTGACCATCAGTGCAACCATCTGGTCAAGAGCCTCGTTCTTGGATGAAGGTGAGCCGTTTAACATAATACTTCTTCTGTCGAGCAGTTCTGTGATCTTCATATTCTTTCTCATCCTTTCTCAGATATAACAGAAACAATGCCGGTTCCGGAGATCATAAGGTCTGATACAGTTTCAGGATCTCGTCCTTTGTGGCAAGAAGTTCTGAAAATGCGCTGGCGCTTCCGGCGCTGATTCCCATTTTAAAGGCGTGTCCGTAATCGTTCTTTTCCGCCCAGCCTGCAAGAAATCCGGCGACCATGGAATCGCCCGATCCGACGGCGTTGACCAGTTTCCCTTCCGGAACCGGCAGGGAATGTACCTGCTGATTTTCATCCAGGAGGACAGCACCTTTTCCGCCCATGGAAACAAGGACATTGCGGGCGCCCATTTCCTGGAGCTTTGCTGCGTATGGGGCAACGTCGTCCCGCTCCTGAAGTGTGACGCCGAAGAGTTCGCCCAGTTCGTGGTGATTCGGCTTGATTAGGAAGGGATGGTATTTCAGGACATTCAGAAGCAGATCCCCGGTGGCGTCCACGACAAAGACGATCCCCTTTCCATCCAGACGCGCCATAATATTGCTGTAAATGGAATCCGGTATGCTGGCGGGGATGCTTCCCGCAAGGACAAGCGTATCTCCGGATCTGAGCTGATCCAGCCGCTCCAGAAGCCGGTTCAGAGCCTCTGTGCTGATATCCGGTCCTCTGCCGTTGATCTCTGTTCCGTCAAATTCCTTCATCTTGATGTTTATTCTGGAAAATCCTTTTCCCACGTCGATAAACTCGCTCTGAAAACCAAGTTCCCGCACTCTGCGTATAATTTCATCGCCTGTAAATCCGGCTGTGAAACCAAGCGCAGTGCTGTCAATTCCAAGATTTTTCAGAACCGTTGACACGTTGATGCCCTTTCCGCCGGGGAGCATCAGCTCGGATACGGTCCGGTTTGTGCTGCCGAGCTGAAAGCCTTCTGTTTCGACGATGTAATCCAGAGACGGATTAAATGTAACCGTGTAGATCATGATTTGTACCTCCTGTATTTGATAGTTATATTATAGATTCATATTCGATCAAAATCAATCATATTAATTCACAATATTCGAGGAAGCTAATTGTATAAAATTCACAAACGTTCAAAAACATTCAAATAAAAGCAAAAAGGATGGACAAGCAACACGGTCTTGTATTCTTATCATGCCTTTTCCTGGTTATTTCATACATATACAGGTGCGTTGGGCGAAGATTTTACAGAAACAGGTTATATACAGGAAAAAATCCACAGATGAGGGAAATGCCGTCATATGCGGCATTCCCTCATCTGTGGATTTTTTCGGGATAACGGTTCTGCAGGTGGATCGGTTCTGCGGGGGAATTAGTTCTGCAGGAAAATTAGTTCTGCAGGGAAATTAGCTCTGCAGGGAAATCAGTTTTGCCGTCCCGAAATATTCCGGGCGGTGAAAATCCGGTTCCTCCGTCAGAACCGGCGACCAGGAGGCATAGTGCTCTTTTCCGGCAGTTTCGCATATTTTATAGAAGTTGCAGGTGAAACGGCTGCCTTTTCCTAAGGAAAGAGGGCCGTATATGCTTTCCAGAACTGTCAGCGGAATATAAAGAGAAATGCTCCAGCGGTCTTCTTCAATCTGTGCTCTGCGGCGGATCTTTTTCATCTCATTTTCCGGAAGAGGCGTCCTTCTCCGGCGCCCTGTGCCGGACTCCGCAAGAAGCGCTCCGTTGGAGTTTATCTCAAAATTCACGTATACGGGGGCCGGGCTGTCCGGTTCGCCGCCATTTTCGGGAGTGAAGTTAAAGAACGCCTCTACTGTACTGTCCATGCAGACAGGAGACTGGTCTTCTGTGTAAGTGCGCAGCGGATCGGATTCCATGCAGACCATTTTCAGATAAAATCCGTCCCCGGGAATCAGTCCGATATAACCGTAAGTCTCCGGGATTGACTGTGTCCCCCAGAGCAGATGCGTGATGCGAAAGGGCGGAGCGGACTCAAGCTGTCCGGGATTATCAAGAATTCTTACTTCCATGAGAAAATACTCCTTTTGTTCCTATATATATTTTCTGATTTGATTTTTCGCATACGATTTTACTGAATCCTGTCAGAGAAGTCAATAAAAAGCAGCAAAGAATCGTGCCGGAGTCCCTTGTTAAACTTGAGACATTTTTCGGAGAAAAATTCAGCTGATATTGTTTTTCTTTGCATACAATAAACACAAATGCATGAGAAAAAGCAGGAAACGGATGTGGATAAAACCGCAGATTTTCGTGTGGATGTGGAAAACTCTGCGGAAACCGTCCGGTTAAGAAAATAACGATTGTTGACATTTTCGATTTTCGTGGCAGACTGAATGATAGAAAACAAAAGGAGGAAAGAGCAATGGGACTTCACGCAATCGATGAAGCAAAACGCTGTCTGAACTGTAAAAAACCGAGATGCCGGGAGGGCTGCCCGATTCACACGCCAATTCCACAGATGATTCAGATGTTTCTGGGAGGGGAGATGAATGAGGCGGCAGAGATGGTGTTCGAGAATAATCCGCTCTCAGTGATCTGTTCTCTTGTATGCGATCATGAGAAACAGTGCGAGGGACACTGCGTGAAAGGAATCAAGGGGGAACCTGTTCATATTTCCTCGATTGAAAACTACATTTCCGACACCTGCTTTGACAAGATGCAGTTGAAAAAACAGCCCTGGAACGGCGGAAGGATCGGCGTTGTGGGAGCAGGCCCGGCGGGAATTACGATTGCAATTCTGATGGCCTGCCGGGGATACAAAGTGACCATATTTGAGATCCGGGAGAAGATCGGCGGGATCATGCGCTACGGGATTCCCGAGTTCCGTCTGCCCAAATCGATCCTGGACCGTTACTATAAGAAAATGCGGGAACTGGGGATTCTTTTCCGCCCCAATTTTGCTCTGGGCGGCTCTACCGGCGTGCATGATCTCCTGAAGGACGGTTATGATGCTGTGTTCATCGGCACAGGGACCTGGAGACCGTACAGGCTGAATATACCGGGAGAAACCTTTGGAAACGTTCACTATGGGATCAACTATCTCAACAATCCGGACGTCTATGAACTGGGCGACCGGGTGATCGTCATCGGAGCCGGAAATGCCGCCATGGATGTGGCGAGAACCGCTATCCGGAAAGGGTCCCGGTATGTGACGGTTTACTCTGTAACCGAGGTGCCTGCCGCTTCTCCCAAAGAAGTGGAGTATGCGAAGATTGACGGCGTACAGTTTGAGTTCCTGCAGACGGCGATTGAGATCAGGGACGAAGGCGCTGTAATATGCGATGTGGAATGGACGGAAGACGGGCAGATGGTGAAGCATGAGGAGACGGCAAGGCTCGTGCCCGCAGATACCATCATCATCTCCATCTCCCAGGGCCCCCAGGACCGGATCGTAAACCGGGACAAAGAGCTTCAGGTAGATGACAGGGGCCTTCTGAAAACAGATGAGAAAGGCGAGACAACCATGGAAGGAATCTTCGCCTCCGGGGATGTGGTAACCGGGGCGAAGACCGTGGTAGAGGCGGTCCGGAGGTCCAAGATGATCGCAGATGCCATGGACGAATATATAAGAAGTAAGAAGTGAAAAATCTGTCTTTCGTGTATGGATGACGTCCATCCCGGAGAACGTATCATAACGCAGACCCGCTCCGCTCTACCTCGACTGTTGGAATGTCTGTAACGCCAAAGAATATGCTCGTGCAATGGTACTCCCATATCCTTTGGCTAACAGACAGAACCAACGATTCTCGGAACGCTCCCGCTTGAAGGTCTGCTTATATGATACGTTCTCCGGGATTACGTTCATCTATACAGAAAGAATCTGGTTTTTCTCAGCAGGATTAAACTTTCTGCAAAACTGTCTTTCCGGCTTGGATAACATCCCTCCCGGGGACGAAGCTTATCCATACACGGAAGACAGATTTTTACCAGTCCACAGATTGAAGCTTGGCAGGGGTATCTTTTTGTGTTATTGTTTTATTATCCTGAAGCGAAGGGCGTTCTGCCCGGTTTACGGCACAGGATGGGGGATCATTTACATTTTTGTATCAGGCTCCGGATCGGGGCAGAATTCATAGTGGAAACTAAGATATTGAAACTGAAAACCGAATTGTTTATACTAAAGGAGAAACATGGACAGAGGAAAATTACAGTGGCATCCTGCGTTCAGTGCTGCCCTGCGGATCTCTCTGCAGGATGAGATGCAGTATCTGGAGATGCGGGAAGAATATCTGTTGAGCAAAAAGCCTCCGCAGATAGACGTTCTGATTATCCGGAAACTCCGTGATGTTCCGCTGAAAAAGTCAATCAGCAGGATATTCCGGGGACACAATATTATTGAATACAAAGCTCCGGATGATTATCTGAGTATTAATGATTTTTACAAAGTGTACGGATATGCCTGTTTTTATCAGTCAAATACAGAGCGTGTAAAAGAAATTGACCCGGAAGAACTGACAATTACTTTTGCGTGCAGTCATTATCCCGGGAAGATGCTGAAGCATCTTTCTGAGGTCAGAGGAATACATACAGAATGCCGTGAAAAGGGAATCTATTACTTAACAGGAGATCCGATTCCCATGCAGCTTCTGATTACCAGGGAACTTGCGCAGAAAGAAAACTACTGGCTGCAGAATCTGCGGTCCGATCTGAAGGCAGGACCCGAAATCAGGAATCTGATGGCTGCGTATGAGAAAAACAGGCACTCAAAGGACCATGAGGCAGTGATGAATCTGATCACACATGCCAATATGGAACAGATGGAGGTGGAAAAGAAGATGTGTGATGCGTTAAGGGAATTGTTTGCAGATGAGCTGAAAGAGGCGGACGAGAAAGGCAGAGCCGCGGGAATGGAACTGGCAAAGCGTGTTTTCAATCTGTCCTTTCAGGGAAAGTCTGAAGAAAATATTGCCGAGCAGTGTGAGATTACAGTTGAGCAGGTGAAGAAAATACTGGAACAGATAGAGGGGGAAAAGAAGACGTGTGATGCGTTAAGGGAATTGTTTGCAGATGAGCTGAAAGAAGCGGATGAGAAAGGCAGAGCCGCGGGAATGGAATTGGCAAAGCGTGTTTTCAATCTGTCTTTTCAGGGAAAGTCTGAAGAAGATATTGCCGAGCAGTGTGAGATTACAGTTGAGCAGGTGAAGAAAATACTGGAATAGATGGAGCTGGAAAAGAAGACGAGTTAGAGCTGACCGAGGAGAACGTTCAAATGCTTATAGATAAGATAAAATGCAGTAGAAAAATCCTGTAACTGGTATTTGAAACTGAAACCCGAATTGTGTATACTAAAAGATACTTCAGATAGGTATTCTGATTGAAACTGGAACCCGGAGGGAGCACTATGACCATCAAGGAAATCGCGCAGCTTGCAGGCGTTTCAAGCGCAGCGGTGTCGCGATATTTAAATGGCGGATATGTCAGTGAAGAGAAAAAAGAACAGATTAAGAAGGTGATTGAGGAGACCGGTTATCAGCCGTCGGCCCAGGCAAGAATCCTTCGGACAAAGAAGGCGTGCCTGGTAGGGGTTGTCGTTCCCAAGATCAATTCCGAATCTATCAGCCGCGTGACAGCGGGGATTGAACAGGTTCTTTCCAGGCGAGGCTATCAGATGCTCCTTGCCAGTACGGACAATGACCCGGCAAAGGAGATAGCTTATCTTAAACTTTTCGAAAACTATCCGGTGGACGGTATTATCCTGATCGGTACAGTCATTACGGCAGAGCACAGGAAGTTTCTGAAGAATTCCAGAGTTCCGGTAGTGGTGGTGGGACAGTACACGAAATACGCCAACTGTATTTACCACGATGATTACGGAGCGGGAAAAGCCATGGGAAAACTGGTAGCGTCCGCTGTGAAGCCGGATGCCGCATCCGGAGAAAAGGCGCAGCAGGAACGAAGCAAGGTTGCCTATATCGGAGTCACCCGGGAAGACCGGGCGGTTGGCGTGTCAAGGGAAGAGGGATTCCGTGCCGGGCTGAAATCGGAGGGCATTGAGCTGGATGCAGAGTATGTGCGGCAGGCGGAGTTTACTATGGACAGTGGCTATCGGGCGGCGCTGGATCTTCTGACAGAGAAACGGGATATCGGGATTCTGGCCTGTGCAACGGACACCATTGCGGCGGGAGCTATCGAGGCAATCCTGACTTACAGTAAAAGCCGGGTGCCGGGGACGGTGAAGGATTCCGGAGGACGGATGCAGTATATTCTGGAAAATTTCCGGATCCGGGTTACAGGATTCGGTGACAACCAGTTTCTGAAGGCGGTCACAGGCGGGATTCCGACGGTTCATTTCGGGTATAAGACAAGCGGGATTCGCGGTGCGGAACTTCTTCTGGATGTGATCGAGAGAGGCGAGAAGATCCCGGTTGAAATGAAACTGGGATTCCGACTGGTAAACGAAAAAATAAATATAAAAAATAATAAATGAGTAAAGAAAAGAATAAGCGAATATAGAAAATGATAAATTAATATAGCAACAGATATATAGGATCAGACATTTGAAGTAAGGCAAAATAATAGGAACGGGCTGTCTGTTATTTCAAGTTTATGAAGCTTGGAATGACAGGCAGTTTTTTTACATATATGAGAAAACGGCTGCGTGAAAAGATAGAATTCCGCGCCCGGGGGCATACTAAAGAGAAAGAATCCGAAGGAGGAAGAATATGAAGCATGAGATAAGTGAAGGGATGCTTGCAATTTTCCGAAAGAAGATGATGGAAGAGGAAAAGGCAGCGGCTACAGTGGAAAAATACACAAGAGATGTGGGAGCATTTCTGAAATATGCGGAAGGCTCCGGCGGAGTGGACAAGGAGCTGGTTCTTACCTATAAAAGTTCCCTGGCGGAAAAGTATACGCCGGTGAGTGTAAACTCCATGCTGGCAGCACTCAACTGTTTCTTTAAAAAGACAGGCTGGTTCGACTGCACGGTAAAGCTCCTCAAGATTCAGAAGGAATCTTTCCGTGCGCAGGAGCAGGAACTGTCAAAGAGTGAGTACCTGCGCCTGCTCGGCGCCGCAAAGGATCAGAAAAACGAACGGATATATCTTGTAATGGAGACAATATGTTCCACAGGGATACGTGTGAGCGAACTGAAATTTATTACAGTTGAGGCACTGGAAAGCGGGAGGGCGCAGGTGGCGCTAAAAGGAAAGACAAGAACTGTACTTCTCCCTTCTGCACTGCGAAAAAAACTCCGCACATATGTGAAGGAGAAGGAAATCAGAAGCGGAAGCATCTTTATTACAAGAACGGGGAAACCCATGGACCGGAGCAATATCTGCCATGCCATGAAGGCGCTCTGCGAGAAGGCGAGGGTGGCAAAGGAAAAAGTATTTCCCCATAATCTGCGCCATCTGTTCGCCTGCACTTTCTATAAGGTAAAGAAGGATCTGTCCCGTCTGGCGGATGTCCTGGGACATTCGAATGTGAATACTACAAGGATCTATACACTTGTGAGTGGAAAAACACAGATGAAACAGATCGAGTCGCTGGGGCTTGTGACCTGAGGGGATGTCTCCCGGCGGCCGGCAGTGAGGCACAAAAAAACCACATAATGTTTATTATGTGGTAATAAAGCCCCGTTATTACATATGTATCTCTGAATATCGGCTACATTATAACAGATAGATTTTTAAAATGCAATAAATTTTCGCACAAAAACAAGACCTTTGTGTAAAAGGTTTGTAAACTTTCCGGGAAAGTTGCGATTCTTCATTTTAAAGGGCAGGAGCAAAGATAAAAACAGTCTCCTGCTCTGTTTTTCCGTTCCATTTTTTCACAGATCCATTCAAAAACAGCAGATCATGATCCGTTCGGAGCCTGTACCAGACATTATGCCAGAAAGACATTTACCACATAATAAACATTACGTGGTAACAGAGGGGAGAATGACGTTGTTTATTATGTACCGTCATATTAGCGCCAGGTACAGCGGCGCTGCCTGCATAGGCAAAACAGGCGCCTGTCCGGATGAACCGGGTGAGGGGCCTCGAAGCTGTAACAGAAACTAAGAATGGAGAGTGCAAAATGCGAAAAAGAGTGAAAAAACCCCTGGCATTGCTGATGGCGCTCCTGATGATGCTGACGATGTTCGGCAGTCAGGTATTTGCGGAAAGTACTGCGCCAGCCGATGCTGCAGCGGCAGTGCAGGGGGAAGAGGGCACCGCAGGAAATGACGATGATGCCGGAAATGCTGAGATCGACAGCACTGCGGGAACTGCAGCACAGGATGCCGGGGACGGCAGTCAGGATGCGGACACTAAAAGTGCGGAAACCGCAGGTACGGTCGAGTATGTGCCGGAAGAGCAGCCCAACGGCGTGACTGTGAAAGCATATGCGGCAGAGGGCGTGCTCCCGGACGGCGCAGTGATGAAAGTCACCATGCTGGACGCTGAGGGAGATACCGCAGACCAGTACAATGAGGCGGCTGCAGCTCTGGAGGAGAGCGATGTGGACTACGCCGGATTCCTGGCAATGGACATCAGCTTCTACGATGCAGAAGGAAACGAGATCGAACCTGAGGACGGCGCGGTGAACGTGCAGTTTGAGGTGGACGAGTCTCTGCTCCCGGAAGAAGCCGAGGCGGATACACTGGCGGTACAGCACCTTGCGGAGACGGAGGACGGAATCCAGGTTGAGACTGTGGCTGATGCGGCAGATGTGACCGATGGAACTGTTGCAGTTGAAGGCAAGGCTGTGACGGCGGAGTTCAGTGTGGAGAACTTTTCGTACTTTACGATTACGTGGGGATCTGATTGGTCGTGGAGTGATTATTTTCAGATAACTGTTCACTATGTGGATACAAATGGAAATGAGCTTACTGTAGATTCCGGTCAAACGGTGCAGAATATCAACATTAGCGGTGTATCAGATGGTAGGTCAAAAGCGTATAAATTTGCAGATTACGAAAGAACTATATCAGGATACAACTATATAGGAGCAAAATACAGCCAGAATGAGAATTTTTCAAATGCGCAGGATGTTATCCGGATGGTAGCAAGTCAGAATACTACTTCCTCTGGCGGAGGGTGGGGGTCTGGCAGTAAAACAACCCGCTACTTAAAATTTTATAATTCCGAAAGCGGAGCACAGAATCTTATTGCTACTCTGCAAGAAGATGACAGGTGGGCACAGTCAGCCCATATCTACCTCGTCTATGAATCAAACGGCTCCGGCGGAGGAACCGGAGGCGGTGGTGAGACGATCACAAACGCCAGTGTAACGACTGGCAAGACGGCTGTTCTGAAGGACGATGAATCAGGCAACTATGATCTGACGCTTTCGATCAGCGGGGACAGAGGACAGGCAGACGGTGAGGATGTAAAGGTTGATATTCTGTTTATTCTCGATGAGTCCGGAAGTATGGATTACAGCCTTTATAGTGACAATGATGCTGGGTGGGGCGACAGCCGCATGGATCTCCTTAAGGAGGCAGTAAGGGGTCTTATCACTACGGTTGAGTCAAATGATGATATCGATGCAAGATACAGCGCCGTTTCTTTTTCCAGATCACAGTATAGGGATCAGGTCGGGTGGACGAGCGCAAATGGTGTCAGAACATTTATAAATGATCTGGACCCGAATGGCGGAACGAACTACCAACAGGGTATTAATGATGGAAAACAACTTTTAAATAGTAAGCGTACTGGCGCATTGACTTTTGTTATTTTTGTGTCGGACGGTGAACCTACATATCGTGGTGTTGATGTAACGAACTATACCGGAGATAATGAAAATGGGAACGGGCAGAATGACAACGAAGGAAAGAATATTGCGGCGGCTGTTGAAGAAATCGGCTCAATGTCTTCTGACTATTTTTATGCGATCGGTATGGGACCGGAGTTCGGACAGGATAAAGATTGGTGGGGAAATGTTACAGATAAGCAGGGAACCGTTAATCTAAAGAGTCTGGCTAATGCCGTAAATGCAAAATATAAGGGCGACAGCAACGTTTATTCGGCGAACGATACAGCCGGGTTGGAAAAAGCTTTTTCTGACATTGCATCCAGTATCAGTTTCTTCGCGGCGGAAGATGTGACAGTTACGGATCAGTTGAGTAATTACGCTGACATCGTTCTTAATGCGGACAATGCAGCAGAATTTACTATTACCGTTTCCCGTGACGCGAGAGATGAAAGCAGTGCGAATACCTGGACGACAGAGACTCCGGTAACAAGCGAAGGAAATCTGACGTTCCAGAATAGGGATGGGGAAAACGTAATAGCGACAGTTAAATATGATTCTTCAAAGAAGATAATTACGCTTGATTTCCCGGATGATTATGAACTGGAAGAAGGCTACATTTATTCAGTCAGTACGGTGATAACTCCGAGTGAAGCGGCTGTGAATGCAGGAATGGGATCTGACGCAGCCGGTCAGACTCCGGATTCCGGAACAGGAACGCATGCTGAAAAAGGAGAACGGGGCTTCTGGAGTAATGTGAATGAAAACGCAAAGGTGACATTTACTGCAAATGGTGAAGATGGAGAAGAATTTTTCCCGAAACCGGTTATTCAGGTTCAGAAAGTCCCGACAGGCAGCCTGACAGTCACAAAAGTATTTGCTGGAATTGATGCTGAGGATTCAGATGTAATAGGTACAAGTGAATTTACTTTTACCATCGAAAAACTGAAGGAAAATAATGAAGGAAACCTTGTTGTTGATACGGACTTTACAGATACAGAACTGGGCTTTACAGACGGCGTAAAGACAATCACGATTACCGGAGCTGCTTCCCAGACCATTAGCGGTCTGCCGACAGGACAGTACCGTGTGACAGAAACAGCAGAGAGTATTCCGGAGAGCATCGGCGATTACGTCTATGTGAGCAACAGCATTTCGCCAGAGAACCCTGTAACAGTAGAGAAAGACCAGACGGCGGCAGTAACGGTTACGAATACGTATAACCACAGGGATAAAACACTGACCATTACCAAAAAAGTAGATGGCAATATGGGAGATAGAACCCATGATTTCGATTTTGAACTTACAGTTCTGCAGGAAAATGGTGAACTGCTTACAGCAGATGACTATCGGCAGATTGCAGGGACAGCAGAGAAGAATGAAGCTCCATTGAGTGATTTAGAATTTGACGAAAATGGAAAAGCTGCATTTACTCTGCGGAACAACCAGACATTTACAATTGCAATTCCGCATGGCTGTCAGTATACCGTGGAAGAAGTAAATAATGACGGATACAAAGTAGGAATTAAAGTAACTGCAGGAGACGGCGATGTTGATAATGGGAAACTAACGGGTACGCTTACAGAAAATATATCAGCAACCTTCACAAATGACAGAACTGTCAACCCGCCAACCGGTCTGATCCACACTTCTGCTCCATTCGCAGCGATGATCATCATTGCCCTTGGCGCAGTGGTTATATTCATCACAGGAAGACGGATTCGCAGATAAGCAGTGATGCATACTGCGGAAAGGAACCAGATGGCAGTTAAGAAAAGACGTGTTCAAAGAAAAGGCTCTCCGGCGGCGCCGACAGCAAGGTCGCCGGACAGCCGCAAGAAAAAATCTTCGCATCCTGAACAGACACAGATTATACCGCAGATGTCTTCCGGTATGAAAGAGATTTCAGACCTGTTCAAAGACCTACATTTCCAGAAAAAGATCTTGGGCGGTGTCGATGAGATGGATGTCTGGCGGCAGCTTCGGGAGGTTCAGAAAGAGTATGAAACACTGCTTCGTATTCATGATGAGCAGAACAAAGCACTGCTGAAGGAACGGGATGCAGAGATTCGCAAATTGAAGCGCAGACTTCTGGAGAAAACCGAAGTGAGAGGTGAGACGGTTGAGTAAGCCAAAGGCAGCGGGGAAAAAAGAAAAGAATAAAGCGCCGCTGTCACCGGATGAAGTGATCAAAGGCAGGATGAAAAATCTGGCATATCAGGAAGAGATTATAAGTTTTTTTACAAGGTTAATTACTCTTGCTGTATTGCTCTGGATCATATTCGGAATGGTATTCGGGCTTACACCAATGGAAAATGACGACATGTCTCCCAGAATCAGCGCAGGAGATCTGATGCTCTATTACAGATTGGACCGTGAGTTCATTAGCGATGACATTATCGTTTTTGAAAAAGATGGTCAGCAGTATACGGGGCGTATTGTTGCCAGAGGCGGCGACAGTGTGGAAGTTACAGACGATGCAGAACTGGTGGTGAACGGAGGAATCGTTATGGACAGCGACATTTTCTACTTCACACCAAAGTATGACGAGAATGTGACGTATCCCGTACAACTCGCGGAGAATGAATATTTTGTGCTCTGCGATTACAGGGAGGGCGCAAGGGACAGCAGATATTTCGGTCCCGTCAGCGCCGATGAGATCAAGGGCAAGGTGATCACAGTGATTCGCCGCTCGAATCTCTGAAAAATGAATATCGCAAAGATGAGGGGAGTAAACCAACCGTTTGGGAGGAAAAACCGGAACATCTTTGAGATAGAGACGGCATGAAAATGCAGTCAGAAATAAGCAACAAAAAGTGAAAGAAAGAGGTAAAAAGAATGAAGAGAAAATTATTAAGCCGTGTATCAGCGGTAGCAATGGCAAGTGCGATGATGGTTTCTATGTTTGGGATGACGACATTTGCGGAAGGTGGAGTGCTCGGCGGTGATGGATCTGAAGCGATCACAAATGTTGACATTACTAAGATAGTTACAACAGATGGAAAGAGTTACGCACCGGATGAAACATTTACATTCAAGGTAGAAACCGGAGAAAAAACAACCTACTACGATGAGGTTGTCTACGCGGGTGTCCCGGGAGGTCTTCTTCCTGGAGCCGGTGCTGACTTTGACTCAGATGCAGAGTTGAATAACAGTTATACAAAGATCGGCACCTTAACAACAGACGCATCCGTGTTTGAAGGTCCTGGAATCTATCACTATGTTGTTTCGGAAAATGCCGGAAATTTTGCGGGAATTACATATGACAATGCAGTGTATGATGTTTATCTCTATGTATATGGAAATGGAGACGAAATGTACGTCGGCAATATCGCCACTGTAAAGCAGGGTCAGGAAGGCGGAAAAGCTGACCTTACGTTTACAAATGATTATGGCAAAAATAACGGAAAGCTTCATGACCTGACTGTTACAAAAGATGTAACAGGTAATCAGGGAGATACAGAAAAAGAATTCGAGTTTACTATTACGATTACAGGAGATGAAGACAATGAAAGATTCTATATGGATGTAGAAGGAAGAGTATATACGTTAGTATCAGGAGAAGAGCAGAGCTTTGGTCTGGCAGATGGGGAATCCGCTGTAATCTACGGACTGTCAGAAGGAGATAAATATGTGGTAACAGAGACAGATTATACAGAAACAGACGGTTATACAACATCCGTTAAAGTGAATAATAATGATGCTGCTGAGGCTTTAACTACGGACGAAGTTACTATGGGAGCAGCGGATAATAATGTAGTATTCACCAATAACAAAGAAGTTTCCACCCCCACCGGTATCATCATGAACATCGCTCCGTACATCATCCTTGTAGCCTTCGCAGGAATCGCAGCACTTGTATTCCTTCGCAGAAGAAACCGCGAGTTCTAAGAGCCGCCGGCCTGAATGAACCTGACACATAATTCAGAATGTCAGACTACTTATACTCATTTTATTTAACTCATTTAAAATCAGTTTAACCCATCCCTGGCCGGTTCTCCGGTCAGGGAAAAACCAGATACCGGCGCATGCCGGTAAATATCAGCGAACCTGATACAACACCCGGAGAGGAGGCCCACATCTTGAGAAAAGCAGCGCTTGCGGCAAAGGCGGGAAACAGAGTGCTCGGCATAATAGCCGGACTTCTGATCCTGGTGATGCTTCTCTACGGAGCCTACTCTCTCTGGGATACGGCGATGGTCTATGCCGGGGCATTTCTGGACGACGATCTTCTGCAGTACAAGCCTACCGGCGAGGGGGAGGACAACCCTACACTGGAAGAGCTCATGCAGATCAATCCCGACGTCCGGGGATGGCTGACCATCGATGACACGAATATTGATTACCCGGTTGTCCAGGGCGAGACAGACATGGAATATGTCAACAAAGATGTATACGGAGAGTTCGCGCTCTCCGGTTCCATCTTTCTGGACAGCGAGAACAGTCCGGATTTTACGGACAGCTACAGCCTGGTCTACGGTCACCATATGAGCAACGGTGCGATGTTCGGTGATGTCGTGGAGTTTGTAAACGAAGATTATTTTGAGGGGCATATAACCGGTACGCTTTATCTGCCGGACAGCACATATGAGATTACCCTGTTTGCCTGTGTGGAGGCGGATGCATCAGATTCGCGTATCTACAGCCCGCAGTTGCAGAACAGTTCCACTCTGGACAGTTTTCTTTCCTATATAAAGGAAAAGTCCGTGCAGTACAGGGACGTCGGGGTATCACCGGAGGACAGGATTATCGGACTGTCCACATGTGCGGAGGCAGTGACCAACGGCCGCGTCGTTGTCTTTGGTCTTCTGAATCCGAGAAGCTGAAGCAGAAAAAGCCATCCGGAAACAGCACAGGAAGGGGGTGCTTTTCAGAAAAATGATTCGAAAATATAAAAACAGATATATGGGATTTCTCCTCTCGTTTCTTTTTGCCTTCCTGCTGATACCGGGAATGGCGAAAGCGGAGGGATATTCCTGTACGGTTTCCGTTCCGGTGGAGGTGACGCTGGAAGGAGAGTCGGCTCCGAAGGAGAACTTTACGGTGGTGATGGAAGCTGCCGCAGAGAATACGCCGATGCCGGAAGCCGCGGAGCAGAATGTTGAAAACAGCGGAAAGGTCCAGTTTGGTCCGGTCACTTACACAGCGCCGGGAGATTATCAGTACGTTGTTTCCCAGAAAGCGGGAAATACTGAGAATTTCACTTATGACGATACAGTGTACACTGTGACGGTGCGCGTGGTAAATGACGGAGCGGGCGGTCTGACCGCCGAGATCTGGGCGATTGTGGACGGAGAACAGAACAAGACGGACAGAATTGTATTTAACAACAGATACGAGGCTCCGGCAGCTCCGGAAAAACCGGCAGAACCTGCGAAGCCGGCAGAGCCGTCAAAGGACAATGTTCAGACCGGAGACACGCTGAACCTGACACTTCTGATCGCAGTGATTGCCGCTGCGGCAGTAGTGATCGGCATTACGGCGGCGTGGAAGATCCGGAAGAAAACATCGGAGATTGAATAGACAGAATATACAGTCAGACAGAATACATATTCAGGTGAAATATATAACAGCCGGGGGAGCGCGCTCCTGCCGGCTGTTATTGTACAGAATCCCGCCTGAAAGAAGCAGATGAAGGATGAAAAAATATGGCAAAAGGAAAAGATCTGACCGGACAGCGTTTCGGTAAGCTGACGGTGGTGGAACAGACGGATCAGAGGCAGGACCGCTATGTTTTGTGGCGGTGCCGCTGTGACTGCGGCGGAGAGGTGCTTGCGAGCACGAAACGGCTGATGCGCGGAACGGTAAAGGACTGCGGGTGTGTGCCCCGGCCCGATGCAAGACGGGGCAGTATAGCCGAGGATCTGACCGGACAGAAGTTTGGTTCTCTGACAGTGGTGCGCAGAGCGGAAAACCGGAATGGCAGGACCTCCTGGGTCTGCCGCTGCCAGTGTGGAAATGATAAGATTGTGACAGCCCATGACCTGAAAGCCGGCAAGGTGAAGAGCTGCGGATGCATGCGCCATGAGCGGGGCTACAACCGGGTAGACCTGACCGGCAGCCGTTTCGGCCGTCTGACAGCGCTGTATCCCACAGAAAGAAGAGACCGGAAAGGCTCGATTTACTGGCACTGCCGCTGCGACTGCGGAAATGAGACAGATGTTACAGAGAGCGGTCTGGTTCATGGAAACTACCGGAGCTGCGGATGTCTGAAAAGTGAAAACCAGAAAAACATTTCCAAACAGCTCCACATGATTGACGGCACGTGCCTGGAGATCCTTGAAAAGAGAAAATACCGCAGAGATAACAAGAGCGGATTCCGGGGAGTCTGCCAGCTCAAGAACAGGAGATACCGTGTGGATATCGGCTTCAAGGGGAGACGCTTTTACGTGGGATGCTATGAGGACTATGATGAGGCGGTCCGCGCAAGGCTGAAGGCCGAGGAGCTGATCCACGGGGGATTTGTGAAAGCCTACTACACCTGGAAGAAGAAGGCGGATGAGGATCCAGAGTGGGGCAAGGCGAACCCTCTGGTGTTTGAGGTGGACAAGGCGAATGGAAGCCTGACGGTGCGTGAGAACGTTTGAAGGGAAAATGAAAATATGTGCAGCACATCTGTAAAGTGACGGATAAACGTTGGTTAAAACTCTGTAAACAGCAAAAATTCTGATTCTCTTCATGCTATAATTTTCCATGGATCCGGCAGAGTCCTGTGATTCTGACGGTGATATTCAGAGAAAAAAATTGTGGAGGCCAGAAGAGAATGAAAAAGAAAAATGCAGTGATGCTGATTCTTGCGGCAGCCCTTGTCTGTCAGCCTATGAGCGTATTTGCAGACGCGGCGCCGGATGGAATGACTGATGCAAGCCAGACCGCGGCAGCGCAGGGCGGAGCATGGGAGGCATGGTCCGAAGAGTGGGAGACGATAAAAAATGACTGGACACAGGTTTCCATGTCTCCGGGAGCCGATGAGACAAAGATGAATTTTGCCTGGTACAGCCGGACAGGGGAAGCGGCGGAGTTTATCTACGGAACTGCCGGTGACCTGAGCGACGGGCAGGCGGCAACAGTTACTCAGACGTCCGCCCAGGACGGCTATATGAGCAACAAGGTGACGCTTGAGAACCTTAAGCCCGGAACGACATATTACTATCAGGTGGCAGGCAAGGAGATCGAATCATTTACAACAGATGATGATACAGCTGATTTCAGTTTTATCTTTGTGGGCGATCCGCAGATCGGTTCTTCCAATGCGGAAAAGGCCAAGAAGCCGGAGGATATTAAGAAGCCGACTTTTGTGACCGCGCAGAGCGAGGCGGTCCGCAACGATACGTTTAACTGGAACTATACCCTGAACCGGGCTTATGCAAAGACCGGAAACAAGGCGGGATTTATCCTTTCATCAGGTGACCAGATCCAGACGAATGCCGAGAAAGTTCAGGACCCCACGGTCAGCGAGATGGAGTATGCGGGATATTTAAGCCCGGATATTATGAAATCCGTACCGGTGGCAACGACGGTGGGAAACCATGACGCGGACAACCAGAACTACCAGTATCATTTTAACATTACGAATTTAAGCAATCTCGGAAATAATGACTATAATGTGGGCGGCGATTACTACTTTACATACGGTGACGCCCTGTTTATCATCCTGAATACACAGGACACCAATGTTGCCGAGCACAAGGAATTCATTGAGAAGACCGTTGCGGCAAATGCGGACTGCAGGTGGCGGATTGTGACGCTTCACCAGGATATCTACGGCTCTGCGGAACATTCCAACGAACCGGAAATCACAAACCTGCGTTACAGCCTTGTGCCGATCTTCGAGGAAAATGACGTGGACATTGTGCTGACCGGACATGATCACGCATATTCCCGCACAAAGATTTTAAAAGGCGGACACAGCACATTTGAATACACGGATGATGAGTTCGACGAGATGCTGGACCGGGACATCGATGTGGGAGACAGTACAGAGACCATATATGAAGCTCCGGGCAATATCCAGGATGACACAACGGATCCGGCGGAGCAGAAATATCTGGAATATCTCTATTCCGTAATGGATGACGATGCGGTTCAGACGCTTACGGAGAACCAGGAAACAGCGGTGAATCCGGACGGAATCATGTATCTGACGGCAGGTTCTTCATCAGGAAGTAAGTATTACGACCTTGTTCCGAGACAGCAGACCTATATAGCCAGCAGATGGCAGCAGGATGTTCCGACCTATTCCGTGATCGATGTGACAGAGACAACGCTGACGCTGAATACATACCGCACAGATACAGACGAAAAGATCGATACGCAGTTCATGATCGTGAAATCTGCTGACCACAGCCAGCTTGAGGATCTGATCGCAGAGGCAGAGGCGCTCCCGGAAGACGAATACACGGCAGAAAGCTTCCGCACGATGCAGCAGGCTCTGGAAGCCGCAAAAGCTGTCAATGACCGTGCCGGGGCAACAGAGAATGAACTCACGAATGCATATACGGCACTCAGAAGCGCAATGGACGCGCTGGAAGAAGTACAGACCCAGACTCCTTCCGGGGATGACCAGCAGGGAACAACAGATCCTTCTGCTCCGGGGACAACGGATCCTTCCAGACCGGGGAATCCGGATTCTTCCCAGCAGGGAGCATCCGGTTCGAACCAGAACGGTACGGCCCAGAATGGAAACTCCCAGAACGGTACGGCTCAGAACCAGCAGACCGCGGCCGGTGTAAATAAGAAGCCGTCAGCGTCACAGTCCATTCAGACCGGGGATTCGTCCAACATTATCCTTCCGGCAGCGGCCCTTGTAATTGCCGCTGCAGCAGGCGGAACAGCAGTTTACTTCCGAAGAAAGAGAAGCTGACATGGAGGCGCTTAAAAGAAACCGGAGACGGCTTGTTATTCTGCTTGTAACCGTGCTTTTTGCCCTGTTTCTGTACCGGTTCAACCAGATTGAACGGGTGGGGCTCTACGACACGGAGGGAAAGACGTTTGAGAAGGCGGAAGTAGTCGGGATCCTGCAGGATAATGAGACGGAATCGGGAAATCAGATCGGGAACCAGATCGTGTCCCTTGAACTTTTAAGCGGGGAATTTAAAGGAAATACAGTAGAAGCAGTGAGCTCTTCCAGTTACCTGTACGGGGCTCACTGTGAAGTGGGAATGAGGGTCATCGCCGAGGTCAACGAAAGTGATGACTCTCTCTATGTTACTGTGTTCAGCTACGACCGCACATGGATGCTGTATGCGATCGTGCTTCTGTTCCTCGTGACTCTCTGCATTATCGGAGGAAGGCAGGGCCTCAATTCCGCGATTGCCCTTGTGTTTACCTTCGTGTGTATTGTATTCCTGTTCCTTCCCATGATTTACCGGGGCATTTCCCCCATTGCCGCGGCGGTTACGGTCGCCGTGCTTACGACTTTTGTGACAATGTATCTGATCGGCGGGCTCTCAAGCAAGAGCGTCACATCTATGGTGGGGACGATTGCGGGCGTAGGGATATCCGCGGTGCTGGCAGTACTTTTCGGAAAACTGACCAATATCTCCGGCTACAATGTCTCAGATATTGAGCAGCTGGAATATGTAGGACAGATGACAAATGTGCGGATCGGAGAACTGCTTTACGCGGGGATTCTCATCTCGGCTCTCGGTGCTGTCATGGATGTGGCGATGTCAGTGGCATCCACAATCAGCGAGATCCACTACCGTAATCCGGAACTCAGCCGCAGGGAATTGTTTGCGTCCGGGATCAGTGTCGGCAAGGATATGATGGGAACCATGTCAAATACGCTGATTCTTGCTTTTACCGGAAGTTCCATCAACACACTGGTATTTATGTATGTTTACAGCTATACGGCAACCCAGATCATAAACATGTATTCCATCGGGATTGAAATCATTCAGGGGATCTCCTCAACGATGGGAGTTATCCTGACGGTGCCGATCGTATCTGCCGTCTGCACCTGGCACCTGAAGCGGAAAAAACATTCTCCGGAACCGGGGGAGTGATATCGATTTCAACAGAAATAGCAAACTGCACAAAAATAAACAGCAAATATCGGTAAAAATGACCTCTTTACAAACACGATTTTTACCGATATTATTTTATACAGAAAATATGAAATCGATTACATATCGAAAGCAAGGAAGGAGAGATACCATGGATTACAGGAAGACCGCACAGGAAATTCTGGACAAAGTCGGCGGCAGCAAAAATATTGTATCTGCCGCTCACTGTGCAACACGTCTGCGTCTCGTTATAGCCGACAACAGCAAGGCGGACAAGACGGCGATTGAGAACATAGAGGGTGTGAAGGGAGTGTTTGAGGCTTCCGGACAGCTTCAGATTATTTTGGGAACAGGAACGGTAAACAAGGTGTTTGACGAGTTTATCGCCATTGCGGGAATTACCGCAAGCTCAAAGGCGGAGGCGAAGGAGGCGGCAGCCCAGAAGCAGAATGCATTTATGAGAGCCATCAAACTGCTAGGTGACATTTTTGTGCCGATCATCCCTGCCATTGTAGCCAGCGGATTCCTTATGGGAATCATGAATTCTCTGGATTTCATGATCAAGAACGGATTTATCAATATGGACACGAGCAGTTCCATCTATGTGTTTGCAGGGCTGTTCAGCAACACGGCATATACATTTCTGCAGATTCTGATCGCATTTTCAGCGGCAAAGGCGTTCGGCGCAAACCCGTATCTGGGCGCGGTTATCGGTATGATCATGATCAACCCGTCCCTGCAGAACGCCTACGACGTGGCGACAAACGGCGTCCTTGTGAAACAGCCGGTATTTTTCGGACTCTATGAGATCGATATGGTCGGCTACCAGGGACATGTGATCCCGGTTGTCATCGCCGTATGGCTTCTGTCGGTCATCGAGAAAAAGCTTCACAAGATTGTTCCGGAAGTCCTGGATCTCTTCGTGACTCCTCTTGTCAGTGTGTTCGTCACCGGCTATCTGACTCTGGCAGTCATCGGACCCATTTTCGTGTGGGCGGAAAATGCCGTCCTGTACGGAATTCAGTGGCTCCTGACTCTTCCACTGGGAATCGGAAGCCTTGTCATGGGTACATTGTATGCGCCTACCGTGGTTACCGGTATCCATCAGATGTACACAGCCATTGATATCGGGCAGATCGCCAAGTACGGCGTGACTTACTGGCTCCCGCTGGCAAGCGCAGCCAATGTCGCCCAGGGAGCGGCGGCCCTTGCAGTTGCAGTAAAATCAAGAGACAAAAAGATCAAGTCGCTGGCACTTCCGTCTTCCCTGAGTGCATTCATGGGTATTACGGAGCCTGCGATCTTCGGTGTAAACCTGCGGTTCTTTAAGCCATTCATCGCAGGATGTATCGGCGGAGGATTCGGGGCTCTGTATGCGTCCATCGTTCACCTCGGCGCGAAAGGCACCGGTGTGACGGGAATCTTCGGTATTCTTCTCTGCCTGGATGAGCCGTTGCAGTATCTGATCGAGATGCTGATTGCAGTGGGCGTTGCATTTGTCATATCCTTTATCCTCTACAAAGACCAGAAGCCGCAGGAGCAGGCGGAGGAGAAGAAACAGAAGCCGCAGGTGCAGGTGGAAGAGAAGAGCCAGAAGACGGAAGAGAAGACGGGCGTATCCGGGACGGAAAATGCCGTAAGCGAGGAAACACTGGGAAGTCCGGTGAACGGCAGAATCGTTCCGCTCTCGGAAGTCAGCGACGAGACGTTTGCCTCGGAGATGCTCGGAACAACCGTTGCAGTTGAGCCCTCAGACGGAAAGATCACAGCCCCCTGCGACGGAGAGGTTATGAATATATTTGAAACCGGCCATGCGGTGTGCATTGTCACGGAATCCGGCGGCGAGCTGCTGATTCACGTGGGAGTGGATACGGTAAAAATGGAAGGAAAAGGATTTACGAAGAAAGTATCTGACGGAGACAGAATCAGAAAGGGCGATGTACTCATCGAGGCAGATCTGGACGCAATCCGTTCTGCAGGCTACCCGGCGACAACCATGGTTATCCTGACCAATGCGGATCAGTTTGCCAGAGCAGAAAAAGCGGAGCCGGGTGAAGTAAAAGAGGGAAGCCCGATTATGAAGCTTGTAAAATAGAAGAAACAGGAAAATGACCAGGAGGCACATAGTATGAATGCGCTGACAAGAGATTTGAAGAAATTAACAGAAGAGGCGGAAAAGAGAGCGGAAGAAGATATCCGGAGCGGGAAGTCCCGCTTCCGCCAGAGACTGCACCTGATGCCGCCCGTGGGGTGGCTCAACGATCCCAACGGACTGTGCCAGTTTAAAGGTATATATCACGCATTTTTTCAGTACGCTCCCTTTAATGTTGAGGGCGGTGTGAAGATGTGGGGGCATTATACGAGCGGCAATCTGATTGACTGGGAATATCAGGGAGTGTCCATGTACCCGGATCAGCCCTTTGACTGCAGCGGCGTTTACTCGGGCTGCGCTTTTATCGAGGACGGAGAGATGTATCTCTATTACACCGGAAGTGTGAAGCTTGAGGACCGGGACGATTACGATTATGTCAATACCGGGAGGGAAGCGAACACGGTTCTCGTGACGAGCAAAGACGGATTCCATTTCGGAAGAAAGCGGCTGCTGATGAAAAACAGCGATTATCCCGCAGACCTGACGCTGCATGTCCGGGATCCGAAAGTGTGGAAGAAAGATGGAACGTATTATATGGTACAGGGCGCCCGCACGAAAGAAAATGTGGGGCAGGCGGTGGTCTTCTGTTCTGAAGACAAGATAAACTGGAAGGTTCACAGCCGGGTAAAAACACCGTTCCCGTTCGGCTATATGTGGGAATGTCCGGATTATTTTGAGACGGACGGCGTGAAGATCTTCTCCGCATCTGTACAGGGGCTTGAGGGAGGCGTCTGGGAAGACCGCAATGTATACCAGTCCGGATATTTTATGGTTCACGGTGATATTACCGGGGATTACAGCCTGTCAGAATACCGGCTGTGGGATTACGGCTTCGATTACTATGCTCCCCAGAGCTTTCAGACGGAAGACAGCAGAACGGTTCTCATTGCATGGATGGGGATGCCGGACTGCGAGGAGTATACGAACAGAACAATTGCCGAGGGATGGCAGCACTGCTTCACATTTCCACGGGAAATATTTGTGGAAACTGAGGAAAATGTGGAAAACGGCGGCGAAGCCGGGAAAACGTGTGGAAAAACCATAGTCAGACAGCGCCCGGTGCGCGAGCTTGAACAGATGATGAAGTATGGCGGGGAAGTGCAGGACCGTCTGGAGACGGACAGATACCGGGTGTATGACCTGCAGGTCACAGGAATCCGGGAAAACCGCTTCCATGCACAGCTTGCCGGAGGACTGCAGCTTGACTGGCATGACGGCAGATTTGAGATGTATTTTGAAAACCGGGATAAGAATTCCCCGTCTGCGGGAAGAAGCGTGCGGTACGCAGAAGCAGACAGACTTGAGGAAGTAAGAATTCTGGCGGACATATCATCCGTGGAAGTGTTTGTAAATGACGGCGAGTATGTATTCAGCACCAGATATTACCCGGAGGACAGCCGTATATGCGTAGAGGCGGATGGAGCGCAGATCCGGCTGGGCGAGCTGATTTAAGCGTCTCTTTTTGAGGTATCTGATCTTGCCAGAACTGTGCGGCGCATCTATAATAAAAAGGACACAGAAAAACTTTTTATAAAAGAAAGGACACAGGCACATGATACCGGAAATCAGAACTTACAATGGCAGAAAAGTACTTTTTGTAAATGACGCCCCGTTTTACGCAGTGGCAGGCGAAGTACATAATTCGGACGCATCGTCTCCGGAATATATGGAGCAGATCTGGAAGGCGGCGGATGAGCTGGGGATGAATACCGTGCTTCTCCCGGTTACATGGGAGCTGTTGGAACCGGAAGAGGGAGTTTTCGATTTCTCTGTTCCTGACGCACTGATTCGACAGGCAGGGGAATGGAAGAAGAAGATAATATTTCTCTGGTTTGGCTCCTGGAAAAATGCGGAGATGATGTATGCTCCGGCGTGGGTGAAAAAGGACAGGAAACGATTCAGACGGGCGCAGATCACAAAGGGAAAAGACAAGTCTGTACGCGATGTGGGACCGGCGAAAATACCGTATTACTCTCTTTCTTATCTCTGCGAGGAGACAAGGAATGCCGATGCCCGCGCATTTGCAGAACTGATGGCTCATATCCGCGAAACGGACGGAAAAGAGCAGACGGTAATCGGCGTGCAGGTGGAGAATGAGACAGGGCTTCTCGGAAACGCGAGGGAGGTCTCTGATGAGGCGGATCAGGCGTTTGCCTCGGAAGTCCCGGAAGATTTCGTGAAGTATATGAAGACCCACACAGATACCATGAAAGAAGATGTCCGCAGAGAGGTGGAGCACGGCGCGGACAGAGGCACATGGCAGGAAGTATTCGGAGCCGTGGCAGAAGAGATATTCAGCGCCTACTATATTTCCGGGTATGTAAACTATGTGGCGGAGCAGGGGAAAAAGGAGTATCCTCTTCCCATGTTTGCAAACTGCTGGCTGGTTCACAAGGGAGATGCGCCCGGAAAGTATCCGTCCGGAGGCCCGGTATCACGGGTACATGAAGTGTGGAGATTCTGCGCGCCGGAGATCCAGGTCCTTTGTCCGGATATCTATGTCCCGGAATTTATGGAAGTGTGCGACGACTACAGCAGAGATGGAGCTCCGCTTTTTATTCCCGAAGCGGCGACCCATTCCTATGCGGCACCCCGGCTTGCATACTGTATCGGCCATTATCATGCCATGGGATATTCTCCGTTTGGCTTTGACGACATAGGAAAGCCCTTTACCATGATACAGGGTTACCTGTTCGGCGTTGATGTAAATGATCCCGCTCTGAAGACGCCTCAGAATTATGAGGAATATGCATGGTTCGGCAGGACGCTTACTTCGATGATGCCGGTCATTGCGCCGAAATACGGGACGGAAGACCTCCAGGCTGTGTGCGCGGAAAAGAAAGAAGAAAATAATACGCTGAATTTCGGGAAACTGAAAATCACGGTAAGTTTTAAACATCCGCTGATGGAAATGCCGGGCAATGGAGTTGCTCTGGGAGTAAAAACCGCAGAGGATGAGATCTTCCTGATCGGTTACAACTGCATCCCCATGCTGGCGGCAGGGGACGCGGAGCACATGGATATACTTGAGCTGGAGGAAGGAGAATTCCGCGATGGAAAATGGATCCGGGGCAGACGACTGAACGGGGATGAGGCGGCGGCCATGCAGATCACTTCTCCCCGGCTTCTGCGGATTAAAGTCTACACCTATTGTGACGAATGATTCTGCGAAAATGATTTCCTGAAAAGCTGCGGTTCAGGGCTTGCCAAGTCTTTACAGAATTATTATAATGTCTTTACATAAATATTATATTAACCTGTTGTGCTAATTTGTTTTGGTGTATCTGTAAGTTGCGAAAGGGCGAAAATCCCCCTTCTACTTTTAGTTGGACAGTTATCTGCTAAAAGATAAGCTGCTTG